>CAMYMI010000005.1 GCA_947259415.1 uncultured Ectothiorhodospiraceae bacterium | reverse complement strand
CGTCGCCATCGGCCGCGCCAACCTGCGCGAAGGCGTCATCTGGGTGCGCCCGGACACCGACGAGGCGCGCGAGACCACCCAGGAAATGGCGGCCGACTATGTGCGCATGGGCTGTGCCGAAGTGAAGTTCATGACCCCGCCGCACGTCAGCGAAGAGGCCGCCAGCAACGATCACATCCTGGTTGCGGGCGGCGGCATCGTCGGCATGACCGCGGCTATCGAGGCGACGGCGGCCGGCTACCCTGTCACCCTCGTGGAGAAGGCCGGACAGCTCGGCGGCAGCGCGGCGTTTGAATACAAGCGCGTCCCGGAACACATGCCGTATGCCGATCCGGAAGATACCGGCATAGCGGAAATGATCAGCCAGATCGAGGGCAATAGTAAGGTCACGGTGCACCTCAATTCCACCATTACCAAGACCAGCGGCGCACCGGGCCGTTTCTCGGCAGACATTTCCACCGAGTCCGGTTCCACGACGACTGAAAACTTCGGCGCCATCATCATGGCCTCCGGCGCAAGCAACTACGATGCCAGCCAGCTGCCGGAACTCGGTTATGGCAAGACCCCGGACGTGGTCGATCAGGCCGGCCTGGAGAAACTGGCCCTCGAGGCCAACGGCGGCGCTATCAAGCGCCCGTCCGACGGCAAGGAAGTCGAAAGCGTGGTGTTCGTGCAGTGCGCCGGACAGCGCAGCAACAAGGAAGGCCACCTGCCCTACTGCTCCGGGCATTGCTGCCTGACCTCGATCAAGCAGGCGATGTACTTCAAGGACCAGAACCCGGCCATCGACACCAACATTATCTACTCCGACCTGCGCACTCCCGGTGCCGGCGGTGAGGACTTCTACCGCAGCGGCCAGCAAAAGGGCGTCATCTTCACCAAGGGCACGGTCAGCGAAGTCTCGTTCAACGGTGGCAATGTGCAGGTAAAATTCCAGGACCTGATCCTGGACCAGGAAGTGAACGAAAACGCCGACCTGGTGGTGCTCGCTACCGGCCAGGTGCCCAATTCCGGCGTGGATATCGACCTGCCGGTCACGGCTGACGACGAAGAAATCGACCTCGATAACCTGGTACCGGAAGTGAAGGTCGACTCCATTCTCAACCTGGACTACCGCCAGGGCCCGGACCTGCCGCACCTGAAGTACGGTTTCAACGACTCGCACTTTATCTGCTTCCCCTACGAGACCCGCCGCACCGGCATCTACTCCGCCGGCCCCGTGCGCCGTCCCATGGACATGCTGCAGGCCAAGGAAGACGCCACCGGCGCCGCCCTGAAGGCCATCCAGGCACTGGAAAACGCCAAGCTCGGCCGCGCCGCGCACCCACGCTCCGGCGACCTGTCGTTCCCGTCCTTCCGCAAGGAAGGCTGCACCCAGTGCAAGCGCTGCACGGTGGAATGCCCGTTCGGCGCCATCGACGAGGACGAGGAACGTTACCCGGTCTTCAACGAGGCACGCTGCCGCCGTTGCGGCACCTGCATGGGCGCCTGCCCGGTGCGCGTCATATCCTTCGAGAACTATTCGGTCGATACCGTCGGCCAGCAGCTCAAGAACGTCGATATGCCGGACGAGTTCGACGAGAAACCGCGGATCCTGGTACTGGCCTGCGAGAACGACGCCTACCCGGCACTCGACATGGCCGCCAAGAACGGCAACCACTACAGCGAGTTTGCCCGCGTCATCCCGGTGCGCTGCCTGGGGAGCGTCAACACCATCTGGATATCCGACGCCCTCAACAGCTGTGCGCATGAGCAAGGTCGACGACACGCTGGAAACGCTCAACCTCGAGAAGGAGCGCGTCGAGACCTACGAGGTCGCCATTACCGATATCGAGCGGGCACCGCAACTCATCAACGACATGGCTGCAGCCGTCGAGAAGGTCGGCATGAGCCCGTTCAAGTTCTAGACTGCAGGCCAGGAGAAAATCATGACTGATGCCAATCAACAAATGGTCGAACAGTACCGCAACAGCTTTCTCCGTGAAGTGGAGGAAAATGTCGAGGAAGGCGAATGGGTGAAGATGTGCATGCAGTGCGGCGTGTGCTCCGGCTCCTGCCCCTTAGGCCCGTACTGGGATCACCCGCCGCAGGAGATCTTCATGATGATCCGTGCCGGCAAGCGTGATGAGGTGCTGCAATCCACCTCCATGTGGATGTGCACTTCCTGCTACAACTGCATTGTGCGCTGTCCACGCGAACTGCCGATCACCCATATCATGCACGGCCTCGCACACTACGCGAAGCGTCTTGGCATTGCCCCCAAGAACCAGCCGACCCACAAGTTCTCGCAGCTGTTCTGGGACAACCTGACCAAGACCGGCCGCGTCAATGAACTGAAGCTGGGGTTGTCCCTGTATTTCATGAACGGCATCGGCGAGGGCATCAAGACCTCGCTGAAAATGCAGAAAATCGGCCTCGGCATGCTGATGACCAAGCGCCTCAGTCCGATGGAACTGATTGGCGGTCACAAGTGCAAGGATGCCAAGGGTCTGCACGCTATCCTGGAAAAGGCAGAAGAACTTGAGGCGGCCCGCATCCCGGTCGCCGGCAAGTGAGGATCTAAATCATGGCTAAGAAATCCTATTCATTCTATCCCGGTTGTTCCTCACAGAAGGCAGCCTCGGCATCCAACTACATGGTGTCCGTAAACAGCATGTGCAAGACACTGGATATCGAACTCAACGAGATCCCGGACTGGAACTGCTGCTCGGCCTCGATCGGCTACTCCGGTGGCGGAGAGTTGCCGCGGCTGGCGCTGTCGGCACGCAACATGGCGATCTCCGAGCGCGAGAATCCCGGCCAGGACATCGTGGCCACCTGTGCCGCCTGCTGGCTTGCCACCAGGGAGGCCCAGGAACGTTTGCATGATGACGACAAGCTGATGACCGAGACCAACGAGGCCCTGGCGCAGGCCGGACTCAAGGTCGAGGCCAACCAGAACATACGCCACATGGTCGAAGTCCTGATCGAGGACCTCGGTTACGAGGAAATGGGCAAACACGTCACGAAGCCGCTCGACGGCGTCAAGATCGCCGGCTACGTTGGTTGCCAGACCAACCGTCCGTTCGGCATCGACGGCGAGTCCTACGAAAACCCGAAGTATCTCGACAAACTGGTCGAGACCATGGGTGCTGAACCGATTGAAAACTACGACCAGAAGGTGTCGTGCTGCGGCGGCGCATTGGCCTTCTCCGAGCCGGAAAAGAGCCAGGCACTCATCAAGGACATCATCGAGTCCGCCTATGACGGCGGCGCCGACATGATTGTCACCCCCTGCCCGGTCTGCCAGATGAACGTCGAGGTCTACCAGGACCACATCAACCAGAAGTACAAGACCAACTTCAAGATGCCGGTCGTGTACTACTCCACCCTGATGACCGTGGCCTACGGCGGCAGCGGTAAGGATGCAGGCCTCGATGGCCAGATCATCAAGGCCAAGCAGCTGGAGGAGATCGCCTCCAAGTAATCCAACACGGGGACAGATTTGAAATCTGTCCCCGTTCAGATTAAAAAAGCCCCTCGTCGAGGGGCTTTTTTATGGCCGCAGGGATAAGAGACATAAAAGTCACTATCGATGCAGAAAGAGATATCCCTTCTCCCCTTCAAGGGGAGAAGGTTACGACTGCATGGACGATGTACAGGGAAGTACAAGTGTCACGATAGGGCAGGAAGCCCGAAGTGACTGCAGGATGTAGAGCCATCGTAGGTCGGGTTAGCTACGAAGTAGCGTAACCCGACACCCGGTATTGTCGGATTACGCTGCGCCAATCCGACCTGCACAACTGTCCAGGATTATTCCTTCTCCCCTTCAAGGGGAGAAGGTTAGGATGAGGGGTGAGAAACGAAGTTTCTTAACTGTATGTATTATCAACCCTCACCCCAACCCTCTCCCGGAGGGAGAGGGAGTATGTGGGGCAGCACTGGGTTTCATCCCAACTGGTTTGTAATTACATTTTGCCCGTGCTATACGAAACCAGCCTGTTGATCAAGGCGAAAAGAAACCAATAGCGTTCACTAACTGTGCGAGGGCTGTGCCATGACCGATCAATCACAATACGACGCCGTGGGCAAACTGATCCTGCGACTGAGCGTTGGCGGACTCATGTTGTTTCACGGGGTTGCCAAGCTCATCAACCCGGGCTCGGTCGAGTTCATTAGCGGCCGCCTCACCGAGGCCGGACTGCCGTCCCTGCTGGCCAACGGTGTCTATCTGGGCGAGGTTGTCGCACCCCTGATGATCATCGCGGGTGTGCTGACCCGGGTTGGCGGGCTGGTGGTGGTGGTCAACATGCTGTTCGCCGTCCTGCTGGTCCATACCGGCGATTTTCTCAGCCTCACCGAACATGGTGGCTGGCGGCTCGAACTGCAGGGCTTTTATTTCTTCGGCGGCCTTGCCCTGATGTTCCTTGGCAGCGGCAAGCTGGCCGTCAAACCGGACTGAGCGGCACCCGCTACAGCCGCTCAAACCCAACTACAGGGACCATGCACCATGACAGACGAACCTGATACCCCGCAAACCGGGACATCCGGCCTGGCCGGCGTGGTCAGGCTGGTGACCGCCACCCTTATATTCATAGTGGCCGGTCTCGCCGTACTGATGGTACTCGACATCATACCGGGTGACGTATTCGGGGAATTCACCAAGAAGGGTGTACTGATCGCCAGTATTATCGTGCTGGCCAGTGCAGCCATCGCCCTGTTGATGCGGGGCGGCAAGCGGTAAACGCTATCTGCAAGCACCAGTCAGCAAGTCACATGTTGCGCCAATGGGTGAATGTACCCAACCTGCTGAGTGCCTTCCGTCTCATTGCTGCACCCTTTTTGCTCTACCTGGCCTGGACCGATCGTCCACGCCTGTTTCTTGCCCTGCTGGCAATTACGCTGTTTTCGGATGCGATTGACGGCTTTGTTGCACGCCGGCTGCACGCGACTTCGGAATTCGGAACCCGGCTGGACAGCTGGGGCGACCTGGTCATCTACCTGGTCATACCACTGTGTGCCTGGTGGCTGTGGCCGGATATCATCAGGAGAGAAGCCGGATTTGTGCTGCTGGTACTGACCGCCTTTGTTATCCCTCCCATCGCCGGCCTGCTGAAATTCAGACAACTTACCAGCTACCACACCTGGTTCGCCAAGGCCGTGGCCGTGCTGATGAGTGTCGCGATCTTCTTGCTGTTCATGGCGGACATTGCCTGGCCCTTCCGGTTTGCAGTAGTCCTGCTGTGCCTGTCGGCCTGCGAGGAAATCGCCATCACCCTCAGGCTACCTGAACTGCGCAGTAATGTACGATCGTACTGGCATGTCATCAGGCAAGACAGCGGTGAGCAAACAGACGACCGACAGGGCCCCTGAAGGTTTCAGCGGATCCAGGGCTGATCCGCCACGTAGCGCCGCTCGAAGGCGCCCCCCTCCGCGCAGCGGATGCGACTTTCCCCACCAGCCTGCCAGCGACTGCGTACCGGGCGCGGGCTGATTCGACCGGGCCGACGCAGGGCAGCACCCCCGGACCAGATGACACCGTACCGCCGGCAATCCGACCGCCCCCTGGCGTACTTGCCGGTGCTTGTGCCGGCAGGGTGGATGACGATCAACGCAGCGTAGGAACCATCCGTCCCGGGCGGTTCGTCGGCAGGGCAGCTAGCCGTGAGGAAACCCAGTGTCGCGGCCAGCAGCACAGCCAGTGGTTGGTACGAACGACCAGTTTTCTGCATCACATTCTCCTCGACCCAGGCCTGCGAGTCACTGCTGCCCAACTTAATCCCCTCATGTTCCAAGCGAATCCGTTCATGTATAGGTACAACTTTATTTCGGTAGCCTGTGAGACCTGAAATTTACTATCAATGATTTAAAGAAGGCTTTTCCTTCTCCTTTATGCCCGTTTTCCGGGTGCTTCGGGACTCTTTTCATTACCCCCTTGAGGGGTAGAAGGGCAGGATGAGGGGATATATATCATGCAGTTAATCCTTTTGATCCCCTTTTATGCCCGGCGCTTGATCGGGTACACCCTAACCCTCCCTCTCTGGGAGAGGGGATTAAGCGGGACAGCAGTGGCTGCGAATCATTTTTTTCATGCGCCTGCTTGAATTATAGTCACTGAATGAGCCACACGACTCACCAATTCACTCTATATCGCCTACAATAATAGGGTAGGCCGGCAACAGAACCCGGCCGGAGGAGAGCGCCATGATCAGCAAAACCCTTAACATTTCCAAGTTTCTGCTCCTTATGACCTTTCTGGTCTGGTCGGCCCAGCCGGTTAACGCCCAGGATGATGCAGGTGATTCGGATTCGGTTGTGAAAGTGGTCTACCATGCCGACTACGCGGACCCGCGTCGCTTCAGTGCCATGCTGACCAGCATCAACAACATGGTAACCTTCTATCAGAATGAGTTGATCGACTACGATGTCAGGATCGTGTTTGTCGCCCACGGCATTCGCTTCCTGACCGACGATAAACTCGAGAAAACGCCCTTCAGCAGTGATACCGCACTGGAGGAACGGCGCAGCAATCTCCATGGCCGCCTCAGCGCCCTGAATACCGTTCAGGGCGTCAAACTGGAACTCTGTGACATTACCCGCAGCGGGATCAAGCTGCCCGAGGACAAACTGTACCCGGGAGTGAAACTTGTGCCGTCCGGCGTGGTGCGCATCGCGGAGCTGCAAGGCAAGGGCTATGCATATATAAAGATCGAGTAGGAAAGCACGCCCTTAACGGCTATCGGACAACGCCGTGCTGCAGCCCTCCTCGATGAACTCCCGGATAGTGTGCAGCGGGCGCGCCCCGTGGAAGCGCGCACACTCCTCACCTTCCTCGAACAGGATCACCGTCGGGAAACCACGGACCCGATAGTGGCCTGCCAGTTTCATTTTGATTTCTGGAACGGGGAATTCACCTGTAATTTCCACACCAGGGACAGTGCGGACTGGGAGCGCTTCCGTCTCGACAAGATTTCCAATAACCACCTGCTCGCCGCGGACCCCTACCTGCGCAAGCTGATCAAAAAGGTACGCATCGGGGACCAGATACGCATACGTGGATGGCTCGCCGATTATTCCAACGACCAGGGATTTTCCAGGGGTACGAGCACCGCCCGCGACGACCGCGGCAACGGGGCCTGCGAAACGATTTATGTCAACGGCTTCACCATCATCGGGTCCATGTACAATGGCTGGCGCACGCTGCTGGGCATAGCCCTGCTCGGCGTGATCACCACCAGCCTGATCTGGTTCATCGCAGTGATCCGCGGGGTATTCTAGCCATGTCGCCATGGCGCGCCGTTCCCGGCAGGCTTGTTCATATGTTCAGGACAAACCGGAAACAATTGCGGCGCTGGCTGCTGTACGCCCTGCTGGCCTTTGTCGTTATCAGTCTGCTGCCGGTCATCGTACTGCGCTGGGTGACGCCACCCACCTCGGCCGTCATGCTGCAGCGCAGCCTGGCCGAAGGCCACGCCCAGGACTACCGCTGGGTGTCCCTCGAGCGTATTTCACCCCAGGCCGCCCTCGCGGTGATCGCCGCCGAGGACCAGAAATTCCCGCAGCACCGGGGCTTCGATTTCGGGGCCATCCGGGATGCCGCCCGGCGCAACATCCGCGGGGGTCGCCTGCGTGGTGCCAGCACCCTGACCCAGCAGGTCGCACGCAACCTGTTCCTGTGGCAGGGGCGCAGCTACCTGCGCAAGGGGCTGGAGGCCTGGATGACCGTCCTGCTGGAACTGTTCTGGCCCAAGCAGCGCATCCTGGAGGTGTACCTGAATATCGCCGAGATGGGAGAGCGTACCTTCGGCATCGAGGCCGCGAGCCGCCGCCACTACGGGCAATCCGCACACACCCTCAGCAGAGAGCAGGCCGCCCTGCTCGCGGCCATCCTGCCCAATCCGCGCATATACAGCATCAGCAGCCCGACAGCCTATATCAGTGAACGACACGCGTGGATCCTGGAACAAATGGACTTGCTGGGAGGGGCCGCCTATCTGCAGGAAATCCTCTGACAGCCGAAAAGATAACAGAAGCTCACCTGGATACAGCACCATGACCCTGGCCAGATATGGACAAACCGACCGTTCGACCACTGTACTGGTCCTGTCAAACCTCGCGACCATCCTGTTCGCGATTGTGCAGCAATGGGATGTCGCTGTCGTGATATGGATCTACTGGGGTCAAAGCATCATCATCGGTTATTTCAATGTCCGCAGGATGCTCGCCCTCAGGCAGTTCTCGACCAGAAATTTACGCATCAATAGCCGGCCGGTAAAACCGACTCGCAAGACCCAGCGGCAGACCGCGTTCTTCTTTGCCGTGCACTACGGGGGCTTTCACCTTGCCTACCTGGTCTTCCTGTTCGCCGAGCACAGCATCGCGTCCACTGTCGCCAGCGCCGGCGTGGCCATGTGCATACTGATATTCTTCTTCAATCACCGGTATTCGTATTACTACAACCGGGAACGGGATGAGACAGGTACGCCGAACATCGGCTTCATCATGTTCTTCCCCTATGTGCGCATTATCCCCATGCACACCATGATCCTGATGGGCAGCCATTTCGCCGGCGACTCGACGGCCCGGCTGGTCATGTTCCTGGTGCTGAAAACCCTGGCAGACGTGGCCATGCACGTTATCGAACACAGTCGCGTGGGGAAAACCGGGCTGCAGGGGATTCCCGACAGGGAAACAGGCTAGCCCGTCTTACTCACCGGGCGCGCGAATGGACCTGCCTCGGGTGACCCCGGGCCAGTGCCTACTCCTCCGGTATGTTTACCAGACCCAAATCGTAGTAGGACCGCGCCAGCTTTTGAATGGCGATCACATAGGCCGCAGTGCGGTAATCCTTGATATTGTCATTGCGTTTCATGACTTCACGGATATCGAGGAAGGCGGCACGCATGGTGTCGTCCAGGCCCGACCGCACCAGGTCCAGCTCACTGGCACCGCGCACGATCTCGGTGCGCAGATCACGCGGGGCCTCCCTACCCGTCAGCTTCTCCAGGGCGGCGAGGTAAGTGGTAGCACGCAGTTCCTCGTAGCGGCGCTGCAGGCGCCCGAAACGCATGTGGGAAATGTTCCGCGCCCATTCAAAATAGGAAACGGTTACGCCACCGGCATTGACGTAGATATCCGGCAGCATCACGATACCGCGGCGCTGCAGGATCTCGTCGGCCTCGTAGGTCACCGGCCCGTTGGCCGCCTCGACAACCAGGCTGGCCTGGATATTCATGGCATTGCCCGCATGAATCTGCGATTCCAGTGCCGCGGGGATCAGGATTTCGCACTCCATCTCCAGCGCCTCACTGCCCTGCGGGCTGTACTCCGCTTTCTGGAACCCCTTGAGCACGCCATTCTCGGCAAAGTGCTGGCGTATGTCATGGACGTTCAGACCGTCCTCGTTGAACACCACGCCGTCGCGCTCGATGATCGCGATGACCTTGACCTTGTCTTCCTCGGAAAGGTACTTGGCGGTGTGGTAACCCACATTGCCGAGCCCCTGGATAACCACACGCTGCCCGGTCAGACCATCGCTGAGACCAGCCCTCTCCAGTTCCTCGGGGTGGCGGAAGAATTCCTGCAGGGCAAACTGCACACCCTTGCCGACCGCATCGGTACGCCCCGGGATGCCTCCATGAGTGACCGGCTTGCCGGTCACACAGGCTTCCTGGTTGACATCCTCCGGGAACAGGGTCTTGTAGGTATCCGCAATCCACGCCATTTCGCGGGAAGAGGTCCCCATGTCCGGTGCCGGAACGTTGGTCGCCGGGTTGAGCAGGTCGCGGCGAGCCAGTTCCCGGGCAAAGCGGCGGGTGATCTCGGCCAGCTCATCGACATGGTATTTTGATGGATCGATAACCAGGCCACCCTTGGCCCCGCCGAACGGGATATCGGCAATCGCACACTTGTAGCTCATCAGGGCAGACAGGGCTTCGGTCTCGTCCTGGCTCACCTGCAGGGTGAACCGCAGTCCGCCCTTGGCCGGCAGGCGGTGCGCGCTGTGTACCGCCCACCAGCCGGTGAAAACCTCGATGGTGTCGCGCAACCTGACCGGAAACTTGATCTGCAGGACGGCATCGCAGGCCTTGATGACACTGGCAGTTCCGGGGTCGAGACCGGCCGCCAGGGTGGCGCGGTCAACCATGCGGTCAACCCCTTCACGAAACGACATGCTCTCGTGCTGCTGATCAGTCACATCACGCTCCCGTGGCTTGTGCACATCCCATTGTTAACGATGGCGCATCCCGGTCGGAACAGGGCAGTGCGAGAGGACTCAGGGAAAGGCAGCGGCTGCGCGCAGCAGCAGACCGGCTAGCGACGCTTGATCCAGGTTTCCTTCAGACCCAGCCGCTGCTCGACTGTTTTGGCATGGGCGCTGGCCTCCTTGCGGCTGTCGAAGCCGGCGACATGGACACGGTACAGGGTCCGGCCACCCACGCTGGCAGCCACCCGTTCCGTAGCAACGCCCTTGTCCAGGAACACGGCCTGCTTCCTGATGGCAATCGCCTCTTTAGCATAGGAGCCGATATTAATCACCCAGGGGCCGGTTTTTCCCGAAACCGGCAAGTCGGCGCGTGGCGCGGCGGGAGTCTTAAGGGCAACGGCCTGCGCCACCTTTTCCGGCTCCGGTTCCGGCTTCGGCTCCGGCAGCGCCACATTGTCCCGGGTAATAATAGTTGGCTTGATCGGCAATGCCGCAGGGGGATCGGCCATCACGGCCACATTCGCTGCAATAATCGCTTCGGCGCTGCTCGTCAGGGACACCATCACGGCAGACAGCTCATCCAGGCGATTTGTGGTATGCACCAGCCGTTGCTCGATCCCGCGCAACTTCTCCTTGTAGGGATCACTCGCGCTGACCAGCATTTTCTCCAGCTTGTTCAGGCGTTTCTCATAGGGATCACTGACATGTGTCAGCCTCTGTTCCAGTTCCTCCAGGCGCTCGTCATAAAACGAACGGGTCTGCGTCAGATTCTGTTCCAGATCCCGCAGGCGTTTTTCATAGGGAGTAAGGCTGTTCGCCAGCCTGGCCTCCAGGTCCTGCAGGCGCTCGACATCGGGATTGCGTATGGGCGCCCGCACTATGCTGTCAATTCGGGAGGCGACGGCCTCGCGCTTCGACTTGTTGGATAGATAGGCCCCCACCACACCCGTGACAATCAGGGCCAGGGCAAGTACCGCAACAATGCTGTTGGCGGATGGCCAGCGCGAGCGCCTGGCTACAACCGGAGGGATTGGGTCTGTGCTGTCTTCCGAGCCCGGCCAGGAACCGGACGCGAAGCCTTCCGGGCCCTCATCGTGCATTTTCTGCATGAAATTTTTCAGTTTTTTTCTGGTAGCGCGGTACACATAGATTCCTTTTTAATCAGTCAGTGCAAACCTGCCTGCTCTGGCGAAACAGACCTCCATCCGCACACGTCATGCGGCACCATTGAAACAGGGAATGCGGTCCGTGACAACCGGTTCTGTCCACATTTTTAACCCGCTGGTGCCGACGCCTGCTCATGCAAACCGCACTGTGCGCAAGAGACCGTAAATGAGCACAAAGCAGCTCGCCATTTCCTGCACTCAGCCCGCGGGTACCCCACGGTCATGGCCGGGATTCCATGTCCCGGCCAGGTGCCCCGGTTACCGGGCCGGCAGCCGGTGGCGACGACTGTATAACGGATCCGGCCATGGACGCAGCGGGTGAGGCAGTAGGCGCCGCGGGGAAAGGACCACGACCGGTGCCCTCGCAGCGTTTCATCCACTCGCGCGCCAGCCGCTGGGCCTCGGCGATCTGCTCGGGGGTCATCTCTCCGGCGAGTTTGTCCCGGTTCTTGATGCCCAGTTCAATACCGTTCGCCCCGGCCTGGTTGTACCACATGTGGGCAAGCACGTAGTCCTGGGGAACGCCGCTCCCCGTCCCGTACATGAAACCGAGATTATTTTGTGCCTTGGCATACCCCTGCTCGGCCGCTGCCCGGTACCAGCGCGCTGCTTCGGCCATGTCCTGCGTGACACCGCTCCCTTGTTTGTAGACCACGCCCAGATTGAACTGGGCCTCTGCATCACCCTGCATGGCGGCCTGTCTGAGCCATTTGACCGCCTCACTGCCATCCCGTGGCACACCGATGCCCTCTTTGTAGATCTGTCCCAGCCTCAACTGCGCACCGGCATCGCCCTGTTCGGCGGCCAGCAGGTACCAGCGAATGGCCGCAGTACTGTCCTGCGGGACGGCGTTACCCTGCTCATGGAAGCGACCCAGTGCATATTGCGCCGGGGCGAAGCCCTGTTCCGCCGATGCCCGGTACCAGTGCAGGGCCTGTGCAGGGTCCGGCCCGATACCCCGCCCTTCAGAGTACATAAGGCCCAGATTATACTGGGCTTTTTCATGGCCGCGCTCGGCAGCAGCGCGAAACCATTTCAGCGCCTCACTATAGGTTTGCGCCTGTGTGTTGAGAACACCGAGGTTGAACTGGGCTCCGACCAGACCACGCTCGGCCGCCGCCCGGTACCACTTCACGGCCTCGCGGTAGTCCTGCGGGACACCACGTCCCTCGGCATGGAGATGGCCCAGGAGGAACTGCGCCTCCAACAGACCCTGTTGCGCGGCCTGTGTGAGCCAGTTTAATGCTTCGCCAATGTCCGTCCCGATGCCGGCACCCTCGAGGTACATCAGGCCCAGGTTGAACTGGGCCTGGGGAAGACCCCGCTCCGCGGCACTTCGATACCACTTCACGGCCTCTTCGGCGTCTTGCGGAACACCCTGCCCGAGCTGGTGCAGGTAACCCAACCCATAATGCGCCATGGCGTGACCCTGTTCAGCTGCCTGGCTTAGCCAATGCACTCCCCGGGCATCATCCCGGGGGACTCCCAGGCCCTGATGCAGCAGCATCCCGACATCGTATTGGGCGCCGATATCACCTTGCTTTGCGAGTGCCTGCCAATGCCTGAAGGCCGTGGCGTAGTCCCCGCGCCGGTAGGCGGCCTCGCCTTCATCCCATCCCCCCCACGCAGGTTTGAACCCCACAAACAGGCTGATTCCAAGCAATAGCAAGGGAACGTTCATGGACAGGACGACAACGCTCTGATTTGGATCAGAGCTCATTATAGGTATTTTTCATCACGCGTCATCCACCAGTGCCGTTTATCGCGCATTGACGTCACGGCTGCCAGAACGGCCTGACATATAAGCCGAAAGGCTGGCCAGTTTGGATAGGCATCGCAAACAGATCCTGTCACAAAACCTGCGCTACCGGATAGGCGACAAGCCAAATGAACTGGATCCACTCGCCGGACAAGGCGCGCTTACCGGCACGGCCGGGTTCAGCTTTCTGCTGTGAATTGGCGTTATCGTCGCCGGCGATTACATGCCGTTACGGTATACGGAGAGATCAGCGGCCCCGCTGGCACGGACCGTGGCCAGGGCAAGGGCATACTCACGCAGTAGCTTAAGGGCATACAGGATCCGGGCCCGGAAATACTCATCGGCACCGGCATTGTTATCATCCGGATTGCTGTTCAGGACCGATTCGACATTGCGCACGATGACATGTTCAGGGATGTAGCAGATACGGCTGTTCTTGTAGCTGCTCATGCGCAGTTCCGCCACCGGGTAGGCGCCACCATCGGCCGAAGACACCGTCACAATCAGGGCCGGCTTGTGCGCCAGCTCCTCGCCCTTGGAGGTCCACATCAGGAAGAAATTCTTCAGCCCGGCCGGCGCCTGACCATGCCATTCCGGTGAGACCACCACGAACCCGTCGCTTGATTTCAGCTGCTCGGAGATCGGACCCAGCAGCTCGTTCCACTGCGGGTCGTCATTCCAGATGCCCTCGTCCCAGAGCGGCAGCGGGTTGCCAGCAAGACTGAACAGCCAGGTCTCATCACAGACACCCTGTTCCTTGAGGGTTTTCTCGATGTGACGCGCCACTTTCTCGCTCTGGGAATTCTCACGATGACTGCCACTGATGACGGTGATCTTCATTTGATAACGCTCTTCATGATAGCCAACTGTTTATTGTAACAGCGTTTCAGTCAGGCCTGGCGCCGGGTCAATGCGGCAGGGGCCGGCCAGCATCACGAGCCAGTGGTCAATTGCATTTATTGGCTCCATAATCAGGGCAACAGTCGGACCAGGTTACAAGGGGCATTTACATGGCGCGTTCGATCATCATTGCTATTCTCGCAGCAGGCACCTTCACGGCACAGGCCGGCAACTGGTCTAGCCGCACGCTGAGTGGCAATGAAGTCATGGTGGATCCGAATACCAACCGGGCCACGGTGACTGTCGACGGCGTTACCACCCAGCTCTGGGAAGGGACCCATCGTCTGCAGGACGGCTCGATTCTGATTATCCGCAACGGGATCGCGATTCCGAACAAGAAAATTCTGGAATCAAGGGAATTGCCGGTACCGGAGCCGGCGGAGTGGGAAGACCTCCCGATTGTCGGTTACTCGCCCTGCGAAAAACTGGTGCGCCGGGTCTGCGGCAAGGAAGGCCAGTGCGTTGATGCCAAGGGCTGCAATCCGTCCCAGCAATTACTAAGCATGGAACGGCAAGAGCGCGAGTCCAGCAGCAACCGCAATCTGATGACCTATACCAGTGGCCAGTGCCTGAAGGCCGACCGGGACATGGAGTTCTTTGCCAGCTGCAAACAATGAAGACACAGCGATTCCGGTGTACGCCCCGGGATCAAGGGCCAACATTTCACCCGGCACTCGATCTGCAGTTTGGACAGTTCCTTGCGAAGCCGTGGCAGGCTGGAAGGCTGGCGGGGTTTGGGTCCAGTTTTCTGGAGCGCAGTTTGTCCAGTCGAATCTGATCCCATCGATTTCCTGATGTCAAATCTTATGGGCCCTTGCCCGACATCATATCGCAAGAATCTTTCAGCTCGGATAAGACAACAACGCCTATAATCAACAGCAAGGATGCCAATGGAAAAACGAGCATCATGAAGGACTCGGGGGACAAAAACCTTTGCGTCCAGTTGGCATCTGCAGCCGCGCTAATTACGCCCAACAACACCAATATAAATAACAGAAGATTGGCCCTTAATAGACAACAACAATTACCTTTCTTGGTCACGACTCTGCCCCTTTATCCGTTAACGAATTACGCTTCCCTGGATTATCTCGTTCAGTCTCCGCCTGAGATCTGAATATCGTTCATCAGGAACTGCAGGCTGTCCCATTGTTCAGTGGAGAATGTGCTGATGATGTTTTTTCTGCATGACAATTTATAGGCCAGAACCTCCTCCTGAAGTACGAACAGTTTCTTCTGGTGTGCCTGAAGCTGGTTTCCAGAAATACCGGAGTTAAGTGACGCCTCTATGAAATCAGCACGCCCTTTCACGATCTCTGCCATCGCATCGAACATGGGCTGGAAGTTATCCTTGCGCCATTGACTGAACAGCCTGATCTGCTCCGGCGTTAGTTCCAGATAATCACTGTTCTTAAGGATGATGGGTAACAGGTTGGGGTGGTAGGAAATCTTGTCCACCAGTTCCAGTTTTACGGTGATCTGATCATCGATCAGCGGATGTGGATCGGGCATATCGGCCATAACCGGGCCTGCGATCACCCAACTGAACAAACATAAACGGGTAATAAATGTCCTCATTTCAATCCTCCTTGAGAAATGCGGGTAATAAAGTAAATTATGAAATACTAAAATGCAAGCGGTATGCCAACATTCGCTCGTTGGGGTGCCACATCTAACTGGCTGATTATGAGTTCTAATCCGAAGAAAACCTCAGCAGGTAAGCGTCCGGTGAGCACTAATCTGCGCCTGATTGGTGCGCGGCATGGTTAGACTTGGTGCAACATCCAGGGCCGCAAAATAAATGCGCGCACCCATGATTGTTATAATCCGCCTGTCTGTCACGCTGCATAAAAAAACGCGCCACCCAACTGGCCTAGAATCCTCAACAAGGAGAATCCTGTGGAAATCAAGTCTTCAATCCTGTTGTCATTGACCTTTGCCGGCCTCAGCTTTGCCCTTCATGCCGAGGAAGGACCCGAGCAATACTGCAACTCGGCCATCGAACTCTACAAGGAGGGCGATATAGATGGGGCACTTGAAGAGGCACGCTGGTGCGTCGAGTCGCTCGAACAGCTCGCCCAGGCCAAGCAGACAGAACTCTTCAGCGCCGAAATCGACGGCTGGGTACGTGGCAAGGTCAATCAGCAAAAGGCCATGGGTATCTCTACCATCGATGCCACCTACAGAAAGGACGATAAATCGATCCAGGTGGAACTGACTGGCGGGGCGGCCGGCAGCATGGGTGCCTTCGCGGCACTCAGCCAGCTGGGCATGGGACAGGCCGGCAACAAGGTACGCATCCAGCGCTATACCGCCGTGGTGAGTGAATCCGACAACGATATTGATCTCATGATCGGTCTGAAGCAGGGTGGTATGCTGAACTTCTCATCCTCAACTGCCGGCAAGGACGCGGTAATCGCCTTCGCCAAGGCCTTCCCGATCAAAGAACTCGATCAATAACAAAAACCGGGGTCAGACCCCAGTTTCTTCTAATATTAGCGAAAACTGGGGTCTGACCCCGGTTTTTCGGTTTTTATTTTGAGTACACGATACGGGCCTTGTCATGTAAGTCCCGCAGGGTGTCCTCGCGAAGCCGCCGGGTTTTTTCGATCTTGAGGAGACCGGTAATCGTCGGCTGGATCTGCTCGAAGGTGATATCCGGGTTTTCGCGCCTGTCGATCAGCTTGATGATCCAGAAACGGTTATTCGGGCCGCGAATGATGTCACTGGTTTCACCGATCTGCAGGCCGTAGACCACCTTCTGCCACGCTTCGGGCACCTGGTTCCAGCGCAAGTAACCCAGGTCCCAGGGTTTCCGGTCCAGGTCGGGTAAATCGGGAAACTGCCTGTTAACCACCTCTTCAAACGACATCCCTTGCGCCAGATCGGCCCGGATTTTCTCGATCGCGCCTTCGTCCCGGCGCAGGATCTGCCATACATTGACCTCGGTCCGCAACCGCTCGGCATTGTCGGTGAAGTACTGGTGCGCCTCGGCGTCGCTGACCGCGGCTTTTTGGGTCATTTCCCGTTGAAAGAATACCTCGGAGAGTCGCTTGCGCTTGATCGCAGTGACCTGTGCTTCCATGCGCCGCAGTTCTTCCTGGTAATCAGGATCGGCATCAAGCCCGAGTTCGAGCGCCCGCTGGTAGGCGAGTTCCTGCTGGATGATGTCCTCGAGGGTGTCGCCGGGACTGGCTGGACCACCCGCTGCCTGGTGACCACGGGGGATATTTTTTGAATTCAGGAGAATGTCGGTCTGCGTGATCGGAACGCCATTGACGGTTGCCACCACGTCCCCGGTCGGGACCGCGGGCGACGGGTCCTGGTTACAAGACAGCATGAACGCGCAGGCCAGCACAATCGCAGTCAACGAAACAGGTGATGGTCCGGTCTTGATCATGATTTCCTCGGTTGTTCGTTATTCTGAATGACAAAAAGAAGGGGCCACGCCGCAAGGCGCGCCCCTCCTCTCTGCTTTAGACCCAAAGCTGCTGATGGTTAGTTGTGGCAGACCTGGCAGGACTCCTCCTCGTCACCGTTCCAGGGCATCTCCGGTGTCGGGTCAAAGACCTGCGCCTTCATATGCGCCGTGGCCGCATCGGAGTCATGACAGCCGCTGCAGGGAAGTCGCGCTGCCTTCTCTTTCCAGGTAGCGCTGTTTCCTGTTTTCGTATGGCAGGTCTCACATTCGAGAATATCCCTCGGGAAGGTGATATCCCAGTTCCTGCCGCTGATCGGGTCGCCAGGCCCGTAATTGACCGTCAACAGCGGATAGTTGAGGCTCGAACCAACGTGGATGGCGTGGACCCGCTTGGAAATGGGTCGGGCACCGGCCCACCCGTCGGACGATCCCGCATCGGCGGTCGCCCGCTGGCTCTGGTAATCGTGGCACGCGGCGCACTGGTCGATCGCCGTATTATCGAAGATCTTGTAGTGACGCGCGAAGTCGAGGATGAAGCCACTGCCATCGGGCCCCTGGTGACAGGTGTCACAGTTACCGGCCGGGGCCTTCTCCTCATCCGGCGTACCGACCTGGAACAGCGTCTTGGCCACCGACGGCGTCTTGTAGTTACTGCCGCTGATACGGCCGGCATCCCCGATCTCGACGCTGGCAACATAGGTGCCGGGCATGAGGTCATCGACCGCATCCAGGGCGTAGTCGATCGATGCGACGTTCCAGGTCGCCTTGGGATCATCCTCGGTGGGATCCACGTGCTGGATCAGATTGGTCCGGGCATAGAAGCCGCCGGGCACGTATATGTCTGTATCGTCTCCGAACACCACCGGGTTGACATCACCTGCATCAGCACCCGCCGCCAGCTGGACGGCAAAGAACTTGCCGAGGTTCCGGCTGCGGATGGCAACAAAGCCGTTTTCCAGGTAGGCGATGGCACGCGCCGCGAAGTCGGCGTCGCCATTGAGCCAGTCAACGACCTCTGCGGGGGTGGCGGCCGCAGGTACTGCGAAGGCGGCCGGATCCACATCCACGCTGATGCTGCCGGAGATAATCGACCCGCCGTTCGCGGACGAGATCAGGTCACGACCGCTGTCCACCTCGAGATCAAGACTGGTGGCGGCACTCAGGTCGAAGGGCCCGGCAAGACTGCTTACGACAGCGGCGCGCGCCACCGTGGTCAGGACCGGGTTACGCTCCGCACGCGGGCCGTGCACCAGCAGGTAGACGCGGTCAAAGGCGCCATCGCGCACCGGACAGGCAGCCGGGTCAGGACAGCCCTCATCGCCGTCGGTATCCTCTACGACCGAGGTATGGTCGATCGGCGTACCGTTCTCGTTGATGACGATGCTGACCACCGGGCTCTCACCGGCCAAGAAATGCGTACCGTTGGCCGGCGCGGAGACTGTCAGGTCGATATCGAATTCCGGAAAATTGCGATTGTCAATCAATCCAACAGGTCTGATGGTATCGTCGTCCGAGGTAAAGTCGTGCGCGCCCGCGACTGAATAGGAAAATCCTTTCGGGCCTTCTGGTTGATGACAGAGGCCACAGGAGGCGTCATCCGCTACAGCGCCGCCGCCATGATTGATACCCGTGGCGAAGTCGACGTCATCGTGACAGGCCCCGCAGGCATCGCGCGAGGGCACGTTCTTCCAGTTGTCGACATCCACGGCTTCTGCGCCACCCTGATGGCACTTGGTGCAGTTCTCGATAACGGCCGGAAAACCCACCTTCCACCAGGTGTGCTTGCGATCCCGAAACCCCCAGATCGCGTAGAGGTCATCCTGCTCGGCTGCGCTCAGCTGCCAGACGTTGTCGGCAGTCGGCGACGCCTCCACCACGGCTTCGATGCTGGCCAGCTCGTGACCGGCGTGAATCTTGTGGATCATCACCTTCATGTCCACGGTTTCACCGCCCTGGGGATCGAGATTGTCCGGGTTGTGGCAGGTCACGCAGACCTGTACCTCAAGCCGGTCACCGCCGTGGCCGTCGAACTGAAATTCGCCGTGGCAGCCCAGGCAACTGGTCGTATCGATGATGTTGCGCGTCTCCGCAACAGCGGAGCCATCCGGTACAAAGTCAAGGTAGGCGTCGTCAGTGGGACCGCTATGGCCACCCATCATGAGCGCGACGCGATGGGTGAGGTTGCGCTCGTAGGCGACCGGCGTATTGCTCACCGGCGTGACGACGTTGGCGAGATTGGTGGCGAATACGTACGAATACGAGCCATCCCCGTTGTCGGTGAAGGTGCCGTCGCTTTCACGGTAGGCCTGCTCCGCCGCGGTCCCATCCGGATTCGGCCAGTCGCCGTCCGCGGAGTCGGTCACCGTCTGGGTACGATAGACATACGAGACCCACTTGTTGAAGCTCTCGCCGCCCGCTGCCGGAACCAGCTTGGCGATGCTGAAATCGACGCCGGTGACGCCGGTGACAGGAACAGCGGGATCCTCGCGCTCGTCCTCGACCGTGAAGTTGACCGTGACGGTGCCATCAGCAGCGGCGGTTGCCGAAGTGATTGTTGCATTGGCAAAGAATTTGCCGGCCTCGGCGAAATCACCGGTCGACAGCAGGAAATCAGCGCCGTGGAAGTTGGTGGTCTCCACGTTGCCGCCGTCTTCACCCGCTTCACCCGCTTCACCCGGAGCACCGGCAGCACCGTCAGCACCGTCAGCACCCGGAGCACCCGGAGCACCGTCGTCGCCGTCGCCGCATCCAGTCAGTACAAGGGGAATGGCCAGCAAGGCTGCCATGAATAGGCGCGAGAGCTTGATATCAATCATGGTGCTTCTCCTCCAAATCGATTAATAAACGAAAATGCAGTATGAATTGGCCCCGCACCAAAGAATTACTATTGGTTATTGATTTATAACCAATTACAAGTCTGGCTATGAACCCCCTGAACCAATCATCAGAATTCGGTTATTGGATTTTATTTGTAACAACTCTATCTTCTTATGTCATTGACACAGATCAATCACTGCGCATTAATAGCACGGCATGCAGATAGCCAGCACCATGGCTGTGGTTACATCCTGCTTACCGGGATGTCTTGTAGATTGCGCTGATTCCTCAGCACCACCTGGCAAGGAGATAGCTGCGTTCACTGTATTGTCTTGCACAGCCCCTTGAGTACCAGGTCGGTGAGACTGACGATACCAACCACCTCGCCGCGCTTGACCACCGGCGCCCGTGACAGTTCGAAGCGTTCGAACAGCTG
Organism: uncultured Ectothiorhodospiraceae bacterium; assembly: GCA_947259415.1. Taxonomy (GTDB): domain Bacteria; phylum Pseudomonadota; class Gammaproteobacteria; order UBA9214; family UBA9214; genus CAMYJZ01. Next base: position 233,558 of record CAMYMI010000005.1, on the reverse strand, counting down.
CGCGCAGTAGCGGATATTCATGTCCGGATGAACCGTGATGACCGGTTTCGCCATTACCTCGTAGACGTTGACGCGGTCGGGCGAGCGACCCTCACCCAGGACCTTTCGCGCGATGTCGGATATCAGCAACACCCCGTGCTCATCATCGGGATGGCGCTTCTTGACAATCAGTGACTTGTTGTCCTGGTGCTTCATGCACTTGATGGCCTCGGTAATCGTGGTCATCCCATCAACCGTGTCAAAGTTGCTTTTCATCACGTCACGGACCCGGATGATCTGTTCCTCATTCATAGTTTTTCCTCCACGGCTTCACTCAGCCGTTTGATCTGGCCTGCCACTCCAACGGCATCCTCGACATCGATCTGCAGGGCGATACCGGTTCCGGCTTCGCTCTCGAATTCACCGGCCTCACCGATGCGTTCGAGGATGAAACGGCTCATATGCTCCTCCACCAGGAACATCAGCACATCACGCTGGGTTTCCAGAGCAAGGCCGAAAAATGTCTTCATCTGTTCCGCCCCCTCACCACGCGCACTGGTGACCACGGTGCAGCCCGTCGCCCCGGCATCCCTCGCCGCCTTCAGCACGGCTTTCGTTTTGTCATCCTCTACAAAGGCAATGATCAGCTTGAAATGCATATTCGAACCCTCCTGATGTATCAATCCTAGTCGATTTCATGTTGATGTCTGCGTCGCGCCCGCCACTCACTGAGCTGCGCATATGCCATCACGGCGATGATCGGGAATAGACAGGCAAAGGCAATCATGCCGAAGCCGTCGATAAGCGGACTTCTGCCGGGGACCGTACTGGCCAGACCCAGACCCAGCGCCATGACCAGCGGCACCGTTACGGTCGAGGTGGTCACGCCACCCGAGTCATAGGCCAGCGGAACAATGATACGCGGTGCGAACGCGGTCTGTACGATCACAACGACGTAAGCGGTAATGATGTAGTAATGCAGGGGTGTCCCGGTGACAATGCGGAAGATACCCAGCGTCACCCCCACCGAGACACCGATGGCCACCGCCACCCGCAAACCCCAGATACCCACCGACCCGCCGGACACCTCGCGCGCCTTCATGGCCACGGCGATCAGGGCGGGTTCCGCGAGGGTGGTGGAAAAGCCTAACAGTGCGCCGAACAGGTAGACCCAACCGTAGTCGGTCCAGGACAGGGCCTGAGCCACAGCACCATCCCCGAGAATAAAGGCGGGGTCGGTCAGCTGCGCAGCCATCAACCGTCCCAGGGGAAACAGGGCCTGCTCCAGCCCCTCGAGGAACAGCACAATACCGATCAGGACATAGAGGAAGCCCAGGAGCACACGTTTCAGGTTGGGCACCGCGCGACGCAGGACCAGGACCTGGAAACCGATGAGGATGGCCGCGATCGGCAGGACATCCCGGAGGGTGCCCAGCATAACCTCGAGATAGTCGTTCACTACCTCCATCAGATCAGCATCCCGTAACCGAGGACAAAAATGATCGGCGTGAGCGAGGCAAAGGCAATCAGACCGAAGCCGTCCAGCATCGGATTACGCCCCTCGATCGACATTGCCAGCCCCACCCCCAGGGCCGTTACCAGCGGCACAGTGATCGTCGATGTGGTGACCCCGCCGGAATCGTAGGCGATCCCGATGATTTCCTGGGGTGCCAGCGGCGTCATGACCACGACACCGAGATAGCCGACCATGATCATATAATGCAACGGCCAGCCCTTGATGATGCGGAACACGCCCAGCACGATGGCTACGCCGACGGAAAGCGCCACCGTCAGCCGCAGACCCAGTGCGTACGAATCGCGAGCGGATTCGCTCGCCACGATGATGCCTGCCTCGGCCACCACTGCAGCCGCCTCGTTGGCCACCGCAATCAATGCCGGCTCCGCCACGGTGGTACCGAAACCGAGTGCAAACGCGAACACCAGCAGCCACAACAAGCTGCCCTTGCGAGCAAAGGAAAAGGCCATGGATTCGCCGATTGGAAACAGGCCCAGCTCCAGCCCGCGTACGAACAGTGTCAGACCCAGCACCACCAGTACGATACCCGTGAGCAGGCCACCCAGATTGGGTATCGGTTGACGCAGCACCACCAGCTGAAAAAAACCGATCACGAGGATGATCGGCGCCAGGTCCCGGATACTACCTCTCAGCACATGCCAAAAGGCTGCAAGCTGCTTCCACAAAAACCTACTCCAGTGAAATTTATGATTTTTTGACGACCGTCACGGCAACGCCCTAAAGCTACCGGCATATTACCGATTCCGGGAACAACAGTAAAAAATTCCTGCGTGGCTCCCTTCTGCCGGGGACAGCGCGGGCAGGAATGCACTAGAATGAAGCGGGCCCGTACCCAGTCAATCCGAGGAATCCAATGAACAACCGCTCAGCAACAAAAATCGGCATCTACGCCCTGATACTCCAGCTCCTCATCGCCACCTTCCCCCCGACAGCACTGGCGGGACTGATCCAGACAGCGGATGCCATCGCTGCCGAGGATCGCAGTGCAGCACGGCAACAGCTCAATGATGCACTGGCCCGGGAGGATGTACAGCGACAACTGGTACAGCTGGGCATCGAACCCGACGCTGCCCAGCAGCGCATCGCCGCTCTGACCGATACCGAGATTGCCCAACTGCGACAGCACCTGCACGCCCTGCCCGCCGGAGCCGGTGTGCTGGAGGTCATTGGCGTGGTCTTTGTCGTGCTGTTGATCCTGGAACTGGTTGGCGTCACCAACATCTTCTCCAAGTTCTAGCGCCATCTCTCCGGTCGGTGCGTTGAGAGCTGCGAGCGCACTGCTTGTTCTGGCACTGGGCGGCTGCACCGGCACCGGGCCGGTGTTGTCGCCCCACCTGCCGCAAAGTAGCCAGGGCATTGGGGTAGAACTCGAGGACACCCCCTTCCTTGCTCAGACCGAGTACCAGTGCGGGCCGGCCGCGCTGGCCACCCTGCTGCAAGACACCGGCAGCGCGGCCACATCCGCAGATCTGTCAACCGAGGTCTATCTGCCCGCCCGGCAGGGCAGCCTGCAATTCGAACTCATCGCAGCCACGCGCCGCCATGGGCGCCTGCCCTATGTCATCGCGCCCCGGATCTCTGTGTTGCTGGAGGAACTGCGGACCGGCCGGCCGGTGCTGGTGCTGCAGAACCTGGGCCTGCGCAGCCATCCCGCCTGGCACTATGCCGTGGTCATCGGATACCTGCCGGACTCCGATGAAATCATCCTGCGTTCGGGGACCACGCGCCGCAAGCTCATGGCCGCAGCAAGGTTCCTGAGTACGTGGGAAAACGCGGGGGCCTGGGGCCTGCTGGTCCTGCGTCCCGGCGAGCTGCCTGCGCGACCGGAGCCTGGCACCTATCTCAGGGCCGTCGCGGACCTCGAGTCGGTCGGCCAGATCCGGGCCGCCGGCCAGGCTTATGCGGCGGCCACGGCGCGCTGGCCGGCCAATGCGACGGCCTGGTTTGGCCTGGGCAATAGCCAGTATCGCCTTGGTGAGCTGGAAGATGCCGAGCACAGTTACCGCCAGGCCCTGCGCGCAAACTCCGGCTACCTGGCTGCACATAACAACCTGGCCATGGTCCTCGCGGAGCGCGGCTGCCACCGGACCGCACTTGACACCCTGGATCAGGCACTTGAACACTCACGACCCGATGACCCCCTGCGCAGGACCTTACTACAAACACGCCGGGAGATATTGCAGCAACTGAGCGAGTCAGGTGGACAGGTCGATCCCGTGTGCAATGACACCGACCGGCAGCCGTAAGTATACCCCGGTCAGCCGGGTGGCTATCCACTGCTGTCCCATAAACATTGATAGGATTATCTGTAAAGTCATAAATGAAAAGACTGATACCAGCTGTCCCTAGACACGGGACATGAATCAGCATCGCCGCCATACAAACAGAACGTCCCTTCTACCTCCGGGACTATTTTCAGTGCCCCCTTGAGGGGTAGAAGGACAGGATGAGGGGGCTTGAATTCATGCATTTATCACTTTTTGATCCCCTCACCCCAACCCTCTCCCGGAGGGAGAGGGAATAAGTGGGACAGCACTTGGTGGCTACCGGATGGCGTGATCGACCTGCGAGATGTGATCCTGCTGCTGCAAGGTATACAGCAGAAAATGGTTGTAGAGTGGGTTAGGGTTGCCTGGCCGTGTCCTGTGCAAGCCCGTGTCAACAGCAACAGCAGTTAAAAAGGCGGGGGCATAACTTCGCCCCCGCAATGCTTGCCGCCCGAAGCCTGTTATTAATCCCTGATTTTGGCCAGCCAGTACTCCATCTGCTTTCCGGCGGCCTCACCTGCCCCCAAGCCCGAATGACAGGGCCACCGCAACCGCAACAGCCCCCAATGTCAATGCAAATGCCATCAGCCTTTCATCTAGTGTTGCGGCAGCCGGCGTCTTGCCTGAAAGTGTGCGCGCACCGGTGACGACCAGCCAGCCAATGACCAGGATGCCAAGTGCCGCGGCAATCCCGGGAAGAAACTCACCCAGCGTATTCAGTGTTGAGTTGACCTGTTCAGAAATATCCATAATGACTGTCTTCTTGACGGCAATACCAGATATTCAATGACTGCGTTTATTCATCCGCGAATTGTTTTTTAGTTCACACTTGGCAGCTGATAATCGCCACGATCCTCCTCTGCAGTTTTATTACCCTGCAGCTTAGGACAGCAGTATAGGCATTATTCGTGCGCGCGAATGTTAACTATTGCAAACCGAGACTAGCTGCAGGCGCGACAGCCCAGCGCGTGGCACTACGGTATTGTCAGAATGAAGGGGGGAACTGCCGGCAGGATTAGTAGTTGATGCTGTTAAGTGCCTTGCGCATGATCAACAACCGGTTGGCAGGGTTGAATTCATCGATGCGTGGCAGGTCGGGTGTACCACCCGGGAGTGGTGTCACAGCCTCGCGCCAGCTGGGTACTTTCCAGGACAATCGACCCAGGGTTGGTGCGGGCGGCTAGCAGCACACGCCGGTATCGACTATGCGGAGATCGTGAATGTCTCCCGAGACCGACCAGGAAGTCCCCTGACGGATGAGCTATGTGATATGCAACCTCAAATGACGACAATATATTGACGAATCACAATGTCAGTTAATCCAACTCTACTAAATAGTTGTAAATAATTAGGGAGATGCTGGCTTTATCTCTACTATAGGCGGTTCCGCCAAACTCGAACCATTAAGCATACCGCCCGGCGCCCATAGCGATGCACAACCCAGACGCGACCGCCCCCGTCGATTACGCCGACCTGACACCCGACACCCTGCTAGACGCGGTGGACAGCTGCGGTTATCAAACCAGCGGCCAGTTCCTGGCGCTCAACAGTTACGAGAACCGCGTCTACCAGGTGGGCCTCGACGAGGGCCCGCCGCTGATTGCGAAGTTCTACCGCCCGGGACGCTGGTCTAACGAAGCGATACTCGAGGAGCATGCTTTTGCACTGGAGCTGGCCGCGCAGGAGATCCCGGTGGTGGCCCCGCTGGTCTTTGACGAGAACAGCCTGCACAGCTACCGGGGCTACCGCTTTGCCCTGTACCCGCGCCAGGGTGGCCGCTGGCCGGAGCTGAACCAGCGCGAAGACCGCTTGTGGATGGGCCGCTTTATCGGGCGCATCCACGCAACGGGTTCGGCCCGGCCCTTCCGCCACCGGCCAACGCTGGATATCGACAGTTTCGGCAGCCGCTCGTACGAGTTCCTGCTCGAGCAGGGATTCATCCCCGCACACATCGAGTTGGCCTACCGGACGCTCGTCGAAGACCTGCTGCAGCAGGTAAGTGGCCGCTTTGACAGCACTGGGCCTCTTCAACAGATCCGCCTGCACGGTGATTGCCACCCGGGCAACGTGCTGTGGACCGAAAAGGGGCCGCACTTTGTCGACCTGGATGACTGCCGCACGGGTCCTGCGATGCAGGACCTGTGGATGCTGATCTCGGGCAGCCGTGATGAAATGCAGGCCCAGCTAGCTGACATCATCGAGGGGTATTTGCAGTTTCACGATCTCGACTACCGCGAGCTACAGCTGATCGAGGCCCTGCGTACCCTGCGTATCATCCACTACGCGGCCTGGCTGGCGCGCCGCTGGGAGGACCCGGCCTTCCCGCAGGCATTTCCCTGGTTTGACACCCCGCGCTACTGGGAAGACCACATCCTGGCCCTGCGTGAACAGGCCGCCCTGCTGGATGAGCCGCCGCTTTCTGTCTAAACTGCGGGGACAACCAGCCCCCATCCTGGCCAGAATACGGCAACCACAGCATTCCAGAACCCCGCACAGCCATGGATCTGTCACAGTATTCTGCCGCCGCCTGCCTCCGCGATGGCACCCCTTTGCTGATACGGGCGATTCGCCCGGCTGACAAGCAACGCCTGCTGGACGGGTTTCAGCGCCTGTCAGGGAAATCGGTCTATTTCCGTTTCATGGGCGCAAAGCATAATCTCAGCCCCGCAGAACTGAAATACTTCACTGAACTCGACTTCAGGCACCACATCGCTATCGTCGCCGCCCTCCAGACCACATCAGGCGAACAACCAATCGGCGTGGGCAGGCTTATCGAAACGGATGGCAGTCCGAATGAACGGGTCGCCGAAATCGCCTTCGCGGTTGAAGATGAATACCAGAACCTGGGTGCAGGAACCGCGCTTTTCGAACACATCGTCGGGATAGCACGGTCGGAGGGTTTCACCCGACTGCGCGCGGATGTACATACGCGCAACAGGGAGATGCTGGATATCTTCAGACACAGCGGCCTGGACATCAAATCACGCACTACTGCGGGTATCGAGCACATCGAGTTCGATATCTATTGACAGTCACGATATCAACGCATGAACGCGTACACTCCAGACCATCAATACCGGTTTCATAACAATAACCCCTTTACCGGTCCATTAACCAACAAGGTAGATATATCATGACCCACTGCTGTCCCATAAACTCCCTCTCCCATCGGGAGAGGGCTGGGGAGAGGGGATAAAATAAAGTTAACTGTCTGATGTTATATTCCCTCATCCTGACCTTCTACCCCTCAAGGGGGTACTGAAAAGAGTCCCGGAGGGAGAAGGGACGTTCTGTATATATGGCGGCTTATATGGCAGCGACGCGAAGCTGCCTGACCGATGCTGGCCGCATGCATCACGCTGTACCTGCTGCGCGACCGGGATGTGCTGTTCTCACTCAAGACAGGAGAATGACGGGGGCGCACAGCCCAAGCGGCGGCTAACTCCCGGCAGTTCCGATGCATGACAAACAGCCTGGTACATGATTGATGAGCGGTATTGATAGCAACAGCGGAAGCACCGGTACTGCCCTGCTCAACCTCGGATTTCGTCCTTTCTTCTCCGGTGCCGCGATCTTTGCGCTGGCCTCAATGTCGATATGGATGGCCCTGACCGTCTTCGGCTGGCAGTCGCCCTACGCCGGGCCGGCACCTGTCGTCTGGCATGCCCATGAAATGACTTTTGGCTACGGCATGGCCGTGGTGGCCGGTTTCCTGCTGACCGCCGTCAAGAACTGGACCGGTGTGCAAACGCTTCAGCGTATGCCATTGTTGTTGCTGTTCCTGCTCTGGCTTACCGGTCGCGTACTGGTATTTCTGGGCGAGGCTATCCCTTTGGCGGTGACCGCGCTTGTAGACTGCCTGTTTGCCGCCTGGCTGATTATTGCAGTCAGCCTGCCGATCGTGAAGGTCAGGCAATGGAAACAGATTGGCATCCTGTCAAAGCTGGTGCTGCTGTTCGCAAGCAACCTGCTGTTCTACGCCGGCGCACTTGGCCTGGTTTCCGGTGGTGTGCGTGCCGGACTGTATTCCGGTGTTTATCTGCTGATCGCCCTGATCTTTGTTATGGGTCGTCGGGTCATGCCGTTCTTCATCGAAAAGGGGGTCGGCTACGAGGTGCAGCTTAAAAACCGGCAATGGCTCGATCTCAGCAGCCTGGTGGTGTTCCTCGTGTTCTGGCTGGCGGATATCATTGATCCCGATTCCTTCCCGGTCGCCCTGTCCGCCGGCGCCCTGTTCATCCTGCACGGCATCCGCCTGGCAGGCTGGCACACACCCGGGATCTGGCGCAAACCGTTGCTCTGGGTTTTGTTTATCGGTTATGGCTCGATCATCATAGGGTTTGCACTCAAGGCGGCCGTCTACAGCCTCGGGATCTCGCCGTTTCTCGCCCTGCACGCCTTCGCCGTCGGCGGAGTTGGCATGATCACCCTGGGTATGATGGCCCGTGTCACCCTCGGGCACACCGGTAGAAATGTGTTCGAACCGCCCCCACTGGTCAGCTGGATCTTTGTGACATTTTTCGGCGGCACATTATTCAGGGTACTGGCCCCGCTACTGGACCCCGACACTTATGTCCTCTGGATAGGCATCTCCCAGGTATTCTGGATCGCGGCATTTAGTCTGTTCGTTTTTGTTTATCTGCCGATGCTGGTGCGGCCACGCGTGGATGGCCGCTATGGCTAGGACCGGCAGTCAGGCCCCGTCAGTGCGGACACCGGAGCCTGGATGACATGCTAAAGGTCAGGGCTGGCCCGGCAGCCCCGGACACCGGTCAGATGATCCGGGTCTCGACGTGCACCACCAGCACATCACAGGGAGCGTTATGGGCCAACTTGTCCATGGTGTCCTCGCGGAACAGTGCCAGTCCATGGCGTTCGTGTGCGCCGACCACGATAAGGTCGACATTATGCTCCTTGGCGAAACTGATAATCTCCCGTTGTGCCGTACCCGGGGTTACCCTGACGTGCGTCTGCGCGGCATCGATCCCGATATGTTCTGCAAACAGGTTCAGGGAGTCCTGCGCACTTTTCGTAAACCATTCGATCTTGTCTACGTCGTCAGGCAGCATCGGCTCGGTGGAGAAATCGAAAGCCAGGTGGTCGAGGATCCGCAACACGCTCAGACGGGCATCAAAGGACTGTGCCAGACGCTTGGCGTGCTCGCCGATGGCCTCATGCTCCGACGAACCGTCGGTTGCGAGCAGGATATGATTGTATGGATTCATGGCAACCCTCTTAGACTGACCGTCCTGACAACAAGCATAGCACCCCGGTCCGGCAGGCCGCATGTATGAATATCATATCTGTCGATACGGGCCGCGGCATGTGCCGATACAAGCGGAACCAGCCAGGCGTCGATCATTGCGGTGTCTGACGGGTATCACCCGGCAGACCATCCAAGAACAAGGGGAATCGGGACTGTGTCGGGACCGTTTCAGGCACTCTGCTGGTCGTCAGTGCTCATTTCACTGATTTCCCTGGGAATGGCAATACCGTATCCCTGGGCATAATCGACACCGATATCGGCAAGCACCTTCATGATGGCGGCATTCTCTACGAATTCGGCGATGGTCTTGAGCCCCATGACATGGCCGACCTGGTGGATCGACTTGACCATCGCGCGGTTCACCGGGTTGGTATCGATATCACGGACAAAACTTCCGTCGATTTTCAGATAATCGACCGGAAGATTCTTCAGATAGGCAAAAGAACTCAGACCGGTACCGAAATCATCCAGCGCGAAATTGCATCCCAGCTCGCGCAGCTCCTTGATAAAGTCGATGGCTATCTCCAGGTTGGTCATAGCCGCCGTTTCCGTTATTTCAAAACAAACCACACCGGGCGGAATCTGATTGCTGTCCAGTTCCGTTTTGATATAGTCGAGAATGCCGGCATCGGCAAGCGAGGCACCGGAGAGGTTGATCGACATCTTCTGGCATTCAGCGGAAGGCCGGCACCTGCCGGTTTCCTTATACCAGGCAAAGCTGTGGTAGATTACCCAGCGATCAAGCGCGGGGGCCAGGTTATATTTCTCTGCCGCAGGCATGAACACGCCGGGCGCAACCAGTTCGTTATTTTCATCCAGCATCCTGACAAGGAACTCGAATTGGTGACCGGCAAACGAATCGGGCACCACCGGAACAATATCCTGGTAATACAGGATAAGCCGGTCGTTATTGATTGCTTCCGTCAGCCGCGATACCCACTGCATTTCGCCATGGCGCCGTGCGAGCTCCCGGTCGCTGGGTTCATAGACGTGGACCCGCCCCCGCCCCATGTCCTTGGCGGCATAGCAGGCCAGATCGGCCGCACACATCACATCAACGACGCTCACCGAGTCCGAATTTATCGGGGCAACACCGATACTGGCCCCCACATCAAAGGTATAACCGCGACTGGCATAGTAGAAGACGCTGAGGACCGACATGATTTCCTCAACAATGACAAGGGCAGCGTCCAGCGAACAATTCCTGAGCAATATCCCGAACTCATCCCCGCCCAGGCGCGCCAGCACATCGGCTTCACGCAGGCATTCCGACAGGAGCTCGGCAATCCTTTTGATCAGCTTGTCACCTTCCATGTGCCCGCAGGTATCATTGATAATCTTGAACTGGTCGATGTCGAGATAACAGAGAACGTGGCGCCCGTCTTCTTCCTGTAAATTCTCCAGCACATGTCGCAGACGCACTTCGAACTCACGCCTGTTCATCAAGTCTGTCAGGGCGTCATGAGTAGTCTGATGTGTCAGTTGCCGCGCAATATCGCGGGCTTCTGTCATGTCGCGGAACACCAGGACCACGCCCAGGGGCACGTCCCCATGGCTCATGATCGGGGATGCAGAATACTGGAGTGACAACTTGCTGCCATCCGGACGCTGCATGATGCAGTCGTGATCGGAATGAATGGCTTCACCTGACCTTATCGCTGCATGAATCGGCTCCTCGATACAGCGCCGGCTATGCTTGTTGAACAGGTTGAAGATCCGTACTACCGGAAGACCGTGTGCCAGGCTGTTCTCCCAGCCGGTAAACTTTTCGGCAACCGGGTTCAGGTACTCGACCTGGCCGTTGACGTCGGTCGTGATGACCGCATCACCGATCGAGTGGAGCGTCACCTGGGCACGTTCCTTCTCCCTCTGGTGTTCGTACTCCTCCTGCTTGCGGTCCGTGATATCAAGAAAATACCCGGCAAAGTGGGTAAGCTCGCCGTCATCGGATTTTACCGGGATGGTGTAATCATAGACCCAGCGGACCTCCCCATCAGGCCGTATCACGCGATAATCGAGCCCCATACTCATCGACCCGTGCCTGCTCCTGACAGGTTCGGCCTGCTTGACGCGATGCAGATCACCCGGGTGAATCAACTGTGCAAACGGAGCCTGCTCCTGCATCAACCGGTCTGCATCATAGCCATACTGTGAGATCGCTGGTGAAATATATTCTATGGGCCAGCCGGATTCCGCGCGCACCCGGTATACCGAGACCGGCCCCTCGGTAAACAGTCCCCGCTCGCGCCTGAGTTCAGCCTCTGCCTGCTGACGCTCGCGAATCATGCCTTCCAGGGAGGCATTCGCTTTTTTCATGCGCTGCAACAGTTCCACGTTATCGTGACGCAGGGACAGGGAGCGCACCACACTCTGATTATAATTGCGTGCAATGACGAGCAGGGCAGCGGCAAATACGATAAACAGCAACCCCATTGTATTTGGAGACTGGCTGGCCTGTGTCAGCATGGCCTGGGATGTGATCATGATGACCGGCGCCAGAAATGCAATATAGACCGGCATCATGACCGCGTACGAGGAGATTGCCCCGGCGAGTACGCCGGCAATACCAATGATGGTGATCGCCTGGTACTCGACCGGCCAGTTAAAATCAATCAGCAGCCCCAGGCATCCCCAGACGATACCGGAGACCAGAGTACCAAAGAGGTACAAACCAACCCAGCGCGGATCCTGTTTTTCCCTCACGGACGCGCGCCGGTAAGTAACAACCAGCAGGGAACGGACCAGTGTCTGAAGCATCTGCGCCCCGAACCACACCAGCATCAATTGGTGATCGGTAACGCCCCAGAGGCTGACCGTGATCAAGAAGGCCACGGCCAATGCTGCCATCAGGGCAACGGGTGCCTGGGTGTACAGCAGTTCGGTCTGTTCGCTCTGGATATCCACTCCCGAGGACACCAGCCGGGGTATGACGTCCTGGTCGAATGTCGTTGTATCCAGCGTCGCTGATCGGATCTTGTTGCCTGCCATAAGGATGAGCCCTCTGCCCTCCCGGAAAATCCGCGCGCGGTCTTTAGCGGTTTTTCCTCTAAGACATTGGAAAAATTAATTTTTTACATACAGATGATATCGGTAGAGCGGCGGGATTATTAAGCAGGATAAAACGCGGGCCGGGCGGATCCAGCCATCACCCGCTGTATCACCGTGGAGGTATTTCTATCTAGCTGTTATTTATAGATTTTAGTGCCGGACAAGGACGCAGGATTAGCCCACCGCCGCTGGCTGGCGCAGCACTTGCCCGCAGCCTAACGGGGAACGGGGAGCTCAGAGACCGCTAGTGTGGACCAGCCTAGCGGTGAATCCGGCTGCGCGCCGCCACAATCCCGGTTTTTGTCCACAGGTCTTGTTGATATCGATGGTGAGCACACCGGCGTCATCCACCGGGTCCGCCCGCAGGGATTTTCTCACCAGCAAGCCGGACTGACCCCGGTAGACCCGGTAGACAAATGCCTCATCCATGTCGTCATAGACCGAACTCCCGTACAAGGTATCGACGGGCGAAAACCAGCCGGTATAGCGCGCAATCAGCGTGGCCAGGTCAATGTCCATTTCCGGATGCAGTTCATAGGCACGTCGTGGTCTGGTGTTCTCCTCTGCGGTATCACGATAACGGCCGCCGAGCCGCTCTATCCGGTACATCGAGTCCAGTCCGAGCAGATTTGCCCAGGGATGCCATTTCAGGAACAGGGCATCCAGACGCCACTGGTCCCCGACAAGCGTGTAGTGTTCCGGCTTGCAAAAATCACCGTGGGCGATGGTGGCCTGGTACTGACGCTCGCCCGTGGTGGCAAAGCTGAGTTCCGCAATCGGGGACTCATCGGTCAGGCGATGGAAGGTGTACAGGTTTGCCGTCAGCAAGAGGACAAAGACGCCGACCAGCAGGACGACGCCCAGGAACGGTAACATGAATATGCGTTTCATCATGGGGGCGGGATCGACTTGCTGACCTCAGGCCACGGCATTTTGTTGATAATACATTTTTTCTTGACGTAAAGCGGGCGGATCACCAATCCGGGCTGATTCCGCCTCTCCGCCCTTACACCTTGCGTCATCACCCTGCAGGGGTTAACGTTTCTGGATCGGGGCCTTGTGGCCTGAATTACCCGGCGCAGCCAGCACCATGTCCGAACGCCTTAGCTATCCCGACGACGAGCCCATCCATCCCTGGTTGTCCAGGCTGCTGGAGGCCTATCACATCACGGACGAAGGCGTGATGGAGGGCATACGCCGCGAGACGGAACAAGGCAGAACACTCGCATGCACCAAGGGCTGCGCGGCCTGCTGTCGTTCACATACCACCATACCCGTCTACCCGCTGGAGCTTGTGGGTATCAGCTGGTATGTGACCGAACAACTGGGTGGTAATCTGCGCGCACAGCTAAAACAGCAACTCCGGGACTATAGCAACCTGCCCGGCTGCCCGTTCCTGGTCGAGGATATCTGTTCGATACACCCCCTGCGCCCCATGGCCTGCCGACAGTTCAACGTATTTGACCGGGTCTGTGCAGAGGGCGAGGACGCCTACTACACACGCCGTCAGGACGTGCTCACACCACTCAGCACATACACCGACCGGGCATTCGATGTCACCCTGCCATTTTATGGCATCGAAAAGAAGTCGGAGCGTCGCAAGGCGGTCAAGGAAGGGACGATCCACCGTATCGCCAAGGTACTCAAAGAGTGCAACTGGGACAGCCTCGCAGACAAGATGGAGGCCTATGATCGCAGCAGGGGTAGCTAACAGGGTAAATATTACCGAACAGATAAAAAAGAAAAAGGCGGCCGAGGCCGCCTTTTCCATAACCGGCAAACCGGCAATCAGTTCACCCGCGGATCCAGTTCCCCGCTGGCGTAACGCTTGTACATCTCTTCCAGGTTGATCGACTTGATCCTGGAGGCATTGCCGGCAGTACCAAAGGCCTCGTAACGGGCCTTGCAGATCTCCTTCATGCCAACCGTGGCGGCCTTCAGGTACTTGCGCGGATCGAAGTTGGAAGGATTATCGTGCAGGTGCTTGCGAATCGCGCCTGTCGAGGCCATGCGCAGGTCGGTATCGATATTCACCTTGCGTACGCCGTGCTTGATGCCTTCCTGTATCTCCTCGACCGGTACACCGTAGGTCTCACCCATGTCGCCACCATGCTCGTTGATGATCTTCAACCAGTCCTGCGGAACAGAGGAGGAACCATGCATCACCAGGTGGGTGTCGGGAATGCGTGCGTGAATTTCCTTGATGCGGTCGATGGCGAGGATGTCGCCGGTTGGCGGGCGCGTGAACTTGTAGGCGCCGTGGCTGGTGCCGATCGCGATGGCGAGCGCATCAACCTTGGTGTCCTCGACGAACTTGGCAGCCTCTTCCGGGTCGGTCAGCAGCTGGTCGTGTGACAGGACACCTTCTGCCCCGGAACCGTCCTCTTCACCGGCCATACCGGTTTCCAGCGAACCCAGGCAACCCAGCTCACCTTCGACGGACACGCCACATGCATGCGCCATATCAACCGTGCGGCGAGTGACGTCGGCATTGTACTCGTAGCTCATCGGAGTCTTCATGTCCTCGCCTAGTGAACCGTCCATCATCACCGAGCTGAAGCCCAGCTGGATCGAACGCTGACAGACGGCAGGCGAGGCACCGTGGTCCTGGTGCATCACGACCGGGATATGCGGCCACTGCTCGATGGCCGCCTGGATCAGGTGTCGCAGGAAGGGAGCACCGGCGTAGGAACGCGCACCGGCCGAGGCCTGGCAGATCACCGGGCTGTCGGTCTCGTCAGCCGCTTCCATGATCGCGTGCATCTGTTCCATGTTGTTTACATTATATGCGGGCACGCCATAGCCATGCTCGGCGGCGTGGTCCAGCAACTGGCGTAATGATATCAGTGCCATTGTTCTCTCCTTAAACTCTCAGGTTTGTCGTTGACTTGTATGTGTTCAATTACAATCGCGGGCCGCATAACCCATCTGCCCGGATACTATTGTTCGACTATTTCGTGCTCACCGACGCGGATGATTTTCATGGCATTGGTGCCACCAAGGACGCCGGCCAGGTCACCCTTGGTTATGATCACGAGGTCCCCGTCACGTACCGCGCCGCGCCGCATCAATTCGTCAATGGCCTCCTTGTTGACCTGCGGGTGATCGGTGGTGGTTACATCAAAGCTCACCGGATACACCCCGCGGTAGAGCGTCACCTTTCTACGTGTCTCGACATGACGCGTCAAGGCATAAATCGGGATACCGGAGCTGATACGCGACATCCAAAGGGGGGTTGCCCCGGACTCGGTCAGTGCCGCAATTGCCTTTACGCCCAAGTGGTTAGCGGTATACATGGTGGCCTTGGCTATGGCCTCATCGACCCGTTTGAAACGCAACTTGGTACGCCGCTCCGTGGCCACAGCAACACGCTGGCGTTCGGCCCCGGCACAGATACGGTCCATGGCCTCGATCACCTTGGCCGGGTACTTGCCGGTGGCCGTCTCTGCCGAGAGCATTACCGCATCGGTACCGTCGATCACGGCATTGGCCACGTCGAAGACCTCGGCACGCGTCGGTATCGGGTTTTCGATCATCGACTGCATCATCTGGGTTGCGGTAATCACGACCCGGTCCATTGACCGGGCGACATGGATTATGCGTTTCTGCACCGCCGGTAATTCCGCATCACCGATTTCCACGCCCAGGTCGCCACGTGCGATCATGACCACATCGGTGGCCTCGATGATTTCCTCCAGGGCATCGAGGGCCTCGGCACGCTCGATCTTGGCGACGATGCCACCGTGGCCACCAGCCTCGCGCAGCAGTTCCCGGGCCAGGTTGATGTCATCTGCAGTGCGTGGAAAAGAGACGGCAACGTAGTCCGCCCTCATTTTCGCCGCCACCTGGATATCAGCGCGATCCTTGTCTGTGACAGCCGCCGCCGACAGCCCGCCACCCAGCCGGTTGATACCCTTGTTGTTCGACAGATCACCGCCGACTACCACGCGACACTTGATCTCCGTGCCGACGACCTCCTCAACCCACAGGACCAGGCGGCCGTCATCCAGCAACAGGGTGTCACCGCGGTTGACGTCGTTCGGCAACTCCTTGTAGGCCAGACCCACGCGTTCGTTGGTCCCGGCTGTCGGGTCCAGTGCGGTATCGAGGGTAAAGTGGCTGTCCTTTACCAGGTGTACCTTGTTTTCCCGGAACCGCTCGATACGGATCTTCGGGCCCTGCAGATCGGCGAATACACCCACCTGGTGGCCATGGGCGCGAGCCCGGTTACGCACAGACTCGGCACGCTTGATATGTTCATCGGGATGACCATGCGAGAAATTGACCCTGACCACATCCATCCCGGCCTGGATCATATCGTCCAGAACCTGCATGTCATCGGTAGCCGGACCCAGGGTCGCGACGATTTTAGTGCGTCTTGGCATGGAGTGTCAGTTTCTCTTGTATCTCAGGCAGCGGCCTTGCAATCATCCCGCGGATACCCGTTACCAGCCGATCTGGTCCTTACTTCGCACGCTCCTCGAGCATGGCGACGGCCGGTAGTTTCTTGCCTTCGAGAAATTCCAGAAAAGCACCGCCACCGGTGGATATATAGGACACCTTTTCAGCGATACCATATTTATCCACCGCTGCCAGGGTGTCGCCGCCACCGGCAATTGAAAAGGCATCCGATGCGGCAACTGCCTCGCCCAGGATTCGGGTGCCTTCGCCAAACTGGTCGAACTCGAATACGCCCACCGGCCCGTTCCAGACTATGGTGCCGGCGTTTTTCATCATGCCCGCATAGCGCGCAGCGGTCTCAGGTCCGATATCGAAAATCATGTCATCGTCGGCCACATCCTCGACCTTCTTGACGGCCGCCGCGGCGGACTCGGAGAATTCCTTGCCAACCACAACATCGGTCGGGACCGGTATCTCGCCGCCCTTGGCCCTGGCAGCCTCCATCAGGCGTCTGGCCTCGGGGACCAGGTCTTCCTCGTAGAGAGATTTGCCCACATTGTAGCCGCTGGCTGCAATGAAAGTATTGGCGATGCCGCCACCGGGAATCAGCTGATCGACCACCTTGGAAAGGGATTCGAGGACGGTGAGCTTGGTCGAGACCTTGGAGCCGCCGACAATGGCGGACATGGGACGCGCCGGGTTGTCCAGCGCCTTGCCCAGCGCCTCGAGTTCGCCCGCCAGCAGGGGTCCGGCGCAGGCAATCGGCGCAAACCTGGCTACACCATGGGTCGATGCCTGGGCGCGGTGCGCGGTGCCGAAGGCATCCATGACGAAGATATCGCACAGGGCCGCCATTTTCTGCGACAGCTTCTCGTCGTTACTCTTTTCGCCCTTGTTGAAGCGGACATTCTCGCACAGCACGACGTCACCGTCGTTCATGGGGCCGACCCCGTTGATCCAGTCCTTCACCATCTCGACGTCCCTCCCCAGCAGGGCCGCGAGATGATCGCCGACCGGAATCATGGAGAACTGCTCGTCATACTCGCCTTCGGTCGGACGGCCCAGGTGGGACATCACCATCACCTTGGCACCGGCCTTCATGGCATGCTCGATGGTCGGAAGGCTGGCAAGAATACGCTTGTCGCTGGTGACCTTGCCATCCTTTACGGGCACATTCAGATCCTCGCGGATCAGGACACGTTTGCCGGCGAGGTCGAGATCGGTCATCTTGATGATAGACATGACGGCTCCTTATAACTGTCTCTGTAAAGTTGTTTGCCAAGACCATGCACAGTCTTGGCGAACAACTCTGTTTTAAAATCACCGGCCCGCAGCGCAGGCCGGTGTAGTACTTCCTTCAGTCTCCGAATCGGTGGGAGATATTCCGGGCACCAGGCAGCAACCGGAATCCCGCTCCGCCTATTTGGAGACGTGCTGGACCATACGCAGCATGTTGCATGTATAGCCGTATTCGTTGTCGTACCAGGCAACAACCTTGACGAAGGTCGGATCCAGCTGGATACCGGCACCGGAATCGAAGATGGACGGGGTGGTACGGCCGCGGAAGTCGGTGGAAACCACCTTGTCCTCGGTGTAATCCAGGACACCGGCCAGATCACCCGATTCGGAAGCGGCCTTCATCGCGGCGCAGATTTCCTTGTAGTCGGCCGCTTTGTTCAGTTCACAGGTCAGGTCGACCACGGAAACGTCGGAGGTCGGCACGCGGAAGGCCATACCGGTCAGCTTGCCGTTCAGTTCCGGCAGCACCACGCCGACTGCCTTGGCGGCACCGGTGGATGACGGGATGATGTTTTCCAGAATACCCCGGCCACCGCGCCAGTCTTTCATGGAGGGTCCGTCGACGGTCTTCTGGGTAGCAGTTGCGGCATGTACGGTGGTCATCAGACCGCGCTTGATGCCCCACTCGTCATTCAGCACCTTGGCAACCGGTGCCAGGCAGTTGGTGGTGCAGGATGCGGCGGAAATGATTGCCTGGCCGGCATAGGTATTGTGGTTGACCCCGTAGACGAACATCGGCGTGCCATCCTTGGAAGGCGCAGACTGCACAACCTTCTTGGCACCGGCATCGATATGCTTCTGGCAGGTTTCCTCGGTCAGGAAGAAGCCGGTACATTCGATCACCAGCTCGGCGCCGACATCACCCCACTTGAGGTTGGCCGGGTCACGCTCAGCCGTCAATCGGATCTTGTTGCCGTTGACGATCAGATTATTGCCTTCAACCGAGATATCACCATCGAAGTTCCCATGCACTGAATCGTATTTCAGCATGTAGGCCAGGTAGTCAGCATCCAGCAGGTCGTTGATCCCGACCACCTGGATGTCTGAGAAATCCTTTGCTATGGCACGAAATGCCATACGACCGATACGGCCGAAGCCATTGATACCGACTTTAATCGCCATTAGATCTTCTCCTTAAATGTATTGCTTGAAAGTTGATTAACAATTCCTGGTGATAACCGGTACGCCGCCCCAGCGTTTATAGAAGTTCCTCGACCGCCTTGATGACGCCCTCTGCGGTGATACCGAAGTGCTTGTAGACCTGATCGGCCGGGGCCGATTCGCCGAAGGTGTCGATGCCGATCACCTTGCCGTCGAGCCCGACATACTTGAGCCAGTAGTCGGTAACCCCGGCTTCCACGGCAACGCGCGCGCTGACCGCGGCCGGCAGCACGGATTCCCTGTAGGCAGCGTCCTGCGCATCAAATACATCGGTGGACGGCATGGAGACCACACGCACCTTCTTGCCCTTGCCGGACAGCGCCTCTGCGGCCTCCATGGCCAGGCCGACCTCGGAGCCGGTACCGATAATGATGGCCTCCGGGGTACCGTCACAGTCGGACAAGATGTAGGCGCCACGTCCGATGGCGTCGATCTGGTCCGCCGTGCGCTCCTGGTGCTGCAGGTTCTGGCGCGAGAAGATCAGGCAGCTGGGACCACCCTTCCTGTCAATTGCCGCTTTCCAGGCCACCGCCGATTCGACCGCGTCACAGGGACGCCATACCGACATGCGCGGAATCATGCGCAGGGTGGCCGTTTGCTCGACGGCCTGGTGGGTCGGACCGTCCTCACCCAGTCCAATGGAGTCATGGGTATAGACAAAGATGCTGTGTATCTTCATCAGTGCTGCCATGCGCAGGGCATTGCGGGCATATTCCGAGAACATCAGGAAGGTCGCACCGTAGGGGAGGAAACCACCGTGCAGGGCGATGCCGTTCATGATCGCGGACATGCCGAACTCGCGCACGCCGAAGTAGATATAGTTGCCGCCGTTACCTTTATTAATGTCTTCCGAGCCCGACCAGATGGTCAGGTTGGAGCCCGCCAGATCGGCCGAGCCACCCAGCAGTTCCGGCAACATCGGGCCATAGCCATTCAGGGCATTCTGCGAGGCCTTGCGTGAGGCAATGGTCTCGGCCTTGCCGTTCACCGCGGCAATGAACTCGGCAGCCTTGCTGTCCCAGCCGGCCGGCAACTCTCCCGCCTGGCGACGTTCGAATTCGGCAGCAAGTTCGGGATGGGCCTCCTTATAGGCAGCGAAGGCAGTGTTCCATTCCTGTTCGGCCTTCGCACCCTTGTCCTTCGCGTTCCAGACGGCATAGATGTCGTCCGGCACCACGAAGGGGGCGTGGGACCAGCCGATATTTTCACGTGTTGCAGCAATCTCATCATCGCCCAGCGGTGCGCCATGGCAGTCGTGGGTACCGGCCAGGTTCGGGGCACCAAAACCGATCACGGTCTTGCAGCAGATCAGGCTGGGCTTGTCGGTCACACCGCGGGCTTCCTCGATCGCCGTGCGGATGGCCTCCGGGTCGTGTCCGTCAACGTCGCGAATCACATGCCACTGATAGGACTCGAAACGCGCAGGTGTGTCATCGGTGAACCAACCAGTGACATGGCCGTCGATAGAAATGCCATTGTCGTCCCAGAAGGCGATCAGCTTGCCCAGCTTCATGGTACCCGCCAGTGAACAGGCCTCATGGGAGATGCCTTCCATCATGCAACCGTCGCCCAGGAACACATAGGTGTGGTGGTCGACGACGGTGTGGCCGGGGCGGTTGAACTGCGCTGCCAGGGTCTTTTCCGCGGCGGCCATACCAACGGCATTGCTAATTCCCTGCCCCAGTGGTCCGGTGGTGGTCTCCACCCCGGGGGCATAGCCGTATTCCGGATGGCCCGGCGTCTTGGAGTGCAATTGTCGGAACGACTTGAGATCGTCAATGCCGAGGTCATAACCGGTAAGATGCAACAGGGAATAGATCAACATGGAGCCATGACCGTTGGAAAGCACGAAACGGTCACGGTCAACCCATTTAGGGTTGGCCGGGTTATGCACCAGGTAATCGTTCCACAAGACTTCGGCGATGTCCGCCATGCCCATCGGGGCACCTGGATGGCCTGACTTTGCCTTCTGCACCGCGTCCATACTGAGTGCGCGGATTGCATTGGCGAGTTCTTTGCGCTGGGCCATGATTTCCTCCTGTCGGATTTAGATACTTTTATTTAATGCGCCATAAAGACTAAATGGCGGCACCGGTTATCTGTCGCATGTTCCCGGGAACGGGAGTTCCATTCACACCGGTTCAGTGGCAAAAAAAGCCCCGGGTGCCGATCAGTGCACCGAGGCAGTGAACCACTACGAAATTCGTTGGCTATTGTCGGGAAACCGTTCCCGAGGCAGACCTGACATTCATCCCTGAATGACGAAGCGCGCTATTTTCCCCTAGTTTGTCCCTTACGGCAATAGCCGAAACAGCCAAACCGTCAGCAAATCGCCAATGTTTTATTGCTGCATAACAATAACTTATAAAGAAGCACCCTCAGACAGCAGTGGGCTCTTCCCGCCACTTGATGGAGCACCCCATGCTGGGGATCTGCTCCTCCGGGCCGTGCCCGGTCTCTGCCACCTGCCGCATTGCCTCGAACAAATCGCGGCGCGCGTCAGCCGCTGCCGTCTCCTGGCGGCTGGCATCCAGGCGGCCCCGGTACTGCAACTTCAACTCATTGTTATAACCGAAGAAATCCGGAGTACACACGGCGCCATAGGCCTTGGCTACGGCTTGCGATTCGTCCAGCAGGTAGGGAAAGGGAAAGTCATAGTCGCGCGCCACCGTCTGCATGTTCTCAAAGCTGTCTTCCTGGTAGAGGGCCGGGTCATTGGACATGATCGCGACGCTGTTGATGCCCAGTTCCTGCAGTTCCCGGGTGTCCCGAACCAGCCGCTCGCGCACCGCCTTGACGTAGGGGCAGTGATTGCAGATGAACATGACCAGCAGGCCGCGCGGGCCACGGCACTGTTCCAGGCCCCAGACCTTGCCATCGATGCCGGGGAGCGAGAAATCCGGGGCGGGTTTGCCGAATTCACATACGGGGGTTTCCAGACTGACCATGGCGCGCCTCATCCATATCTAACGGTGTTGGGATACTCTAAGAGAAATCAGCAGGAGATGAAAATATCACCTCCGTAGGGTAGACTTCGCCGTTTCATCGACCAATAAACAGAGAATCATGTATAACTTTCATACCTTTACATCTGAATCCGTCTCCGAGGGACACCCCGACAAGATCGCCGACCAGATCTCGGACGCCGTCCTCGACGCCATCCTCGAGCAGGACGCCAGTGCGCGCGTGGCCTGCGAGACCCTGGTCAAGACCGGCATGGTCATTATCGCCGGTGAGGTCACCACTATGGCATGGGTCGACCTGGAAGCAATTGTGCGCAGCACCGTGCGCGACATCGGCTACAACAGTTCGGATATCGGTTTTGACTGGGAGTCCTGCGCCGTGCTCAATGCCATCGGCAAGCAGTCTCCCGACATTGCCATGGGAGTGGATGAAAGCGAGGTCCGCGAACAGGGCGCCGGCGACCAGGGCCTGATGTTCGGCTATGCATCCGGCGAGACCGATGTGCTGATGCCGGCCCCGATCACCTATGCGCACCGGCTGGTACGGCGCCAGGCCGAGGTGCGCAAGAACGGTACCCTGCCGTGGCTGCGCCCGGATGCCAAGAGCCAGGTCACCTTCCGTTACGAGGGAGGCCGCCCGGCGGGCATCGAGGCGGTAGTGCTCTCCACCCAGCACAGCCCGGACCTGGAACTGAAGACCATCCGCGAGGCGATCATGGACGAGGTCATCCTGCCGGTACTGCCGGCGGAATGGATCGGCAAGGACACGCGCTTCTTCATCAACCCGACCGGCCGGTTTGTCATCGGCGGCCCGATGGGCGACTGCGGGCTGACCGGCCGCAAGATCATCGTGGACACCTACGGCGGCATGGCCCGCCATGGCGGCGGCGCCTTCTCGGGCAAGGATCCCAGCAAGGTCGACCGTTCCGCGACCTATGCTGCACGCTATGTGGCCAAGAATATCGTCGCCGCCGGGCTGGCCGAGCGCTGTGAAATCCAGGTCTCCTATGCCATCGGCGTGGCCGAGCCCACCTCCATCAGCGTCAACACCTTCGGCACCGGCGTGCTGGATGAGAGCCGCCTGGAGACACTGATCCGCGAACACTTCGACCTGCGCCCGCGCGGCCTGGTCGCAATGCTGGACCTGCTCAAGCCGATCTACCGGGATACCGCGGCCTACGGCCATTTCGGCCGCGAGGAAGACCAGTTCACCTGGGAGCGGACCGACCTGGCCGATGCCCTGCGCGACGCCGCCGGCCTGAAACCTGAAGAAAACGTTGTTTGAATTACAAATTGGAGAAATCATGAGTACACAACCCGCTGAGAATCTGCGTCCGGACTACAAGATCGCTGACATCGGCCTGGCCGAGTGGGGGCGCAAGGAAATCGCCATTGCCGAAACCGAGATGCCGGGCCTGATGGCACTGCGCGACAATTACGGCAAGGACAAACCCCTCAAGGGCGCACGCATCGCTGGCAGCCTGCATATGACCATCCAGACAGCGGTGCTCATCGAGACCCTGGTCGAACTCGGCGCCGAGGTACGCTGGGCCTCCTGCAATATCTTTTCCACCCAGGACCACGCCGCTGCCGCCATCGCCACCCGCGGCATCCCGGTCTTCGCTCACAAGGGCGAATCGCTGGACGAATACTGGCAGTACACCCACCGGATCATGGAGTGGGATGACGGCGGCACACCCAACATGATCCTGGACGATGGTGGCGATGCCACCCTGCTGATCATTCTGGGTACCCGGGCCGAACAGGATCCGACGGTGCTTGACAATCCGGGCAGCGAGGAAGAAATCGCACTCTACAACAGCATCAAGGCGCGCCTGGCGGAGCAACCCGGATGGTACTCGAACATCCTGAAGAACATTCGCGGCGTCACCGAGGAAACCACCACCGGTGTACACCGTCTCTACCAGATGCAGGAACGCGGCGAACTGCCCTTCCCTGCCATTAACGTCAATGACTCGGTCACCAAGAGCAAGTTCGACAACCTGTACGGTTGCCGAGAATCACTGGTCGACGGCATCAAGCGAGCCACCGACGTGATGATCGCCGGCAAGATCGCGCTGGTCATTGGATACGGGGACGTCGGCAAGGGCTGCGCGCAGTCCCTGCGCGGTCTCGGCTGCACCGTGTGGGTCAGCGAGATCGACCCGATCTGCGCCCTGCAGGCCGCCATGGAAGGTTATCGCGTGGTCACAGTGGAGGAGGCCGCCGACAAGGCCAACATCTTTGTCACCGCAACCGGCAACTATCACGTCATCGACCACGACCACATGGCGAAAATGCCGGATCAGGCCATCGTCTGCAACATCGGTCATTTCGACAATGAGATCAACGTCGCCAGCGTCAAGGACTACCAGTGGGAGAACATCAAGCCGCAGGTCGACCACATTATCTTCCCGGATGGCAAACGGATCATCCTGCTGGCGGAGGGCCGCCTGGTGAACCTCGGCTGCGCGACCGGCCATCCCAGCTTCGTTATGTCCAACAGCTTCTCCAACCAGACCCTGGCACAGATGGAGTTGTGGAACAACGAGACTGACTATGGGAACCGCGTCTATACCCTGCCCAAGAAACTGGACGAGGAAGTGGCACGCCTGCACCTCGGGAAAATCGGCGCACACCTCACCCGCATGACGCCGGAACAGGCCGATTACATCGGTGTACCGGTAGAAGGGCCGTACAAACCGGACTATTACCGCTACTGACACACCACACTCACCGCAAAGACGCAAAGGACCACCAAAGAAAGTAAATACATCTCGTAGGTCGGATTAGCGTCAGCGTAATCCGACGATGTTATTGTCGGGTTACGGCGCCACGCGCCTAACCCGACCTACACAACTATTTTTGCAATACTTGTCCATTTCTTTGCGTCCTTTGTGCCTTTGCGGTGAAATAAATTGCCAACTCAGCTCCCGATGCAAAACACATCTCAGATATACAGCTTCGAGTTCTTCCCGCCCAAGACTGGGGACGGTCTTGCCAAGCTGGAGCAGACCAGCAGGGTGCTGGCCAACCTGCAACCGCGCTTCTTCTCGGTAACCTTCGGCGCGGGCGGTTCAACGCGAGACCGGACCTACAAGGCCGTGCTCGATATCCGGGAGAAATCCGGCATCGAGACCGCCCCGCACATCTCCTGCATCAGCTCAACCCGGGAGAATATCCGTGAAATGCTGCAGACCTACCAGGAGAAGGGCATCAACCATCTCGTGGCCCTGCGTGGCGACATGCCCTCGGGGATGGTCGAGGCCGGCGAATTCCGGCACGCCAATGAACTGGTCGAGTTCATTCGCGCCGAGACCGGCGATCACTTTCACATCGAGGTGGCGGCCTACCCGGAATACCATCCACAGGCGATCAGCCCCGACCGGGACCTGGCGAACTTCAAGCGCAAGGTAGAGGCCGGTGCCAACAGCGCGATCACCCAGTACTTCTATAACGCCGATGCCTATTTCCGCTTTGTGGGGCGCTGCGAACAGGCCGGCATTGACCTGCCCATTGTCCCGGGCATCATGCCGATCACGAATTACCACCAGCTGGCGCGCTTCTCGGATGCCTGCGGCGCGGAGATCCCGCGCTGGATCCGCAAGCGCCTGGAGAGCTTCGGCGAGGACCTTGATGCCATCTGCGACTTCGGCGAAGACGTGGTGACCGCCATGTGCGCCCGGCTGCTGGAGCACGGTGCTCCCGGGCTGCACTTCTATACCCTCAACCGCGCCGAACCGGCACTCGCCATCTGGAAAAACCTCGGACTCGAAAGCAGTTAGGTCACGCCGAAAGCAAGATCTAACCGCAAAGACGCAAAGGTCGCAATGTCCAAAAAAACAGAAACATTAACCGCACGACTGCAGGGATGCAGGAGATAGAGCACCAAAAGCAGGCGCTTTAGGCGATGCAGGAGCAATTGCCAAGAGACGCAGAGAACACAGAGAAAATACTATTGTAAAAAAACCGGATCCGGTGGGTGGCAAATATACAGCCATTTATTGATTAGCCACGTCATTGGGAGCATGGCGAAGCTACGCTCCCAATGTATTTTTTCTCCCTTTCGATGATTCGTCCGTAGAGGAAACGTTTTTTCAGGGGCCGTAAACAGTCGTATTCATTACCCTGTTTACAACTCAACCTGTTTAGTGTTTTTAACAATATTTATGTTTTTTCTCAGCGCCCTCTCCGTCTTTGCGGTGAGTAATTATTGATCTTTGCATTCTTTGCGCCTTTGCGGTGAGCCAGATTCGCTATACATCGAAAAACCAGCAACGGTAAAATCAATCCATGTCGAACGCCGATCTTGTCAAGCGTGATCTCTCGGTACTGTGGCACCCGTGCACGCAGATGAAGGACCACGAGTGGCTGCCCGTCATCCCCGTGCGCCGCGCCAGGGGTGTGTGGCTCGAGGATTTCGAAGGCAAGCGTTACCTCGATGCCATCAGCTCCTGGTGGGTCAACCTGTTCGGACACAGCAACCCGCGCATCAATCTGGCACTGGCAGAGCAGGCCGACACTCTGGAACACGTGTTGCTGGCCGGTTTCACCCACGAGGCCGTCATAGAACTTTCCGAGCGCCTGGTGGAAATCACGCCGCCGGGACTGGAACGCTGCTTCTACGCCGATAACGGTTCATCGGCCGTCGAGGTGGCACTCAAGATGAGCTTTCATGCCTGGCTGAACCAGGGTCGACCGGGAAAGACCCGCTTCGTAACCCTGGAAAACAGCTACCACGGAGAAACCCTGGGCGCACTGGCAGTCGGTAATGTGGAACTCTACAAGCAGACCTACAGTCCGCTGCTAATGGAAACCATCAGTGTGCCGTCTCCCGACTGCTACCGGCGCGAACCCGGGGAAAGCTGGCACGACTATAGTGTACGCCGCTTCGAGGACATGGAAAGCACGCTGGCTCGTCATGCGGACGAGATCTGTGCGGTGATCATCGAACCCCTGGTGCAGTGCGCCGGCAGCATGCGGATGTACGATCCCGTCTATCTCAAGCTGCTGCGCGAGGCCTGTGACCGTCACGGGGTTCACCTGATTGCCGACGAGATCGCCGTTGGCTTCGGGCGCACCGGGACACTGTTCGCCTGCGAACAGGCAGGCATATCGCCAGACTTCATGTGCCTTTCCAAAGGGCTTACCGGGGGCTACCTGCCGCTCTCTGTGGTACTCACGCGCAATAGCATCTATGACTGTTTCTATGACGATTACCGGAAACTGACTGCCTTCCTGCACTCCCACAGTTATACGGGCAATGCGCTGGGCTGTCGTGCAGCACTGGCGACACTGGACATCTTCAGGGACGACAACGTGATTGAGGCAAACAAGCAGCTTGCCGCTGCCATGCACGAGACAAGCGAATGCTTCCGGGAGCACCCGCACGTAGGCGAGGTCCGCCAAACCGGGATGATATTGGCTATCGAAATGGTGCAGGACAGGCGCTCCCGGAAACCCTACCCCTGGGAGGAACGCCGCGGCCTCAAGGTCTACCAGCACGGACTCGAAAACGGCGTATTACTGCGCCCGTTGGGCAACGTTATCTACTTCATGCCACCCTACGTAATTACGCCGGATGAAATCCGCCTGCTCGCCGATGTTGCCCACCAGGGCATCCAGGTGGCAACCGCGGGCTGACAATACGCGATGCACATACCGAGAATCCTGCTCCGAAACCAGCTCGCCACAGGTGCTATCCTGGTACTCGATGAGCAGCCGGCCCACCATGTCAGACGCGTCCTGCGACTGTGTACCGGCGACACCCTGAGAGTCTTCGACGGACAGGGCAATGAACACGAGGCCATTCTGCACTCAATCAACCGCAAGCAGGTGAAGGTCGAGATCGGCGGAGAAATCGTCAGCGCCGCTGAACCGCCGAATGCCATCACCCTGGCACAGGGAATCCCGCGCGGTGACCGAATGGACTTTACCCTGCAAAAGGCCGTTGAGCTGGGTATTTCAGCGATTCAGCCGGTGTGGGTGCAGCGCAGCCGCAAGAAACTGGATGACACACACATGCAGAAACGCCTGCGTCACTGGCAAGGGGTGCTGGTCAACGCCTGCGAGCAAAGCGGGCGGGCCACGCTGCCGGAACTGCTGGCGCCGGCCGATTACTGCAGCTGGCTGGATTCAGGCCAGACCGATGGCCTGTATATCGTGCTCCACCCGGACGGTGAATACACATTGCCCGAGCTGGAGCGGCCGCGGGGCAGGATAGTGCTCCTGGTCGGGCCGGAAGGCGGAATCAGCAACGAGGAAATGGCACTGGCAACACAATCCGGCTTTTTCAGTGTCAGGCTGGGGCCGCGCATACTGCGGACCGAAACCGCCGCCATGGCGGCCCTGGCCGGCATACAGGCATTGTGGGGGGACTTCCGCAACAGCTGATGCACATCCCAGCAGGATGCCGGCATCAGGCTGCCCTTTCCCAGTGCTGTTCCACCAGCCCCTGGATATAATCGAGATCCGGGATTACCGCCTGCTCGCTACCGAAAAAGACCCGGCATTGCAATGCCTGCAGGGCACACGCCTCGACCTCATCGACGAGATTATTGCTGAACAGGACCGGGCGCGGTAATCCTGCTGTCACGACAGCATAGAATGGCAGTGCGCTGTCAGGGCGAACCGAATTGATAATCATCAGGCGCGAGTAGACCAGGTTGGCCGGCACCGGATAATCACACAGCAATTCAATCGAGATCACCGGCAGGGTCTGGCCGCGCCAGCTGATACTGCCAAGCATCCATTCCGGCATATCCGATTTCTCATCGGGTACCCGGTAGTAGCCAACCTCGGCAACCGCGGCGTTCGGCAGCAACATATTTGCGTCCCGCAAGGGCACCCAGAGGCTACGCACTTGTTCTGTTATGCCCTTCATCCGTTCAATGCCTCCCGATCCTTAGCCGGCATACCGATCAGCCGCTGGATCGTGTTCAACAGTTGATGTTCCTGGTAGGGCTTGCCCAGGTATTCATTGACACCGATCTGGGCAGCACGCTTGCGGTGCTTGTCGCCCGTTCTTGAGGTCACCATGGTAATCGGAATATGCCTGAAGCGGTCCTCGTTGCGCATGTGAGTCGCCAGCTCGAATCCGTCCATACGCGGCATCTCGATATCAAGCAGCATCATGTCAGGGATGCATTCCTGCAGCTGGCTGATGGCATCGAGTCCGTCCCGGGCCGTCACCACGGTAAATCCATTCCGTTCCAGTAATCGGGTTGTGACCTTGCGTACCGTGATCGAATCGTCAACCACCATCACCACCAGCTTGCCGCGCTCGCCGCGCCGGGATTTCTGCCCGGCAACGCCCGGCCTGCTACCGGCACGTAGTACGGCCGCGAGGTCCAGTATAAGAACGACCCGGCCATCACCCAGGATCGTGGCGCCCGATACCCCGTTGACCGCGCTGAGTTGTGCGCCCAGCGGCTTGACAACGATCTCACGGTTTCCGATCAGTGCCTCCAGCTGCAGGGCAATTCGTTTGCCGCTGATGCGCGCCAGCAGCACCGGTACACGCCCCTGCACGGACGCAGGGTCCATGGTGGACCGGGTCAGCAATGTCGCGAGATGTTGCAGCTGGTAACCATTGCCGGCGTACTCGAACTGTGCGCCCGGTGTCGCATAACAGGCAGCGAGTTCCTCTATGCTCACACGGGCCACACCCTCGATACCGCTGAGCGGGACACAGTAGGTGTCGTCACCCGCCTTGACCAGCAGTGCCTGATTAAGCGCCAGGGTATACGGCAACCGCACGCTGAATACGCTACCCACCCCCGGGCTGGACTCGATTTGCAGTGACCCGCCAAGTTGTTTGACCTCGCTGTTGACGACATCCATACCGACGCCGCGCCCCGAGATCTGTGTCACCTTGCTGGCAGTGCTGAAACCTGTTTGCAGGATGAACTGCATAATCTCTGTGTCCGAAAGGTCCGAGGCGTCTGCTATCAGTCCGTGTTCGACTGCCTGGTCATGGATCGCATCGCGGTCAAGACCCTTGCCGTCGTCGGCAATGCGCAGCACGATCTCCGGCCCTTCCCTTTGCAGTACAATCTTGATGGTGCCGGTCTTGGGCTTGCCAGCCTTGCTGCGCTCACCGGGCCTCTCAATGCCGTGGTCCACGGCATTGCGCAACATATGCTCCAGTGGCGCGACGATCCTGTCCACCAGAGCACGATCCATCTCGCTTTCCGCTCCCTCAAGCCTGAGTTCGACCTGCTTGCCCAGCTCCTGGGCAGACTGACGCACCACACGACGCAGGCGTGGCGCAAGTCCGGCAAACTGGACCATGCGCGTCCGTATAAAACCTTCCTGCAGGCGGGTATTGACACGCGACTGCTGCAACAGCAGGGTCTCGGCCTCACGTGTCGTGCCCGCCAGCAGCTCCTGGATACTATGCAGGTCACTGATACTTTCCAGCAGCGAGCGCGACAACTGCTGCAGGTTTGAATAACGATCCATCTCCAGCGGATCAAAGTCCGGGTTGCGCGCATCGGACTCCTGTTCGTAGCGGGACAGGATCTGGGTCTCGGTTTCGATCTCCAGCTGCCGCAGTTTGTCACGCAGGCGGTTGGTGGTCTGTTCCAGCTCCGCCAGGTTGAACCGGTACGCTCCGACCTGCTGTTCCAGCCTTGATCTGTATATGCTCATTTCGCCGGCATTGTTGACCAGGTCATCGAGCAGGCCTGCCTGAACCCGCACCTGCTCACCACGGACACGCGAGGACTTGCGCCGCTCCATGCGCCGCGGCATGACCTCGCCCTCTACCACGGTGCTACCCTGCAAGGCCTGTATCACCGCCTGCTCCGCGGCCTCCGCATCACTTACTGTATCCGCTTCCGGCTCCGCTGCAGGTGCGCGCTCGACATTCATTTCCAGGCCTGTCCCCCGGGCCGCGTCCCGTACCTCTACTTCGTCATCTCCGATCCCGAAGTTATCCAGAGCGGCCTGCAGCTCTTCAATGTCATCCGGCAGATTCCGCAGCTTGACCTGCCCGAGCATGTCAGCCAGTCGGTCATGCGCCTCCTGCAGGTGTGCAAACAGATGTGTTGACATGCCGACATGCCCGTCAACGACCCGAATCACCAGCGACTCGAGGCAGTGACTCAGATTGCCGATAGCGAGAATGCCTACCATGCGCGCCCCGCCCTTGAGTGTGTGCAACTGACGCTGAAACTCATCAATCAGCAATGTATTGCCCGGCTCCCTTGACCAGGCGCGGAGCGTCGTCTCGCTGTTGTCGATGATTTCACTGGCCTCATCCAGAAATACCTCCAGCAGCTCTGGATCAAGTTCCGCATACGGGTCGGCTGGCTGTTCCCCGGGCTGTGTCTGCCCGGCCTGCCGATCGTCCTGCTGCAGGGCGGCGATACGTGAGCGCAATGCTTGCATCCCGCTGGCATCAAATGACCTGCCCGGCAGTCTCTCGACAAGGTCGGATATGGTAACGACGCACGCCTGCAGGACATCAAGGGATGCTGCGCTGACTGGCCGTTGTGCCTTGCGCAGCCCATCGAAATAGATATACAGATCGCCGGCCAGGTCCCGGATGGATTGCACATCGGCTGAATCAGCGATGCCGGACAAAGTATGCAGGGCCCGGTAAAGAGGTTCCGATACCGTGCAGGGCTCGTGTGCCTGCTCGCAGGAATCCAGGAAATCACGGATTGCAGTGAGGTGGTCACGGCACTCGCGCGCAAAGATAGCGATGAATTCCGGTTCCGCGTCCTGCTCCACCTCGGCGGGCGCGGACACGACATGGCGGGATTCACCGATATCAGTACTGCTGGTAGACGCATCCATCCCTGCCTGTACACTGCCCGCATCCGCACGCATCTGGATGTCCGCCGGGGCAGGCTCACCTCGGGCCAGGCTGTCTGCACAGGCCATCAGTGCGCGATAATCGGTTGCCGGCCCGCTGCCGTCAGCGACCTCGGCAATCAATCCGGACAGGGCATCGGGCACCTGCCCGAGCAGCGCAAGATGATCTGCACCGACCTCGATGGAGCCGTCCATTATGTGATTCAGAAGGTTTTCGATGGCCCAGGCAAACTCACCGGTCCGCAGCGCACCGGCCACCCGGCCACTGCCCTTCAGGGTGTGAAACGACCGACGTATGCCCTCCAGTTCATCCCGGTTGTCCGGGCTGCCGATCCACGCGGGCAGCCATTGCGCGATCGAGACATACTCCTCGGTCGCCTCTTCCAGGAAGATCTCGACAATCTCCGGATCGGCATCCGCAGCAAGCACCGGCAGTTCCTCAACCGGGTCCGCGCTGGCGCCCATGCCAGCGTCGGCAGGGGCAGCCACTTCCACCGGTTGTGGTGGTGAAGGTGCATCCTGTGCAACCGGTTGCATCGCCGCGTCGGGGAATGCCTGTGCCCGCGCGGCCAGGTCATTGATATCAAGTTCCGTTGCCGGACCGCCCTTGACCTGTGTGAGCAGCTGTACCAGGGCCTGGCACGCGTCCAGTAGCAGGACCTCCAGGCCCTCGCGGTACTCAATGACGCCATCCATCAGCTTATTGAGCAACTGCTCGAAGGCCCAGGCGAATTCACCCAGTAGCAGCGCACCGACCATGCGTCCATTCCCCTTGAGCGAGTGGAACGCCCGCTGGATTGATTCCATGGCATGGGTATCGCCGGGGTCCGCTGTCCATTGTGGTATCAGCTGCGCGAGGCCTTGCAGTGTCTCTTCCGCCTCTTCGATGAAGATATCGAGGATCTCCTGGTCCACGTCCGGGTCTATGAACCGTGATTCCGTAATCACCGGCGCTTGCTCCTGAACCGGTGCCTCAGCCGCGACTGCCGGGCAGGTAGCTGGCCCGGAACCCTGGTTGCTCAGCCTGGCAAGGCTCATTTCCGCGACATCAAGCATCATGCCGCTGTAGAGCGGGTTTCTATCCAACTCCTCGACAAAATATTCGATACTGCAAATGGCATCAGCCAGGCTGTCCAGCTGGTCATCATTCGGTAACTGAGCGCCATGCATCAGGCCTTGCGACACATAGTCGCCGATCTGCTGTACGAGTGCTGCGGCACGCCCCTGTCCGGCAAGCTGCAAGCCGCCCTTGATCCGATTGAGTAGCGGTGGGACCTGATCGAGCCCGGTTGCCTGTTGCGGTTTACGGATGTAGTCATCGAGTCGTTGCTTGGCCTGCACCATGTCCGCAACAGCAGCGTGCATAACAGCACTGAGTCCCTGGCGGTAGGCATATCTCCCGTTGCACGGCGGTTGCGCCGCTCCCGGCTCATTATCCAGAATTCCATGGAGTGCCGTCTCGACTGCAATCATGGCCTGGGCCACGTCCATCAACACCGGTTCATCGACCGCCTGTCTGCCCTCACCGAGGTTGCGAATACGCTGCCCCTGCTCTGCAAGCACCCGGCTGGCCTCTTCCAGGCCGATCATGTCGATGCTGTTGCCCAGTGCATGGATCCTGTCCGCGATCGGCACCAGGTCTGCCGGGTCTTGCATGCCGGCACGGATGAATCCGTCCAGCTGTTCCTGGATCTCCCCGAGCGCCATCACGGCTGCGGACGCGGCCGTATCCAGCAGTTCACTGCTGCGCCCGGCCATACCTTCGGTCGCCACAGCTGCGTCATCCGGCGACTGGTCTGCTGACTCATACAGTTGCCTGATTGCAACCGGGCAGTCCGCACTGCAGTCTGCCTGAACAACATGGAACAGCAACGCGTGCAACAGGTCTGCGGGTATTGATTTGGAAAAATCCGGTTCACCGACTTCGATCAAGCGCTTGATCTGGCGATCGATCTGTCCGCATAGCTGCTTGATTTCGGTTGGGGCCTTCGGGCCCGGCTCGGTCAGACACTCAATGAAGCCGGCACTGAACCACCAGAGCCGGGCTGATGCTTCCATTTCCGCGGCCTGCTGCAGGTACGCAAGGGCTGCACGCAGTTCCTCCAGCCCCGGGCGTGCGTCCGCACCCCGGTACCATTGCAGCAGGCCGGACTGGAAGCGTGCCCGCTGGTTACGGGCCAGCTCCTGCACAGGGGGCAGCCCGGCCGTCTTATGCTGTTTATAAACCGTCGCTGGCAGCGGGACTGTCAGGTCCGGATGGAATGTGAAACTCACGGATAATGGACCGATGCCACGCACCGCGCGCAGCTCGTTGATGACCGGCAGCAATACCCCAGGCACCTCGCGCCGGCCGCTACCGAGCCGTGACAGGTAACCCGGCAACTGCAGAAAGGCCTGCATCAGGATCTCGAGGCCGGCCTCCCGGGGATTGATTCGTGACTGGATCAGGGCATCAACGACACCCTCCATTTCCAGGACCAATTGTTCCGCAGCCATCAATTCAACCATCTGGAGGGAACCGCGGGCCTGGTGCAGGTGGGTTATGCAGTCCTCCAGGCAATCCTGACGTGCGGGATCTTCTGCATAGTCCTGCAGACACACGCGCGCACGCTGCAGGGTTTCAGTCAGCGCCTCTCGGACCCAGCCCAGCGCGCTGAAATCGACTGCCTCACTCATATTGTTTTCCGGCCTGGAGGGGTCACTGCTTATGACTGCGGCAGCTTGAAGCCGGCAACCGATTTACCGAGGTCCTGTGCCAGCCGGCTCAGTTCACCGATGGACCCCGAGGTGTGATCCGCACCCGTGGATGTTTGTGTGGTGATATCCTGAATACCATTCATGGTCTTCGATATCTCTGCCGCCGCACCGGCCTGCTGCCGGGCTGTGCCCGAGATAGTCTGGATCAGACTTGCCAGTTGCTCGGATACATTCTCGATCTCTTCCAGCGCATCGCCGGCATTTTCTGCCTGCTGCGCACCACTTACCACACCGGCGGTGCTCTTCTCCATGGATATGACCGCTTCGTTGGTATCGGCCTGAATGGTCTTGACCAGTGCCTCAATCTGCTTGGTCGCATTCGCGGAACGCTCGGCCAGACGCTGTACCTCGTCGGCGACCACCGCAAAGCCCCGTCCCGCCTCGCCTGCCATGGCCGCTTGTATCGAGGCGTTGAGTGCAAGGATGTTGGTCTGCTCCGCGATATCGTTGATCAGCTCGACGATATCGCCGATCTCCTGGGAGCTCTCGCCCAGCCGTTTGACCCGTTTCGATGTCTCCTGGATATGCTCGCGAATCGTGTCCATGCCTTCCATCGTGCGCTTCACGACATTACCGCCTTTCTTGGCGATCTCGACCGACTGCATCGCGACCTTGGAGGACTCGCTGGCATCGCTGGACATCTCGTTCAGGGAGGTCGCCATCTTGTTGATGGCGGATCCGGCCGTGGTGATGTCACTGGACTGCTGTCTGCTGGCCGCTGACAATTGCGCTGCAATATTTTCGGTCTCGCGCACGGAGGAGGACATCTGCGTGGCCGTGTCATTAATGGTTTTGACCAGGCCGCGCAGCGAGTCAACTGTCACGTTGATCGAGTCGGCGATCGCACCCGTATAATCCTCGGTAACCGTGGCACGTACCGTCAGGTCACCCTCTGCCAGGTCCCCCATCTCGTCCAGCAGGCGCTGGATGGCCTCCTGGGTACGATCATTTTCATCATCCACCACCTTGCTGCTGCGGCGCCGGGTACGCATTGTTTCGATGCCGATCCAGAATAGCGCCACAAGCAAGACTGCACCGAGCAGATAGATCAGCTCGGTAGCAAGCAAACGACTGTCCACCGCAAGGATATAAGCGTCCTTGAGGCCGGTTGTCGCCGCGTAGAGTTGTTCATGCCGTGTGGCTAGCGCAGCGTGCGCATCCTGGATTCCTGCCAGTTTGTCGGTATTATCGGCAACGACGCCGGCATGCTCATTGACCTGGCCGAACAGCTTGGAAATCTTGCGCAATTTCGCCTGAGCCGACTTGCCACTCACAGGCTGGATATCATTACGCCCGTTGACAAGACCGGCAAGCACACGAGCGAACTCGCGGGTACTGCCCGTAAGGCGAACAGCGGTCGCTTGTGGATCAGCACTGCTCAGCAGACTGTTCATGCTGTTTACAATTCTCTCGCCAAGAACGGACTGGTGACTGGCATGGCCGACCTGGGAGGCACTGGCAGCGTCCTTTACCAGACTGTTCACCACACCCTCGTTGAGCTTGATGATCTGCGGCATGATTTCATTGATGACTCTTGTCGTCTCGGCCACCGACATGATTAATGCTTGCTCATCGAGGATCTGCGCAAGACCCTGGTCAAAACTGTCCCAGCTGGCCCGCAGGCGTGTGTAGGCCTCGGGCAGGCCATTGTCACCAAGAAGCGGGGCGCGCTCGAACTCACCGCGCTGCTCCTCGAGCAACAAGTTGAAGCGTTCCCTTGACCGGGCTAATCGTTCGAAGGCATCGTGATCACCGCCTGCGGCAGATATGGCACTCGCAGTCATACCTTGTGAGAGGATTTGCTGGTCACCGAACGTGACCAGGTTATGCTGATCAGTCTCCGCCTGCCTGCTGATGTGGACAATGATACCCACCATCGCGCAGGCGGCGAACAGCATGGTAAAACCCAGAAACTTCACCCAGATACTGAAACCCGGCGACTCTGTATCGAATATTGCACTCATGTCCTGTCTCCTGACAGATTTATCTCCAACTCGAAAAACTCTGTTCACTTCAACCGGCCTGGCCGGCACATTCAATCAGACCGCAGTCTGCAGAAACTGTGGTGCTTCAACCAGGGTGAACAGGCTTATCAGCCCCCACTCGTGATCACCGGCACGAAAGCTATGGCTAACGTATTCCCTGAACCTCTCATCGGAATACACCGCATCGATTCGTGCCTCTTCGGAAAAATGCTTGAGGCCGAATACCTCGTCCACCACCAGGCCGGAGTAGATACCGTGGTATTCAACCACCAGTACCCGGGTACGAAAGGTTACCGCGGTGCCGGTCCCGGCCAGGTACCTGTTCAGGTCGATCACCGGCAGCAACTTGCCGCGGATATTCGCGAGGCCGCACACCCAGGACCGGGTGTTTGGAACAACCGTCATTTCCGGAAAGGTCAGTATTTCAACCACCTCGCCCAGCTCCGCGACCAGGTGATTGCTGCCAACCCGGAAACAGACGGTGGACAATGCATCACTGGATTCGAGTTTCTGCGGGAGGTTGGCCGCAGCCACCCGGCAACGCTCATCAATCTCGTTGAGTATTGCTGCAGGATCGATAATCGTGACGGCCGACATGGCGTGCAGTGCCCCTAGTGAGTCAGCGTTTCACTAATGGTGTGCAGCAGTGCGCCTTCATTGACAGGCTTGGTGATATAGTCCCGTGCGCCCTGACGCATTCCCCAGGCACGGTCCACCTTCTGGTCCTTGCGGGTCACCAGGATCACCGGAATCGAAGATGTATCGGGGTCGGAACCCAGAACACGCAGCGCCTGGAATCCGTTCATCTCCGGCATAACAACGTCCATCAGGATGAGATCGGGTTTGATCAGCCGCGCCACCTCGATGCCCTCGTCACCGTTTTCCGCTGTCAGCGTCTGGTAGCCGTTTCTTTCCAGTATCGCCTGTAACAGGTAGGTATCTGTGGGGGAATCATCGACGATCATGATTTTTGTCATCGTGGTTCTCTCGTTACTGGTTGGAGTTAAAATCTCGTATCTCGGCAGGACCGACGCCGCGGACCGGTGCTCAGTCAGCAGCGTCACCGTAGTCTTCGATGACGGCCAGCAGTTGTTCCCGGGTGAACGGCTTGGTAATAAAGTGATCCGATCCCACGACCCGCCCGCGGGCACGATCAAACAGCCCGTCCTTGCTGGACAACATCACCACCGGTGTATCGCGGAACACCTGGTGATGCTTGATCAGTGCGCAGGTCTGGTATCCGTCCAGGCGCGGCATCATGACATCAAGGAAGATCAGGTCGGGTTCGTGGTCGGCGATCTTGCCGAGCGCCTCGAAACCGTCCACCGCTGTTACCACATTGAATCCCTCCTTCCTGAGCAGTGTCTGGGCACTGCGCCGGATGGTCTTGCTGTCATCGATGACCATGACCGTGAATCCCCGGTTCACACCGGGGCTGGCGACCGGCGCCTCCTCTGGCTCCCTGGCTACCCCGTATTCGCTTGTCTGAACTCCGCTACGCATCACATACCTGATTGTTCTTTATGTAAAATCCAGAATTTCACCGGGTGTTTCAGTAGGCCTGGTGCAGCTTCCGCCCGGCATCGATTACGCGCTGCAGGCGAATTGGTTACTATTGGCCTTTAACTACAACGATTTATCGTCCATCCGTCGGCAAACTTTATCCAGCGCCTGCAGCGCGAACCAATACCGGGAACTACGTCACATGACGATCAAACTAGGAGTAGTGATGGACCCGATCGAGTCCATCAACTTCCACAAGGACAGTACCCTGGCCATGCTGCTGGCCGCCCGTGCGAGGGGCTGGGAGCTGTTCTACATGGAACAGGCCGATCTGTTCCTGCAGGACACGCGCTGCCTGGCGCAGATGAGCGCCCTCGAGGTGCACTACGACGCGGCCTGCTGGTTTGAGCGAGACACGGCCGGGGTCCGCCCGCTGGCCACACTGGATGTGCTGCTGATGCGCAAGGACCCGCCGGTGGACATGGAATACCTGTACACCACCTTCCTGCTGGAACGCGCCGAGGCGGAGGGCGTGCTGGTGGTGAATCCGCCCGCCGCACTGCGCAATGCCAGCGAAAAACTCTACACCGCGTGGTTCGGTGAGTGTTGCCCGCCAACCCGCGTCAGCCGCAATATGACCCGGCTCAGGGAATTCCTGGAGGAGCACGGTGACATTGTAGTGAAGCCGCTGAACGGCATGGGTGGCGCCTCCGTGTTCCGGGTCCGGCATGACGACCCCAATGTCAACGTGATCCTGGAAACCATCACCGACAATGGCAACCGGTCGGCCATGGCGCAGCGCTTTATCCCGGAAATCGCCCAGGGCGACAAGCGCATCCTGATGATCGATGGCGAGCCGTTTCCCCAAGCCCTGGCACGTATCCCGGCGGCCGGGGAGACGCGCGGCAACCTGGCAGCCGGTGGCACCGGCAAGGGTGTGGACTTAAGTGACAGGGACCGCTGGATCTGTGCCCAGGTGGGCCCGGCGTTGCGTGAGCAGGGCCTGTTGTTCGTCGGACTCGACGTGATCGGCGATTATCTGACCGAGATCAATGTCACCAGCCCGACCTGCATCCGGGAGCTCGACAAGCTCTACCAGGCCGATATAGCCGGACAGCTGATGGATGCCATCCAGCAGCGCATCGGATAGCCCTGTGCCGCTACTTGCCCAGCATCAGCATCGCGCTCTGCTCCGCACCCTGACCTTGGCACTGGCCTGCCTGCTGGCAGCCTGCAATCGCCTCGATAACCCGGTCTACCATGATCAGTTCTTCGCCTTCGGGACACTTATCGACCTTACCTTCTATGATGTCGACCCGGCCCGTGCCAAGCAGGCCAGCCGCGCACTGGAACAGGCATTCATGCAGATGCACAGCGACTGGCACGCGTGGCAGCCGGGGGCCTTGCAGCAGGTGAATCAGCAGCTGGCCGAAGAGGGGCAGGCAACAACCGACCCTGCCATGGCAGCCCTCCTCCAGGAAGCCAACCGGCTGTCAACGCTGAGCAATGGCCTGTTCAACCCGCTGATCGGTCGACTGGTTGCGCTGTGGGGTTTCCATAACGACGAACCACCATCGGGACCGCCACCGGCGGAAGACCTGATCAGGCAACTGGTCGAACAGGTGCCCACCAGCGCCGATGTCCATGTGGATGGCAAGCAAATCAGCAGCCGCCATCCGGCCGTGCGCTACGATCTCGGTGCCTTCGCCAAGGGCTATGCCATCGACCGCGGCATCGAACTGCTGCAGGAGCAAGGTATTGCGCATGCCATCATCAACGCCGGCGGCGACCTGTGCGCCATCGGCCGCCATGGCAAGCGTCCCTGGCGTATCGGCATACGCGACCCGCGCAAGCCGGGGGTCCTTGCCTCCATCGAACTGACTGGCGATGAGAGCGTGTTCACCTCTGGCGACTATGAGCGCTTCTTCGAACATGAGGGTCAGCGCTATCATCATATTATCGACCCGCGCAGCGGCAACCCGGCCGGCGCGGTCGTCTCGGCCACCGTGATTCACCCGCTGGCCGCCACCGCCGATGCCGCGGCAACGGCACTGTTCGTCGCCGGCCCGGATGCCTGGCCGGCAATTGCCCGGCAAATGGGGGTGGAATACGTCATGCTGGTTGACCGCGAAGGCAGAATTCACATGAACCCGGCCATGCAGGCACGCCTGATATTCGAGTCCAAACCGGACACGATCGTCATGAGTGAAACATTATGATGACACGCGCCGACCGGGTACTGATGGCGATAACACTCTGCACCCTGCCATTGCTGTATCTGCACTTCTGGACCCATCAGGATACGGCCACCGTGCTGCGCATCCAGACCGCCGCCGAATCCGCCACCATCACCACCCTGACACCGGACCGCCATGTCCAGATTGCCGGGCCCATCGGTGAAAGCACGATCGAGATCAGGGCAGGACAGGCCCGCTTTCTGAGGTCGCCCTGCGCGGGCAAGGTCTGTGTCCATAGCGGCTGGCTCAGGGAGGCCGGTCAACTGGCAGCCTGCCTGCCCAATCGCATCAGTATCCAGCTGCTGGGCAACCGGCCACGCTATGATGCCATTAATTTTTAGGCCCCGGGCGGCATGATGACTGATGCAGATACAGACGACAGCTGAAGACCAGCGCATCGCCTGGCTGGCCGCCCTCGCGATCACCATCCACATCCTGGAGAGCGCCTTCCCCTCGCCCCTGCCCGGTATTAAACCGGGACTGGCCAACGTCATCACCATTGTGGTCCTGGACCAGTTCGGCTGGCGCAGCGCCGCCTGGGTGAGTCTGTTGCGGGTACTGTGCGGCAGCCTGCTCCTGGGGACCTTTCTCACACCGACATTTCTGCTCAGTCTGAGCGGGGCCGTCTGCAGCATCGGCATACTCTGGCTGGCCTGTCGTCTCCCGGGCAGGGGCTTCGGTCCGGTCGGTTTCAGTCTGCTGGCCGCGCTGGCTCACATGGTCGGACAATTCACCATCGCCTGGCTCCTGTTCATACCGCACCCGGCATTATGGCGCCTGTTCCCGGTTCTGCTGACCGCCGCACTGCTGTTCGGGACAGTCAGCGGTATAATCGCGGGAGGAATCTCTAAGCGACAACGACAATGCAATCCCTGAGTTCTTCCGCGCTGGACTCCGGCACGGTGACCACTACCGACCGGCTCGCCCTGACGCTGTTCTTTGCAGCCGTCATGCACGCCATGGTTATCCTCGGCATCAGCTTCGGCACCCATGAAGAAGAACCGCCGGAAAACACGCTCCCGACACTGGAAATTACCGTCTCCAACCGCCGCACGCAGCCCCCGGAGGAGGCAGAATACCTGGCACAAACCAGCCAGGATGGTGGCGGCAATGTCGCGGAAAAGGTGCGCCCGCAACAGGCGCTGCCGGAACTGGCGCCGGCACAAACAAAACCGCAGCAACCTGTTCCCACGCCCACTCGGGTGGTGACCTCGGAACGCTCCGACACCCGCATAACCCAGGACAAGGCACAGGTCCCGGAAACCGAGCCAGGGGACCTGTCGGCCAGCGAACTGATCGAACGCAGCCTGGAAATGGTCAACCTCAGCGAGCAGATCAGCGAATCGATGCAGGCCTATGCGCGGCGTCCCCGCCAGGTCTACGTGTCTGCGCGCACCCGCGAGTTCAAGTACGCAAATTATATGAATGAATGGGTGCAGAAGGTGGAGCGCGTGGGCAACCTGAACTACCCGGACGTCGCCCGCCGCGAGGGGCTGTCGGGCAAGCTGTTGCTGGATGTGGCGCTAAACCCGGACGGTACGGTACGCAATATCAGCGTACTGCGCCCCTCCGGTCATGCCGTCATCGATGAGGCCGCCATCCGCATCGTTAACCTGGCCGCCCCCTTTCCGCCCTTCTCCGCCGATATACGCAAGGAGGCGGATGTGCTGCACATCACCCGCACCTGGGAATTCTCCACCACTAACCGCATGCAAAGCCACTGAGGGCCGCTGTCGCTGCCAACCGGCCTTGCGCAAGACTTGATGGCGACAGCCCCTGTGACCGATACTATGACCATGGGCGCGTTGGATTCACTCAGCAATCACTTTCTCATTGCGATGCCCGCATTGTCCGACCCCAATTTTCATCACACCGCCACCTATATCTGCGACCATAACGATGAGGGTGCCCTGGGGCTGGTCATCAACCGGCCTACGGACCTGCAACTCGGCGAGATCCTGGAGCACATGGACATCGAAGCGGTTGCCGGTGATATTACTGCACAGCCTGTCTACCTGGGTGGCCCGGTGCAGAATGACCGCGGTTTCGTGCTGCACCAGCCGGTAGGCAACTGGGAGGCCACACTCAAGGTCACCGAGGACACCGGTATCACCTCGTCACGTGACATCCTTGAGGCCATTGCCCGCGGGGAAGGACCCGAAAAAATATTCATCACGCTGGGCTATG
This sequence comes from uncultured Ectothiorhodospiraceae bacterium, assembly GCA_947259415.1. Lineage (GTDB taxonomy): Bacteria > Pseudomonadota > Gammaproteobacteria > UBA9214 > UBA9214 > CAMYJZ01. The sequence goes on along the minus strand of CAMYMI010000005.1, from coordinate 191,146 downwards.
CCGGCTGGGGCGCAGGACAGCTGGAGCAGGAGCTTGCCGCCAATGCCTGGCTGAGTGGCCCGGCCGACTCCCGGATCGTGTTCGATACCCCCTATGAGCAACGCTGGGAAGCCGCCGCCGGTCTCATCGGCGTCGATATCAAGCTGTTGTCCGGCGAGGCCGGGCATGCCTGAAAATGATTTATTTCCCGATCGGCCGCCGGCTAAAATGCCGGCCGGATAGTCTTGCGGACCCTGCTCGGATTTGATTTCGGCCTGCAACGAATCGGCGTTGCCGTTGGACAGGAAATCACCGGGACCGCCACGGCGCTCGAGACGGTCACGGCTGTTAACGGCAAGCCTGACTGGAAAACACTCTCCGAGCTTGTACAGACATGGCAGCCCGATGCCCTGGTTGTCGGCCTGCCGCTACATGCCGACGGCAGTGAAGCGGACATCACGCAGACCGTGAAACGCTTTATTCGCCAGCTCGAGGGGCGCTTCCATCTGCCGGTATACAGCATGGATGAAAGACTGAGTTCACGAGTGGCAGGGGATTTGCCCAGCCACCACCAGCAGGAGCAGGCCGGCAAGGGCATTGATGCCGTTGCGGCGCGCGTAATCCTGCAGGACTGGCTGGAAACACAAGACAGAAAGCATGAATGACCTCAATAACATACCCGTCATGCTCGATAATATGGCGCATGAACTGGCACGATTGGTGGAGCAGTCCGGCTGCGACAATCCGGCCATGGTCGGTATCCACACCGGCGGCGTGTGGGTCGCGGAAGAGCTGCATCGTAGACTCGGCTTGAGCGAACCCCTCGGCAGCCTGGATATCTCGTTCTACCGTGACGACTTCACCCGCATCGGCATGAACCCGGTGGTACGGCCCTCACGGTTACCGTTCAGCATCGATGACCGCCACATCATCCTGGTCGACGATGTCCTGCATACTGGCCGCACCATCCGCGCTGCCATGAATGAACTGTTTGATTACGGCCGCCCGGCATCCATCCTGCTGGCCACACTGGTGGAACGTGATGGCCGGGAACTGCCGATCCAGGCCAACGTGGTCGGCAATCATGCCCGATTGAGCGCCACCCAACACATCAAGCTGCTCGGTCCCGAGCCCCTGGCGCTGGAGATCAAGCAGGTATCATGAACAACGCCAGCCTGCAACTCGATGCGCACGGACGCCTGCGACATTTTCTCTGCATCAAGGGGCTGAATCACCAGCTGCTCACCGAGATCCTCGATACCGCCGAGTCCTTCGCCGGAGTCACCGAGCAGACCGTCAAGAAGGTACCGCTGTTGCGCGGCAAGACCATCGTCAACCTGTTCTTCGAGGCAAGCACGCGTACCCGGACAACTTTCGAGCTCGCCGCCAAGCGGCTCTCGGCCGATGTACTGAACATCAACATCACCCAGTCCAGTGCCGTCAAGGGCGAGACCCTGCTGGATACCCTGCGCAACCTGGAGGCCATGCATGTTGACATGTTTGTGGTCCGCCACGCCGATAGCGGTGCAGCCCACTTTATTGCCAGAAACGTTGCCCCCCACGTCAGTGTCATCAATGCGGGTGACGGCCGACACGCGCACCCGACCCAGGCAATGCTGGACATGTTTACTATCCGTCGCGTCAAGGGACCGGATTTCGGTCGACTGCGTGTGGCCATTGTCGGGGATATTCTGCATTCACGTGTGGCACGCTCGCAGATCCATGCCCTGAACCTGCTAAATACCGGGGATATACGGATTGTCGCACCCAAAACGCTGGTGCCCGCCCATGCCGGGTCGCTGGGTGTACACGTTTACCATGATCTCGATGCCGGCATTGAGGGCGCGGATGTGATTATCATGTTGCGTCTGCAGCGCGAACGCATGCAGGGTGCGTTGCTGCCCAGCGAGCACGAATACTATGAACTGTTCGGTGTGACCGAGGAGAAACTCGCCGCTGCCTGCCCCGATGTCACTATCATGCATCCGGGGCCGATCAACCGCGGCGTTGAAATGGACTCCGATGTCGCTGACGGGCCACGCTCGGTCATCCTGGAACAGGTGACTCACGGCATTGCCGTGCGTATGGCGGTCATGTCCATGGCCATGCACCACCGGAAAGAACTTAAAGAATAATCCCATGACCACACACCGTACACAGCAGCCGGACCGTATCCGTATCAGTGGCGGTCGCGTCATCGACCCGGCCAACAGCATGGACGCCGAGCTCGATGTCTTTGTCGCCGAAGGCAACATCGTGGCTGTGGGCGTGCCGCCGGACGGCTTTGATGCGGACCACGAGGTCGATGCCTCGGGCCGCATTGTCTGCCCGGGGCTGGTTGACCTGTGTGCCCGCACCCGCGAACCCGGCCAGGAACACAAGGCGACCATTGCCTCGGAGTCGCTGGCCGCGGCCAGCGGCGGCGTCACCACCCTGTGCTGCCCGCCGGACACACAACCGGTGGTCGAGACGCCGGCCGATATCGAACTCATCCGACTGCGTGCCGAAGCTGCCGGCAAGACCCGCATCGTGACGCTGGGTGCGCTGACCCGGGGTCTGGACGGCGAGTATTTGAGTGAAATGGCTGCACTCAAGAAAGAGGGCTGCGTCGGTGTCAGCAATGCCCTGCGCCCATTAGCCAACACCCTGGTGCAGCGACGCGCGCTCGAATACGCCGCCACCTTCGACCTGACTGTCTTCCTCTATGCAAACGACCACTGGCTGTCTGCCAAAGGCTGCGCTCATGAGGGCAAGGTGGCCACGCGCATGGGCCTGGCGGGTATCCCGGAGGCGGCAGAAACCGCCGCGATCGCCCGCGACCTGGCGCTGGTCGAGCAAACCGGTGTACGGGCGCACTTTTGCCGGTTGAGCACGGCACGCGCCGCACACATGCTGGCGCGTGCCCAGTTCGACGGCCTGCCGGTCACGGCGGACGTTGCTATCCCCTACCTGTACCTGACCGAAATCGATGTCAGCGAGTTTGACAGCAACTGCCATGTCATCCCGCCCCTGCGCACCACTGAAGACCGCCAACGGCTGCGCGATGCCGTACAGGGCGGTATCTTCTCGGCCATCTGCTCGGATCATCAGCCCCATGAAGCGGACGCGAAACTCGGACCATTCCCTTCAACCGAGCCTGGCATCTCGGGCCTCGATACCCTGCTGCCACTGGGACTCCGGCTGGTTGATGAACAGGTCATGGATCTGGGCGAACTGATACACCGGCTGACGGCAGGACCCGCGAAAGTACTGGGGCTGCCCTGCGGAACCCTGTCGGTCGGCAGTACCGCGGATATATGCATCTTTGATCCAGACCTGACTTGGCAACTCGACACATCGACCATCAGAAGCCACGGTCACAACACACCGTTCATGGGATGGGAACTGAAAGGCCGTACCACCCACACCCTGCTGGAAGGCCGACTGGTCCATACTCTCTAGCCGGCCGCAAATACACATAGCCCGAGTCCGCCATGTCAACACCCGCAGACAAACCGCACCGCGACACCCTGTTTGTCGAGGACGCATTGATACTCTCCCATGAGCGCTACCCGGCAAACCAGTATGTACTGCGCGTGATGGCACCGCAGTGTGCGGCACATGCCCTGCCAGGCAGCTTTGCACACATCCAGTGTTCAGCTGCGCTGCCGATGCGCCGACCCCTGTCAATCATGCGCGTCGACGCCGATCAGGGCTGGGTCGAATTTCTCTACAAGGGTGTCGGACTCGGCACTCACGCGCTGGCCACTCGGCAAGAAGGGGAAACCATCAACCTGATCGGACCAATCGGTACGCCATTCACCCCCGACCGGACCCGGCCACGCACCCTGTTGCTGGGTGGCGGTGTGGGAATCCCGCCGATGGTGTTTCTCGCCGACCGGCTGCGCGCGGATACGCACTGGCAGCCACTGGTGCTGATGGGCTCGGAGGTGCCGTTCCCGTTCTCCGCACGACCTTCACGGTTCCTGGTCCCGGGTGTCCCTGAGGGTGTTATTGCGGCGATGCCGCTGCTGGATGACTGGGGCGTCCCCAGCCGGTTGACCAGCCTGCAGGGCTATCCCGGGTGCTTCGAGGGTTATATCACCGATCTGGCCCGCAGCTGGCTGGACTCGCTGAGCGCGGCGGAACATGACGAGGTCGGCATCTACGCCTGCGGACCCCACCCGATGCTGGCGGCCGCGGCACACCTGGCCGGGGAATTCGACCTGCCCTGCCAGGTCTCGCTGGAAGAATACATGGCCTGCGCTGTGGGCGGCTGTGCCGGCTGCACCGTCAGGCTGACGACGCCCGACGGCCCTGCCATGAAGCGTGTGTGCGTGGACGGACCGGTGTTCGATGCCGCCCTGATCGACTGGCAGGCCTGCGCCGGCTAGTCCTCCTCGATCAGCGAGATCCCGTCCATCGCGGAGGCAAACTGGTCGATATCCGCCTTGTCCAGCTTGGCCATGAGGCGCACCTCATTGGCCGAGTCGGCATAGTGCAGGGCGTCGTCGTAGCTGATCTCGCCGGCCTTGTAGAGTTCGAACAGCGCCTGGTCGAAGGTGATCATGCCCTGTTGACGTGACTGCTTCATCAGTTCCTTGAGTTTGTGTATCTCGCCCTTGAGGACCAGGTCACGCGCCAGTGGTGTGCCCAGCAGGATCTCCATGCAGACCCGACGACCCTTACCGTCGGCCCGCGGGATCAGCTGCTGCGCCAGGAACGCCTTAAGGTTCATCGAAAGGTCCATGAACAGCTGGGGCCGGCGGTCCTCCGGGAAGAAGTTGATGATGCGGTCCATGGCCTGGTTCGCGTTATTGGCGTGCAGTGTCGCCAGGCACAGGTGGCCGGTCTCGGCAAAGGCGATGGCGTAGTTCATGGTGTCGCGATCACGGATCTCGCCGATCAGGATGACGTCCGGCGCCTGCCTGAGGGTGTTTTTCAGGGCTACCTCGTAGGACTCGGTATCAATCCCGACCTCGCGCTGGGTAATGATGCAACCCTTGTGCTCGTGCACGAACTCGATCGGGTCCTCGATGGTGATGATATGACCGGAACCCTGTTCATTGCGATAGCCGATCATGGATGCCAGCGAGGTGGACTTGCCGGTGCCGGTCGCGCCGATGAAGATGATCAGGCCGCGTTTGGTCATCGCCAGATTCTTGAGGATCGGCGGCAGCTTCAGATCCTCGATCGTGGGGATATAGGCCTCGATGCGCCGCAACACGATACCGACATGATTGCTTTGGTAAAAGGCACTGGCACGAAAGCGCCCCACACCCTCCTCGTTGACCGCGAAGTTGCACTCGTGCGTCGCGTTGAATTCCTCGCGCTGGTTCGGTGACATCATGCTTAACACCATCTCCTCGACTTCATCGGGAGACAGGGGGTTCTGGGTGACCGGACCGATGCGCCCGTCGACCTTGATGCTGGGCGGCAGGCCCGCGGTAATGAACAGGTCGGATGCCTTTTTTTCCGACGCCAGCTTCAATAATGAGGATATATCCATAACCGTTACTCTCCGGGAAGTTGCTATATTGCTTCCTTGTGTACTGCCTTGGCACGCGCGTCCTGCTTGCTGATCAGGCCGCGCGCCAGCAGGTCCTGCAGGTACTGATCCAGCGTAACCATGCCGGCGGCCTGGCCGGTCTGGATGGAAGAGTACATCTGCGCCACCTTGTCTTCGCGAATCAGGTTACGAATCGCCGGCGTGCCAATCATGATCTCCCAGGCCGCGATTCGACCGCCGCCAATCTTTTTGAGCAGGGTCTGGGCAATCACTGCGCGCAGCGACTCCGACAGCATGGAGCGCACCATGGTCTTTTCCGCTGCCGGGAACACATCAATGACACGGTCAATGGTCTTGGCCGCCGAGGTGGTATGCAGGGTACCGAACACCAGGTGCCCGGTCTCGGCCGCGGTCAGCGCCAGGCGGATGGTCTCCAGGTCGCGCATTTCGCCAACCAGGATGATATCCGGGTCCTCGCGCAAGGCGGAACGCAGCGCTTCGTTGAACCCCAGCGTATCGCGATGCACCTCGCGCTGGTTAACGAGGCACTTCTTGCTTTCGTGGACGAACTCGATCGGGTCTTCGATGGTCAGGATATGGGCGTAGTTCTTCTCATTCAGGTAGTCGATCATCGCCGCCAGCGTGGTGGACTTGCCAGAACCAGTCGGCCCGGTTACCAGCACCAGGCCACGTGGATTATCGGAAATTTTCTTGAATGTCGCGGGTGTACCCAGGTCTTCGAGGGTGAGAATATCTGAAGGAATGGTACGAAAAACCGCACCGGCACCCCGATTGTGGTTGAAGGCATTGACACGAAACCGGGCAAGATCGGGGATCTCGAATGAGAAGTCCGTCTCCAGGAATTCCTCATAGTCCTTGCGCTGCTTGTCGTTCATGATGTCGTAGACAAGCCCGTGTACCGTCTTGTGTTCCAGCGACGGGACATTGATCTTGCGCATGTCACCATCCACCCGGATCATCGGTGGCAGTCCGGCCGACAAGTGCAGGTCTGACGCACCGTTCTTGACACTGAAAGTAAGCAACTCAGCTATATCCATACCTGCTCCCCTCGAATATTATGCTCGTCAATCCATATCGACTGACATACCGGATACTTGATCATTGAATGAAACCGGCAAGTTCGCACACAGGATCACCTGAGTTGATCTTCACAATATCCCACCAGGGAATCTGTCAGCGACCCTGCCCGTCTGCTGTAAGCCAATCGCCAAAGTATGCGGAAATACAACCAGTTAGCAAGTCACGGCGATGCCCGGAGGGTGTGCCACAGGTACCCGGAACTGACGTCCGACGACTTGTCCTGCGCCACTTCGGTCATGTATTGTCAAAACCATGACTGACATTAGACTTGCGTTTATCGGGGGCGGTAACATGGCCCGCAGCCTGGTCGGTGGCCTGATCACGGACGGCTGGAAACCCGGGCTGATCTGCGTTGCGGATCCCGATGAACGACAGACGGAAAGACTTGCAGCCCGGTTCCCGATCGTTACCACGCAGGACAACCGGGTGGCGGCGGATCAGGCCGATGCCATGGTGCTGGCGGTTAAACCCCAGGTCATCGGCGAGGTGGCCCGTGGGCTGGCCGCGGTGGTCGGCAGGCAGCGGCCGCTCATCATCTCAATCGTAGCCGGTATTCGTGAAACCGCCCTGCGCAACTGGCTTGGTGAACACACCGCCATCGTTCGCGCCATGCCGAACACACCGGCGCTGGTGCAAAGCGGCGCCTCTGCCCTGTATGCCAATCCCGGTGTCAGCGAGGAGCAGCGCAACCTGGCCGAGTCCATCCTGCGTGCCGTCGGTCTGGCCCTCTGGGTCGAGGATGAGTCCCTCATGGATCCTGTGACAGCGCTCTCGGGCAGCGGGCCGGCCTACTTCTTTCTGTTCATGGAGGCCCTGCAGTCCGCCGGAAAACGCCTCGGCCTGAGCGAGGAGACCGCGCGCCTGCTGACCCTGCAGACCGCCTTCGGCGCCTCCAAGATGGCGCTGGAGAGCAGTGATGATGCCGCCACCCTGCGCCGCAGGGTGACCTCTCCCGGCGGGACCACGGAACGCGCTATCGAAGTACTGCAGCAACATGATTTCGAGGCGATCGTAATGCAGGCCCTGGATGCGGCAACCAAGCGTTCGCAGGAACTGGCCAACGAATTCGGCGAGGACTGATGCAGGGCAGCTACTTCACCAATCCGCTGGAATTCCTGATCAGCACGCTGTTCAGCCTGTACATACTGGCGTTCATGCTGCGTTTCCTGCTCGGTGCCGTGCGGGCCGATTTCTACAATCCCGCCAGCCAGTTTTTGGTCCGCATCACCAATCCCCTGCTGGTGCCTCTGCGCAAGGTCATCCCGAGTGTCGGCAAGTTCGATACCGCGGCCGTGCTGCTCATGCTGGTCCTGCAGATTATCTCCCTGGTCCTGGTCCTGGCCATGCGCGGCGGCGGCATCCCGGTGGGAACAGTGATCGCAGCCAGTATCGCGGAGCTGGTCGCGCTGATGTTGAATGTCTTTATTTTCGCCATCATCATCCAGGTCATCCTCAGTTGGGTGAACCCGGGCAGCTACAACCCGATAAGCTCGCTGCTTTACAGTTTGACCGACCCGGTTCTCCGGCCCATTCAGCGGCTCATACCCCCGATATCCGGTATCGACCTGTCGCCCCTGTTTGCGCTGATTGGCCTGCAGGTCCTGAAGATGCTGGTACTGCCGCTACTGGTCTAGCCATGCCCGGCACACGGCGGGCAAACAAGGTCCAGCGTCAGCACTTGGACTATAGTCATCAAACTGCAAGACAGGAGTTGAGAATGATCAAGAACCACATCAGTATGTCATGGCTGTTGGCGCTGTGCCTTGCTGTCATAACACTGCCTAGCCAGGCCGAAAACTCGAAGGATTTCGGTCAGTATGTTGTCCATTACAACGCGTTGTCCACTGACATGCTTCCACCACAGGTGGCACGCGAATACCGTATCACGCGCAGCAAGAACCGCGGCATGATCAACATCACGGTGCTGCGCAAGGTGCTGGGCAGCCCGGGGCAACCGGTACATGCCTTTACCCGGGTATCGGCCATTAATCTCGCCGGACAGGGACGCAAGATCCCCATGCGCGAGATGCGCGAAGGCAATGCCATCTATTACATTGGTGAATACAGGGTCACCAACGAGGAAACCCTGAAGTTCGATGTGCGCGTGCGGCCCCAGGGAGCACAGGATTACCTCCAGGTCGAGTTCAGCCAGGACTTCTATACCCAGTAGCCCAGGGTATGGCTCCATAAGTCCGGGCGTTCTTCCGCCCGATCTGATACGGTTGCACCCGTTACTGCCACGCAAGGCTTGTCAATGTGCAAGAACGAATCCGTGTTGGCCGGGGTTACAGCTGCTCAAGGATAATCGCCCTCATGAAATAATATTGCCTGTAATTAAATTGCCCCCATTTCCATGAGTGGTGAAGAATTGATAATTCAGGCAGGCAAGAAACTTCGTTTCTCACCCCCCGTCCTGCTTCCCCCTTGCAAGGGAAATGGAATGACGTAGAGCAGCACTGGTTGCCCTACAAGGACCAGAATACATACAGCAAACAGCAACCTTGTATCTCCCACCATGAAATCCGGCAAGCAGACACTGGGCAACTGGCTTGCCGCCGCCGCCGTCTACCTGCAGCCACGTGTGGTCGGCATGATATTCCTCGGCTTTTCTGCTGGATTGCCCTTCCTGCTGGTGTTCTCCACCCTATCCGCCTGGCTGCGGGACGAGGGTATCGCACGCACGACCATCGGCTTTTTCAGCTGGATCGGCATCACCTACTCGATCAAGTTCTTCTGGGCACCAGTGGTCGACCGGCTACCCCTGCCGCTGCTGACCCGGCTGCTAGGCAAGCGCCGCTCCTGGCTGCTGCTTGCGCAGTCGATCATCGCCATCGGCCTCGTTGGCATGGCCCTGACCGACCCGCATACCGACCTGACACGCATCGCGGTGTTCGCGCTGCTGGTCGCGTTCGGCTCGGCCACCCAGGACATCACCGTGGACGCCTACCGGATCGAGGCAGTCGACAAGCGACTGCAGGGCGCCATGGCCGCCACCTATGTACTCGGCTACCGGGTCGCGCTGCTGGCCGCCGGTGCCGGTGCCTTCTACATCGCGGCTGCACATTCCTGGTCCATGGCCTACCTGGTCATGGCAGCGCTGATGGTTGTCGGTATAAGCGCCACCCTGGTTATCCGTGAACCGCTGCATCGCATCGACCAGCGCACCCGCGAACTGGAGGCGCGGCTGGAATCACACGTCGGCGCAGTTGCCAGAGACAGTGTCTACGCACGTCTCGTGGCCTGGTTCTCCGATGCGGTTGTCAGCCCGTTCGTGGAATTCTTCCAGCGCAACGGGGCACTGGCGATCGTCATCCTGCTGCTGGTTGGATCCTACAAGCTCAGTGACATCACCATGGGAGTGATGGCGAACCCCTTCTACCTCGACCTGGGTTTCAGCAAGACCGATATCGCCAATATCACCAAGCTGTTCGGTTTCTTCATGACCATCGCCGGTGCCGGACTGGGTGGTATCCTGGTGGTACGCTACGGCATCATGCGTCCGTTGCTCGCGGGGGCGATACTGATTGCGGCAACCAATCTGCTTTTCGTCTGGCTTGCCGTCAGTGAACCGCACTTGTCCACACTGGCCATCGTCATCAGCGCCGACAACCTCAGTGGCGGCCTGGCGACAGCGGCCTTCATCGCCTACCTCTCAAGCCTGACCAACACCGCCTACACCGCCACCCAGTACGCCCTGTTCAGCTCCCTGATGACGCTCCCGGCAAAGTTCATCGGCGGGTTCGCCGGCTGGATAGTCGACAGCGCTGGCTACGCCAGCTTCTTCCTGTATGCCGGCCTGCTCGGGGTGCCCGCGATCCTGCTGGTCCTGTACCTCGCGCAGCGACAGGAAGCCGCGCACACCAGGCGGGCCTGAACGCGGCGAGCTGGAGCGTCCAGCATCAGCCCCGGGGCGAATTCCCAACCCCCTGACCGCGGCCGGGGTGCCCGCCGTATTAGATGACAACTTATTGTTCCTAAATATTATTTTATCTGAATCACACGCGGCGGGATGGGCGCCTAGTCCATTCGTCTTATGGCAAAGCCGGCTCAACTCGACTAGCCTAAGACACTGGAGGTTAAGAATAAATGCAAGAAAGACGCTCCAGGGGACAGCGCCGCTGGGGGATCCTCGCCGAGTTTCCCCTCATCGACAGCAACGGCATCACAGTGGTCATTGACCGGCGCCGCATGGCGGACAGACGCCTGGATAACATTCCCCTGGCGGAGCGGTTGCTGCTGTTTTCCCAGATGCTGCCCCCTGACCCGGATCGCAAGCACTAGCCCTGCGACTCCCTGCAACATTTACAGGCCGAGCACGCGCCGGTGTATAGCCCTACAACGGGTAGTCGTAATCCATAATCAGCGGCGCGTGATCGGAAAACCGCCTGGTCTTGTAAATGCGCGCCCCCTGTACCGACTCATGCAAGCCGGGGGTGATGACCTGGTAGTCAATCCGCCAGCCGACATTCTTGGCCCATGCCTGGCCGCGGTTTGACCACCAGGTGTACTGGTCCGGGTCCGGGTTCGCGGTGCGAAAGGCATCGACATAGCCGGCGGGGCCGAACAGCTCATCCATCCAGGCACGTTCCTCGGGCAGAAAGCCGGAGTTTTTCCGGTTGCCGCGCCAGTTCTTCAGGTCGATCTCCTTGTGAGCAATGTTCCAGTCGCCGCAGAGGATGTACTCGCGCCGCTTGAGACGCAACCGGCGCAGATAGGGCATGAAGCGGTCGAGAAAATCGAACTTGACGGCCTGGCGCTCCTCACTGGAGGATCCGGATGGCAGGTACACCGATACGACACTCAGGGGTCCGAAGCGGGCCTCGATGTAACGCCCCTCGGCATCCATGTCCGGCCAGCCCAGGCCGCAGATCACCTTGTCCGGTTTGTGCCTGCTGTAGATCGCGACACCACTGTAGCCCTTTTTCTCGGCATCGTGGAAATTTACATGCCAGCCGCGCGGCCAGAAAACCCTGTCTTGCAGCTGGTGCACCTGGGCCTTGGTCTCCTGCAGGCACACGACATCGGCATGCTGGCGCACCATCCACTGGAAAAACCCTTTCCTGGCGGCGGCACGAATACCGTTCACGTTAACCGTGATAATGCGCATGTTTTTCCCTGTACTGGATCCGCGTGTATGATAGCGATCCCGGCACGCAGTTACGATATCCAGTATCCCAATGAAAGATTACCAGCACGAATTCATCGATTTCGCCATTGGTGCTGGCGTCTTGCGCTTCGGTGATTTCACCCTGAAGTCGGGACGCATCAGCCCCTATTTCTTCAATGCCGGATTGTTCAATACCGGTGAAGACCTGGCCCGTCTTGGCCGTTTCTACGCACAGGCCATCGTTGACAGCGGGATTGGTTTCGATGTCCTGTTTGGCCCGGCCTACAAGGGCATTCCGCTGGCCGCCACCGCCGGGATTGCACTGGCGGACCATTACAACATGAATGTACCCTGGTGTTTCAACCGCAAGGAAGCCAAGGACCACGGCGAGGGTGGCAACCTGGTCGGGGCCGGCCTGTCAGGACGGGTGCTGGTCATCGACGATGTCATCACCGCCGGCACCGCAATTCGCGAAGCTGTACTAATCATTGAAGCTGCCGGAGCCACACTTGCTGGCGTTGTAATTGCACTCGACCGCCAGGAGCGCGGCCAGGGCGAACGCTCGGCCATCCAGGAGGTGGAAGCGGGCTTCGGCATCCGGGTGATCAGTATTATCAGGCTGGAGCACCTGCTGGAATACCTTCTGGAGAAGCCCGAGCGCGGCGACGAGGTCGCGAAGATACAGGCCTACCGGGAGCAGTACGGTATCTAGACAAGCCCGGGGCGGGGCGACGATCTTAAAGACAGGATCCCTGGAGGAGCCGTCAACCGATGATCAACTTGAGACCCACCAGCAGGGTGATGATTTCGAAGGCTCGTTTGATCCAGCGGTTGCCGGACTTGATTGCCAGGTGTGCCCCCAGGTAACCACCCAGCAGGGAGCCCAGCAGCAGGGCCGGCAACCATGACCAGCGGATCTCGCCCAGGATACCCAGGGTCAATGCACCGGCCCCGTTCCAGAACAGGCCCACCAATATCAGGGTATAGGCAATGGCGCGGCGGTAATCTAGGCCGAACCAGCGCACCAGCCACAGGGTCACGAACAGGCCGGTGCCGGAGGTCAGGGAACCATTTAGTGCACCGATGCCGAACAGGACCAGGCCCCCGATAAGGAACCCGCGCCGATCACGGTTGCGAGGTCTGACAGCCTGGCCCAGCCCAGGATTCAGCCAGGAATAAATACCCAGGCCGGCAGTGAGCAGGCCCAGCGCCACCTCGGCAGACCGTTCCGGAACAGTAAGGATGACATTGGCACCGACGATGACCCCCGGCAGACCGAAGGCCAGGATATGCCTCACCAGGTGACGCTCCAGGGCGCCTTCTCTCAAGTGCCGGACCGTGGCGCCGATACCCAAGGCAACACTGGCCACTTTATGGGTCGCCAGGGCGACCGCAAACGGCAAGCCAAGGAAGATCAGCACAGGCAGCTGGATCAGCCCCGCACCGCCCCCGGAAAATGCTGAAAACAGGTTGGCGACCAGGGACACAAGGAACAGGACGCCGTGCTCCAGACCGTTCACGAGCGACGACCTGTCCTGACTGAATCGGCTCTAGATATCCTGGGCATGGTGCACTTGAGAATTGCTAGAAGAGGAATTGCCACGAAATGAAAATTACCCTCCATGATATCCGCTACCTGGTGTTTTTGCCGGCCTTTTTCCTTGCCACGGCTGTGTCCGCGGAGCGTACCTTTAAATGGTTCGATGAGGCGGGCAACGTGCACTACGGTGATCGAGTACCGCCCCGCTATGTGCACAAGGAACGCCGGGAGCTCAACGAACAGGGCCGCACCGTGAAGGTCTACGCGGCCCCCAAGACACCGGAGGAGAAGGCCAAGGCAAGGCGCCTTGCCGAACTTGAGGCAGCAGAAAAGGAAAGGTCCAGAAAGCGGGCGATTCATGACCGCAGTCTGCTGGCGACCTATTCCAGCGAGGTTGACATGCTGATGGCACGGGATGGCAAGATCGCTAACGTTGACGCGCTCATCCAGCTGACCAACAGCCGGATCGAGAACTCAAGGAAACGTCTGCTGAAACTTGAAACCGAAGCCGCCGAGTTCGAACGCAGCGGTAAACCGGTACCGAAGATCCTGCAGAACCAGATAACGACTGCACGTGTACAGATTAAGGAAAACGAGACCTTCGTTGTTACCAAGGAAAAGGAAAAGCAGACCATCAGCGATCAGTTCAGCGCGGACATATCGCGCTTTCGCGAACTGAAAGGGCTCTAGCCCCCGGGTTACATGAGGGCTGGCAGGCCGCCGGCCCCTCAGGCACGAATCAGGGTGCCGACACCCTCATCAGTAAACAATTCAACCAGCACGGCATGCTCGACCCGTCCGTCGATGATATGCGCGGCATTGACGCCGCTGTGAACGGCCGATAAGGCGCTGTTGATCTTAGGCAACATTCCGCCGTGTACGGTGCCGTCGGCAATCAAGGCATCAACATCAGCAGCGCCCAGGCCGGTGAGCAGATTGCCCGCCTTGTCCAGCAGGCCAGGGGTGTTGGTCAACAGCATCAGCTTTTCGGCATCGAGCACTTCAGCCATGCGGCCGGCAACCAGGTCGGCATTGATATTGTAGGAATGCCCATCATCGCCCACACCGATCGGCGCGATCACTGGAATAAAATCCCCGCCGACCAGCATGTGTACGACATCGGCATCGATGCTGGCCACCTCGCCGACGTGCCCGATATCGATGATCTCCGGGGCCTCGAGTTCCGGTAAATTACGGGTAATTGTCAGTTTGCGCGCCCGGATCAGGTCACCGTCCTTGCCGGTCAGTCCGACCGCCCGCCCGCCGTGGCGGGTAATAAGGTTGACGATCTCCTTGTTGACCAGTCCGCCCAGCACCATCTCGACCACGTCCATGGTCTCGCTGTCGGTGATCCGCATGCCTTCGACGAACCGGCTTTCCTTGCCGATCCTTGCCAGCAGACTGCCGATCTGTGGCCCGCCACCATGCACCACCACGGGGTTGATTCCTACCAGCTTCATCAACACGACATCACGCGCGAAACCGCTCTTGAGATTCTCGTCCACCATGGCATTGCCGCCGTATTTAATGACCACGGTCTTGCCACTGAAACGGCGGATGTAGGGCATCGCCTCGGTGAGGACATGCGCTACATTGCGTGCAGATTCGGCTGTCAGTGACATGGCTGTGTTATCACGGCTGTATTAATGGATACCCAGTATGCGCTTGTCGGCTATATCCGACAGGGCAGATATTACGCGGCAAACCGGGAGACTTACAACGGCCGCCGTCAGAACGGCAATGACAGGCCGGGCTCGGTTTGCAACAGTACGCGCCGGAACTCCTCCATGATGCGCGTCAACGCCGCCTGGTCATCCGCCTCGAAACGCAGCACCAGCACCGGCGTGGTATTAGATGCACGCACCAGGCCCCAGCCATCCTTGAAGTCGGCGCGCAGGCCATCGATGGTGGAAACCTGCGCACCTTCGAAATGTGCACTGGCCAGCAAGCGCTCGATGAACCTGGGCGGTTCACCCTCCTGCATGGCGATATTCAGTTCGGGCGTGTTCACGCTGTCGGGCAGGCTGGCGAACACCTCGGTGGCTGGGCGTTCATCCTTGCCCAGGATCTCGAGCAACCGCGCTGCTGCATACAGGCCGTCATCGAAACCGTACCAGCGTTCCTTGAAGAAGATATGGCCGCTCATCTCACCGGCCAGCAGGGCACCGGTCTCCTTCATCTTGGCCTTGATGAACGAATGGCCGGTTTTCCACATCAGCGGCTCGCCATCATGCTGGCGAATAATACCGTCGAGAAAGCGCGAGCACTTCACATCATAAATGATCAGGCCACCGGGGTTGCGGTCCAGGATGTCCCCGGCAAACAACATCAGCACCCGGTCCGGCCAGATGATATTGCCATCGTTGGTGACCACACCGAGCCGGTCACCATCGCCGTCGAAGGCCAGGCCAATATCGGCCTGGGTCTGTCGGACCGCTTCAATCAGATCCTTGAGGTTCTCAGTCTTGCTCGGGTCCGGATGGTGGTTCGGGAAGTTGCCGTCGACTTCGCAGAACAGCTCGGTGACCTCGCAGCCGATTGCTTTCAGCAGCTGCGGAGCGACGGCTCCGGCGACTCCGTTCCCACAGTCGACTGCTACCCTGAGCGGCCGCTCCAGTTTCACGTCGCTGCGGATGCGCTCGATATAATCGGAGATGAGATCCATTTCCTGCACCTTGCCCTGGCCGGATATGAAATCGCCGGTCTCGATACGCTCTCGCAGGTGCTGGATGGATTTTGCCGACAGGGTCTCGCCATCGATCATGATCTTCAGACCGTTGTAGTCCGGCGGATTGTGACTGCCGGTGACCACCACGCCTGTCTGGTGGGCATCGAGATAATTGGCGCCGAAGTACAGTACCGGCGTAGGCACTACACCAATGTCCACCACATCACAGCCGGTGGCAGTCAGACCGGCAATTAACGCCCGGGAGAGCGCCGGCCCGGACAGCCGTCCGTCGCGCCCGACTACGACAGTATCGCGTCCCCGCTGGATGGCCTCACTGCCGATGGCACGGCCAATCAGCTTTACTGCTTCCGGTGTCAGGGTCTGGTTCACGACACCACGTATGTCATAGGCACGAAATATAGATGCATCCACCTTGACTTCTGGTTCATGTTCGGCTGTAAATTCCAGTGGGCCTTCTTCCACTTTCATGCTTTCACCCTGCAGGGTTGCGTAGTCCGGCGAAAGCTCATGCAAACCGGAATTTTGACCTGCCTCTGCGGGCGCATGCTCCTTTGTCTCATCCACAGCAATCGCTTGCTCTACCGGTTGCTTCTCATAGTCCTCCCGCTCATCGCTGCCCCGGGCAATACTGACTATGCGCGTGATGAACTCCATCGTTTCACGCATCTCGTTCAGGCCATATGGGTATTCATGCCGGACCTGCCCGTCGCGGATATCCTTGGCCAGGTTGACCAGACTGATCTGGTCCTGGCTCAAGGCCCCGGACAGACGCTTGAACAACATCAGTGTGATCGCGGCCATGACTATGGCCATCACCAGGAAGGCAGCAATCACCCACAGGCTGATCCTGGCCAGAAAGGCCGCGCCACTCTGTGCCGGCCAGTAGGCGACCTGCCAGCGACTGCCCCTGACAGCGGTGACGGTAATAGGCTCCCCGTCCCTGAATGCCGGATCACCCTGCTTGCTTACCGTCACCGGCGCACCCTTGGCACCTGTCTGTTGCAATTCCACATAGCCGTTCAGCTGGCGCGCACCGCCCAGGGCCCCGGCTAGTGCCTCGTCTGAAAGCGACAACATGATCAGCCCGACCACCCTGTCACTTGCCGGGCCCGTTACCCGCCGGATTATATTGATATGCTGCTGGGGCGTATTGAGCAGGTGAACCTCGGCCAGCGGCGGCTGTTGACCGCCCTCCGCCTCACGCATCTGGGCCAGTGCCGCATAACTAAGGGGCGGCATGGCATCCGGATTAACCTGGTCGATTCCGGGGGGCAGCAATTGCACATTGATGGCCGCCGGATATAGCGTGGTGAGCAACGCCCCCCGCTCCCTGAGGACCGCTTCATTCCGGGTTATCAACATTTCGGCGATAGCAATGTCCCTGGCCAGCCGGTCAACACTGGAGCCGTAGAAGTCCACCAGCGACTCGACCTGTGCGGCAAACCGCTCGGCCAGCCTGCCGCTGTCCTGGTCAATAATCCGCGAGATATAGATACCGGAGAACTGAAAGATGAACAGGGTGAGCACTGCCAGCAACGCCACGGCGGCAATCATGATCTGCAGCTTGACCCTGTCCAGGCTGGCGCGTTGTCCCTTGATGGCCGGTTTCGCTGGAGCGGGCCCGGCCTCGGGTGACGGCGCATGGCCCTTGGCCTGCTTGCCTTTGAAAAAACTGGGTGGCGTAAGCTTCATGGTGGTTCCCGAATGGCCTTAGGGTACTATCGACAAGCTGGCCCGGTTAATTAAGGGATCAATGACGCCCGGTATGGCCAAACCCGCCTTCTCCGCGCTGCGTGGCGTTGAATTCCTCTACCACCTCGAAATCGGCATGCACCACAGGCACGATCACCATCTGGGCGATGCGTTCCCCGGGTTGCACCGTAAATGAGTCCTTGCCGCGATTCCAGCAGGAGACGAACACCTGTCCCTGATAATCCGAGTCGATCAGGCCAACCAGGTTGCCAAGCACGATTCCGTGCTTGTGTCCCAATCCGGAACGCGGCAGCAGCATGGCCGCCAGCCCGGGTTCCTCGATATGTATGGCCATGCCGGTCGGGATCAACGCGGTGTCACCGGGCCCCAACTCCAGGGGCGTCTTGAGACAGGCACGCATATCCATACCGGCCGCACCGTCGGTGGCATAGTGCGGCATCGGGAATTCATCTCCCAGGCGCGGGTCCAGTAACTTAAGCTGAATCTTTTGCATGCAGTTTTATTACCCTGTCCTTGTCAAATTTGGTCTGGTAGCGATGCGCGAGCAGTGCTACCAGTTGTCGTGCCAGGCGGGTCTTGCGGGTCTGTCCGAACTGTTGCTCGCCCCCGTCCCAGAAGACACGCAGGGCATTGTCATCCACCTCGAAGCCCCGACCGGGACCAACGACATTGGCGGCAATCATATCCAGCGACTTGGCGCGCAGCTTTTTGCGTGCATTCGCCTCCAGCGCATCGGTCTCGGCGGCAAACCCCAGCGTGAACGGCGGTTCCGGCAAGGCAGCGACGGCGGCCAGTATATCGGGATTGGGTTCCAGTGCCAGGGTGATCCCGGCGGCGGACTTCTTGAGCTTTTTCCTGGCCACACTCTGCGGCCGGTAATCCGCAACGGCGGCGGCAGCGATAAAGATATCGGTGTCCGCTATGTGTTCCATCACAGCGGCATGCATCTGTTCCGCCGTCTCTACCAGGATGCCATCGACCTGCTCCGGCAGGACGAGTGCGACCGGCCCGGTGACCAGCGTGACCTGCGCCCCGGCCTCGGCCGCCGCACGGGCGATGGCATAGCCCATCTTGCCCGAACTGCGGTTGCTGATATAGCGCACGGGGTCGATGGGCTCGCGCGTCGGACCGGCGGTCACCAGTACCCGGCGTCCGGCCAAGGCGCCCCCCTGGAACAGCCCCGCCAGCAGGCGGGTCAGTTCATCGGGCTCGAGCATGCGTCCCGGCCCGGTCTCTCCGCAGGCCTGGCTGCCCGTGGCGGGGCCCAGCACGTTTACCCGGCGCGCGCGCAACAGCGCCAGATTGTCCTGGGTGGCCGGCTGCTGCCACATGGCGCGGTTCATCGCCGGTGCCACGGCCAGCGGCGCCTCGCATGCCAGGCAGACCGCTGCCAGCAAGTCGTCGGCGCGCCCCTGCACCAGCCGGGCAATGAAGTCTGCCGTGGCCGGGGCTACCAGCAAGGCATCGGCCCAGCGAGCCAACTCGATATGTCCCATGGCCGCCTCGGACCGGGGATCCAGCAGGTCACTGCACACCGGCTGCCCGGACAGTGCCTGCAGGGTCAGCGGGGTAATGAACTCTTGGGCAGCGGTCGTCATCACCACCCGCACCACGGCACCCTGCTTACGCAGACACCGGACCAGTTCGGCACTCTTGTAGGCGGCGATCCCGCCGGTGACGCCCAACAGGATGTGTTTACCGGATAACGTATTCATTGGACAGCAGTTTAACAGAAGACCCCGGGGCGCGGACACGGGCTGCTACCCCGGGACGCGGATTGCTCCACGCACAGAGGTGCGGAGTGCATGGAGTAAATGAGATGGCTGCCCAAGGGCAATTCCTACAGCAGATCGGTTCTATTACGTGTTTCTCTGTGTGTTGCCATGGCAGTAAGCTGTTCCCCCGGCATACCCCGCATCGCAACGTTTAGTCGTTCACGTTCGGGGCCAGCCGGGCCCCATTGATATCAAGGCGGGAGGCCATTATGCACACCATCCGCAACTGGCCGGCCGCTGAACGACCGCGTGAAAGGTTCCTCGCCCGCGGCCCGGACGCCCTGTCCGATGCTGAGTTGCTCGCCATTTTCCTGCGCACCGGCACCAACGGCAAGACCGCCGTGGATATGGCGCGGGAGCTGCTGCAGGCCTTTGGCGGGCTACGTCCCCTGCTGGAAGCAGAGCGGCACCGATTCTGCGCCATGCACGGGCTGGGCACGGCCACCTACGTACAGCTGCAGTCGGTGCTGGAAATGGCGCGCCGCCACTTGCAGGAACAGCTGCAGCGCGAGGACGTCCTGGAGAACCCCGAGATGACGCGCCGCTACCTCATCAGCCGTCTGCGCCACTACCGACACGAGGTCTTTGCCTGCCTGTTCCTGGACAATCGCCACCGGGTGATTGCCTTCGAGGAACTGTTCCACGGCACCATCGACGGCGCCAGCGTGCACCCGCGTGAAGTCGTCAGTCAGGCCCTGCAGCACAATGCCACTGCAGTGATCCTCGCCCACAATCACCCCTCCGGTGTAGCCGAACCCAGCCGCGCCGACATCCAGCTCACCCGCCGCCTGGTCGATGCCATGGGACTGATGGATATCCGGGTACTGGACCACCTGGTAATCGGGGACGGCCCGGGTGTGTCATTGGCGGAACGCGGCCTGCTGTAACCGCCAGACTAGCCCAGCATGGCCCGCGCCAGGGGCCGGAACTGGAGGCTGTAGAACATTTCGAGATAGCGCCGCAGTTCATCACGTTCCAGGTCGGTCACGTAATGCCAGAATCCATACACACGCGACAATGTCATCAGGCGTTCAGCATATCCCTTCCAGGTGTATCGTGCATCGACCCGCGCCAGCGCCGCCTCCGAAATACGCCGCCATTCAACCGGATTCTCCCGGCAACGTGCAAAAAAATCCGCGATGCGCTGCGCCGCTTCCGCCCCATGATTGGGATTGATATGGAAACCGGAAATATCATCCTCTATGATCTCAAGCGGTCCACCAAAACAGGTGGCGAAGGTCGGCAGACCGGTGCTCATGGCTTCGATCACGGTCAGGCCGAACGCCTCGAACAGGGCCGGCTGTACGAAAGCGCCACGAGAGTCGGCAATCACCCGGTAGAGTTCTCCGGCAAACGCCCTGTCGAGGTACATTCCCAACCAGCGCACCTGACCGTCCAGGCCGTATTCGTCCACGAGCCGGTGCATTTTAAGAATCTGCTCGTATTCCTCCGCATTGCTCGAGCGGGCAGGATCCACATGCCCGCCAACCACGACCAGATTTGCTTCCTCACGAAGCTTCGGACAGGCGCCGTACCATTCGACCAGACCTGTAATGTTCTTGATCTGGTCCATGCGCGCCATGGTGAACAACAGCGGCTTGTTGACATCAAACAGGACGCCGCGTTTGTCACCGCCGTCGGCACCGAACAGGAGATCGCGAATATCCGTATCGTAATGCGCTAGACGCAGTTCGGATCTGGTGTATGGAAAATATATTTCCTCGTCTGCGCCGGGTGAGACAATATTGAACTTCGGATCGAACACGTCGATCCCATGCACCACACGATACAAGCCTGGCATCGTATAGGCACCATGCGCCTCATACTGTCCTGCACTGTCAGTCGTACCGGCGATCTCCTGGTAAGTGGAGGTAATAATAAAATCGGCCGTATTCATGGCAATCAGGTCAGCAGTGAACTGGCATGAGAAGTGGTAATGCTCGTCGTTTTCGCGCCAGTACAGATCGGAATACAGGTACTTGGTCTTCTCCAGGGCATGCGCGATGTTGCACTGCGTCACACCGAGTCGTTGCGACAGCAGTGACGCTACCAGGTTGCCATCGGAATAGTTACCGATTATGAAATCGGGCCGGCCTCCCAGTTCAACCAGTATTTCACGCTCAACTTCGTAACTGAAGCGTTCGAGATACGGCCAGACCTCAAAACGTGACATCCAGTGCGGCACAACCTGCCCGGTTGGGTCCAGAAAAGGGACTCGCAGGATCCGCGCATTACGCGTTCCGGCAATGGGTTCAGTGCGCTGATCGCAGGTCGTCCCCTCGGCTTCGGGTATCAGACGAGTCACCACCAGTATACGCGGATCGATATCCAGCCCCTGTTCCCTCAGACTGTTGTGCATGGCCCGTTCCAGGGCGTGCACCTGGTCGAGGATATAGACCACCTGGCCACCGGTATCCGGACGACCCAGCACATCACTCTGACCGAACCAGCCATGCGGCGACAGTATCGCGATGGAAAAAATCATCGGGATATTCTGCAGGAACTGTTCCAGACCGGAGGGCGACGGCGCCTCGAGAATATCCAGCATGAGCTCCATATAGCCCCTGATCCGTGCCGCATCCTTGCCCCAGCCAGGCTCGAAGCCCAGGGCACGCAAACGCGGTGCCAGCTCCTTCCACGGTGTATCGGCCGGTACCGCCAGCAACAATTCATTCGCCTGCCGCAACGCCGTGCGCAACGTATCTACATCATTGACCGCCTCGTTGAGCATCAGTGTCTGCTGCTGGTAACGATGCACGCGCAAAAAATCAAGCAGCAAGCGGTTCCCCTTGCCACTGTCCTCGAACAACTGACTGGAAAGACGCCGATTGAGAAATTCCACACCACGGCCGATTGAGCGCGTCTCGTGCATCTTCGGAAAATCACGCAGGAACGGCTCGAGGTCGATCTCCAGCAGGTGTTCTATAGCATCCTGCTGGCCGTCGACAAGACGTTCCTTGACATAGAGAAACTGGCTTACCGGTATTTCCTCAACCGACATCGTGTTGCCGTGCAAGCGCAGATAGGACCAGCGGCCGACCCTGACACGCAAGGCAACATAAAGCCAGTCGGCATCGAGAACCGCCTCCTGGGTCGCTTGCACCATGCGCTCGAGCGGGGTTCCTGCAAGACATTCGCCAGAGTCGGACATACACAACCGGGCAAAGGCATCATGAACCTCGTCCCGCAGCAACAACTGCTTGCCTAAATCTTGCAATCGGTGGAGCACGCGGTGTGCATTGGTGCGCTCCTCCTTCAAGTAGCGCTGCAGGGATTCAAGGAATTCCCGATCCAGTGTCACGCGAGCCCCCACTCCTCGATAAATGGCTGGTAAAAGCCCGGATCCTCTACAATCGCACCACGGCAACCAACGATGACGGAGGCGAAGGCCTGTGATCGCTCCAGTGTCTCGCGGTAGGGCCAGTCCTGCAGCACACCCAGCATGAGAACACTGGTCAGTGCGTCGCCGGCACCGACCGTATCGACTACCCCGGCCACGGGATCCGGCGTCACCCGGAACCTGTCACCGCCGGAAGTCAGCAATTCTGCGCCGGCTGCACCTCGTGTAACCACCAGCAGTTGCAGCCCTGCATCTCCAATCAAACGTTGCATGCGGGTTGCATCATCTTTCTCACCCGGTACCAGCTGGAGCAATTCCTCGTCGTTCAGCTTTGCCAGCCAGGCAGCGTCAATCAGGTCCAGAACCTGCTTGTCTTCCCACCAGGGGCTGCGCAGGTTCACGTCTACCAGGCGCCTGCTGGTATAACGCGCGCGGAGGAATGCCAGCGTCCGCGCAGAAACAGGACTCCTGGCAGCCAGGCTGCCATGGTAGAACAGCGCAGTTTCCGGCAGGGGTGGCAGCGCGTCACGGTCGATATAGTCATAGGCCTGGTCAGGAATGATCTCGAAGCTGTGGTCCTTTCCGGACAGGGTGATGGTTACCTTGCCGGTCGGATGTGCGGAATCCAGCTGCAACCCTGAAGTATCCATACCATGTCTGTGCATGGCATCCCTGACCCTGTGTCCGAGTGGATCATCACCAACCCTGGATATGAATAACGGTGCCAGACCAAAACCCTGCAGATGCCAGGCCACGTTGAACGGCGCACCACCGAGAATCGCCTGGCCATCCGGGAAACAGTCATACAATACCTCGCCGAAGATAACCGGCCGTTCGATATCAACCATTGGCAGGCTTCGTGCTGGTGCTTTCTGTCAGCCAGTTACGAACCTCAGGTTTGTAATGCACTACACCTTCCAGCACGCCGGCGGTGTAATTTCCGTTCATATCCATGAGACCTCCCTGCGCAATGTACAAGGCGTCTGCATGCCCCCATCCCCTGGCCTGGGCCAGTGCCTCGCTGCGTACTTCCGGGCTGGCATTGGCAACAAGAACGGCAGGAATCTCACTGGCCAGAACAGGCAGGTCATTGCCACTGTCGCCTGCGAATACGGTATCGGCAAGTGCAAAGCCGTTGCGTTGCATCAAAAACGATATTGCATGTTTTTTGCCTGCACTGGCCGGCAGCACATCCAGCAAACCAATCTCGCGTGGTTCATCGATGCTCCAGACGAGGTTTGCCCTGACGCCGGAGGCCTCTAGACGTCGACGTATGTCGTGCGAAAGTGTTGCAGTGTGGGCATACAGCGGCACATAGAAACTCAACTTGTGGAGGTTCTGCTTTGCCGGTTCCTGCGGATACAGGTCCACAATATCGAGCAACAGCTTCCTGAGATCACTGCGCTTCAGGCCAGCCCAATCAGAGGCAATTTCCTGCTGCCATTCGAGCCAGGGATGCCAGTCATCCGAACGAACCTCGTAGATCGTGGTACCGACATCGCCGATAACATAATCAGGTCTTGGCAGGGAATAATTGGCCATGGCCTTTCTGACCAGCTGCCGGTCGCGCCCCGTCACATACACCAGTGTCACTTCCGGTCTGGCTGCCAGCGCGGCAAATCGGCTGCGTGCATTATCTGATTCCGGTTGCGGACCGTTCGGCAGAACAGTGCGATCAAGATCCGTGCAGAGCAGCAGCTGCATGTTCACGCCCCGGACAGTTTGCAGTTACCCAGAAAATTATAGTACTCGATTGCTTCCAGGATACCGGCGGCGCAGGACTGTTTTGCAAAATAGATGTGTTCTATATCGGCAAGGGCGGAGAGTTCCTCATGATGGCGATTGGCCACCACAACGGCCATGGTATTGCCGCGCATCATATCCTCGTCGGCGCCCGACCCCCCTGCGGCCAGGATATGTTCCAGCGGAATATCCCACTGTTCGGCAACCCAGCGCAGTGCAAAGCCTTTCGAGGCCCGCGCCGGGATGATATCCAGATACTGTCCAAAGGACATGAACAGATTGACGGTCTGCTCATGCTGCTGCATCAGTGTGTTGATCTCGTCCAGGCTCGGAGCTTCCCTTGGATCAATGTAATAGCTGATTTTGAAATGGCTCTGCTCCGTCTTGGGCTGCCGCTTTAATCCCGGCAGTTCCGCAAGGATGCGCTGCACCGACTTCGGGTTCCACAGGTGATCGATATGCTTGACCCAGGCCTGGTCCGCGGTGAGACGCGGGGCATAATAGATCTCGGTACCGAGGCTGGTGATCAGGATGTCGGGCAGTGGAATACCGTATTGCTTCATGGCACGCAGGGCGGAATCCAGACGCCGGCCGGTCGCGATACCGAAGGTCGCGCACTTGCGGTACTCGCGTATTACCGCGATGAAATCGGCCAGTGATTTTGGATCTCCCAGCAGATTCTGGTCCAGGTCGGAAAAGATCGCACGGTCATTGTACAGGGAACGCTGTTCAACCGAGGCTGCAGGTACGACTGCTTGTACCTCTTGCCGCAAGGGGCGCACGGCAGCAACGTATTCCCGGACATGCGCCTGCCAGGAGTAATGCGTGCGTACCCCTTGTACACCACTGTCGGCAAGACGCCGCCAGCTATTGGCGTCACTCAGCATGCGGAGCAGCGCCTTGGCTATATCGGCCTTGTCGAGCGGATCGATCAGATAACCGTTACGACAATTTTTTATAATGTCCCGCGGCCCCCCGTCTTCCGTTGCCACGATCGGCAGACCACTGGCCGCTGCCTCGATCAGGGTCAGGCCGAAGGGTTCGGTCAGGGCGGGATTGATGAAGGCACCCTGGGTCGTGGCCGCGAGCCGGTAAAGTACCGGCACATCGTCCGACTGATGATGCTTGGGATAAGCGACCTTTCCATACAGATCATACTGATCAATGGCCAGCAGGATATCAGTCATCACCTCCTGCGCCCCCTCTTCCATTTCCCGTATATCCTCCCGGTTACCGGCGACAATGACCAGGTTGGCGATCCGTCGCAATGCTTCCGACTCACCGTAGGCCTCCAGCAGTGTGTTGATGTTCTTACGGGCATCCGGCCGTGATAGCGCAAGCACTATGGGGCGGTCAGGATTCAGCAGGAAGCGCGCCAGTTCGCCTTTAATGGGTGCGTCCCGATCGTTGCCATCCGGCGGAAAAAAGCGCGCCAGTTCAATACCGGGCGGGATTACCTTCATCCGTTGCGGCTGATAACGGTTATACAGGCCATACTGCTGGTCAATCTCCTGATGGGTACTGGTAATCACCAGCTCGGCCGTGCCCAGTACTTCCTCTTCAGCCTCGATTCGGCGTGTCATGTTATAGCGCAACTCGATCTCTTCACGCTTTAACCCCATGGCCAGCAGGCGCCGGCGCTTGACCCGACCGAGTGAATGACCGGTATGTGCCAGCGGTACCTCGAGCAGGTGGGACAGGCGCACCCCGACATAGCCGGCATCGGCATAATGGCTGTGGATTATGTCCGGGACCAGCCCGTTTTCACGCAGATAGGTGTGGGCATTGTCGGCAAAATTATCCAGGCTGTCCCAGAGTTGTTCTTTGGGAAGATAGTCTTCCTCGCCGCACTCGATACGCACAATGCGGGCCTTGTCGGACAAGCGCTCCTCGAGGCGCGCATAATCCGAACTCACCCCCGAGTCCTGAATCCGCCGCGTCATGAGATCGACCTGACCGATATCCGGGTGCTCGCCCAGGGCACGTGCGAGTTCGACGACATACTTGGTCTGGCCGCCGGTATCCGCATCACGGCCCAATTCCATATGCTGGCCGCGAATCAGGCCATGGATACTAATAAGGAGTATGTAAAGTTTGTCCTGCGAATCAGGCATCACCGAGATTCCCGCCCTGCGTCCTGTCAATGCGGCAGCGGAAAGGTCCCGCCTGCCGGACGGTCATGAATACGAACGCGTGGCTTGCTTAAACCGGTGCCCAGCCTACCAATAATTATCTTTATTTTCAATAAAATACGATTTTCCAGTCAAATCATACCCGGCACCTGACCCGATCTGTGGCTTGCGGGTAGTAGAGCAAACTGCTATAAAAGCGCGCTCTTTATTACATTGACCAGTAGTGATACAGGAATTTCAGTCATGTCCAGAGTCTGTCAGGTTACGGGAAAACGCCCGCAAAGCGGCAACAACGTTTCCCATGCGAACAACAAAACGCGCCGGCGCTTTCTTCCCAATCTGCAGGATCACCGCTTTTGGGTGGAAGATGAGAAACGCTGGGTGAAACTGCGCGTCTCCTCCAAGGGGATGCGCATCATTGACAAGCTGGGCATCGCCACGGTTCTGGCTGACATCCGCGCCCGCGGTGAGAAGGTCTAGGAGAAATCGACATGCGTGAGAAAATCAAGCTCGTCTCCAGTGCCGGCACCGGTCACTACTACACCACGACCAAGAACAAGCGCAACATGCCGGAAAAGATGGAAATCAAGAAGTTCGACCCGGTCGTCCGCAAACACGTGATGTACAAGGAAGCCAAGATCAAGTAATTGACCGGCTGGCAGCATGCATAATAAACCCGGCACCGCCGGGTTTATTATTGCCTGTATTTAATTACAACCCGTTTCACTGCAGAGTCGCCGAGGGCGCAGAGAAACAGGTTTCCGCTAAGATGAAATTCAGGCCGGTTGCAGGCTGTAGCCACGCAGGCGCTGCGAGAACTCCTGCAGTGCAGTGATCCCGGTTGCCTCGGCCTGCTGGCACCACTCCTGGAGTCCCTGCAGAAGCTGCTCCTGACTGAGCGCCTGGCGCGCCCATACCGACTGCAGCTGCTGGCGATACTGGTAGACAACCCGCAGGTTGGCGAACCGCTCCAGGACCTGCTCCAGTCGCCCGCGCGCCGCCATGTCGATCAGGGTGACCTCGCGGGTCAGCAGGCCGCGCGCACGGCGCAACAGCCGCCTGCAGGAACCGTCGGCCTCGCGGCGTTCCTGCCTGAGCACCGGCCGGATCACCTCCCGGGCGTAACTGGCCATGACATACATCCGGCTTAGCACCACGGCGCGCACGGTGTCCAGATCGATGGTTTCCTTGCGCTCCAGGATTACCGGTCGACGCGGCGCCACTTTCTTGACCCGGGCCAGTCCCAGCAGTGCCAGCACGCGGATATAGACCCAGCCCAGGTCGAATTCCCACCACTTGCTGGAAAACCGGGCCGATGCCGGAAAGGCATGGTGGTTGGAATGCAGTTCTTCGCCACCGATAAAGATACCAAGGGGGGTGATGTTGCGGGCGGCGTCGCGGGTCTCGTAGTTGCGATAACCCCACCAGTGTCCCAGACCGTTGATGACACCGGCGGCCCAGAAGGGTATCCAAACCATTTGCACTGCCCACAACACCAGGCCGGCAATCCCGAACAGGGCGATATCCAGCCCCAGCAGCAGCGTAATCCCCAGCACGGGGAAGCGCGCATACAGGTGCCGTTCCAGCCAGTCATCCGGGGTCAGGTGGCCATAGTGCGCCAGGGTCTGTTTGTTGGCAGCCTCGCGCCGGTAAAGCTCGGCACCCCGCGCCAGTACCGTGCCAATTCCAAGTATCCGGGGGCTGTGCGGGTCTTGCGCTGTTTCGCATTTCGCATGGTGCTTGCGATGCACGGCCACCCATTCCCTGGTCACCATACCGGTCGTCATCCATAGCCAGAAACGGAAGAAATGAGTGACCACGGGATGCAGGCCCAGCGCCCGGTGGGCCTGGTGCCGGTGCAGGTAAATTGTGACGGCGGCAATCGTCACCTGGGTCAGTATCAAACCCACAACCACCAGGCCGCCAATCGACAGGCGGGCCAGCCCCCCGCCGCTCAGGAATTCCAAAACAACATCTATCATCAACTGTATACCTCGATTGGATTTATCCGGCAGCAGTATATCACGGCGCTGCACGGCACCTGTCCGGGGTGGCGGTTTATCCGGCTGGTGCCGTTAGCATGGCAATCAGCCCCGTTTCAGCAGCAGGTTCCCGACAGGGTCCACGCGGCACGACCAGCCGACCGGCAGGTAGGTCGTGGCGACCGTTTCCGTCACCAGGGCCGGGCCGGCTATCTCCTGCCCCGCGGCCAGCGACCCCCGCGGCCAGACCGGCACCGGCTCCGTATAACCGGCAAGCTGCACACGGCGGACGGGGGATTGCCGGGCATCCGCCACGGGCAGGCCCGGCAACATGATTTCCGGTGGCCGGTCGTGCAGGTTGCAGCGGATATTCACCAGCTCGACCGCGGTTGTCAGGCGATGGCCGTAACGCTGTTCATGCGCATGCTGAAAGGCCTCTCTGGTGGATTCACTTCCCTGCCAGGGCAGGGTCAGGGTAAACGACTGTCCCTGATAGCGCAGGTCCAGGCTGAATTCGCTCACGATGTCCTGTGCCACGCCCCCTTCCGCGACCAGGGACGCGGTTCCCTTGTCGGCCAGTGCCTGCAGCTGCTGCTGCAGATCCGCCTCATCGAAGTCGTCCAGCACCCCGGTCAGGGTGTGTGACAGCTGGCGTGCCCGCGGTGCCGCCAGCATGCCCAGTGCGGACAACACCCCGGCATGCAACGGGACCAGGGCGCGCCGCATCCCCAGCGCGTCGGCCAGGGCACAGACATGCAGGCCGCCGGCACCCCCGAATGACACCAGCACGTGGTCACGCGGATCCACCCCGCGCTGCACCGAGATCACCCGCAGGGCCTGGACCATGTGTTCGTTGGCAATCTCGATGACACCCTGCGCAGCGGCCTCGACATCGATAGCCAATGCCATCGCGATGGTGGCTACGACTTGCCGGGCGGCTTCGGTATCCAGCGTCATGGAGCCACCCAGGAAGGCGTCCGCCTGCAGGCGCCCCAGAACCAGGTTGGCATCGGTCACCGTGGGCAGCACGCCGCCCTGCCCATAACAGGCCGGACCCGGAGCCGCGCCGGCCGATTCCGGCCCCACCTGCAGCAGCCCCCCGCTGTCGATGGCGGCAATCGAACCGCCCCCCGCCCCGATGGTGTGCATGTCGACCATCGGCACAGCCACCGGCCAGGGCCCGATGTGACCCTCGGAGGTTAGCCGGATATCACCCTCGATCAGGCCCACGTCGGTCGAGGTCCCGCCCATGTCAAAACTCAGCAGCTGGCTGATACCGGCCTGCTGGCCGATAAAGCGTGCCCCCATCAGCCCGCCTGCCGGGCCGGACAACAGCAGGTGCACGGCCTTGCGCCCCGCCTGCGCAGCGCTGACCGTTCCGCCTGCACTCTGCATGACGCTGACCGGTGCCGGGGCCAGCGCCTGCTGCAGGCGGCACAGGTAACCGTCCACCAGAGGCCCGACCCAGGCATTCAGCCAGGTGGCAATGCCGCGTTCGTACTCCCGGTACTCCGGCAGCACCTCGGAGGAGCGCGACACGAACAGCCCCTCGGGCAGCCACGACTCGATGCGGCGTTCATCGCTGTCATCCATGAAGGAGAACAGCAGATTGATCGCCACGGCCTGCGGCTGCAGCCGGCGCAGCTGTATCTCAATGAGCTCCCGGTCCACCGTGCTCAGTGCGGACAGCCGCTCCCCGCCTGCACCCAGGCGCGCGTCTACCTCCAGACAGAACTCGCGCGGGACCGGTGGCGGCACCGGCTCCGGCTGCAGGTTGTAGAGTTCACGACGCGCCTGACGGCCAATGGTCAGAACATCGCGCAGGCCACGGTTGGTGATATAGAGTGTGCGCACGCCCTTGCGCTCCAGCACGGCGTTGGTGGCCACGGTGGATCCGTGCACCACCTGCAGCGAGTCCATGGCCAGTCCGAGTTCGGCAATTCCCTGCAGGACAGCCCGCTCCGGCGCCTGCGGCGTGGACAACACCTTGTGCACGCGCAGCGACTGCCCGTCAAACAGGACGAAGTCGGTAAAGGTACCGCCGGTATCTACACCCAGCCACATAGTTTGATCTTTGTTGTGTGTATTGATCCTGTGGATGCCGGCCTGAACGTGAACTACACGCTGGCAACATGGAAAACCGGCTCAACAAGCTGCAAATAGGTATTATAATTCGCGCGAGCAGCAAACAGTGAAATTGCCGGAAAGGGGATCGCATGCAAAAGGAAGTACTGGTTCACGTTGAACATCTCTATCGTTATTACGGCCACACCTGTGCTGTCAAGGATGTCAGCTTCGCACTCGCCAAGGGCGAGGTGCTGGGCTTCCTGGGGCCGAACGGGGCAGGCAAGTCCAGCACCATGCAGATGATCACCGGCAACCTGGCACCCAGTGCCGGTCGTATTGCCGTACACGGCATCGACCTGCTGGACAGCCCCAAGCGTGCCAAAACCGAGATCGGCTACCTGCCCGAACAGCCGCCGGTCTACCGCGAATTGACGGTGGATGAATACCTGTCCTACTGCGCCCGCCTGAACCGTATCGCGCGCGGCCGGCGGGACCAGGCAATCAGAACCGCCAAGGAACGCTGTGGCCTGGGCGATGTTGGCCGGCGCCTTATCGGCAACCTGTCAAAGGGCTACCAGCAGCGCGTGGGTATTGCCCAGTCCATTATTCACACCCCCGCGGTGGTGATTCTCGATGAACCAACCGTCGGGCTCGATCCCATCCAGATCCGCGAGATCCGCGCACTGGTGCGCGAACTCGGCGCGGATCACGGTATCATCCTGTCGACCCACATCCTTCCCGAGGTCCAGACCACCTGCAGCCGGGTGCAGATCATCCACCAGGGACAGCTGGTGTTCGCCGACAGCATTACCGGGCTGGAGCAGCGCCTCAACGCCTCCAGCCTGATCGCCGCCTTCCATGCCGCCCCGGACCTGGATACCCTGCAGCAGCTGCCCGGTGTCGGCACGGCGGAGACCCTTGCTGACGGCCGGGTACGTATCCATTATCGCGACACCGACCCGTCCGAGGCCCTGATCGAGCAGGCGGTTTCGAATCACTGGCGCCTGTATGAACTGGCACCCGAGCGGCGCACCCTGGAGCAGATCTTCATCGAGCTGACCTGCTCGGAACCAGCGGCCAATGCGCCGGGGGAGGCCGCCTGATGATCTTCACGATTGCCGCGCGCGAACTGCGCAGCCTGTTCCTGTCACCGCTGGCCTGGGCGGTACTGGCCGTGGTCCAGTTCATCCTCGCCTACCTGTTCCTTTCTCAGGTCGACACCTACCTCATCTGGCAGCCGCGGCTGGCCGCGATCGAAGGGGCGCCCGGGATCTCGGACATCATCATCGCCCCGCTGCTGGCCGATGCCGCCATTGTCCTGCTGCTGGTCACCCCGCTGATGACCATGCGTGTGCTCAGTGAGGAACGCCGCAACCGCACTCTCAGCCTGCTGTTCTCGGCACCGGTCTCCATGACCGAGATCATCATCGGGAAATACCTTGGGATTCTGGGCTTTTTCCTGATCATGCTGGGTATGCTGACCCTGATGCCGCTGGCGCTGCTGACCGGTACCGACCTCGATCTCGGCAAGCTGGCCGCAGGCCTGCTGGGGCTGACCCTGCTGCTGGCCGCGTTTTCCGCCATCGGCCTGTTCATGTCGGCGCTGACGGAACAGCCCACGATTGCTGCGATCAGCACCTTCGGACTGCTGTTGTTGCTGTGGATCATCGACTGGGCCGGCAACAGTGAAGGTCAGGCCAGCGACCTGTTCGCTTACCTGTCGATGCTACGCCACTACCAGACCCTGTTAAAAGGCCTGTTTCACAGCACCGACGTATTCTATTACCTGCTGATCATCGTGCTGTTCATTGGCCTCAGCATCCGCCGCCTGGATGCCGACCGCCTGTCACACTGAGTCGTCTATGGAAATCACCCGTCGATCACGCCTGCTGCTACGCCTGCAATCCTGGCTGTTTGCCCTGCTGTTCACCGGCTTCATTGGCCTGCTGGCCTGGCTAAGCACGCAGTATGTCTACCAGGCCGACTGGACTGCCGGCAGCCGCAACACGATTTCGGGAGACACCCGCACCCTGCTGGACGACATGGAGCACAGCATCAGCATCACCGCCTTTGCACGTGAGGACGACCTGCTGCGCCGCCAGATCCAGGACCTGGTGGGCAGTTACCAGCGCTTCAAGCCCGATATCACGCTGGAATTCGTCAATCCGGACACCGCCCCCGAACGCGTGCGCACCCAGGGCATCAGCAACGACGGCGAACTGGTGGTCAGCTATCAGGGCCGCAGCGAGAACGTCCAGACACTGGGTGAACAGCAGCTGACCAACAGCCTGCTGCGGATCTCGCGCCAGGACGAACGCTGGGTCGTCTTCCTGTCCGGCCACGGGGAGCGCGATCCTCACGGCGAGGCCAACTTCGACCTCGGTGGCTTCGGCAAGGAACTGGAACGCCAGGGCATCCGGGTACAGACCGTCAACCTGGCCGAGACTGGCATCCCGGAGAATACCCACCTGCTGGTGGTCGCCGGGCCGCGCGTCAGCCTGCTGCCGGGCGAGGTCAGCCTGCTTGGCGACTACCTGGACCAGGGGGGCAACCTGCTGTGGATGGCGGAGCCCGGCCGACCGGCCGGGCTGGAACCGCTGGCCGAACAACTCGGGATCGAATTTCTGCCAGGGATCATCGTGGATGCCACCACCCGGCTGTTCGGCATCGAGAACCCCTCCTTCGTGGTGGTCACTGCCTACCCCAACCATGATGTCACCCGCGAAATGAAAGCGGTCAGCGTGTTCCCGGAGGCCAGCGCCCTAGAGATACGCGACCGCGAACAGTGGCTGGCTACCCCCCTGCTCTCGACGTTGAACCGTTCCTGGACCGAGATCGGCGAACTGGCCGGCGAGATCCAGTTCGACGCGGACAGTGACGAACGCGCCGGGCCGCTGGATATCGGCGTGGCCATCACCCGCAGTGCAGCAGCGGAAAACGCTGACGAAAGTGCTAGCGCGGCCTCCGCACAACGCATTATCGTCACCGGTGACGGCGACTTCCTCTCCAATTCCTACCTCGGTAACGCCGGCAACCTGGATCTGGGACTCAACATGGTGCACTGGCTGAGCCATGACGATGCCTTCATCGACATCCGGGTGAAGGCCGCCCCGGATACCACGCTGGAACTCGGCAAGGCGGCCCAGGCCGCCATCGCCATCGGCTTTCTGGTCGGCCTGCCGCTGCTGTTGCTGTCCAGCGGCCTGGTGATCTGGTGGCGGCGGCGCGGCCGGTGATGGGTTCACGCAGCCTCCTCAACCTGGGACTGGTTGCGCTGGTTGTTGCGCTGCTGCTGGTGACCTATTTCAGGCCCGGCCTCGAACCCGAACCGGAGCCGCAGCCGATCACCGGGCCGCTGGACCCGGCGGCAGTAACCACCATCCATATCGAGCGGCAAGACCGCGCGCCCCTTGTCTTCAGCAAGGAGGAGGACCTGTGGTATCTGATAAAGACCGGGGGCCGGCTGCCGGCGGCGGATTTTCAAGTACGCGCACTGCTGCGTCTGCCCATGGCCACATCATTGCGCAGCTACCCGGCCGATTCCCTGGAGCTGGCCGCGCTGGGTCTGGACCCGCCCCGGGCCACAGTGCGCATCGATGCACTGACTGTCCATTTCGGCACCACCGATGCACTGGAACGGAAACGCTATGTCCGGATCGATGACGCCATTCACCTGATCGACGACCAGTACCAGCACCTGATCAATGGTGAATGGGCCATCTTCGTCAGTGGCAGGCTGCTGGCAACGCGCGGCCCGGTCAGCCGGCTGGAACTCCCCGGCATGACCCTGGCCTATGACGATGACCGGCACTGGCAACTCGACCCCGAACAAGCGATGGCCAGCGCCGATGCCCTCCAGGGTTTGATCGATCGCTGGCAGATGGCGTCTGCCCTGTATGTGCAATCTTACAGTGGTTCGGAGTCTGCCGAATACGTGACCCTGCACACCCGCGACAGTGAGGAACCGTTGCACCTGCAGGTTGTTTCACATACCCCCGACCTCATCCTGGCGCGCCCGGACTGGGGCATCCAGTACCACCTGAGCAGCGACATGCAAGCCAGCCTGTTCACCCTGCCGGAACCGTTACCGGAACCCGAAACCGGATCCACAACAACTCCCGACCCGTAACCCGGTTAGCAAGGATCAAGCGGTACAGCCAACAGGAGATCACCACCAGCTGTGCGTTCCCGCAGTGGCGGGAATCCCATACCATTCACCCATGCCCGAGCTCCCCGAAGTCGAGACCACCCGCCGCGGCATCGCTCCGCACATCGGCGGAAAGACGGTCACCCGTGTCCTGGTGCGCGAACCCCGCTTGCGCTGGCCGGTCCCCCGGCGTCTGGCCAGGGAGATCACAGGCCAAACCATCACCGCTGTCGGCCGCCGCGGCAAGTACCTGCTGCTGGCAACCGATGCCGGTAGCGCCATTCTCCACCTGGGCATGTCGGGCAGTCTGCGAGTAATCGATGCCGCCACCACGGCCGGCAAGCACGACCACGTCGACATTGTGTTCGATGACGATCGGGCGCTGCGGCTCACCGACCCGCGCCGTTTCGGCGCCCTGCTATGGACCCGACGCCCGCCGGAACAACACAGACTGCTGCGCGACCTGGGCCCGGAACCACTCGGGGCAGACTTTAGCGGCGCCTATCTGTATGCCCTGTCGCGCGGACGCAAGGTCGCCATCAAGAACCTCATCATGAACAGCCACATTGTTGTCGGCATCGGCAACATCTACGCCAACGAGGCGCTGTACATGGCAGGCATCCACCCCGGACGCGCGTCCGGACGCATCAGCAAAAGGAAATACGAGCTGCTGGTCGAGGTTATCCGCGAGGTCCTGAATGATTCCATCGCCCGGGGCGGTACCTCCCTGCGCGATTTCGTCGACAGCGACGGCAAACCGGGTTACTTCAGTCTGGAGCTGAATGTCTACGGCAAGGGAGGAGAACCCTGTATCAGCTGCCGAACCCTGATCCGCGAGATCCGCCAGGGCCAGCGCGCGACCTTCTACTGCCCCGAGTGCCAGCGCTAGCATCCTGAATCACAGTGCGGAGACCGCAGGCATCCAGCATCACCATCCCCTATAGTCTTGTACTATGGACATCCCGTCCGGCCTGTTGCCTGCCAGCCACCTATGGAGCGCCACCCTGGTGTATGCCGTACTGCTCGCGGTCGCCCTGCTGAGGGCGCCCTGGGCAAAAATACGGGACAACGAGGCCTCCCATGTCTATTTCGCTGCTGTGGCTGTAGTCGCCATTCTGTGGACCTTGCGCGCCGGGATCGAGCCGGGCCTGAATTATCACCTGCTCGGCACCACCGCCCTGTACCTGATGTTCGAATGGCAGTTTGCCCTGCTGGCCGTCAGCCTGGTACTGCTGATAACAACCTGGCAGGGTCCGGCCGGCTGGGAGGCCTTCGGGATTAATGCCCTGCTCATGGGCGCCCTGCCCGTTCTGTCCACGCGCCTGTTGCTGGCAGTCAGTCAGCGCCGGTTGCCGCATAATTTTTTCATCTATATTTTTATCAACAGCTTTCTCGCGGCCGCCCTCGCCATACTGCTCTGCGCCCTGGCCGCGACCCTGGTTCACGGGCTGGCCAGTGGCGACACTGCAGGACCGG
Source organism: uncultured Ectothiorhodospiraceae bacterium (assembly GCA_947259415.1). Taxonomy (GTDB): domain Bacteria; phylum Pseudomonadota; class Gammaproteobacteria; order UBA9214; family UBA9214; genus CAMYJZ01. The sequence goes on along the minus strand of CAMYMI010000005.1, from coordinate 154,867 downwards.
CCAGTGACTATCTCCTCTATCTCCCCATGCTGATGTTCGGCGAGGCCTTCCTCAACGGGATGGTCATGACGCTGCTGGTGGCCTACCGGCCGCGCTGGGTGGCAACCTTCCACGACCGCTGGTATCTGGATGGCAAATAACACGACGCGACAGGTGACAACAATGATGACCCTGCTGCTGCGGGCCACACGCATCTGGCTGGTGCTGCTGCTGGCTGCCATCCTTAACGCCGCCTTGCGTGAACAGCTGTTCGCCCCCTGGCTTGGCAAAACAGCGGCACTGCCCCTGAGCGGCATCACCCTGTCGGCTCTGGTGTTTGGCATCGCCCTGATCTTTATTCCCCGATTCGGGCACTTGCGAACAACCCTGTATTTCACCATCGGGCTAGTGTGGGTGGTGTTGACGCTGGCATTCGAGTTCCTGCTCGGGCATTTTCTGCTGGGACAGTCATGGCGGGAAACCACCCAGGTCCTGATGCTCACGCAGGGTAACCTGTTTGCACTGGTGCTGGTCGTCACCCTGCTGTCCCCCTGGCTGGCTGCCAGGCTGCGCGGGCTGCTGTGAACACGAGGCCAGCGAAGAGGGGGGCAGGACAGGCATGACACAACTCGGTGCACGCATCGGGCAATGGACGGTCCGGCACTGCTGGCAGGTCATCCTCGTCATGCTGCTGGTAGCCGCCAGTGCCGGCAGCGGCATCCGCTCGCTGACCTTCAACAACGACCTGCGCGTATTCTTCAGCGAGCAAAACCCGCAACTGCGGGCACTCGAAGACCTCGAGGCCACCTACAACAAGATCGACAACGTGCTGTTCGTGATCGCTCCCCGGGACAGTAATGTCTTTACCCGCGAAACGCTGGCAGCCATCGAGGAGTTGACCGAAGCCGCGTGGCAGACGCCCTACTCGGTCCGGGTCGATTCCATTACCAACTTCCAGCACAGCCGCGCCGAGGGCGATGACCTGACCGTTGAGGATCTGGTCGAGAACGCCGGCAATCTGACAGATGCCGAGCTGGCCAGAATCCGTGCTATTGCACTGGCGGAGCCGTCACTGGTGAACCGGCTGGTTTCCGCGACGGGCCATGTCACCGCGATCAATGTGACCATCCCCCTGCCGGGTGCATCCATGGCCGAGGTCCCCGAGGTCACCGCCTCGGTGCGCCAGCTTGCCGGGGAATTCAGGCAGCAACATCCCGATATCGGCCTTTACCTGACCGGTGCCGTCATGTTCGACAACGGCTTTGCCGAGGTGGTCCAGGACGACATGCGTACGCTGGTGCCGTTAATGTTCGCCGTGCTTGTCGTGATCACCGGTATGGCGCTACGCTCACTACTGGCAACACTGGCCACGCTGGTCATTATCCTGACGTCCATGCTGACCGGCATGGGGCTTGCCGGCTGGCTGGGTATGTCGCTGAACCCCGCCTCTTCCAACGCCCCGGTCATCATCCTGACCCTGGCGGTGGCCGACAGCGTGCACATCCTGGTCACCCTCATGCAGCAGCTGCGCCTGGGAAAGACCCGCCAGCAGGCGATAATCGAATCCCTGCGCATCAATTTCCAGCCAGTTTTCCTGACCAGTGTAACCACCGCGATCGGCTTCCTGACCATGAACCTCTCCGATGCCCCGCCCTTCCGCGACCTTGGCAATATCGTTGCACTTGGCGTGATGGCCGCCCTGTTGTATTCCGTCCTGCTGCTGCCAGCCCTGATGGCCGTGCTGCCACTGCGTATCGCGCCGTTGAATACCGCCACCCCCCCGCGGCTGGACCGGCTGGCCAGACTCGTCATTGCCCGGCGCGTACCGGTCTACCGCGCGGCCTGGGTCGCGATCGCGGTGGCATCGGCCGGGATGCTGCAAATCGAGTTCAGTGACGATTGGGTGCAGTATTTCGACAACCGTTATGAACTGCGTATTGCCACCGACTTCATGGAGGACAACCTGCTCGGGGCACACATCATCGAATACTCGCTGGACTCCGGTGAACCGGGTGGCATCAGCGAGCCAGACTACCTGGCCACGCTCGAGGCCTTCGCCGACTGGTACCGGGAACAGCCCAAGGTCGGTCATGTGCAAACCATCATCGGCATGATGAAACGGCTGAACCGCAACCTGCATGGCGATGACCCGGCCTACTACCGCCTGCCGAAACAACGCGAACTCGCGGCCCAGTACCTGCTGCTTTACGAGATGTCCCTGCCCTACGGGCTCGATCTCAACAACCAGATCAACGTGGACAAGTCGGCCACCCGCATGATCGTCACCCTCAAGGGAATCAGTACGCTGGAGCTGCGCGCGCTCGAGGAAAAGGCACGCGTCTGGCTAAAGGCCAATGCCCCGGTGCACATGCTTAGCCACGGTTCCGGCCTGTCGATGATCTGGGCACACATCTCGCGGCGCAATATCAACAGTATGCTGGGAGCGGCTTTCATCGCGCTCCTGCTGATCTCCGTCTTGCTGGTGTTCGCACTGCGCAACCTCAGGCTCGGCATCATCAGCCTGTTTCCGAACCTGGCACCGGCCTTCATGGCCTTCGGTATCTGGGGTCTGATTGTCGGTCAGGTCGGGCTGGGGCTGTCGGTAGTCGTGTCACTGACCCTGGGCATCGTGGTGGACGATACCGTCCACTTCCTCAGCCATTACCTGCGCGCCCGCCGCGACGAGGGCCTGGAAGTCGCCGCCGCAATCCGTTACTCCTTCGGCACGGTGGGCATGGCCATGTGGATTACCACCGTAACACTGGTCGCCGGCTTCCTGGTGCTGACCTTTTCCGGCTACAAGATGAATGCCGACATGGGGTTGCTGTCGGCGATTACACTTTCGCTGGCCCTGCTGATGGACTTCCTGTTCCTGCCGGCACTGCTGATGAAGTTCGACCGGGACCGGGATGATGACCGGGGTCGGGATGATGTCAAGGCCTGGTGAAAGGCCAGGGACAAATCAGTCGAAGACACGCAAGGCACGGAGCCCCGGGATCAGAAACGCGGCCGGTTCCGGGACCGGATGAAGTTCCGGGAACGTCAGCCCGCCGAGTAAAACGACTGTAGCCCGGTTTCAACTCCCTTGCATCCGGGCTGTCACCAGTTCAGTTCGTTGCCTGCAATTGCTGGTACTCAATCCAGCTGCCCGTCGGCATTGAGGCGGGACAGCTCGTCGTAGCCGCCGATGGATTCACCATTGATGAAGATCTGCGGCACCGTGTACCGACCACCGGAACGTTCCATCATTTCCAGGCGGCGATCCCTGTCGGCGGAAACATCAATCACCTCGTAACCCAGCCCCTTGCTCTCCAGCAGCCGCTTGGCCATCACGCAATAGGGGCAGTGTCCGGTCAGGTATATCTGGATTTGCGTCATCACAGGTCCCTCATGATCCAGCTACGAACAGAAGATATTTTACCCCAGATTTCGCATTGATAATCAGTCTTCTAATCAACAGCTTCGACGGCTGCAGCGCCGATGCCGCGCGGATCGCTGGCGGCGTGAACACGCCGGTATTTCATGTCCCAGTAAACCGCCTGCATGTTGCCGTAACCTGAATCCAGCGGCTTCAGCTGGTGACCGCGCGCGCTGAGTCCCTCGATCAGCGCAGCGTCAAACGCACCCGCCTCGTACTGGATAACATCCGGCAGGTACTGGTGGTGAAAGCGTGGCAGGCTGACCCAGGATTCCGGCAGCCTGCCGGCGGCATGATCAAGCGCGGCCAGCAGGACCATGGTGATGATGCGGCTGCCACCGGGCGTACCCAGGATCGCCACCCCGTCTTCGCTTTCGATAAAACTGGGCGACATGCTTGATAGCGGGCGCTTGCCGGGCGCGATGGCATTGGCCTCGGCGCCCACCAGACCATAGACATTGGGCGCGCCGGGCTTGGCGGAGAAGTCATCCATTTCATCATTCAGCAATACCCCGGTGCCGGGAGGTGTCAGGCAGGCTCCGAAGGGATAATTGATACTCAGGGTCGCCGCGACCCGGTTACCATCACGGTCCAGTACCGAGAAATGCGTGGTGTCCTGTCCCTCGCTCGTTGCCGGGACGGCCGGCAATCCCTCGCTGGATGTGGCACGCTCCAGCTGGATCGACGCGCGCAGGCTGGCCGCGTATTCGCGGCTGGTCAGTTCCGCGACCGGCAGGTCCCGGAAGTCCGGGTCTCCGAGGTGGTGTGCCCGGTCACGGTAGGCACGGCGCATCGCTTCGATGATCACATGGGTGCGGGTGACATTGTCATAGCGTTCCAGGGGGAAACCTTCGAGGATGTTCAACATGGTCACCAGCACGGCACCACCGGATGAGGGCGGCGCCGCGGAGATGACCCGCAGATCCCGGTAGCGGCCGCTCACCGGTTCGCGCTCGACGACCTTGTACTGCGCCAGGTCATCAAGCGACCAGATCCCGCCGGCCTGGCGCACACCCTCGACCAGTCGCCGGGCGACCGGGCCTGCGTAGAAACCGGCCCTGCCGGATTGTGCCAGCGCCTCCAGGGTGACCGCCAGGTCCGCCTGCACGACACGCTGCCCGAGCGGCGGGATCCCGCCATCGGCCAGGAAGATTGCCGCCGTCTCCGGGTCGTCCTGCAGTTCCGCCAGCCGGAACCCGGCCAGGCGGCGGTAGATGGCATCCACCGCAAAGCCCGTGCGTGCAAGCCCGATGGCCGGGGCCAGGCTCTGTGCCAGGGGCATACGGCCATAGTGCTTGGCAATATGCGCCAGCGCCGCGGGCTCGCCCGGGATACCCGCTGCCAGCGCCCCGTTGACCGACAGCCCAGAGACCACGTCGCCGTTGTCATCGAGGTACATATCGCGCATTGCTGCCAGAGGGGCACGTTCCCGACCGTCGATCATGACCTGGTGACCATCCTCTGCCCGGTGCAGCAGCCAGAAACCACCGCCGCCCAGTCCGGAACTGTAGGGTTCGACCACTGCCAGCACCGCGCTGACTGCAACCGCGGCATCGAAGGCATTACCGCCCTCTGCCAGGATCTCCATACCCGCCTGCGTGGCCGCGGGATGTGCACTGGCAATCGCGGCAGCCGGCGGCCGGTGTGCACAACCGCTTGATACCAGCAACAGGACACACAGCAAAAAGGTCCCGAAACGGAGCCTTTGCGCACGCGTGTCATAGCGGGCAATCATTCGGCCTGTTTCCCGGTGATCTTTTCATACTTGACGATGAGTTGTTCGCGGGTTTCCACGACAGCAGGGTCCACCAGGATGCATTCGACCGGACACACCTCCACGCACTGCGAGGTCTCGAAATGCCCGACGCATTCCGTGCACAGCTCCGGGTTGATCTCGTAAATCTCCACACCCTGGTAGATGGCATCGTTCGGACATTCGGGCTCGCACACATCACAGTTGATGCATTCATCGGTGATCATTAGAGACATGACTGCAACCTGCTGGAATAAAACAGAAACTTGCTGAATATGATGGCAGGGAAACTTTAGTTCATTCGGCTGCGCAATGCAGCCACAACTTTCTTGTGGACAAAGGGCGTGACATCGCCACCGAGACTGGCGATCTCGCGCACCAGGCTTGAGGAGATATAGGCGTACTGTTCGGCTGGCGTCAGGAACAGGGTTTCGATCTCGGGCGCGAGATGGCGGTTCATACCGGCCAGCTGGAACTCGTACTCGAAATCGGAGACTGCACGCAGCCCGCGCAGGATCACTCCCGCCTGTCTCTGGCGCAGAAAATCCACCAGCAGGTTGTCAAAGCTGCAGACCTCGACATTATCGATGTGTGCCAGCACGTCGCGTGCCAGGGTGACGCGGATCTCTATCGGGAACGCTCCCTGTTTGTCCGAGTTGACGGCGACGGCCACGATGACCTTTTCAAACAGGCGCGAGGCCCGCTCGATCAGGTCGGAGTGTCCGTTGGTAATGGGGTCGAAGGTGCCCGGGTAAACGACGGTATCCATGACACGATTATGGCGTAAACCCGGTTGTGCGTACAGTTAACAGTCGGTCAAGAGAACCCTGCGGACATACTCAACACAAACACACAGAAACTGAAACGGCGCTTCCTGCCTGATGGTGGTCACTCAAGCAGGTGGCGCCGCACCAGGTGATATCCCACCTGGCCGGCTGTCTCGCTGCGGTACAACTCCCAGTTCGCCGGCAGTGACAATTCCAGTTGCCGTTCCGCCTCCAGGTAAACCCAGGCCTCGTCCGCCAGCCAACCGCCCGCCTCGAGTTGCCGTATCGCTTCCGGCAGACGCTGTTCACGAAATGGTGGATCGAGAAACACCACGTCAAATGGCTGCGCCGGACCGCGCAGGTACGCTCCGGTATCGGCCTGCACCACCCGGACCTGGTCGGCGTTCAGCAAGCGCAGCTGTTCCTGCAAGGTATGCACAACCAGGGGATTGCTGTCGACCAGCACGACCTCGGCGGCACCGCGCGAGGCGGACTCCAGGCCCAGGGCGCCACTGCCGGCGTACAGATCCAGGCAGCGTGCACCACGGACCACCGGTGCCAGCCAGTTGAACAGGGTTTCCCGGACACGGTCCGGGGTGGGACGCAAGCCGGGCACCGGGGCAAATCCCAGTTTGCGGCCACGCCAGGTCCCGGCGATGATGCGCAACTGGTTGCGAGGCTGGTTGGTTTTCATGTGCAGGCATCATCCTGCCTTGCCAGACAGCCGTCAAACCCGCCGCAACGCTTTTATTGCCTGTTTCACCCGGATGGAGCTGGCGACATCCGGGGACAGGCATTGACAAAAAGAAACATGCCGGCAAGGCCTGGCAACCAAGCCGGCACGCGCTACAAGGGTGTCCAATCCCTGGACAAAAGCACCTCCCTGTTTATGTAGACAGCAATATCGTGCTAGCGGACATCTCCATCAGTTTCGAACCGGGACAATCCGATGGAAAGCCTAGCAGGGAGGCAGCGGGACAACTGCCGGCGATCGCCATGTCAGCATGTCAGATAAAACCGGTTAGCGCGTAGTCCCGGCAAATGTCACGGGCTACTTTTCCCCACCCACGATCACGGTCGCCATATTATCCAGGGGAACCCGGCGCCGGAAGGCGTCACGTATCTGCTCGCGGGTGACGGCCTCGACCCTTTCATTAAAGGTCTCGAGATAGTCCAGTGGCAGTTTGTAAAAGCCGATCATGGCGAGGTACTCGACGATCTTGCTGTTGCTGTCGACGCGCAGGGGAAACCCGCCAGTGATATTTTTCTTGGCAGCCACCAGTTCCTGCTTTGTCGGCCCTTCCGCGTGGAAGCTCTTCAGGGTCGCCTGCATCACATCGAGGGCCTCGCCCACCTGATCATTGCGTGTCTGCAGTCCGAAGATATAGGGTCCTTTCCGGGCCATGGGCGAGAAATAACTGTACACGCTGTAGGAGAGACCGCGTTTTTCACGGATCTCCTCGTTGAGGCGCGACACCAGTCCGCCACCGCCGAGGATGTGGTTGCCCACGTAGAGTGGGAAATAGTCCGGATCCCCGCGGCGCATGCCCGGCGCACCCATGCGCACATGGGTCTGCGTCGAGGGATGAAAGATGAGTTCTTCGGATGCATCCGCAAGCGACGCGACCGCCGATACGGCGGGGGCTGGCCCACCCTCACGCAGTGCACCGGCAACACGCTGCGTCAGGCGTTCAGCCGCCTTGCGGTCGATATCGCCCACGACCGCGATGACGGCATTACCGGCGACATAGTATTTTTCATAGTACGCACGGATGTCCTTGAGCGTCATCCGCTGCAGGCTGGCCTCATCACCGACCGGGCGCGTTGCATAGGGATGTTCGCCAAAGACCGCCCGGTAGAAACGGTATCCAGCAATCGTGGACGGCGACTGCTCGTCCTCACGCAGCGAGACCAGCGTACGTTCACGCTCACGTTCAAAATCATGCTCATTAAAGTCCGGCTCGCTCAGTACCTGTTGCAAGACCTCCATTGCGGGTTCGAACAATGCCGCATCACTCAGGCTGCGCAGCGACACCCAGGCCATATCACGCAGGGCACCGGTACCCAGCTCCGCACCCAGCCCTTCCAGCCGGGCAGCGATGTCGTTGGCCGTCAGTCCCGCGGCCCCCTTGTCCAGCATGTGGTTGGTCATGCTGGCAAGCCCCGGCAGACCGGCGTCATGCGCACTGCCAGCTGCGAACACCACGCGGATGTCCACCATGGGCAGTTCGGGCGCTGGCACGTAATAAACGCGCGCACCGGTCGCTGTCTGCCAGTGCTGGATCGGCGGCATCGCCAGCGCCGTGCCGAGGGTAAACAACCAGGCTGCGAGGACCACAGCACCGGAGCAGACAGCCCGTTCCAGATAATTAATGGACATGGCCGCCTCCCGGTGATGCCGGTCGCGGTTTGTTGCCGGAATCCAGCGGCAGGGGATCGAGCACGGCAATTGTCTGCTGTTTTGCCACCAGATATTTTCTGGCAACCGCCTGAACCTGTTCGGCGGTCACGGCGTTGATCCGCTCGACAAACTCATCCATCAGCGACCAGTCCAGCCCGACTGACTCCAGCCGGCCGATCTGCATGGCCTGGTAGTAAATCGAGTCCTGCTCGAAGACATCACTGGCAACCACCTGAGCCTTGACGCGCGCCAGCTCGCTGGCCTCCACCGGCGCTTCCTGCAGGCGCCTGATCTGCTCGTGTAATGCCTGCTCAACCTCGGCGATGCTGCGCTCCCGACTGGGGGTCGCCTCGATCAGGAACAGGCTGGTCTTGCGGTCGTAGAGATCGTAGCCTACACCGGTGCTGGAGACGATCTGGCTGCCACGCACCAGTTCCCGGGCGAGCCGCGCGCTGGCGCCGCCATCCAGGATGCCGGACAGTACCTCCAGGGCATAGACCTCCCAGTCATCCTCGGCGGTACCCAGTACCGGCACCTTGAAACCCATCAACAAATAGGGCACTTCGGCCGGCACCGATACGGTGATACGCCGCTGGCCGGGTTGCGGGGGCTCGAGACGCGGCTTGGGTGCCTTGATCTGCTCGGGCTTGAGCGGCCCGAAATGCTGAGTGGCCAGTTTGAAGACCTCTTCGGGCTGCACATCCCCGACCACGACCAGAACCGCATTGTTCGGCGCATACCAGCGTTCGTACCAGACCTGCAGGTCCTCCAGCTGCAGATTCTCGAGATCGTCCATCCAGCCGATGGTGGGGTTGCGATAGGAACTACTGGTGTAGGCCGTGGCCTGGAACTGCTCGTAGGTCAACGAGGTGGGCTTGTCCTCGGTACGCAGGCGGCCATCACGACCTTGCGTTCCTTGGCGAACTCGGCCTCATCCAGCTGCAGGTTGCGCATGCGATCCGCCTCCAGCTCGAAACTCACCGGCAGGCGGCTCTTTTCCAGGCGCTGGAAATAGGCGGTATAGTCGCGACTGGTAAAGGCATTCTCGCGCCCCCCGTTTTCGGAGATGATACGGGAAAACTCACCCGCATCATGGTTTTTAGTGCCCTTGAACATCATGTGCTCCAGCACATGAGAGATGCCGGTAATGCCGTCGTGCTCGTAACTGGCGCCGACCTTGTACCACACCTGGGAGACGACCACGGGGGCGCGATGGTCTTCCTTGACGATCAGCTTCATGCCGTTATCGAGCCGGTATTCATGCACCGCGGCGCGCGCCAGCACCAGCTGACTGAAGAAGAGCAGTACCACAGTCAATACAACACGCATACAAATTCTCCAGAATCTTGTCTGTTAACCCGGACAGGTATGGGATGATAGGATACCCAACGCACCGTTTTCCATTACTACCGCTCAATCACAGACAATTTAATTCATGCTTGGTTTCAGAAAAAACAAGTCCACGAGCGATTCCCAGCCAGGGAAGAAGACCGGTCTGTTCGCCCGACTCAAGTCCGGACTGGCACGTACCCGCCACAGCCTGACAGACGGCGTCTCTGCGCTGGTGCTCGGCAGCAAGGCCATCGACGATGAACTGCTGGAGGAAATCGAGACCGCCCTGCTGGTTGCCGATGTGGGGGTGGAGGCCACGCGCGAGATCATCGACGATCTCACTCGTCGAATCTCACGCAAGGAACTGGCTGACGCCGATGCCCTGATGAATGCCCTGCGTGAGGACATGCAGGCCATACTCGCACCCTGCAGCCATCCACTCGTTATACCGGCAGGCATCCGGCCCTATGTGATCCTGATGGTCGGCATCAACGGTGCTGGCAAGACCACCAGCATCGGCAAGCTCACCCACCGTCTGCAGCACCAGGGCCTCAAGGTCATGCTGGCCGCCGGTGACACCTTCCGCGCCGCGGCCGTGGAGCAGCTGCAGACCTGGGGCGAGCGCAATGACGTCCCGGTCGTGGCACAGCAGCAGGGTGCCGATGCAGCCTCGGTCATCTTCGATGCCTTGCAGTCGGCGCAGGCACGCGACATCGACGTGCTGATTGCCGATACTGCCGGACGCTTGCATACGCAATCGAATCTGATGGAAGAACTGAAGAAAATCAAACGGGTGCTGGGCAAGCTGGATGACAATGCGCCTCATGAGGTCATGCTGGTGGTCGATGCCGGCACCGGCCAGAATGCGCTCAACCAGGCCCAGCAGTTCAACAAGGCCGTGGGGCTCACCGGTATCACCCTGACCAAACTCGACGGCACCGCCAAAGGCGGCATCATCTTCGCAATTGCCAGCAAGCTCGGCATCCCCATTCGCTTCATCGGGGTCGGCGAAGGCATCGAGAACCTGCGCGAGTTTGATGCCGGGGAATTTGTCGCTGCGCTGTTCGAAACATAACAGCAATAACGACCTGTAAAATAAGCAAATTACAATGATTCACCGCAAAGGCGCACGACTGCAGGGATGCAGGAGGTAGAGTAACGCATGGAGCAGTTACCGAAAGTACGTAAAGTACAGAAAAGGAAAGTTATTACCGCGGAGTTGTTGAGGACGCCGAGTCAAAGCAACTGCTAAAACAAACTTCTTTATTATCACAGTGAAACCGACAAACCATAGAGACGGTACAGGATCCAGCGTTTGCAGCAAATCCCCGCTTGCGAATTTTAATTATGGTTTTAAACAATCATTTTTTACTTTACTTACTTTCGGTAACTGCTCCATGCGTTACTCTACCTCCTGCATCCCTGCAGTCGTGCGCCTTTGCGGTGAACACAATACCTGATAACCCATGATTCGCTTCGACAACGTCAGTAAACGCTATCCGGGTGGTTTCGAGGCTCTCAGTAACATCAGTCTCCAGCTCGAGCGCGGCGCACTGGCCTTCCTCACCGGGCACTCAGGCGCCGGCAAGAGCACACTGCTCAAGCTGATCGCAATGGTCGAGCGTGCGACTCGTGGCCAGATCTTCGTCGATGGCCAGAATGTCTCGCGCATCAGCCGGCGACGCATCCCATATATACGCCGCAAGATCGGTTTCATCTTCCAGAACCATAACCTGCTTTTTGACCGCACCGTGTTCGACAATGTCGCCCTGCCGCTGATTATCGCCGGCTATCGCCACCAGGAGGTCGGGCGCCGGGCACGTGCAGCGCTCGACAAGGTCGGCCTGCTCGACAAGGAACGCCTCTACCCCATCACTCTCTCCGGTGGCGAACAGCAGCGCGTGGGCATCGCCCGAGCTGTGGTTAACAAGCCCCTGTTGCTGCTGGCCGACGAACCGACCGGCAACCTCGACCCAGAATTGTCGCGCGAGATCATGAACCTGTTCGCCCTGTTCAATCAGGTGGGAGTCACCGTACTCATCGCCAGCCATGACGTCACCCTGATCCAGCAGCTCGATTACCCGGTCATTACCCTGGACCACGGACGCCTGCTGCACTCTGGCAGGGCCTCCGCATGAAGCGCGCACGCATCAACCGGCGGCGCTCAGAGCATCACTGGAGCAAGTCACTGCGTCGCCGGCTATCGCTGCGAACCTGGCTGTTGCGTCATGCCCAGGTCGCGTTCGACAGTCTCGGACGGCTCTACCGCAACTGGGTTTCCAGCCTGATGACGACCGCGGTACTCGGGATTGCCCTGTCCATGCCCGCGGGGATGTACCTGCTGCTCGACAACCTTGACCGGCTCAGCGGTTCCTGGGACGGACAGGCCAGCCTGTCAGTATTCCTCAAACCCCGGGTATCGGAGACCGCGGCCGCCACCCTGGCAGAAACAATACGCAACTGGCCTGAAATTGCCGGGGTAACCATGGTAACCCCGGCCGAGGCGCTGGAAGAATTCGGCCAGCATGCCGGTTTCGCCGACGTGCTCGGCGCACTGGAAGAGAACCCGCTGCCGGTAGTGCTGTTGGTGACACCCGGCCCGGGTCACGGCGACCCGCAGTCGGCCAGCGAACTGCAGCAGAAGTTCCGTGGGCTGCCGGAGATCGAGCTGGCGCAACTGGACCTGCAATGGGTCCAGCGACTGGCCGCCATGCTGGACATGGCCCGACGCGGCGTCGCGGTGATCAGCGCCTTACTGGCACTGGCCGTGCTGCTGGTGGTGGGCAATACCATCCGTCTGGAGATTCAGAACCGGCGCGAGGAAATCGTAGTCACCAAGCTGATCGGCGCCACTAACAGCTTCATCCGGCGCCCGTTCCTCTACAGCGGGATCTGGTACGGGGTTCTGGGTGCCGGCGTTGCCTGGCTGATAGTGGAAATCAGTTTCTGGCTGCTGGCCGGTCCGGTGCAGCACCTGGCCGGTCTCTACCAAAGCCACTTCGCCCTGCAGACGCTGCCGTTGCAGTTGCTGCTCGTGCTGCTGGGCAGCGGAAGCGCATTGGGCCTGCTGGGTTCCTGGCTGGCGGTTGGGCGTCATCTCAGCGCCATCGAACCGTCCTGAAGCCGGGGTCGTCGCCCGGGCTGTAGCGGGCACTTCCACCTGCGTCCTGCCCGCCCTCAAGATTCCGCATAACACGCCGATTTTTCAGAAACTTTTCAGACAATTGGCACTCTATATAACGGAGTGCTAAAATTGGCCCAGTCAAACGGAGAACTATTGAATGCATCAGGAAATAGTCCTTAGAAACCAGACACTTGTATTGCCGCTACCGACCGGTAACCTGGACCAGTATATCCAGGCCGCTTTCAGCATCCCGGTACTCAGCGCCGAGGAGGAGCGGACACTGGCACTGCACCTGCAGCAGGACAACGACCTCGACGCGGCGCGCCAGCTGGTGATGTCGCACCTGCGCTTCGTGGTGCGGGTCGCGCGTGGCTACAGTGGCTACGGTCTGGCCCTGGGCGACCTGATTCAGGAGGGCAATATCGGCCTGATGAAGGCGGTCAAGCGCTTTGACCCGGACGTGGGCGTCCGCCTGGTGTCCTTCGCGGTGCACTGGATACGCGCCGAGATCCATGAATTCATCCTGCGCAACTGGCGCATCGTCAAGGTCGCCACCACCAAGGCGCAGCGCAAGCTGTTTTTCAACCTGCGCAGCGCCAAGAAACGCCTCGGCTGGTTGAATCGGGACGAGGTCAACGCCGTGGCAGAAGACCTCGGTGTCAAACCGGAAACCGTGCTGGAGATGGAGTCACGTCTCAGCGGACAGGACATCGGCTTCGACCTGGCTGGCAGCGAGGATGACGAGCACGTCAGGCAGTTCGCACCGGCGGCCTACCTGACGGACGAATCCAACGACCCGGCCCTGACCATCGAACAGCACGACTGGCAGCAGCGGAGCACCAGCAGCCTGCTCGACGCACTGGCGCAGCTGAACGAGCGCAGCCGGATCATCCTAGAGGAACGCTGGCTGGCGGAAGACAAGACCACCCTGCAGGAGCTGGCAACACGCTTCGATGTCTCGGCCGAGCGCATTCGCCAGCTGGAGAAAAACGCCATCAACAAACTCAAGAAGACCATGGTGATCTGAACATCCCGGGACCGGGGCTGACCTAAACGGCCCTTTTGCGGGCCGTTTTTTGTTACCCGCTTGCAGCCGGGTGACCTGCTGCCGTCCTACAGCCAATTCAGCCTGACTGACTCTACCCCCTGCAGTCACTTCGGGCTTCCTGCCCTCTGGTGACGCTGGACATGAAGTTCGAGTGTCTTGAAGCACAGGATGTGCGAAAGCGACCACTTTCACTTCCCTGTACATCGTCCATGCAGTCGTTTTCCCCTGGAGTCGCGCGGTGAAATTATTATTTGCTCGCAGCGACCAATCAGAACAGCAGCGGCAGGTAATGGTCCAGCATCAGGATGGCGAACAGGGCCATCAGGTACCAAATGGAGTAACCGAAGGTCTTCATGGCGATCTTCTCGTCTTTACCTTTCATCAACTCCACCGCGTAATAGAGAAAGCCACCACCCAGTGACAGGGCCCCGGCGAGATAGAACAATCCACTCATGCGGGTCGCAAATGGCAGCACGCTGACGGCGATCAATAGCAGGGTGTACAGAAGAATCTGCAGTCGCGTAAACGGTATGCCGTGGGTCACCGGCAACATCGGGATGTCCACCTTGGCGTACTCGTCGCGACGATGAATCGCCAGCGCCCAGAAATGCGGCGGTGTCCAGACGAAGATGATCAGGAACAGCAGCAGGGCGTGCGGATCAAGCGTTCCGGTCAACGCCGTCCAGCCCAGGAGCGGAGGTGCCGCACCGGCCGCCCCCCCGATGACGATATTCTGCGGGGTTGCGCGCTTGAGGTACATGGTGTAGACGACCGCATAACCCAACAGCGACAGAAAGGTCAGTACCGCGGTCAGAATATTGATGAAGTAAACCAGAATGAGCATGGAGACCGTGCCGAGCAGTACGGCAAACAGCAGCGCGTTGCGCTCGCTGATTTGTCCCTGCGGGAGGGGACGCTTGCTGGTACGTGCCATACGCGCGTCCTCGCGCGAATCAAGCACATGGTTGATGGCCGCGGCCGCAGCGGCCGCCATGCCGATCCCCAGGTTACCGAGCAGCAAGACATCTAGCGGGACCATCGCGGGCGGCGAGGTGGCAAGAAACATGCCCACCATGGCCGTGAACACGATCAGGGCGACAACTCTGAGCTTGCAGAGACCCAGATAACTCTTTAGCAATGCCAGGGTTGGCTGGCCCGGCATTTCGGTACCCGTCTTTTCTTTAGTCGAAACAGACATGAACGATTACATCATCCGACCGGCTAGCCGATCCGCGAGTACTTCAACAACCGTTTCAGGTCCTTGATCATACCGCGCGGGTCAGCATCGACCGGGTAGTACATCATCAGGTTACCCAGCGGATCGACCAGGTAGACGCGCTCGGCGCTGTGCATCGGTACCGCGTCAATCATGAACAGGGGCTCCAGTTCGGTACTCTGCGCGGGCGACAGCACCCCGGTAGCCATCTCCGGGTAGTCGTTGAGTATGTCTCCCATCGGGGTCAGCGTCGTCGTGTCCGCTACCAGGAACAGGCGCTGCACTCGCTGGATATTCTCCCCCTGCGCCAGCCGCACCTGGCGCATGTGATACAGGTTGGTACGGCAGGCCTCACCGCAGTCGGTCGTGCCAATATACAGCAGGGTCCATTTGCCCTGCAGGAAACCTTCCTGTAACTCCCTCTCCGTCACACCGGGCATGCCAGCGGGCAACACCAGCGGCCGCGGGGGCTGCACCAGCACCCCCTGGTTGGTGGTGCCTTCGGGGCGCCAGCCCTGCTGACCGCTGAGGTGCATAATCCAGGCAATCAACATCGGCGAAAGGAACAACAGGCCCAGCAGCACCAGCGACTGCCGGGAACTCAGAAAACCGCGCTGCCGATTGGCACGGCTGCCTGCCCTTGATGTGTGTGTGTATTTGAGATGATTCATAATAAAACCACTATTACTCGTGTTCGTTTGACACCCGGCGCGTGTTCACGCCGATATAGATCAAGGCCAATACCGCAGCCAACGTGAACCACTGCATGGCATAGGCACGGTGCTTGTCCGGGGTGGTCCCGTAAACCGGCCGCCATTCCCGGGCAAAACCGTGTGCCGCATCCGCCTCCAGCAGCAGGACCACCGGCAGCAGTTCGTATCCCAGCTGCTGTTCCAGTACCCTCGGCTCGATCAGCTGCACCACCCTGGGCCAGCCCGTGTGGGGTTCCTCCACGTCATCCAGCCGCAGGCGTTTCCCGGGCGGATACGTCACCAGGGCCCTCACGTTGACCGCCTCTTCCGGCCCCGGCAATGCCGGCAATTCCACCCGGCTGGGACCCACCGGCACCCAGCCGCGGTTGACCAGCACCGTCTCAGCCAGGTCGGTCAGTACCAGCGGTGTCAGTACATGGTACCCTGCCCGGCCCCGGTGAATGCTGTTGTCCAAAAGCAGCTGATGATCCAGATCATAGCGGCCCCGGGCTGTGACCCGGCGGTACTGTGGCCTGTCACCGCTGGTCAGCCAGTCCGCAAGGGGCAGCGGTGATTGCCGTATATGTTCGGCGTGCTCATCGACCAGTGCCTGCTTCCAGGCCGCACGCTCGAGTTGCCACACCCCGAGGCTCACCAGGATAGGCACCAGCACGATGGTTGCCAGGGTCGGCCACAGCCCAGGGGTGAAATCAAAGCCCCCCAGCCGCATCACCAACCCCGCGTTTGTTATAATCCAGGCAACCAACCTGAAGGCCCGTTCCCGCCATGCTTACAAAAATCATCGTCGTCCTGTTCCTGTTAGCGATCATTGGCAGTCTTGGCAGCGGGCTCTATTACCTGGTCAAGGACAAGGGTTCCTCGGATCGCACCGTCAGGGCGCTTACCGTGCGCATCAGCCTGTCGGTCCTGCTGTTTATCCTCCTGATGCTGGCCTACGCCAGCGGTCTGCTGCAACCGCACGGCGTTTATCCCGGCTAGCCACATCGAGCGGAGACGTCCTGTACGCCGCTCCCCGGGAACCTCGAAGATACATCCCTTCCGGCGCATCGCTCTCGCGCGATGGACCGGATGTCCGAGTGCCGTGGAGCACAGGGATGCGCGGGAACGACCGTACCACATCCATTCCGGCCCTTCGCGACGATGTACACGGATGTACAAGTGTCGTGGAGCACAGGGATGTGCTGGAACGACCGTACCTACATCCCTTCCGGCGCATCGCTTACGGCTTCCTGCCTCACGCGATGTACCTACATCCCTGTAGGCAAAAAAAGGGCGCCGCAAGTGCAGCGCCCTTCGATTGCATTATCTGCGCCTGGTCAGATCAGCCAGTAGACGAACACGAACAGGCCCAGCCAGACCACGTCCACGAAGTGCCAGTACCAGGCCACGGCCTCGAAGGCAAAGTGGTGATTCGGGGTGAAATGCCCCTTGATGCTGCGGATCAGGATCACCAGCAGCATGGTGGCACCCAGGGTCACGTGCAAGCCGTGGAAACCGGTGAGCATGTAGAAGGTGGTTCCGTACATGCCGGTATTCAGCTTCAGGTTGTAGTCGGAGTAGGCATGCATGTACTCGTAGGCCTGCAACCCCAGGAACAGGAAACCCAGTGCCACGGTAGCGGCCAGCCACAACACCAGCGCGGCACGCTGGCTCTTCTTCAGTGCCCAGTGTGCCAGGGTGACGGTCACGCCACTTGTGAGCAGGATCATTGTATTGATCGCAGGGATTCCCCAGGCGCCCATTACTTTGTACTCGCCTCCCACCTGAGCGGGACCATTGGTCGGCCACATGGCCTCGAAGGCGGGGTACAGCAGCTCGTTGGTCATCACGTTGTTGCCGGCGCCGCCCAGCCAGGGCACCGAGTAGACGCGTGCATAAAACAGGGCACCGAAGAAGGCCGCGAAGAACATTACCTCGGAAAAGATGAACCAGCCCATGCCCATGCGGAAGGACATGTCGACCTGGTCGTTGTAGAGACCGCGCTCGCTTTCCCTGATGACTGTGCCGAACCAGCCGAACAGCATGACCAGTAGCACCACCGCACCCGCCATAGTGACCAGCGGTGTCCCGCCGTGGAGTAGATGGGCGATCCCGCCCACGGTCAGAAACAGGCCGATTGATCCGACGATGGGCCAGTAGCTGGGTTCCGGCAGGTAGTAACCCCCTTTAGATGCTGACATTGGTTAATCCCCTTTCTCTATTCAAATAAATCCGGTTAATGATTGTTAAGTACCTTCAGATGCTTTTTTTCTGCATGCTGCCGGTGCCGGCGTTCAACTCTTCGAAGCCACCGTTCTGCCGTTCGCTCCCGGGTGTCGCCGGATCCGCCTGGTAGACGCTGTAAGACAGCGACACCGTCCTGATGTCCTCCGGCAACTCCGGGTCGACAATGAACCGCAGCGGCATTTCCTTCTCCTCGCCCGGACCCAGGACCTGCCGGGTGAAGCAGAAACATTCCGTCTTGTTGAAATACTTCGCCGCCAGTCCGGGCATCAGGCTCGGGACCGCCTGGCCGGCTACCGAATCGGCGGTTTTATTGGTTGCCAGGTATTTCACCTCGGTCACCTCGCCCGGGTGGACCTTGATCTTCTTGACCATCGGGCGCACATCCCATGGCAGATCACTGTTGACCGAAACCAAAAACTGCACCGTAACCAGGCGTTCCCTGTCGATCTTCTGGCCCAGCGCCTGTTCGATCTCGATGCGGCCGGTCTTGCCATTGAGGCCGGTGAGCTCGCAAAACACGTCATACAGCGGCACCAGTGCAAAACCGAAACCGAACATGGCCAGTACCACCAGGCCGAGCCGTTTGACGACACGCCGGTTGGCTTGTGACAGCTCAGTGGTATCCATCTCAGCCCCGCATCAAGAGGAAACTGCCAATGTAGAACGCCGCTGCGACTGCAAACAGCACCAGGACTACGGCGACCTTGCGGCCGCTACCCCGGTTAGCCTGATTTTGTGCCTTTGTCGCCATGCCATCGTTGCAGTGGGCCACGCCGGGCATGGCCCACTGTCCATACGTTGCTACCTGACCTCCGGGGCCGTCTCGAAGGTGTGATACGGTGCCGGTGACGGTATCGTCCATTCCAGGCCCTCGGCAGCTTCCCAGACCTGGTCGCTGGCCTTCTCGCCGCCCTTGATGGTCTTGATGACGACGTACATGAAGAACACCTGGGCCAGGCCGAAGGCAAAACCGCCAAGACTGGAAACCATGTTCCAGTCGGCAAACTGCAGCGAATAGTCCGGGATCCGGCGCGGCATGCCGGCCAGGCCGAGGAAATGCTGCGGGAAGAACAGGACGTTGACAGAGATGGCCGACCACCAGAAGTGAATCTTGCCAAGACGCTCGTCAACCATGTGGCCGGTCCACTTGGGCAGCCAGTAGTAGACCGCTGCGATTATCGCGAACAGGGCGCCGGTCACCAGTACGTAGTGGAAATGCGCCACAATGAAGTAGGTATCGTGGTACTGCATGTCGGCAGGGGCCACACCCATCATCAGGCCGGTGAAGCCGCCCAGGGTGAACAGGAACACGAAGGCGATCGCCCACAGCATCGGCGTCTCGAAGGTCATGGAGCCGCGCCACATGGTGGCCGTCCAGTTGAACACCTTCACCGCGGTCGGCACGGCGATCATGATGGTTGCGTACATGAAGTACAGCTCACCCGCTACCGGCATGCCGGTGGTGAACATGTGGTGCGCCCATACGATGAATGACAGGAAGGCGATCGAGGCCGTCGCGTACACCATCGAGCTGTAGCCGAACAGTTTCTTGCGGGCAAAGGTCGGAATGATCTGCGAGACCACGCCGAAGGCCGGCAGGATCATGATGTACACCTCGGGGTGACCGAAGAACCAGAACACGTGCTGGAACAATACCGGGTCACCGCCGCCGGCAGCACTGAAGAAGCTGGTGCCGAAGTGGCGGTCGGTGAGCATCATGGTCACCGCGAGAAGCCCAGCAGATGGACCGAGAAGATGAAAAAGTCGGTGCTGTCCGGGGCAAAGGTCGTGGACAGCGGTGCGTAGAAGGTCCAGCCAAAGGCCGGGCCACCGCCTTCCATGAACAGGGTACTGACCAGCATGGTGCCGGCGAACGGGAGGATCCAGAAGCTCCAGTTGTTCATGCGCGGCAGCGCCATGTCGGGTGCGCCGATCATCATCGGGATCAGCCAGTTGGCCAGGCCGACCATGCCCGGCATGATGGCGCCGAACACCATGATGAGGCCGTGCATGGTGGTCATGGTATTGAAGAAGTTGGGATCCACGACCTGCATGCCCGGCTGAAACAGCTCGGCACGAATCACCATGGCCATTGCGCCACCGATCAGCAGCATGATGAACGAGAACCACAGGTACAGGGTACCGATGTCCTTGTGGTTGGTCGTTGTGATCCAGCGCATGATGCCGGTCGGGTGATGATGATGCTCGTCGTGTGTGGTTGCTGTACTCATTTTAATTCACACCTCCACTTAGATATTCCTGAATTCCCTAGCGCGCTGCCGTTATATCGGACGGCTGCACCACATCGCCAGTGTTGTTACCGAAGCCGTTACGCTCGAAGGTAACGACCGCAGCCAAATCGACGTCGCTCAACTGGGCACCGAAGGCCTGCATGGCGGTACCGGGCTTGCCGTTTACGACGATATCGATGTGGTCGGCAAGTGGTCCGATGGAAACCGCACCGCCGGCAATTCCCGGGAACACCCCGGGGATGCCCTGGCCATTGGCCTGGTGACAGGCAGCACAATTGGTGTTGTAGACCGCTTCACCCTTCGCCATCAGGTCATCCATGGTCCAGGTCTGGGTGGCGGCAGCTGCCTCAGCGGCGGCGCCGGCTTTCTGGTCGGCTGCCCACTGGGCGAAATCCTCTTCGGTCTTGGCTTCCAGCACGACCGGCATGAAGCCGTGGTCCTTGCCGCACAGTTCCGCACACTTGCCGCGGTAGATACCGGGCTCCTTCAGCTCGGTCCAGCCATCGTTGATGAAGCCGGGCACGGCATCCTGCTTCCAGCCGAGATCCGGCACCCACCAGGAATGAATGACGTCGTTGGAGGTGATCAGGAAACGGATCTTCTTGTTAATCGGCACGACAATCGGGTTGTCCACCTCGAGCAGGTAGTTCTCGCCCTTCTCCGCCGTGCCCTCGATCTGCTCGCGCGGGGTCGTCAGGACGCTGAAGAAGCTGACGTCCTCGGCCGGGCCATCGAGGTACTCGTACTGCCACTTCCACTGGTAACCGGTCACCTTGATGGACATATCCGCATCTCGGGTGTCTTCCAGGGCCAGCAGGGTCTTGGTGGCCGGAATGGCCATACCCACCAGCACCAGGAAGGGGATGGTGGTCCAGATGATTTCGACCGTGGTGCTCTCGTGGAAGGTCGCGGGCTTGGCGCCCTTGGACTTGCGGTGCGTGAAGATGGAGTAGATCAGGACGGCAAACACCGCGACACACACCACCACGCAGATCCAGAAGATCAGCATATGCAGGTCGTAGACCTGATTACTGATATCGGTCACACCCCGCCTCAGGTTCAGCTCATCGAATCCCGCAAAGGCATTGCCCGTGCCGAACAGGATGACGGTGCCCCACAGGCTGCATACGGCAAGTCGTAGCTTTCTAGCAAACATGCAACACTCTCCCTAACATTATATTTTTGGCAAAAATTCTTGTTGGCGTCGGAGCCGTTCAATCCCGACCGCGGATGGCCTGTTCCAGTGCATCAGCCAGTTCACGCCGTTCCGCCTCATGCAGAAACCGTCCGATCTCGACGCGTCTCTCCTGATAGGCAATCGACAGTCGACTCGGGTACCACGCAATCGGCGATTGTTCGAGTAGCACACGTGCCCATGCGCGCGGACACTCCCAGTGCTCTTGCGGTTCGTGCCGTCCCTTTTCGACCGTAACAACACTCGCGCCTACCGAGACAACCTCCCGATTCTGACTGCGTGACAGACACAGGTAGAAGGCTGTCCCCAGTGCAATCAGTTCAAGTCCGGCAAATGGCAAAACGGGCCAGAACCCGTGCAGTGCAAATGCCAGTGCTGTACCCATCACGCAGATTGTGATGACAAGGTAGATCCGCAAGGCCCCGCGCCACGACAGGGACTGGTTCGGACGGATGACCCAGCGACAGTCTGAACCCGCAGGATCGCATACCATTTCAACCACAATCGCCCACATGCCCGGCAGCGCCGGGTTGCATGTAAAAACAGAGCGCGAATCCTACTGCATCAGGAGGGATGCCTGCAACCACAAGGGCATCAGAATCATGGTTTGAGCGGGGATGTATTAGTATTAAATAAATTGTTAATATTTATATTGTTGCAGCGGCTCACCTGGCTACTGCAGTGCGAGGCAAGCCGCCACCCGACGGGGGTCGACCTCGGCCAGCGGCGGGATAACCCCCAGCAGGGGCGCCGCCAACCGCGCCTCCAGGGCTTCGATGTTTTCCCCGACATACTCGGCTGCCGGCGACAGCCGGTTCGCCACCCAACCCGCGAGGGTCATCCCGGAGGACTCGATGGCACGGGCGGTCAACAGGGCATGGTTCAGGCAGCCCAGCCGGATCCCCACCACCAGCACCACCTCGAATCCGAGCCGTGCGGCCATGTCCGCGACAGTTTCCCGTTCATTCAACGGCACCAGCCAGCCGCCAACGCCCTCCACGCAAACCCTGTCCGCAATACCCCCCAGTGCGTGGGCGCCTGCAGCAATGGCATCGGGATCGATCCGGCTACCCACCTCGGCGGCGGCTATATGCGGAGCGATGGCAGGTTCGAAGGCATAGGGATTGACCTGTTCGTAGGGCAGCGTCATCGATGCCTGCTGTTGCAACAGCAGCGCATCCGCGTTGCGCAGCCCGCTTTCGCCGCGCTCGCAGCCGGAGGCCACCGGCTTCATGGCGGCTACCCGGTGGCCCCGGTCCTGCAGCCACTGCATTAGGCCCAGGGTAACCACGGTTTTGCCGACGCCGGTATCGGTACCGGTGATGAAATAGCCCGGAGTATCAGTCACTGTGCGGCACCGGTGGACGCGCCTGCATGCCGGACAGGGGTACGTCGACCGTCCCGGCGGGGGCATGCTTGTTCACAGGTGACCAGGCATGCCCGTAGACCACCTCGTAGCTGGCCGGCAGCACCCCGTTTTTGCGGAAACGCTCGTACGCCTCCGATACCTGCCTGAGGCGTTGCCGGCCGGTCAGGCCACGTGGTCTTCCGGCAGTGACGTTGTGCGCACCCAGGTGTTTGAGGTCCTGCATCAGGGTATGTAGCTCCTTGTAGGTCACGGTAATGCGTTCGGAATCCATAACGGGTTCCGCCCAGCGGGCATGCATCAGGGCATCGCCGATATCGTGCATATCGGTGAAGCGATTGACATGGGTATGGCCGTCCACGGCCTCCCAGCTGGCACGCAACTCCATCAGCGTATCCGGACCAAAGGTGGTGAACAACAACAGGCCGCCCGGCGCCAGTACCCGCCGCAGTTCCGTGAACACCGGTTCCGGATCCATGCACCATTGCAGCATCAGGTTGGAAAAGATGAAATCAAAGCTGTCGTCGGCAAACGGCAACTGCTCGCCATCGGCACAGACACAAGCCGGCTTGTGTAGCCAGCTGCCACGACGCCGGGCGTGACGCAGCATGGCCTGGGCGAGGTCGAGGGCCACTACGTGTGCCTTGTGATAACGACGCAATAGCACCTTACTGAAAACCCCGGTCCCGGCTCCCAGGTCCAGGATGCACCTCGGCTGCATGCGGATCAGGTCCAGGCGCTCGATCAGGCGCTGTCCAACCTCCTGCTGCAGTGCCGATACATCGTCGTAGGTGTCCGCCGCACGTTCAAAGGCCAGCCGTGCCTGGCGTTTGTCCAGTTGGTATCCGGTGCTGTCCTTAGCCATATTCCTTGCCTGCGCCAGACGCGTTCAATGGTTGCAGAAACCCCTGCAGAATGGTGGCGACAGCCCGGGGATGGACAAGAAACGGCGCATGACCGGCGCCGGCGATCACCTGCAGCCGTGCTCCCGGGATCATCTGTGCCGCCTGCCGGCCGGCCGCGGCCGGCACCAGCGTGTCGCGCTCCCCTATCAGCAGCAATACGGGACAGTGGATAGCAATTATCCGCTCGCGCAGGTCGGTATTGCGCAGGACTTCGAGGTAGGCACGCAGGGCCTGCGCTGCTGGTGCCCCGTGTTCCAGAAGTTTGGCCCGCAGCGTCCTCAACACCGCACTACTGTCCTCGCTGCCGCGTACCTGCAGGGACAGGAAGCGGTTGAGCGTCCCGTTATAGTCCTCCTCAAGATCGGCGGCGAAGGTATCCAGCAACACCGGTAACATGGCGGTTTGCCAGCCCGGACGACGGACAAAACTGGGGGTGCTCGCCAGCAGCACCAGTTGGCTAACCCGCTCCGGCGCCACCAGGGCCGCCTGCGCCGCCACCAGCCCGCCCAGGGACCATCCCAGCCAGGCGGCTGCCGGCGGCGCGACAGCCAGGACCGCGTCGGTCACAGCATCCAGATCGGCCTGACCCTGCCAGGCACTGCGGCCATGTCCCGGCAGATCGATCCGGGTGACACGAAAGCACGGCTCCAGCAACGGCACCAGGGGATCCCAGATCCCGCCATGCAGGCCCCAGCCGTGGACCAGTACCAGGCCGGGCCCCTCACCGCTTGTTTGTGTAAACAGTTTCATTATCGATAAACCGGACAAGACATAGGTATCTAAAAACCAATTTCACCGCAAAGACGCAAAGCAAGATTTCGTAGGTCGGATTAGCGCAGCATAATCCGACAACTCGATCTGCATCCACGGATTACTCTTTTCTCGGTAACGAAACAGGGTTTTTGTTTTTGCACTGTATTATCTCTGCGTCTTCGCAGTGAAATTCTTCTTCATACTTTGTGTCTTTGCGTCTTTGCGGTTAATAATTCCTTTCACGTAATTATCATAGTCATGCAAATTCATCCGTCACACACTCCATGATGATCCCGGCTGCATTCAATCGATCCAGTGCATCCAGCAGGCAATCGACCTGGTCCTCGCTGTGGGCCGCCGAAAACGTAATGCGCAGGCGCGCCGATCCCGGCGGCACCGTCGGTGGCCGGATGGCGCTGATCAGGATACCGCGCTCCCGTAACGCCGCACTCAGGCGCAATGTCGCACCGGCATCACCGATGATCAGGGGTTGAATCGGCGTTTGCGATTCAGGCAGGTGCAGTCCCAGCTGTGCGGCACCCCGCCGGAAGCGCTGCACCAGCACCCGCAGGCGCTCGCGGCGCCCGTCCCCTTCCCTGAGCAGTCGCAGCGCCGTACGGGTCGCCTGCGCCAGCGCCGGCGGTGGCGCCGTGGTGTAAATATAGGTGCGCGCCTCCTGGATCAGGGTTTCTATCAATTCATCGCTGCCGGCGACAAAGGCGCCGAAGGTCCCGCAGGCCTTACCCAGGGTACCCATCAGAACGGGCACCTGCGTCATATTCAGCCCGGCCTGGGCCAGGGTGCCGCGCCCCCCGGGACCGATTACACCCAGGCCATGGGCATCATCGACCATTAGCCAGGCCGCATGTCGGGCCGCAACCCCGGCCAGCTCGGCCACTGGCGCCAGGTCACCGTCCATGCTGAATACGCCATCCGTCGCGATCAGATGCTCGCCCGCGGGGGACGCCTGCAGGCGTTGGGCCAGGTCTGCGGTATCGTTATGACGGTAACGCACCAGGCGCGCGCCACCGAGTCGCGCCCCGTCCAGCAGGGAGGCATGATTACTGCGGTCCTCGAACACCCGGACACCACGCCCTCCCAGTACCGCCAGCACCCCGAGATTGGCCATGTAACCGGTTGAAAACAGCAGGGCGCGCGGCCGTTGCACAAAGTCAGCCAGTTCCTCTTCCAGCACATGATGGGCAGACGAATGCCCGCTGATCAGGTGCGCGGCACCGCTACCCGTGCCGTAGGTTTCCAGTCCTGCGCGAAATGCCGTCGCCACCTCGGGGTGGTTGGCCAGCCCCAGGTAGTCATTGCTGCAAAAGGAAAGGAATTCCCTGCCATCCATGCGGACGTTTACGCCCTGCGGACCCTCGATCACCTGGCGGTCGCGATACAGGCCCCTGGCCTTGCGTTCACCCAGAGCTGCAGAAAGATCTTTCATGAAAAGTGTGAAAAGGGGACAGATTTATTTTTCTGGATCACGGACAGATAACCAACATTACCAGGTCGAAAAATAAATCTGTCCCCTTTTCCTTAGGCCGGGTGCAGACCAAGCCGCTCAAACAGGGCGTCATCACTGGCGGTATCGGGATTACCTGTGGTCAGCAGTTTTTCGCCATAGAAAATGGAATTCGCCCCGGCATGGAAACACAGGGCCTGCATCGCGTCCGCCATTTCACTGCGCCCTGCCGACAGCCGCACATGGGAGTGCGGCATCAGAATACGGGACACGGCGATGGTGCGTACAAATTCCAGCGGGTCGATGCCTGGCTCTGCATCCAGCGGGGTGCCCTCCACCTTGACCAGCTGGTTAATCGGTACACTGCCGGGGTGTTCGGGCAGGTTGGCCAGTTCGCACAGCATCGACACCCGGTCGGCACGGCTTTCACCCAGACCAACGATGCCCCCGCAACAGACATTAATGTCCGCCTCGCGCACATGCGTCAGGGTGTCCAGGCGATCCTGATAGGTACGCGTAGTGATGATCTCGCCATAGAACTCCGGCGAGGTGTCGAGATTGTGGTTGTAGTAGTCCAGCCCCGCCTCCTTGAGCTGCTGCGCCTGTTCCGCGTCCAGCATACCCAGGGTCGCACAGGTCTCCAGCCCCTCGGCACGCACCCGACACACCATTTCCAGTACCCGCTGGAAATTCCTGCCGCGCGGGTTGCGCCAGGCTGCCCCCATGCAGAAGCGCGTGGCGCCAGCCGCCCTGGCACGCCGGGCAGCCGCCACCACCGCTTCGATATCCATCAGGTGCTCGGGTTCGAGGCCGGTGTCATAGTGCACGCTCTGCGGGCAATAACTGCAATCCTCGGGGCAGCCCCCGCTCTTGATGCTGAGCAAGGTGCTGATCTGTACCGCATTGGGGTCGAAATGCTGCCGATGGACCGACTGCGCCCGATATAGCAAGTCGTTGAAAGGCAGATCGAAAAGAGAATGGACCTCAGCATGCGTCCAGTCGTGGCGGACAGTATTTTCGGAGATTTCCGATCGACGGGCAGATTGTGTGTTCATAGGCTCATAAACCGGATCAATTGACCATGGCCAAGGGACTATGGGACTGATCCCGATACCTGTCAACTAAAAGGGAGCTCAACGGTTTACAAGTGCTGCAACCGATACCTGCTCTGATATTCCCGGCACACTGCCGGCTGTGCCGGTCACCCCTCAGCGGTGGCCCGGACCTGTGTCCCGGCTGTCTCCAGGATCTGCCCTGGGTGGAGGCCGCTTGCACGCAATGTGCCCGTCCCCTGGCATCGGGATGCGAGCCTGCTGTGTGCGGCGCCTGCCAGCAACGCGCGCCCGCCTTCGATGCCGTGACCGCGCTGCTGCACTACCGGCCACCAGCCGATTACCTGGTCCAGCGTTTCAAGTTCGCCGGGGAACTTGCCCTGGCCCCGTTACTGGCCGGGTTGCTGGCCATAAAAATAGCTGCGCGACACTCCAGCCTACCCGGCCTGCTCATTCCAGTCCCCCTGCATGCTTCGCGCCTGCGCGAGCGCGGCTTCAACCAAGCGACGGAGCTGGCGCGCGTACTGGGTCGCCGGCTGGACCTCTGTGTCGACCACCGCCTGTGCCATCGCGTCAGGCGGACCGAGCCGCAGTCCACGCTGCCGCTAAAACAGCGACGTGCCAACCTGCATAACGCCTTCACACTGAACGGCCGGCTGGCATCCACGCATATCGCGATTGTCGACGACGTCATGACCAGTGGCCACACCTCGGGTGAACTGGCGCGCATCCTCAAGCAGGCCGGGGCCCGTCGTGTGGAGGTGTGGGTGATCGCACGGGCGGGACACTGATACCCTCGAGTGTCGACCCCGTTAGAATGCTAGCGGCCGATGGCTGCCTGGGCCAGAAACATGTAGTCCAGCAGCAGGCCCATGAAGACTGCCGCGCCGAACCAGTTGTTGTTGAGGAAGGCGCGAAAACAACCCTCCCGCTCACGGTAGCGAATAAGCCCCTGCTGGTAGATGGCCAGAACCGCGGCTATGAAAACGCCGATGTAATAGAACCAGCCAAGCCCGACCTGCAATCCGATCATGACCAGGCAGATCAGCAGCAATAACTGGATGAGACCGACCACCAGGCGATCGGCATCGCCAAACAGTATGGCGGTCGACTTCACCCCCAGCACCAGATCGTCATCCCGGTCCACCATGGCATACATGGTGTCGTAGGCCGTGGCCCAGAGTACCGTCGCGGTAAATAACAGCCAGGCGAGCGGCGGAACTGTGTTGAGCTCGGCTGCAAACGCCATGGGTACGGACCAGCCGAAGGCGGCACCGAGGTATACCTGCGGCAGGTGCGTGACCCGCTTCATGAACGGATAGCTTGCTGCCAACAGTGCACCCACCAGTGACAGCATGATGGTGAGGGTGTTGAGAAGCAGCACCAGCCGGAAGGCCGCCAGGCAGAGCAGGACGAACAGCAGCTTGGCCTCCAGCGTGCTGATGCGGCCGGCAGTGATCGGCCGGTCCCGGGTGCGCTTCACGTGCTGGTCGATATCCCGGTCGGCGTAATCATTGATCACACAACCGGCCGAGCGCATCAGGATGACCCCGAGCACAAACACGATCATCACCTTCGGGTCCGGGTGCCCCTCACTGGCGATCAACAGCGCCCACAGTGCCGGCCACAACAGCAGGAAAATACCGATGGGCTTGTCCAGCCGCATCAGTAATACGTAGTCCCACAGGCGATTGCGCAGGGTCGTCAACATAATGCTGATGCTACAACGAAACCGGTGCCGCAGCCTGGATCCGTGTCACGCGAGCAAGCATTTTCACCGGGATAGGCAATGCACAAAAACGCACTGTCTTATTACCGATATTCACTCTATTCATTACCTCAGTCCCCAGAATGGCTTTACCGCAGCCCGGTGAGAAATGCGGGCTAACCGGCCCTCCACAGTGGCCTGCCTTCGCGTCGTGCGGGAAAGCCGGGCAGAAAGACCTCGCTGACCAGCAGCGGTTTGTCAGCCAGCCTGAACACGGAGCGTCGCCCCCAGATTTCTTGCGGTCGCCGGCCTGCATGGCTCAGGGCCGCGTCGAACAGTGTCTGGCCGGGCAGGATCCGCGCCAGCTCGACCATCCCGCGCTGCATACCGGGATCGGCAAACAGCATGGCACCGAGCGGCCGGGTACCCAGGTGCGCGAGGCGCTGCAGGCGACCCCGCAATGACACGGCGGGAATAACGGTGCGCGCAAAGATCCAGGGACGCCGGTCACACAGCAGCTGCACCTGACGAATGATAGCGCGGCCACTGTCGTCCATGCCCAGCAAGCGGGCCTCGTCCGGGTAAGGCCTGCCCCAGGCCTGTGACACTACCCGCACCCGGAACTGGCCGCCGCACAGCTGCTGCAGGCGCAATGTCAGTGATGCCGGATCCAGCAGCCAGCTGCTGAGATCGGCCGGGATGTGGCGGCGCAGGTAACAGCGATGCGGTTTCCAGCGCGTGGCCGACCGGGTTAACGAGTCCATGCTGTCCTATCGGGGCTTCTGTGCAGGTTTGATGCGGGCCGGGATTATCGCATGTTTGCATTTGACTGAATAATCCCGCCCTGGCCCGGTGAGAAATGCGGGCTAGACCTCCCCGTACTGCACCGCGTCCCCAAGCCAGCGGCGGATCAGCGGACTCACATGATCCGGACAGCTCTCCAGCAACTGCAGCGCCACCTTTTCCACTGCAGCCAGCAGGGCCTCGTCGCGCAACAGGTCGGCGATATGGAACTTCATTTCGCCGGTCTGGCGGGTACCCAGCACCTCACCGGGGCCTCGCAATTGCATGTCCCGGCGTGCGATCTCGAAGCCGTCATTGCTGTCCCGCAGCACGGACAAGCGCGCGCGCGCCGTCTCCGAAAGCGGCGGCTGGTAAAGCAGCACACAGTTGCTTTGGTCCCGGCCGCGCCCCACCCGGCCGCGCAGTTGATGCAGCTGGGCCAGGCCCAGACGCTCGGGATTCTCGATGATCATCAGGGTCGCATTGGGGACATCGACTCCGACCTCGATCACGGTCGTGGCGACCAGCAACTCAACCGTCCCGGCCTTGAATGCCGCCATCACCGCTTCCTTGGCCGCGGGCTTGAAACGGCCATGCACCAGGGCGATGCTTACATCCGGCAGGCTCTCCGCCAGGAATCCAGCGGTCTTTTCTGCCGCCTGGCACTGGAGGGCCTCGGACTCCTCTATCAGGGTACACACCCAGTAGGCCTGCTGGCCCGCGGTACAGGCCGCGCGCACCCGCTGCATAACCTCGGGACGGCGTTCCTGGCTGATAACCACGGTATTAACAGGGAGTCGCCCCGGAGGCAGCTCGTCGATCACCGAAGTGTCCAGGTCGGCATACACCGTCATCGCCAAGGTGCGCGGAATGGGTGTGGCCGTCATCACCAGCTGATGCGGGCGCTGCTCGCCGCTGCGGCCCTTGTCGCGCAGGGCGAGACGCTGGTGCACCCCGAAACGGTGCTGCTCATCGATAATCACCAGCCCGAGGCGCTCAAACTCGACTTCTTCCTGGAACAGGGCGTGGGTTCCGACGGCGACCGCAGCGGTACCGTCCCGGATCGCCTGCAGCGCACCGGCGCGTTCCTTGCCCCGGGATTTGCCGCCATGCCAGACCACCCCGACGCCCAGCGGTTCCAGCCAGCCAAGAAAACTGCGGTAGTGTTGATCAGCTAGCAACTCGGTCGGTGCCATGAGGGCCACCTGGTAACCGGCCTCCACCGCGGTCAGGGCGGCGCAGGCGGCCACCACGGTTTTGCCGGACCCGACATCACCCTGCACCAGTCGCGCCATGGGATGGGGACGCACCAGATCATCGCAGATCTCCCGGAACACCCGCTGCTGTGCAGCCGTCAGGACAAATGGCAGTGAAGTAATGAAATCCCCGACCAGTCCGTTGTCGCCCGCAATCACCGGAGCGCGTGTGTGTTGTGCGCGCAGCCGGACCCGGCGCAGGCTCAGGTGATGCGCCAGCAACTCCTCGAACGCCAGGCGTTGCTGGGCGGGATGCCGGCCTTCGACCAGCAATTCGATGGAGGCCTGCGGTGGGGGTCGATGCACGTAGCGCAGGGCAGCCGGCAGCGTGGTCATCCTGAAGGGTGCGATAAGCTGCGCCGGCAGCCAGTCGGGCAGGCGCCCGCTGGCTGCGTTATCCAGGTAGTGCAGGGCCTGCGAAGTGATGGAACGCAGCGTCAGCTGGTGCACGCCTTCGGTCGCGGGATACACCGGCGTCAGGTGTTCCTCAACGGGGGTCTCGAATCCCGATTCGATCAGACGGTATTCCGGGTGAATCATCTCCGCGGTTGTCGGGCCCGCCCTGACCTCGCCGTAGCAGCGGATACCGGTACCGCGTATAAAACCGGCTTGCTGGGCGGCGTTGAAGTGGAAGAAGCGCAGTGTCAGGGATCCGGTTCCGTCACTGATTCGCACCAGCAGGGAGCGCCGCCGCCCGAAGCGGACTTCGGCCAGATCAATCTCGCCCTCCACCACTGCGTGGTCACCGGGCCGGAGTGCGCCCATGGGCACAACACGGGTCCGGTCCTCGTAACGCAATGGCAGGTGAAACAGGACGTCCTGAACCGTGCGGATACCGAGACGCTCGAGGCGACCGGCCATCCGCGGACCGACTCCCTTCAGGACGGTAACGGGAAGCGCATCCAGATCGTCGGTCGTGGTTGTGTCAGGTGAGTCCATAAAATACTAAAAAAGGCTATTCACCGCACGACTGCAGGGATGCAGGAGGTAGGGCAACGCAGGATGCAGTTGCCGAGAGACACAGAGGTCGCAGAGAAAAACATATAAAAATTCTCACCGCAAAGGCGCAAAGGACGCAAAGAAAAGCAATAATTATTTCAAAAACCCCGAACCTTATTGTCATGCCTGTACACGAAGGGCAGACAGTAGGTTGATGGCAAAGCACGGCGCGCCCAACACAATGTGTTGATTGAACAGGCAGCCAATACTCCTTTGCCCAAGCACGCCGGAACAACAGGGTTTTAACAATAATGTCTCTTTGCGTCCTTTGCGCCTTTGCGGTTAGAGGTTTTTCTCTGCGACCTCTGCGTCTCTGCGGTGAACATTCTGTGCGTTTTTTGCTGGAGGTTCCTCAGCTGCCGCCCAGTACCATGATGGCATCCATTTCCACCTGTGCGTCCCGGGGCAGGGCCGCGACACCGACTGCTGCCCGTGCCGGGTAGGGTTCCTGGAAATAATCGGTCATGACCTGGTTGACCAGTGCAAAGTGCCCCAGGTCCGTCAGGAAGATATTCAGCTTGACGATATCGGCAAGCGAACCGCCCGCAGCGGCGGCAACCGCAGCGAGATTGTCGAATACCCGCCTGATCTGGGCCTCCATGTTGCCGGCGACCGGTTCCATGGTCTCCGGGATCAGTGGAATCTGGCCCGAGAGGTAAACGGTGCTTCCGCTGCGCACGGCTTGGGAATAGGTACCGATAGCCTGCGGTGCCTGGTCGGTCTGAATGGGGGTACGAGCCATACTGGTTCCTTTTAATTTCAAAGAAGTTGATTGTGCATCCCGACGCGGGATCGTGCCAATGGGCCTAGTGAAGCTAACTGCGCAGGCGACTGATGCGCATCACGGAGTCGATACCGCGTATCCTGCGCATGATGTTGGCCAGGTGCTTGCGGTTGTGAACCGAGACAGTGAAGATCAGCGTATTGGTGAGCCCGTCACGCTCCTCAATGGCTACATTCTCGATATTGGATTCCTCTTCGCTGATCGCGGCGGCGACCGTCGCCAGCACACCGCGGCGGTCGGCGACTACCACGCCAAGCTCAACCGGGAATTCCTCGTCGACACCGGGCTCCCACTGTACATCGAGACAGTTCTCCGAAGGGTGCCTGTGTTCGGAAAAGTTGCGGCAGGTCTCGCTGTGGATCACTACGCCACGGCCACTGGTTACGATACCCACCACCGGATCACCCGGGATGGGACGGCAGCACTTGGCAAAGTGCATCACCATACCCTCGGTCCCCCTGATCACCAGCGGCCGCATAGCCTCTCCGCCCTTGGATGTGGTCAGGCCCTTGTCATCGGTCTGAATCAGGGCGCGTGCGACCAGCACGGCCGGGCGCCGGCCGAGCCCGATCTGCATGAGCAGGTCTTCGAATTCCCCCAGATTGCATTCCACCAGTAGCGTGGCCAAACGTTTTTTCGAAATCTTGTCGGCCGATGCATTAAACACACCGAGGGCCCGATCGAGCATTCGGCGTCCAAGCTCAACACTTTCCTCGCGCTTCATGTTCTTTTGGTAATGGCGGATGTTTGAACGTGCCTTGGCCGACACCACGAAGTTCAGCCACGCCGGGCTGGGATGTGCGCCCTCGGCAGTGACGATTTCCACTGTCTGGCCGCTGTGCAGCTGGGTGCGCAGCGGTACCAGCTGGCGATCGACCTTGGCTGCAACACAGGTATTGCCGACATCGGTATGTACGGAGTAGGCGAAATCGATCACGGTAGCTCCGTGTGGCAGCTTCATGATCTCGCCGGCCGGAGTAAATACGTAGACCGCGTCCGGAAACAGGTCAATCTTGACGTTTTCGAGAAACTCCAGTGAATTGCCGGCATGCTTCTGGATTTCCAGCAATTCACGCAGCCACTCGCGGGCGCCCGCGTGAGTGTAGTCGATATGCTGCTCACCCGCCTTGTACAGCCAGTGGGCCGCTACGCCTGACTCCGCGACCTTGTCCATCTCCTCGGTGCGGATCTGGACCTCGATCGGCACGCCGAAGGGTCCAAAGAGGATGGTGTGCAACGACTGGTAGCCATTGGCCTTGGGGATGGCAATGTAATCCTTGAACTTGCCCGGCACCGGCTTGTACAGGTTATGCATGACACCGAGTACCCGGTAGCAGGTGTCTACCCGGTCAACGATGATGCGAAATGCATAGACATCGTAGACATCATCGAAGGACAGGGTCTTGTCCCGTATCTTGCGGTACAGGCTGTAGAGGTGCTTTTCACGACTGAGGATGCGGCCGCTGAGCTCCTCCTGCCGCATGCGCCGCTTGATTGAGGTCTCGATCTTGTTGAGCAGCTCCTTGCGATGGCCACGGGCCTCACGTACGGCACTCTCGAGCACCCGGTAACGCAGCGGGTACATGGCCTTGAAGCCCAGGTCCTCCAGCTCCAGGCGCAGGGTATTGATGCCCAGTCGGTTGGCGATCGGCGCATAGATGTCGAGCGTCTCGCGGGCTATGCGGCGCCGTTTGTCAGGTCGCATGACACCCAGGGTGCGCATGTTATGCAGGCGGTCAGCGAGCTTGACCAGGATGACGCGGATATCCCGCACCATGGCCAGGATCATCTTGCGGA
The DNA here is from genome assembly GCA_947259415.1 of uncultured Ectothiorhodospiraceae bacterium. Taxonomy (GTDB): domain Bacteria; phylum Pseudomonadota; class Gammaproteobacteria; order UBA9214; family UBA9214; genus CAMYJZ01. Next base: position 120,575 of record CAMYMI010000005.1, on the reverse strand, counting down.
AGTTCTCGGCCTGGGCCTCAGCCTGGCTCTCGAATTCCATCTGGGTGAGCTTGCTAACCCCATCGACCAGCTCAGCCACCTCGCTGCCGAAATCCCTGGCTATCTGCTCCTTGGCGGTCTTGGTATCCTCGATAACGTCGTGCAGGATCGCGGCGATGATGGACTTGTGGTCGAGTCGCAGCTCGCCAAGGATGCGCGCCGCCGCAACAGGGTGGTAGATATAGGGTTCGCCGGACAGGCGGTGCTGGCCTTCATGGGCCTCGGCGCCAAACAGGTAGGCCCGATAGACCTCCTGGACCTGCTCCGGCTCCAGGTAGTCTTCCAGCATATGACATAGGTCGCTGACCAAAAAGCGCGAGTTGTCTTTTGCGATGGATTCCTGTTGGGTAGCCATACGTGCTCACCGGGTTTGGCACGCACCGTTTTTATATCGGTCACAGGCCGATCCAGTCATGCCAGATACAGCATCATAGGAGAATAATGCTGCTGTTGCACCCGCAACATGGAACGTACGGTGACTTGCTACAGCGGCGGGCAGGTTTGCCCGCGATTATCAGGCCGGGCCTCTGATAACCGACCGGGCTGACGGGAAGGAATAAAAGGCGGGTTTATTCAGTGGCCCCTGGCGCGCTGTCGTCGGCAGGCGCAGCCGCGGCTTCAGCCGCGCCCTCCTCGGCAGCAACCAGTTCTTCCTCTACGGAGAATTCCGGCTTGACCGGTTCATCCAGGATGGAAGGCCCAATCTTGCCCTCGGCGATTTCACGCAAGGCGACAATCGTGGGCTTGTCATTTTCCCATGCGACAAAGGGCTCGACGCCATTGGCCAGCTGGCGTGCCCGCTTGGTCGCAACCAGCACCAACTGGAAGCGGTTATCTACATTGTCGAGGCAGTCTTCAACAGTGACGCGTGCCATCGGATTCTCCGTTAAATCAGGCAGTAAGCTTCTGCAGGGCGCGAAAGTGTAACTGAATCAACCGGCTGATTCCAGTAGCGCCGCCAGCAGGCCGGCCTGGCGCTGCTCCTGTACCGGCAATCGCAGCCGGCGGCAGCGCACTACCGCAGCCAGTTCCTCCAGCGCCACCTCGAAGTCATCATTGATAACCAGGTAATCGTATTCACGGTAGTGGGTCATCTCGCTGACAGCAGCGCGCATGCGGCGCGCGATGATTTCGTCATCATCCTGCTTGCGATCACGCAAGCGCTCTTCCAGCGCCTTCCGGGACGGCGGCAGGATAAAGATCCCGACGGCCTCAGGCAGGGCCTTGCGCACCTGTCGGGCACCCTGCCAGTCGATCTCAAGAATCACATCCTGTCCCGCTGAGAGCTGCGCTTCCACTCCAGGGCGTGAGGTTCCGTAGAAATTGTCGAACACCTGCGCATGCTCTAGAAACGCCCCGGCATCGATCATCTTGCCGAAGGCCTCGCTGTCCACGAAGTAATATTCCCGCCCGTTCACCTCGCCGGATCGCGGCTGACGGGTGGTGTGCGAGATCGACAGCGCGAGCCCCTCACCTGACTTTTCCAGCAGCGCGCTGACCAGGCTGGTCTTGCCGGCACCGGACGGTGCGGAAATGATGTACAGCGTGCCCCTGCCGCCTTCCTGGCCCGCTCCTGTACCCTCTCCACTCATGTGCATTGCCTCATGCTGCCCGATGAATCCCGGCGTTATTCTACATTCTGGACCTGCTCGCGCATTTGCTCTATCAGCACCTTGAGCTCGACGGAAATCTTGGTGGTCTCGGCGGCCGCGGACTTGGAACCGAGGGTATTTGCCTCGCGATTGAGCTCCTGCATCAGGAAGTCCAGGCGCCGCCCCACCGGTTCCCTTCTCTCCAGCACCCGGCGCACCTCCTCGAGGTGGCTGCCGAGCCGGTCCAGTTCTTCGTCCACGTCGATCTTCTGGAGCAGGAAGACCAGCTCCTGCTCCAGCCGACCCGAATCGGCCGGGGTATCCAGTTCAGCCAGCCGTGCAAGCAGTTTCTCGCGCATGGCTGTGCGAATCTCAGGCAACAGCTGGCGTGCCCGAACGACTAACTCGGTCATGCTGTCACAACGTCGGGTCAGGAGGCCACGGATCTGTTCACCCTCGCGTTCCCGCGAGGCGACCAGTTCGTCCAGCGCCTGGTCCAGCAGCGCCAGGGCGCTTTTCTGTAGCGGCCCGGTATCCACTTCCTGCTCAAGCACCACCCCCGGCCAGCGCAGCAATTCAAGAGCATTCAGTGCAGCAACCTCGGGCAGCCGTGCATTCACCACCTGGCAGGCGTCCAGCAGGCGCGTCAGATTGTCCTCATCGAGCACCACCGGTGCTGCACCCGCTGCCACCGGGCGATAGCGGCACGCGCAGTCGACCTTGCCACGGCCAAGGCGTGCATTGACCTTTTCACGCACAGCCGATTCCACCGCCCGCAGCTCCTCGGGCAGGCGCAGGCCGATATCCAGATAGCGGTGGTTCACGGAGCGTATCTCCCAGGACAGGGCACCCTGATCGGTATCGATCTCCTGCCTGGCAAAGGCCGTCATGCTGCGTATCATGTGCGCATGGACTCCTGTTTATGTAAAAACGGGACCGCCATGGTAAGCCTTATCGATGTTCCGATAAACCGTATTTGTTGCAGACAACACATCAATGCACCGGGAAATCATACATGTCAGCCGCCAAGGGGACCGCACCGCCAATCAGGACTGCTGCCTGACAGTAGAGCGGGCGGGCGGCGCACTGCTGTTGCTGGCCGATGGCATGGGCGGACACCCGCACGGTGAACTCGCCGCCCAGGTGTTCATTGACAGCATGGCCCGGCAGTTCAAAGGCGCGGCAGTGCCGCTTGCGAAACCGTGGGAGTTCCTCCGCTACAGCATCGAACAGTCCCACCACGATATCGTGACCGCGGGCCGTCAGCAGAATCCTCCCGTCGAACCGCGTACCACCGCCGTGGCCTGCCTGCTCCAGGATCGGCAGGCCTGCTGGGCACATGTGGGTGACAGCCGCCTGTACCTGATTCGTGATGGAACAGTAGTGACACGCACGCGTGACCATTCCCTGGTCGAGGAAATGATCCAGCGTGGCGAACTGGAAGAAGCCGGGCGCGAACGGCACCCTCTGCGCAACTACGTCAGCCGTTCCCTGGGCGGTGACAAGCGGCCACCCGGCATCACGCTCTCGGAACCGTGCGCACTCAAGTCCGGTGACCTCCTGCTGCTGTGCAGCGACGGTCTCTGGGCCAGTACCCCCGAAGCACATATGGCCGGCCTGGCTGACGCCAGGTTACTGGAACAGGCAGCCGGCGAGCTTGCTGTCGCTGCCGAGCGTGCCGCCCACCCCGGCAGCGACAATGTCACCCTGCTGGCATGCCGGGTGTCTGAATAAGTCTGCCAATGTCGCGATACTCAGGCGTTGTCGGTGTCCTGTGCGGCCTGTACGCTGTCTTCCAGCACGGCCTCCAGGTCATCTGCGCTGCCCGCGCCGGCAGTTGCCACCTTTGGCCCCAACATCACCGCCATCCAGCGGGTATCCTCACGGCTGTCCAGCACGATCTTGATGGCTATGGTCAACGGCACCGAGAGCAGCATCCCTACGGGGCCCAGCACCCAGCCCCAGAACACCAGGGAAAGGAACACCACCAGTGTCGACAGCCCCAGGCCACGCCCCATAAATCGCGGCTCGACGAAATTGCCGATCACGACATTGACCACCGCATAGCCTGCCGCCGACAGCAACGCCTGGGTGACGCCCAGCTGGATTAGCGCCAGCAACACCGCGGGTACCGCCGCCAGAATGGAGCCGATGTTCGGAACAAAATTGAACAGAAAGGCCAGCAGACCCCAAAGCAACGGATAATCCACACCGATAATCCACAGCCAGACGGCCACCACAAGCCCGGTGGCAAGGCTGGCCAGGGTTTTGATCCCCATGTAGTGGTTGATATTTCGCGTGGCCGTGCCGAAATGGGCGAGTGTGGACTCGGCATTGCGGGACGCCGCCCGCCATTTGTCTGGCAGTCCGGCTGCCTCCAGCAACAGGAATATCACCGTAATCAGGATCAGAAAGCTGTTAGTCAACATATTCCCCATGCTGCTGAGCAAGCTTGAGACCAGCTTCATGGCCTTGCCCGGGTCCAGGTACTGGGTCACGGTGTCTACCGAAAGGACCAGACCCTTTTCGGCCATCCAGCGAATCAGGCCGGCCGTGATCTCCCGCAAGCGCACCTGGTAGCCGGGCAGTGCGCGGGAAAAGTCATCCAGCGAGGTACCGATCAGGGCACCCGTCAACAGCAGTAGCGCAATTAAAAAAATCATCACTGCCACCAGCGCGGTACCCCCGGACAGCCCCTTATCCTGCAGCCACTGGTAGGGCGGCGCGATGATAATGGCAATGAAGACGGCCAGCAGGAACGGGACCAGCAACGGTGCAGCGGCCTTCATCCCGGCAACCACGATCACGAAGGCGGCGAGGGTAACCAGGATACCCTCGGTTCTTGCGCTGAAATCAGTACTCATAAATGTTGTCCTGATATAAACAGGTCGACGCAGACACCTGTCCGACCATGACGTGGATAGTGCGGGCTGTTATAACAGCCCGCCCGGTGAATTACCAAGGCGAAACAAAGCAGGCGGATATCACTTGCTTTATTTCGCCTTGTTAAAAAATTTCATTACACTACCCCCACCCTGTCCCGCCCTCTTCAATGGGTGCGGGGACGGATACCTGAATGTCGGCTTACTAAAAGAACTCATTAATAAAACAAACCATGGCCACCGTCGTTCACGCTGTGGTTATCACGCTATAATCCGCGCTCGCAAACCAGGACAAGGAATCCCATATGCGCCCCAGCAACCGTACCCCCGATGAAATGCGCCATGTACGCATCACCCGTAACTACACCAAGCATGCCGAGGGTTCGGTACTGGTGGAGTTCGGCGATACCCGGGTCCTGTGTAATGCCAGTGTTGAGGACCGTATTCCGGGATTTCTCCGGGGCAAGGGAGAGGGCTGGGTAACGGCCGAATACGGCATGCTGCCACGCTCGACCACCAGCCGCATGGGACGCGAGGCGGCACGCGGCAAGCAGGGGGGGCGTACACTGGAGATCCAGCGCCTGATCGGGCGCTCGCTGCGTGCGGTAATGGATATGCAGCGGCTGGGTGAGCGCACCATCACCATCGACTGCGACGTCATCCAGGCCGACGGCGGCACCCGGACTGCCAGCATCACCGGCGGATATGTCGCGCTCGCCGATGCCGTGCAGTCACTGCTGGATTCCGGGGCCCTGCAAGAGAGTCCGCTCATCGGGCGGGTCGCCTCGGTCTCTGTCGGTATCTACCAAACCACCCCGGTGCTTGATCTCGACTACGCGGAAGACTGCGATGCGGAAACCGACATGAACGTGGTCATGAACGACGCCGGTGATTTCATCGAGGTCCAGGGCACGGCCGAGGGTCATCCCTTCAGCCAGGATGAACTGAACCGCATGCTGGCACTAGCGAAGCATGGCATTGGCGATCTGCTTGCCAGCCAGCAGACGGCTCTGGACGAGGGCTGACCGTTGCAAGAGATCATCCTGGCCAGCGGTAACCCGGGCAAGGTGCGTGAGATCAACCAGCTGCTGGCGGATCTCGACCTGCGGGTCAGGCCACAAAATGAATTCGGCGTGAAGGATATAGAGGAGACCGGTCTGACATTTGTCGAGAACGCCCTGCTGAAGGCACGCAATGCTGCCCGCCACACCGGCCTGCCCGCTATTGCCGATGATTCAGGTCTTGAAGTCGATGCCCTGAATGCTGCACCGGGCATCTACTCGGCACGCTATGCCGGTGCCGGTGCCAGCGACCAGGCCAATCTCGAAAAACTCCTCGACGACCTGCGCGAAGTGCCTGAGGGTGCGCGCACGGCCCGCTTCCAGTGTCTGATGGTCTATCTGCGCCATGCGGACGATCCCACACCGCTGATCTGTCAGGGCACCTGGGAAGGCCGCATCCTGTTCGAGCCGCGCGGCGACAACGGCTTCGGTTATGACCCGGTGTTCTACGTGCCTACCCACGACTGTTCCTCGGCAGAACTCGCGCCCGAGGTTAAAAACACCCTGAGCCATCGCGGCCAAGCCCTGCGGCAGCTGATCGCGGCACTGGGGCATACCGCATCGAATAGTTAGGCCGGTTTCCGCGCCCGCATGGCACGTCCAGCCGGCATATTGCGCCTGCGAAGCGCTCCACAGTTGTGTAAATATTTCTTCCCGTTGATTCCGTAACAATCTTAGGGATCGCGGCGCGCCGCCCTATCTGGTCGAGACACAAGAGCAGGTTCGTATAACGATCAGATCAATTATCTTTCCGTAGGCGCAGCCGAGCATCGCAGTGAAAATCAGATAAAGCAAGCCGCATGTTTGAGCGTATCGTGCCCCGCACGATCGCGAGTTCGGCGAGCGCTGATTTTCACGAGAAGCACAGGGCAAGGCTGCGCAGCGGCCTTGTATATCAGGTTTTTTGGCAAGCCTTCGGGTGTCCTTTCTTTTCGACCCTTTTCTTTGGACAAGCAAAGAAAAGGGTCCCGGCGTGCGGGCCCGGAAGACCGCTTCCACAGAACTGGCCGGAGTATTAGTATCCAAACCATGTTCCACTTCACCGCCCCGCCCCCCCTCTCCCTCTACGTCCATATCCCGTGGTGCGTACGCAAGTGCCCCTACTGCGACTTCAACTCCCACGAGCTGTGCGGTGCGATCCCGGAACAGGCCTATGTGGACGCCCTGATTGCCGACCTGGAGCAGGATCTCCCGCGGGTCTGGGGACGCACGGTGGAAACGGTATTCATCGGCGGCGGGACCCCCAGCCTGTTTTCTCCCGCGGCCATCAGCCGTCTGCTCAGTGAACTGCGTGCACGCCTGCCCCTGAAACCCGCGGCCGAGATCACCCTGGAGGCCAACCCCGGCACCGTGGACCAGGAACGCTTCCGGGGCTTTCGCGAGGCAGGCATCAACCGCCTGTCGATCGGCATCCAGAGCTTTGAGCGGTCATTACTCCAGCGGATCGGGCGCATCCACGATGACCGTGAGGCGCTGGGCGCCGTACGTGCAGCACAGCAGGCCGGCTTCGACAACATCAATCTGGACCTGATGTTCAGTCTGCCGGGCCAGACCCTCGACCAGGCCCTCGAGGACCTGCACACAGCACTCGATCTGAGGCCCGCACATATCTCCTGGTACGAACTCACCATCGAACCGAACACCTGGTTTCACCGGCACCCTCCCGAACGCCCATCGGATGAACTTTCGTGGAACATGCATGAGCAGGGTCGCCGTACACTGGCGGCAGGTGGCTACACCCGCTACGAGGTTTCCGCCTACAGCAGGGGCCAGAACCTTTGCCGCCACAACCTGAACTACTGGCGATTCGGCGATTACCTCGGTATCGGTGCCGGTGCCCATGCCAAGATCACCGATGCCGGCCAGCAGAGCGTGACACGCATCACCAAGACCCGGCACCCGCGGGCCTACCTGGAACAGGCTGCCGACAGGTGCCGCATCGCAAGCGAAAACCGTCTGGACGCAAACGATGTTACGCTGGAATTTGCCCTGAATGCCTTGCGGCTCGACCATGGCTTCAGCGTCGAGGAATTCTGCGCGGCCACCGGCCTGCCGTTTTCGGCAACTGCCAAACCGGTTAACGCCGCACTAGAGCAGGGCCTGCTTCAAAACAACAATGGCAACATCGGGACGACAGCAAGGGGTCAGCGCTATCTCAACGAGGTGCTGCAATACTGGCTGACCGATACACAGGCACATGCTCGAACCGGCAAGCCTTGACTGTCCCTATTGCGGGGAACAGTTTGAAACCATGGTGGACTGCTCCGGTGGCAACCAGGACTACATCGAGGATTGCCCGGTATGCTGCCGCCCCATTGAAATTCATATTGAAATCGGCCTTAATCAGGAACTGGGCTCACTGACAACACGACGTGATGATGACTGACTACAAACCAATCGACTGCGGCCTCTACAGTGAATATGAAGTGGCCATCCTGCACCGCAGCAGACTCCGGCTCAGCTGGCGCGACAGCAAGGAGAACGTGCATATCGAGGTATTTATTCCGAATGACCTGCGCACCCGCAAGGGCGAGGAATTCCTGGTCGTCACCGGCCAGGACGGCGGGCAACAGGAAATCAGGCTGGACCGCATACTTCACAGCAAGCCGGCCTGACCGGGCCGGCGGCCATTCACAGATCACCGCCCCCGGACGATAACCCTCCCAGTGACGCAAGCCCAACATCGGTAACCGCCTTGACCAACGACCAGCACGACCTGGAACTGCTGCTGCGCTCCCGCATACCCCTGATCGTCATCCAGACCCGGGATGAGAAGCGGGTCACCCGCCTGTTCGCCAGGCTGGCCTTGAGGCTTTCCCTGCCGGTGATGGCCTGGTCCGCGACCACCGGCATGCGCCGCATCGATTTCGAAGCGGCGCCCCAGCGCCATACCATCGAGCCACGCCAGGCACTCGGCCAGATCAGGGCCACGAATACCGCGAGTATTTACCTGCTACTGGATTTCCATCCCTACCTCGATGACCCCTTCAACGTGCGCTTGCTGAAGGAGATCGCGCTTGAACACCACAGCCTGGGACACACGCTGGTGCTGATCAGCCATGAACTGGACATACCACAGGAACTACAGGCCTTCAGCGCGCACTTTACCCTGTCCCTGCCGGATGCCACGCATATCGACAGAATCATCCATGAAGAGGCCGAGCAGTGGTCACAGGCACACAAGGGTCGCAAGGTGAAAACGGACCGCAAGACACTGGAACTGATGACACACCAGCTCCTTGGTCTGACGGCAACCGATGCACAGCGCATTGTGCGCAGTGTTATTTATGATGACGGTGCCATCAGTGACGCCGATCTCGATCGGGTCACCCGGGCGCGCTATCGGCTGCTGGAATCCAACGGTGCCCTGTCGATCGAATTCGAGACCGCTGACTTCGCTGATGTAGGCGGCCTACAGGGCCTGAAACGCTGGATCAGGCTTCGCCGCAGCGCCTTCCTGGAGTCCGATGGCGGGCTCGACGCGCCGAAGGGGATCCTGCTGGTCGGCGTTCAGGGCGGTGGTAAAAGTCTTGCCGCCAAGGCCGTTGCCGGCACGTGGCGTCTGCCGCTGCTGCGTCTCGACTTCGGGACCCTGTACAACAAGTTCTTCGGTGAAACCGAACGCAACCTGCGCGAGGCATTGAAGTCGGCTGAGGCAATGGCGCCCTGCGTACTGTGGATCGATGAAATCGAAAAGGCCATCGCCGGAGGAGATTACGACAGCGGTACCTCGCGACGTATCCTGGGCAGCCTGCTAACCTGGATGGCCGAACGCAAGGCTGCAGTATTCATCGTCGCCACCGCCAATGTCATCGAACAATTGCCACCGGAATTGATCCGCAAGGGTCGGCTGGACGAGATCTTCTTTGTCGACCTGCCCGATGCCACCACGCGCGCCGAAATCTTTACCATCCATCTGAGCAGGCGCGACCTCAATCCGGGGGATTTCGATATCGGCAGCCTGGCAGAGCTTTCCGAAGGCTTTTCCGGTGCCGAGATCGAGCAGGTCATCGTGGCAGCCACCTACTTGGCCCGGGAACACCGGCTCCCGGTCGAAACCGGCCATATCCGCAGCGAAATCGGGCAGACGCGCCCCCTTTCCCGGGTAATGGCCGAGAAGGTGGCAGAGCTGCGCGCCTGGGCCCGGGACCGGACTGTCTCGGCCAATTGATAAAATATCCCTATAAATCAGAGAATCGTTGTTCAGAAGACACTGCACTTATACACAAGCGGGCAGCGCGTCAACCCTCCTGACAGGTGGCATTATGGACCAACCCCCTTTGCATTAGTTAACTTATTGTTTTCTTTAAATACAAATTATTAACATACCTGATACCCGCACCCCGCCTGAAACTCCGACAGCCGGTAGAACGGGTTCACGCCCCCGCCCTGTCCACAAGGTTATCCACAAGCCAGGCAAACAAGCCCATTTAAATCAGGGGGTTTTAGCCCAGACCCTGCGCAAGGCCGGCTGACGGTGTGTTATTCTTGAACAGACAGGAAAAATAACAAGCAGGTCGCAAACTGGCGACCACATCCGGAGGATCCATGCCTGACCGGAACCCTATGATGCCGGACGGCTTCGATGAGTGGGCGGCCCTGGCAAAATCAGACCCGCAGGCCTTCGAAACACAGCGCCGGCAGGTAATCGACCGGGCGATACACGCCGCACCTGCGGCCCGTCAGCAACAACTGCGCCGGATCCAGTGGAAGCTGGACCAGATCCGCAGCGTTTCGCGTACCCCGATGGTGGCCTGCCTGCGCATGAATCGCCTGCTGTGGGAATCGGTTACCGGTGAAAACGGCCTGCTCACCTGCCTGCAACAACCCGCCGCGATCAGGCAGCGCCCCGCGACAACAGCAAGTGCCCGGATCATCCCCCTTGCTAGACGGCGCTGAGCCGCGCCACTTGCTGCATGCAGGCGGATAACGTATTATCGCCGGCCTTTTCACGATAGCTGCCGCTACGGGGTTATCGGCCAATAGTCAGGACACAGTTTTTTCGAGGCAGTTATGAAACCGGACATACACCCGACATACGACGCTATCAAGGTCACCTGCAGTTGCGGCGCGAGCTTCACGACACGCTCGACCGTAGGTAATGACCTCTCTATCGAGGTGTGCTCGCAATGCCATCCGTTTTATACCGGCAAGCAGAAAATCGTTGATGCCGGCGGACGCGTCGACAAGTTCCGTCGTCGTTACGGAAAGAGCCAGTAACGCGGGACATGCCGTTCAAATACCGTTGCAAAAAGGCGCCTGACCAGGGCGCCTTTTTCGTTTCGGGACTGTTGCTATGCGCAGGGGGCCTGGTTCCCCTTCTTGCTGACAGCGCCTGGGCAGCTGACTGTCCGACGGACCGGACCAGCGAACGGGTCAAGGCCATTCATGTCTATGATGGTGACACGGTGAAACTGCGCGACGGACGTCGACTGCGCCTAATCGGTATCAACACCCCGGAAGTGAGACGCAATGGCGAGACACCACAGGCGCTGGCCGAACCGGCAAAGGCCGCGCTGAAAGCACTCCTGGACAAGCACAACGGGAGCCTACTATTGCGCCATGGAAAGGAACAGCACGACCATTATGGGCGCCTGCTGGCCCATGCCTTTCTCGATGACGGCAGCAATGTAGCCGTGCACCTGCTGGAAAGGGGGCTTGCCACCACCCTGGTGGTACCGCCCAACACCTGGGCGCGGGACTGCTACCAAGCCCGCGAGGACAGCGCACGCGCCGCGCGGGTCGGCCTGTGGTCGCTAGAGGATTACCAGCCACTGGAAAGCCGCGCCCTGCCGCTTTCGACACGCGGCTTCCGCCTGGTGCGCGGACAGGTAACAGAAATTCGTCAGTCGCAGCATAATGTGTGGCTGGACCTGGAGGGCCCGCTGGTAATAAAGGTTCCGCGCAGCGACCTGGTCAATTTCGAAGCCGGTTTCCCGGAAAACCTCGCGGGCCGGCGCATCGAGACCCGTGGCTGGATCAGGAAGGATGACCGCGGCCTGCGGCTGAATCTGCGACATCCGGCAGCGATCGCCGTACTCGACCGTGGACGACACTGAGCGGAACACAACAGCTGTAATACGGTCTATTCGTAAAGAGAGCCGATATTAAGCCCATGCTCACCATGCGCTACCTGTCCCTGTTAGGCACACTGTTTCTTGTTCCCTTCTTGTTCGGCCTCGGCGGCTGCGCGACCAATCCGGTCAGCGGCGGCAGCGATTTCGTACTCATGAGCGAGGAGCAGGAAATCGCCCTGGGGCGCAAATACAGCGCGGAAATCACCAAGGAAATGCCGCTGTATGAAAACGCTGAACTGGCCACACTGGTACAGGACATCGGTGAGCAGGTAGCCACCAACAGCCACCGCCCGGAACTGATCTATCGCTTCGCGGTGCTAGACAGCACCGATGTTAACGCCTTTGCCCTCCCCGGTGGCTATATCTACATCACCCGGGGGCTGCTTGCCTATCTCAACACCGAGGCGGAGTTGGCGGCGGTCCTGGGTCACGAAATCGGTCATGTCACGGCACGTCACAGCGTACGTCAGCACAGTACCGCGACTGCCGCGGGACTGGTTGCCGCGGTGCTGGGCGCGGCCAGTGGTATACAAGGTGCCGATTCCCTGGCCAACATGGTTGGCACGGCCATCGTGCGCGGCTATGGCCGCGATCATGAACTGGAGGCCGATCGCCTGGGAGCGGAATACCTGGCCAAAACGGGCTATGACCCCGACGCCATGCTGGAGATCGTCGGCATCCTGAAGCACCAGGAAGAATTTGAAACGTCACGCGCCGAGAAGGAAGACCGCGAACCCGTGACCTATCACGGGTTGTTTTCAACTCACCCCGAAAATGACGAACGGCTCCAGGAGGTCGTCAAGGCGGCCAGCGCCCACAAGAGCAGCTCGACGACCCGGGTCAACCGCGCTGGGTTCATACAGGCCCTCGATGGCCTGACCTTCGGTGACAGCGAACGGGAGGGCATCATCCGTGACAACCGCTTCTACCACAAGGAGCTGGATTTCGCCGTGACCTTCCCGCAAGGCTGGCGCATTGAAAACCGGCCCGACAAGATCATTGCCATGCCAAGGACCAATGATGGTCTGGTGCAGCTTAGCGTCACCGACAGGAACAAGCGCATTTCACCGCGGGAGTTCATGATCAAGCGACTCAAACTTGACAACCTGAAACGGGGCGAGTCCTTCAAAAGTCAGGGTCTAACCGGTTATACAGCGGTCGCCAGCAACAAGACGCCCTACGGCACAAGGCCGGTGCGCTACGTGGTACTTTACCGGGGCCAGAAGGCCTACATCTTTGCAGGGGCGGCAAAGGACAAAAACTCCCCCTATGGCTATGACGGGGAAATAATGGCAACGGCGCACAGCTTCCACGCACTCGCAGAAGATGAAAAAAGACTGGCAAGCGAGGAAAAAATTCATATCATCCGCGCCTCGACAGGTACACGCTACCGTGACCTGGCTGACTCATCACCGATCGCGAACTACCCGGAAGAACAGCTGCGACTGCTGAACGGTCATTATCCAGACGCCGAGCCCCGGCCGGGACAACACATCAAGATCGTGCACTAGCCTGCCGAATGCCTGCTGTTTACACATGCCTCCCATGGCTATACTGTCTACGCCCTCATAGCGGCCAACCACAGCCAAGGGAATAACCCATGAAAAAAATCAGCATCATCGGCGCCGGACGTGTTGGTGAAACAACAGCGCTGATCATTGCACAGCAAGGCCTGTGCCAGGAAGTTGCGCTGCTGGATGTTCGCGAGGGGGCGGCGGAAGGCGCCGCACTGGATATCATGCAGGCCGCTGTGTACTTCGGATTCGATGTTGAGGTCAATGGCAGCAGTGATCCCGCCCTGATAGCCGGCTCTGACCTGGTCATCGTCACCGCCGGCTCACCGCGCAAGCCGGGCATGTCGCGCAGCGATATGCTCAAAATCAACACTACGATTATCGATAGCATCGTCGATCAGGTGCTGGAACACACCCCCGACGCCCTGCTGCTGATTGTCAGCAACCCGGTCGATGCCCTGACCTGGCATGCCTGGAAACGCACCGGCTGGGAGAAGGGCCGTGTCTTCGGCCAGGCGGGGGTGCTGGACGGTGCCCGCATGGCTTATTTTATTGCCCGGGAAACCGGTGTTTCCTTTAAGGACATACAGGCTATGGTCATCGGTGGACACGGCGATACCATGGTCCCGTTGCTGAGTTTCAGCAGCGTGTACGGGGTTAACGCGGCTGCCCTGCTGGACCCGGCAGCCAGTGCCCGGATAATCGAACATACCCGGAACGGTGGCGCCGAGGTGTTGACACTCAGAAAAAATAGCAGCGCCTACAACGCACCGGCGGCGGCCATCTGCACCATGGTCGATGCCATCTTCCATGACCGCAAACGGGTACTGTCCTGCGTCAGCGTGCTGGAGGGGGAATACCGGCAGAGTGATATCAGCGTCGGCGTGCCCGTGGTCCTTGGACGCAACGGTATCGAGCAGGTCATCGAACTACCCCTGAACGAGACGGAGTGGATGGACTTCCAACGGTCCATCGACAGCGTCCGTGCCTACCTCGAACCGGCCTAGTCCTTGACCGGCTAGAACAACTGCTCCGGCGTATCACTGCCCGGCCCCTGCCCGGAACCCATCACTGACGGACTGACAGTTTCCTGGGGCACCTGGTCGGCACGGAACGTCTCGAAGATGGCATCTGACTGCCCGCTGTTGGCCAGCAAACCGGTCATCGGGTCAATACGCACGGTCACCAGGCCCTCAGGCTGCGTCCGCTTCTGCTGGCCTCGACTGCCCAGCGCGGCATCCATGTAATCGATCCACATCGGCAGGGCGGCATGCCCACCTGTCTCGGCCCGACCCAGTGGTTCCAGCTTGTCGAATCCAACCCAGGCCACCGCGACCAGTGACGGGTTGTAACCGCAAAACCAGGCATCCTTCTGATCATTGGTGGTGCCGGTCTTGCCACCCAGGTCGGTGCGGCCCAGCGACCTGGCACGCTGGCCGGTACCCCGCTGGATCACATCCTGCAGCATGGAATTCATCAGCCAGGCATTCTGCGGTGTAATAACGGCCCGCGCCAGCTTGAGTGGCTGCTCGCTGTTATCAAGGATGGTCTCCAGCGACACCGGACAATCAGGACAGACCACTTCCGGCTCCGAGCGGTAGATGACTTCGCCCTCGACATCGTGGATACGCTGGATAAAATAGGGCTCGATCAGATATCCACCGTTGGCGAACACAGCAAAGGCCCGGGCCATCTGCAGTGGCGTTGCCGAGGCACTGCCAAGGGCCAGGGTCAGGTCCCGGGGCAGCTGGGAGGCCTGGAAGCCGAAACGCTCGGCATATTGCGCCGCGTAACCGGCCCCGATCGCCCGCAAGAGCCGGATGGACACCAGGTTGCGGGAACGATAGAGCGCCTCCCGCAGGCGGGTTGGACCGTAAAAGCGACCGCTGTAATTCTCCGGTCGCCAGGTCGCCTCCAGGGCATCGTCATCGAACACGACCGGGGCGTCGTTGATAATGCTGGCGGGTGTGTAGCCCTGTTCGAGCGCTGCGGAATAGATGATCGGCTTGAAGCTGGATCCCGGCTGGCGTTTCGCCTGTAACGCCCGATTGAACTTGCTGTGGTAGTAGTCGAAGCCGCCGGCGAGCGCGACGATGGCGCCATCATCCGGGTTTAGCGACACCAGGGCCCCCTGGACCTCGGGCAGCTGTGCCAGGCGCCATTCTCCGTCAGCGCTGGATTCCACCCGGATGATGTCCCCGACAGCCAGTACATCAGCGGCCTTCGCCGGCGGCGTGCCCATGTGATTGGCCGACTTGTAGGGTCGCGCCCAGGCCAAACCGTCCCAGTCGATGGCGATCAGTCCCTGGCTGCGCAGGAAGACCCAGGCGGAGCGCTCATCCACGGCCGTGACCAGGCCAGCCTCGAGGCCGCCAATGTTCTCATGGTCCTGCAACAGACCCGGCCAGACCTCCTCTTCCAGGCCGTTCAGATCCGCATGCCCCTCGGGTCCGCGGTATCCATGCCGGCGACTATAGGCCAAAAGCGCCTTGCGCAGTGCACGGTTGGCAGCCGCCTGGCGCTCCGAGTCCAGGGTCGTTACGACTTCAAAGCCGGAGGTATAGGCGTCCTGCCCGTAGCGCCTGAACATCTCGTCACGCACCATCTCGGCAACATAGGGCGCCCTGGCCCCGGCCTGGACCCTGTGCAGTACAGCACCGTCTTCCTCTTCGAGGCCGGCCTTGTAGGCTGTGCTGTCGATGTAACCCAGGTTGTACATGCGGCCGAGGATATAGTCGCGCCGCGCCAGGGCTGCAGTCGGGTCATTTATCGGATTGACGCGTGACGGTGCCTTCGGCAACCCGGCAATCATGGCCATGCGCGCAATAGACAGCTCGTCTATCCCGATGCCGTAATAAATTCTGGCTGCCGCCTCTATGCCGTAGGCACGATACCCCAGATAGATCTTGTTCAGGTACAACTCCAGGATTTCGTCCTTGGTCAGAGAGCGCTCGATCCGGAAGGCCAGGATGATCTCTGTCAGCTTGCGTAAATAGGTCTTTTCGCTGGTCAGGAAGAAGTTCCTGGCCACCTGCATGGTGATGGTGCTGCCACCCTGGCGCTTTTCCCCCGTACGAATCAGTTCAAAGGCGGCCCGCAACAGGCCCTGGAAATCCACCCCCGGGTGTTCGAAGTAGCGGTCATCCTCGGCCGCCAGAAAGGCCTGCACCAACGCCGGCGGCACATCCCCGATCAGCACCGGGCTGCGCCGTTTCTCACCGAACTCCGCCAACAGCTTACGGTTGCGTGTATAGATTCGCAGCGGCTCCTGCAGTCGGACATCCTTTAGTACTTCTATCGAAGGCAGCTGCGGCGCAATCTTTATATAGAAAACAGCGAATAACAGGGCGGAAACAAGTATTCCGGCGAAACCGGTAAACAGCAGGAATCGTCCAATGCGACGGATGCTCATATGTAAGGTAGAAACCTGTGATCGGGTTCAAAGAACGGGCAGGATTGTCGGCATATAACAATAAATATTCAGCGTATTATATGTTTTTTGCTAAACCATTGCGGAAATCATCCGATAACTAACACCATAATGCTAGTGACGGGTTAAACATTAGTTGACAAACAGTTGGCAATGTCCTCTAATGCCGTCTACTACCTTTGCTGTCCAACAGACGGGTAAATAAAGGAAATATTGTGCCACTCGCGCATATATTCAAACGGAAGAAACCACCGCTGATCGGGCTGGATATCAGCTCGACAGCCGTCAAACTGCTGGAGCTAAGTCGAAGTGGCTCACGCTATCGCGTAGAGACCTATGCGGTAGAGCCGCTGCCCCCGAATTCAGTCGTCGAAAAGAACATCACTGATGTCGAGGCCGTCGGCGAAGCAATCCGGCGCGCCCACAAGCGCTGCGGGGCGCGGACGCGCCATTCTGCGGTTGCTGTTTCCGGTTCCTCGGTGATCACCAAGATTATCGCCATGCCTGCCGGGCTTTCTGATAGTGAACTGGAAACCCAGATAGAGTTCGAGGCTGATCAGTACGTCCCCTACCCGCTTGATGAGGTCAATCTCGATTTCGAGGTCATCGGGCCCACAGAAAAGAACCCGGAAACAGTCGATGTGCTGCTGGCCGCCTGCCGCAGTGAGAACGTCGATATGCGTACCGCCGCCATCGAGACCGGCGGGCTGGAAACGGACATCATGGATGTGGAATCCTTTGCCAGTGAAAACGCCTTTGCACTACTCGCTGACCAGCTCCCCGACCAGGGCGTGGGAAAAACCATCGCGGTCATTGATGTTGGCGCAACCATGACCACGCTCAATGTCATGCACGACCTGAAGAGCATTTATACACGAGACACTGTATTCGGCGGCAAACAGCTGACTGAAGAGATCATGCGCCGCTACGGCCTGTCCTACGAGGAGGCCGGGATGGCCAAGCGCCAGGGCGGGCTGCCGGAAAATTATGTTACCGACGTGCTCGAGCCGTTCAAGGAGGCCATGGCACAGCAGGCCAGCCGTTCACTGCAGTTCTTTTATTCATCCAGTCCGCACAACAAGGTCGACCACGTGGTGCTGGCCGGCGGCAGTGCATCGATCCCGGGAGTGGATGAACTGATACAGGAAAGACTGGGGGTGGAAACCAGCATCGCCAACCCGTTTGCCTCCATGTCACTGTCTGCGCGCGTAAAGCCCCAATCACTCAGCAACGACGCACCCTCTCTGCTGGTGGCCTGTGGGCTTGCCCTGAGGAGCTTCGACTAACATGGCAAAGATTAACCTGTTGCCCTGGCGCGAAGAGCTGCGCAAGCAGAAACAGCGTGAATTCTCCTTTATTTTGGGTGGTTCGGTCGTTATCGCCGGTCTCATTGTCCTGCTGGCCCATCTTCATGTCAGCGGGTTGATCGAAAACCAGAGCCAGCGCAACGCCTTCCTGAAACAGGAAATTGACATCCTCGAAAAGCGCATCGGGGAAATCGATGAACTGGAAAAACACAAGGCCGACCTGCTGGCGCGCATGAACGTTATCCAGGAGTTGCAACGCAGCCGGCCGGAAAGCGTACACCTAATGGATGAACTGGTCCGAACCCTGCCGGAAGGGGTACACCTCGAGAATTTCACCCAGAAGGGCAAGGACCTGACCATGAAGGGAATTGCCCAGTCCAACGCCCGTGTGTCCGACTACATGCGTAACATAGATACATCCGACTGGCTGGACGACCCGCGCTTGGACCTCATCAAAACGCAGGAGGTTGAACGTCGCCGTTTGGCCAACTTCACCCTGCGTGGCGGCCAGAAAACCCCCAAACCGGAACAGGATCAAGAGGTCGAACCGACAGGAGGTGCCTCGTGAACCTGGATCTGGGTGACCTCGACCTTGCCAATGTAGCGGACTGGCCGACAGCAGCACGCGCCATTGTCATCCTGTTTCTTATGGTGGCCGTGGTCTTCCTGGGCTACTGGTTTCATACCAAGGACCAGCTGGTTGATCTTGATAATCTGGTGCAAAAAGAGAATGACCTGAAAATACTCTTTGAGAGGAAGGCGAAAAAGGCCGCCAACCTCGAGGCCTACCAGCAGCAACTTGCAGATATGCGCGAGTCATTCGGCGCCATGTTGCGGCAGCTGCCCAACAAGACCGAGGTCGCCGACCTGCTCGTCGACGTATCGCAAACAGGCCTGGCCAGCGGCCTGGAATTCGAATTATTCCAGCCGCAGGGAGAAAGGCCCCAGGAGTTCTATGCGGAACTGCCTATCAGTATCCGGGTAATCGGCAGCTATCACGAATTGGGCGATTTCGTCAGTGGTGTGGCGTCCCTGCCGCGTATCGTGACGTTGCACAACGTCAATATAGCTAACAGGGCAAAACAATCCGAAGAGTCCCTCTTGGTCATGGACCTTGTTGCCAAAACCTATCGCTACCTCGAACAGGATGAGCGGACCCAGGAGGCAGGCAAACAATGAAGTGGAGCTTCAATACTACGCTGCGATGGCTAAGCGCCATCGCCCTGTCCGGCAGTATGGCTGCCTGTAGCGATAATCCGATGTCAGACCTCGAGAACTACGTCAAGGAGACCAAAAGCCAGCAACGGTCGTCCATTGAGCCGCTCCCGGAATTTGAGCCCTTTGAATCATTTATTTACCAGGCACACGCGCTTCGCGATCCCTTTACAACCCCGGTATTCGCCCATACACCGGCATCTGTAGCACACACCGGCGCCAGCGGGATCAAGCCGGACTTCGACCGACCCAGGGAGCCCCTGGAAGAATATCCATTGGACAGCCTGCGCATGGTCGGCACCCTGGAGCAGGAGCAGGATTCCTGGGCATTGGTACTGGATACTGAGCAAACCATTCATCGTGTACAGCACGGTAATTACCTGGGACAAAATTACGGCAAGATAGTCCGTGTATCAGAATTCGAAGTTGAACTAATGGAAATCATTCCTGATGGACTTGGAGGCTGGATGGAACGCCAGGCCTCGATTGCAATCAGCGAATAATCCCACGGGGGCATGGCAATGACCGCAACGTTAAGTAAAATCTTCTCGGGCCTGCACAATGGCAGCTGGATGACACGCCTGGTCGCCTCTGCCCTGTTCCTTGCCAGCGGCCTCGCATCCGTCCAGGCCGCCGATCCCGCCACAAGCAACACCCTCACGGCTATAGATTTTGCCGGGCTTCCAGGGGACAAGACCCAGATCACACTCACGTTGGACAGCCCGGCCTCTGCCCCGCTGAGCTTCACCATTGATAACCCGGCACGCATTGCGCTGGACCTCCCGAACACCCGTAATGGCCTGGTCAAGCGTACACACGGCATCGGCATCGGCATGGCAGAAAGTATCACGGCCGTCGAGGCACAGGGACGCACCCGCGTGATCGTCAACCTTGCGGAAATGGTTCCCTATGAAACCCGCGCTGAAGGCAACAAGGTTATCGTCACCGTTCAGGGCAGTGGCAAACAACTAAGCACGGCAGCCGCCATGGTCGCACAGGCCAAGGGTGGTGCCCGTCCGCAGGTCGAGAACGTGGACTTCCGGCGCGGCGAGGAAGGACAGGGCCGCGTGATCGTAAGCCTGTCGGACCCGTCTATCCCAGCTGACATGCAGCAGGAAGGCGGCAAGGTGATTGTCGACTTCTACCGTGCCCGATTGCCCGCTGAACTCGAACGTCGCCTGGAGGTACTGGACTTCGCAACCCCGGTAAAGACGATCGACACCCGTACCCGGGGTGACAACGTTCACATGGTAATCACCCCCATGGGTGAGTACGAGCACCTCGCCTACCAGACCGGTAATCAATTCATTATCGAGGTCAGGGAAATCACCAGGGAAGAGGCCGAGGAGCGCAAGAAGGATGAGTTCGGCTATGTCGGCGAGCGCCTGTCACTGAACTTTCAGGACATCGAGGTACGCTCCGTCTTGCAGCTCATTGCCGATTTCACCGGTATCAATATCGTAGTCAGCGACACGGTCAGTGGCAGTCTGACACTGCGTCTCAAGAATGTCCCCTGGGATCAGGCACTCGACATCATCCTGAAGACCAAGGGCCTGGCCATGCGCCAGGCCGGCAACGTCATGCTGGTCGCCCCAAGCGAGGAGATTGCCGCACGCGAGAAACTCGAGCTTGAATCCCAGAAGCAGATCGAAGAGCTCGAGCCTTTGTATTCAGAGTTTATCCAGGTCAATTACGCCAAGGCAGCTGAACTTTCTGCGCTACTGAAGACCAGCGAGGCATCGCTGTTATCAGACCGCGGTACCGTCATCATAGACGAACGCACCAATACGCTCCTGGTCCAGGACACGGCGGACAAGCTGGTCGAAATCCGCAAGCTGGTCGCCAAACTGGATATTCCGGTAAGGCAGGTCCTGATCGAGTCGCGCATAGTGCTCGCCAATGACGATTACAGCCGCGATCTGGGGGTACGCCTGGGTGTCACCGCAACCGCCGAGGTCGGCAGTGATGGGGCATTCGCTACGACGGGCAGTATCTTCGGCACCGATGACATAATCAACGAAGCGGCCGACAACATCAATTCAGGGGCAAATCCCTTCCCGGTCGATTTACCGAACGTCAATGACCGCCTGAATGTCAATTCACCGGTGAACAGTATCGGACGCATCGCCATGGCGCTGCTGGATTCTGACTACCTGCTGGATCTCGAACTGACCGCCATGCAACGCGAAGGAAAAGGCGAGGTCATCTCCTCACCGCGGGTCATCACCTCAAATGCCCAGGAGGCATTGATCGAGTCCGGCACGGAAATCCCTTACCAGGAGGCCTCCTCGAGTGGCGCCACCTCTGTATCCTTTAAAAAGGCGGTCCTCAGCCTGCAGGTCACTCCGCAGATCACACCGGATGACCGCATCATCATGGATCTTACTGTCAACAAGGACAAGGTCGGTGAGGTCTTCAACTTTGTCCCCAGTATCGACACCCAGGAAGTGAGAACCCAGGTGCTGGTCGACAATGGTCAGACCCTGGTTCTCGGCGGCATCTATGAACAGACCACGCGCGACGAGGTCGACAAGGTACCGTTGCTGGGCGATCTGCCCGGGCTCGGCTACCTGTTCCGGACAACCCGAAACGTAAATGAAATGGAAGAACTGCTGATCTTCGTGACGCCGAAGATCATCAAGGAAGGATTGATTTCCAACTGAAACAAGGAAGCTGCTTTATCATAATAAAAGGCCCGCATAGCGGGCCTTTTATTATGATAAAGCACACACGCCAGGGGCCCATGTCAATCCACCATCCCGCAACTTGATTTAAGACCCGCCAGCTGGCATACCTTTCCCGCATGACAAAACAGGCAAACATCTTTCTCATCGGTCCCATGGGCGCCGGCAAATCCACCATCGGCCGCCTGCTGGCCAAACAGCTCAGGCTGGAATTTCACGACAGCGATCACGAAATCGAACGACGCACCGGCGTGGATATCCCGCTGATATTCGAACTCGAAGGGGAGGCCGGTTTCCGCAAGCGCGAAAGCGCGGTCATCGACGAACTTACCCGCTTGCAGGGCATCGTACTCGCCACTGGCGGAGGCGTCATACTCGATCCGGTCAACCGCGATCATCTCACCAGCCGCGGCGAGGTTATCTACTTGCATGCCTCAGTGGACCAGCAGCTGACACGCACCCTGCGCGACCGTAAACGTCCCCTGCTGCAGACGGAAAACCCGCGCAAGCGTCTCGAAGAACTGATGATGGTCCGCGAGCCGCTCTACCGGCAAACGGCGGGCCGGGTAATCAACACCGATGCCAAGCGTGTACGGGATGTGGTCCAGGAAATCCTGGGGCTGCTGAAAGACAGCTGACCAAACCCCCGATTAGGCGTGGTTTGCTCTGACGATCGGGTATCCTATATGCTGTTTTATTGATTCAGGCTTTGTTTCCGGCACATGAAAACACTCACCGTCGATCTGGGCGAACGCAGCTATCCGATCCATATCGGGGAGGGGCTGTTGCAACGGCCCCAGCTGATCACCGGACACGTCAAGGGCCGCCAGGTCATGGTGGTCAGTAATGAAACCATTGCCCCCCTGTACCTAGACACTGTCCACCAGCTGTTCAGGGGCTTCGAACTGGAGTCCGTAATCCTGCCCGACGGTGAACAATACAAGACCCTGGACACGTTGAACCTCGTCTTCGATGCCCTGTTGGAGAAGCGTTTCAACCGCAGCTGCACATTGGTGGCACTTGGCGGCGGGGTGGTGGGCGACATCACCGGCTTCGCAGCCGCCAGCTACCAGCGCGGTGTGGGCTTCCTGCAGATTCCGACCACCCTGCTGGCACAGGTCGACTCATCGGTCGGCGGCAAGACCGGTGTCAATCATGCCCTGGGCAAGAACATGATCGGTGCCTTCTATCAGCCCGGCTGCGTCCTGATCGATACCAACACCCTGGATACCCTGGATGATCGCCAGCTGGCCGCCGGACTCGCCGAGGTCATCAAGTACGGCCTGATTCGTGATGCCGATTTCTTTGACTGGCTGGAAACCCATATCGACAGTCTAAAGTCCCGCAACAAGAATGCCCTCGGCGATGCCATCGAGCTGTCCTGTGCCATAAAGGCGGAAATCGTCGCCGCTGATGAACGCGAAAGCGGGCAGCGTGCCTTGCTCAATCTGGGACATACCTTCGGCCACGCCATTGAGACCGGCACCGGCTACGGGAGCTGGCTGCATGGCGAGGCGGTTGCCGCCGGCATGCTGATGGCCGCCGACCTGTCCGCACGGCATCAGTGGCTATCGCAAACGGATGTCGACCGTATCGAAGCACTGCTGCAACGCGCTGGATTGCCAACCCGGGCCCCTGAGGAAATGAATGAGGCGCGCTTCATGAGCCTGATGGCAGTGGATAAAAAGGTCATCAATGGCAATCTGCGACTGGTCCTGCTCAAGGCTATTGGCGAGGCCGTAATCAGTAACGATTTCGATCCCGGCCTGCTGTACGAAACCCTGACATCTGCCGCCTGAACGGCATGAACACCAACATCGGCACACCCCATGGCTCGGCACTCGCCGCATACGCGGTCACCGAGTCCTGTTCCCGTGGCCGCAGGCACCCCGAGCCACACCCCGTCATGCGCAGCGAATTCCAGCGCGACCGGGATCGCGTCATCCATTCCTCCGCGTTCCGGCGCCTGGAATACAAGACCCAGGTGTTCGTCAACCACGAGGGAGATCTGTTCCGCACCCGGCTGACGCACTCCATCGAAGTCGCCCAGATCGCCCGCTCGATCGCTCGCGCCCTAAGGCTGAACGAGGACCTTACCGAAGGTATCGCCCTTGCCCATGACCTTGGTCATACCCCCTTTGGCCATGCTGGCCAGGATGCGCTCAATGCCTGCATGAAAGATTACGGCGGCTTTGAACACAACCTGCAGTCCTTGCGTGTTGTTGATGAACTGGAAGAACGTTATGCCGAATTCCCGGGGCTCAACCTGACCTTCGAAACCCGCGAAGGCATCCTTAAGCATTGTTCGCGCAAGCACGCCGAGGGCCTCGGCGATCTGGGCCGCCGTTTTATCGAGAAACACCAGCCATCACTGGAGGCGCAGCTAACCAACCTGGCGGATGAAATCGCTTACAACAGTCACGACGTCGATGACGGGCTGCGCTCGGGACTAATTGAGGTTGAAGTGCTTGACGAGGTCGCCCTGTTTCGCGAACAGTACGAGATCGTCCGCCATGCTTACCCGGCTCTGCCGCCACGCCGCACCATCCATGAGGTCGTACGCCGATTGATCAATTGCCAGGTCACCGACCTGGTTGAGACCAGTATCGCCAATCTCCAGCGGGCCGCGCCTGGGGATATCGACGCAGTGCGCCACCACGACAGTCCGCTGATTGCCTTCAGCCACCACATGCGCGAGCAGAACCTGGAGTTGAAACGTTTCCTGCGCACCAATCTCTACCGCCACTACCGTGTCCATCGCATGACTGCCAAGGCCGCACGCACCATCACGGCGCTGTTCGAGGCCTTCATCGACGACCCCCGGCTGATGCCGGAAGCGGACCAGCAGCAGACGGCCCTGCTGGAACGCAGTGGCGGCAGGGACGGCCGGGCCCGCGCGGTCGCCGACTATATAGCCGGCATGACCGACCGTTACGCCATCGCCGAGTACGAACGCACCTTCAATCCGTCGATCTGATCGATCTACGGTAGCACTGGATATGGGACAAAATTCACCGCAAAGGCGCAAGGAGAATATTTTTCAGGAAGTCCATAGTTGGGTGATGCGCCTTTCAGACATTGATTTTCCTGGAAGTCATGATATTTAGAATAACTGAGAGGCATACTGGAATTGATATTGCTTTGCGTCCTTTGCGCCTTTGCAGTAAGACATTTTTACTGATTTTCTTCCTCTGCGCATTCTGCGTCTCCGCGGAGAATGTTTATTATTTCAAGCCGATATAAATTGAAATGCGTATCTATATGCAAATCCCCCCCGAGGGCGACCGACCGCCCCGCTACTACCACCTGCACCTGCAGGAGGACCTGATCGAGGGCTGGACCCTGTTAAGGGAGTGGGGGTTCCAGGGCTCAGGGGGACGTCTGCTGCGCGAGCACTTCCCGGACCGCGAAAGCGCCGAGGCAGCTCTGATCAACGTCCGCGACGAGCAGCTCAAGCGCGGCTACCAGGTCGTCTTCATGCAGGCGCAAACCGAGTAGATTGATACCCGGGGCCTCATGGCATACCCCTGAAAATCAGAAGGAAAAACACCATTCCGCAAATTGAACCACCGGCCCGGCGGCGCTATACTGTCCGGCCTTTTGGCCGTGGGCGGGGGTGTTTGCACTCGCCCTGTTGAAACCACAGCCGAAACAATATAACGAGCTGTAATATAACAAGTTTTTATCGCCATATCCGGCATGGCGGTAGCCGACATCGAACGACAGGACTCGCACATGAAGCATGGCACCTTGCCACCCCGACAGGGCCTGTATGACCCCGCCAACGAACACGACGCCTGTGGTGTCGGTTTCATCGCCAACGTCAAGGGCCGGAAGAGTCATGAAATCATTCGCCAGGGATTGCAGATACTCGAGAATCTGACCCATCGCGGGGCGGTGGGTGCCGACCCGCTGGCGGGTGACGGTGCCGGCATCCTGATGCAGATCCCGGACCGCTTCCTGCGCGAGGAATGCGCCGCGCTCGGCATTATCCTGCCTGACGCCGGTGAATACGGTGTTGGCATGCTGTTTCTGCCACGCAATGCCAATTCCCGCAGCTATTGCGAGACACTCATTACCCAGACCATCAGCGAAGAAGGCCAGACCCTGATTGGCTGGCGTGACGTACCCACAGACAACAGCGGCCTGGGCATCAGCGTCCTGGAGGTTGAGCCGGTTGTTCGCCAGGTGTTCATAGGACGCGGTGACGACTGCGCCGCGGGTGACGCCTTCGAACGCTCCCTGTTCGTGATCCGCAAACGTGTAGAAAACACAGTACGAGATTCCGGCATCGAACAAGCTGAATACTTCTACCTAACTACGCTGTCCTCACGCACGCTGGCCTACAAGGGCATGTTGCTGGCCAACCAGGTGGATAGCTATTACGCGGACCTGAAGGACCCACGCCTGGACTCGGCGCTGGCGCTGGTGCATCAGCGTTTTTCGACCAACACCTTCCCCTCCTGGGACCTGGCGCAACCGTTTCGCATGATTGCCCATAATGGTGAGATCAACACCCTGCGTGGGAACATCAACTGGATGAATGCCCGTCGCAGCACGATGGTCTCGGAATTGTTCGGTGATGATCTGGAAAAACTCTGGCCGCTGATCGCGGAAGGTCAGTCGGACTCGGCCTGCTTCGACAATGCCCTGGAATTGCTGGTCACCGGCGGTTACTCCCTGGCGCATGCCATGATGCTGCTGATCCCGGAGGCCTGGGCCGGTAATCCGCTGATGGACAATAAGCGCCGTGCCTTCTACGAATACTACGCCGCCCTCATGGAGCCCTGGGATGGCCCGGCAGCCGTGGCCTTCACCGATGGTCGCCAGATCGGCGCCACCCTTGACCGCAATGGCTTGCGTCCTGCCCGCTACCTGATCACCGATGACGACATCGTGGTGATGGCCTCGGAAATGGGTGTACTCGATATCCCCGAGGACCACATCGTCAAGAAATGGCGCTTGCAGCCCGGCAAGATGTTCCTCATCGACCTGGAACAGGGTCGTATCATCGACGACGCCGAGCTTAAGACCGACCTGGCTAACCGCCGTCCTTACCAGGAATGGCTGGACAAGACCCAGATCCGGCTCCGTGATCTGCCGGGACAGGTCAGCGCCATGACCCCGGATCCGGACACCCTGCTCGACCGGCAACAGGCCTTCGGTTATACCCAGGAGGACCTCAAGTTTCTGATGACACCGATGGCGGTCACCGGCCAGGAAGCGATTGGCTCCATGGGTGCAGACAACCCGATTGCCGTGCTCTCCAACAAGGCCAAGCACCTGTCGAACTACTTCAAGCAGAATTTTGCCCAGGTCACCAATCCACCAATCGACCCGATCCGGGAGGAACTGGTGATGTCACTGGTTTCGCTTATCGGGCCACGCCCCAACCTGCTCGGGCATGAGACCGCGGGCGAACACATGCGCCTGGAGGTTAATCAGCCGATTCTGACTAACAACGATCTGGAGCGGATACGCCATATCGAGGACCACACCGGTGGTGTCTTCCGCACCCACACCCTGGACATCTGCTATCCCGCGGTGCAAGGGGTGGTGGGAATGCAGGCCGCCCTCGAAGCGGTATGCCAGCAGGCAGAAGCAACCATCGGCGAGGGTTACAACATCCTCGTGCTCTCAGACCGCGGCATGGACGCTGACCACATCGCTATCCCGGCACTGCTGGCCACCTCGGCCGTTCACCATCACCTGGTACGGACCGGGCTGCGCACTGAGTCCGGTCTGGTCATCGAAACCGGTTCTGCCCGCGAGGTGCACCACTTCGCCACCCTGGCCGGCTACGGGGCTGAGGCAATCAATCCCTACCTCGCCTTCGAGACCCTTTCAGCGATGCGCAACCGGCTGTCGGAGCAACTCAGCGAGGATGAGGTCAAGACCCGCTATATCAAGGCGGTTGGCAAGGGCCTGCTCAAGGTCATGTCGAAGATGGGCATCTCCACCTACCAGTCCTACTGCGGCGCGCAGATTTTCGATGCTGTCGGGCTGAGCACGGAATTCGTCGATCGCTATTTCGCCGGTACCGCCACCACCATCGAAGGTGCCGGCCTCGATGAAATAGCCGCGGAGACGGTTCGCTGGCATCGCGATGCCTTTGGTGATGCACCGATTTATCGCGACAAGCTCGATGTCGGCGGCGACTATGCGTTCCGGGTGCACGGCGAGGACCATATGTGGACGCCCGAAACCATTTCGAAGCTGCAACATTCCGCGCGCGCGAACGATGCCAGTACCTATAAGGAGTATGCCCAGCTGGTCAATGAGCAGAATGAACGCATGCTGACCCTGCGCGGCCTGTTCGAATTCGAGTTCGCCAGTCAATCGGTACCGCTCGAGGAAGTGGAGCCCGCCAGCGCGATCGTCAAGCGCTTCTCGACCGGTGCCATGTCCTTCGGTTCTATCTCCTACGAGGCGCATACCACCCTGGCAATCGCCATGAACCGCATCGGCGGCAAGTCCAACACCGGCGAGGGTGGTGAACTACCGGAACGTTTTTTGCCGATGGATAACGGCGATTCCAAGCGCTCAGCCATCAAGCAGGTAGCATCCGGACGCTTCGGGGTCACCACCGAATACCTGGTTAATTCCGACGTGATCCAGATCAAGATTGCGCAAGGCGCAAAGCCGGGTGAAGGCGGGCAGTTACCCGGACACAAGGTCGATGCCACTATCGCCAAGGTGCGGCATTCCACCCCGGGGGTGGGCCTGATCTCGCCCCCCCCACATCATGATATCTATTCCATCGAGGACCTGGCGCAGCTGATCCATGACCTGAAAAATGCTAATCCAAAGGCCGACATCAGTGTCAAGCTGGTATCCGAGGTCGGCGTCGGAACGGTTGCCGCCGGTGTATCCAAGGCGCATGCCGATCATGTGACCATCGCCGGTTACGACGGCGGCACCGGCGCGAGTCCACTGACCTCCATCAAGCACGCCGGTTCACCGTGGGAGATCGGCCTGGCCGAAACCAACCAGACCCTGGTGTTGAATAATCTGCGTAGCCGCATCGCCGTGCAGGTCGATGGCGGCATGCGCACCGGTCGTGATGTCGTGGTCGGTGCCCTGCTGGGTGCCGACGAGTTCGGTTTTGCCACTGCCCCTCTCATCGTCGAGGGCTGCATTATGATGCGCAAATGCCATCTGAACACCTGTCCGGTCGGAGTTGCCACCCAGGACCCGGAACTGCGCAAGCGCTTTACTGGTAAACCCGAGCACGTGGTGAACTATTTCTTCTTCGTCGCCGAGGAGATCCGGGAACTAATGTCAAAACTTGGCTACCGGAAGTTCGACGACATGATTGGACAGTCTCAGCACCTGAACATGCGCCGTGCCATCAGTCACTGGAAGGCACGAGGCCTTGATTTCTCGCGCATCCTGACTATGCCCGAAGCCGCACCTGGTGTGGGTATCTACCACAGCGAACCCCAGGACCATGGTCTGGAAAAGGCTCTCGACAACGCACTTATCAAGCAGGCGCAACCGGCGCTCGTGAATAAGCAGCCGGTTCATATCGACCTGCCGGTTTGTAATACCAACCGCACGGTCGGCGCCATGCTGTCAGGCGAGGTCGCCAGGCGCTACGGCCATGCAGGACTACCGGAGGACAGCATCAGTATCACTCTCCGCGGTACAGCAGGCCAGAGCTTTGGCGCCTTTGCAGCGCACGGCATCAGTATCGAACTCATCGGCGAGGGCAATGATTATGTCGGCAAGGGCCTGAGTGGTGGTCGACTGGTGGTCTATCCACCGAAGGAATGCCCGATCGTTCCTGAGGAAAACATCATCGTCGGCAATACCGTCCTGTACGGTGCCATCAGCGGCGAGTGCTATTTCCGGGGTGTTGCCGGTGAACGCTTCGCAGTGCGCAACTCCGGTGCCACCGCCGTGGTCGAGGGTGTCGGCGACCACGGCTGTGAATACATGACCGGCGGTGTCGTTGTGGTGCTAGGTGAATCGGGTCGGAATTTCGCGGCCGGCATGAGCGGCGGGATCGCCTATGTACTAGATGAGCGTGGCGACTTCGAACGGCGTTGCAACCTGGCCATGGTCGAACTGGAACCGGTCCCGGCAGAGGATGATGCCCTGGAGAATCTCGAGCACCAGGGTGGAGACCTTGAAACCCATGGCAAGGTGGACATCCGCCATGACATGACACGCCATGACGCACAGCGCCTGCGCCAGCTGATCGAGAAGCATGTGCACTACACCGACAGCTCACGCGGTCGCCATATCCTGGAAAACTGGAACGAATACCTGGCAAAATTCGTCAAGGTCATGCCGGTAGATTACCGGCGCGCCCTGCAGGGAATGCAGACAGCACAGGCGGCCGTATCGCAGGCTGCCGAAGGAGGACGTTGAGCATGGGCAAACCCACCGGTTTCATGGAGTACGAACGGCTTGAGCGCAGCTACGCGCCACCGGCCGACCGGGTCCAGCATTTCAGGGAATTCATCATACCGCTGCAAGACAGTGAGGTAAGCCAGCAGGGTGCCCGCTGCATGGATTGCGGGATACCCTACTGCCACCAGGGCTGCCCGATCAACAATCTCATCCCGGACTGGAACGACCTGGTCTACCAGGGTGACTGGCAGGAGGCGCTGAGTGTCCTGCAGTCAACCAACAACTTCCCCGAGTTCACCGGCCGTATCTGTCCGGCGCCCTGCGAGGCGTCATGCACACTGAATATCGATGACAACCCGGTCACCATCAAGACCATTGAATGCGCCATTATCGACAAGGCGTGGGAAAACAACTGGATTATCCCGCAGATTGCCGAACACAAAACCGGCAAGCGGGTTGCCGTGGTGGGCTCCGGACCGGCGGGGCTGGCCTGCGCCCAGCAGTTGGCACGTGCCGGCCACGAGGTCGAGTTGTTCGAGAAGCAGGACCGTATTGGCGGGCTGTTGCGCTATGGCATCCCTGATTTCAAGATGGAAAAACACATCATCGACCGTCGCATGGCCCAGATGCAGGCTGAAGGCGTCAGGTTCCACACCGAGGCCCATATCGGCGTCACCACACCGGCCAACAAGCTGCTGAGCGAATTCGACGCTGTGGCGCTAACCGGCGGTTCCGAATATCCGCGTGATCTGGAGGTACCGGGCCGCGAGCTCGATGGGGTGCATTTCGCCATGAACTTCCTGCCGCAACAGAACAAACGCAATGCAGGTGACACGATTGATCCGGAGATAGCTATTACCGCGAAAGACAAGCACGTCATTGTTATTGGTGGCGGTGATACCGGGTCCGACTGTATTGGAACTTCCTTCCGTCAGAGTGCACTCTCGGTGACCCAGCTGGAAATCATGCCGGAACCGCCGTGCAAGGAGAACAAGAGCCTGGTGTGGCCCAATTGGCCCAACAAGCTGCGCACCTCGAGTTCGCAGGAAGAAGGCGCACAACGTGACTGGGCGGTTGCGACCAAATCTATTGAGGGGGAAAACGGCAAGGTGACCGCCATCAACTGCATCCGGCTGAGCTGGAGCAAGGACGAGAGCGGCGCCTGGAAGATGGAAGAGGTGCCGGGCAGTGAATTCCAGCTCAAGGCCGACCTGGTTTTGCTCGCCATGGGCTTCGTGCACCCGGTTCACGAGGGGATGCTGCGGGAGCTCGGTGTTGAACTGGATGAGCGCGGCAATGTACTGGCCAACACCGACCAGTATCAGACCTCGCTGTCCCGGGTTTTCTCGGCTGGCGACATGCGTCGCGGCCAGTCACTGGTGGTCTGGGCGATTCGCGAAGGCCGGCAGTGCGCGCGGGCTATTGACGAGTATTTGATGGGCTCGAGCGATCTGCCGAGATAGCAGGTACTGCGTGCCCAAGAGAAAGTACCCAAAGAGAAGGGCACCCGTTGCCCTCATCGGGATAAATATACAAGGCCGCTTCGCAGCCTTGCCCGTGCGTTCCTCGCCAATCCGGGGGCCGCGCACAACTCGGAGCCAGTGCGGTATTGAAAAATCCCCGCACTGGCTTGTCTCAAACAGAGTGCGCGCCCTTGTCCCGGATTGTCTGCGGTACTCGGTGAGGGCAACGGGTTAAGGGAAGCCGCCCCTGTACCGTAGGTGCAGACGAGCATCGCAGCATCAATCGGGGAAGCGAGTCGCCTGTTTGAGCAATCGCGCTGTGTGCGATTGCGAGTTCGACGAGCGCCGATTGATGCGAGAAGCGCAGTGAACCCGCGTCAGCGGGCAAGCCTTCGGGCCCGCGTTTCTTTTGGGTACTTTTCTTTGGCGGGGCAAAGAAAAGTATCTCGCACGATAGTGCGAAAAAATAATACCAGGGTCGTGCCGGCGCGGAGGCCCGTTTAAAAGAAATACCACGCCGTCAGGCGAAATCTGACATCGTATGAAGCGAGCACAGGAGTTCGCTAATAATCTTCACGGCGAAAAATTATGGCAAAACTCAAAAATGATCGTCTCATCCGGGCCCTGCTGCGACAACCCGTCGACGTGACCCCGGTATGGATGATGCGCCAGGCCGGGCGTTATCTGCCCGAATACCGCAAGACCCGCAGCCAGGCCGGCAACTTTATGGCCCTGTGTACCAATCCGGAGCTGGCCTGTGAGGTTACGATGCAGCCGATCGAGCGCTTCCCGCTGGATGCTGCCATCCTGTTTTCCGATATCCTGACGATCCCTGATGCCATGGGGCTGGGTTTGTACTTCGAAGATGGGGAGGGCCCGCGCTTCAAAAAGCCCGTACGCACCGAAGCCGATGTCAGGGCGCTGGCTGTACCCGACCCGGAAACGGAACTGCGTTATGTGATGGAT
This sequence comes from uncultured Ectothiorhodospiraceae bacterium, assembly GCA_947259415.1. Lineage (GTDB taxonomy): Bacteria > Pseudomonadota > Gammaproteobacteria > UBA9214 > UBA9214 > CAMYJZ01. The sequence continues at coordinate 87,987 of CAMYMI010000005.1, read as the reverse complement.
GCCGTGCGTCTGATCCGGAGCACGCTCGCCAACCGGCTCCCGCTGATCGGGTTTGCCGGCAGTCCGTGGACACTGGCCACATACATGGTGGAGGGAAGCTCAACCAAGACCTTCTCGCATACCAAGGCCATGCTCTATAACGAGCCGCGGCTGCTACACCGGATACTGGAAACCGTCGCGCGCGCAGTCACCGACTACCTGAATGCCCAGATTGCTGCCGGTACCCAGGCCGTTATGATCTTCGACACCTGGGGCGGAGTACTGACACCCGCCGACTACGCGGAATTCTCTCTGCAGTACATGCAGCAGATCATTAATGGACTGGTACGTGAACACGAGGGCCGGCGCATCCCCCTGATCCTGTTTACCAAGGGCGGCTGCCAGTGGCTGGAGATCATGGCCGATACCGGCTGCGATGCCCTGGGCATTGACTGGTCCACCGATCTGGCCGCAGCACGCAAGCGCGTCGGTGAACGTGTTGCCCTGCAGGGCAACCTGGACCCGGCTGTCCTCTATGCCACGCCCAATGTGATCCGGGAAAAGGTTGCGGACGTCCTGGCGCACTTCGGCCCCGGTTCAGGCCATGTCTTCAACCTGGGGCACGGCATCAACCCGGACGTTGACCCGGAGCATGCCGGTGTGTTGGTTGATGCCGTGCACGAACTCAGCAAGCCTTACCATTTGTGATGGGATAATAAAAAATATTCACTGCAGGAACGCGGAGAGGGGACTAACAAACCAAAGCCTGTCTGATTGATAATGTTAATTAATTGCGAATGAATTAGATGCCTGTGCATTTAATGCTCTAAAGCATTTGTAATTATTTCGTGTTTTCTTTGCCTCCTCCGCGACTCTGCGGTAAATCTGGTTTTCTATTGCAACTCACTTAGCAGCGAGTCGATCATCCCCAGCGCCTGGGAATGGTAACCACCGCCGAAGAGGTTGAGGTGGTTGAGGATGTGGTAGAGGTTATACAGCGTCTTGCGCACCGGATAGCCCGGATCGAGTGGATAGGCCTCACGGTAGGCCGCATAAAAATCCCTGCCAAACCCGCCGAACAGTTCCGTCATGGCAAGATCCGCCTCCCGGTCACCGTAATACACCGCCGGGTCAAAAATCACCGGTTCACCCTCCTTTGTATAAGAATAGTTACCCGACCAGAGATCACCGTGCAACAAGGCGGCCTCAGGGCGGTAACCGGCAAACAACACGGGGAATTTCTCCAGCAGCCTTTCGCCCTGTGACTGCAGGCGGCCACCGTGACCATGCCGTGCTGCCAGATCAAGCTGAAACTGCAGGCGTTGTTCGCGCCAGAAGGTGACCCAGTCGTCAGCCGGGGTATTGCTCTGCGGTGTTGAGCCTATGGTATTGTCCTGCACCCAGCCGAACTCCGGACGGGTAACGTGATGCATCTCTGCCAGCCCTGTACCCAGGCCGGCACCATTGCCATGCCCGCCGAGCTGCAGGTCCTCCATCACCAGCCAGGCGGACTCGCCGTTCTCACCCCAGCACACCGGCTGTGGCACGCGCAGGGTGTGGCTGTCCAGCAATTCCTGCAGCCCGCGCGCCTCGGCTTCGAACATAGCCAGCTGACTGGCACTGTTGAGCTTGACGAAATAACGCTCATCACCATACTTCACGCACATGGCCTGGTTAATGCAGCCGCCACTGACTGTGCCCTGCTGACTGAGTGCGGCCTGTTGTCCAGTGGCCGCACCGATATCCTCAGCGATATTTTCCCAGAGTGACATGGTTACAAGATTCCTAATCAATAACCGCAGAGACGCCGAAAACGCGGAGATGACTCAATAAAAATACTCTTAACCGCAAAGGCACAAAGGACGCAAAGTAAACATTATTACAACAACACCAATACTGTAAATGATAAACATTCGCTTATTCGCCATTAACAATGGTTAATTGCTGTTAGCAAGAATGGTGTTTTGACTTTGCGTCCTTCTCGCCTCTGCGGTAAATAGTTTTATGCCAGGTGAAACATTGCCAGCTCTGCGTCCTCTGCGTCTCTCGGCAACTGCATCCTGCGTTGCCCTACCTCCTGCATCCCTGCAGTCGCGCAGTGATTAAATATCTCACCCAACCACCCTGGCAAGGCGCGCCTGCGTCATTTTGCCCAGGCCGAGTTCGTCACACACCGCTGAGACATCAGCGGGTGATACGGCACGCCGTTTGACATCGCCGTCATCCACCTGCAGGTCCGGGTCGATGGCCACGCCTGTCAATTGCCGTGCCAGCCTGGCATTTTCTTCATGCTCCCTGAGAAGTCGCTGGATACGGGCAGCACCTCGTATTTGCAAATCCGAAACCTCGTCAAGCCTGTTATAGAGATTTTCCAGACTGCCGAAGTGTGCCAGCAGGGCCGTGGCGGTTTTCGCCCCAATGCCCGGTACCCCCGGGATATTGTCCACGCTGTCGCCGGTCAGGGCCAGCCAGTCCGCCACCTGGTGGGACTGCACACCAAGCCACTGTGGTATATCGGCATAAAGATGCCGGCGTTTGCGTGCATAATCCCATAACATGTCGCCCTCCTCGATCAGCTGGGCAAGATCCTTGTCCGCACTGAGTATCACTATCGAGAAATCCTGTGCGCGCAATTGCCTCGCGATGGTGCCGATCAGGTCATCGGCCTCATAATAGGCGCTGGAGAAATCAGCCAGCCCCAGGGCATGCACCAGGGTACGGCAATAGTGAAACTGCTGCTTGAGGTCTGCAGGCGGCAGTTCCCGGTTGGCCTTATAGGCCGGGAAGATCTCATTGCGGAACGAGGTGGTAAGACTCTCATCGAAGATCACGGCAACATGTTCCGGACCGGCCTCGTCCAGAAACCCGCCAAGGAACCCGGCAAAGCCATGCAAGGCATTGATCGGGTTGCCGTCGGCATTGGTCAGGCCATCCGGCACCGAGAACCAGGCACGAAAGATATAAATACTGGCGTCTATCAGGTAGACAGGCCGCTGCTGTTCGACCACGGGTGTTAATGCAACGGGTCAGGGCGCGAGCTTGAGTCGCTCATGCAGTGGGCTGGTTCGCGGGAAATGAGCGCGCAGGAATTCCATCTGGTCGGACAGTACGCGCCGGCCCTGCAGGTAGATATACTCGGCATGGGTGGGTACAAAAGGTACCGCAAGTAATTGCATCCCGGCCTGTTCGGGCGTGCGCCCTGCCTTGTGGTTATTGCAGCGCCGGCATGCGGTCACCACGTTGTTCCAGACGTCCAGGCCGCCCTGGGTAATCGGGGTAACATGATCGCGCGACAGGTCACGGGACCTGTACAACTCGCCACAGTACAGACACAGATGCGAATCGCGCTTGAACAGCGCCGGGTTATTCAGTGGCGGCACATAACAGTCACGCAGCTTGGTCAGAGCATGATTCCTGCCATAGGTCGCGACAATGGAATTCACCTCGACCACGCTGCGCCGCCCGGTCCTGGCGTTGATGCCGCCATGGATACGATACAGCGGTGTGCCGCAGGCGTAGGCGACCTGTTCCAGGTGATACAGGCGCACGGCTTCCTGGTATCCGACCCATTCAAGCGGCATACCGGAGACATCGGTTCTCAATACCTGGTGATGCAATGCCAACACAGTTCACTCCCTGCTTACGAGGCACCGGAACCCAATCAGAAATCAGCCGTTAATCAGGCAAAGACCTGAAGTAATTTATGGGTTTTCGATGCTCGTCACAGACTATCATGTTAGTTATACGGGTACCAGACGGGCTACCGGCCACCGGACCGGTGCAATGCGCCCGGATCGCATGACTAAGTACAGTGCCGGTAATTGATCAGCGGCCTGCAAACCATTACCGTTCGTCATGAATTCCGGCATGAATTAAAGTAACATTCGCTAACCCCAAAACAAACTGCCCCGGGTCCTGTTGCTATGGATGACAAGCTGACTTTCCGCCGTTATCAGGACGGCGATGACAAACACAGCCGCTGGGTTGAGGATATCTTCAATGAGGATACCTCCTATAAATGCCCTACCTATGTGCACCGTACACCGCCATGTCAGGGCAGCTGCCCCTCCGGCGAGGATATCCGTGGCTGGCTGCAGATTGTACGTGGCATCGAAAAGCCGCCCGCCGGGACCAGCTGGCAGGAATATGCCTTCCAGCGCTCCACTGATGCCAACCCCTTTCCATCCATGATGGGCCGGGTATGCCCGGCGCCCTGTCAGGAGGGCTGCAACCGTAACGAGGTGGAGGACTTCGTCGGCATCAATTCCGTCGAGCAGTTTATCGGCGACCACGCCCTGCACGAGGGCCTCAGTTTCGCACGACCGGAGCAGGAGACCGGCAAGAAGGTCGCTATTATCGGCGGCGGCGTGGCCGGCCTGGCCGCGGCCTACCAACTGCGCCGCCTGGGTCATGGCGCCACGATTTTCGACGAGCGCGCCAAGCTCGGCGGCATGTCACGCTACGGTATCCCGGGCTATCGCATGCCGCGCGATGTCATGGATGGCGAGATCCAGCGCATCATCAGCATGGGCGTGAAGGTCCACAATAACACCCGGGTTGGCCGGGACATCAGTTTCGAACAGCTCGAAAAGGACTATGACGCTATCCTGATGGCACTGGGTGCCCAGCAGGGCCGCACCCTGAGCATCCCGGGCGGCAATGCGTCCAACTGTGTCAGCGGGGTGGCCTTCCTGGCCGCGTTCAACGAGGGCCGCATGCATTACACGGCCGATAAGGTCGTCGTCATCGGCGGCGGCGACACTGCCATGGACGTGATCTCCGTGGCGCGCCGGCTGGGGCACATCTGCACCACCAACGAGAATGACCGCCCGGAGGCCGTTATCCGCAACCTGACCGCGCATGATGTCGCCGCCACGGCGAGCCGTGAGGGCTCGGAGGTGCTGCTGATCTACCGTCGCCCCATCGAGAACATGCCGGCTGCGCAACATGAGGTGGAAACCGCCGAGAAGGAAGGCGTCAAGATTCGCGGCAGCCTGGCACCGGTCGAGCTGGTATTGGGGAAGGACGGACGCGCCACGGCGCTGCGCGTAGTCGAAGTCGACTGGTCCAGCGGCAAGATGGAAACCATCGAGGGCTCGGAGTTCGACATCGAATGCGACCTGGTGGTACCGGCGGTGGGTCAGTCCGGCGATCTCACCGGCCTGGAAGAATTCGACAACGGCCGGGGCCTGATCGACGCCGACATGTTCTATCAGATCCCGGACAAACCAAGCTATTTCGCCTGCGGCGACATCGTCCGTCCGCACCTGCTGACTACCGCCATCGGCCAGGCCTCGATTGCAGCCGACAGTATCGATCGCTATCTCAGGCGCGAGGAGATCGAACGGCGCCCCAAGGTCGATGTGCACCACTTCGACCTGCTTGACAAGCTGAGCGAAACCTCTATCGAGCCCGATGATTACGACCACAGGCAGGACTGGAGCACGGACACCTCCGACTTCGCGGTACACAATTACGAGGACCGCTCGCAGCAGGAGATCATCTCTCACGAAATGCTCTATCTCGGACACTTCCCCTTCACCCCGCGCAACAAGCGTGAGGAGACCGGTGTGGGCGCTGACGAGGTGCTGGGGCACTTTGAGGAACGCTTCCGGGGACTGCAGGAACAGGAGACCCAGGCCGAGGCCGAACGTTGCATGAGCTGTGGCATGTGCTTCGAGTGCGACAACTGTGTGATCTACTGCCCACAGGATGCCGTCAAGCGGACTCCCAAGGATGAGGCCACCATGGGCCGCTATGTCTACACTGACTATGACCGCTGCATCGGCTGCCATATCTGCGCCGAGGTCTGCCCGACCGGCTACATCAACATGGGACTGGGAGCCGCCTGAGACCCGCATTGATCAGGAACGGCATAAGGAATGGCTTTATTCCTGCAATCTGATTCGATAATATAGCCGTCCAATCCGGGGGTAAAAATCCGGAAATCTGTACAACTTCATGTAACTTGCCCCGGGCGTCATTACAGCACGACAAGTCGCAGACGGAGATCGTTATGCCGATATGCGTTGCTGTGCCCAAGGAAATATTCCCCGGTGAACGCCGTGTAGCACTGGTCCCCGATGTCGCCGGGGCACTGTCAAAACAGGGTCTGCAGGTCCTGCTCGAGGCCGGTGCCGGTGCGGCCGCCTTTTACCATGATAATGAGTACAGCACGGCCCGTATCGTGCACGACCGGACGGCCCTGTTTACCGAGGCCGATATTGTTCTGACCGTTCACCCGCTGACACCCGAGGCCATCGGGCAGCTGCGCGATGGAACCACCGTCATCGGTTTTCTGCACCCGCATGAATACCCGGAGCGCACTGCCTTGCTGCGCGACCGCAAGATCACCAGCTTCGCCATGGAACTGGTGCCGCGCCTCTCGCGTGCCCAGGGCATGGATGCCCTGTCCTCACAGGCCTCCATCGCCGGTTACAAGGCCGCCCTGATGGCCGCCAACCGCACCGCACGTTTTTTTCCCATGCTGACTACCGCTGCCGGCACCATCCGCCCGGCCAAGGTACTGGTGATCGGGGTCGGTGTTGCCGGTCTGCAGGCGATTGCCACAGCCAAGCGCCTGGGCGCCATGGTCGAGGCCTACGATGTACGCCCCGAGACCCGCGAGCAGGTGGAGTCGCTGGGTGCCAAATTCGTGGATGTACAGGTGGCTGCCGAGGGCAGCGGCGGTTATGCACGTGAACTGACGGAAGAGGAAAAGCAGCGCGAAATGGAGATCCTGGGGCAGCACGTAGCCGAGGCTGATGCGATCATTTCCACCGCAGGGGTCCCCGGCAAACCTGCCCCCCGCATCATCACGGAATCCATGGTCGACCAGATGAAACACGGTTCCGTCATCATCGACCTCGCCGCCTACAGCGGCGGAAACTGCGAACTGACACAACCGGGAGACACCATCGGCCATGAACGCGTCATGATTTACGGGCCGCTCAATGTACCTGCCATGCTCCCGGTCCATGCCAGTGAAATGTATGCAAAGAATCTGGCCAATTTCCTCTCCCTGATCGTCCACGACGGGGAGCTCAAACCGGACTGGGATGATGAGATCGTCTTTGCCAGCGCCCTGACCGTGGCCGGCGAGATACGCCACGAGCAGACCCGGGAATTTGTGGAGACACAGACATGATCGAGGGTTTCACCGCGCTGTATATCTTCATGCTGTCGGCATTTACCGGCTACGAGGTGATCAGCCGGGTGCCGGTGATCCTGCATACCCCGCTGATGTCGGGATCGAATTTCGTGCACGGCATCGTGCTGGTGGGCGCCATGGTCGCGATGGGCCACGCCGAGACCACACTTGAACTCGCGATCGGCTTTATTGGTGTCGCGCTTGCGGCCGGTAATGCTGTGGGCGGCTTCGTGGTGACTGAACGCATGCTTGAGATGTTCAAGAGCGAGAAGGGGCGGCATTGATGGATGTCCTGATCCAGATCAGTTACTTCGCCGCCGCTATCCTGTTTATCCTCGGGCTGCGACGCATGAGTTCGCCGCTCACCGCGCGCACCGGCGTCCACTGGGCCGGCGCCGGTATGCTGGTGGCAACCCTGATCACCTTTTTCTGGCCCGGCATGGAAAACTACCTGCTGATGACAGCGGCGATCTTCATCGGCGGTGTTGCCGCCTGGTGGACCGGGAAGAAGGTCTCCATGACCGACATGCCGCAGATGATCGCCCTGTACAACGGCATGGGTGGCGGCGCCGCCGGCGCCATCGCGGCAGTGGAATTGCTGCGCGGCGAGTTCAACTCGGACATCTTCCTGACACTTGCGGTGCTGGGTGCCCTGATCGGCTCGATTTCCTTCTCCGGCTCGCTGATCGCGTTCGCCAAGCTGCAGGGCCTGATACGCAAACCGCTACGCTTCCCGATGCAGCACGCAATCAACCTGCTGGTGTTTGTGCTCGCCGTCGTCTATGGCGGCCTGCTGGTGGTCAGCGGTGACACCGCCGGGATCAACCTGCTGGTCTTCTTTGGCCTGGCCCTGGGTATCGGTGTCCTGAAGACCCTGCCGATTGGCGGCGCCGATATGCCGGTGGTGATCTCGCTTTATAACGCCCTGACCGGCCTGGCGGTGGCTTTCGAGGGCTTTGTCCTGAACAACGCCGCCATGATCATCGCGGGCACAGTAGTCGGCGCTGCCGGTACGCTGCTGACCCAGCTCATGGCCAGGGCCATGAACCGCTCGATCGGCAATGTGCTGTTCGGCTCCTTCGGGGGTGAGCAGGGCACAGAAGAGTCAGTCGAAGGGGCCATGAAGCCAATCGATGTCACCGATGTCAGCATCATGATGGCCTATGCCGAACGGGTGATCATCATTCCCGGCTATGGCATGGCCGTGGCCCAGGCCCAGCACAAGATCAAGGAACTGATGGATGTGCTGCTTGCGCGTGGCATTGATGTGAAATTCGCCATCCATCCGGTGGCCGGCCGCATGCCCGGCCACATGAACGTGCTGCTGGCCGAGGCCGACGTACCCTACGACCGGCTCTACGACCTGGATGAGATCAATGCCGAGTTCGCGCAAACAGACGTGGCGCTGGTAATCGGGGCCAACGACGTGGTCAACCCCATGGCACGCAACAACCCGGACAGTCCCATTTACGGCATGCCGATCCTCAATGCCGATCAGGCAAAGAACGTCATCGTCATCAAGCGCGGACAGGGCAAGGGCTTCTCGGGTGTGGAAAACGCCCTGTTCTTCGCCGACAACACGCGCATGCTCTACGGTGACGGAATGGCCATGACCGGCGAGCTGATTCACGCAATCAAACAGTTCTGATCCCTTTCGGCACGTGCCGGCAGCAACATTTCCGCAGGAAACGGAAGCTTGCCTACACCCCTCCGGCCGGCCAGTGCTATGATTCCGTGCCCATCAAACCCTGTTTCCGATGCTGCCAAAAAGCAGTGCCTGGCGACCCCAAAAGGAGCTTGATTTATGTGATTTCCTGTAAATAAAGGGTCGAAGTGTCGCCCGATCCATGGCCACTCACGAGCGAGTTTATGCACAGTCATGGTGCGAGTGGAATTTCAGCACAATATCATCATGGCATGGGCATATAAGAACCTGATAAATCTCTTTAATTTATTGATTATTATAAATTTTCTTATTTGTAAAAAATTTGGCCAATTTAACAACGATACGGGAAAAATAGGGCTTTGATGCGCTTTACCCCAATTCATCCACAGAGTTATCCACAGGTTTTGTGGATAACAAATGGCATCTAATAAGATAAAGGAGTTAGCTCGACTTGGTAATAAAAAATCTTAACCTTGGTTGCTAACTTTGCCTTCTTGATACACCCACGCGCACAGCCCGAACCCCAGTGAATCAGACTATCCTGCGCATCGCTGTTCCTTCGCCCCTGTATCGCAGTTTCGACTACCTGCCACCTGCCTCCGTGGCTACAAACGCGCTGCAGCCGGGCAGCCGGATTCGTGTGCCGTTCGGACGGCGCAAGGCCATAGGCATTCTCATCGAGGTTACCCGGCAAAGCGAACTTGAACACGCACGCCTCAAACGCGCGCTGGAAATCCTCGATGCTGAAGCGGTGCTCTCCAGCGACATCCTGGCAATGACGCAATGGGCCAGCGCCTATTACCACCACCCGATCGGCGAGGCCCTGGCCACTGCCCTACCGATCTTGTTGCGGCGTGGGCGGGACGTCCCGGATGCACGCGAGCCCGGCTGGCGGCTGACACAATCCGGTGTCCAGGTAGATCTTGATACCCTGTCCCGTGCCCCGCGGCAGGCCATGGTGATATCCCGGCTGCGTGCACATCCGCTGGGCGCGCCACGCGCCGCCCTCGAGGTCCCCGCCGAGGTGCTGCGCAGCCTTGGCAAAAAGGGCTGGATAGAGCCGTGCACCCTCGAGGATGCCAAAGTGGCTGCAGTCTCTGATGCAAGCACACCCCACACCCTGAACGCGGCACAACAGACCGCTGTCGATGCGGTCACGACCAGTCTGAAGGGATTCGGTGCCTTCCTGCTGGAAGGCGTCACGGGCAGTGGCAAAACCGAGGTGTACCTGCAGGTCATTGATACACTTATCGGGCAGGGGCGCCAAACCCTGGTGCTGGTCCCCGAAATCGGGCTGACCCCGCAGTTGGTCAAGCGCTTCAGTTCCCGCTTCGCCGTGCCGCTTGCCGTGCTGCATTCCGGTCTCAGCGACGGCGAGCGCCTCTCCGCCTGGCAGCAGGCCCGCAGCGGCGAGGCACAGATCATCATCGGCACCCGTTCGGCCATTTTCACGCCGCTGGCACGGCCTGGCCTGCTGGTGGTCGACGAGGAACACGACAGTTCTCTGAAACAACAGGAAGGCTTCCGCTATTCGGCACGCGACCTGGCGGTCTGGCGCGCACACCAGCTGGATATCCCCGTCATCCTGGGCTCGGCCACGCCCTCACTGGAAAGCCTGTTCAATGTCAAACACCAGCGTTATAAACACCTGGCGCTGCCAAACCGCACCGGGGCGGCCAGCATGCCTTCCTACGAGATTCTCGACATTCGCAAACAGCCGCTGGAGCATGGCCTGGGCCGCCCTCTGCTGAAGCGCATCGCCCATCATCTCGACCATGATGGCCAGGTCCTGCTGTTTCTCAATCGGCGCGGCTATGCACCGACACTGGTCTGCCATGACTGTGGCTGGGTCGCCGAGTGCCCGCGTTGCGACGCCCGCATGACCTGGCACCAGCGCGAACAGCAATTACGCTGCCACCACTGCGGCAGCCAGCGCCCTGTTGCGACGAGCTGCCCGGAATGCCAGTCTACCGAGCTGCGGCCACTGGGCCAGGGCACAGAGCGTGTCGAACAGGCGCTGGTGGAACACTTCCCCGGGGTAGAACGGCTGCGCATCGACCGTGACACCACCCGCCGTAAAGGTGAACTTGCCAGGCAACTGGAACAGGCGCGCAGTGGTCAGGCGCGCCTTCTGCTGGGGACCCAGATGCTGGCCAAGGGCCATCACTTCCCGAAGGTGACCCTGGTCGGCATCCTGAACGCGGATCAGGGACTGTTCGGGACCGATTTCCGTTCCAGCGAACGCATGGCCCAATTGATTGTGCAGGTCGCTGGACGCGCCGGGCGTCATGACCGTCCAGGCCAGGTTGCGATCCAAACCCATCACCCCGACCACCCATTGCTGCAGCTGCTAATCCGCCAGGGTTACCCTGCCTTTGCCCGCGCGGCACTGGCAGAGCGCGAGGCGGCCCGGCTCCCGCCGTGCAGCCACATTGCCCTGGTTCGGGCCGAGGCCGCGCAGCAATCCCTCCCTCTGGCCTTCCTCGAACAAGTCCGCCAGCACTGTGAGGCCACAGGCGAGACCGGTGTCGAGCTGTGGGGCCCGGTTCCGGCAATCATGGAGCGGCGGGCCGGGCGCTTTCGCGCCCAGCTGTTGCTGCAGGCGGCCCGTCGGGCTGAACTGCAGCAGCTGCTGAGCAACCTGGTCCGCCAGCTGGAGCAGATGAAGGCGGCGCGCCAGGTGCGCTGGTCGGTGGACGTCGACCCGGCCGACATGTTTTAGCCCCTGTGTTGCACGAAGGCGCCTCTTCCAACCAGATTTCATGCAGTAATCACAGGCTCAATAGGTTGCCTCCAGGGCTTGTTGGCGGTGACGGTTTGGTGTATTCGATTTCAGGGGCTAGAACCAGCTTGCAAGATCACCGGCGGGCGGGATAATAGGCAGCCCGCTGGATTTAGATTATTCACCGCGCGACTGCAGGGATTCAGTTGCCGAGAGGCGCGGAGAACGCTGAGTAAACAACCCTGAAGAGCAATGAGGATTATTGTTGTTATTCCCCCGTGGCTGGGCGATCAATAATCTCCCAAGGGTTTCTTTGCCCGGCCTTTTAACCTGTATTGATCATGGTTTTTCTTTGCGGTCTTTGCGGTTAATTCAGTTTTCAAATTTTATTGATTATGGATTTCTCCGTGTCCTTTGCGCCCCTGCGGTGAATTCGGTTTTTGTTTAACAGCAACGAGCAACACGATACTTGAAAGAACACATCGCACAGATCCTGGACAGCGCCGTCAAGCAGTTGCAGGCCGACGGCACCCTGCCGGATGACATCACGCCCGCCATCATGGTGGAGCGCACCCGCGACCGGGAACATGGTGACTTTGCCAGCAACCTGGCGCTGACCCTTGCCAGGCCGGCGCGCAGCAATCCCCGCGACCTGGCAGAAAAGATCGTGGCAGCGATCGAAACCGGCGGACACCTCGAGCGGGTGGAGATCGCGGGGCCGGGATTCATCAACTTCTTCCTGGGCCCGGCTGCCTGGCATGCAGTCATCGGCGAGATACTCCAGCAGGGGAAGGCCTTCGGGCGCAGCGATATCGGCAAGGGACAGCATATCCAGGTCGAGTTTGTCTCAGCCAATCCAACCGGGCCGCTGCACGTGGGCCATGGCCGCGGTGCGGCCTATGGCGCTGCCGTCGCCGACCTGCTGGAGGCCATCGGCTGCCAGGTGCACCGCGAATACTATGTCAATAATGCCGGCCGCCAGATGGACATCCTCGCGGCCAGCGTCTACCTGCGCTACCTCGACCTGTGCGGTGAAACGGTCCCGTTCCCTGTCAATGGCTATCAGGGCGATTATGTCTGGGACATCGGCGCGACCCTGCACCGTGAACACGGCGACGGGCTGCGCCACCCGATCGAAGCGGTGTTCGCGGACCTCCCGCCCGACGCACCGGCAGGCGGCGACAAGGAGACCCATATCGATGGCGTCATCGCCCGTATCCGCAAACTGCTCGGACCACAGGACTACCGCCGCGTATTCGACGCCGGCCTGGATGCCATCCTGCACAACATCCGCCAGGACCTGAAGGAATTCGGTGTGGAATACGACGAATGGTTCTCGGAGCGTTCACTGTCCGAAAACCATGCTGTGGAGCAGGCCATTGAGCGGCTCAGACAAAGCGGGCACACCTACGAAAAGAACGGCGCCCTGTGGTTTCGTTCCACCGACTACGGTGACGAGAAGGACCGGGTGATCGTGCGCGACAACGGACAGACCACCTACTTCGCCTCCGACATCGCCTACCATATGAACAAACTTGAGCGCGGCTACGACCGGGTCATCGACGTCTGGGGTGCCGACCACCATGGCTACGTTCCTCGAGTCAAGGCGGCCCTCAAGGCACTGGGCGATGACCCCGACAAGCTCGATGTACTGCTGGTACAGTTCGCTGTACTCTACCGCGGCGGCGAGAAGGTCCAGATGTCGACACGCTCGGGGGAATTCGTCACCCTGCGCGAATTGCGCCGCGAGGTCGGCAACGATGCCGCACGCTATTTCTACGTGATGCGCAAATGCGAACAGCACATGGACTTCGACCTGGATCTCGCCAAGTCACAGTCCAACGATAATCCGGTCTATTACATCCAGTATGCACATGCACGTGTAAAGAGTGTGTTCAGACAGCTGCAGGAAAAGGGGCTGGGCTGGGACCGGGCGCAAGGCATTGTAGACCTGGCGCAGTTAAACGAATCACACGAACAGGAACTGATGATCAACCTGTCGCGCTACCCGGAGGTGCTGGAAAGCGCGGCCGTCAATCATGAGCCGCACCTGTTGACGCATTACCTGCGCGAACTGGCCAATGACTTCCATACCTATTACAACGCGCATACCTTCCTGGTCGATGAAGCGACTGTCCGCAATGCACGCCTCACCTTGATCGAAGCCGCCCGTCAGGTCATCGCCAACGGCCTGAACCTGCTCGGCGTATCGGCCCCGGACAACATGTAATGCCCAGGGACTACAAGCATCGCGCAACACGCAGAAAGAAGAGCAAACCGGTATCCCCCTGGTTTGGTCTGGTAGCGGGCATGCTCATCGGGCTGTTTATTGCCTTCCTGGTCTATATCAAGATGCTGGCACCACCGGCCGTGCAACAGCAGGCCAGCCTGCCGATAGATGTCCCCGCATCTGCACCGCAGGCCCCGGTTGAGGTACGCAAGCCGGAACAGGCCAGCCTGCCAACGCCGCCCAAGCCGCGCTTCGATTTCTACACCATATTACCGGAAATGGAAGTGGTGATTCCCGAGCAGGAGATCACGGGCAAGCCCGAACAGGGGGTCAGGCAGGTGGAGGAGCCCGGTACCTATTTCCTGCAAGCAGGCTCCTTCAGCACGGCGGCGCAGGCCGACCGCTTCAAGGCCGAACTGGCGCTGCTGGGCCTGGAAACCAGCATCCAGAAGGTCACTATCAACAACAAAAATACCTATCACCGCGTTCGTGTCGGGCCCTACCGTGACCTCGACGAACTCAACAAGGTCCGCAGACTGCTCAAGAAACAGGGTATCGAGAGCGCACTCATCCGCGTCAAGGGCTAGCAGCCCTGTGGGCTCAGTGCCGATAACTGGCGCAACTGGTCCCGGTTTCCCAGAGCGACACCTCGACCACAGGAAACCCCTGCCGCGCGACGAATTCGAAGATCAGCCGGGCGATGTTCTCGGCAGTCGGGTTGTCATCCATCACAAAGACACGCTCACCGGCCTCTTCCAGCAACGGCAGCAGCGGATCGTTCCTGCTCAGCAGCAGGGTATGGTCCAGCTCGTTATCCAGCCACTCCTTGACCACCGCCTTGATATCGGTGAAATCCACCACCATGCCGCGCGCGTCGAGTGATCCGCTTTCCAGGGTAATAATGGCATCCGCATTATGCCCGTGCAGGTGCTGGCACTTGCCCTTATAGTTCAGCAGCCGGTGGCCGTAGCAGAACGACACGGTCTTCATCACCTTGTACATCACGCGCACCCGGGCAGACGGAAAATCAGGATTCTCAAAACGCTCTCAATGTCAGTGTAGCAAACCGGCCTGCCACGCTGCGGCTGTCAGCAACAGGGCAGGCCATACATATCACAGTGTGATGACCTGGTCCGGGGGGTTGCCGGCCAGGGCCCCGTAGAGATTGGGGAAGCAGCCAATAGTAGCGCCGTCCACCAGTTTGTCATCGATCTCGCGCTCATAGCAGCACTGGTCACATCCCATGAGCAGGATGTCCTGTTCACTGGCCAACTTCGCCAGCCGCTCGCCCAAGGGGTCGCCCTTAACCAGCACGTAATTGTTGTCCTCGAAGAAAAACATGCCAACGACCTCCACGCCATGCCTGCCCTCCTCGAGTTGCGGCAGGATCATCTTGCCGAGCTTGTAGGAAACGGTATGCCCCTGGCTGGAAAAAATATAAGCGACTTTCATGACTTCTCCTTGTTGAGTTTATTGATTGTCTGCTTCCCCTGTCAGCCATCGATCACCTGCAGGTATTTCTTCTCCCTGGAGATGACCGCGCGGTCAATGCCTGCTGACGCCTGACTGAACGGCAATCAAATCGTCGAAGCGCCTGATGAGTTCCAGCAGGTTGCGGGTAGGCGGATCATTTTTTCGAAGATATTCGTGTGCATAGACGAAGATTCCGCTTTTCCCGGGCAGCGGCCTGCGCTGTTCCAGGATGTGCTTCATGCGCGGCAGGAAGATCCACTGCAGCCACTGTTCGAACCGGAGGGTGTCGATACAGAAGGGCTGGCTGCTGACCAGTGCGCTCTCGGGAGGAGGCAGCCGGTCCCATTTGCCGCTGGTACGGAGGGCGGCCTCAACCTCGAGCAGCACATCGGCGATGCGGTTGGGGATGTCATGCATGGCCGCAGTATACCCGCAAGCAAAGTCTACTAAAATACATATATATCATAGACATCTATCAGCATCACGGGCCCTGGCGGCCTTCCCGGAGTGCATGGACTACCACTGGATCCTCCCGGGAAATGGCCAGACATGCGCTTGCATGGATTTATTGCCACATTGGTTTATAATTCCGCGGCTCAGTTGAGCGTAAATGCTTGTCATCTGGTCAGTATCCAGCCAGGTTTCAATTCACAGCCGCGCCGGATATCCCGATTTGTGGTCGCAGGACGCTTGTCGATTAATGACTAAAACATACAGAGCAGCAGGAACATGACTGATTTAGCCAATTACAGAAATATCGGTATCTTCGCACACGTGGATGCCGGCAAGACCACGACCACGGAACGCATCCTGAAACTTACCGGCAAGATCCACAAGACAGGCGAGGTACACGATGGTGAGGCCACGACGGACTTCATGGAACAGGAACAGGAGCGCGGCATCACCATCCAGTCCGCCGCGACCAGTTGCGAGTGGAACGACCATCGCCTGAACATTATCGACACCCCCGGACACGTCGACTTCACCATCGAGGTCTACCGTTCGCTCAAGGTGCTCGACGGAGGCGTCGGTGTCTTCTGTGGTTCCGGTGGCGTCGAGCCGCAGTCCGAGACCAACTGGCGCTATGCAAACGACTCTGAGGTCGCGCGCGTGATCTTCGTCAACAAGCTTGACCGCATGGGTGCCGACTTCTACCGCGTGGTCGGTCAGATCAAGGACGTGCTGGACGCGGTCCCACTGGTGATGGTGCTGCCGATCGGCATCGAGGACGATTTC
This sequence comes from uncultured Ectothiorhodospiraceae bacterium, assembly GCA_947259415.1. Taxonomy (GTDB): domain Bacteria; phylum Pseudomonadota; class Gammaproteobacteria; order UBA9214; family UBA9214; genus CAMYJZ01. The sequence continues at coordinate 71,531 of CAMYMI010000005.1, read as the reverse complement.
AAGGGCGTCGTCGATCTGCTGACCCGCAAGGCCTGGGTATGGGATGAATCCGGTGATCCGGCTGCCTATGAAATCCTGGAACCGCCGGCGGACATGGCCGACGCTATCGAGGAATGGCGCGAAAAGCTGGTAGAGACTGCTATTGAGCAGGACGACGACCTGATGGAACAATACCTGGAAGGCGAGGAACCCTCCACCGAGGACCTGAAGCGCTGCATCCGCAAGGGCACCATCGCGCTGGATTTCTTCCCGACCTACTGCGGCTCCGCCTTCAAGAACAAGGGCATCCAGCTGGTGCTGGACGCTGCCGTGGATTTCCTGCCCGACCCGACCGAGGTCAAGCCGCAGCCCGAGATCGACCTGGAGGGCAATGAAACCGGCAAGTTCGCCCGCATCGACCCCGACCTGCCGCTGCGCGCGCTGGCATTCAAGATCATGGACGACCGCTTTGGCGCGCTGACCTTCATCCGTATCTACTCGGGCCGGCTGGAAAAGGGCATGACCGTGCTGAATACCTTTACCGGCAAGACCGAGCGCATCGGGCGCATCGTGGAGATGCATGCAGACTCGCGCGAGGAGCTCAACAGTGCCCAGGCCGGTGACATCGTCGCCGTTATCGGCATGAAAAACGTGCAGACCGGCCACACCCTGTGTGACCCGAAGGACCCGGCTACCCTCGAGCCGATGGTATTCCCGGACCCGGTTATCTCCATTGCCGTGGCGCCGAATGACAAGGCAGCCGCCGAGAAGATGGGCATCGCGCTGGGCAAGATGATCAAAGAGGACCCCTCCTTCCGTATGGAGACCGACCAGGACAGCGGCGAGACAATTCTCAAGGGCATGGGCGAGCTGCACCTGGATATCAAAATCGACATCCTCAGACGCACCCATGGTATCGATGTGACAGTCGGCAAGCCGCAGGTGGCCTACCGCGAGACCATTACCCAGCGGGTTGAGGATAGCTACACCCACAAGAAACAGACCGGCGGCTCCGGACAGTTCGCCAAGATCGAATACAGCATCGAGCCCGGCGAGCCCGGCAGCGGTTACCAGTTCGAGTCCACCGTGACCGGTGGCAACGTGCCACGCGAGTTCTGGCCGGCCGTTTCCAAGGGTTTCGAAAAGAGCATGGAAAAAGGTGTGTTGGCCGGCTACCCCTGCCTCGACTTCACAGTGACCCTGATGGATGGTGGTTATCACCCGGTTGACTCATCCGCCGTTGCCTACGAACTGGCTGCCGGCGCAGCCTATCGCCAGACCATGCCGAAGGCCGGCCCGCAGATGATGGAGCCGATCATGAGGGTCGATGTGTATACACCGGATGAACACGTCGGTGATGTCATCGGCGACCTGAACCGCCGCCGCGGCATGATCAAGTCACAGGAGCCCAGTGCCACCAATGTGCACATCAAGGCCGAGTGCCCGCTGAGCCAGATGTTCGGCTACATCGGCGATCTGCGTACCATGACCTCCGGACGCGGGCAGTTCTCCATGGAGTTCCTGCACTACATGCCGTGTCCGAAGAACGTGGCCGAGGAAATCATCAAGGAAGCCAAAGAGCGTGAAGCGAATAAATAACCCGGCACTCTAATGGATGGCCTGTAAAACCAGTGCCACATGCAATATTCTTTCGAGTCTTTAATAATAATCGTGATTTCATGCTTGTCTGTGGTGACAATGTGTAATGCACATCAATTAGGTACAGAATAATTAATTGACACGAACATGATGTAGCTGCCAGGTCTGCCGTTTACTTCCTGGCCGTTCGACTCTTACCGGATTTGGCCCGCAATGCTGCTTCGTATGCACGCCGTGCCCATAGAGCTGCTGCGTTCGGATCATCCAGTACTTCTTCCGGCGCCAGGTAATATGACAGTTTTATGAGCTTCCCGCCTTTCTCGTAGCCGAACCGGTCCAGGCCTCTTGATTCGAAATGTTCGGCTGAGATTTCGTCTGCCTTCAGGTACAGCAAGTCGTCCAAAACCAGTCCGAACATGAGTCCGTCATGATAGATACCATAACCACCGAACATCCTGCGAGCCTGAATCTGCCCGAATTGCTCTAACACCTCGTGTAAATAATCGACGAACTCACTCATTTCAATACCATGTATGCATAGGGCTCCTGACGGTGAGTTGTCAGACTAATGATGCCTGAAAAATATCAGATCATCTGTATGAAAACCAAGCTCTGTGAACGTTCAACATAACGGGCACCGAGTTCTTTACTGGCAGGCGGAAATATCTGCTACAACGGCATGTTAGACATGCCTTACTTTGTTGACGCTGTTTTTGATATACCGGCTAGCGCCTTTTCTATTTTCAATATGACTTCTTCACAACCGGATATATTATGTCTTTCTTGCAAGAATCTTGGATCGTTATACGATATCCAGACCTTGGATTTGTCGTCTTCCCAGATCAGTGCCTTTTGGGGCAAGTCAATAGCAACACTTTGCTGACATTTCATAAGAGGGCTTCCCACTTTTGGGTTGCCGAATATTATTAGTTCAGTCTTTCGCAGCTCGATACCAGCCTTTTCAGCTCCTTCGGAATGATTTACCCGTTTGAATATTGTCATTCCTTTTTCATTCAATACACTCACCATTCGACTCGCTGTTTCTTCTACATTATATGCACTCAAGACATTAACCATCCCGTCAGCTGCCATTGCTGGAGTGGCAATAAATAATATTGACAACACGGAAAATATAACTCTTTTCATTTTTTCTCCCCTGGTTGTTTTGTCACTTCACATAACCAGTCTAAACCGCTTAGCGACTGGGGCCTGAGAAAATGCGATGTACGGTGTTAGTGTGATAATGGGAACTTATTTGTCCATCTGATCTTTCAATCGTATTGACGAATAGATCATCAACGCAGAGCCTGTAAGACCGGTTATATATTTATTTGATTCAGTTATCACTGAATTGCTGCTTGAACACAAACGGATGCGCGTGGCGGCAGTGCGCTGTGACGGTCTTATCGTGCGATCTAGTCTTTTAACTTCGAGACGGTATTCTTCATCGCTGTACTCAAAGAGCTCCAGGCTGTCTCGACTCCGTCCTTTAGCGATTCCCATGCATCATCACTTGACTCTGCCAGTTCCTTTAATTTCGCCCGTGTTGAGGTAACGTGCCGCTCCAGTTCTGCCACATGCTTATCATACTCAATTCTGGTGTCTGCCACCTTTGACTTGGCCATGGCCTTTAACTCGGATATCTTTGCCTGGGCCAGTTCCAGTTCGGCTTCAATCTTTTGTTTGTATGCTTCTTTGTTCATGGTTTTTCCTCTGGTTCCGATTTAACAACAAGAGCGGTTATGATCCCCAGATAACACAACTTCCACAGTGTAAGCTGTAAGAACAGAATCCAGGGCATCTCGTACATTACTATGAAAATGTGAGTCCATAGCGGTTCTCGGTATTAATGACCAGCGCGGCTAAGGCCGACGCTGGCACATGCAGTACGATTAGTCTTTCGCTTTTACCAAAGCCGTGCCTTTCGTGCGAAATAGTTATTGATTACCTGACGCTTGAAGCATGTTCATATGTAGCAACGCGGAATACGTCGATTTGACAGATTTATTAATCATTATATAACTATCCAGGAAGCCTCAATTATCGGTTTATCTTTGTCGAAATCTATACCGATGTACTTATCTCCTGATTTAACGGGGGCTACACCTTCAGGCGTTCCACTCATCATTAAATCACCATCCTCAAATGAGAGGAAACTTTTGGCTTCGTCCAGCAGATGATATGGCTTATTTATCATTAAGTTACATCCTCCGCGCTGAACCAAATCACCATTTATGTAGAACTCCGTTCTCACCTCATTAATATTTCCGTCAAAAGTAGCAAAATCACTAAATACAGCAGATTTATCAAAAGACTTCGAGCGTTCCCATGGCAATCCCCTGGCCATCAGCTTCGTTTGAAGCTCTCGCTTTGTGAGATCTATCCCGAACCCCAAATCTCTCAGCTGACCTGAGCTGATTAAAAAACGTTATTTCACCTTCAAAAGGAATAACATCATATGAATCGAATGAGGAGACAAAACCATTTCATGGTTTTGAGTCCTGCTGAGCTTATGGCTGGATAGCAATCTATTCATCGTGGTCAATATGTACATCATCAGGAAACGGCTTACCTTTGCCGGTCTCAATTGCCTCTTTAAGGCTCAGTAAAAATACGGCCCACTTGGTACTACAGTGCGCCATAAAGTCTGATGGCTCTTTCCAGTTGGAATGCGCAAATAGTACATATGTTTGTCGTCCATCGTTTTTCAATTGGAACGATACTTCTGTACCGACCCAGGGACCTGGCATTCCTCCGGAATGCCTCCATCGTACAAGTGAGTCAGTTTGCTGCTCTACTACTTCAAAATCTGGCCCTTCCCCGTCAAATCGGAACTTGATTATTGATCCTGTATCTCCAGCACCGGATGTGTCTGTTGTCCACCACCGCGAGAGACCCTCGTCTGTAGTTAATGCATTGTAAATTTCACTGGCGGGCCCGGCAATCCCGACTCTGTGTATGATGTCTGCCATTCTTAAATATTCTCCTAGTTATGCCTTTACCATCGAACGGCTGCCATAAATTGCCAGTGTAAACGAGCCAACACCGTTAACAGTGTCGTGTTTATCTGTTGACCAACACCTCATCATTTTTATCTCGTATACAACCAGCTCTATAAGATTCAATAATACCGATTAGCCAACAAATAATTAATCCGGCCGTAGCAATATTTAGTAGTTGAGCGTCAGCGCCAGTTGACTGTTTTGATACCAGTTCTATAATTGCTTCGATATCTGGCTGGACCTCACCATTCTTGATCTTTTTGCTGATTTGGAAGGCCCGCTCTACGGCCCTTGAAATCAAATATGAAATCACAGCAAATGAAGCACCAACTAATACAACTCCTGGCATAAACTTTTTTAAGTAAAGATGCCCAGCTCCTGGAAATACAAAAGCTGATAACAGGACTGCTTTCGTTGAATTTTTCACTGGATATATTGCTGTCTGAAATACTGTGGGTAGAAAGAACACATAATGTCTTGCTTAAATGGCGCGTACCTTATGCGCGTCTCAGTCAGCGACTGTGCACAATTTTATTTGATTGTAATGTGTCATTATCATGCGGCCCTACCCAAAAATCCGGGTTGTACGCCACATACCATAGGTGACCATCCAGGTCGGAAGTCTTCGCCCACTCGCAACGTTTCATATACATCTCATTCCACGCATAACTCCCGAAATTATGGGCATACAAGGCGCGCGCAGTGGTTTGGCTGCCCAAGTAAGCGATGCGAAAGACATGGTTGTGTTGTTATCAGCCATATTTCTACTCGCTCATTTAAAATCAAACTTTATCTTTATAAGTAATAATTGAAACTACAGCTCCACTCTTGTCTGCAATCGCACACATGCGGCCAACACCTGGCACATCCATAGGAGGGTAAACTGCATTATCGCCAGCCTCCTCGGCTTTTTTCGTCGGCCGGATTGATTGGTTATACGCAGATCTCTGCCCTTTTTCGCTTGGCGTAGTGTAAACATCACACTGGCTCAGCCAAATTCCAGCAATCGGACATGGTATCTACGGTTTCACGCAGCAGAAACATGAGAACCTGGATAATCGGGGTCAGAAAGCAATTGATTCTAATATCAGGAAAAACTGTGTTCTGGCTTCGGTTTCTACGGTTTTCACCAAATTCCCGGGGTCAATCGATAGCGAACCCTTTTGGCATATTCCTCATAGCCTTCAAGCTCCTGGCGTAAGGTTTGATCCTCCAGTGTAGTCCGGATCACGACACATGCAATCGACACCAGTGCGGGAAGAAACGCCCACCACGAGCCCAGAAAGAGCGGTGTAGACAGACTCCAGCCAAAGAAGCCAAGATAACCCGGGTGGCGAACGAAGCGATAGGGGCCTGTGTCGATGACTCGGTGCCCACGTTCCGACTGTATCCGTACAGTTTTCTCAAAGAAAGGGTTGACACCCATGGCCCAGGTAAACAACAGGTAACCCGATAGCCAGAGTACCAGTCCCAGTGGCCATAACCACAACGACATGGTTGACCATTCGAAACGAACTGCATCGAATCCTGCGATGATGTAGATGGCCAGGAAAGCCGGAGTAAAGAAACCAAACCAAATCTTGTCCCAGAACTTCGTGCCCTTATGTGAGCGGAGCCGATGTTCAATAACCGCAGGATTGGCGCGTCGAAGATAGATGAAACTGATCAACATGCTGATTGTTACGATCATGAAGTGAATCCAGCCCGCTTTCCAGTCGATTGTCCCGGCGGGCCAGAATACAATTCCAGCGAAGAAAGCCAGGCCGGCTATGGAGGCGAAAATCAATCGGGTCGTGGAATATGTTTTTTGGTTATTCATGCAAACTGCAGTAAGAATGAAAACGTCTTTCTAACGGGTGCGTAGCCCGCTGGATAACGGCTAGGGTCGCTTCGGTCGATCCTTGCCCGGCGCAAACAGGCCCTGCTTCTCGCGGAACAGCGCGGAAATATCTTCATCGCCGAAGCCTGCTGCCATCAGGCGACGGTAGTGTATCAGGGTCATCTCGACCACAGGCAGCGCAACGTCGAGCTGCTCCGCCATCTGTTTGCAGATTGCCAGGTCCTTGTGGTGCAACGCGACCCGGAAACCGGGCTGGAATTGTCCATTCACCATGCTCGGGCCGCGGTGGGTCAGAAACCAGTTGCCGGCCGCGCCGCTGCCGACCACATCGATGACCTTGTCCAGTGGCAGCTCGAGTGCCTGGGCAAAGGCGAGCGCCTCGGTGACGGCCTGGTTGATCCCCGCCGCCATGACCTGGTTGACGGCCTTGGTGGCCTGCCCGGACCCGACCTGGCCCATGTGCGTGATCCGGCCGGCTATTACATTGAGTACCGGTGTGATTTTCTCGAGCACGATTGCATCGCCGCCCACCATCATGGCCAGGGTGCCCTTACGCGCTCCTTCGATACCGCCTGAGACCGGCGCATCGAGAAAGACGACATCGATTGCTTGCAGCTGCTCAGCCAGTGCCAGCGCCGTCGACTGACTCACGGTGGAGGTATCCAGGATCACGCTGCTGGGCTGCAGCCCCGGGATGAGTGCGTTGACGACCTCAAGCACGTCCTCGTCCGCCGACACCGACAGGATGACCAGCTCGCAGTCCTGCGCGAGGGCTGCCGGGGTCTCGGCAACAGTGACTGCCAGCTCATCACCGAGCTGGCGGGCCTTGTCAGCGCTGCGGTTCCAGACCGCGGCCAGGTGACCGGCCCGGTACAGGTTGCGGGCCATGGGTGTGCCCATGGCACCGAGGCCGATAACGCCGGTCTTCATTATTGATCCCCCTTCATTCGCGGGCTCCGCAGTCGTGCTTTCAATAAATACCTGTGATCGCGCCTGCGAGGTGCTCTTACAGCGGGCCTATCAATGCCTGTAGGAGCGCCTCGCGCGCGTGATGTGTTGTTACCGTCATTCATCTTCGAGGTAGGTGTTACCCTTGAGGCCGTTTTCCAGGTCATGCAGAAAAGACGCGCGCTCGTCATCGCCGATTCCGGCCTGCAAGATTTTTTCACGATAGCGCTCCATCAGACGATTCGGTTCGAATTCCACATAGCGCAACAGCTCGTCCACCGTGTCGCCATGGCGCGGTTCCACCAGGCGGTAACCACCGGCATGCGTCAGCTCGACATTCACCGCGTCGGTATCACCGAACAGGTTATGCATGTCGCCGAGAATCTCCTGGTAGGCACCCAGCAGGAAGAAGCCGAGCAGGTAGATTTCGTCATCTTTCAGCGCATGCACCGGCAGGGTCGATTCGACACCGTTGCTGTCGACATACAACTCGATGTGCCCATCGGAGTCGCAGGTCAGGTCGTGCAGGATGGCGCGCCGCTCAGGTCGCTCGTCAAGACGCTGCAACGGCACGATCGGGAACACCTGGTCGATACCCCACACGTCCGGCATGGATTGGAACACCGACATGTTGCAGAAATACTTGTCAGCGAGACGCCGGGTGATGTCGTCGAGTTCCGGCGGCAACTGATCTCGTACCGCCAGAAAGCCCTGTACCTTGCGGCACAGCGCGTAGTACAGCGACTCGCCGTGCGCGCGCTGCTGCAGGTCGGCACGGCCGATCAGGTAGAGCCCGCGTAGTGCTGCCAGGTGACCACCCCCCAGCAGGTAACTGTCCAGTGCATTGTCCGCTGTGCACTGTACCAGCACCTCGCGCAGCCCCGCCACCGGAGTAATGTCGCTGCGCTCGCCGGTATCCGCATCGCACATCACCTGCTCGGTATCGAGCACATTGGTAATCAGCACGGCGTGGTGCGCGGTCAGCGCGCGGCCGGACTCGGACATCAGGTCCGGCTGCGGGAGATTATGCCTGCCGCAGATCTCGGCAAATACCTCGACCACAGTCTGCGCGTAGCGATCCACGTCGTAGTTCATGGAGCACTCGCTCATCGAGCGTGTGCCCTCGTAGTCGATGCCGAGCCCGCCGCCGACATCGACCGTGGTGACCGGCGCACCGGCGTTGCGTAATTGCATCCAGGTGCGCGCGACTTCCATCAGCGCATCGCGAAGCACCTCGATGCTGGTGATCTGAGAACCGGGGTGGCAATGCAGCAGCGTCAGGCAGTCGAGCCTATCTGTCTGCTCGAGTCGCGCCAGCAACGCCAGCGCACCGGCTGCAGTGAAGCCGAACTTGGATCGGTCACCGCCTGTGTTCTGCCAGTTACCGGAAGTGACCGTGGACAGGCGCACGCGCAGGCCAAGCTCCGGGCGCATGCGCATGTCGGTGGCCGTGGCAATAATAAGCTCCAGTTCCGACAGCCTCTCGACGACCAGCACCACACGGTGCCCAAGGCGTTGTGCGATCAGCGCTAGCCGGATGTACTCGACGTCCTTGTAGCCGTTGCAGATAATGACGCCACCGGCAGGCAGGCTGCCGATCACCGCCATCAGCTCGGGTTTACTGCCGCACTCCAGACCGATGCGCGTGCCGCCGTGCGCGACGATGGTGTCGACCACGTGAAGCTGCTGGTTGACCTTGATCGGGTAGATGGCGGTGTAGTTCGCCGTATAGTCACGCATCTGCATGGCGGCAGTAAACGCCCCGTGCAGGTGGTCCAGCCGGTTGCGCAGGATATCCGTGAAGCGCACCAGTACCGGCAGGGTCAGTCCGACCTCATACAGACGGTCGACCAGTCCGTGCAGGTCGATGATCGGCGCCCCGGCGTGCGCGCCCGGGCGCGCCACCAGGTGACCATCGCTGCCGACATCAAAATAGCCGGCGCTCCAGTTGGGGATGTTGTATTGCCTGCGCGCGCTGTCTTTATCCCAGTCCATAGCGGGAAAGATAAAGGCACTGGAGGCTGACGACAAGTAATTCCGTCATCAATTCTTGTTTCCTGATTCACTGTTCTTGTATCTTCTCTGTTCCATATTGCGAATCGAGGAAAATGACGTGACTGAAAATGACAGTCAATGGTTCACCGAACGCTGTCGGGAGGGCGGGTCCGCCTTCTCGCTCATGATTCGCGAAAAGCTGCATGACGAGCAGAGCGAGTATCAGCGCATCGAGGTCTACGCAACCGAGACCTTCGGCAACCTGATGGTCATCGACGGTTTCGTCATGCTGACTGCACGCGACAACTTCCTCTACCACGAGATGATGTCGCACCCCGCCTTGTTCATGCACCCTGCCCCGCGCAAGGTTGTAATCATTGGCGGCGGTGATTGCGGCACTCTGCGCGAGATCCTCAAGCATGAAGAAGTGGCTCATGTACTGCAGGTCGATATCGACGAGCGCGTGACCCGGATTGCCGAGCAGCACTTTCCCGAGCTGTGTGTCTCGAACGATGACCCACGTGCCGAATTTTTCTTCGTGGACGGCATCCAGTGGATGCATGATGCCAGCGACGCCAGCATCGATGTCATCATCGTGGACAGCACCGACCCGATCGGTCCGGCCGAGGGCCTGTTCACAGAGGCATTCTATCGTGACTGTTACCGTGTATTGGGCGAGCGAGGTGTTCTGGTGCAGCAGAGCGAGTCGCCGCTGTATCACATGTACATCATCAATCCGATGCGCAAGGCCATGCAGCGTGCCGGCTTCAGTGACGTGCAGACACTGTTCTTCCCCCAGCCTGTTTATCCCTCGGGCTGGTGGTCGGCCACCCTTGCTGGCAAGCAGGCACTGGCGCCAGCCTTCCGTGAACAGGCCGCGAAAGACAAGCCATTTCCCACCGAGTATTACAACGCGGACATCCACCACGCGGCACTGACCGCACCGGAGTTCTTCACCAAGGCACTGGAATAGACAACCGGTACATCCGAAACGGGCTTTTTCCCCTCTCACTTATAGCTTGGTGTCGGGTCGCGCTGGCGCTATTCCGACTTACCCATCTGATCGCGGCTGCACCCGATAAAGCGCCGGGCATAAACAAGGCGTTCCAACAGTTGCAGGTAGTGGGGCGGGGTGAGGGTAATATGTTAAATCCGCGCACTATCCCGACTATCAGGCAAGCCCTCACGATTCCCCGCACCAGTGCTCCACCGCCGCACGCGCCTCCTGCGTGGACGCTTCCCGCTCGGCATCGGTGAATACGGTGCGGTTGCCTTCCTCGTCAACATGATACAAGGCACTGGCCTCGGAGAGTCGGCGCAGCCGTGCACGCGCGTGCTGGCAATTGAGCCGGCGTTTTTCCGCAACCAATCGTTGCTCCTGGGCCGCCTGCTGCGTCTGCCTGCGTTCCTCCTCCAGCGCATCCAGCAGGCGCTGCGTCTTGTGACGGCGTTGGTCTGTGCCCGCATCTCCCTGCGGTGCGTCCCTGGGCACGAACACGCTGGCGTTTTCACCACAGGGACGGTCACCATAGTGGACCTTGCCCTGGGCATCTGTGCATTTGTAGATCTGCGCCGATGCTACAGATCCGAACAGTATCAACGACGTCGCCACAATCGAGATAACACGATGCAAGATATCACCCATTTTCAAGTTTATCCGGATCGCGCCTGCGAACATCTGCTGTTTGCACGCTATTTCTCGTGCAGGCGTTCCAGGCACAGCCGCTGGCGCTCATCAAACAGCCGTCGGGAACCGATGGTCACCGCGGCCAGGGTACCCAGCCCGGTCCCGACTGCGATCAGAAACATGATGAGTATCTGGTACTTGACGGCCTCAACCGGCGGCGCCCCGGCCAGGATCTGGCCGGTCATCATACCCGGCAGGCTGACCACGCCGGCGGCCGCCATGGCGTTGATGATCGGGATCATGCCGCTGCGGATGGCCTGCTGGCGCATCTCCGATACCGCCATGTCCCATCGCTGACCCAGCATCAGGCGCGCCTCGATGGTGGCGCGCTGCTCCCAGGCCGCATGAGTCAAGCGGTCCATGGCAATGGCGATACCGTTCATGGTGTTGCCCAGCAGCATACCCAGCAAGGGAATGGCGTATTGCGGCGTATACCAGGGTGTCTCACCCAGGATCACGATCAGGGCAAACACCGTCACCGCAAATGAGGACAGGAACATGGAAAAGGTGCCCACTGCATAACCCCACCAGCCCTTGAAGCGGCGCTCCTGGCGGGCCATCACCTCCCTGCCCGCCACCAGCAGCATGAACAATGCCAGTAAAGATACCCAGGCGAGGTGGACGTTCGCGAACAGGGCCTTCAGCACGAGGCCGATCAGCGTGAGCTGGATGGCGGTGCGCAAGGCGGCAATCAGCAACTGCCGACTGACATGGGCTTGCAAGCGGACCGAGAGCAGTGCCAGCAGCAGGACCAGTGACGCGGCAATGGCAAGGTCGACATAACCCAGGGTGATCATACGTCACGCTCCATGGTCTGCTCCTGCAGCTGTCCATCGACCATCGTGAAGTGTTGACTGGCAACCCGGGCGATCTGTGCCTGGTCATGGCTGACCCAGATCACGGCCACCGACTGCGTCTGCCGGTATTCACTGATGACGGCCTCCATCCGCTTGGTGTTGGCGGGGTCAAGGTTGGCGGTTGGTTCATCCAGTAACAGTACCCGCGGCCGGTTGGCCAGCAGGCGCAGCAATGCCAGGCGCTGCTTCTCGCCGCTCGACAGGCGTACCACGGGTTCCTGGAGGATCGCGGGGGCCAGGCCGAGTGCCTCGAGCGGCACCGGCAGACCGTTAAGAAAGTGGTCAGCGACACGCGGCAGCCACCAGCAACTCTCCGGGGGTAGCAGGCCCACCAGGGTACGCCATTGCACCGGAGTAAGGTCACGACAGCGCACCCCTTCCAGCAATACCTCACCGTCATGCGGGTCGAGGTCGGCAATCGCACGCAGCAGCAGGGACTTGCCGGTCCCCGATGGTCCGGAAATGCCCAGACACTCCCCGGCATTGGCCGCCAGCGATACAGGACCAAGCATCAGCCGGCGCAGGTTCTTGATTTGCAAAAGAGGCGGTGGTTTACTCACAGACATTCAGTATGCAATTGTATCGCCATGCCCATACCGCCCGAACGGGAGAAACATTCCGGATCGCCGATTGTTTGTATCAACATCACACCAGAGGTCATTATGTCAGAGCCCACGATTGCACAAAAAGCACCGTTTGAACAGGAACTGGAAGCCGGCACCTACTGGTGGTGCGCCTGTGGAAAGTCAAAGAACCAGCCATTCTGTGACGGTTCCCACAAAGGCACTGATTTCGAGCCGGTGAAATTCGAGCTCGCGGAAAAGACCAAGGTCTGGCTGTGCGGCTGCAAGCACAGCAGCGATCGGCCGTTCTGCGATGGTTCACACAAGAAGATCTGAATCATCATTTCTGCAGTCCTGATACAGCCGGCCCAGATTCTCTCTTTACCGCAAAGGCGCAAAGCAGATTATTTAATAAACACATATCGATTTGGTCTGGCTTCTGCACTGCGTTTTATATTGTGTAATCAAGATATTTATTGTGCGATTCTTGATAGACCTCATGCGTTTGTGCGTTGTCAAGATCGTTAAGTGTGGAATGCTGTTAATTCTGGCAATGATTTTCTTTGCGCCCTTTGCGTCTTTGCGGTGATAAGGTTTTTAACGGTTTGACATACCGTAAATAAAAAACGGGCGCCGAGGCGCCCGTTTTTCGTTGGCTATATAACCGCCGGGATCAGATGTTGTAACCGGTCTCGTCGTGCAGCACGAGGTCCAGGCCCTCGGTCTCCTCGTCGCGGTTGACACGCAGGCCGACTGCAACATCCACGACCTTGAGGATCACCCAGGTGGCGACAGCACACCAGATAATGGTTGCGGCCACACCCACGAACTGCACCCAGACCTGGCTGCCGACGGTCATGCCCTCGGCCAGGCCGGCACCACCCAGCGTGGCCACGAACACACCTGCCAGCAGGGTCCCGAGTATGCCGCCGACACCATGCACCGGGAACACATCGAGCGAATCGTCGATATGCAGTTTACGCTTGAGATACCCGGTCGCGGAGTAGCAGATGATGCCTGCGGACAGGCCGATAATCAGGGCACCCGCCGGTCCGACCGAGCCGGATGCCGGGGTGATGGTGCCGAGGCCGGCGACCATGCCGGTGACGATACCGAGCACGCTGGGCTTGCCGTGCCGGGTCCATTCCATGAACATCCAGGCCAGTGAACCGGCGGCAGCGCTGATATGGGTTACCAGCATGGCCATGCCCGCATCACCGTTGGCGGCCACCGCACTGCCGGCGTTGAAGCCGAACCATCCCACCCACAGCATACCGGCACCGGTCACGGTCATAGTCAGGTTGTGTGGCGGCATGGCCGTGTCTGGAAATCCCTTGCGCCGCCCCAGCACAAGCGCCGCCACAATGGCCGCGACACCGGCATTGATGTGGACCACCGTGCCACCGGCGAAATCGAGCAGCCCCATTTCACCGAGCCAGCCACCGCCCCAGACCCAGTGGCACACCGGCAGGTAGACCACAGTGAACCAGATTATGGAAAACCACAGCATGGCCGAGAACTTCATGCGCTCGGCGAAACCGCCGACCACCAGCGCGGGAGTGATGATGGCAAAGGTCATCTGGAACATCACGAACACCGTCTCCGGGATGGTGCCGCTCAGACTGTCACGGGTAACACCAGCCAGCATGAACTGGTCCAGGCCGCCGATCCATTGGTTCATGGAACCGCCGTCACCGAATGCCAGCCCGTAGCCGTAGACTACCCAGAGGATGGAAATCACGCAGGTGATCGCGAAGCACTGCATCAGTACCGACAGCACGTTCTTGCTGCGCACCAGCCCGGCATAGAACAGGGACAGGCCGGGTATGGTCATAAACAGCACCAGCGCGGTGGCTGTCAGTATCCATGCCGTGTCACCGACATTCAGTTCATCTGCCAGGGCCAGTGACGGCAGCATGCCGAACAGCAGACCGGGCAGGAGAACAGATAATCCCATGTATTTGGAAATACTCATTGGTTCCCCCCCGTTTTGTTGTTTTCAGGTTTCAGAGTGCTTCAGGCCCGGTCTCACCGGTCCGGATGCGAATCACGCCCTCCAGGCTTGAAACGAAGATCTTGCCGTCACCGATCTTACCGGTATTGGCAGCCTTGGCGATGGCATCAATCACCTGGTCGGTCTTGTCGGCCGAGACACCAATTTCGATCTTGATCTTGGGAAGGAAGTCCACCACATACTCGGCACCACGATAGAGTTCGGTATGCCCCTTCTGGCGTCCGAAGCCCTTCACCTCGGTCACGGTCATGCCCTGTACCCCGATCTCGGACAGTGCCTCGCGCACATCATCCAGCTTGAAGGGTTTAATAATTGCGGTTATTAATTTCATCTCTCTTCTCCGTTGGTAAGCCACCCCTTATTACAGCGGACACCGATAATACCAGAGGATGCCACGGATTAGTGCTATCCGGCATAATTCCCGCTCGTTGCGACCGATGCACATACATCCATGTAGATGCATCGATCCCGCGCATCCCTGTGCTCCACGACGATTTATAGGGAAGTACAAGTGCCGCTTTAGGCAGGATGCCGGGTGCGGCCATACCTATGGTCCATGTAGGCGCATCGCTCCCGCGCATCCCTGCGCTCCACGATGTACCTACATCCCTGGCGCATCGCTCCCGCGCATCCCTGCGCTCCACGATGTACCTACATCCCTGTAGGCAAAAAAAACGGGCGCCGAAGCGCCCGTTCAATACCTCCAGAGACTGTTGGAATACTACTTGCCGGATCCCTGCGCCCCGATGAATTCCGGATAGGCCTCCAGACCACACTCGGTTAGGTCGACACCCTCGTACTCCTCCTCCTCGCTGACGCGTATCCCTATAACTACCTTGAGGATGCCCCAGACGATCAGGCTGGCAACGAAGGTCCAGGCGAAGATCGTCACCAGACCGATCAGCTGCGCCTTGAGGGTCGCATCGCCATTCGACAGCGTCACTGCGATCAGGCCCCACATACCGACCACACCGTGCACCGAGATGGCGCCGACCGGATCGTCGATCTTGATCCGGTCCAGACCGAGGATGGAGAACACCACGATTATGCCGCCGATGGCACCGATGATGGTGGCCAGCAGCGGGGTCGGCGTCAGCGGCTCGGCCGTGATCGCGACCAGGCCGGCCAGAGCACCGTTAAGCGCCATGGTCAGATCGGTCTTGCCGAAGATCAGTCTTGCGGTCAGCATCGCCGCCACGACCCCACCGGCTGCTGCCATATTGGTGTTGACGAATACCAGCGCCACGGCATTGGCCTCGCCCACATCGGAGATCTTCAGCTCGGAACCGCCATTGAAACCGAACCAGCCCAACCAGAGAATGAAGGTACCGAGTGTTGCCAGCGGCATGTTGGCACCCGGAATCGGGTTGATGCTGCCATCCGCCCGGTACTTGCCTTTACGGGCACCAAGCAGGAGCACACCGGCCAGCGCTGCGGTAGCACCACACAGGTGCACCACACCGGAACCGGCGAAGTCCAGGAAACCCAGGGCATCCAGGCCGCCACCGCCCCATTTCCAGTAGCCCTGCATCGGGTAGATGAAACCGGTCATCACCACAGCAAACATGAGGAACGCCCACAACTTCATGCGTTCAGCCACGGCACCGGAGACAATCGACATGGCGGTTGCCACGAACACTACCTGGAAGAAGAAGTCGGACAGGCTGGAGTAATAGATATCACCATTACTCGCCAGCACCGCCTCGGCAGTGTTGTCATCGCTACCCAGAATGCCACCGAAGCCCGGCCACCACGCACTGACGGCATCGCCCGGATACATGATGCTGTAACCCATGAGCATGTACATGATGCAGGCCACGGCAAACAGGGAAATATTCTTGGTAAGGATTTCGGCGGTGTTTTTCGCACGCACCATACCAGCCTCGAGCATCGCAAAGCCCGCGGCCATCCACATAACGAGCGCACCAGCTACCAGAAAATAAAAGGTATCCAGTGCGTAACTCAGTTCAGTTATCGCTTCCACGTTTAATTCCTCCGTAACATTCGGTGTTACGTTACAAGATAATCAGAGCGCTTCCGGACCGGTCTCACCGGTGCGGATACGGACGGTTTGCTCGAGCGCCGAAACGAAGATCTTGCCGTCACCGATCTTGCCGGTGTTGGCCGCCTTGGAAATGGCCTCGATGACCTTATCTGCCATCTCCGCTGTCACGGCGGCTTCGATCTTCACCTTGGGCAGGAAATCGACGACATATTCCGCACCACGGTAGAGTTCCGTATGGCCCTTCTGACGACCGAAGCCCTTGACTTCGGTGACGGTAATCCCCTGCACACCGATCTCCGAAAGTGCCTCGCGCACGTCATCGAGCTTGAACGGCTTGATGATTGCAGTTACTAACTTCATGTTTTTTCTCCTGAAAATGGCCCGTCCTTGCGGACGGGCCTGTCGCTTGACTTAAAGTTTCAATGAAACCAATCAGAACTCCTTGCTCCAGCCGACCCAGAAGTTGGGTTCGTCATCACCAATATCATCATCGGTCTGCTCATAGTTCACGCTGAGACTGCCGAAATCACCGACATCCTTGGAAAGCGACGCACCCCAGTGGGTGTAGGATTCGACAGAGCCGATATCTTCCTTGTCAAAGTCGTAGTAGCCGACGAAGACGCCAAGGCCAAGGTCATCCCCGACTGGCAGATCAAGGCCAGCGCTGTAATAGATGTCTCCATCATCAAATGGGGCGTCATCCACCTCACCGTAAACGGTGTAGGCGATACCGGCATTGAACATGCCGTAACTGAGACTGGCGTAAATCTCGGCGTAATCCAACTCCGGATCCGAGGCCTCAGGGTAGTAGTAGTAAAGTACTCCGAGGTCATAACCTAGGCCGTTAGCAAGCTCACTTGCGTAGCCACCATAGACATCAACCTCAGCATCAGCAAAGTCAACGTTCGAGATCCAGGTACCCAGGTACATACCGGACTCGTGACCGTAGTCGAGGCCACCCGAGACCGCCGCGCTACCACCGGTCTGGGTTACGCCACGGAAAAAGTAGTCACTAGAAGCGGCAATGTTTGCTGTCAACTCGGCCATGGCAGCCGATGAGCCGGCCAGCAGCGCGGTTGCAATCAAGGTTTTCTTAAACATGTTTAAATCTCCAAAATTGTCAGTTAAAGGGACTGTGCAATGACCGTCTAACTGTGTAAGGGAAAATCACCCAAAATAATGCAGGGAGCATGCCATTTCAGTTAATCATAATTAAAACATAAAGTTATACTTATTCATGATGCAGCTTGGCCCCCTCTATGCACCAATTTAGTGCGTCATTTCAAGTGAGGCACTCAATCAGGGCAAGCTCTGCACACATGTTGATCCGTGGACGCAACACCCCGGAATCCATTAAGGTGAAGGCATGATCGATCCCAAATTCATTGACGACCTGGCCCGCCGGATCAGCGCGAATATTCCCTCCGGGGTTCGCGAGATGCAGCAGGACCTGGAACAGAATATCCGCAGCGTGCTGCAAAACACGCTGGCCAAACTGGACCTGGTGACACGCGAGGAATTCGACGTGCAGACCCGGGTGCTGGCGCGCACCCGCGAGAAGCTCGAGCAGCAGGAAAAGATCATCACGGCACTGGAAGCGCGCTTCCTGAAAGACACACCGACAAAGAAGCCTTCAGAAGAATAGATACGCCGTTGTTTTATCGCGCCTGCGCGGCGCTCCTGCAAAGACATCAAAACTGCATGAACGCCCCACGGGCGCTATAAATTCATACACGTACACAGGCAGGTACACCTCACGCGTGCGATATCATCACACCTAATATATCTGTAGGAGCGCCTCACAGGCGTGATGGTCAATACCTTTATTACTCTGCAGGACCACCACACAGGCGCGATAGGATGTTTTCCTACGCGTCAAAACCGCGGTTTCCGACCCAACCTGTCAACAGATCCGACTGATTCAAAGCGCAGCTGTCGCTACCATTTGTTACCCGACATCAGGAGCCATGCATGTCGCTCGCGATCGTCTATTCGCGTGCTCAAACAGGGATGGATGCCCCGCTGGTCACCGTCGAGGTCCATCTCTCCAACGGTCTGCCTGGACTCTCGATCGTCGGGCTGCCCGAGACCGCCGTTAAGGAAAGCAAGGACCGGGTCCGCGGCGCCATCCTGAACTCGCAGTTCGAGTTCCCGGCTCGCCGCATCACCATCAACCTCGCCCCGGCCGACCTGCCCAAGGAGGGTGGCCGCTTCGACCTGCCGATTGCGCTGGGTATCCTCGCCGCCTCCGGTCAGATCCCTGCAAAGAAACTGTCCCGCTACGAATTTGCCGGTGAACTGGCGCTGTCCGGCGCCCTGCGTAGCGTCACCGGTATTCTCCCTATGGCAGTTCACACTCACAAGGCAGGGCGCGCCGTTGTTGTGTCGGCCGGCAATGCCGCGGAGGCAGCCCTGGTCAGGGAGGCAACAGTGCTGGCCGGTGCACAGCTGCTGGACATCACCGGACACCTGACACAGACACGATCACTTGAACCGCACACCGCGTCACTGGCTGAGAACGTCGTCAACAGCACACCAGACCTCGGCGACGTGCGCGGTCAGCACCAGGCACGGCGTGCCCTGGAGGTCGCAGCGGCCGGCGGCCACAGCCTGTTGATGATCGGACCGCCCGGTACCGGCAAGTCACTGCTGGCCAGCCGCCTGCCCGGCATCCTGCCCGAGATGTCCGAGGCCGAGGCACTCGAGACCGCTGCCATCGCCTCCATCAGCGGCCAACCCATAGACCCGGCCAGCTGGCGGCAACGCCGTTTTCGCGCGCCGCACCACACGGCCTCCGCCGTCGCCCTGGTAGGCGGCGGCTCCTGTCCGCGTCCCGGCGAGATCTCGCTGGCCCACCACGGGGTGTTGTTTCTCGACGAGTTACCCGAATTCGATCGTCGGGTGCTGGAGGTGTTGCGCGAACCACTTGAAAGCGGCCGCATCATCATCTCGCGCGCCGCCCGCCAGGCGGAATACCCGGCGCAATTCCAGCTGATCGCTGCCATGAACCCCTGCCCCTGCGGCTACCTCGGTGACGCTTCGGGCCGCTGCCGCTGCACCTCCGATCAGGTTGAACGCTACCGACGCAGAATCTCCGGCCCCCTGCTGGACCGCATCGACCTGCAGATCGAGGTGCCGCGTCTGTCATTCGATCAGCTCGCGGGGCCACGCGGCGAGGCCAGCCGTGTGGTACGCCAGCGCGTTACCGCGGCCCGTCAGTGCCAGCTGCAACGCAGCAGCAGCCTGAACAACCGCCTTGATAACCGACAGCTCGAGCGGGCCTGCCGGTTACAGGCCGCCGACCGGCAGCTGTTACAGCAGGCCATGGAGCATCTCAATCTTTCGGCACGCGCTTATCACCGTATCCTCAAGGTCGCTCGCAGCATCGCCGACCTGGCAGGCACGACAGCGATCCGCCCGGAACAACTGTCAGAGGCCATCGCTTACCGGCGCCTGGACCGCTCTGCCTGATTCGCTCATAGAATAAAGAATAAAGGGGACAGATTTATTTATTGGCATAAATGCCTAAAAGAATAAAGGGGACAGATTAAAAATAAAGGGGACAGATTTATTTGTTGGCATAAATGCCTAAATGACGCAAAAAATAAATCTGTCCCCTTTATCATCTAGGCTATAGACCACACACTGCCCATGGAGACACATACCTTCTTTTTTGACCTGCTGGTCATCCTGCTGAGCGCGCGCCTGCTGGCTGAACTGGCGGTGTGGCTCAAGGCACCGGCGGTGATCGGGGAACTGGCCGCCGGTGTAATCCTTGGCCCCAGCCTCTTGGGCTGGCTGGAGCCCGGTGCCGCCATCAGAATGATGGCCGAGATCGGAATCATCCTGCTGTTGTTTGAAGTCGGGCTCGATACCGATGTCAGGCGCCTGGTCCGCGCCGGTCAGCAGTCATTCATCGTCGCGATTGCAGGATTTGTCATGCCATTCGCCCTGGGTTTTGGCATGGCGTACCTGGTCTTCGACCTGTCGCTGCTGGTTGCGCTGTTTATCGGCGGCACGCTCACGGCGACCAGTATCGGGATCACCCTGCGGGTGTTGTCTGACCTCCGGCGCCGCCAGGCAAGGGAGGGGCAGATCGTGCTGGGTGCGGCGGTCATCGATGATGTGCTGGGTGTTATCCTGCTGGCGCTGCTCTATGAATTCAGCACCGGGGGCGGCATCAGCCTGGTCAATGCCAGCAAGGTGCTGCTGTTCGTAACGGTTTTTTTCATACTGGCCCCGCTGGCTGCCAGGCTGGTCTCGCTATTAATCAAACGCTACGACAGCGTGAGCGAAATACCCGGCATGATCCCGACCACGATCGTTGCGCTGGTGCTGTTCTTCGCCTGGCTGGCGCATGTCATCGGTGCACCGGAACTGCTCGGTGGCTTCGCCGCGGGGCTCGCCCTGTCACGGCGGTTCTTTCTGCCCTTCGGTATCGCACTCAAGACCGATGCCGAGTTTGCGAAACGCATCGAAGTACAGATGCACCCCATCATCCGGCTGTTCACACCCATCTTTTTCGTCATGGTGGGATTGTCGCTGAACTTGCAGGCAGTCGACTGGTCATCCCCCTTCATCTGGAGTTTCTCGCTGCTGTTCCTGCTTATTGCCGTACTCGGCAAATTTGCCGGCGCACTGCTGATACGGGAATCCTGGACCATGCGCACGGCCATCGGCCTGGCCATGGTGCCCCGTGGCGAGGTCGGCCTGATCTTCGCCGAACTGGGCCGGGTCAGCGGTATCTTCAATAACGAGGTCTACGCCGGCATGATCATCGTGATCGCCTTCACCACCCTGCTCTCGCCGGTCGTGATGAAGGGATTCTATGGCCGTTACGGGCGTCACCTGGTTAGCCAAGACCTGGAGTAATCTAGCCAGCCCCTCGCCCCGGCTCGTAGCCGTCCCGCAACCCTTCCATTGTCGACGCCGTGGCAGACCGTCCCCGGACTTGGCCAGACAGCCCGTCCCGGGAAGCCGCCAAATGGCCTTACCCGCGGCAATAATTCCATAAGACATTATTAATCTGATAGTTGCAGGCAACCACGAGCATGCCATACACAGCCTGAGCCAGCAGCCATAGCGCCACACCCGGCAACTACCAGATGGCCCCTGACCCGGCGTCAGACCATTTTAGTTTCGACTTATCAGGCCGTTACACAGATGTGAAATCACACCAAAAACAACCTGGGGACTTGATCAGATGCGCCTGAACAAGGTGTTTTCAGCATGGAACAGGGAACGCCTCGGCTTGACCATGATCATGGCATCACTTGCCGTGATCGCGGTCACCGTGTTTCTGTTGTTTTTCTATCAACAGAAGAACGAAGAGGCTCACATTCGCGACCAGGGCACCAACCTGGTCCGGGTGCTGTCACGCCTGCCGCTTGAGCAACTGGTCCCCGCACCCAATCAACAGAGCGCCTTCTCGGTCCTTAAACACAGTTACACCGATACCGACTTCGCCTACCTGGCCATCGTTGACACCACAGGCACCCCGCTGACGGAAATATCCAGCCCGGGCGTCATTTTACCGCGGGAACCGCTGCCATCTGATCCCACAAGCTGGCTGGGCGAGCGCCAGCTGGCCCTGGGTTCAAGCGGACGCGAGATACACGAGTTCCATGCCCCGGTGTTTGACCGTGGCCGAATTGCGGGCCATATACGACTCGGCTATTTCAGACCCGGGATTGGACTGAAAACCGGTCAGATCCCGTACTTCGCGACCTTTGCGCTGTTCATCTTCCTGCTCACACCTATCTTCTATTTCCTGGTCAGGCGCGAGATCCGTCCGTTGCAAAGGGTAAACAGCCAATTAGACAATCTGGTCGAAAAGGCCCACCTCTCCAGGGTGGAAGTTGCCGCGACCGGGGAACTGTGCGAATTCATGAACCGGTTTGGCCAGTTCATCGATTCGGCCCAGAAGCGGATCCAGCAGCTTGAAACCGACCGCAGCGGTCTGGTGACCTCTACCAAGCTGATTGACTACAAGCGCACCCGCATCGAGTCGGTACTTCACTCCCTGCCCGATTCTGTGATGGTGCTCGATGAATCGGGTTGCATCAGCCTGTTGAACACCAAGCTGGCTGCATTGCTGGGTGTCAGACCCGAAGAGGTCCTCGGCAAGAAGCCGCTCGAATGGTGCAAGGAACAGCATATTATCGAGTTCCTGGCGAACTATGCCGGCAAGTCATTTCGCAGTTTCAGTTCAGACTCGATCGAATTTTCGCCTGCCGATTCACCGGAAAAGACCATTGTGGTCACACCCTACCCCCTGTTCTCACCGAAAAACTCATCCCAGCTATTGGGTACTCTGGTGTTATTCAGGGACATCACCGCGGAAAAGATCGCCAAGCAGGGCAGTGCCGAGTTCATTGCCCATGTCGCGCACGAACTCAAAACCCCGCTGAATATCATATCCATGTACAGCGAGACGCTGCAGAACGAGTCCGGAAGGACCGAGGCATTCATGGTCGAGGCCGCCAACGTCATACACGACGAGTCCGAACGCGTGTCCATGCTGATCAACAACATCCTGAATATCACAAAAATCGAGATGGGCAGTATGGGCATCGAGCGCAAGCGGGTGAAACTCCGCGGGCTTCTGGAGGATGCATTCGAGGCCTGCGCCAGGAGCGGTAAAAACGAGGATATAGAGTTCAAGCTTGATTTGCCGAGAGAACTCAGCTCAGTGGCCGCCGACAAGGACCTGTTGCGCATCGCGATAAACAATCTGCTCACCAACGCTATCAAGTACAACCACCCCGGCGGCACCGTGGAACTATCCGCTGAAGAGACAGCAACCAGTGTCCTGATTCACATCAGGGATAACGGTGTCGGTATCACTGAAGAGGAGCAGGACAGGATATTCGACAAATTCTACCGTTCCGAACGCGACGCCATACGAGCGAAATCAGGGCACGGCCTGGGCCTGCCACTGGCCCGGGAAATCATCCTCCTGCATCACGGTTCACTTGAAGTCACCAGTGAACCGGATGAAGGGGCCGAATTCACCATCGAGATCGCCAAGGAAACCGATCTCCTGCAACAGGCAGTATAACCATGAAACGTATTCTTATAATTGATGACGAACCGCATATCATTCGCGTGCTCAAAATGGCGTTGGAAAATGCTGGTTACACGGTAGACGAGGCCTATAACGGCGAACAGGCGCTGGCTTACCTCGATAAGCGCCAGCCCGACCTGATGATCACCGACATCGATATGCCAAAAATGAGCGGGCGAGAACTGTGTCTGCAGATAAAGCAGGACATGCCCGATCACATATTCGGCATTTTCATTCTGACTGCACGCGCTGAAATGGAACATCGCGAATGGTCACGTGAACTGGAGCGGGTCTCGTTTCTCGAGAAGCCGGTCAGCATTATGAAACTGATTGCCTCGATCAATGCCCACTTCGGAGAAAGCAGTCCTACAACGGAGTGCAAGCATGTCGGATAGCGTATTGGCGTCAATCGATCTCCACAGGTACTTCAGGCTCCTGGAAAAGCTGTTTCCCGAGGCCAACACGTTTTCCGTTTGCCATTGCAGTAGTGATTGTTCCTCTGCAAACACAGAATGCAGCGGCACTGCCGGCTCCTGCCGTAAATACAGAAGCACTGATGTAAACGAAGAACAGAGTGACACCCATTCTTCCGTTTTCTGCCACCTATCCGGAAAAGACGATGCCGCATGCAGCGTCGCAATCAACAACAGGAGGGGGGACACCATCGGCTTGCTGATCGCCGAGTTTAAAGCCGCCAGCTACGTTTCTTCAGATAGGGACGAAATTTTAGGAAAACTC
This sequence comes from uncultured Ectothiorhodospiraceae bacterium, assembly GCA_947259415.1. Classification (GTDB taxonomy): domain Bacteria; phylum Pseudomonadota; class Gammaproteobacteria; order UBA9214; family UBA9214; genus CAMYJZ01. Next base: position 47,238 of record CAMYMI010000005.1, on the reverse strand, counting down.
CGGTATGTGGCCGCTTGTCTTCAGGAAGAATATCTTCTCACAAGGGAACTTGACACGATGGCACGTGAGCTCACCGGGCGTTACGAGGAACTCAATCTGGTATACGACACCAGGGACGAACTCGTCGACTTCGGTCAGCATGATGAGCTGCTGCAAAGCCTGGTCAAAAACTGTGTCGTGTACCTTGACGTCGACATGGTCGCATTGGTACTGCCCGGTCATGAAAGAAACTATTATGCGACAAACAAAAATTTGCACATCCCGGACACACCTGAACTCGCCGTACATTTGCAAACCGGTCTGTATGAGCACCTAAGGGAAGCCAATGAATGTATCATCCTGAATGATATAACCAGCACGCTGCATCGCAGGCTGTGTCCTGATATCCCCTACAAGATACTCGCAACCCCAATACACAACACGGATTTTGAAGTGATCGGCATGCTGGCGTGCCTGAACCACAGCCATCGGCCCGACTTCTTCAATAGCGGGCGCAGTGTACTCGAAGTCATGTCCAAGAAGGTCTCAAAGATAATAATGACGAACTATGACAGCCTGACAGGCCTGCTGACCAGCCGCGCATTCAAATCGGTTATAGCAAGATCGCTGAATGCGGCCAGACTTACGGGACAAACGGGTTGCCTGCTCAACATCGATCTCGATCAGCTCAAGATCGTCAATGACAACTACGGTCGTGAAGCTGGTGATGCCGCTATCAAACAGCTCGGTAAAAGCATCAAGGAAAAGCTCCGGACTTCTGACACCATCGCCTATCTCGGTGAAGGTCGTTTTGGTCTCATGCTTGACAAGTGTTCTGTTTCCCAGGGCATCTCGGTGGCCGAGACCCTGCGCAAGCTCATAGAGGAGTCAGAACTTTACTGGAAATCCAGCACCATAGACTTGTCCGTCAGCATCGGACTTGCCGTTATCGATCCAGGCATGCCGGATACCGATGCAGCCCTTGAAGCAGCAGAACTCGCCCGCGACACCGCCAAAGCATCCGGTCGTAACCGCATTCAGGTCTACAATCATGGCGACAAGGACATCATGTTGCGCAAGGGCCAGATGCGCTGGGTGAACCTTATACAGAATGCCCTGCGTGACAATCGCTTCGTGATTTATTGCCAGAAAATATTGCCATTGGGGGCATCGGTCGAGGATTACCACCTTGAGACCCTGGTGCGTATGGTTGACGAGGAAGGCAGTATCGTTGCCCCGGGCAAGTTCATCGCGCCGGCCGAACAATATCACCTCATGACAGTTATAGACCAGTGGGTGATCAGCAATACCTTCAGAATGATTGCCGGGCATGGCATCGCCCAGACGCCCGTTGAAGGCAAGGTATCAATCAACCTGTGCGGACAGTCGATGGCGGAAAGGGGGATTGTCGACCGTATAAGCAGGCTGATGCACCAGTATGAAATCGAACCCAGCTGCATATGTTTCGAGGTGACCGAAACAGCCGCCATCCGAAATATCGATGCCGCGCGCCATATCATCAACGATCTCTGTGCCATGGGTTGCCAGTTTTCCCTCGACGATTTTGGCACCGGCATGAGCTCGTTTTCCTATCTGAAGGAGCTACCGGTCAACTATCTGAAGATCGATGGATCCTTTATCAGAAAGATCACCGAGGACGCGGTAGCCCGTGCAATGGTCACCTCCATCAATGACATCGGCCATGTCATGGGCCTGAAGACCATTGCAGAGTATGTCGAGAACGCGGCCATCCTGCACGACATCGAGGCGATCGGCGTTGATTATGCACAGGGGAATGAAATCATGAAGCCGGCCCCCCTGGAGCAGTATCTGGAAGACCAAATAAGCGAACGCAAGCCACTGCAGGCTGGCTGACACGGACAACGATTAGCTATCACGAAATAACGATTATGAGTGCAGCCCAGGAAAATCTGACGGGAGAGATTCTTCGAACCCGGGTCGGCGTGATGACTCACCTGGCACCCCGCTCCGCACTGAATACGGAAGAGATCATCCAGGAGCTGGTCGACGCGACAACCGATTGTATACAGCAGCGAGAAATTCAGCTGATCATTGACCTTTCCGCCGTACAGGTAGTCAACAGCCGGGCACTCGAGGCGCTGATCGACATCCAGGACAAGCTGGTCAGACTCGGTGGCTGGGCCAAGGTCATTCATCCCAATACCCTGGTACAGGACATTTTCCGTATCACCGGCTTTAGCGAATACGTCAATGTCATGGATGCCGCAGATACGGATATCAGATCGCAGCCCGGCAAGAAAAACCGCCTCGGTGATAGCCTAGTGGAAAAGGATATCCTGACCCAAAAGCGTGTTGAAGAGGCCGTGGCCCAGCAGCAAAAGACCGGTAAACGCATGGGTCAGATCATCATCGAAAATGGCTGGGCATCCGAACAGGACGTCCTGATGGCCATCGGAGAACAGCTCTCTGTCCCGTATGTACGCCTGCGTGCCGGCATTTATGATCCGGACGCAGCCAACCTGCTCGACAGGAAAACAGCGGCACGGCTCAGGGTTGTTCCTCTACAGAGGGTGCGTGGGTCTGTCGCCCTTGCTGTAACCGATCCGCAGGCCATTCCCTCGTTTGACGAAGTAGAGCAACGTATCGGCTGTCGTGTCTACCCGGTACTCGCACAGCGCGAGGAGATCTTGAACACCATAGCTGATGTCTACGCGGGTAACACCGATGACATTATCATGGTGGGTGATGTCGACGAAGATTTCGAGATCGTCGAAAACCTCGTACCGGATGACTATTCCGTCATCGATGAGATGGCCGAGGGCAGCCCGGTCATCAACCTGGTGAACTCCATGGTCCAGCGCGCTGTACGTGACGGGGCAAGCGATATCCACATCGAGCCGGGACGCGGAAAATCTCGGGTGCGTTACCGCATAGACGGCGTGCTCTACGAAGTCACCACCCTGCGTTCCGACCTGCATCCGGCAATCGTCTCGCGTATGAAAGTCATGGCCAATCTGGACATCTCCGAACGGCGCCTGCCTCAGGACGGTCGCATTCAGGTCCAGACCCAGGGGCGCGCCGTAGACCTGCGCTTCAGTTCGCTGCCCGGCCTGTATGGCGAAAAAATCGTGTTACGTATCCTCGACAAGAACCAGTCGCTGCTGGACGTGAACAGGCTCGGCATGAACCAGGATAACGTCACACTGTTCAAGTCACTGCTCGACAACAGCAATGGCCTGATCCTGGTAACCGGACCGACCGGAAGCGGCAAGACGACGTCCCTGTATGCCGCGCTGAACTATCTCAACAGCATCGAAAAGAACATTGTCACCATCGAGGACCCGGTGGAATACCAGATCGATATCATCAACCAGAACGAGGTCCGCGAGAATATCGGACTCACGTTCTCATCCATCCTGCGCCACACCCTGCGCCAGGATCCTGACATCGTGATGGTCGGCGAGATTCGCGACCGGGAGACGGCCGAGATCGCCGTACAGGCGGCGCTGACCGGCCATCTGGTACTGTCGACGCTGCACACCAACCATGCCATCGGCGCCATCACCCGCATGATCGATATGGGGGTCGAGCCCTACCTGCTCTCGTCTGCCCTCATCGGCGTGATTGCCCAGCGCCTGGTGCGCACCATCTGTCCCGCCTGCAAGACGGAATACGTGGCCTCACCCGACCTGGTGACACGGTTTGGTTGGGAGGACCAGGGCCAGATCAGGCTCGCCCGCGGGCGTGGCTGCCAGGAATGTTATGACTCCGGCTACAAGGGCCGCATCGGTATCCATGAAATCCTCAGGGCGGACGAAGACCTGCAGCGCCTGGTAACCAGTAATCCCGGTCGTGACGAACTGGCGCGCTACCTTGAAGAACGCAACATCAGAACCCTGTTCCATGATGGTCTGGACCATGTACGTAGTTGTGACACCACCATCGAGGAAATATCCCGGGTTATTAATATCTAGGGGTCAACTCGGATGCCTATTGAAATCACCAATAGAACGGGTCCGGCACGAACAGTAGCGCGTAAACCCGCCTCGCTTCCGCTGCGGTCCTTCCAGCTGCACAGCAAGAAACCCGGCAGCCAGGAGCGCATCTTCTTCACTGAACAGCTGTCATTGCTGCTTGAGACGGGCACGTCAATGCACGTCGCACTGCAGGCTCTGAAGAAGCAGATCAGCAACCGCGAGATGGTGAACATCATCGACGGACTGATAGAGAATATCAACGAGGGCAAGTCCCTGTCCGAGGCACTTTCGCATTATCCGGACATGTTCCCGTCTACCTACGTACACCTGGTCGCGGCAGCCGAAGATGGCGGCTTCCTGGACAAGGTCCTGCTCGAGCTTATGAAGATGGATGAAAAGCGCGAGGAATTGCGACGCACGGTGACCTCCGCACTTTCCTACCCGGCGTTCCTGGTGCTGTTCTCCTTTGGCGTTGTCCTGTTCGTCCTGGTGGCGGTTTTCCCCAAGTTCGCCGATATGTTCGCCTCGATACAGGATGAACTACCCGGTACCACCCTGTTTCTCATGAGCGCGAGCACGCTGCTTATTGACCACTGGCTGACCTTGTCAGCGGGGCTGGTGGCAGGACTTGCTGGCATCGCATGGTGGCTACAGACACCCAATGGCACGGTAGTTATTGACCGCGCCAAGATGCGCACCGTGTTCATCCGTGACATCTACATCCAGCTCTATCTGATCCAGTCCCTTCGGGTACTCGGCCTGTCGCTCAACAACGGGGTCAGTATCCCGAACGCCCTGGACTCCTGCCGCGATGTTGTGCATAACAGCGTATTCCGGCAGTTTATCCACGATGTACAGAACAAGGTCACCGAAGGGTCGGGGTTCTCCAGGGCCTTCCAGCAGGCAGACTTCATTCCGCCGACGGTACGCCAGATGGTCACCACCGGCGAGGACACCGGCAACCTGCCGCGCATCCTGACCCGGGTGGCGGATTTCTACGAGCGCGAACTCGGGAAGCGTCTCGCCAGCTTCTCGCGCATGGTCGAACCGCTGATGCTGATCCTGATGGGCGGGGTAGTCGGCCTGATTGTCAGTTCACTGATCCTGCCGATCTTCAAGCTGTCGCGCGCGGTTGGTTGACTATCCCGGTCGCGCCTGCGAGGCGCTCCTACAGGCCCGAATAAATTTGTAGGAGCGCCTCGCAGGCGCGAAATAAGTACGCCGTGGAAACATACGTTAATTGTAGGTCGGATTAGGTGCACAGCGACGTAACCCGACAAAACCATGTCGGATTACGCTATCGCTAATCCAACCTACGAATCCTGCACAAGGCTGCCTGTAGGTTGGGTCAAGGAGTGAAAGCGACGGACCCAACAGAGACATGAGGGGCACGGCCATGCGGCCTTTGTCCATCCTGCGGATGCTGTAGGAGCGCCTTGCAGGCGCGATAAAACGATCATTTTATCAATGACATACAGAATTCCTCATGACTTGCCGGGCTGCCTGGCCAGACACCACCCAAGGCCGTCACTGGCGGTCATCGACCCGCTCCACACACCCCCGTTATCCCGCTGTTCTGCATCAACAAAAGCCTTAAAGCTTCACATAACAGGGCCGATAACCAGATCGTGTCAAGATAATTTATGGATACCACCGGAGTGACCAACATGAATACACACTATCTGAAATGCCAGGTACAGAAGGGCTTTACCCTGGTCGAACTGCTGATCGTTGTCATCATCCTGGCGATCCTCGCTGCCATCGTGGTGCCGCAATTTGCCACGACCACCGATGACGCCAGGATCACTGCACTGGACACGAACCTGTCCAACATGCGTGCGGCGATCGACCTCTATCGGCAGCAACACATGGCCTTTCCCGGCGAATTGACAGCCGTTCCGGACGTCGCCAATCCCTGTTCGGGGACCCCGGGAACTGGAGCAGGTCGCACTGAGCAAACCTACAAGGACCAGATGACCATGTACACCAATATGGCCGGCATGGCATGCAGCGTGCGCGACCCGGGCTATGACTTCGGCCCTTACCTGAAGAAGGAAGAACTACCGGATAACCCGGTGACCAGCAACAACGTGCTGGCCGTGGTCTTCGCGGGTGATCTGGATATGTCGGCCCCGGGTCCCAACGGTGGCTGGCGTTACGACACCCTGACCGGGAAATTCATCGCGGATGATTCGTCTCTCGACCCGAATGGTGACCCCTACGACACGCACTGATCGGTATTTCCAAAGATACGAACCGGACTGAAACCGGAGCGGATTTACAGAGAGTCATCGATCGACAATACAGGAGGGGTGGCATGCAACACCAGAATGGATTCACCCTCCTCGAACTCCTGATCGTGGTATCCATAGTAGGGATCGTCGCAGCCGCGACGATCCCCGTTTTTTCTAACAATGTCGATGAACAACTGCTGGACGCTGCTGTGATCGAGGTGTCGGCTGCCCTGCGCTACGCACGTGCCGAATCCATCCGCAGTGGCACCATCCATGGCATCCAGGTAAGCCAGAACACCCAGCGGGTCACTGTCTATAAGGCCGACCTGGCAACCACTCCGGTAAGCCAGGACTACGTACTGAGACACCCGCTGGACAAGACCTTCCATGATTTCTATGTCGACACCGGGACCACAGCCCGTGGTGCTCGCATCAGCAACACCACTGACCCGTTTCTGTTTGACACTCTAGGGCGCCGCAAGAACCTGCTGTTCGATAATGCAGGGACGCCCCTCTGGATCGTGAATAGCAGCAACGACACCTATCAACTCGAGGACGGCGTGGTGCAGCTCACACTTGGCGACTTCATGCGCGTGGTACGAGTCGCCCCGGGCACCGGGCGGGTGACTATCGAATGAACAACTTGATAAAAGCCGCAGGGCACGCGATACGCGTCCTTGATCATCCCCATGCAGATAACACGCCGTGCACCATGGACAAACAACAGCACGGCAGATGCGGCCGGAAAGCTGCTCACCGCATGGCGGGTTTCTCCTACATCGAGTTGCTGGTGGCCACGATCATCCTGACGCTTGCCCTGATCCCGGCGCTGGATGGCCTGTCTTCCGGCATCCAGGGTAGCCGACTCCATGAGGCCCATGCCATGGACTTCAACCACCTGACAGCGAAATTGGAGGAGGTCCTGGCCGAGCCGTTCACCAACCTCGATGCGGCGGCCCTGGCGGCGGGCGACAAAGACACACCCAGCAGCTATTCGGACAGTGTCACCACGGCAGACGGGCGCAGCCTCACCCGCCAGGTGTTCCTGGCCCGCTATGATGGCGACAATATCGACGACAGCGACCCGTTTACCGGCGGGGATGCCGGTCTGATCTGGGTCAAGGTCCAGCTGGCAGGCACGGCACATGCGGTGGAATGCCTCACCAGCCTGTCTGAACCCTAATGCGGCACAGCCGATACCGGCATGAGCAGCAGCTTGCATAAGAATTCCGGTTTCACACTCATCGAGGTGCTGCTGGCGCTGGTCATGGCGGCGTTGCTGTTCGCGGGCCTGTTGGGCGTCATCGCCAACGGCTTGGCCGTGCACGATGACGTGGTCAACCACAACGCGATCGCCCGCGATGCCCGTTTTGCCCTGCAGCGCATGGTGCGCGCGGTCAGCCATAGTCAACGCCTGCTGCTGCCACTGGCTGAAAACCCCGCGACTGCCTACAGTGAATCGGTGCGGGAACCGGGCGTCCTGGCCGTCACCCTTGATCCGACCCTGGACCGCGACCGCGACGGCTGGGCCGATGCCAACAACGACCGGGATTTCCTGGATCTCAACAACAATAGTGTCCGGGATGCGGGCGAACCCGAACGCATCGACGAGGACCCGGGATCGGACAACATCAATGACGGGGCCCATGGCATCGTCGGCATTGATGACGACAACGATGGCTCTGTCGATGAGGGTCCACCACCTGATCCGTTTGGTAAATACCTGGACAATGATGAGGACGGCGCGGAAATTGAAGACGAGTTAAACGGTAAAGACGACGACCTCGACGGCGCCATCGACGAGGACCTTCCCGGCGACATGAACAACGATGGCGAAGATGGCCTGATCGGCGTGGACGATGACCGCGACGGTTCGATCGATGAGAATCCGCCCCCTGACGATGACGAAGACGGTAATAACAATGAGGACTGGTTCGACCCGGTCGTCTATTACCTGAATGGCACCGACCTGATCGAGCGACTGCCCGCTATCAATCCAAGCGACGGCGCCGATTTCACCGAAACTGTCATCGCCGGGAATATCACCCGCTTCCGGGTCGAGCGCCTGGATGTTCCCGGCAGCCGCCGGCAACTGGTCGAGCTAATGCTCGACCTGTCCGATGCGGGCGGCAAGACGGTCAGCCTGCAGAGCCGGGTGCGGGTGGGAGGTGCACTGTGAAGGTGCAGCAATTCCAGCGCGGTTACATCCTGCTGCCGGTGGTGGTGACCATCACCCTCCTGGCGGCCATCGCCTTCCTGGTCCAGCGTGAAAGCGGCATGGAGGTCAACCTGGTCGCGGGCGAACTGGAGGCGGTCAGGGCGCAGTACGTGGCCGAGGCCGGCCTGCGGCATGCCAGCTGGGTGGCGCAGAACAGCGCCTGCACCGCCTATACCCTGCCAAGTACCGGTTTTGGCGAGCACAGCTACAGTGCAGCCTTCGAACCGACCGGCGGATCGCCGGTGACGATCACTGCCACCGGAACGCTGGCCAGCGGGGCGACCCGGTCCCTGACGCGTGACGCCGTCACGGTCTACGAGGCCCCCACCACGGTCACTGTGCAACTTGACAACACCAACGGCGGTGACGTGGCGCTGGATTCCTTTTTCAACGACCGCAACCACGGCGCGAACTACTCGTATGTGTCAACCAATATTAATCAGGTCGGCCACCAGCTCATTCACTTCGACCTCTCCGATATTCCTCCCAACGTTTCAGTGCTGTCGGCCAAGCTGGAGGTGTACCAGTACAGCGCGTCCAACGTGAGTGCGGACGCGACCATCGCGGTGCATCGAGCCACCCAGGACTGGGTGGAAGGCACCAAGCAGGGCGGTGGTACGCCCGACGGTGCCACCTGGGACACCTACGACGGCGTCAACCCATGGGCCACGCCCGGTGGGGATATCGATCCCCAGGTGATCGCCAGTGCCCCCGTCATCGATGTCAACGACGTGTGGATCGCCTGGCCAGTGGAAAAACTGGTGCAGGGCTGGCTCTCGGGGACCTATCCCAACCAGGGCCTGCTGCTCAAGGGATCAGGCAGCCTGTGGGTCAACCTGGCACCCGATGAAGAAAACCTCGCCGACATCCATCCCAGGCTGACCATTACCTATGCCTGCGTTTGCGGGGGCGGCGGCGGCAGCACCGTCGTACTGCAACCCGGCAATGGCCTCGACACCTATCTCGCGGACGGGACGCCGGCGACCAATCTGGGCAATGCGACCGAGATGCGGCTCAGCAACAAGACCAACAACCAGGATCGCGGCCTGCTGCAATTCAGCCTGTTCTCCATACCGGCGGATGCCCAGGTCAATTCCGCCGTCCTCGAACTCAACCTCGAGGGCATCGGCTCCGGCGGGATCGCCTCCGTGGACGTGCACCGGGTGACCAGCCCCTGGAAAGAACTGCAGGCCACCTGGAATCAGGCCAGTGCAGGCGTCTCGTGGAGCACACTCGGCGGCGACTACGACCCGGTGGCCGTGGCCAGCGCCGGCATCGACGCCGCCCTCCCCGGCCCATCCCAGTGGGATATCACCTCCCTGGTGTCGGCCTGGGTGGACGGCACGTTGCCCAACCACGGCCTGACGCTGATCGGCAGCCCGGATGTCAACCATGCCGACTTCTCCACCAGCGACCATACAGATCCCGGCCTGCATCCGAAGCTCACCGTCAACTACACCTGCCCCTGCGGGGGCTGCGACGCGATCGTGCCGGTCTACCGCGACGAGTTCAACAGCTTCATCTGCGACACGGCAATCGACTACAGCGGCAGTGACGGCAGCCTCGACTGGAGTCCCTGGCAGTGGAGCGATATCGGCGAGTCCAACGATTCCTGCGGCCAAGGGGTCCGGCTGGAGAGCGATCTCGGGGACAACCGGCTGCGCATTGCAGCGCCTGACAAGGGCATCATGCGCCAGGTCGATCTCACGCCTTTCAGCGTTGCATCGCTGCGTTTCGATTACCGTCGGTTCGGCTGGAGTGCATCGACGGATGCGCTAACCGTCGAGGCCTCCACGAACGGGGGAACGGACTGGAGCCCGGTCACCAAGGTGACCGGTCCCGCGGACGATGCGGCCTACCAAACCACGGAGGCCGATATCAGCGCCTGGATCGGTCCCGATACCTTGATCCGCTTTATGGAGCTGAATACCCTATCGGGTTCCGAGATTGTCTACCTCGATAACATCCAGATCGACTCCGAACCGGTGTCCGGCGGACCGGCCGGTCCCGAGTATCCGGTACTGGCCGATGCCACGGTCTATGAGGGCTCGGCCGGCAGTAACTACGGCAGCGACCCGGAACTCGATGTCGGCAAGGGCAACCCGGGGGGCGGCAAGCACTACGCCTCGGCGCTGCGCTTCGACCTCGCCACCCTGCCGCCCACCGCCACCGTCACCAGCGCCACCCTGCGCCTCTACCAGGGGAGCGCCAGCGGCAGCGGTACCATCGACATCGGCCTCTACAAGGCCGATGCGGCCTGGGACGAGGGCACGGTCACCTGGAACACGCTGTCGGACGATACCATCCAGCATGCCCTGACCAGCGTGTCCCTGGGGACCACGGACTGGTTTGAGTGGACCCTGCCACCGGGTTTGGTACATGAATGGCGCGACATTGCCAACCACGGCCTGGTGCTACGCTACGAGGGCACCCAGAAGGGCAAGGTGGCGCACTTCGCCAGCAAGGAGGATGGGGCCGCCGCCCTTCACCCGCAACTGCTGCTTGTATATACCGAGTAGCGGAATAAGGCATTTGTCAGTCTCACGGGTAAAGATTTCAGGCTACCGGCCGATCAACTCATGGATTAGTAACTAACTGAAAACACGAAGAATAGACGGTTAATATATGATCAGGAATTTTTTCAACAGCCTGCGGGATGCCTGGTCGGTGTCTTCATATGCCACCGATAGTGTCAACCTGTACGCGCAAAAGCTGGTATTCGAGGAGGCACGCCGGGGCCTCATGCTCCTGTGCCTGATCCTGTTCGGCCTGTTTGCCGTCGAGACCCTGCTGTTTACGCGCTTTGGGCTGGGGCGAAACTATATCTACACCGGCTTACTGCTGGTGTTGCTTGCACTGCACGTGTTCGTTTCCGCCAACGCTATCCGCGATGCACGCACCCTCTATTTGCTGGGCACGATCCTGCTGCTGATCAGCGGGACCGCCTTCGTCCTGCTGGCACACCAGACCGGGGCATTCAACCTGGCGCTGTTCTCCAGTGTCGCCCTGCTGTTCATGGTCATTCCACTCGTGCCCTGGGGCCTGCGCGAGGCGAGCCTGGTGGTGGTCATGATCTACATTACATTCACCCTGTCGATCCTGTCATCGACCCGTGTATTCGAAGCACAGACCCTCTGGTCCTTACAGTTGGTCATGATAGGTGCGGGTATCATCAGCCTGGCACTGGTGACCCGCAACACCACGGTACGCAAGATGGACATCCTTACCCGTTACGACCTGGAACAGGCCAACAGGAAGATGCTGCATCTGTCCAACAAGGACCCGCTCACGGGTGCCTGGAACCGGCGCTACCTCAATAACAGTTTCAATGACTTGACCCGGCAGTGGCACCGTGAAGGCCTTACCTATCATTTCGCCTTTCTTGACCTGGATGATTTCAAACCCATCAACGACAACTTCGGACATGACTACGGCGACACGGTCCTGCGCAGCGTCAGTACGATTATCAGCGAGAGGCTCGGAGACCAGGGCTGCCTGGTGCGCATGGGCGGAGATGAATTCGCCCTGCTGTTCCATGATGACAACCCCGAGGCACTGGTTGGAGGCTGCCTGGAAGCGATCAACAAGTCCCTGGCACCACCCGGAAAGTACAAGCAGATGAAAATCGGCTTCAGCATGGGCCTGGTCAGTGTGTCCCCCGGCATGCAAGCAAATCAGGAAGACATCTACCGGGAGGCCGATACCTCCCTGTACCAGGCCAAGGAACGCAAGCACAGCAGCGGCAACCTGAACCTCGTCAGCCGTACCCTGGCCGCCTGAGCGGCGCCGGGCGCACCAACGGTTGCGGCACCCCCTTTCCCCACCTGTCTGCCCACCCTGAAAAGCGGCTATCCGACCGTACTCTGCGTCTCAAGTCTGGCCCATCCCGGCCGATGTGAAACCTAGGGAATCTCATTCAAGACAATGAGATAGTGTTGCAATCGCCGCAGAGATCGGTAACCGGTCGCGGCGCAGAGTGACTCCGGCAGAGGGTGTCTGAACCGTCTCCGGTTTCAGCGAGGAGTAAACCATGGGGGCCTTGGCCGCCGCAATCAAGAGGTTCAATCCGGGCACCAACAGCCGGCGCGTCGGCCCGATCGGGCTCGAGTTCGCGCTGTCCGAACTGCACATGGTGCAGATGGCAACTACTGGCGAGAGCTCCATCCATGTCAATGCCTGGGCTTCTGTACCCTATGACATACCGCGCGAGGAGCTGCTCAGCACACCTAAACGCATGCGCGAACTGGTCCAGCGCGTCCTGAACGCGAACCCATTTGCGGGACGGCTGGTGGTTTCCGTATTGCCGTCTTCAGAAACCCGTATCCAGTCATTGAGCTACCAGTTGCGGGAAGGCCAGCCGGATTCGGATGCGATTCTTGCGCTGCTGGCCGAACGTCTGGACGGCGAACTGACCGACTATGTCATCGACTATATTCCGGTCAGGACCGAGACCCGGACCGAGGATCGTCTGGCCATCGTGGCCATCGCCCGGCTGGAGACGGTAGTCGCCTATCTGGAGGTACTGCATAAATGCGGCTTGATAGCCGCCAGCCTGGAAATCGGACCAGCCGCCATACGCCGGCTGGTCAGCGCCATCGGCGGCAAGGATGTCCACGAAAATGTAGTGGCAATCAACTTTGGGAGCCAGTCGAGCTATCTCAGCGTGATATCCGGCTCCAGGCTGATCTTTGACCAGCAGATCCGCTTCGGCGAAAACGAACTCCTGCAGGAAATTGTAGCTGCCCTCGACATATCTGTTGACGCGGCGCATGAACTGGTCAGCAAGGCTAGTTTCGACCCCGTGGCAGCCGCATCCCGGGAATCATTACCGGGACTGGATATCAACATCTCCGAAACACTGCTGGAGATCGTGAAGCCTTCAATCGTCAGGATGGTCGAAGAAATCAACCGCGCCCTTATATACACGACATCACAGACCCGTGGACAGGCGGTGAACCGGATCTACCTGCTGGGCAGCATCGCTCGTTGGCGAGGCATGGAAGGTTTGCTGAACAGCCTGGTGAAGCTGCCGGTCGAAACGATACCGAATCCCCTGCAGACATTTAATCGCCAGGGCACACCGGACAAGATCATCAGCGAGCAAGCCAAGCCGGAGCTTGCCCTGGCAACAGGTCTGGCACTGAGGGGCATGCTGGACCATGTCTGAAATTGACCTGATCCCGGCGACCTACCGTACCCAGCTGAAGTTGCGTGGCTGGGCTATCCGGTTTGGATCCGTGGTCACCGGACTTGTTGTAGTTACCATCACTGCCTATATCACCCTCCACCAGCTCAACAAGGGAATTGATCGGGAAATCGGCGAATTGCAGTCCCGTCAGGAGATAACAGCACAGCAACGGGATGAGTTAAAAAAGCTGGATGTTGAAAAATCCGTGTTCGCCAACCAGCTGGAACTCCTACGAGAACTGCGCAGTGGTGCACCAATGCAGGATATGTTCACGACCATTGACCGTGCAGTGAAGGACTCCGGCGTGTGGTTCCTGAACTGGGAATTCAGGCGCGCAAATACAATGATCAAACGCAAGGAGGAATCCGTCAATACGGGCTATTTCATTATCGTCAAGTCCGGTGATGACAATCAGGAAAGCGAGACCTGGAAAATTGAGACCCACATGGATATCAAGGGACAGGCACCGGACCATGCCGCCTTGTCTAAATTCGTACGAAGCCTGTTCGAACAACCCGAGATCCAGGATGTACGCATCCGTAACACGAAAAGCTCTCCACGCAAAAAGCTTGTAGAGTTTGATCTTGCCGTCATCGTCAGGAACCAGGGAGCCCAAGGCTGATGGAGAAACTGCTCGACAACCTGGAACCCCGGACCGTCTTGCTGCTAATGTCATCGGGCATTCTGCTGATTTCCGCTGCCTTGTTTTCCTACGTGATCTGGCCGGAGATAAAGGACTACCGGGATTCGCAGAGGACCCGCACGGTACTCACACGGGTTGCCGGGAGTGAAGCAGCACTTGATGACGAGATCGCCATGCTGCGTAGCAAAGTGACCTCATTACAACAGGAACTGCTCGGTGATACCGCCAGCCTGCCGGATAACCAGCTCGAGGCCTTCGTGATCGGCAGGCTGCAGGGTATTTCCTGGCGTAACAATGTCCAGCTGCTGAGCGTCAAGCCTGCCAAGGGTGGCAAAATCCACATATTCCATGAATTGTTATTCGATATCGAGATATCAGGGGACTATTTCGATTTATTCAACTGGTTAAACGAGATGGGCCAGGAACTGGGTTTCATCGTGGTAAAGAATTTCGCCATCAGGCCGCTTGAATGGAACAAGAGCGATCCCAGACTGAAACTGGAGCTGACAATTGCCTCATACAGGAATTCCGGCGATGACTAGGTCATCAGTCACGATGATCATGGCAGCGGGACTGGCTGCATTGATATCCATGCCCTGCCAGGGGAAGGACCGTGTGCACCTGTTGAGCACCAATCCCTTCAGTCCGCCAGACCAGATCGACGAGTCAGCAACAGGGCAGACGCAGCAGACCCGTACGAACGGCGGGAATACACTCGAGTTGCGTGGCACCATGCAGGCAGGCAGGAATTCCCTGGCCAATATCGGCGGGCTGATCCTGGCCATCGGCCAGTCGGTCGAGGGTTATAAGGTGGTTGCTGTCGAGGACAGAAAAGTGATTCTGGAAAAAGCCGGGGCACGCAAGGAATTGACCGTCAATGATTAGTCAGGATTGGACGTGATGAGCGCATCGGGACACAGCAGGAGCCGCATCATACCCGCAGTGATAATTTCGCTGCTGGCATTGATGTTTGTAACCCCGGTACCGTCTGAAACCGTCATATCACCAGCAGGAGAGGACACAGTAGCACCCGGCAGTATAATGCAGGATGGAAAGATATCTCTTACGCTCCGCGAGGTCCCCATCTCCGAGGTCATGGAGATGCTTTCACGCACTGCTCATATCAACATCCTGCTCTCCGAGGGCATCACCGGCACGGTTTCGGTGAACCTGTACAATGTGGATGTCGACGAGGCGATTCATTCTATCGCCATCGCGGCAGGTCACGAGGTAGAAAAACGACGCGACAGTTATTTTATCGTAGCGCGTAATGAGGCCGGCAAGCATGCGCCTGGGGGGCCAACACGACTACGCACCTTCAAGGTACAGTATTCAAATCCCGAGGATATCGCAGAAATTCTCAAGAACTATGTCTCGAGCTACGGTCAGATAACCACGCTCTCGAAACGCAACATGCTGGTCGTGGAGGACAAACCTCATTTCATTGACCGGATTGCCAAACTGCTTGCCGAGCTCGACAAGAAGCCCATGCAGATCCTCATCGAGGCACAGATCCTCGAAATCGGCCTGAAGGACAGCGAGTCATACGGTCTCGACTGGGCAAGGCTGTTTGAACCCGATGACGGTACCGGTGTATTTGGTGTCCAGGGACTTTCCAACCCCGGCTCACCGGGCCTGTTCTTCGATATCGTGACACCGAATATCGAGCTGTTTCTCGACACCCTCAGAACCAGGGATCGTCTACGTACTCTTTCCACGCCGAAGATCCTGGCGCTGGAGAATCGCGAAGCCGAAACCATCATCGGAGATCGTCTAGGCTACAACGTGACCACTACCATCGACAGCGTCACTACCACGTCTGTGGAATACCTGGAATCCGGCGTCATCCTTAAGGTCAAACCCTCGGTCGATGAGCAGAATCGCATCCTGCTCGATATCCATCCAGAGGTCAGCACCGGAAAGGTTTCTGATGATGGCATACCAAACCAGACTACGACAGAGGTCACCACCACCATGCTGGTAGAGAGCGGCCAGACCGCATTTATCGGTGGTCTTATGAAGCGCAGTGCGGAGGAAACGCGAGAGGGTGTACCGGTGCTGGGGGACCTGCCAGTGCTAGGTGGACTGTTCTCCAACCGCGCCATGAACAGTATCAATACCGAGTTGGTGGTCCTGATTACGCCTTACATCATCGATAATGACAAGCTCGCCATGGATCATGGCCAGAGGCAACGCGTCAATGGTGTAGCCCATGATCTGGAGGTGCAGCCGACGAAAACCAACCGTCTTTTAGAAAAGATGGAGTATTTCGAGGATATGGTCGCCCGCCCTGAGGAGATGCCAGAAGTGACGGGTAACACGGACACCGCGCTCTATTCCATTATCGATGACTAGCCTCTACGATCGCTGACGCGGCTCCCGCGCGCACATGGCTTCTCTGGCAGCAGATCGATCGCGCTTGCGAAGCGCTCCTACAGTAATTTAACCAATCTTTCAGGAGCCCCTGTAAGGTGCGATAAATAACATTCTCTTCTCCCCTCGAGGGGATAAGGCAGTGATGAGGGCGGAGAGAGCAACGACTCAACAGTCAATCAACCCTCACCCTCACCCTGACCCTCTCCCAATCTTGGGAGAGGGGATTCAGTCATAGGGTTCGTCGGGCATATGCAAAGCGCGCCTACAGAACAATCGGCAGCGCAGAAGCACCAATACATTGAAAGGTTATGAGGAGCGCCTGTCAGACGCGCCGTATCACTGGTGCGCGAGACTCTCGAGATCTGCCGGTGTATTGAGATTCGCAAACCCCTGCGGACAGTCGGAATAGTCCGCTACGGCATACCTCTGCTGCAGCACCCAATCCTCCACGGTGCGTCCGCCCGATTCCAGGTACTGCTCCACGGCACCGGCCAGACTAATATTCATGAGTGCAAACACGGGATGCAGTCGTGTACCGTCATGCACGATACAGATATCGGCATCGGCGGCCTGCAACGCCTCCCAAAGCCGGGTAACCAGATCCGGTGGTAATGCAACTACGTCGCAGGGCACAAATGCAACATGGTCATGCGCTGCATTACGCAGGCCGGTCAACATACCGGCCAGTGGCCCCTGGAAGCCCGTCAGGCCGTCGGGCACGACCTGATAGCCGTAACGCTCATACGCCTGGATATTGCGGTTGGCATTGATGAGCAGTTGCTGCACCTGGGGTGCAAAGGCGGCAATCACACGATCGATCAGTGGCCAACCCTCGACTTCAACCAGGCCCTTATCACTCCCGCCCATGCGCCGCCCCCGTCCTCCCGCCAGGATGACGCCTGTTACCGGAACTGGATTGGTTGTCACGCGCTTACTGTTTTGCGATCAGATACATAAAAAAACAGATTAGACAGAAACAGCATTGACGTAAACCTTATCCAAACTAGAAACGGTTGTGATGATCTGCTGACTTCGGACATTGAATTAGAATCTTTTTTGCCAAACCACCGATACCGATAACCGAACTTGGTCTGAAGTTGGTGGAGCTGAAATCCGCAATCACATCGACCCATACATCAAAAATCGATCCTTCCAGAGCCGATTACCGCACAAATAATGTGCGCCAGGCTTGACGACTGCACCGGCATTGGACGCATCCGGACAGCCTTGTGCACCGCACCGAGGTGTTGGCGAGTAATTTTATCATTCAATAACCGGCGCTTGCCGATAAAATGCGGCATCTCACACTGGTTGGCGCAATCCTTGCAAAGGGTTAATGATGATTCTGTTGAACGAACAGAATTGTGTATGGCATGAAAAACCGGTTACCGGACATAAACGGCGACATCCTCACACTCGTCTAATCAAGTTATGGAGATCGACCCGGTTAGTCACCGGGTCGTGGCCAGGGATGGCACCCTCTAAGAGAAAATCCGCCTGCGACAGACGCATGTTTCCAATTCCTGGATTATCACAGTACCGGCAGTGTTACTTCCGTGGAAATTTAATACAGAACAATCGGTTACATCGGGTATCGATTAAAAACACCGTATCGAGCAGTCACCCGATGTTGTTATCCGCCGGTCATGCTCATGAAGCGCGCCACCTGTCCCGGCTGCTCCCGGAACTCGTGACGCTCTGGCTTCAGTGTCAGCGCTTCCATGATGACTTCCTGTAGGCCGGCATCACTGATCCCCTGCCTGAGCAGCGGTCGCAGTTCGTACTTGTGGTCCTGTCCCAGACATAAATAGAGCGTGCCATCCACCGCTAGCCGCACCCGGTTGCAGGTCGCGCAGAAATGTTGTGAGATCGGCGTGATGAATCCGATACGCAGGTCGGTACCCCGGACCTGGACGTAGCGCGCCGGCCCGCCACCCGGCATGAATCCAGGTACCAGGTCGAAGCGTTGCGCCAGGCGTTGCTTCACCACCTGCAGGTCGAGGTAATGCTCACTGGCCTGGCGCCCGGTGCTGCCGACCGGCATGGTCTCGATCAAGCGCAGGGTAAAGCCGTGTTCGATACAGAACTCGACCATATCCTCGAACTCGTCGTCGTTGATCCCCCTGAGGGCGAGCATATTGAGTTTGATGGGTGCGAACCCTGCCACCTTTGCCGCCATCAGCCCATCGAGCACCGGTGCGAGCCGGCCACCGGTAATCTCCCTGAAGCGTTCAGGACGCAGGGTATCCAGACTGACATTGATCCGGCTAACACCGGCCCGCTGCAAGGATTGTGCATGCCGCTCCAGCAGGGTGGCATTGGTGCTGAGCGACAGGTCATCGACGCCCGGCAGGCCAGCGAGTTGCCCGACAAGTTGCGGCAGGTCCTTGCGCACCAGGGGTTCACCGCCGGTAATGCGTACCCGGCTCACGCCCAGCCCGGCAAAGGCGCCGATCACGCGTTCGATTTCATCGAAACGCAACCAGTGCGCGGGCTCCTCGAAGCCCTTAAAGCCCTCAGGCAGGCAATAGAAACAGCGCAGGTTGCACTTGTCCGTGACCGACAGGCGCACGTACTCCACCTTGCGACCGAAGGGATCGATCAGCCTCGCAGGTAACGCTGCGTCCTCTTGCATGCTGTTATTATGCCTGAGTAGACGCTCACTCAATACCAAAAGCCCGGCCACGAAACCTCTTTTCTGCTGTGGTCTCTTCGCCATCGGCTATTCAGGCGCCCCGACAGTAGTGAAACCGCCCGCCTTGCTCTACCATTACAACGATTCGCACAGCAAACAGACAAGGAGTGGCCAGACCGTGGGCAACAAGACAGACCGGGACTTCATCCCGGTAAACATCGCCGTGATGACGGTGTCCGATTCGCGCACCGAGGAGAATGACACCTCTGGTCAGGCACTGGTGGAGCGCCTGTCCGCGGCCGGTCATACCCTCGCCGAAAAGGTGATCGCACCTGATAACATCTACCGGCTGCGGGAAGTGGTGTCGCGCTGGATCGTCGACCCCGGGGTCAACGTCATCATCACCACCGGTGGCACCGGCATGACCGGGCGCGATAGCACCCCCGAGGCCATTCGCCCACTGCTCGATAAGGAACTCGAGGGCATCGGCGAACTGTTCCGCTGGCTGTCCTACCGGGACATCAAGACCTCGACCGTGGCCTCGCGGGCCCTCGGCGGCGTTGCCAACGGCAGCTTCGTGTTTTGCCTGCCCGGCTCCACCGGCGCCTGCCGTACCGGCTGGGATGAGATCATCGGCCCGCAACTCGACTACCGCAACCGCCCCTGCAACATGGTTGAGCTGATGGCGCGCCTGACGGAGTCCTGAGGATGTCTGATCCGGCCGTCGACCCCTGTTTCGATCACCAACCCGCCCTGCTCAGCGTCGAGGAAGCCGTGGCGGCACTGTTGTCAGAGGCGCGGCCGCTCGCCGATCAGGAACGCATTCCCCTGATGCAGGCCGGCGGCCGGGTGCTTGCTGAGGAGCTGCACTCACCTATCGACGTCCCCGGCTTCGACAACAGCGCCATGGACGGCTTTGCCCTGCACAGCCGCGATATGCAACGTGCGCTATCCGATGGCCTTGTCATTGCCCAACGCATCCCCGCCGGCAGCACCGGCACCGAACTGCAGGCAGGCACCTCAGCACGCATCTTCACCGGCGCACCGCTCCCGGCCGGTGCCGATACCGTGGTGATGCAGGAATTCTGCCGCGTAGAGGGCGAGCGGGTGAACTTCGAGCAAGCGGTCACGCCTGGCGCCAACATCCGACCGCGCGGCAATGACATCAAATGTGGCGATACGGTGCTCAAGTCCGGCACCGTGCTGCAGGCTGCCCACCTTGGCCTGGCGGCTTCAGTCGGGGTTGGCGCGGTCAGTGTCTACCGCCGACTCAAGGCCGCCATCTTTTCCACTGGGGATGAACTCATCGAACCGGGTCAGGCACTGGCACCCGGGCAGATCTATAACAGCAACCGCTACCAGTTGAGCGCCCTGCTGAAGGCTCAGGGTTGCGAGGTCATTGACCTGGGCACCATTGCCGACGACTACGAGACCACCCGCCAGACCCTGCTGGCAGCAGCCGAACAGGCAGACCTGGTGGTCACCACCGGCGGGGTCTCGGTGGGCGAGGAAGATTACATCAAGACCGCTCTGCAGACCGTGGGTGAACTGACCCTGTGGCGCATCCGCATGAAACCGGGCAAGCCACTGGCCTTCGGACACATCGGCGCCGTGCCGTTCATCGGCCTGCCGGGTAACCCGGTCTCGACCTTCGTCACCTTTGTGTTGTTTGCGAGGCCCTTCATGCAGTTCATGCAGGGGCGCACACAAACGACACCGCCATCCTGGCCGGTACAGGCCGGGTTTGAGTATCAATCGAAGCAGCGGCGTGAATACCTGCGTGTACGCCTCAATCATGACCCGGCCGGCTTGCCGGTCGCAGAGCCCTACCCGCGCCAGGGCTCGGACGTGCTGAGCTCCGTGGTCTGGGCCGACGGCCTGGTGGAGATACCCGAGGCAAGCCGGGTCAGCCCGGGTGACACGGTCAGGTTTCTGCCATTCTCGGAGTGGGCCCGATGAGCAAACTCAGTCACCTCGACGCACAGGGCAATGCACGCATGGTCAATGTCAGCGACAAGCCCGACACCCGGCGCGAGGCGCGTGCCGAGGCCTTTGTGCGCATGCAGGCAGATACCCTGCAGATGATCGAGAGCGGCGTCCACAAGAAGGGCGATGTGCTCACCGTTGCACGTGTGGCAGGTATCCAGGCGGCGAAACGCTGCGCCGACCTGATTCCCCTGTGTCATCCCCTGATGCTGACCGCTATCGACGTTGACATCAGCCTGGACCGGGACGCCGGCCGCGTCCATATCGTGACCCGCTGCGAACTCACCGGTGCAACCGGAGTGGAGATGGAGGCGCTGACGGCAGCCTCGGTTACCGCGCTGACTATCTATGACATGTGCAAGGCTGTGGATCGCGGCATGGTGATCGAGGGCGTGCGCCTGCTACACAAGTCAGGCGGGCGCAGCGGCGAATGGAACGCCCCGGAAGAGCTTTGAGATGATCCGCCTGCGTTACTTTGCCAGCCTGCGCGAGACCCTGGGGCGCGGTGATGAACAGCTGGAGCTACCAGAGGAGGTCAACGACGTTTCATCATTGACCCGTTGGCTACAGTCACGCGGCAAGGTCTGGGAGTGCGCGCTATCCGACAGCCGGCTGCACGTAGCCATTAACCAGGAAGTGGTCAAACCGGACACCCCGGTCAGCGACGGCGATGAAGTGGCGTGGTTCCCACCTGTGACCGGCGGTTGATGCAGGTGCGCACGACGCCCTCTACGTGTGGTGTAACGTGGTCGGGTGTAAATTTGTAGGTCGGATTACGCTGGTGCTAATCCGACCTACGAATCAGCAGGCAACACGCAGCCTACCCAATAAAAGTAATCTGACGGGCATGTCCTTGCGGCCTTTGCCCATCCTACGTCGTTATCGATAACTTGCTGAAGGCTGAACCATGATCCGCGTACAGACAGAGGATTTTGATACGGGCAGCGAACTCGAGCAGTTGCGCGAGCGCTGCGCAGGTCAGGCCGGCGCCGTGGTCTGTTTTGTCGGCCTGGTGCGCGAGTTCAACGAGGCTGAGACCGTCCTGACGATGACACTGGAGCACTACCCCGGCATGACTGAAAAGGCGCTGGGCAAGATTGAGCAGGAGGCACGCCGGCGCTGGGAACTGACCGACGCCATCATTATCCACCGGGTCGGACCGCTGGTGCCGAATGACCGAATCGTGTTCGTCGCTGCCGCCAGTGCCCATCGCAAGTTCGCCTTTCAGGCTTGTGAATACATGATCGACACCCTCAAGACCCGGGCCCCGTTCTGGAAGAACGAGACGACACCCGAGGGTTCCCGCTGGGTTGAGGGTAATTAAACGACTCTGAATCCGTACTCTACTTGCGGCATATCAGGACCTCAGGGTCCCACCACGACATTATGTTTCACACCCCTATCCCAGCCTTCTCCCTTCAAGATGAGAAGGAGTTAGTCGCAGGCTGCGCCGTGCGCTGCATTCACATATTATTTCTTTATATTTCAGTTAGATAGATACCTATGTGGTTGGCCGCCAGCGGCCCTGACGCGTGGCCGATAGCAACGATTATCCCGTCCGCCGACCTCATACGGTGGCGCGTTTTCATCCACTCCGGTACACCCTCAAACAGCGGCATCAACCGGCTCAAGACCGCACACAATATGCCGATAGATCTGACATCGATCCAAACATTTAACCTAATAAGATACAGGTCTATGCAAATGGGCAACATGCACGCTGTTTCAGACGATACGGATAGCGAAGTTCAACCGGCATTTACGAAACGCATCAGTACCGTGAATCTGATGGAGGGGATGTATGTCCAGGAACTCGACCGTCCCTGGGTAGAAACCCCGTTTATGTTCCAGGGATTCAAGTTGGAAAAGCAGGAGGAGATCGAGATCCTGCAGGAATTGTGCGAGTACGTTTATATCAACGTGGAACGCGGTATCGATGCCCCGGATGTCTACCACAGACAAGATCCCACAGTTAAGGTGACCATGCAGGAACTGGTCCAGGTTTCCAAGCTTACACATCCCAAGGCCAAGTATGAAGACAGCATCGACGTGGAGGATGAGCTGGGGCCGGCCAGGGAAAGCTATAATAAATCATTACGCCTGGTTGACGACGTGTTCAATGATATCCGCAACAAGGAGAAACTCAATGTCCCGGCTGTCAAGGAGGCCGTTGACGATATAACTGACAGTGTCCTGCGTAATCCCGATGCCTTCATGCTCTTGCGCCAACTGAAGTCCAGGGACACCTACAGTTATACCCATGCCATCGACTCCTGCGCACTGGCCGCCTCGTTCTGTCGTCATCTGGGATACCCCAAGGACGAACTCAAGGACGTGGCCATGGGTACCCTGCTACTGGATGTCGGCAAGCTCAAGGTTCCTGAAGAAATCATGAAGAAACAGGACCGCTTGACGGAAGAGGAATTCAGGATGATGCAGCGCCACGTCACATTCGGCGTGGAACTGCTGGCAGAGGCAGGAAAAATCAGCAAGACCACGATAGAAATGGTCGCAACCCATCATGAGCGCCTCAATGGCAAGGGGTACCCGCAAAAACTCAAGGGCGAGACAATTCCCGTGGGCGGCCGGATTGCCGCCATCATCGACTGCTATGACGCCATGACCAGCGAGCGCCCCTACAAGAAACCCGCTTCCGCGCATGACGCGATCCGCGAACTCTACAAGTGGCGCGGCACCGATTTCCAGGAGGAACTGGTAGAGCAGTTCATCCAGTGCCTGGGTATCTATCCGACCAGTACCCTCGTTGAACTGAGTTCCGGGCAGGTCGCCATTGTACTGTCCCAGAACCGGGTCCGGCGCCTCAGTCCGAAACTGTTGCTGATATTGAATGCTGACAAGGTACCCTACGAGAATCCACATATTCTCGATCTGATGAAATATGAAGAGGATACCCTGGGCGAACGGCTTACCATTTCCCATGCACTGGACCCTAAAGACTTCGATTTCGATCCAAGCGACTACTATCTCTAGGATACATGTCCGGGCGTCACGGCTGGCACAATCGGCAACAGCAGGTTCATGGACACACTCACAGGTATTGCAGGGCGTGTGGACTTTTTATCCGCCCTTGACAGCGAAATCCGTGAGCATAAACAAAAGGACGCCACCCTCGCCGTCGCCCTGCTGGACATAAAAGGCTTCAGGACGATCAACTCCGCTTACGGCTACGATATTGCAGACCGGATCCTGCAACAGGTCGCCGAGCGATTACAGTCCGTCAAGAGACAGCAGGACATTGCCGGACGCATCGGCGTCGACGAGTTCGGACTGGTATTACTCAACCTGAAGAGCCCGCATCTCGCAGAACTGGCCGCCAACAAGCTGGTCACATCACTCGACGGGATCACCCTTGATGACGCGCATCCCCTTGATGTCAGGATACATATTGGTATCGCGCTGTTTCCGGAACACGGCGACACCAGCGACGCACTGCTGCTGCAGGCCGACAGAGCCCTGCATTCGGCACGGGAAACCTACCAGCTCTACAAGACGGCTGACGACAGCCATCAGGCGGAAATTTCGTCGAGCTTACTGGTCCGTGAACTTGAACGTGCCATCAATAAAAGCGAGCTTGAACTCTACTTTCAACCCAAGGTCGACTTGAAAAAACAGCGCTTGCTCGGTGCCGAGGCACTGGTTCGCTGGCACAATTCCGAGCGCGGATACATCAGCCCGGAAGAGTTCATCCCGCTGGCTGAGGAGAACGGCCTGATCTTTCCACTGACCCTGTGGATTCTCAACACCGCATTGCGCCAGGGAGTTGAAATCAGGCAGTTGTGGCCGGACTTCAGGATGGCGGTAAACCTGTCCGCAAGCACCCTGGCCGAAGTGGAACTGATTGAACTGGTGATGCGTGCCTTGCGAACCTGGGATACCGAACCCGACAAGCTCATGATCGAGGTCACCGAAAGTGCGGTTATGAAAAATCCGGAAGCCAGTATCGAAACCCTGCATGGTCTGCGTGAACTCGGCGTCATACTGTCGATTGATGATTTCGGTACCGGTTACTCATCATTCGGCTATCTGAAAAAGCTCCCGGTACACGAACTGAAAATCGACCAGTCATTCGTCAGGGGAATGGCGTCGGACGTAAATGATGGCCGCATCGTCCAGACCATGATCAACCTGGGGGAAAACTTTGAACTCAGCGTGATCGCGGAAGGCATCGAAGACGAGCAGACCCTGTACCAGCTGATGAGCATGGGCTGCCACCATGGCCAAGGATACTATATCGGCAAGCCAATGAACCGCAGGAAATTCCTGAACTGGATTGACGAGTCCGAATGGACCCGGCCCGCGCTAGCCGAGCCGGCAGAATAAAGCAGCTCTCGGCAGGCCGCCAAAAATAGGGGCATTCTGCTTTTTGTATTTTTTCACCCACCTGTATTTCCTAATTTCAAATAAAGCAGAATGTTCCCTTTTTCCCCCAGGAACGGTAAATTGATTATGGCTCTTCCGCAGAATTTATGGATTATATCTGGCCTTGACCCCTCTCCCTCAGGGAGAGGGCTGGGGAGAGGGGGCTTCAATCAAGTAGCCGTGTATCCGCTCAAGTACGGTATGGATATCACCCAGTATTTCATGATTCCAGAACCGTAAAACTTTATAACCCAGAGATTCGAGAAATACACTTCTCTTTTAATCATCTTCCACCTGTTCCAGGTGTTTTCCACCATCGGCTTCCACTATCAGTTTCGCTTCCAGGCACACGAAATCGACAATATAGGGCTCAATGACAACCTGACGTCGTAACTTGTAGCCTGCCATTCGATGAGCGCGTAAATATTTCCATAGCATACGTTCAGCATCAGTAGACTGTTGGCGCAACTTACTTGCCAAAGAATTCACTATTGATCCCCTCTCCCCAACCCTCTCCCGGTTGGAGAGGGAGTTTATGGGACAGCAGTGCTTCGCTATAAAACAGTATGCACAGGACTAATACGAAACAAGTGGGACAGCAGCGAGACCCCGCACACTCCAGTCAGGATGGCTTTTTATTGACGATATGAATGGCCCGGCGGTCAACATATAATGCCGCCTCATGCAGTGCCTCGGAGAGCGTCGGGTGCGCGAATACGGTACGGGCAATATCTTCGCTGCTACTCTCGAACTCCATCGCAATGACAGCCTGGCCTATCAATTCCGATGCATGCGCACTGAGTATGTGTACGCCAAGCACCTCGTCGGTATCGGCCTCGCTGAGCACCTTCACCATACCCTCTGTCTGCTGCATGGCGCGTGCACGCCCACTGGCCGTCAATGGAAACACACCACTGCGGCAAGCCACACCGGCCTTCTTGAGGGCCTCCTCGGTCTTCCCCACCCAGGCGATTTCAGGATGTGTGTAGATCACCGAAGGAATGGTCTCGTAATTGACCGTTGAGGACTGGCCGGCAATGCGCTCCGCAACCGCAATCCCCTCCTCCGAGCCCTTGTGCGCCAACATAGGCCCACGCACCACGTCACCGACCGCGTAAACACCGGGCAGGTTGGTAGAGCAGTTTTCATCGACATGGATGAAGCTGCCCTCATCGTACAACAGGCTAGTCTCCGGGGAGGCAATCCCCTCTGTGTAGGGCCGCCGTCCCACGGCGACGATGAGGCGGTCGACGCTGAGCGCATGGGTGCCCTGCGGATCCTCGTACTCGAGCTCCACTGCAGTGTCGGTTACCCGGGTTGATTTCACGCAGGCACTCAGCCGGATATCCAGGCCCTGTTTCCCGAACAGCTTCAGTGAGGTTCTGGCCAGCTGCTGATCGGCCATGGACAGGAAAACATCCTGCGCCTCCAGCAGGGTGACCTCGGACCCCAGGCGCCGCCAGACGCTCCCAAGCTCCAGCCCGATGACGCCGGCACCGATGATACCGAGACGCTGCGGGACCTCGGTCCAGTTGAGCGCACCGGCAGAGTCCACGATCCGGTTACCCTCCAGGGGTGCCGCATCAATGGCTACCGGTGCCGACCCGGTGGCCAGTATGACATTGTCGGCCGACAGGGTCTGTTCGCCACCGTCAGGCACGCTGACCCGCACCTGACGATCGGGCAGCAACTGACCGTGCCCCTGTATCCACTCGATACCGTTGGCCTTGAAGAGCGTTTCGATACCGCCGGTCAGTTCCCGTACGATTTTGTCCTTGTGGTCAATCATGGCACCGACATCGAGACCAACATCCCCTGCAACGATGCCATGCGCCTCACCGCCATGGCGGATCCGCTCAAAAAATTCCGAGCTCTCCAGCAGGGCCTTGGAAGGTATGCAGCCCGCATTCAGGCAGGTACCACCCAGGGCCGGTGCACCGTGCTTGCCGATCCACTCATCCACGCAGGCAGTCTTTAAGCCAAGCTGCGCGCAACGGATGGCACCGACATAACCGGCAGGTCCCGCCCCGATCACAACAACATCATAGTTTTTTGTCATGGATACTCACCGCTAGCAAAGAATTCATTTCATACCGGGAACACAAACCGCAGAGGCGCAAAGCACGCAGAGCAATTAACGAAAGAAATTCAATAAAAATCGGCTCTTCCTCAGAATTATGGGTTATATCAAAGCTTACCCCCTCTCCCTCAGGGAGAGTGCTGGGGAGAGGGGCTTCAATCAAAAAGTAAATGTAGGTCGGGTTAGGCCGTCAGGCCGTAACGCGACAATAGTAATGTCGGATTACGCTCGCGCTAATCCGACCTACGGGACTGCCTGATATATCAACCCTCTCCCCCACCCTCTCCCATTCATGGGAGAGGGAGATCAACTGGACCGTTTCGCTCGATGAACCGATGTAATAACCGCAGAGGCGCATAGCAATAAAAAATAATTTTTCGCGCCTGCGAGGAGCTCCTACGTCTTTTCCCTTCTTCCCAGTAAATGTAGGTCGGGTTAGGCCGTCAGGCCGTAACCCGACAATAGCAATGTCGGATTACGCTCGCGCTAATCCGACCTACGGGTCTCCATAATGCATCAACCCTCTCCCTAATCTTCTCCCACTCATGGGAGAGGGGATTCCGTTTTGATTTTGCTTCTCTGCATTCTCCGCGTCTCTGCGGTGAAACTATGCTTTATATATCCAGCAGCATGCTGGCCGGCTCTTCCAGCAGCTCCTTGATGGTGACCAGGAACGTGACCGCACTCTTGCCATCTACAATGCGGTGGTCATAGGTCAGTGCCAGGTACATGATCGGTCGCACAACTATCGCGCCATTCTCCACCACCGGACGTTCCTGGATCTTGTGCATGCCAAGAATGGCGCTCTGCGGCGGGTTGAGAATGGGTGTCGACAGCATGGAGCCGAACACGCCGCCATTGGTGATGGTGAAGGTCCCACCGGTGATATCCTCCATCTCGAGCCTGGCCGCACGCGCCTTGTCGGAGAATTCCACGATTGCGGTCTCGATCTCGGCCAGGGTCATGTACTCGGTATTGCGCAGGATAGGCACGACCAGTCCACGCTCGCTACTGATGGCGATCCCGATATCGCAAAAACCGTGATAGACGATGTCATCGCCATCTATCGAGGCATTGATATCCGGGTGACGCTTGAGTGCCTCCGCCGCGGCCTTCACAAAAAACGACATGAACCCCAGCCTTACGCCGTGGCTCTTCTCGAATGCCTCCTTGTGCTTGGCACGCAGCTCCATCACCGGCTGCATGTTGACCTCATTAAACGTGGTCAGCATGGCGGTTGTCTGCGTCGCCTGCAGCAGGCGCTCGGCGACGCGTGCACGCAAGCGGCTCATGGACACCCGCTGCTGTGGCCGGTCCTCGTCAAACTCGGGCAGACCGGGCGTCAGTCGCGGCTCGGCACGCATCGGTGTGGGGGCGGCAACTGGCTCAGACGATTCGGCCGGCTCAGCGGGTTCAGCCGTTTGTCGTTTTACGAAATCGAGGACATCCCCCTTGGTGATGCGCCCGTCCTTGCCGCTACCACTGATCTGCCCGGGGTCGATATGGTGTTCGGCCACCAGTTTACGTGCCGCCGGTCCCATGGCCGCATTCTGTTGCTGGCTGTCGTCAGTGGTAGCTTCAGCAACTGGTGCAGTATCTGGCTGTATCCCTGTCGCACCTGCTTTGCCCTCACTGATAATACCGATGACCTGGTCAGCGGTTACCGTGTCACCGTCGTTCATCAGGATCTGGTCCAGCACGCCATCATCCGGGGCAGGTACTTCCAGTACCACCTTGTCGGTCTCGATGTCGACCAGCGCCTCGTCGCGCCGGATAGCCTCGCCGGGTTGCTTGTGCCAGCCAACCACCACGCCGTCACTGACTGATTCCGGGAGTGCAGGCACCCTGACTTCGATGTTCATCCGCTTGTCCTTGTCATTTGTCCTTGCATGTCGTTGCCCTGCACCAGGCCCAGCGCATCTTCCACCAGCGTAGCCTGTTGTTGGGCATGCAGGCCTGGATATCCCACAGCCGGTGCGGGCAGCCCCTCGCGGCCAGTATAGTAGAGCCTGTTATCCTCGCCAATAACCTCCTGAAGCTTGTGGCGCGTGGCATACCAGGCACCCTGGTTCTCGGGTTCTTCCTGGCACCAGTAATACTCGGAGACGTTCGGGTAGTGCGCGAGTTCCCGGCGCAGCAGCCGCCACGGAAAGGGGTACAGCTGCTCGATCCGGATGATTGCGATGTGATCGAGCCCGGCCTCGCGACGCTTTTCCAGCAAGTCGTAATAGACCTTGCCGCTGCACATGATCAGTCGGCTGATTTTTTCCCTGTCCTGCGCATCGACATCGCCGATCACCGGTCTGAACTCGCCGCTGGAAAGCTCATCCAGGCTGGATGTGGCGAGCTTGTGACGCAACAGGCTTTTCGGTGACATGACAATCAACGGCCTGCGGAACGGACGCAGCATCTGGCGCCGCAACATGTGAAATGCCTGTGCCGGTGTGGTCGGCACGCAGACCTGTATATTGTGACCGGAGCACATTTGCAGGAACCGCTCCAGCCGCGCCGATGAATGCTCGGCCCCCTGACCCTCGTAGCCATGCGGCAGGAACATGGTGAGTCCGCAGAGCCGTCCCCACTTGGCCTCGCCCGAGGTGATGAACTGGTCAATGACAACCTGTGCCACGTTGGCGAAATCACCGTACTGGGCCTCCCAGATCACCAGGCAACCCGGGTCGGCAGTGGCATAACCATACTCGAAGGCCAGCACGGCCTCTTCCGAAAGCAGCGAATCGATAACGA
This sequence comes from uncultured Ectothiorhodospiraceae bacterium, assembly GCA_947259415.1. Lineage (GTDB taxonomy): Bacteria > Pseudomonadota > Gammaproteobacteria > UBA9214 > UBA9214 > CAMYJZ01. Next base: position 16,815 of record CAMYMI010000005.1, on the reverse strand, counting down.
TGAAATTGGGCTGCTGCTCGGAAAGGTGTTGCAGGGGTGTATACATGCTGCCATCGATCTGATTGTGCAGCACGGCATGGCGATGGAAAAAGGTACCGCGCTCGCTGTCCTCTCCGGACAGGCGAATCGGGTAACCATCATGCAGCAGGGTGGCAAAGGCCAGCGCCTCGGCACAGCCCCAGTCAACCGGCAGGGCCCCCGCCGCCATCTTGCGCCGGTCATCCATGATCTTGGCAACCCGGCTGTTGACCTCGAAACCCTCGGGCAGCTGCTGCAAATGTCCGGAAAGCTCGCGCAGTGTCTCCAGGTCCATGGTCGTGTCGACAGGTTCGTCCCAGACACGCCCGATGTAGGGTGTCCAGTCGACACCGATGGTATTGCCGTTATGGTGATTTGCCTGCACCCCCGTCGTCACGCTTTCGCCGGCATCCAGCTTGTCCCGGTATTGCATGACCAGCTCGTCCGGCTCCTCCCGTTTAACGATGTTCATTGCAATCAGGTTATTGGCATACAGCTCACGCGTGGTCGGTAATGACTTGATCTCGCTATACATCAGTGGCTGGGTCGCCGCCGGTTCATCGGCCTCGTTGTGACCGTGCCGGCGGTAGCACACCAGGTCGATCACCACGTCCTTCCTGAAGCGCATGCGGTAGTCCAGTGCCACCTGGGTCACGAAGTGTACGGCCTCGGGATCATCGCCATTCACGTGAAAGATCGGCGCATTCACCATCTTCGCAACATCCGTGCAGTAGAGCGTTGAACGAGCGTCCTTGATCGAGCTGGTGGTGAAACCGATCTGGTTGTTGACCACGATGTGCACGGTTCCCTGGGTCGAGAAACCGCGCAGATCGGACATATTGAAGGTCTCCATCACCACGCCCTGGCCTGCAAAGGAGGAATCACCATGGAGCACCACAGGAATGACATTGCAGGATTTCTTGTCAAGGTAGCGCTGCTGCCGCGCCCGTACGGAGCCCTGTACAACCGGCGCGACGATCTCCAGGTGAGAGGGGTTGAACGCCAGCGCCAGGTGCACGCGCCCGCCCGGCGTCTGAAAATCCGAGGAGAAGCCCTGGTGATACTTGACGTCACCGGTGGGTAGCAGCTCCTTGTGACGGCCCTCGAACTCCGAGAACAAATCGGCCGGAGACTTGCCAAGGATATTCACCAGCACGTTGAGACGGCCGCGATGCGACATGCCGATGACAATCTCCTTGATACCCTGGGAACCAGCACGCGTAATGAGTTCGTTCATCAGGGGAATCAGGGACTCGCCGCCTTCCAGCGAGAAGCGTTTCTGGCCGACGTATTTTGTATGCAGGTAGCGCTCGATTCCTTCTGCCGCCGTCAGTCGGTCGAGCAGCCAGCGCCGCCTTTCGTGACTATAGCCTGGATGACCCTGGACGCCTTCCAGCTGCTGCTGTATCCAGCGTTTCTCCGTGGTGTCGGTAATGTGCATGTATTCCGCGCCGATGGTCTCGCAATAGGTGCGATTGAGCCCAAACAGGATTTCCTTGAGCGTGGCCTCTTCCGGCCCGACCAGGGAACCGGTCTGGAATACCGTATCAAAATCCGCCTCTGACAGGCCGTGATAGGCCAATTCCAGTTCCGGGATCGTACTCGCATCATGGCGCTGCAGGGGGTCGGTACGAGCGTGGCGGTGACCCAGGATACGGTAGGCATTAATCAGCTGCACCACCCGTACCTGTTTCTGCTCGTGTACCAGGCGTTCGCCGGTCAGGCTGGCAAGACGGTGACCACGCAGCCGGCCGGTCAGCCTGCTGAACTCGTCGCGAATCTCCGAATGTGCCAGGTCCGGAGTGTCGTGGCCGTTGATCTGCGGTAGTTTTTCGAAGTAGTAGCGCCAGTGCGGCGCCACGTCCCCGGGATTGCGAAGCCAGGTTTCGTACAGTGCCTCGAGGTAGGCCATGTTGCCGCCGGCCAGCAGGGAGGAACGCTGCAGCTGTTTCATCAGCGGCTCACTCATCGATAAATGCCCCTCGTATTTACCATCAGCCTTTGTTGTGCTCGCCCACTTTGCAGACCATATATAAAGATTAACGTGAGCGCCACACTAACCTTTAGGCCCAGCAGCATCGCCGTGCGCACTACCCGGACATTGATGCATCGTTTTTCACCCCTCATCCCAACCTTCTCCCCTCAAGGGGAGAAGGGGCATAGAAACTGTAGAATGGGTAAAGGCTGCGAGACCGTGCCCATCATGCCCTTGATGTCGGGCACGCTGCGCTTTGCCTACAGGGATGGTCGCTCCCGGCATCCTGCCTCCTGCGACACTCGTACATGGCCTAGGCCAGTCTCTCGACCGGTTCCCGGTCTCACCTTCTCCTTGTACATCGTAGGTAAGGGGCGTGAGCAGGGAGCGGAAGCTTTGCCCAACCTGCCAATGTCGAGTCAGACCCATTTGTAGGAGCGCCCCGCGGGCGTGATCATAATTACTCCAAAACCATCGCGCCTGCGGGGAACTCCTACACCAACCTCCTTGAACTGAAATCGCGCCCGCGGGGCGCTCCTCCTTAGCCAGCCGACAGGGCCCCAGTGGGTAGGATGGGCAAAGGCCGATAGGCCGTGCCCATCAACCCCTGTTGGGTCCGCCGCTGGTGCTCCTTGACCCAACCAACACAGGGGCGTAACCCGGAGGAAACACAGCGCAACAGGGCCACGCCCGTGCACGTCCTGAAAAGACTGCGGAATCAGTTCCCTCTGCCGATACGCAAAGAGATATCCGGTAAAACGGGTCCTGCCCGTTGTGACCGGGATGCGCCGGACACTGAACCGTCCCGTACTGTGTAGGGCCGGCAGGCCGCATGGTTAATTAATTACATATATAAAACAAGGAGTTATATCGGTGGAAGTACTGGCACAATCCTGGCTGGATCAGCAATGCAAACTCATCCAGGGCGTGACAAGCGGGGTCCTGATGCTGGGTGTCCCGGAAAACGACTCGTTCTCCCCTGTTGCCTGCTGGCCGGAAGGCAACACCACCTCCCCGACCCTGCTGGCCGTCGCCAGGACGGCCATGGAGAAAAAACAGGGCGTCGTCACCAGCATGGCCGAGAACAACGGGGCCTCGCGGCATCAGCTCGACACCATCGGCTACCCCCTGGTCATAAAGGACCAGCTGATCGGTATCGTCGCCCTGGAAATCTACAACCTGCCCGAGGCCAGCCGCCGATCGGTGACGCAATTGCTCAAGCTGGGGACGGTCTGGCTGGAGATGCTGATCGACCAGCATACCACCACAGACAAGCAGAACCTGATCACGGTGCTGGAGATGGTTGCGCTCAGCCTCGAGCATAAGCGCTTCCAGGTTGCGGCCACAGCGCTGACGACCGAACTGGCCATGCGCATGGACTGCAACCGAGCCACTATCGGTCTCCTGCGCGGCGAACGCATTCAGCTCCAGGCCATGTCGCATAGCGCCCGGATTGACACCAGGACCAATCTGGCCAGGGATATCGCCGCGGCGATGGAAGAGGCCATCGACCAGGACATGGCCATTGCCTTCCCGGTAACCCGCGATAAATCCGTCCACATCACTCGCGCCCACGAAGAACTGGTGCGACAGCACGGCAATGGGGCGATCTGTACTATTCCCCTGGTCGACGACGGCGTGATCATCGGCGCCCTTACCCTGGAACGCAGCGGAGAACAGCCCTTCGATATCCAGACCATCGAACTGTTCAAGCAGATTGGCGCCATGGTCGGACCGGCCCTGGAACTCAAGCGCCGCGACAATCGCTGGCTTATCAGCAAAGCTGGCGAATCCCTGCGCTCGATGCTTGGCAAACTGCTGGGGCCGCGCCACATCGTCATGAAACTCGCCACAGCCGCCAGCATCTCCCTGATCGTCTTCATGGCAGTGGTCGATGGCCAGTACCGGGTTACTGCTGACGCCACACTCGAAGGCCAGGTACAACGTGCTGTGGTTGCACCCATTGATGGTTACATCAACAACTCCGATATCCGTGCCGGTGACATTGTGCACACCGGCCAGCAAATGGGTGAACTGGACGACAAGGACCTGAAGCTGGAACACGAAAAACTGAGCAACGAAAAGAACCAGTACCTCCGCGAGCAGCGCAGCGCGATGGCCGCGCACGAGCGCGCCGAGTCCGCGATACTCAGCGCCCAGATCGACCAGGTTAGCGCACGGCTCCGCCTGATCGATGAACAGCTCGAGCGCCTGCACATCGTCTCGCCTTTCGATGGCGTGGTGGTGAGCGGTGATCTCAGTCAGTCTCTCGGCTCCCCGGTCGAACGTGGCGATGTACTGTTCGAAGTAGCACCACTGGATGCCTACCGGTTGGTGCTCAAGGTCAATGAAAACGACATCCAGGAGATCGACGTCGGCCAGACCGGAAAACTGCGTCTCGCCGGCATGCCCGGCGAGACGCTGCCATTCTCGATCGAGAAGATCACCCCGGTCTCTGAAGCCAGCGAGGGCAGCAACTTTTTCCGGGTCGAGGCGCGCCTCGAGTCCGAACCGGCGCAGCTGCGCCCCGGCATGGAGGGTGTCGGAAAGGTCGAGATCGGGGAGCGCAAGCTCGTCTGGGTCTGGACCCACAAGATGATTGACTGGCTGCGCCTGTGGGCCTGGTCCTGGTGGCCATAGTCCATAGATCACACCGGACGTCGGTGGAGTCAAGCAAGATGATTGCGATGGTAAAACTTAAAAATTAGGCGCTTAAAGCAATGCAGGACATGACGAATCACAAGTCAAAGCAAAAGAGAATTCCTTCTCCCTCCGGGACTCTTTTCAGTACCCCCTTGAGGGGTAGAAGGCCAGGATGATGGGATATAAATACAGGCACTTATCTGTTTTGATCCCCTTTTATGCCCGGCGCTTAATCGGGTACTCCCCAACCCTCTCCCTTAGGGAGAGGGAGTTAATGGGACAACAGTGACACAAGAAACTGAGGTAATGAATAGAGTGCAGATTAACGGCAAGACAGCGTGTTTTCAGGCATTGTCTATCCTGGTGAGTGAAGCGGGCTAGCCCATGACCGAATCACTCTACAGCCCACTCTGGTACCGGATCGCGGACCTGAAGCCGCGGTTGCGCGATCATATCCAGATACACCGGCATCACTACCGCGACGAGCGCTGGTACATTTTGCAGGACAAGGCCACCGGCAGCTACTACCGCTTCAGCCCGGGCGTGTATTTCCTGATCGGCCTGATGAACGGTCAGCGCAAAGTCAACGAGATCTGGGAACGGGCCATCGAGCAGCTCGGTGACGAGGCCCCGACCCAGGACCAGACCATGCAACTGCTGGGACAGTTGCACGCCGCCGATGCCCTGCAGGGCGACATCCCGCCGGACAGCCTCGAGGTCTTCCGGCGTCACCAGGACAAGGAACACAAACTGTGGAAACAGCGACTGATGAGTCCACTGTCGCTGCGTATCCCACTGTGCGACCCGGAGAACTTCCTGAGACGCTGGCAACACCTGGTCCGGCCGCTGTTCACCCGGACCGCGTTCGCAGTCTGGCTGGTCATCGTGATCAGCGCTATAGCGCTGGCAGGCCAGCATTGGTCCGCCATCACGGAGAACCTGGTTGACCGGGTACTTGCACCACAGAACCTGGTGCTGTTGTGGCTCACCTACCCGCTGGTGAAGCTCCTGCATGAACTGGGACACGCCTTCGCCACCCGGCTCTGGGGCGGCGAGGTTCACGAGATGGGCATCATGTTCCTGGTACTCATGCCGATTCCCTACGTCGATGCTTCGGCAGCAACGACCTTTCATGACAAGCGCAAGCGCATGATGGTCGCCTCCGCCGGCATGATTGTCGAACTGCTGCTAGCGGCACTGGCGCTGTTTGTCTGGATCAATGTCGAGTCGGGCATTGTCAGCGCCGTGGCCTACAACGTCATGCTGATCGGCAGTCTTTCGACTCTGATTTTCAACGGTAATCCGCTGCTGCGCTTTGACGGCTACTACGTGCTGGCCGACGCCATCGAGACCCCCAACCTGGGCAATCGCGCCAACCGCCATATCGGCTACCTGATCCAGCGCTACCTGTTCGGTGTCGAGGGCATCGAATCGCCCGCCACGGCGCGCGGCGAGGCAACCTGGTTTGTGATCTATGGACTGGCGGCATTCGCCTACCGCATGGCGATCATGTTCGCGATCCTGCTCTATGTTGCCGGAAAATTCTTCGTGGTCGGCGTGCTGCTGGCCATCTGGGCCGCCGTGATGCAAATCGTGCTGCCGCTGGCAAAACATGCCATTTACCTGTTTCGTAATCCGCGCCTGCGCCGACAGCGGGTACGCGCCATTGGCACCAGTTTCGCACTGCTGGCATTTGCATCCTGGCTGGTGTTCTTTATGGAGGTGCCACTTTCGACGCGTACCGAGGGCGTGGTCTGGCTACCCGAGCAGTCGCGCATACGTACCGGTAGCGATTGCTTTATCAACAGTCTTCGGGTCGCACCGGGAGCGCGGGTCTCCCGGGGCGAGTCGGTGATGAGCTGCGAGGACCCGATGCTGGCGACGCGGGTGGATCTGCTCGATGCCCGCCTGCGTGAGCTGCAGGCACGCCACAGTTCCGAACGGGTCGATGACTACGTCAAGGCCGAGGGTCTGCGTGAAGAGATCGAGACCGCCGAGTCCGAGCTGGCGTTGGCACGCCAGGAACTGGAAGAACTGGAAATACGCAGCCCCGGGAATGGCCGGCTGATTGTGCCGGGCGCAAGCGACCTGCCCGGCCAGTTTCGCAACAAGGGCAGCATCGTTGCCTATGTCATGAACGGCTCGCAGCCCAGTGTCAGGGTGGTGGTACCACAGACCGATATCGCCCTGGTCCGGCAACGCACTGGAGATGTCGAGGTCCGGCTGGCCGGGCAGATCGGGAAAATCATTGATGCCGAGATCGAACGTGAAGTCCCTGCCGCCACGCATGCCCTGCCGAGCAGCGCCCTTGGCACCCGCGGCGGCGGCAAGATTGCTGTCGATCCCATGGACGAGGATGGCCTCAAGTCCATCGACAACGTGTTCCAGTTCGAGCTGAAACTCGCGGACAACACTCAAATAGACCATTTCGGCCAGCGTGTCCACGTGCGCTTCGATCATGGCGGTGAACCGCTGGCCGCCCAGTGGAGCCGTTCCCTGCGCCAGCTGTTCATGAGGGAATTCGGTGTTTAGGCTGTTCAACAGGGAGCCGGTGCCGCGCCCCGGTATGCAGCTGGGCGATTATCCGGAGCGTCGGGTTCCCGAGATCAACTGGCTCGAACGCAGTGTGGCGCAACTCGCCGGCGTAATGGCCGCACGCAGCGGCAGCCAGAAGCACCGCATGCGGCGCTTCACCCGACGCGTCAATAAGGCCGGGAAGTGCTTGCCGGAATTGTCCGAGCGCGAACTGAAGTCCCGCATCAGTGACATACGCCAGCGCCTGCGCCGGGACGGCCTCACCGACAAACACAACGTCGATGCCTTCGCCCTGGTGCGCGAGGTCTCCCACCGCGTCCTCGGCAAGCGGCACTACGACGTCCAGGTCATGGGAGGCTGGGCAATGGTGCAGGGAACCCTCGCCGAGATGGAAACCGGCGAAGGCAAGACCCTCACCGCCACCCTGCCGGCCTGCACCGCGGCCCTGGCGGGCATCCCCGTGCATGTCATCACGGTGAATGACTACCTGGTGGGCCGGGATGCCGCCAACATGAAACCGGTCTACGACTTTCTCGGCCTGAAGGTCGGCTCGATCGTCGAGGGTATGGATGAAAACAAGCGCCGCGCAGCATACGCTGCCGACATCACCTATTGCACCAACAAGCAGTTGGCCTTCGACTACCTGCGTGACCGCATCGTGTTGCGCAAGGCTCCCGGTCGACTGACCCTGCAGATGGAAAAACTCTACCAGGACACGGCACGTCTAGACCTGCTGCTGATGCGTGGCCTGTGCTTTGCCATCGTTGACGAGGTCGACAGCGCCCTGATCGACGAGGCCGGCACACCACTGATCATATCCGGCCAGGGAGACACCAGCGACGAACTCTCCGGCGCCTATGTTCAGGCCATGGAACTGGCCGAACGCCTGGTAGAAAACCGCGACTTCATTATCCACACACGCGAACGCCGGATACAGCTGACGCCCCACGGCAGGGACTGGCTCGTGGACCAGGCCCGGAGACTGCGCGGACAATGGACCCTGAAGACCCGCCGCGAGGAACTCATCACCCAGGCCCTGGCCGCCCTGCACCTCTTTCGCCGTGACCGGGAATACCTGGTCAGGGACAACAGCGTACAGATCATCGATGACTTCACCGGCCGGATCATGGCGGACCGCAAGTGGGAACGCGGCCTGCACCAGATGATCGAGGTCAAGGAGGGCTGCGAGATCAGTTCGCCTAATGAGGCCCTGGCGCGCATCACCTACCAGCGCTTCTTCAAGCGCTACCTGCACCTCGCCGGGATGACGGGTACGGCCAGCGAGGCCGCCGGCGAGTTGAGTGCCGTCTACGGGCTCAAGGTGATCAAGATCCCCCCGCGCGTGCCGTCACGGCTTGCCGCTCACCCCGACAGGATATATGCCACGGCCGAGGCCAAGTGGAACGCCGTGGTGGAACGGGTGCGCGCACTGAATCAACAGGGACGCCCGATCCTGGTCGGCTCGCGCTCGGTGGACGACAGTGAACGTGTCAGTGCTATGCTCACCGAGGGCAATCTCCCGCACCTGGTACTGAATGCCCGCCAGGACCGGGGCGAGGCCTTCCTGGTGGAGTGCGCCGGACAGTCGGGCTGCATCACTGTTGCCACCAACATGGCCGGACGCGGCACCGATATTCCGCTGGGTGAAGGTGTCGCTGAGGCCGGCGGCCTGCATGTGATCGCCGTGGAACGCAACGAGGCCCGCCGCATCGACCGGCAATTGTTCGGCCGCAGCGCACGCCAGGGTGCTCCCGGCAGCTACGAGTCTATCCTGTCGCTGGAGGACGAGATCATCGCCCGCTTCTTTCCTAGGTATTTACGTGCCCTGGTCGTTGTCGGCGCCAGAGGTGCGGCACCCCTGTCACGCTGGCGCATCCGTCTGCTGATTGCCCTGTGCCAGTTCCGTTCCGAGCGCGCAGCGCGCTTTCAGCGCAGGGAACTGGAACGTATGGATGAGCAGCTCGGCCGCCTGCTGGCCTTCACCGGGCAACCGGAATAGCCCGCAGGGTGCGCCATGCGCACCAATCAGCGTCACGAATAACCCCATAGGATGGGCAAAGGCCGGCAGGCCGTGCCCGTCATAATCCTCCCATGTTGGGTCCGGCGCCCACGCGCCTTGATCCAACCTACAGGCCCCGTTGCGCAGGTCGGGTTAGGCCGCAAGGCCGTAACCTGACAATGGGTGAGTCGGATTGACCTTTCGCTAATCCGACCTACAACTCCTGCAAGCATAAGAAGCACGTGCAGGAGCGGTCCCCTGACCGCAATACCCCACATTAACAATCGCGCCTGTACGCGATCAATCGCCGGGCATAAACGAGGCGCTCCTACAAGCATACCGGGACATACCGGCGACAGTGGATACACCTGCCTCCGCCAAAATAGCGTATCTCTTTGTTTATAATTGATAATTATTCGGGGCACTCAAACCCTGCCGCCTATTTCCCATTTTGGTGCATTAGTTTCGGATATCCCTTAAAGATCACGGTCATACCGGCCGACTATAGGTCTGTGACCTGGGACACAATTTGACTTGCGTTGACATGGTGCGCTGTCAGCACACCGCTGTTATTAAGGAATGAATAAACAAAACATAATCACTGCCCTGAAGGGACTGTTACTGGCACTGCAGGCCTCCACGGCCATGGCCAGTGGCGTTCCCGAGATGGACTGCCTTATCGAACCGCACCTGGTGGTCGACGTGAACAGTTCCGTGGTCGGCAAGATCGAGGCAATCGCGGTGGAAAAGAGCAACCTTGTGGAAAAGGGACAGACACTGGTCGAGCTCGAATCCGACGTGGAACGCGCCACCGTGGAACTGGCCAAGGCGCGGGTCGAGATGGATGCCGAGCTGCGCACCCACAAGACCAGCTATGCCTTCGCCAAGCGCAAACTCACCCGCTTCGATGATCTCTTCCGGGACGAAGTGGTGCCTCTGCACAAAAAAGACGAGGTCGAGACCGAAGCCAACCTGGCCGCACTGCAGATTCGGCAAGCAAAAGAGAATCAGCGCCTGGCAGAACTGGAATATGAACGTGCCATCGTCCTGCTCGAGCAGCGCACGGTACGCAGTCCGATCACCGGTGTCGTCGTCGACCGCTACAAGGCACCCGGCGAGTTTGCCCAGGACGAGCCCATCCTGCGCCTGGCGCAGCTCGACCCGCTGAATGTCGAAGTCATCGTCCCGGCGTCCTTCTTCGGTCAGATCCAGACCGGCATGAAGGCGAACGTGACCCCGGAGGCCCCCAAGGACGGCAACTACAGCGCGGAAGTCACTATCGTGGACCGTGTCGTGGATGCCTCCAGCGGCACCTTCGGTGTGCGCCTGGAACTGCCGAACCCGGATTACAAGCTTCCCGGTGGACTCAAGTGCCGTGTCAGCTTCCAGGCCGACGGCGCCGGCAGGCAGACCAGCGCAAAGCCATCAAGCCAGCTCGCCGCACAACGCTAGACCCCGGGTGCGCCGTGCGTACCCACCTCGCCACCATTACAATAACAACCTCGTAGGATGTGCATAGGCCGAAAGGCCGTGCCCGTAATAACCGCACCACAACAATAAGAATCATCTGTAGGAGCGTCTCGCAGGCGCGATCTTATAAACCATTGCGCCTGCGAGACGCTCTTACCTGGTTAATAACCCGCCCGTAGGATGTGCATAGGCCGGACGGCCGTGCCCATCATCCAGTTGTCATCCTCCTACAAATTCATTCAAAGATATCTGAAATACAAAGGCTGCATATCCATCTATGTTTGTTCAACAGGCCTATCTGGCTTTTTCCATTAAAATACATATAATATACATATATCGAAAACATGGACGTTTTCTGGGATCCGGCCAAGGCGCGAGCGCATCTGAACAAGCATGGTGTCCGTTTAGCTGATGCGGAAACGGTGCTATTCGATCCGGCTGCTCTCACCATCGAGGATAATGATTCTACGGGTGAACAGCGATTTGTATCTATTGGTCGGGATGCGACCAGCAAGCTACTGGTCGTGGTCTATACCTGGCGCGGTGATCGTATTCGACTGATCTCTGCGCGCAAGGCTAACAGGTGGGAGATACGTGCCTATGAAGAAGGACTATGATTTTAGCGGTGGTCGCCGTGGTGCCGTTATTCCATCCAAAGGAAAGACCCGCATCACTATCTATCTGGATGATGATATCCTTGATGCATTCCGTGATCTCGCGGATCGGTCGGGACGTGGCTACCAGACCTTGATCAACGAGGCATTGCAGAATCACCTGGCGAAATCCCCTAAACCAGTCGATGCGACAACATTACGCCGAATCCTTCGAGAGGAGCTGCGCAAAATCTCTTAAACCTGACTAAATCCTGGCCCTCCATCCGGTTGCATCAGGATGCATGCCGTAATTCGGCGAATTCCTACAAATATTTCCAGACATCTGTGTTGTTGAATACAGATTGTAAACCTACGCTTTAATCCTGGCGGTCCAGAAACCTTATGCCGATGCACAACCCACCCCATCCGGGTAAGGCCATTCGTCATGATTGCCTCGAGCCGTTTGATCTCAGCATCACAGCAGCGGCGGATATTCTGGGTGTTACCCGCCAGGCACTCAGCAATGTCGTCAATGGCAAGAGTGGAATATCGGCGGAGATGGCCATCCGTCTGTCGAAGGCCTTCGGCGGGCGACCAGAATCCTGGCTGCGCCTGCAAATGGCCTATGACCTCTGGCAGGCCAACCGCCATGCCGGCAAGTTGAAAATCAAGAAAGTCAGGGCAGCCTGATGGGATTTGTCCCGACCCTCCGGATTCCATTTGCTTACATGCAAACTGCTTGACCACTTGAATATAACTACAATGTAATTATACTTGCCTATGGAAGGGCTGAAGATTACCTGGGATGGCAGCAAGGATACGGCCAACAAAAGGAAGCATGGCGTTTCTTTTGATGAGGCGCAAACCGTCTTTTATGACGAATTTGCCCGCCTGATTCCAGACCCGGATCATTCCGGGGAGGAAGACCGCTATATTTTTCTGGGAAGGAGTTTCCGATTGCGATTACTGATCGTCAGTCATTGTTACAGGGAAGAAAACGACACCATCAGAATTATTTCAGCCCGCAAAGCCAACCGTTTAGAGCAAAAGCAGTATGAGGGTTTCGGGCATGAGAGATAATTACGATTTTTCGAAATCAAAGCGCAATCCCTACGCGAAGCGCCTGAAAAAGCAAATCACCATTCGCATCGACGAAGATACGATTGAGTATTTCAAGGATATGGCAGAAGAAAAGGGCATCCCCTACCAAAGCCTGATTAATCTGTACTTAAGGGATTGTGCCGAGACACATCGCAAGCTGAAGATTAAATGGGCATGATGGTGAATCATGAGGATTATCACTGATGGCTATGCACAATCCACCGCATCCGGGTGAGTTTATCCGGGAGGTTTATATAACACCGTTCCGGCTATGCGTGAGAAAGCTTGCCGGGAATCTGGATGTCTCTCCTTCCACCCTTAACCTGCTGTTTAACGGTGAGACCAATATATCGCCAGAGATGGCCTTGCGTCTTTCCAAGGCCTTGGGACGTAGCTCCGAAAGCTGGCTGGCAATGCAGGACCAGTATGACTTGTGGCATGATTACCCTACACACTTGTAGGAGCGACTCGCAGGCGCGATGGTTTAATCCCAACAAAGATCGCGCCTGCGAGGCGCTCCTACACGATGGTTTCCCCCCACAACACATCCATCACCGTAGGATGGGCAAAGGCCGGACGGCCGTGCCCGTCATGGTCATCCCTGAGGGCTGATAAATGGACCATGATGCCGCGAGTTTGACATACCATATAACGTATATATACTAATAATAGTATGTGGGAGATTTACGAGCACAGGAAAGCCGTGAAGCAGCTCGAGTCGCTACCGATTGACGTGCTCAAACGATATGAAAAATGGAAAGATATCGTATCGATAAGTGGCCCTGAAGGATTAAGGCAAATTAAAGGCTTTAGAGACGAAGCTCTTCGTGGCGAATGGAAAGGGCACCGCTCATCCCGCCTGAATATTCAGTATCGTTTTATTTACAAAATCGAGAAGGAACTTGTCTTAGTCCAGGTTGTTAACGTGACTCCACACGATTATCGGAGAAAGTAAGATGAAAAATTACCGCAAAGCGAAAAAGTTGGCGGATGTCTCTGTTGGGGAATCGGTTCGGATTCTTCGGGAATTACAGGAGATGAGTCAAAACGAGCTCTCCGAACTTACGGGAATTCCTCAATCTACCATCTCTGCTATTGAAAATGATCGGGTTAATCTGGGAGTAGAAAGGGCAAAAATTCTTGCCAGGGCCTTGAAGTGCCATCCCGCCGTGCTCGTTTTCCCGGGATGGGATATCGAGCAAGAGTCTGCTGCATAAGCGATCATTACCATCCCGTGCCGGGTCCGGCGCAGCGCCTTGATCCAACCTACAGGCACCCACCCGTAGTGTGCGCCGTGCGCACCAGACAGCTGACACCCCCGCAGGATCGCCATTTACCCTAGGGTGCGCCGTGCGCACCAGGCATTACCAATAAATAGTGGCCACAATGGTGTGCACGGCGCACCCTACCCAAATGAGCAATCCACCACGCCCGCGGACCGATTACACCTGACCCCCTTCAGCGCACCAAAACCCGCTCCAAGCCCCTGCAATATAAGTAATTACCCCTAAAGATCGCCCAAATACGGCCGATCAAAGTTCTGTGATGCTGTCCACATTTTTGCGCGTGCGTGTTGCTGTGCGGGAACCCAATCAGGGACCCGACAATATAAGGCATTGTAAATGAAAAAGAAAACATTCAAGAAGCCGCCCGTTATCGAGGCCATGGAGCCGCGGGTGCTGTTTTCCGACGGCCTGGAGGGTGTGCTGGCCCAGGAGCTGAGTGTCGAGACCACCACGGCGGTAAGCACCGCCACCCTGGAGCAGCTGCTGACCGAGTCCCCGGAGATCAGCGAATCCCGGGCCGCCGAGGAGACCCGCCAGGAGATCATCTTCGTCGATACCGACACCCCCGATTACCAGGTGCTGGTGGACGACCTGCTGGCCAACCAGGACGAGACCCGCCATTTCGAGGTCGTCCTGCTCAACAACGACCGCGACGGCATCACCCAGGTCAGCGAGGCCCTGGCCATGTTCGAGGACGTGGATGCCGTGCACATCATCTCACACGGCGACGACGGTACCGTCGAGCTGGGCGACAGGGTGCTGGACTTCGAGGCCCTCAAGGCCAACGTCGATGCCATCCAGTCCTGGGGCGATACCCTCTCGGCCGAGGGCGACATCCTGATCTACGGCTGTAACCTTGCCGCCACCAGCGCGGGCGAGGCCCTGGTCGACGGCCTGGCGAAGCTGACCGGCGCCGACGTGGCGGCCTCGGACGACCTCACCGGCAGCGCGCAGCTCGGCGGTGACTGGGAGCTGGAGTACCGAACCGGTGAGGTCGAGACAGACATCGCACTGAGCGAGTCTGTCCGGGTGAGTTTCGAAGGCGTGTTGACATTAACCTCGTTCCAGGAAGGCAGTGGCGGTTATACGGGAACACTGGATACGCAGTTAAATCAGACTTCGCCCGATAGTGGCAGCGGTGGCAGCACCAGTGTCACTGTTGATTTGGATTCGGGCGGCGGCGAAGTCCAGGGTCTGATCACCTTCGATAATATCTTTGGTACCGGCCCGGGACAGATCCCGCTGGGTTCGACCATCAACAGCGCCGAACTGACACTGGAGGCGTGGGACCCGAGTTCTGCCGGCGCGACCATCAGTCTACACCGCATGCTCAGCTCCTGGGACGAGACCTCGACCTGGAATTCCATGAGCGGCGGTATCAGCACCGATGACGTGGAGGCGATGGCCACAGCTGACGCAACCGTGCCTTCGCCGGATATAACCGGCACCATCACGATCACGGGGCTGGCTGGTGCCCTGCAGGCCTGGTCAGATGGCAATGCGAATTATGGCTGGGCGATCATCTCGGACAACACCAACGGCTGGGACTTCTACTCTTCCGAAAACGGCACGGTTTCGTTCCGGCCGGTACTGACGGTGGACTATACAGCTGCGGTACTGGTCAATGATGTGCCTAATACCCAGACCATCGACGAAGATACTTCGTTGGTACTCTCTGCTGATAATGGCAATGCTGTCAGTATCACAGATTCCAATGCCGATCCCGTCGAGGTCACCCTGACTGTAACCGACGGCACGGTTACATTAAGCAACACCATCGGCCCCGAACTCCTGGTCAACACGACCACGCTGGATCAGCAGATCGAGCCGGTCGTGGCGGTCGCGCCGGATGATAGCTATGTGGTCGCCTGGACCAGCAAGGCTCAGGACGATCCGGACGGCAATAAGGGTGTGTACTTCCAGCGTTTCGACGCAGACGGCACTGCGTTGGGCGTGGAGACACTCGCCAACCAGACCACGTTGGCGGATCAGGACACCCCGGCCATCGCCATGGATGCGGCGGGCAACTTTGTCATCAGCTGGGTAAGTAATGGACAGGATGATATCGATGGCTCCGACGGCGTGTACGCACGCCTGTTCAACGCCGACGGTACGGCCGCCGGCAACGAGTTCCTGGTCACCCAGACCACGCTCAACCACCAGGCGGCGCCCGCGGTGTCGATGGATGACGCCGGCAACTTCGTGATCGCCTGGGAGAGCAAGGCGCAGGATAACGTGGATGGGAAATTTGGCATCTACGCCCGCCTGTTCAACGCCGCCGGCACTGCCACTACGAATGAATTTTTGGTGAACCAGACCACGCTCGACGACCAGCGCTTCCCCAGCGTCGCAATGGATGCCAACGGCGATTTCGTGGTGGCCTGGCAAAGCAAGGCACAGGACAACGTCGACGGTAAGCAGGGTATCTATGCCCGCCAGTTCAACGCCAGCGGCGTCGCGCAGACCAACGAGTTCCTGGTCAACCAGACGACACCCGGTGACCAGATCCTACCGGTCGTGGCGACCGATGACGCCGGCAACTTCGTCATTGCCTGGCAGAGCACGGGCCAGGACTTCGTCGATGGCAAGAAGGGCATTGTCGCACGTCTGTATGACAACACGGCCACCGCCCAGGACAACGAATTCGTGGTCAACACCACCGTTGCGGGTGATCAGACCACACCCTCGATGGCAATGAACGGCAGCGGTGACTTCGTCATCGCCTGGGAGAGCAAGAACCAGGACAACCCCGACGGCAAGGTCGGGATCTTCGCCCAGTATTACGACGCAGCGGGTATCGCCCAGGGCAACGAATTCCTCGTCAACCAGACCACGCCACTGGACCAGAAAGCACCGTCTGTTACGCTCACCAGCTCAGGCAATGCCATCACCGTCTGGCAGAGCAAGGGCCAGGATAATGCCGATGGTAAGGAAGGCATCTACAGCGAGCGCTTCCTGGCGCCCGACGCCCTGACCTTCACCACAGGTGACGGAAAAGATGACAGCCTGGTGACCTTCAGCGGCACCCTCGAGGATGTCAATGCTGCGTTGGACGGCCTGGTGTTCACACCGACCGCGGACTTCTATGGCACGGCGAGTATCCAGATCGACAGCGATGACGGTACCGAGACCGACAGCGACTCCTTCGACATCACCGTCAATCCGGTCAACGACGCACCGGCCAACAGCATTCCC
>CAMYMI010000004.1 GCA_947259415.1 uncultured Ectothiorhodospiraceae bacterium | reverse complement strand
CCGAGCCTGGATGTCACCGTCGAGGTCGACGACGCCGCCATTCCGGGAGCACCGGATGACACCGCGCCCTTGTCCATCAGCGTCACCGATGTCAACGAGGCGCCAGTTATCACTACCACTAACATGAACGCTCTGGAGAACCAGACGGCCGCAGGCACCGTGGTTGCCACTGATGTCGATGTCCCGGCCGACACCCTGACCTGGACTCTCGAGGGGACCGGGGCCGATACCGGGCTATTCAGCATCAATGCCGTCACCGGGGCACTGACCTTTTTAGTGGCACCGGACTTCGAGACCCCTGGCGATGCCAACGGGGATAACGTCTACGAAGTCGACGTCCGGGTGTCTGACGGCACGGTGGACGTGATCAAGTCGATCACGGTTACGGTGACCGACGCCAGTGAAAATATCTCGGCCATCTCGGACATTGATTTGACAGCCGACACGGTTCCGGAGAACGCGGGCGCAAGCACCCCAGTGGGTATTACGGCGTTTGCCACCGACCCCGACGCCACCGACACCGTCAGCTACTCCCTGGATGATGATGCCGGCGGCCGCTTCGCCATCGACAGTGCCACCGGTATCGTCACTGTAAATGCCGCACTCGACTACGAAGCCAATACCAGCCACAGCATCACAGTGCGCGCCGACTCCAGCGACGGATCATTCAGCACCCAAGCCTTCACCATCAACGTCACGGATGTTGATGAATTCAATATAAATGCTCTCATCGACAGTGACGCGACAGCTGATGCGGTCGATGAGAACAGCGCGCTGGGCACCTCCGTCGGCATCACTGCCTTCGCTGATGACCTGGATGGCACTGACACCGTTACCTATTCCCTGGATGACAATGCCGGCGGCCTGTTCAGCATCGATACCAGCACCGGTGTGGTCACGGTCAATGGTGCCCTGGATGCCGAATCCGCCACCAGCCAGAATATAACAGTACGCGGGCTATCTACTGACGGCACATTCAGTATCAAAACCTTCACCATCGCCATCAATGATGTAGATGAGTTCGACGTGGGCGTGGTGATCGACACCGATTCCACGGCCAATACCGTGGCCGAGGATGCCAGCGTCGGCACCCCTGTCGGTATCACCGCCTCGGCCACCGATAATGACATCACCGATGGCATCACCTACAGCCTGGATGACAGCGCCGGCGGACGCTTCGCCATCGATGCCGTGACCGGTGTCATCAGCGTCAATGCCTCGCTCGACTACGAGACCGCCACCAGTCACTCCGTCACCGTGCGGGCAACCAGTGACGACGGCTCGGCCAGTACGCAGTCCTTCACCATCAACGTCTCCGACGTGGATGAGTTCGACATCAGTGCCATCGCGGATACCGATGTTACGGCCGATGCCGTTAACGAGAACAGCGTGGCGGGCACTCCTGTCGGTATCACGGCTTTTGCCAGTGATGCCGATGGCAGCAACAACACTATTACCTACAGCCTGATCGACAGCGCGGGTGGCTTGTTCATTATCGACGTCAACACCGGGATCGTGACCGTCAACGGGGCGCTCGATGCCGAGACCGCGACGTCTTACGACATCACGGTACGGGCCGACTCCACCGATGGCTCATTTGCTACCCGGACCTTCACGATTGCGGTAAATGACGTCGATGAAGCCCCTGTGCTATCGGCAATCACTGATCAGGTTATCGACGAGGACACCTCCACCGGTGCCCTGGCCTTCACGGTGGGTGATCCTGAATCCGCGGCGGGCACACTCAGTGTGACAGCATCCTCGAGCGATCAATCCATTATCCCGGATGCCAATCTGGTCCTGGGTGGGTCCGGTGCCAACCGTACCCTGACGGTTACGCCTGCACCTGACCAGAATGGCGGCCCGGTAACCATAACGGTCACCGTGAGTGACGGGATTAACAGCAGCAGCGAGAGCTTCACCGTGTCCGTTAGCCCGGTTAATGACACAGCCACATTTGGTGGCGTTGATTCCGGCAGCGTCACCGAAGACAGCGGCGTGGTATCGGGCGATATCACCGTAAATAACACCCTGACGGTCAGCGACCCCGACAGCGGCGAGTCCAGCTTCATTCCCGGAACCCTTCCCGGAACCTATGGCACCCTCAGTATCGATACCGCCGGCAACTGGTCCTATGTGACTGACAACAGCCAGGCCGCAATCCAGAACCTGGGTGTAACGGAAAGTCTCACAGACGTTGTCACCATCACCAGCCTTGATGGTACGACACACGATATCGCCATCACCATTACTGGCACCAATGACGCCCCCGTCGTCAATAACGACAGCTACTCGGTTAGCAGTGGTGGCACGCTTGATATGCTGTCAGGTGGTGTACTGGCGAATGATTACGATATCGACGGAGATACCCTGATCGCGACTCTCGTCACGGGCCCGAGCAACGGCTCATTGACACTCAATGCAGACGGCACCTTTAGCTATGCCTCAAACGCCGGCTTCATCGGCAATGACAGCTTTACCTACCAGGTTGGCGACGGTAATGGCGGCGTGGCAAGCAACACCGTCACGCTAACAGTCGACAACCTGCCGGAGACCCTGCCTGTAGAAAACAACACTGATGGTGGTGAAACGACAACCGAGGCGAAATCTGAAACTGACGTAGATGCCACATTGATTACAACTGCTACGCCTTCAACTGCGCCTGATTCTGAGAGCGAATTACTGGTCATATCGCCATCAGAAATCGATTTCACAGTCAACACTGTCAATACGCTTGCTGGAGTCACGGAAGATACAACACGTGGCAATATCCAGGGTGTTAATGAATATTACAGAGACCGGCTATATGACTACGAGGATGACAGCTTTGACCGGACTCATGCCGGCCTCACCCAGCATGCCTTCCAGAAGGCCTATGAAACCGTCTCTGATATGCACATCAAGATCCTGGAGATGCTGAGTGAGTACAGGCTGGAAATCGAGAATCGTCATGTAAGCAATATGCCCGTGATGCAGCTGCTGACCAAGTACGCAGGTGGCGTAACCTTATCATTATCAGCAGGAATTCTGACCTGGGCACTGCGCGGTGGTGCGCTGGCAGCCACCATGCTGTCCTCCATGCCGATCTGGAAGGGATTTGATCCCCTGCCTGTCCTGGCCGCGGCACGCAAGAAATACCCGAAGGGTGCCGATACAACGAGGGATGATGCCAATGATGAACTGATTGACGAGATGTTCGAAAACAGCGAAGAGAGCGGTAAGGAGACCAGAGATACTCACCATGGTTAGAATGACGCCGTCGGTACGCATTAGCCTGGGGCTGATTCTCTCGGTGATCAGCATCCTGATCGTGGCTGATCTAATCGGTCTTGTGCCTGACGACACAAAAGCGGTTATCAACGGTCGCAAGACGCTTGCGGAGTCGCTGACTGTCCAGTATTCCCTCGCGGCACAAAAGTACGACTACGATTCTATCTCTGCCAGCATGCGGATTCTGGTTGACCGGAATGATGATGTTCTAGCGGCCACACTAAAGACATCAAATGGCGCGACCGTGGCGCAGGCTGGTAATTTCACCCGGCAAACCGATACCGATGCATCCGAAATCTCTACGCCTAGCCGTATCCACGTACCCATATTTCAGAACACAAAGAGATGGGGTAGTGTCGAAATCGAGTTTGCCCCGATCCATAATTTCAGACTGCTGGGTCTGAATATTAATCCATTGGTAGCCATGATCGCTTTCGTCACGATCATGGGATTTACCATATTCGTCATTCTTGTAAGGAAGATACTTGAACGCCTGGACCCGACCTCGGCGGTACCGGAACGCGTCAAATACGCACTCGATGCCCTTGCCGAGGGTGTACTACTGGTGGATGACAAAAACAGGATACTCCTCGCCAACAAATCATTCTCAACGAGCATTGGCAAGAGTGAGAGGGAACTGATCGGCAAGAAGGCCTCTACTCTGGACTGGGTGTTGCCTGACGGCAATAACAGCGAACACCCCTGGGATGCATCGGCCCGGCTTGGCAAACCCCTGACCGGGGCACAAGTCAAGATTGCATACAACGATGGTGCGAACAGGACCTACATGGTCAACTGCGCACCTATTCTCGACGAGAAGGGAACCGGACGTGGCGTAATGGCCACTTTCGATGACGTGACTGTACTCGAGGAGAAGAATGATGAACTGCAGAACATGCTGGGCCTGTTGCAAAAATCCCGTGAGGAGATCTCTCAGCAGAACGCAGAACTCCAGGTGCTCGCCACGCGCGACTCACTGACTGACTGCCTGAACCGCAGGTCATTTTTTGATATCTATGACAAGGAATACGAGTCAGCCAAGCAGCAAGAGCGTAATTTTTCCTGCATTATGGCGGACATCGACTTTTTCAAGTCGGTCAATGACAGTTATGGTCATGCTCTGGGCGATGATGTTATCAAACAGGTCGCCAGCTCTCTGCAGTCCACAATACGGTCCTCGGACAACATTTGCCGTTATGGTGGTGAGGAATTCTGTATCGCGCTGCCTGGTGCCAGCCTGAAACAGGCGATGAGAACTGCCGAACGCGCACGCGCCTTCATTGAATCACTTCGTTTTTCCAGTAATTCGGATTCTGAGGATATTGCAATCACCGCCAGTTTCGGCGTCGCAACGATGGATCCTGGCACAAAGGATTTATCCGAATTGATTGACCAGTCAGATAAGGCGCTCTATTACTCCAAAAACACCGGGCGTAATCGTGTAGCTGCGTGGTCTGATGTTGAGGCTGATGACAGTTATCTGGCTGAAAGTTCTCTATCCATGCCGGTCGATAACAGGGCCCTGCCGGACCATGACAGTGTGACCGGCCTGCCAAGCCGTGACCTGCTGAGCCAGAGAATAACAGCCGCCATTACCGCCTCAAACATGACCGGACAGCACTTCGCCGTGTTGATGCTTGACTTTGACATGTTCAAACGCATCAACAATGCGCTTGGCTACACGGTTGGCGATGAATTACTCAGGGTTATCGGGCAGAGATTGACAGACACCTTGCGCGAAACAGATATGGTCACACGCATGTCAACCGACGACTACCCGACATCGATACATCGGATGGGCGATGATGAATTCTGCATTCTCCTGACCGAACTTGATGAGGTCAAGTCAACTGAGATTGTCATCGACCGGATAATCAAGTCAGTCACCAATCGAATAGACATCGAAGGAAACGAGATCTATATGTCCTGCAGCATCGGCATCAGCGCCTATCCGTCAGATGGTGAAGACGCGGAAACACTGCTTAAGAATGCCGGCCTCGCCCTTCACCATGCCAAGCGCAACGGGCATAACAGCTCCCAGTTCTATGACGAAAGCCTGAAGAGTACCTCGCTCAGAAATATCCGGCTCGAAAACGATTTACGACATGCTATCGATGATGATGGTCTGGAATTGTATTACCAGCCGAAGCTGGACCTGACAACCGGAAAGATCAATTCGATGGAAGCCCTGGTACGCTGGCAGCACCCGGATTTGGGCATGATGCTACCCGGTGAATTTATCGGGCTTGCGGAGGAATCCGGCCAGATTATCGCAATGGGCAACTGGGTATTACGCGATGCCTGTAACCAGATAGTCCAGTGGCAGAATGCGGGCTACCGGGATATGACTGTTGCGGTCAACCTTTCGGCAATCCAGTTCAAGCAAAAGGACCTGCTTGAGCAGATAAAAATGATACTCAGCGAGACCGGGGCATTACCGCAATGCCTTGAGCTCGAAATCACGGAAAGCACCATCATGAATAATATAGATGCTGCAGCCGAGACCATGATCGCCATTAGCGAACTAGGGATCAGAATCTCCATTGATGATTTCGGTACCGGCTATTCTTCACTCAACCATCTGAAACGCTTCCCCATCAGCATCATAAAGATAGACCGATCATTTATTAGTGACATCACGACAGATTCGGATGACGCGGCCATTGTGAGCGCCATCATTGCGATGGCTCATAATATGAGTCTGAAGGTAGTTGCCGAGGGCGTGGAAACGAAGGCCCAGCTCAATTACCTGCGTAATCTGGATTGCGATGAAATCCAGGGCTATCTGCTCAGCCCACCTGTGCCTGTAAACGAAATCGAGGAACTGCTAGACAAGATAAATGCTGGTGGGGTCAAGCCCGCACATATGGAACAGACCGCCTGACCTACCTCAGCATCTGACCGCAATATAAAAGGGCTGCCCATAGGCAGCCCTTTCTACATGCATGCCATTCGGATCGGCTTACTGACTCTTGACTATAATATAATCAACCACAGCCTTTAACTCATCCTCTGAACAAGTCATGCACAGTCCTTTAGGCGGCATGGCATTGATGCCATTCACGACATTTACCATGATCGCATCCATGCCCTGCGCAATTCGAGGTGCCCAGGCAGCGGCATCGCCGAGCTTGGGTGCTCCGGCAGCCCCGGTTGTATGACAGGCCATGCAGTTTTTCTGGTAGATCTGCTCGGCTGAAAGTGGCTCCGCGGCAGCGGCGGGTGCGGCAGCGGCTGCCGTTTCCACACCGGCTGCTGCTTCCGGCGCCGCGGGTGTTTGCGGTGCGGATCCATCATCAATATTGACCTTACCTACCGGTTCGATGTTGCCAAGAATGATCTCTTCTTCCTTGTAGGTCGAAATCTCCTTGGTAAGGGAACCGGCAATAAAGAACAGAATAATTGCCAGTACCGCCAGGGCGCCCAGCACCACGACAAAGACCGTCGCAAATTGTTTATCGTTGTGACTCAATGTCTTCTCCTGATATCAATAATATAGAAACTGATGTCCCGGCTGGATTGCTATCATGGCTGCAAAGTCGCCGCAAAGCGGGTGAAAGCACCGGGAGATGAGTGGTGCGGGATTATACTGGAAACGCTTGGCCCGTTAAATTGGCAGGAAATTATTTAAAAACAAGCACATTCGTTCATAGACCTGTCTGGCGGATAGGGTTATTCTTCTCTTCCCGCCAGGCAGTCAAGATCAGGCGCCCGTAGCTCAGCTGGATAGAGTACTGCCCTCCGAAGGCAGGGGTCACAGGTTCGAATCCTGTCGGGCGCGCCAAATGGAAAAGGTCCACCGTCTGGTGGGCCTTTTTCGTAGGGCCAACTGTCGAAGGCAAGCTAGGCCGGCAATTTCGTGCCGCCTGACATGCGGGCGGTGCCGCTTATTTGCTGAATCATGTGCTTCCACTGGCTGGGCAGCCGCCGAGCTTCACCGGGGCCAGGCTGGTCAACCTGACGCTGGTCCCGGCAATCACCGCCGATGCAACACCGCAACCATCCCCTGCCCCGGTACTCCAGCCCGAACCGTTGGTGCGAGCTGTCAAGAAATCGCAGCCCCGTCCTGTTGAGAATCAGCGTCGCTGGTCTGCGCCGGACACGACAGCAGAACCTGAGTTCGACCAGACACCGCTACCACAGCAGGCATCCGAGGTGAGCGCCATTGTGGCCTCCACAACTCCCACAGTGACTGAACAGCCGGAACCCGGGCAGGCGGCAGTGTCGGACACTGCTATTAGCTACCTGGCGCAGCTGCTCGAGCACATCGATGAACACAAATTCTATCCCCGCAGTGCCCGGCGACGCGGCCTGGAAGGCAGGGTCGAGGTCTCCTTTCGTCTACTCGCAGACGGAAACATCCGTGACCTGCGTGTCAGTGGCGGTAGCCGTATACTGCGCATGGCAGCCGAGCAGGCGCTACAACGCGCACTCCCCATGCCGACACCGCACAGCAGCATGCAACTGCAGCAGCAAGTCAACTTTGACATGGAATACCGCCTTGGGAAAACCTAAGACAGAATCTTCTCTATCAGCGAAAATAAAACCAGAACAACAATAGCGGTGGGACAATCAACATCAACAACATAAGGAAAACATCCCGCAAGCATTCCATCAGGTCATCACACATATTACAAGCCTCCCTTGCTGTTAACACAACCAGAATGTATTCCTGAGAAGCAATAAGCACGAATAATTGCTGTGAGACAGATTACCTTTTAGTTAAAAAGATGCAAGTAACGCAAGCCTGTTTTCAGCTGCAGTGTACCCACTGTGATTTCAACAGGCTGTTACTGATTCTGTAGCGATATCGCGTTTCTGCAGGATTCAATCTACAAGAAATTTTTCCTGCGTATCCTGCTGGCGATAACCGATCGGATAAATGTCCATCAGACTCGTTAGCGAGTCTATGCTTTCCAGCCCGGGCGATGCCCTCTAAACCCCATCCTTCCCAATTTTGGGGAGAGTAACTTTGGATGAGAGATGCTGCGAACAAGGATCCTTGACGTTGGATGGCACCTACCGGCTGGGGAACCATCTGATAGAGAACCGATAAAAAACGGCGGCCAGGAAGGCCGCCGGGAGGGAGTCATAACGATGAAAAAAACAGACTGCCTTTGGCACTTTCTACGCTAATCCAATTTGCAGTTCAGCACACTCGCCCAGATTTACTAATACCTTTGGGTGATGCTGGAAACACCTAGAAATGAAGTATCTGTACTCCGCCATCCCGGCTCCGAGGCATTAGCGCCTACGCCGATGAAGACGCCCCGGTCCTGCAACCGCCCCCCCCCGCAAGCAGCACTGATACCGGGGGATCCACCCAGCTGCCGCCCATGTCAGCGGTGACAAAAATGTGAAGGCGGGGCAATTCCACCCCGCTCAAAGCATCCAGGAATGCACCATATCGGCATAGTTATTGCGGGCTATGATCTGGGGATCGAAAATTTGGTGATTCAGGCGCAAAACCGCACCATACTAGTGCAATGGCCATCGATTGGAAAAAATATGACCCAGGAGAGTGCTATGACGAACTCATTAGCACCCCCGGGTATGCGCGGGCAGCGACGCGTAATCTGGCCGCTTGGTTGCGATCATTAACAGATGAGGAATTACAGCTTCGCAAACTGGATGCCGAACTGGCGATCATCGACAAGGGGGTCACCTTCACTGTGTACAGCGAGGGTGAAAACATCGACCGCGCCTGGCCATTCGACATCATTCCACGGGTCATACCGATACGCGAATGGCGCAAGATCGAGGCCGGCCTGAAACAGCGCCTGCAGGCACTCAACCTGTTCATCAATGACCTGTACCATAACCAGAAAATCATCCGTGACCGGGTTGTTCCGAAAACCCTGATTTCAGAGTCAAAGGGATTTCGCCAGGAGTGCGTCGGTATTAATCCGGCCCACAAGGTCTGGGCCCATATCTGCGGCAGCGACCTGGTGCGCGACAGTGACGGTACGGTCTATGTGCTGGAGGATAATCTGCGCGTGCCCTCCGGTGTCTCCTACATGATCGAAAACCGCGAGGTAACCAAACGGATCCTGCCGGAGCTGTTCGAAAACAACAACATCCTGCCAGTGGACGATTATCCTGATCGCTTGCTGGAGATGCTACAGTCTATCTCACCGAGCCGGCGCGCAAGACCCGAAGTCGTGGTACTCACTCCCGGGATCTACAACTCGGCCTATTTTGAGCATGCATTTCTCGCCCGCAGCATGAGTGCCGAACTGGTCGAAGGCAGCGACCTCATGGTGGACAAGGACGATTTTGTCTACATGAAAACTATACAGGGAATGGCCCGTGTGGACGTCATCTATCGGCGCATCGACGATCTGTTTCTTGATCCGGAGGTATTCAACCCCGATTCCGCGCTGGGTGTTCCCGGCCTGATGCGTGCCTGGCGCAAGGGCAACGTGGCCCTGGCCAATGCGCCGGGTTGCGGGGTGGCCGATGACAAGGTGGTGTATTCCTATGTTCCGGACATCATTCGTTATTACCTCGATGAAGACCCGCTGCTGCCGAATGTGCCCACCTACCGCTGCAATAACAAGCAGGAACGCAAACATGTACTCAGTAACCTGGAATCGATGGTGGTCAAACCAGCCAACGAATCAGGCGGATACGGCATGCTGGTGGGTCCGCAATCGACCGCAAAGGAACGCAATGAATTCCGCCGTCTGATCCGCAGCAACCCCCGCAACTACATTGGCCAGCCGGCCCTGAGGCTGTCAACGGCACCGACCCTGTGCGACCACAACCTGGAACCGCGGCATCTGGACCTGCGGCCATTCATCCTGCAGGGCCGTGATACCTATGTCACCGCCGGCGGCCTGACCCGGGTGGCCATGAGGCGCGGTTCACTGGTGGTTAATTCCTCTCAGGGTGGCGGCAGCAAGGATACCTGGATCGTGGACAACGAGACCGGCTAATGCTGTCACGGGTGGCCAGACGCATCTACTGGATGTCGCGCTACATCGAACGTGCCGAGAATATCGCGCGTCTCGTGAACACCTACCATTTCCTCTTGATGGACCTCCCGCGCGGCACCCGGGCAGGCTGGGAAGTACTGCCTGTCATCACCGGCAGCTTCCCCGTTTTCAACGAACGCTACACGCGCCATGACGAGCGCAATACCGTCAAGTTTCTGCTGGTGGACAATAACAATCCGGGATCACTGGTCAATTCCATTGCCAATGCCCGTGAAAACACCCGCACCTCGCGCGAGGTTCTGCCGGGACAGGCGTGGGAGGAGATCAATGAACTGCACCTGTATGCGTCTGCTCATGTGAACGACGCCCTGCCGCGCCGCGGCCGCTTCGATTTCCTGACTGAAATCATTCAGCGCAGCCAACAGTTGACCGGTTTGCTCGCCGGGACCATGAGTCATGACGAAGCCTACGATTTCGTACGCATCGGACGCAATCTCGAGCGTGCCGACATGACTACACGGGTTATTGATATCGGCGCCATGAGCCTGAAAGAGTCCGATGAATCGAGCAGTCTCGATGTGCATGTCTGGACCAGCATGCTGCGCGCCTTGAATGCCTATCAGATGTACCGCAAGGATGTGCAACATGGCGTAAATTGCGCCGATGTTGTCGGTTTTCTGTTACAGAACGACTATTTCCCGCGCTCCGTGGCCCATTGTATCGATCAACTCGAGGAGAGTGTCGGCGATCTACCGCGGCACATGGACACACTCAAACCTTTACGCGAGGTACGCCATCGAGTGGCTCACATCAAACCAGAAAAACTCGATGCCACGACCCTGCATGCACAGGTAGACAAGTTGCAGGTCGGGATATCCTCGATTCACGAACTGATCCGCAAGACCTGGTTCGACTAGCCAGCATTACGATGCCGGACCTGACCAGTGGGCACCCCCGCTGGCGGTACGGCTGAACTATTACTGTGCAGCCACGGCATGTGATGCCTCAATCTGGTGCAGGGCACGGGTCGCGCAGATGCGCCGGTATCAAACAAGAAATCAACAGGGGCTTGAATTTATATTTACGCGACGCTGATTCAGGCGAGCGCTTGATAGTGGCGTGGATATTGCAAACAAGCTGACAGGATATTGCCCTTCACTACTGTACATATGATCAACTCAACCACCTTCCCGCGCCACGGGGATAAACAAAACTCACCGTTTTTCGAGGAATATCTGACCCGTCTGCTGCAGGAGCGCGATCGCTGCGGACTGACTGACATGATCGACCAGATCGAGGCCATCATGATCACAGTCGATCCCGGGCATTCCATCCGTTACATCGGCGAGCTAGCGCTGATGACGCCCTACCACTACCTGGTGACGCTGGAGAGCAAGAGTCACTGGACGCATATCCTGCGTGTCGACATGAACTCGCCGGACTTCCTGGTGCGCGAAGTCAAGGACCGGCGCACCCGCGGTATCTTTCGCAGCCTCAATGAGGTCTACCCTATCGGAGCACGCAAGCCCAATAGCCGCTATATGGGGGAAATCCTGCGTGTGAAGAACATGCACAATGTGGTTGAATGCCAGCAGGGGCGAGAATTCCGCTTCTTCTCCCAGGAAGAGATCCGCAAGCTGGAACTGCCTGGTAATCTCGCCATCGTCAAGCCGTCACCCTATACCCACAATATTGTCGGTTATATCGAGCGTCCGCTCGATCAGATCCGGACCTACGCTCTCGGTATCAGCAGCATCAACCCCGAAGTGCAGGAAGTCTATCTGGCCGCAAAGGAACTGCAGAAGAAATTGCGCATCGAGGACCTGATCCTCCCCATCGATCATCTCGCCACGCGCATCTACAGTCAGAACCGGGAAGTTGCCATACTGGAATGGCTGTCCCTGTCGAGCTATTACTACTGGGGTTCCTACGATATCAGCGACCAGAATTCTTCTACCAACGTCACCAAGAGCACCCATTACAGCAGTGAGATCCACAGTCCAGCCAAGGTCTTTACCGCCAACAACACGCCCTATTTCGTTAACCATCTGGAACAGCTGCCCTCGCCCACCGAAACCTTTGTTCGCAATTATGGACCGCGACTGCACCACATTGCCCTCGCCGTGCGTGACGGTGAGACCGACGCCAGGGAAAACATTGAACATGTCGTCAGTCAGATCGCCGCTCAAGGGCGCGATTTCTTGCTCGACGTGATTGGTTCCAGGGATCAGGGACTCAAACAAATCTTCTCCAGCGCCTCACAACATTCCTCGCTGATAATCGAGTATGTACAGCGGTTCGGTGATTTTCAGGGGTTTTTCACCAAGGAAAATGTTGCCGAACTCACGCATGCCGCCGGTATTGAGGAGGAGCTGCTCGAACTGCAGGCCTCATCGCGGGTGGAGCATAGCGAGGTCCGGTAGCGGAGACACCCACTCTTTATTACCTATAAGGCCATTCGGCAAAGGGAATGCAGCAACCAGCAGAATGGAGGTAATGCCAGATGAAAAAGCGCTTTCTCAAGACAAGACCGGTCTGCAAGGTGACCTTCGAGTTGCCTTCCAAGGCAATCAACGGCGCCAGCAAGGTCGCACTGGTAGGGGAATTCAACAGCTGGGATACCGAATCCACCCTCATGAAGCGGCGCAAGGACGGCTCCTATAGCATTACTATTGACCTGCCCGCCAACCGTGAATACCAGTTCAAGTACCTGATCGACAACGGACGCTGGGAAAACGACTGGAATGCCGATAAGTACCTCCCCAATGCAACCGGTGACAGCGAGAATTCCGTCGTGATCGTATAGGCGGGAACACGCCGGTCGGCCGGTCAGCTAACGCTGCCCCTCTACAACCAGATCCGCAGCATGTGCGAACTGCAGCAGCGCGCATTTCACTCTGGCATCTAAGCACCCACCCTTACAGGCCCCGCTTGTTATCGCGGCCGCTGTTACCGTGGCTGGAGCAGCACCAGTCCAGTGGGCCGTTCTTCCATTATGGTGCAACTTCCGGAATGAACGTCGACCTGGATATCATAAGCTGTTGAATTTGATTACCCAAAAGCAGGGTAAAATAGGACATACTCTTGTATACAATTCTAATAAGGCACACATTCGATGGCTATCAGAGTCGCAATCAATCACAAGACCGAATACCGGTTCGACCGACCGGTAGGTGTATCACCGCATGTGGTACGGCTGCGCCCGGCTCCGCACACCCGCACCCCGATCGAATCCTATTCTCTCAAGGTGTTGCCGAAGGAACACTTTATCAATTGGCAGCAGGATCCTTTCGGAAATTACCTTGCCCGCCTGGTGTTTCCCAAACCAACACGGGAACTGTCCTTCGAAGTGGACCTGGTTGCCGAGATCGTGGTCATCAATCCATTCGATTTCTTCGTGGAAAAATATGCGGAGCATTATCCCTTCGAATATCCACCCGATTTGCGCAAGCAACTGGCACCTTATCTGGAGATCACTGATGACGGTTCCCGGTTGCAACACTGGCTGTCCGGCGTCGACCGGTCCCGGCAGGAGATCAACAATTTTCTGGTTGATCTCAACAAGCGTCTGGAACAGGACATCAACTACACCATCCGCATGGAGCCGGGTATCCAGAGTTGCGAGGAAACCCTGGAGAAGGCCCTGGGGTCCTGCCGCGACACCGGCTGGTTACTGGTGCAGATCCTGCGCCACCTCGGGCTGGCAGCCCGGTTCGTCTCCGGCTACCTGCTGCAACTGACCCCGGACGAGAAGCCACTGGAAGGGCCTGCTGGAACCGACCATGACTTCACCGACCTGCATGCCTGGGCCGAGGTCTTTGTTCCGGGCGCCGGCTGGCTGGGGCTGGACCCGACCTCCGGCCTGTTCGCGGGTGAGGGCCACATTCCACTGGCCTGTACGCCCCATCCTGTCAGCGCTACTCCCATTACCGGCACGACCGATAAATGCGAGGTTGATTTCCGCTTCCACAACCAGGTGCGGCGCATTCACGAAGACCCGCGGGTCACCAAGCCCTACACAGAATCCCAGTGGGAAACCATCCAGGCCCTGGGACGCAAGGTCGATGCCGATCTGGCAGACAGCGATGTACGCCTCACCCTAGGCGGCGAACCTACATTCGTTTCCATTGATGACGTGGAGTCAGCCCAGTGGAATGATGCCGCGCTTGGCGAGCATAAGCGCGAACTGGCTGGCGACCTGCTGCTGCGTCTGTGGCAGCGCTTTGCACCCGGCGGTCTGCTGCACTACGGCCAGGGCAAGTGGTACCCGGGTGAACCCATACCACGCTGGTCGCTGAATTGCTTCTGGCGTGTTGATGGCATGCCGGTGTGGCGCGAACCGGAACTGCTGGCACGGGACGGCGTCGATTACGGCTGCGGTCAGTCCGAGGCGCACCAGTTTGCCTCACAACTCTGCCACCGATTGGGATTACCTGAAAAGTACCTGCTTCCTGCCTATGAAGACATCCTTTATTACCTATGGAAAGATACCAGCCAGCCGGTCAACGTCGACCTGCTCGGGAACGACCTGAAAAAACCGGACGAACGCCGCCGCCTGGTTGAACTGCTGGCCGGCGACCTCGGCAAACCCACCGGTTTTGCACTTCCCATCCGCTGGGACGATGTCCATAACAGCTGGGAAAGCTGCACCTGGGATTTTCGCCGCGGTCATATGTTCCTGACCCCCGGTGATTCGCCCATAGGATTGCGCCTGCCCCTCGAGGCCCTGCCCTGGGTAGCCGAAGAGGAGCGCGATATCGAACCGCAACGCGACCTGTTTGAACCGCTACCGTCACTGGGTGACTACTACGGCGAGGTAACCCGCCGTTTCAGCCATTTCGACGCACTTCAGGAGACTCATCCAGAGGTCATACAGCAGGAACCGGCAGATAACGGGACCCACAGGCGGAGGGTTGAGGTGTTCCACACCGCCCTGTGCGTCGAGCCCCGTAAGGGTGCATTGCACATCTTCCTGCCGCCGCTTACTCACCTGGAGCATTACCTCGATCTGCTCGCCGCAGTGGAATTGACCGCCGCCGAGCTGGGGACACCGGTGCGCATTGAAGGCTATGAACCACCACGGGACTGGCGCCTGCGCAAACTCGCTGTGACCCCTGATCCGGGCGTGATCGAGGTCAACATCCAGCCGGCCCATAACTGGGGGGAACTGGTCGAGTACACGGAAACCCTCTACAGCGAGGCGCGCCTGGCGCGACTGGGGACGGAGAAGTTCATGCTGGATGGCCGCCACACCGGTACCGGTGGCGGCAACCATGTCACCCTCGGTGGCGCCACTCCGGCCGACAGTCCATTCCTGAGGCGCCCCGACCTGCTGCGCAGCCTGCTGACCTACTGGCAGCACTACCCCGGTCTCTCCACCCTGTTTTCCGGCATGTTCATCGGCCCGACCAGCCAGGCTCCGCGGGTTGACGAGGCCCGGGATGAGAATCTATATGAACTGGAAATCGCCTTTCAGCAGATGCCCGCGGGAGAAGTGGCCCAACCCTGGCTGGTGGACCGACTGCTGCGCAACCTGCTGGTGGACATCACCGGCAACACCCACCGGGCAGAGTTCTGCATAGACAAGCTCTACTCGCCCGACTCACCGACCGGACGGCTGGGACTGGTGGAATTCCGCGCCTTCGAGATGCCACCGCATGCACGCATGAGCTTGGTACAGATGCTGCTGCTACGGACCCTGATTGCACGCTTCTGGGACCGGCCCTACCGCCACCGTCTGGTACGCTGGGGTACCGAGCTGCATGACCGATTTATGTTGCCGCACTATGTCTGGGCCGATATCAAGGACGTGGTTTACGGGCTGCAGCGCGCCGGTTACCCGTTCCAGCTGGAGTGGCTCGCGCCATTTCTGGAGTTTCGCTTTCCGCACCTCGGTTCAGTCAGCGTGCAGGACATCCGCCTGGATCTTAACGTTGCCCTGGAGCCCTGGCATGTACTGGGCGAGGAGATGAGCAACCAGGGCACGGCGCGGTTCGTCGACTCCTCGGTAGAGCGGGTGCAGGTCAAGGCCACCGGGATGAAAAATGAACGCTTCGTGCTGGCCTGCAATGGCCGTCGAGTACCGCTGCGTGGCACCGGCACCCATAGCGAATACGTGGCAGGGGTGCGCTTCCGCGCCTGGCAGCCACCGTCGGCACTGCATCCCACTATCGGTATTCACTCCCCCCTGGTCTTCGATCTTATCGACACCTGGAATGGCCGTTCAGTCGGTGGCTGTACCTACCATGTTGCTCACCCTGGCGGGCGTCATTACGACGTATTCCCGGTCAATGCCTATGAGGCCGAGACGCGGCGCGTCAGCCGCTTCTGGGATTACGGCCACACCACCGGCACCCTCAAGCCGCCACCGGAGTATGCTGGGCTGGCAAAATTCTTTCCCGAGGGGCATGTTCCTGGCCCGATGGCACCCCCTGAAGAGGAGATCAATCCCGAGTATCCCGGCACCCTGGACCTGAGGTACCAGAGAGGACGTGACTGACAGCACCGCCATGAACAAAGCAGAAAGCAGACCCACCTGCCCAGCCTACCAACAAGCACCGGCGGGCTATGACGAGATGTGCACCGGGCAGGGCAAGGTGCGCAAACCCTGGCGCTACCTGATCAGCGCACTGGAGGCCATGGGGCCCGAGATATTGCAGCAGCGGCAGCACGATACCGTCCGTATGCTGCGCAGCGACGGTGCCACCTACAATGTCTATGGCGTAGCGGACGGCCTCAACCGGCCCTGGAAGCTCGATCCCATACCGCTGCTCATCAGCAGCAGTGAATGGGCCGGTATCGAAACCGGCCTGGCACAACGGGCCGAACTGCTCAACCTGATCCTGACCGATCTCTATGGATCCGGTAGCCTGATCAAGAAGGGGCTGATCCCTCCGGATCTGATTTATGCCGACCCTGGTTTCCAGCGCCCCTGCGTCGTTCCCCCGCCGGCCAATGCCCCGGGGCTGATCCTGTATGCCGTGGACATCGTGCGCGGTGCGGATGGCCAGTTCAGGGTGCTTAAGGACCATACCCAGGCCCCTTCGGGGATGGGCTATGCCCTGGAAAACCGTACCGTCATGTCGCGCCTGATACCCAGTCTGTTTCGCGATTCCCACCCGCACCGCCTGGCGCCATTCTTCAGGAAAATGCGTGAGTCGCTGGCCGCGCTGGCACCGGCCGGGCAGGAAGACCCACGGGTGGTGATCATGACGCCCGGACCACTCAACGAAACCTACTTCGAGCATCTCTATCTATCCAACTATCTCGACTACACCCTCATCGAAGGCGCCAACCTGACAGTCCGGGACGGCCGTGTCTGGTTAATGTCCGTGAGCGGGCCGGAGCCGGTCGACGTCATCCTCAGGCGTGTCGATGGCCATTTCTGTGATCCACTGGAACTGCGTCCCGATTCCCTGCTCGGCGTACCGGGTCTCGTGGAAGTGATGCGCAAGGGACGCGTCGCCATTGCCAATCCACTGGGTGCGGGCATCCTGGAAAACCCCGGCCTGATGCCGTTCCTGCCACAGCTGGCAAAACATCTGCTGGGGCAGGAACTGCGGCTGCCATCGGTCACCAGCTGGTGGTGTGGACAGCCAGTGGGGCTCGATCACGTACTGGCCAATTTGCCCAATCTGGTGTTACGGCCGATCAACCGGTTCGCAGGCGGCAGGGCCGTCTTCGGTGACCAGCTTGACGACACTCAACTGGCGGCCTTGCGCGAACGGATCAAGGCACGGCCCCACCAGTACGTCGGTCAGGAACGACTGACCGCTTCATCGGCACCCACGCTGCGTGATGGCCTGGTGGAACCTCGCCAAAGCATCCTGCGCACCTTCCTGGCCGGCGGGCAGGATAGTTTCGTGGTCATGCCAGGCGGATTGACCCGCGTTGGCGAGCACCCGGAAAGCCGATTGGTATCAAATCAAGCGGGTGCTATCAGCAAGGACACCTGGGTGCTGGCTTCAGAACCTGAGCGAATCGTTACGCTGTTACCCCAAGGCAAGGCGGCGTACCCGCAGCTGCAACAGATCCTGCCCGGTGTCGCCGCCGAAAATCTGTTCTGGCTGGCGCGCTATGCCGAGCGGGCGGAAGACATGATCCGCCTGATTCGCAGTATTCATTTCCGCCGCAACGAAACCCTGCAATTCGCTGATCCAGTCAACCAGGCAGTCCTGGATATGTTGCTCCGGGGATTGACCAAAATGAGCATGACCTATCCCGGTTTCACGGGTGCCGGCGCCGACCAACGTCTCGCCGATCCGCTCCCCGAGATTATCGACCTGATCACCAACCCGCAGCGTATCGGCACACTGGCCGCTAACCTCGCATCCTGCATCAACGCCGCCTATGCAGTGCGCAACCTGGTCTCAGCGGATACCCGCAGGGTATTCAATGATATCGGTGACGAAATCACCAAGCTAACGCGGGGCGGTCAGTCGGACCTGCAGTTCCTGCAGGATGATCTGGACCGGATCATCACCGCCTTGATGGCCATCTCCGGTGCTGCCAGCGAGAGCCTGAGCCGGGATCTCGGCTGGCACTTCCTCAACCTCGGCAGACGGATCGAACGGGCCCTGCTATTGATTGCGCTGTTGCGTGCGGTATTGACAATCCGGGTTGAACCGGAGGTCGAGGCACTGTTGCTGGAGTCAGTCCTGTCTGTCGCCGAGAGCTTCACGCTTTACCGGCGTCGATTTCGTAGCCAGCCGCAGCTGGAGACTGCTCTTGATCTGCTGCTGCTTGATGAGACCAACAGTCGGTCTCTCGCCTATCAGCTGAATACAGCACGTGAGCATCTCGTTGTGCTGCCGGGGCAGGGTGAACGCCCCTACAAGAAAGAAATGCGATTGGTTATCGAGGCTGCCACACAACTCAAGCTCGTAAATGTAGAGGAGCTGGCGGAGGTGGATGACGGCAACCGGCCACGACTAGAGACTCTGCTTGCCGGCCTGGGCCAGAACCTGCGCGAAACATCGGACGGCATCACGGCGACCTACTTCATCCATGCCGAACGACCCTATCAACTGGTCGAGGAAGAACCGTAGCCGGATTAACCTCAGGGCAGTCATTTGAGAAGCTATTTCGTTACGGTAAATGACTCAATGACCGGCAAAGGTGGATTTGGCTGTCTTGTTGAACAACCTTTACTCTTGAGAAAGCGAAACTTATCACCATGAAATACCGTGTCGTCCACAAGACAGAATATTTGTACGGGATTACAGTCAGCCAGTGTCACAACCTTGCCCATCTACGACCCCGTAATCTTCCCGCTCAGCAGTGTCTCGGGCACCGCCTGCAAATCGACCCCTTGCCGATGGACCTTGCCGAACATGAAGATTTCTTCGGTAACCATGTCAGCTATTTTTCCATTCAGCAGCCGCATCAGGTTCTCACCGTCACCGCGACCAGTGAGATTCAGCTATATCCGGGTAATGACCAGTTGGCGCTGGAAAATGATATGCCATGGGACGAGGTGCGCGTTCGAATGGCAGATCCGCTTACGGACACAGCACGCGAGAATCGGCAATTCGTACTCGACTCACCCCATGCGACCACTGCACCGGAACTGGCCGATTATGCGACACCATCGTTCCCGATCGGTCGGCCGCTGCTGGAGGCAGTGGCTGACCTGATGGAACGCGTCCATCATGAATTTACCTATGACCCGGGATTCTCCACCGTTTCAACACCACTGGCCGAGGTATTATCCAGCCGGCGGGGCGTATGTCAGGATTTTGCCCATCTGGCCATCGCCTGTCTGCGCAGCCTTGGGTTGGCTGCACGCTACGTGAGTGGTTATATCCAGACCCTGCCGCCACCCGGTCAGCCCAAACAACCGGGCGCTGATGAGTCACATGCCTGGTTTTCGGTCTACCTGCCCGATGTCGGCTGGCATGATTTCGATCCTACCAACAACCGGGTGCCGCTTGACGAGCACGTCACCACGGCTTGGGGAAGAGATTATGCTGATGTCACGCCGCTCAAGGGCATCATCTTCGGCGGCGATCCGGGACACCGGCCGCAGGTATCGGTGGACATGGAGCGCCTGCCAGAGAACAATGCCCCGCCTGGTGAACAACCAGCGCCATAATAAGGACTTGAATACACCGACGAAGCAATCTGTGACTGATGGATTGTAATTTCGAGGTAGAGCGTCACTACACTCGCAATGACGAGATACTTCACTAAACCAGGGATACCGTGGTTTTAGTTATCCGTTATACGCTACCACCCCATCCTAAAAGAACGTCAAGTAAAGGATCGGTTTTAGCTGTGCCTAGTTTAACGCATCACATTGGGCTGTGCTCGCAGCTGGCGGGTAGCCAGGCGATGTGACGACGGTGACCCTGACAGGATCGATCTTTAACTGGTGGTTACTCACTCTCCGGGTGGGGGACCAGTCGACTCCCAGTCAAAAGGCGGCAGTGCATCGAATGCCGAACGGATGTTGTTAGCCCAGCTGCGGCGCAAACGGGACAGGTAAGGGTGTTGTTCATCCAACCGCATATAGCGATCCAGTTTCATGCTGTCCTTTTCATAAATCAGCATCTCGATTGGGGGTCCGACCGTTACGTTACTCTTCATGGTGGAATCCATAGATACCAGCGCACAGCGTGCTGCGTCCTCCAGCCGGGTGTCAGGTGTGATGATACGGTCAAGTATCGGTTTGCCGTATTTGGTTTCGCCTATCTGTAGGTAGGGCGTTGCCAGTGAGGTGGTGATATGGTTTCCCTCCGGATAGATCAGGTGAAGCGCCGGTGGCTCGCCACGAATCTGCCCGCCAAGTATGAAGGTGACAGACGGGGTAAAACCGGCAGTTACGCCCTCATTCTCGGTAAAACGATTTTGCTCCTCGCGACTGATCTCCCCGATGTAATCCGCCACCTCGTCCATATAGCGCGCCTGGCATAAATGGCATTCAGGGTTATCCCTGAGCTCATGACGGATATGCGTCAACACCGCCTGGGTGGTGGCGAGGTTGCCGGCACTGAGAAGTACAAACTGGCGCTCTCCCTCGACGCCCAGGGTATGCATCTTCCCATACTGGCTGATCTGGTCAGTACCGGCATTGGTACGGGAATCCGATGCGAAAACCAGGCCGGCTTTCAGAGAAATGCCGAGGCAATAGGTCATTCAGATAATCACACAGACGGCTATTGTTATTGAGGAATTCAGGCACCATTGCCTGGCATGGCTAGACTAAACGCAAGGCCAGAGATGGGTCAAACAAAATCCGAACAAGGTGTGCCATACCAGAGTGATCACGCAATCCAGCGGCCACGTAAACTCAGCGAGATAGGACATCCGAGTGTCCCCCAGGGGCCGATAAGGGCTTGATTTCCGGACCAGCCAGGCCAGATTACCCGGGCAATCCACACTGCCTGCACGCCGGCCACAAGTGCACTCCTGTACCATGTGTTACCGCCATGCACTGGCGCCCCTAAATAGTGCATGCTGGGTCAAAGAACTGCATCTATAAATCAATAACTTATGATTTATGTCTTTGCGTAGATGCCGGTAATCGCGGGAATGAGTGAACTGCAAAAAAAGGCGGCCTGGAAGGCCGCCTCGAAGGAGTCATAATTATGAAAAACAGACTGCCTTTGGCACTGCCAACGATAGGGCATCGCACCCCAAATAGCATTAGCACTGACCACCTAGGACATTCGGGCTAGCTATCGGCGTCATCAGTCACGCAATTCCGAGCGCGCCTCGGCAATAATGTGTAGCGCGGAGCGAATCACCACCAGGGCGATTAACAGGCCAATCACAATATCGGGCCACATCGAATCCAGCCAGATGACCAACCCGGCCGCAACCAGCACGCCCACGTTGCCGATCATGTCGTTGCGCGAGCAGATCCAGGTAGCACGCAGATTGATATCTCCATGGCGGAAACGGGCCAGCAGCAGAAAACACACGGTGTTGACGACCAGGGCTAGAGCGCCAAAGAACCCCATGGTGCCGGTATCCGGCAGGCCGTCGACAAACACCTTCGCCATGGCATGGCCTGCGACCCCTATACCGAGTGCCAGCTGAAACAGGCCCGAGACAAGCGCGGCCCGTGAGCGCCAGTGTGCGGCACGACCGAGTGCAAACAGACCCAATGCATAGATAAGCGCATCGGCCAGCATGTCGAGAGAATCGGCCAGCAAAGCTGTAGATCCGGCCAGCAATCCTGCGGAGAATTCTGCTACAAACATCCCCGCATTAAGCAACATCACGACTATCAGCGTATGGCGTTCGGCGGTCGATGCCTTACCCAGGTCGGCACCGCAATTGTCACTGCATCCCGTCATCGTTCATCCTGCTCGTGATCAAACGGATCTGGTAAATTTCCGGTTCATGCTGCATGTTACCCAGTGAGTTGGGTCCGTCGCTTCGCTCCTTGACCCAACCTACAAATATTTGGCCCAACCTACAAACATCCATTAGGGAACCTGCCACCGCCGTAGGGGTCAATTAATCAATAGGTCTGCCGTTATCCTTAACAGGTATACCTTGATTATACAGAGTGGTTGGGGCTACCCTCCTTATCTAATGAGCACACGTTGCAACAAACTGGTTCTGCTTGTCATCGCCATTACCCTGGCGGTCACACCCCTGCGTGGCGCCTTTGCGGTTACTGCGGATGCAGCTGATTTTCCGGACAAAGAGTCACATTGTGCACAGATGCAGGCCGACAACGGTCTCCCGCCGGACCATCAGCAGGCAAGGCAAGACCAGGGCACCGCAGATCCGGGCGGTCATGACTGTGAACAGGGTTGTGGCGGCGCCTGCTGTGACGGGACCTGCAATGCCTGCACACACGCTGTACCCACCGCCATTACGGGCGCCCTTCAGTTCCAGCCCGGATTCGCGGACGCTGTTCTGAACTCCCGCCAATCCCACGTATTTCCTGAACGTTCACTTCCACCCCCCCTGCACCCACCCGCTGCTCTCCTTAGCTGATTCGAACAAGCTGTCCCTTTGGACAGTTACAATAGCTTTTGATGTACCCCAACTGAATGGTTATGGAGATTCGTGATGTCTCATTACCGGAACACTGTCCGGCATACCGCAGCTTCGATCTTACTGCTGGCACTGTCGTCATCATCGCTGCATGCCATTGCGGCACTCACCCTTGCTGAGGCTGAACAGCTTGCCCTCAGCGATGATCCCGCCGTGGCCGCCAGCAGGGCACGCTCGCAGGCCTTGCGCGAGGATGCCGTTGCTTCAGGACAACTGCCCGACCCGAAGCTCAAGGCTGGTCTCTTCAACCTGCCACTGGATACCCTTGATACCGACCAGGAGCCAACCACCCAGCTGCGCCTTGGCCTGCAGCAGGCCTTCCCGCGCGGCGCTACCCTGAAGCACCGGCAACGCCAGGCCGAGTGGAATGCCACCTCAGAACAGTCCCGGGCCGAGGATAAAACCCGCAAACTGGTGCGCGAGGTACGCAACAGCTTCCTGGAACTTCACTACCAGCTGCAGGCGGAGCAAGTGGTGATCAACACCCGTACTCTGTTTGCACAACTTGTCGATATCACCCAGGCACACTACGCCACCGGGCGCGTCAGCCAACAGGATGTCCTGCGTGCCGCGCTGGAACTCTCGCGCCTGGATGACCGCGCCACCCGCATCCGCAATGAACAGGAAAAAACCCGGGCCACCCTGGCGAAGTGGATCGGTAACAGTGCATCACAGACGCTGGATCCCAACTTTCCGGTGCTGCCGGACCTGCTATCGAAGGAAGAACTGACAGCTGCACTGGAACAGCATCCTGTCATACTGGCTGAGAGCGCCCGCCTTGAATCGCACAACCAGGCAGTTCAGGTAGCCCGTGAACAATACAAGCCCGGCTGGGGTGTCGGACTGGAATACCGCAAGCGTTTCGGCGAGAACCCGAATGGCAGCGACCGTACCGACATGATGGCCGCCATGGTCACCGTGGACCTACCGCTGTTTCCGGAAAAACGTCAGGACCGCCGGCTGGCTGCCAACCTGCAACAGGCCGAAGCGGCGCAGCTGACGCGTGCCGACCGGCTGCGCGACCTGCGCGCCATGCTGGATTCCGACTACGCCAGCTGGCAGCGACTGGGTGAACGAGCCTCACTATATGAAACACAATTGCTGCGCGAGGCACGCGCCAATGTCCAGGCCTCGCTGAATGCCTACCAGAGCGGGGTCACCGAGTTCACCACCCTGATGCGTGCGCGCATTACCGATCTGGACGTACGCCTTGACGAACTGCGGTTGCGCGTGGACCGCGCCAAAGCGCAGGCCAGGCTGCTGTATCTTGCCGGAGAAAAACAATGATCAGACCCAACATTATCCGTTTTTTGAGCCTCTGCCTGGGTGCTACACTGCTGTTGCCACAGGCCGGCTTTGCCCAGCAGGATGGCGATAAAGAAATCCTCTACTGGGTGGCACCCATGGACCCCAACTACCGGCGTGACAAACCGGGCAAGTCGCCGATGGGCATGAACCTGGTACCTGTCTATGCTGGCGCTGACGATGAACCGGGCAATATCGTATCCATCGCGCCCGGGATCGTGCAGAACCTGGGAGTGCGTACCGCGACAGCCGAACGTTCGCGGTTGTGGCGCGGCATCAGCACGGTCGGCTATGTCGATTTCGACGAGTCGAAAACCAGCCACATCCACCTGCGTACCGAGGGCTGGATCGAACGCCTCTACGTCGAATCCGAGGGTGAGCGTGTCAGCAAGGGGCAACGCCTGTTCGACCTGTATTCCCCGGCCCTGGTGAACGCCCAGGAGGAGTTCATCCAGGCGTTGAAAATCGGTAACAAGGCCCTCGAACAGGCATCACGCGATCGTCTCACGGCATTGGGCATACCGGCAGACCAGATAAGACAGCTGAAAAAAGACCGGCGTGCGCGCCAAACCATTACCCTCTATGCCCCACAGGACGGCGTGGTCTCCACGCTGATGGTGCGTGAGGGCATGTTCGTGAAGCCCGCCAACCGCGTTATGAGCCTGGCCGACCTCTCAACCGTGTGGCTGCTGACCGAGGTGTTCGAACGCCAGGCCGACTGGGTCAAGACCGATCAGCCGGCAGAGGTGCGCCTCTCATATCACCCGGGACGCACATGGGAAGGCCGGGTTGAATACATCTATCCCAGCCTCGATCCCAAGACCCGTACTCTGAAGGTTCGGCTGCGCTTCGACAATCCCGATGAAGCCTTGAAACCCAACATGTATGCCCACGTGAAGATCTTCGGCGGCCCCAAGGAAGACACCATCGTCATCCCGCTCGAGGCCCTGATCCGCACCGGCCGCGAAGAGCGCGTCATCCTGTCGCTGGGCGAGGGGCGCTTCGAAAGCCGCACAGTGACAGCCGGCATCGAGAGCGGTGACTGGGTGGAGATCCTCGCCGGCATCGACGCCGGTGATGCCGTAGTGGTATCCGGCCAGTTCCTGATCGATTCCGAGGCCAGCCTCAAGGCCAGCATGCGACGCATGGGTAGCCCCGACAGTGACCGGGAGGTCGAGCAGCCATGATCGCCGGCGTTATCAACTGGTCCCTGCACAACCGTTTCCTGGTGATCCTGCTGACCGTGATCCTGACCGGCTGGGGCCTTTACGCAGTAAAACAGACACCACTGGATGCCATCCCCGATCTCTCGGATGTCCAGGTCATTATCAAGACGACCTACCCCGGCCAGGCCCCGCAGGTGGTCGAGGACCAGGTCACCTATCCGCTGACCACCGCCATGCTGTCGGTGCCCAAGGCGGTGACGGTGCGCGGCTACTCCTTCTTCGGCGATTCCTATGTCTACGTGATCTTTGACGACGGCACCGACCCCTACTGGGCGCGCACCCGGGTACTGGAATACCTCAGTCAGGTCGCCAGCAAGCTGCCGCCCGAGGCACGCCCTGCCCTTGGGCCGGACGCCACCGGGGTTGGCTGGGTCTACGAATACGCCCTGGTCGATCGGACCGGCCGGCATGACCTGGCGCAGTTACGCAGCCTGCAGGACTGGTTCCTGAAATACGAACTGCAGACCGTGGCGGGGGTCTCCGAGGTCGCCACCATCGGCGGCATGGTCAAACAGTACCAGGTAGTGCTCGACCCGGATCGGCTACGCGCCTACGACCTGCCGCTCTCCAAGGTGCGCAATGCCATCATCCGCGGCAACCAGGAAGTGGGCGGTTCGGTGATCGAGATGGCCGAGGCGGAGTACATGGTGCGCGCCACCGGCTACATCGATGAACTGCAGGACCTGCACAAGATACCCTTGGGCGTGAATGAGCGCGGCACGCCGATCCTGCTCGAGGATGTGGCCGAGATCCGCCTCGGCCCGCAGATGCGCCGCGGTATCGCCGAACTCGATGGCGAAGGCGAGGTCGTTGGCGGAGTCGTGGTCATGCGCTACGGCGAGAACGCCCAGAAGACCATCAAAGGCATCAAGCAGAAACTCGTTGAGCTGCGCAAGGGACTGCCTGACGGCGTCGAGATCGTCGAGACCTATGACCGCTCGGCCCTGATCGAACGCGCGGTCGACACACTCAACGGCAAACTGGTCGAGGAGTTTATCGTGGTCGCACTGGTGTGTGCGGTGTTCCTGTTCCACCTGCGTTCCGCACTGGTCATCGTCATCTCGCTGCCTATCGGTATCCTTGCCGCGTTCATCGTCATGGAACGCATGGGCATCAATGCCAACATCATGTCGCTGGGCGGCATCGCCATCGCCATCGGCGCCATGGTGGATGCCGCCATTGTCATGATAGAGAACGTGCACAAGCACCTGGAAAAGGAGCAGGTGACAGACGAAAACCGCTGGGAGATCATGCGCCAGGCTGCCATGGAGGTCGGACCACCGCTGTTCTTCTCGCTGCTGATTATCACACTCAGCTTCCTGCCGGTATTCACCCTGCAGGCGCAGGAAGGCCGGCTGTTCGCGCCACTGGCTTTTACCAAGACCTTTGCAATGGCCGCCGCCGCGGGGCTGTCGATCACGCTGGTACCGGTACTGATGGGCTACTTCATCCGCGGCCACATCATCCCGGAAACAAAGAATCCGGTGAACCGCCTGCTGATCGGCGCCTACCGTCCGCTGATACAACTGGTCCTCAAGGCACCGCGCAGCGTACTGCTGGTCGCCGTCTTGCTGGTGATCGTCGGCATGTGGCCGGCCACACGACTGGGCACGGAGTTCATGCCGGTGCTCGACGAGGGCGACCTGCTCTACATGCCGAGCACCTTCCCGGCCGTTTCCATCGGCAAGGCACAGGAGATCCTGCAGCAGACCGACAAGCTGATCCGCAAGCTGCCTGAAGTCAAACGGGTCTTCGGCAAGGTCGGGCGTGCCGAGACCGCCACCGACCCGGCACCGCTGACCATGATTGAGACCACCATCCAGCTCAAGCCGCGCGAGGAGTGGCGGCCCGGCATGACCATGGAAAAGATCAAGATGGAACTGAACCAGCTGGTGCAGATACCGAGCCTCGCCAATACCTGGGACCCGCCCATCAAGACCCGCATCGATATGCTGGCCACCGGCATCAAGACCCCGGTGGGCATCAAGGTTGCCGGACCGGATCTCGGCGTTATCCAGGACATCGGCAAGCGCGTCGAGGATGTCATCAAGCGCGTCCCCGGCACGGTGTCGGCCTATTCGGAGCGTGTCGTGGGCGGCCGCTATGTCACCATCGACATAGACCGCATCGCGGCGGCACGTCTTGCCCTCAATATCGCGGACGTACAGGACGTGGTGCGCATGGCCCTGGGAGGCATGAGCGTCGCGGAGACGGTCGAGGGGCTGGAGCGCTACCCCATCAA
The DNA here is from genome assembly GCA_947259415.1 of uncultured Ectothiorhodospiraceae bacterium. Classification (GTDB taxonomy): domain Bacteria; phylum Pseudomonadota; class Gammaproteobacteria; order UBA9214; family UBA9214; genus CAMYJZ01. The sequence goes on along the minus strand of CAMYMI010000004.1, from coordinate 149,940 downwards.
TATCCGTTACCCGCGTGACGTGCGCGACTCCCTGGAAAAAATACGCAACCTGCCAATCGTCACGCCCGGTGGCGCGCGCATCCCGCTGGGCGAGGTTGCCGTGGTGCGCATCGATGACGGCCCGGGTATGATCAAGACGGAGAATGCCCGCCTCAACGGTTGGGTCTTTGTCGACATCGAGGGCCGCGACCTGGGTTCCTACGTGGAAGATGCCCGGCGTGCAGTCGCAGACCAGGTGGAACTGCCGCCGGGCTACTCGATCGCCTGGTCCGGGCAGTACGAGTACCTGGTGCGCGCCAAGGAAAGGCTTGCGACCGTGCTGCCGGTGACCCTGGTCATTATCATCCTGCTGCTGTTTCTGAATTTCCGCAACTTCACCGATGTGCTCATCATCATGGGCACGCTGCCGCTGGCACTGGTCGGTGGCATCTGGCTGCTGTATCTGCTGGATTACAACATGTCGGTCGCCGTCGGAGTCGGCTTCATTGCACTGGCCGGTGTTGCAGTTGAAATCGGCGTGGTGATGCTGGTCTACCTCAACCAGGCACTGCAACGGCGCCTGGAGACGGCCGCGCATGAACAAAGGAAGCTGACGAGAGAGGATGTGCGCAGCGCGGTCATCGACGGCGCCCTGCTGCGGGTGCGTCCCATCATGATGACGGTATCGGCCATCATCGCCGGTCTGCTACCCATCATGCTGGGCGGCGGGACCGGCGCCGAGGTGATGCGCCGCATCGCCGCACCCATGGTCGGCGGCATGATCAGCGCGACCCTGCTGACCCTGGTAGTCATCCCCGCCGTGTTCCTGCTCTGGAAGCAGCGTGTCCACACCCGAGCATCCCGAGAATTGTAGGAGAATTGCAGGAGCGCCTCGCAGGCATGGACGGGGGACCAGCGGGACAGCTTGCTTTATCGCGCCTGTACCCGATTAAACGCCGGGCATAAACGAGGCGCTCCTACAGATAACACGACCTGCAACGACTATAATTGAAGCTCACGGAGAGAGGCGATGCCAGCTGGTGTTGAACGACGGATGCATCAGCTGATGCGAGAGAGCGATATCGATGACCGCACAGCCGAACGACAAACCGGAAGCAGGCATGCCTGCGATTGATCCGGTTTGCGGTATGCAGGTCGCCGCGGACAGTGCACACCGCTACACGTACCAGGACAGGGAATACCTGTTCTGCTGCGCGGGCTGTCTCGACAAGTTCCGCGCACTACCCGACCAGTACCTGGAAAAGACAGCCGCGGCTGAGTCACCGGAGAGCGCCACCGGGATCTACATCTGCCCGATGTGTCCCGGGGTGCGCCAGGAGGGGCCGGGCGCCTGTCCCGGCTGCGGCATGGCGCTGGAACCCGAGGCTCCGACATTGCCTGCCACGCGCACCGAGTACACCTGCCCCATGCACCCCGAGATCGTGCAGGACGAACCGGGTCTGTGTCCGAAATGCGGCATGGCGCTGGAGGCACGCAGCGTCGCGGTCGAGGAACGCAACGAAGAACTGATCGACATGAGCCGGCGCTTTTGGGTCAGCGTCGTGCTGGCCCTGCCGGTATTCGTGCTGGCCATGATGGCCGATCTCGTTCCCGCCTGGCTGCCCGCGGCCCTGTCAATGAAAATGGTGCAGTGGATCGAGTTCGTGCTCGCCACGCCCGTGGTGCTGTGGTGCGGCTGGCCGTTTCTGGTGCGCGGCTGGCAGTCCGTACAATCCTGGAACCTCAACATGTTCACGCTGATCGGCCTGGGCGTGACGGTGGCGTGGTCCTACAGTGTCGTGGCCCTGCTGTTGCCCGGTGCGTTCCCGCCGAACATGCAGCATGCAGACGGCACCGTGCCGGTATACTTCGAGGCCGCTGCCGTGATCACCGCCCTGGTATTGCTTGGCCAGGTGCTCGAGCTACGCGCCCGCTCGCGTACAAATGTCGCCATCAGACTGTTGCTGGGGCTGGCACCCAGCACCGCGCGTATTGTGCGTGACGATGGCAGTGAAGGCGACATCCCGCTGGAACAGGTCCATCCGGGCGACATCCTGCGGGTCCGTCCCGGCGACAAGGTCCCGGTGGACGGCGTCGTGATCGAGGGCCACAGCAGCGTCGATGAGTCGATGGTCACTGGCGAGTCGATACCGGTTGAAAAGCAGAAGGACGAACGCCTGATCGGCGCGACCGTCAACGGCACCGGCAGCCTGCTCATGCGCGCCGAGAAGGTGGGCGCAGACACCTTGCTGGCGCAGATCGTGCGCATGGTCAGCGAAGCACAGCGTTCCCGTGCACCCATCCAGCGGCTCGCCGATGTAGTCGCTGGATATTTCGTACCCGCGGTGGTGATCATTGCAGTGATCACGCTGATCATTTGGGGCCTCTGGGGTCCCGAGCCGCGCCTGGCCCACGCCGTCATCAACGCCGTCGCGGTACTCATCATCGCCTGTCCCTGCGCCCTGGGCCTGGCCACCCCCATGTCCATTATGGTGGGCACCGGCCGGGGGGCCACGGCCGGTGTCCTGATCAAGAACGCCGAGGCCCTGGAGATCATGGAGAAGGTGGACACACTGGTCGTGGACAAGACCGGCACGCTCACGGAAGGCCGGCCGCGCGTGGTCTCCCAAATCACGGCGGATGGTTTCGAAGAACACGACGTCCTGCGCCTTGCCGCCAGCCTGGAGCGTGCCAGCGAACACCCGCTGGCCGAGGCCATCGTAGCCTGTGCCGTGGAGCACTCCCTCGAGCTGGCACGGGTCGATGATTTCAGTTCTATCACCGGCCAGGGTGTAACCGGCACGGTGGATGGCAATCACGTTGCGGTCGGCAACGTCGGGCTTATGGAAGACCTGGGTCTGGATGCGGGTGGACTGGTACAACAGGCGGAAACCCTGCGCAGCGAGGGCCAGACGGTCATGTTCCTAGCGATTGACCATCGCGCTGCCGGCCTCATTGGTGTTGCCGATCCGATCAAGACCTCCACGCCGCAAGCCATCAGTGACTTGCACCGGGCCGGTGTTCAGATCGTGATGCTGACCGGCGACAATCTGGCCACAGCCGGTGTCGTAGCCGGCCGCCTGGGCATCGACCGCGTGGAGGCCGAGGTCCTGCCCGACCAGAAGGCCGCGGTCGTCAGGCAACTGCAGGCCGAGGGCCGGGTGGTGGCCATGGCCGGTGACGGTATCAACGACGCGCCGGCACTGGCGCAGGCGCACGTGGGGATTGCCATGGGCACCGGCACCGATGTGGCCATAGAAAGCGCAGGCGTGACCCTGGTCAAAGGTGACCTGCGCGGCATCGTACGCGCCCGGCACCTGAGCCGTTCGGTGATGCGCAACATTCGCCAGAACCTGTTTTTCGCCTTTGTCTACAACTCGCTGGGTGTGCCGGTCGCCGCCGGTGTACTCTATCCCCTCTTCGGACTCCTGCTGTCACCGATGCTCGCCGCCGCGGCCATGAGTTTCAGCTCGGTGTCGGTGATCAGCAATGCCTTGCGGCTGCGTCGCGCGCGCATCTGAACATCATGACGTGAGTGCAGTTTTTATACAGAGTATCCTTTAAACAAGGATACTGACTTGTATAACTCTTGTTGTACGATATTAGGCATTGACGGAGTCTCAATGAAGGGCGCAGTGGCGGCCGGACATCCGGCCACGGCAGAGGCAGCGGTGTGGGCGCTGGAAGAAGGAGGAAATGCCTTCGATGCAGCCCTCGCCGGGCTGTGTGCAGCCTGTGTGGCAGAGCCTGTTCTGACCTCACTGGGCGGTGGTGGCTTCCTGCTTGCGCACCAGGGCGGCGGCAGAAACACCTTGTATGATTTCTTCGTCCAGACACCGTTGCACAAGCGTCCCGGCTCCGAACTGGATTTTAGCCCCATACTCGCGGACTTCGGTGCGGCACAGCAAGAGTTTCATATCGGTATGGGCAGTATTGCGACGCCCGGCACCATCAAAGGACTGTTTCAGGTTCATGCCGACCTGGGCACACTGCCGATGCGAGAGATCGTGAAGCCGGCAGTCGATTTTGCGCGTACAGGCATCCTGGTTAACAGACTGCAGGCCTATATATTCAGTATTGTTGCACCCATCTATCTGTCCACCAGGGATGCCCGGCGTATCTATTCAAGTCGCCAGGTCGACGCTAGCCTGGTGGTCGATGGCGAGAACTTCCGTCAGCCCGAGCTGGCGGATACACTGGAATTACTGGCTATAGAGGGAGAGCAGGTTTTTTACCAGGGAGAGATGGGGTCTGAACTGCTCACGGCCTGTGAATCCGGCGGCGGGTATCTGCAAAAGGCTGATCTGTACGGCTACCAGGTAGTAAAGCGTGAACCCCTGGACTACCACTGCTGGAACGCACGGATACTGACCAACCCGCCGCCTGCCAGTGGTGGCAGCCTGATCCGTTTTGCACACGCATTACTGGAGCCACACGACCTGGGTGATTTCGGTTCCGCGAAGCATCTTACACTTCTGTCTGAAGTGCTGAGGCAGACCAATCTGGCACGGATGGAAAACAGACAGAATGAAAGTGCAGGCTCCAGGGATATCCTTCATCCGGAGACCATAAACCGCTTTCGCGCAGCCTTGGCTGGTCACCCTGTCAACAGTCGTGGAACAACCCACATCAGTATCGTGGATGGGCAGGGTAATGCGGCATCGCTCAGCCTTTCCAATGGCGAAGGCTCGGGTTATGTACTGCCCGGGGCGGGAATTATGCTGAATAACATGCTGGGGGAGGAAGACCTCAACCCGGGCGGTTTTCACCGCTGGGACACCGATGTGCGTGTCTCGTCCATGATGGCGCCTACCCTCGCCATTGACCATAATCGAGTCATTGCTACCGGCTCTGGCGGTTCCAACCGATTACGCACAGCCATTCTGCAGACACTGAATAACCTGTACTACTTCGGAATGGACGCAAGAGAGGCGGTTGACAGCCCGCGGCTCCATGTTGAACAAGACTTGCTCAGTATCGAGCCTGGATTTCCTGAATCAGCAGTCGATGAAGTCTGTGCCGGCTACATGAGCCATAATCGGTGGGCGGAGAAGAACCTGTTCTTCGGTGGCACCCATACGGTCGTCCATGATGCCTGTGGATTCAGTGGTGCCGGTGATCCGCGCAGGGACGGGGTGTTCCTTTCTATATAGCTGGCTTGTCATGTAATATTCACCTGGTTCGCAGGTCATCCATGATGACGTCCAAGTTCGTCAATAACAGTCATTCAGAGCTGTATACTATCCAGACAGTCCTGACTCTCGCGCTGTTCTGTTCGTTGACTATTTCCGGCCTTGCACCTCGGTAAATCGAGCGTGAAATCAATTTACTGAATCGCCAAAAAATGGCCTGCATGACAACTCTGATTCCTGAGTCAGTGAATACATAAGCACCAGTGCAGCCTTTTTGAGTCATATCAACCGGCTTCCTTACCTCTATGTGCTAGGTGTAGAATACTGGCCGAAACAAGTATTAAACAGGCCGGAATGAAAGTATTTTCGGAATAACCATCATGAAGCAGTTGAATGCATTTTTTATGCTCATTACTTCAAGAACCAGTCATCCTGTCTAAGGACTTTCCATGTCAGTCAGCACATTGATTAAAACGCTCGCACTCTGCCTCGTGATTGCCTTCACGCTGGGTGCTTGCGCCGAATATCAGGTCCATTCCACCGCGCGTGATTCGGTCATTTCGCTTGAGCCGGGGCACCTGGAAGCTCGCGGCCTGGCCTTCATCACCCCTTCGACGGTCACCGGGCAGGAAGAAGACAAGCAAACACTGGCATCGATCTTCACCGAGGTCCTTGAAACCGAGCGGCCAGATATCCAGGTCGTGTCACTGCCGAAAACGCTGAGTGCCATTAACTCTGCGGGAATTGCAGACGAATACAAGCAGATGTATATCGACTACCAGTACACAGGTATCTTCAAACGTGAATTATTGACTGCGGTTGGCAAGGTCGCCGGGGTTCGCTACCTGGCACAATTGAAACTGTCGAACTTTGAGCAACACTCCAAGGGTCGTTTCAGTGCCCTCGGACTGCGGATGTTCCAGACCAACCAGGCCAATATCCGACTGTTCCTGCAAATCTGGGACAGCCACAAAGGCACCATAGCCTGGGAAGGCACGGACGAAGTCAATTACTCCTGGGAGACCAGCACGGAGAAACCTGTCACCTTTCGCGTGATCGTCGAGGAAACAGCAGGTAACCTGATTGGTAAACTGCCTTAAAATGTGCGGTCAGTGTTTTCGGCTCATTTTATTAACGTAGTCCGGCCGCCATCAAAATAAGTCCTGTACAATCTGCAACGTTGACAGCAGGACTGTGACGCTGAGTTGATCCTTATGCCCGGTTTCTCTGGATTGTTGCCGGCCGAAAAATTATTATCCGGTCAACCCTGGGTTAACCGCCTTCCAGTGTTTTCAGCGCCTTCACTGCGCCCTTGTGCCCGGCCTTCTTCGCCTTGCGATACCACATCCTGGCAGCCTCAGGATCCTGCTTCACACCCAGACCCTCCTGGTGCATCTTGCCAAGATTGAACTGTGCCTGGGGATGACCGCGCTTCGCGGCCTTGCGAAACCAGTCCAGTGCCACACCGTAGTCCCGACTGACGCCCTGGCCTTTTTTATACATGAGGCCCAAATTGTTCTGGGCATCGGGATGCCCGTGTTCGGCAGCCTTGCGATACCAGTTTGCCGCTTCAGCAGCGTCCTTGCCGACACCTTTACCCTTGGCATAGCGTAATCCCATGCTGTACTCGGCAGGCGGATAACCCTTCTCTGCCGCCTTGCGGTGCCACTTGACCGACTCCTTGTAATCCTGCCTGACGCCCTTGCCCCTGAAATAAGCCAGTCCCAGGCTGTGCTGGGCTATAACATCACCCTTTTCCGCACCTATCCAGAACCACTGGGCGGACTTTTCGTAGTCTTTTTCGACGCCCTTGCCCTGCAGGTACAGGGTGCCTAACTGGACCATTGCCTGGGTATCGCCTTCACCCGCTGCACGTTGTAACCACTTAAGACCCTCGGCCTCGTCCTTGTCCACACCCATGCCCCGGGCGTACATCATGGCGAGATTGATCTGCGCCTTGGTATCTTCCTGCTCGGCTGCCTTGCGGTACCATTTTATCGCTGCGCCATAGTCCTTGCCGACACCCCGCCCCGATCGGTAGAGGTTGCCCAGGTTGGTCTGGGCCCGCGCATGACCCTGCCGGGCGGCCTTGCGGTACCACTCGACGGCCTGTTCGAAGTCCCGGTCAACGCCTTTGCCCGCCTCGTAGCGCTGTGCCAGGCGGTATTGGCCCGCCGCATCACCCTGCTCGGCTGCCTTTCTGTCCTCCTTGACTGTAGCGGCGTACAGGACCGGAACCAGCAGGACCATCAGCAGTGTGAGCAGGGTCGAGGTGAGCACTCTGTTCATGACGCATTATCCATAGCAAAAAGGGGACAGATTTATTTTCTCTTGGACTATCACGGCCTCGTGTTTCTACCAAATAGAAAATAAATCTGTCCCCTATTCTATGCTAGTGCACCCTGGGACGCTGAAACTTCGCCTTGAAGCGCTGCAGCAGTGAAGGAATCCTCTCCTCGTGTGCCGGTTCGGGTTCGGCCGCCTCTGTCCAGTCCCGCGTGAACGAGGTGACCATCTTGCGCCAGTTGATGATCCGGCTTTCATCCATGCTGCCGGGCGGCCCGAGCGGATCGGCACCCAGCGTACCGATCAGGCCCTTGAGATAGTCCTGCTCCTGGATCCGGCTGAGCCTTTCCTTGGCCGTATCCAGCCGCTGACTGATACGAAGACGTTCGGCCTCGTCAGCAAAGTGTTGATCATCGAGAAATGTCTGCAGGTTGCTGATATGCCGCCTCCACAGCTCCATGTCGCGCATCTGCTTGACCTTCAGACGCTCCTGGTACCAGTCCGAGTTGAGCAGGTATTCACGGGTAAACATGGCACGGATGTCCGGGTGATGCGCGTCCATGCCCTGATACTCTCCGCTCGCCATGATATACAACAGCGCGCGCAACGACGGGCAGGCATCCTCAACGCTGCCGTCGTCGAGGTAGCGCTGCGCCACCCGCTGCTGCGCCTCGACGATATTGTTGATACCGTCGGCGTAGACATCGGGGTCCTGTATTTCAGGCTTGAGGATCTCCCCGGTAAACACCGCCTGTGGGTTATCGAAGATCTTGCCGAAGAATTCGTGTACGAACTGTTCGGTGATACGGTAGCCGAGGCGGCTGGCAAGCACAGTCTTGCCGTTGTGCTGAAAGTCTTCCAGCGGTTCCAGGTAGCCGTGCTTGATCAGGTAGTCGGCATCGCGCTCATCGGGCTCGATGCGCGCCCAGATCTCCGGAACCAGCAGGCTGATGTCATGGTCGACCCGCACGTGCGGGCCCACATAGCCCGCGGAGCTTGAGAATCCCTGGTAGCCGGTGAGAATAAAAGAGACCAGTGCGTTGTTGAGGTCCGCGGTGGGACGCAGCGCGTTGAATGGCCCCTTGGTCAGCGCGCCTTCGCTGCCGGCACCGGTAGTGGACGGCGACTTGCCGGTCAGGCTGCAGACGAAATCCATAAACAGTTCCGGCAGCTCCTGGTAATGGATGGGGTTGTAAACTGCCAGTGACCCTATTCCGGGTTCGGGCGGGTTGTTGCGGCGGCCGGCGAGCACGGCGTCGACCGGATGACAGACGCTGCTCTCCAGGTCGATCTTGCGGCGGAAACGGGTACTCATATCAGCCATGTATCTGCGTGCCGGGTTGGCCAGGTCGGGCCGGATCTGCTGGTAGCGCGGATTCACCGATGGTTTCCCATCGACCAGTCGAGGGTGCGCCGATGACACGACATAGCCACTGCCCGCCTCGTGGGCCTGTTGCAGCAGCGACTGCATGGGCCGGGTAAAGCGGCAGAAGGTATGCACGTCGTTGATCACTTCCGCGAGCTTTTCACCGGCGAGTGGTTCATAGTTGGCGAAGAAATTGCCGGGCTGTGACATATCCAGCTCGGTCTGCTTGTCAAAGCCGGGATGAATTGCATCGTCCGGGCGTTGAAACAGACGATACTCGCAGTTCTTGGTCAGTTTCAAACTGTGCTTGCCATCGTGGGCCGGGCCGCAGCCGGCAACACATTCCGGTGGCACCACGATGGAGGCGGTGATGTCATCCTCCATCTGCACCTTTTCCGTGGCGATGTAGTCCTGGCGCAGTTTGAAGGTACGCCACTTGCCGTCGCGGTCGAAACCCACCCGCAGGTAGGAGGCGACGATGGTGCGGCCGTCCAGCTTGAGTTCGTGCGCCGGCGCACCATCCACTTCGTCGACCGACAGGTGCTTACGCCAGTTGTTGCCCCACTCGATTCGGTAGAAGCGCTTGATCAGAAACACCAGCGCCAGGATACGCGGAGGTATGGAGGCCAGCCACTCATTGAACTCGTCGGTATAGGCCGAGGTCGGGGTGAGCAGTTTGATGACGGATCCCAGGCTACGCTCCGGGCTGAGTGGCTTCCGGGTCGCATCACGGTCATTGTCCTCGAACCCCGGTTTGAAACGCCGGGTATAGTCCCGGTCAAAGATTGACTGGACCTGGTCGAGGTCCTTGAGGAGGTCATCAACAAACAGTGGGCGGTAAATAACAGCATCGTTGAGTGACTTGGAGATCTCCGACTTGCCCCCACCGGAAACTGTCGAGGGCTTGTGGCAGAAGGTGCCCTCGGGATTTGCACCCACGATGCGCCATGACGGTGCGCCCGGGTGTTTCTGCATCTCCAGCTTGTAGCCGCTTGGTTGCATGTAGGTCTTTCCGGGCTGCAGATGAATCGTCTGTTTCTCACCGCCCATTTCCCAGCTGATGGTCTGGGCATTCAGATCCATGCGTAGCTTCTGCGGCACATAGATGACCTCGGGATAATTGCGGTCAATCGCGTAACCCTCGGGCTGTACGTCCATGACGGCGCCGTAACGCTCGACCATGTCCTCAAAGCTGAAACCGGGTATCAGGGTACGGCTGTCAACACCGAATTCCTCACCGTGATTGCGGCGCGGGAAGGCCAGCGCACCGCCTGCATGTTCCTCCTCGGACAGCCCGTAGAGATTGGCGGAAAACCCGATCTGGGTCTTGACCTCCTTCTTGCAGTAACCAAAATAGTTGTCCGCCAGCAGGGTCACGATGACGCCGGATTCATCGCGCGCAGTGAGCTTGAATGCCTCGCCGTCGTTGTAGAGTTCATCCGCCTCCTTCCAGCACATGCCGTCATGCCGCTGGCGCTCGCTGGCATCGTCGCAATGCGGCAGGCCCAGCTCTTTTTTGGTCAGGCCGACCAGGTGCGGTGCCAGGATCGCGCAGCCGGTATGACCGGTCCAGTGTTCGACATCCAGCCCGGCGTCACACTCAGCCAGGTAGGGATTGCCTGCATTACCGAAGATACTCTCGACGAAGTCCAGGTTGCTCACCAGGTTGCCTGGCGCAAAGAAGCGGATCTCCATGCTCTTTTCCGGTTCCCGGTTCGGGACCTCGGGGCAAACCGTGGGGCGCAGCAACAGGGAGGTAAACATGAACGCCGGTTCCGGCAGGGCCGCAGTAAAGGGAATAGTGAGCAGGTCCTGTGGCGGATTCAGCGCACGCGAAAGCATGAGTGCAAAGGTGTACCTGGGAACGGCCTTTTTGTCGCCCGGTATCGGCAAGCCGCCTTCGGCTATGTGAAACGAGCCCTTGGTGGTGCGCCGGTCGCTTGCCGGGTTGTGCAGCACCCCCTGCCTGACGCGATAGCTGGAGACGATATCCGAGTGAAACTCATCCTTGCCCATCGGTATCGAGAGTTCACGCGCGACACCATGGCGGTCAAGAATAAATGTCTGGGTCGGAAGTGTGGGGAAAGTGTCGAGTTCGAGGCCTTCGAAGTAGCGCTCCAGGAAATTCTGGATGCGCTGGTCCACCCAGCAGTGGTAGTCTGAAAGCAGCCGGTTCTTTTCACGGTAGCTCTTCAGCAGGTCGTGAGAGATGCCGAAAAAATGCTCGAACTCATCCGAAACGCAAGTGGGTTGTCCGGACGAGGCCAGTTGCAGGTTGATATACAGTTGGAGCTCTTGACGTTCTTCTTCCAGACACTCGACTTTCTTGTTTAGCCCAAGAGCGTGAGCAAAATCCATGAGCGACTCCGCGTTATTTTGTTTTGGCAATCGCAGAATATTTGCGATTAATCCAGGCAATACTAGCGGATCTGCCGAATGAATGCAGAATAGCGCCTTATCTGCTTGTTTTTATTTAAATAGGAACAAGGTGCTTCATTGTGTTTGCAGATATCATGACCGATGTCGTGCATCATGGTACAACACGGAAAAGAAGTCGTTTTCACTGTCATCCGAGGGTGTAACGGCTGCTACAAGCCGCTGGCCACCTGTCACGGGAATTCCCGCGCATTATCTGCTGGCATACCCCGGTCAAACCTCCGCCGTAAACCCGAAAGCCTTGTCGTGCACATAGACCAGTTTGCACGCTTCGATGTACTTGGCATCATGGATTCTCCCGGCCCTGATGTAACCGGTCTCGCCCTTGTTCAGGACTATCCTGTCACCGTCAGCAACCAGACCCTCATCTACCCTGGTGAAGAACTGGATGGACATCTTGCCCTCGATAACAACGGTCATATCATCACCTGGGTGCGAGTGTGGCGGCTCTTCGCTACCGGCCTCCCACTGCTCCAGCATCACTTCTACGCCATCCGGGTTTGTGGGACAGGTTGTCCTGACAGTGAAGCCGTCCGGTGTGTCAGGGACCGTGACGTGATTGCCCCAGACCGCGCTGGTCGCAGATGTCACCTCTGCATTGTAATCCGTTTCACCCTTGGACATAGTTCTTCTCCTGAACGTTTATTTAAATAAGGTGCGAATAATAAGTTAATTCCGGAACTCCAGGGTACCGCTTATCCATCGCCCGCAAGGCGGCCGGACCAGGACTGCATATCTCGCGCACTGTGCGGAAACTATAATGAAGGATACCAGGAGATCACGAGAGAGAATCAATGGCCTGCTGTTCCATTCCGTGCGCTGATACCAGCCGCTTCTTTTCGCAGCTGACACGCCTGTACCGCTGGCGCTTTCGCCTGTTCGGCATTGAAAAAAGCCAGCGGCAGATGATCAGCGGCATCGAACAGACGCTTATCGATAATGCCGAACTGCTGGAGATCGGTTGTGGTATCGGCTACCTGCACCAGGCTTTGCTGCAGGCCGGCGCGGCTCGTGCAACGGGTATCGATCTGTCTGCGCGCATGCTTGCCGAGGCACAACGGCAGGCAGAGGTGTCCGGCCTGACCGGTCGTACCGCTTACCGTCAGGGGGACTTTGTCGATCTGGCCGACAGCATACCGATGGCCGATATCGTCATTCTCGACAAGGTCGTCTGCTGCTACCCGGAGCCGGAGCGGCTGTTGAAACTGGCACTTGCCGGTACCCGGCATGTGATTGCGCTTACCTACCCGCGTGACCGGCTGTTCACGCGTGCCGGTGTCGCGCTCATGACGATTCTGTTGAGACTGGTCGGCTCCGGATTTCGCCCCTATGTACACAACCCGGCCGATATCGAGCGCTGGATCAGCGCCGGGGGATTCCGCCGCCATAGCCGGGCACTGACCTTCGAGTGGGCTACCGATGTTTATGTCAGGGGATGACTGCCGGACAGGCTGGCCATATGAATCGATTCGGGCAGCGTGATCTCCATCTCGATTGGCAGGTGGTCGGATAGTGAATAGTTCAGCACCTTGACACGGTCCACTTGCAGGGTGGGCGTGACCAGGATGTGGTCGATGTTATGCTGCGGCCTCCAGCTTGGGAAGGTATCCAGGCCATGGAAAGGCTCGCGCATCATGGTGCGATTGATCAGAAAATCCATCTCCGGGCTGTTCGAATGGCAGTTGAGGTCACCCATCAGGACCACATGGTGGTACTCGTTCACGATTTCGCTGATATAGTCGAGCTGCCGCATACGTGCCCGCTGGCCGAGTGCGAGATGCAGGATCAGCACGATCAGCGGTGCCTTTTTGCTGCCGTAACGGATGAACAATGCGCCACGTCCCGGAATCCGGCCGGGCAGGCGATGTTCGATGATCTCAGCCGGCTGAATCCGGCTTAGCACACCGGTGCTGTGACTGGTCAGGCGCCCGATGCGACGGTTGGTCTGGTCATACCAGAACTGCAGTCCGGACTTCTCGCTCAGGTATTGCGTCAGATTCACATAACCGCTGCGCATGCTGCCGGCATCGACCTCCTGCAGGCCAACAACATCATAATCGCCGATCAGGCGCGCAATACGATCCAGGTTACTGAAACGCTTCGCGTGTGGTAGCACGTGCTTCCAGCTGTGGGTAATGTAATGCCGGTAGCGGCCGGTGCTAATGCCCGCCTGGATGTTATAGCTGAGCAGGCGGATGCGCTGCCCGGTTTCCTTGTTACGACCGGCAACAGGTTTGGACGCGCCGCGCCGTGTCACCGTGGCGGTCATTAGATTGGACATACCAGATTTCCCATCTGCTCCGTGAGTTTTATGTTTTCCCTGTAGTCGACCGGACAGTCGATAATGCTCACCGTATCATCGGTGAGCGCCTCTTCCAGTATAGCAGGCAAATCCTCCGTCCTCTCGACGCGGTATCCCTTGCAGCCGAAGGACTCGGCATATTTCACGAAATCAGGATTGGTGAACTTGATATTCGAACTGCGCTTGAACTCATTCAGCTGTTTCCATTCGATCAGCCCGTAACCGCCATCATTCCAGATCAGAATGACGATCGCCAGCTTGCAACGCATCGCGGTCTCGATCTCCTGCGAGTTCATCAGGAAACCCGCATCCCCGGTCACGGCCACGATATTGCGCTCGGGGTACACCAGCTTGGCGGCGATCGCGCCGGGCACCGCAATGCCCATGCTGGCAAAGCCATTGGATATCAGGCAGGTATTAGGTAATTCGCAACGGAACATGCGTGCCATCCACATCTTGTGTGCACCGACATCACAGATGACGACATCCTCCAGCTCGAGTACGGTGCGCAGGTCCCAGATGATTTTCTGGGGCTTGACCGGATATTCCATGTCATCACGGTGCAGGTTCATTTCCTTGATCAGTGCTTCACGCAGCGGGCGCATGTGGTGACCCTGGTGCGGTGTCGCCTGCTCGGCAATGCGCACCAGGCTGTGCTTTAGATCACCGGTGACGCCGACCTTCACCGGGTAATGCGCATCGACCTCGGCCGGTGAATGGTCGATATGAATGATGGTGCGGTCGCGTGTCGGGTGCCACAGGTAGGGATGGTATTCGACCAGGTCATAACCGACGCAGATGATGACGTCCGCCTGGCTGAACCCGCAGCTGACGTAGTCATTGGCCTGCAGCCCGGCGCTGCCGAGTGCGCACGGGTGCCCGAAGGGGATGACGCCCTTCGCCATGAAAGTATTGGCGACCGGGATATTCAGCGCGCCGGCAAAATCCGCCAGCTGCTTCCAGGCCTTGGAGCGCACCACCCCGTTGCCGGCCAGAATGATCGGGTAGCGTGCATTGCTGATCAGCCTGGCAGCCTGGTTCACTTTTTCAGCCGGTGGCTCCGGGTCCGGTGGCTGCGCCACCGGCAACAGCTCCTGTTCGACCTCCATGCTCGCGATGTTTTCCGGAAATTCGATAAAGGTCGCTCCGGTCTTTTCCGTTTGTGCCAGCTTGAAGGCCTTGCGCACCACCTCTGGAATGATCTCGGGCTCCAGCAGGCTGGCGGAATACTTGGTGACCGAGTGGAACAGCTTTTCCAGGTCGAGGACCTGATGTGACTCTTTGTGGAGGCGGTTGGTCCCCGCCTGTCCGGCAATGGCGACTACCGGTGCATGGTCAAGATTGGCATCGGCCACCCCGGTGATGAGGTTGGTGGCGCCCGGACCAAGTGTGGACAGACAGACACCGGGGCGCTCCGTCAGGCGCCCGTATACGTCGGCCATGAAGGCGGCGCCCTGTTCGTGACGGGTGATGATAAAGCGGATAGGTGACTCCAGCAGTGCATCCATCACCTCCAGGTTTTCCTCGCCTGGAATACCGAATATATATTCTACTCCCTCATGTTCGAGACAGCGGACGAATAGCTCGGCCGCCTTCATCAGCGCGCAGCGTCTTCAGGCAACGGCATCAGACAGGTGATAGGCAGCATGCAGTGGTCAGGGCTGAACGACCGCCGACTGCGCTTGTGCGTCATCCGCACCTCGCTCCTGCTCGATCAGAAAATCGACAACCTTGATGACATCCTCATTGCTGCCGGCGATACTGGCACTGGTACTGAACTTGCCGTTTACGATCAGCGTGGGGACGCCGCTGATAGCATAACGCCGGGTCATCAATTTGGCATTGTTGATCTTGATCGCAACAGCGAAGGAATGGAAGGTGTTCTTGAAGTCCTTCCTGTCAACACCGTGGCTGACGAAGAAGTCTTCTATTGCCGCGACCTCACGGAATTTCTGTTTCTTGACGTGGATCGCCTCGAACAGTGGCACGTGGATTTTGTCCACCACACCGAGCAGCTCGGCCGTGAAATAGGCCTTGCCGAGCAATTCCCACCCCTTGCCGAGTACGGCCGGCAGGCGCAGGAATTCGACATCATCGGGCTTGTTCTCCAGCCACTTGCTGATGTTCGGTTCAAGGTAAAAACAATGCGGGCAGCTGTACCAGAACAGTTCCACTACCTCCACCTTCTCTGCAACAGATGTGGGCTGCGGTTTGGCAAGGCGCAGGTACTCCGCACCTTCCATGTAATCCCCGGCGACGGCCGCCGATGCTGACAAGGAAAGGAACAGTGCTACCCACCAGTTGGTCAATTTTTTCATACCATCAACTCCGGATTCTTATGGCATCAGGCAGCCCCAACCCTTACGGGAATGCGGGCCCGATGTGTGAATATATTAACGCCCTGAGAGACAAAAAGGGTGACAAAGTCTCCGGGATTACCCGCCACAGTCTCTGGACGCCCACCGGACCGGCTACTGCAGGCCGTCGGGGTCGGGCGTCGAGTGAACGCTGGCAACCGGTTGGACACCGGCCGTCCTGCACGGTTCAGATAACTGTACCTGCACCGGTACGCCCCACGGGCAGGGCAGACCGGCGGCCGGGGCGTGATTTCTAGTGCAACCCCTGGATATAGGATGCGACGGCCCGGATTTCGCGGTTCGTCATTCGGGATGCGAGAATCTGCATCATCTTCGTGGCATTCTCGTTGACACGGTTACCGCTGGCGAAGCCGTGCAACTGGTTTTCCACATATTTGGCATGCTGACCGTGCAGGGCCGGGTAGTTGGCAGCGGGGTTGCCGGCACCGCTCGGGCCATGACAGCCCATGCAGGGAGCCACACCGCTGTCAGGGTTGCCACTGCGGTAGATGCGCTCACCAAATTCGACCAGTTCAGGGTCGGCAGCACCGATATTCGGGGTCTGGCTGGCATAATAGGCAGCGAGGTCTGCACGGTCCTGCTCGGAAAGATTGGCTACCATGCCCTTCATTGTCGAATTGTCGCGCTCACCGTCAGAGAAGTAGTACAGCTGCTTAACGATATAGCCTTCATGCTGGCCGGCCAGCTTGGGCCACTCGGGATTGACACTGTTACCATCGACGCCGTGGCAGGCGGCACAACTGG
The DNA here is from genome assembly GCA_947259415.1 of uncultured Ectothiorhodospiraceae bacterium. Classification (GTDB taxonomy): domain Bacteria; phylum Pseudomonadota; class Gammaproteobacteria; order UBA9214; family UBA9214; genus CAMYJZ01. The sequence continues at coordinate 133,317 of CAMYMI010000004.1, read as the reverse complement.
CTGATTTGACCTTTCCGGCTTGCGCATCCCCGGCCGCCTGTGCCGTGGTTACTGCAAAACAAGAAAAGAAACCGATAGTTAGATAAAGCCATTTTTTCATTGCAGATCCACTCCTGTCTCCGCTTACACGCCGGGTAGCTGCCCGGTTATTACACTCTGGATCATGCTGGGGGCAGGTGCCACTCGCATGACCTCGAAAAGGGCGTCTTGTATACCAGCCAGACGTAAGGGGGTCAACCGCGGGGGATGCTGCTGGTAAGTTTACACCAGCCAGCGAACCGGGTTTCCATTCCTGCCAGACTCTAGTCTAATGCTGTGAACCGGCCATATCCGCTGGTAACCTCCCGTTGACCATGAATAACCGCTACCAGCACGCCCGCTTCCTGCTCAGCACACCCGATCTGGCACACGCCCCACCGGACAGCGGCCGTGAGGTCGCCTTCGCCGGGCGCTCCAATGCCGGCAAGTCCAGCGCCCTCAATGTGATCACCGGCCAGAAGTCCCTGGCCCGGACCAGCAAGACCCCGGGCCGCACCCAGCAAATCAACTTCTTCAGGATTGATGATCAGTGCCGCCTGGTCGATCTGCCCGGATACGGCTATGCCAGGGTCGCACGCAACATCAAGAACCACTGGCAACGGCACCTTGCCGGCTACCTGGAGAACCGCCTGTGCCTGCAGGGTGTGATCCTGTTGGTAGACATCCGCCACCCGTTCAAGGAATTCGACCGCCAACTGCTGGACTGGTGTCACCTCGCGGGTTTGCCCGCACATATCCTGCTCACCAAGGCCGACAAGCTCAAGCGTGGCCCGGCCCAAGCGGTCCTGCTGCAGGTAAGCAAGCACCTCGCCGAGCACTATCCCGCCGCTTCCGTTCAACTGTTCTCGGCCCTCACCCGCGCCGGTGCCGAGGAGGCACGCGCCGTGCTGGATAGCTGGTTTGGCTATAGTGCGGAGTGATTTATGAAAATTCGATACACTTAGCAACAATAAAGGTAATCAGGCCTCTATATGATGAAATTAATCACAAATACCAGCATGATCGCAGCAAATTACCCATAACTAGGCCAAGCAAAAAAGAACCCCGGCAAAGGGGGAGCATGCCGGGGTTACCAATCACCCGATCCTAACGGATCAGGTAGGAGGAATACCCGCTCAGGGAGGGGAGCGGGAGAGCGCCGCAGCGCTCATATGAGTACGACCGTGAATGCAGCCAAAGGTTCAGCGGGACCGGAATCGTACCGGTTAATGACAACAGTCATCACGGATCATGCAGAAAAAATAGTCCGTGCCTGATATAAATGTATACTCTAAATATATAGTGGTACTTATTTTTTACTTCATATTATACAATCAGTTGAGCTAAAGACATTCCAGGTATTAACACAACTGCCAGTCACTAGAGGGCCGCGCGGCTCAGTGCGCCTCGTCCCAGTTACTGCCCACCCCGATATCCACCAGCAGCGGCACCTTCAGTTCAGCCGCACCCGCCATGGCCTCCATGATGGGTGCGCGTGCCGGCTCCACGTCCGCCTCCGCGATCTCAAAGACCAGTTCGTCGTGTACCTGCATGATCATCGTGATATCCAGCGCGCTCTGCGAGGTGATCCACGCGTGCAACCCGATCATGGCGCGCTTGATGATGTCCGCGGCCGTCCCCTGCATGGGCGCATTGATAGCGGTACGCTCCGCCGCGGCCCGGCGCTGCTGGTTGCGTGAGTTGATGTCGGGCAGGTAGAGCCGGCGCCCGAACACGGTTTCCACATAGCCGCGTTCGCGTGCCTGTGCGCGGGTGGCCTCCATATAGGTCCTGACCCCCGGGTAGCGTGCGAAGTACAGATCGATGTATTCCTGGGCCGCGCCGCGCGCGATCCCCAGCTGGCGTGCCAGCCCAAAGGCTGACATGCCGTAGATCAGACCGAAGTTGATCGCCTTCGCGGAACGTCGCTGTTCACCTGTGACCTGCGTCGGCGCCACCCCGAACACCTCTGCCGCCGTGGCACGGTGCACATCGGCACCGGCATCGAAGGCCTTCAGCAGGCCTTCATCCGAAGACAGGTGCGCCATGATGCGCAGTTCGATCTGGGAATAGTCCGCTGCCAGCAGACGATAGCCTGGGGGTGCCACGAAGGCCTGGCGTATACGCTGACCTTCCTCGGTGCGCACCGGGATGTTCTGCAGGTTCGGGTCCGAGGATGACAGCCGGCCGGTTACGGCAACTGCCTGGTGATAGGAGGTATGCACACGCCCGCTGGTGGCGCAGACCTGTTTCGGCAGGCGGTCGGTGTAGGTCGACCTGAGCTTGCTGAATGACCGGTATTCCAGGATCAGGCGTGGCAACGGGTAGTCCAGCGCCAGGTCCTGCAGGACCGATTCCGCGGTCGACGGTGCCCCCTTGGGAGTCTTGGCCAGCACCGGCAATTGCAGTTGGTCGAACAGGATCTCCTGTATCTGTTTCGGGGAACCCAGGTTGAAGGGTTGACCGGCCTCGCGGTGCGCCTCCCGCTCGATCTCGACGATGCGCTCTGACAGTTCCCGGCTCTGCCGGACCAGCATGTCCGTATCGATGGCGACACCGGCACGCTCCATGTCGGACAGCACGGTCAGCAGCGGCAGTTCGATCTCGTTGTAGATCTTCTCCAGGCCAGCTTCGGCCACCAATTTCGGCCAGATGGCATGATGCAGTCGCAGGGTGATGTCCGCGTCCTCCGCGGCATAGGGAGCAGCGGACTCCACCGGTACCTCGTTGAAATCCAGCTGGTTGGCCCCCTTTCCGGCCACCTCCTCATACTTGATGGTCTTGTGTCCCAGATACTTCAGCGCCACCGAATCCATGTCGTGACGTGTCGCCGTACTGTCGATGACATAGGATTCCAGCATGCTATCGAAGCGTATACCGGAAAGAGTAATATCATGATTAACAAATACGTTACGATCGTATTTGAGGTTATGACCAATTTTTATGTATTGTTTACTTTCTAATATTGGCCGCAGCCGCGCCAGCACCTTGGTGCGATCCAGCTGGTCCGGGGCGCCGGGGTAGTCATGTGCCAGCGGCACATAGGCAGCCTCGCCCGGGTTGACGGCAAACGACACCCCGACGATGCGTGCCACCATGTAATCAAGGCTGGTGGTCTCCGTGTCGATGGCGAACTCGCCGGCCTCCTCCAGGCGCGCCAGCCAGTCCTCGAAACGCGCCTCGGTCAGTACAGTCTCGTAGTGGCTTGCAGGTGCCGCGCTGGCGTCCACGCCAGCAGCCGACGGTACTGTGCCGAGTTCCTCCAGCCAGCGGCTGAATTCCAGGCGCACATACCATTCGCGCAACTGTTCGACATCCGGCTGTCGGGGCTGAAGATCATGCGGCTCGATCTCCAGTTCGACGTCACAGCGAATGGTGGCCAGCTCGCGTGACAGTGCCAGGGTCTCGAGATTCTCGCGCAGGCTTTCGCCGACCTTGCCCTTGATCTCTCCGGCATGCGCGATCACCGCGTCCAGCGAGCCATAGGAGTCCAGCCACTTGGCCGCCGTCTTCGGCCCGACCTTGGGCACGCCCGGGATGTTGTCGGAACTGTCGCCCATCAGTGCCAGCAGGTCGATGATGCGTTCCGGCGGCACCCCGAACTTGTCCTGCACGCCTTCCGGGTCGAGCACGCTGCGCGACATGGTGTTCACCAGGGTGACATGCCTGTCAACCAGCTGCGCCATATCCTTGTCCCCGGTCGAGATGACGGTGTCCATGCCCAGCGCGCTCGCCTGGCGCGCCAGCGTGCCGATGACGTCATCGGCCTCGACGCCGGGTACCTGCAACAGCGGCAGACCCAGCGCCCGCACCAGCGCGTGCAGGGGTTCGATCTGCGCAGCCAGTTCATCCGGCATCGGCGGCCGGTTGGCCTTGTACTCGGCAAACAGGTCATCCCGGAAGGTCTTGCCGCGCGCGTCGAACACCACGGCCATGTGCTCCGGCTCGTATTCTGCCAGCAGACTGCGCAGCATATTGAGCACGCCGTAGACCGCACCGGTCGGTTCGCCGTGTGAGGTGGCAAGCGGCGGCAGGGCATGAAACGCACGATAGAGATAGGACGATCCGTCGACCAGTACAAACGGCTTGGTGTTTTTATCATTCATAGAAAGACCTGGTGCCAGGGACGCCGGTTACAGTGTCCGGGTACCGATTAAAACCGGGCGAACATGGTATCATCAAAGCTGATTTCATCATTTTTTATATTATTATCACGGCCTTAAACAGGATACACGTTCTCGATGACCATGAATAAAGATTCCCGGCTCAAGACCCACGGCACCCTGCCAAAAGACGACTCGCAACTGACGCGCGAATCCTGGAAGATTTTCCAGATCATGGCCGAGTTTGTGGAGGGCTTCGAGCGGCTGGCCCAGGTAAAGCCCTCGGTGAGCGTATTCGGTTCCGCCCGCACCGCCCCCGACCATCCCCATTACAAGCTGGCAGAGGACATCTCCCTGGCATTGTCGAATGCCGGCTTCGCGGTGATCAGCGGTGGTGGGCCGGGCATCATGGAGGCCAGCAACAAGGGGGCCTTTGCCGGGAAATCACCCAGCATTGGTCTGAACATTCAGCTGCCGATGGAACAGGCCGGTAACGAGTACCAGGACATCGGCCTCAATTTCCGCCACTTTTTTTCGCGCAAGGTGATGTTCGTCAAGTATGCCTCGGCCTATGTGGTGCTGCCGGGCGGGTTCGGCACCCTGGACGAACTGGCGGAGATCCTTACCCTGGTGCAGACCAACAAGACGCGACGCATTCCCATCATCCTGGTGGTGTCGGATTTCTGGACCGGCCTGATCGACTGGTTCAAACAAACCCTGGTCATCGAGGGCACCATCTCTGCGGAGGACCTCGACCTGTTCAAGATACTGGACAAGCCGCAGGAGGTCGTAGATGCTATCTTCGATTACTATGAACACATCAGCTTCGAACCTTCGGAACAGGAACAGGAAAAGCTGCTGGAACTCTGATTCAACGCAGGTATTACACCGTGAAAAAAATTCTGCTTGCCTTACTGATGTGCACACCACTGGCGCTCCCCGCTGCAGACCCGGCGCTCGAACCCCTGCCGGAAACGACCTTGCCGCCGACCGGTACCAATGAGGCCGAGGAACTGGAGCCCGAGGTCAGCATCATCAAGCGTGACAAAGAAACCATTCACGAGTACCGCGTCAATGGTGCACTCTACATGGTCAAGATCGAACCGCGTAACGGTCCGCCGTACTACCTGATCGACAAGGATGGTGACGGCTCGCTGGAGTCACGTTATAACAAGCTCGAACCGGCGCTGCTGGTTCCAAGCTGGATGATCTTCCGCTGGTAATCACCCGGGCCCGCCCGAAACCTGCTTTGTGTTTCCGTCTTTGGCAAACCGGCGTTCGATGCATTCGCATCTGTGTCTGATCCGGGGCCCGCGCCGGATTAATGGCTGATCCGGTTTGTTGCGCTCAGCCGGTAATATGTATGCAAAACTCCACGCCCTCGCCCGGGGCATAGACCGTCTTTCCGAAACAACCGGACGCATCATTGCCTGGCTGACACTGGGAACGGTGCTGATCACTTTTGTCGTGGTCGTCCTGCGCTATGTCTTGCAGAGCGGCTCCATTGCACTGCAGGAGTCCATCTCCTACCTGCATGCAACAGTCTTCATGCTGGGCGCTGCCTACACCCTGAAACACGACGGCCATGTGCGAGTGGACATCCTTTACCGCGACCTGGGGCCACGTGGCAAGGCCTGGGTCAACCTGTTCGGCACGCTGCTGATGCTGATGCCGGTCTGTGGGTTCATCCTGTACGTCAGCTGGGAATATGTTGCGGTTTCGTGGTCCATGCGCGAAGGCTCCCAGGAGGCCGGCGGTCTGGATGCGGTCTTTCTGCTGAAGACTGTCATCCCGCTGATGGCCACACTGCTCTTGCTGCAGGGACTTTCCATGGTACTGCACAGCATCCTGTTACTGGCTGGCCAGCAACAGGATACGGACGTCGACAGCGCCGGACCGGACAGGGAGCTGTGATCATGCGGATTGGCACCGGGGTAATCACACAATGATACCGCTGCTGCTGTTCGTGGTGGTTTGCCTGCTGCTGATGACAGGCTTCCCGGTGGCGTTCACGCTGGCGGGCACAGCACTCGGCTTTGCATCTATCGGACAACTGACAGGCAACTTCGACGGCGCCTTCCTCGATGCGCTGCCCAACCGCCTGTACGGCATAATGACCAATCTCACCCTGATCGCTGTACCGTTGTTCGTGTTCATGGGCGTGATGCTGGAACGTTCACGCGTGGCCGAAAACCTGCTCGACACCATGTCGGCACTGTTTGGCCGGCTGCGCGGCGGGCTGGGTTTTTCGGTCACCCTGGTCGGCATGCTGCTGGCCGCCAGCACCGGCATCGTTGGCGCCACCGTGGTGACCATGGGGTTGCTGTCACTGCCTACCATGCTGCGGCGCGGCTATGATCCGCGCATCGCTGCCGGCACCATTTGTGCGGCCGGTACCCTGGGACAGATTATTCCACCCTCAATTGTCCTGGTGCTACTGGGGGACGTGCTGTCCTCCGCCTACCAGCAGGCGCAACTCGACATGGGGATCTTCTCCCCGGATACCGTGTCGGTCGGCGACCTGTTCAGCGGCGCATTGCTGCCGGGACTGGTGCTGGTCAGCCTGTACCTCGCCTACCTGATGATGACGGCCGCAACACGCCCCGATGCCATGCCGGCCATATCCGATGCTGAACACGACACACTCTCGGGCAGCGTGCTGTTGCAACGGGTGCTGCGGGTCCTGGTGCCGCCGCTGCTGCTGATCGTTGCCGTGCTGGGTTCCATTCTGGGGGGGATTGCCACGCCGACGGAAGCAGCCTCGGTAGGTGCGATGGGCGCCATCCTGCTGGCCATTGCCCAGGGCCAGTTCAACCTGGCCATGTTACGCGATGTCATGCGCGGTACCACACGTGTCACCTGCATGGTGTTTCTGATCCTGATCGGGGCCTCGGTGTTCTCACTGGTATTCCGGGGCTTCGGCGGCGATGAAATCGTGGCCGACCTCCTCAGCAGCCTGCCGGGCGGCAAGGTGGGTGCGATGCTGGCCGTGATGCTGCTGATGTTCCTGCTCGGCTTCGTGCTGGATTTTATCGAGATTACCTTCGTGGTGGTGCCCATTGTCGGCCCGGTGCTGCTGGCCATGGGCATTGATCCGGTGTGGCTGGGGATCATGATCGCCCTCAACCTGCAGACCTCGTTCCTGACGCCGCCCTTCGGTTTTGCCCTGTTCTACCTGCGCGGGGTAGCGCCGGCAGGGGTTACTACCGCGCAGATCTATCGGGGTGTCATGCCCTTCATCGGGCTGCAGCTGGGCATGCTGATCATCCTGGCACTGTGGCCGCAACTGGCCACTTGGTTGCCCGGAGTCATCTATGCGGACTGACGGCTGCCTGCCGTGACAACCTGGCCGGATTCATGAGACCATTAGATAATCAGTACCGCAATCGAGGTTCATAATGACAACGCCAATCCGGATCTTGCTTGTTTCGCTGCTGTTTGCTGGACAACTCGGCCCGGCACACGCAGCCGGCAACCGCTGGGTCGACTCGTTCTCCCTCAGCGTAGGTACGGATGATAATTCCATTGACGCGAATGTATTCCGGCTGGGTATCCAGAACCGCTGGAACCGGACGCTGTTTGACGGCGGCGCCTGGTTCGTGGGTGGCTACTGGGACCTGTCACTGGCCTACCTGGAGTCGGATCTGGACAACAGCGACCTCTACGATCTTGGCATCACACCGATACTGCGCCTGCAGCGGGATGCCGATCTATCCAGCGGGGTCAGCCCGTTCTCCGAGATCGGCATCGGTGCCCACCTGCTGTCGGAGACGGAGATCGGCGGCCGCGATCTGGATACCGCGCTCCAGTTCAGCTCCCACGTGGGCCTCGGCCTGGGCTTCGGTGGCAAGGGCCGTTACGAGCTGGCCTACCGGTTCCAGCACACCTCAAGCGCCGACCTTGTCGGTGACACTGGCGGCATCGATTTTCACCTGCTCAAGTTCGCCTACAATTTCGAGTAGCCCCTCCAGGTCCGGCTGAATCAGCCGGCGCGCACATTCAGGTAAGAGCGCTCGGAAATATCGTGCCAGGCCTCCACCTGGTCGCGAAACTGCCTGAACGAGGCATAGACCTTGCCGGACAACGGGTCCTGTTCCGCCACTTCAGTGACCACCGCGTCCGAGAGTGCCCGCAGCCGCTCAAGTACAGCATCGGGCAGGCGCCTGACATCGACGTGGTGTTCCGTTGTCAGGGTCAGCAGGGCTGCGTTGTTACGTGCCGTATATTCTGCCAGCATGTCTTCATTCACCACGCGGCAGGCATTCATCACGATATGTTGCAGGTCAGCTGGCAGGGCCTCGAAGGCCGCCTGGTTAATCAGGCATTCCAGCGTGGTGCCGGGCTCATGCCAGCCGGGGTAATAATAGTATTTCGCCGCCTTGTAGAGGCCGAAGGCCAGATCGTTGTAGGGACCGACCCACTCTGTGGCATCGATGGCGCCGGATTGCAGCGAGGTGAAGATCTCGCCGCCCGGCAGGTTCACCGGGGTGCCACCAGCCCGCCTGAGCACCTCGCCGCCAAGCCCGGGGATACGCATCTTCAGCCCCTGCAAATCATCGAGGCTGTTGATCTCACGATTGAACCAGCCACCCATCTGCACTCCGGAATTACCGGCCGCTGCCGGGATCAGACCGAAGGGCGCATAGACCTCCTGCCACAACTCCATGCCGCCGCCATAATAGAGCCAGGCATTCATTTCCTGGGCGGTCAGACCGAACGGTACCGCGGCGAAGAACTGGGCGGCCGTGCTCTTGCCCTTCCAGTAATAGGCCGCCCCGTGGCCCATTTCTGCCGTCCCGCGGGATACGGCGTCGAACACCTCCAGCGCCGGCACCAGTTCCCTGGCGCCATAGACCTTGACCTGGAGTCGGCCACCGCTCATCTCGCCGATAATACGCGCCAGGTTGTTCGCACCTGTACCCAGGCCGGGAAAATTCTTTGGCCAGGTCGTCACCAGCTTCCAGGTGATGGTCTCGCTGCTGGGACCGGGTGCACCACCAGAGGGTGCTTCAGTCTGCTGGCAACCGGTCAGAAAGGCGCCTGTCAGCAGCGCGCCGCCACCGGCCGTGCCGAGAAAATCGCGTCTTTTCATCTATACCCCCGTATCCGTGAACCGTAAAAACCGGTCATTGTACGCTGCTGTCTCACGCCTGGCCTGCTGCAGGGCACGGACCAGGCCGGCCAGAGAAAAAAATCACCTAACTCATCTTGAAATTCCACATACTTATGTCATAGTATTCAGCGAAAGCTTTCAGTATCAAAGCTAGTACACTAATTATACGAATATAAATTAAGATGCACTCACGCGACCCAGCCGGCTCGAGCAGACGCGTCAGGGAGGAGGTTCCGGGACATTGAGTGAGCTAAAAACGATTCGTACCCGCTTTACCATGCTGATCATCACCGGCCTGCTGCTGGCGCCCATCGCTGGCCTGGTCAGTGCCGTGCTGTTCGGCCTGATCACGCCCGAGGAACTGGGTGACCCCCAGACAGCGGCCATCCTGGCGAGCTTCGTACTCGGCACGACACTCTGGTCTTACGTTTATTTTTCGAGCTATTTCAATAACCTGGGTGATTTTTCCCAACAGCGCCCGGGCACCGGCCTGACGGTCCGCCAGCAACAACGCCTGGCGCGCTTCAGCCGGGACTACTGGAGCTGCTATATCCTGTATGCCCTGGCGACCCCGGCGCTGTTTTTCCTGGCAACCCAGAAACCCATCGCCACGTCGCTGGGACCATTCCTGCAGCTGATGCTGCTGCAACTGTCGGTCGCGGCCCTGGTCGGCCTGCCGACCTACCAGCTGGCACTGGATCTGATCGGGAAACTGGCCGGGCACCTCAGCCTGAAGAAGATCCAGGTGAGCCTCAAGTCCAGGATCATGCTGCTGGGCGGCTTTGTGCCGCTGCTGTCCTACTCCGTGTTGATGAACTATCAGCTGCAGCAGACCGGCAGCCTGGCCCCGGGGCACGTGGCTATCTGGCTGACCCTGGTTGCCATCACCGTGACCATCACCCTGTTTTCGATGCGCAGCGTGTCGCAGGCATTGTCGCCAGTGCAGGAGCTGTTCACGCGCAGCGGTGCCTCGAAACATGCCGACCTGGCAAGGCTGAGCCCGCAATCGACCGACGAGATCGGTTTCATGACCCAGGCGCTCGGCAAACTGTTCCGACGCCTAGGTGAACAGGAAACCCACATGCGCGCCGTCGTCGACAATGCTGCTGAAGGCATCATCGCCACCAACGAGCAGGGTTTGATCGAGACCTTCAATCCCGCCGCGGAAAAACTTTTCGGCTACCTGGCCACCGAGATTTGCCAACGGTCCATCAAGTCGCTGTTGCCTGATCTGGTCGACGATGAGAACAGGCTGCGTCCGCTTGACAGTGAATCCGAACTCAGGGGTGTTCACCGCAATGGTGCACCGATGCAGATGTCGGTACGTACCAGCGAGATGCACATTAACGGTCGCCGCATGTTTACCTGCCTGGTTGCAGATGTCACCCGCCGCAAGACCATCGAAAGGCAGTTGAAAGAAGCCGAGACCCGCTACCGCGACCTGGTTGAAACCGCACATGATCTGGTATGGACCATGGACGCGCACGGCTGCCTCACCTATATCAACCGCGCCTCCCTTACTGTCTACGGGCTGGAGCCCGAGGCCATGCTGCAACGGCAACTCCACGAATTCAGGTCGCCCGATCACCCGCCCATTGACAAGGAGGCTATCGAGGAACTATTGCAGGGCAAGGAACAGGTGCAGTTCGAGACAGTGCATCTTGATTCGGAAAGCAAACCGCATTTCCTGAGCTTCAGCGCAAAGACCCATACTGACAAGAACGGCAAGGTCATCCGTATCAGTGGCACGGCGCGTGACATCACCGAGCAAAAGGCATTCCAGCACCAGCTTTCCTATCATGCCGAACATGATTCGCTGTCGGGCTTGTTCAATCGCAACTATTTCCAGCAGGAACTGGACCGCACGGTTGCGCGCGTGGCGCGTAATGGTTCCGCCTGTGCATTGTTCTATTTCGATCTCGACCAGTTCCGCTACATCAACGATACCATTGGTCATCCAGCGGGTGATCGTCTGCTGGTCGAAGTCGCCGCCCTGCTGTCATCGCACGTCCGAGAGGGTGACCTGCTGGCCCGCTTCGGCGGCGATGAGTTTACCCTGCTGCTGTACAACATCGACAAGCGCGACGTCCTGCGCGCCGCAGAAAATTTCCGCACCCTGTGCGATGACTACAAGTTCATCGAGGAGGGCAAGCCCTTCAACATCACCTGCAGCATCGGTGTGGCCATGATCGACCCGAGCGTAGCAACAGCCGAGGAGGCACTCTCACATGCTGATCTGGCCTGCAACATGGCCAAGAAGCAGGGGCGTAACCGCGCCAAGCTGTACAACCCGGCCGACAGTGACAAGGCCGGCATGGCTGCCGACATGGGCTGGGCAACGCGGGTGCGTGAAATGCTGGAGCATGACCGCTTCCAGCTGGTCTACCAGCCGATCGTCTCGGTGGACAGCGGCCAGGTCATTGACTACGAGGTCCTGGTGCGCATGATCTGTGATGATGGACAGATCATCCTGCCGGGTGGTTTCATGCCAGCGGCGGAACGTTTTGGCCTGATTCATAGCGTCGATCGCTGGATCGTCAGCCGCGCCATCAGACAACTCAGCGAACTGCATGTACAGGGACGCGATACCAGCTTTTCCATCAACCTGTCCGGAAAGGCATTTGAAGATGTCGGGCTGTTACCACTGATCCAGGAGATGCTCGCCAGTACCGGACTGGAACCGACACTGGTCACATTCGAGATTACCGAGACCGCTGCCATTGCCAACCTGGCCGCCGCCGAAGAATTCATCGGTGCCCTGAAGGACATAGGCTGCCAGTTCGCGCTGGATGATTTCGGCTCGGGCTTTTCTTCCTTTGCCTACCTGAAGCACCTGCCGGTCGACAAACTCAAGATCGACGGTGGTTTTGTAAAAGGTATGGCGCACAGCTCGGTTGACCAGGCTATGGTCGAATCAATGAATCAGGTTGCCCATGCGCTGGGTAAACAGACCATTGCGGAATGCGTCGAAAACGAGGAGACCCTGCAGATACTGGGACAGATGGGCATTGACCGCGCACAGGGCAACTATATCGGACGGCCGCGCGAGACCCTGATGAACATCACGCAGACGACGCAAGCAACCGACGCGACGTTACAGACGTATTAGGAAGTCTGCCGATCAGGCACCTACCTGCTCCAGGTTTGCATAGGAGACAACCAGCCACTTGGTGCCAGCTTGCGTGAAGTTCACCTGCACCCGTGCATTACTTCCCTGGCCTTCATAGTTCATCACCACGCCTTCGCCGAATTTCCTGTGACGCACGTGCTGGCCGAGCCTGAGTGACGCAGGCACCGCATCCGGATAGACATTGGCGCCGGCGGTTGTCGCCATGCGTGGCTTGCTGACACTCACACGCGGACGGATTTCCTTCATCAATGCAGCTGGAATTTCACTGATAAAGCGTGATGGCAGGCTGTAGGTTTCGGAACCATAGAGTCGACGACGCTCGGCACAGGTCAGTATCACCTGCTTGCGAGCCCGGGTAATGCCGACATAGCAGAGCCGGCGCTCCTCTTCCAGGCGCCCGGGCTCATCGACTGAACGCTGATGCGGGAACAGACCCTCCTCCATACCGCAAAGAAAGATCAGAGGGAATTCAAGGCCCTTGGCGGAATGCAGAGTCATCAGCTGGACACAATCTTCCCATGCATCGGCCTGACCCTCGCCGGCCTCCAGTGCTGCGTGCGACAGAAAATCCGACAACGGGTCCAGCTCGGTCTCACCGTCGAGTTCGTACTCGCGCGCCGCATTAACCAGTTCACGCAGGTTCTCGATACGTGCCTGGCCTATTTCGCCCTTTTCCTTCGCAAAATGGTCGAGCAGTCCGCTGGGATGCATGACATGCTCGACCTGTTCGCCCAGCGGCAGTTGTTCCAGGCCTTCCGCCATGCCTTCCACGAGCCTGAGAAACACCCGCAGGGCATTGCAGGCACGTGCCGCAACCAGATGCTCATCCACCACCATAGCGGCGGCTTCCCACAGAGATGCCTGGCGTTCGCGCGCCGTCTGGCGTACCACGTCCAAGGTACGCTCCCCGATACCACGTGGCGGGTGGTTGACCACCCGTTCGAACGAGGCATCATCCGCACGGTTGCTGCATAGCCTGAGATAGGCGAGCGCGTCCTTGATTTCGGCACGTTCAAAAAAGCGCAGGCCGCCATACACCCGGTAGGGCATGCCACACTGGATCAGGCGCTCCTCGAACACGCGCGACTGCGCATTGGAACGGTAGAGGATGGCGATATCACTGCGCGCATGGTCCTGCTCCACGTAGCTGCGGATGCGGTCGATGACGAAGCGCGCTTCATCCTGTTCATTGTAGGCGGTGTACCACTGGATCGGCTCGCCTTCCTGGTCATCGGTCCACAGCTGTTTACCGAGACGCTCGGTGTTGTTGGCAATAACGGCATTGGCGGCCTTGAGGATGGTGGCGGTCGAACGGTAATTCTGTTCCAGGCGCTGCACCCGCGTATCGTGGAAGTCCTTCTTGAAGCGCTGGATATTTTCCACCCGCGCGCCGCGCCAGCCGTAGATGGACTGGTCATCATCCCCTACCACAGTAATCTGCGCCGTATCACCTGCAAGCAGCCGCAGCCAGGCATATTGAATGGTATTGGTATCCTGGAATTCGTCCACCAGGATATGGTGGAAACGCTGTCGGTAATGTGCCAGCAGCTCAGGCTGCTGCAACCACAACTCGTGGGAACGCAGTAGTAGTTCAGCGAAGTCCACCAGGCCGGAACGCTGACACAGGGCCTCGTAGGCCGTGTATATCTCGACCTGGCGCCGGATGTGCGGGTCGTTGCGGTGCTCGATGTGTTGCGGGCGGCGTCCCTCATCCTTGCAGCTGTTGATGAACCATTGCAACTGCCTGGGTGGCCAGCGGGCCTCATCCAGGTCCATCGTCTTGAGAACGCGACGGATCAGGCGCTGCTGGTCCTGCGCATCGAGGATCTGGAAACCCTGCACCAGTCCGGCCTCCTGCCAGTGGCTGCGCAGCAGCCGGTGGGCAAGCCCGTGGAAGGTTCCCACCCACATGCCGCCCGCCGGGGCATCGATCAGCTGTTCGATGCGGCCGCGCATCTCACCCGCGGCCTTGTTAGTGAAGGTCACGGCAAGGATGGAATAGGGCGACAGGCCCTCGACATCGATCAGCCACGCAATCCGGTGCACCAGCACGCGGGTCTTGCCGCTGCCGGCGCCAGCCAGCACCAGCAGGGGATCAGGCGGCGCACACACCGCCTCGCGCTGGGCATCATTCAGGGAGCCGATTATCCGGGAGACGTCCATGGAGGGTGTACTGCCTCGTTGTGTAAGCATGCATCCGCCGGACTGTGCAATGCGGGACGGTATAAAGCAAACGGACAAATGCTGTGGTAGATCGGCATGTGGCTATTTTATCGGGAAACACGCCCAAAGAGATAGCGCCCCGGCGTGTGCGGCACCCAGCGGGGCGCTGATGTGACACACCTCACATGCAGTGTCGATAGATTGAATAAGACCGGGAAGACATGGACAATGTCCCGTATAATCAGGCCTTACCTAATAATCGGGAAGTGCGTCACTGGCGGCTGACGGGGGACATCGATACAACTGCCCGTTTGCAGGGGGCGAAAGACATTAGCGAGGTGGGAAGTATGACTGAAATCGTTATTCTGCTGCTGATCTTGGCGGTTATCGTGTTCCTAGTCGTCATGGCCCGCAGATCGAATAAACACAAGCACACACGCAATGCCCCGGGCCGGTCAGAGACGAAGCAGCCACACACGAAGCAAGAGGAACTGGCCCAACTGCGTATGAACAAGCAATTCTGGGGGGTGGAGATACATCAGCCCGGCTGCTCCGCAGCGGCCAAGCTGACCGGTAAGCAGTTCCCCATCGATTCGGCCCCGCAACTGCCGGTCGAGGACTGCGCAGCGACCCACTGCACCTGCCGCTATATGGGGCTGAGAAATCGCCGCACAATGCGGCGCCGGTTGACCCATGAGCGGCGTGATGAATTGCGCTTCGAGCTGGAGAAATCCGATCGGCGCTCACCCAAGGACCGCCGCAAGAATATCGAAAAATGGCGTAATCGAGACTAGCGGGTGGTTCTTGCCATCTGCCAGCGTTGAGGGTGGCCTGTCTGCGTCTGCCGAACCCACCGCCAAGTATGATCAGGCGACCTCGGCCAGCAGCTTCCGGTATTTCGGGGAATTCAGGTTTGCCGTTTTCGGCTTGGAGCCGCCCAGGTAGGCTTCCAGGGTCACGGTCGGCACCTTTTGCATATCGACCAGCGGGTGCATGGTGCACTTCTCGCAGGCAATCAATTTCGGCGGTGCACCGGCCGGTGCTTTGCCAACGGGGCGCTCACGCAGGTTTTTGCAGGTGTTGACGCTCAGATAGGCTTGCTGGGGAATGCAGTAAAACATCTGTTCCTTATCCACTTACATGACTCCTTTAGCGGCTGCCGGTCTACGCGGCGTGGCCGTTTCTCGCTCAACAAAGCAGGAAATTATACCAGAATCACGGCCAGACTTCAAACTCTGACTTGCTTTTCAATAAGTTAGCGCTTGCTATCGGGGTGCAAGGCGTCCTGAATGCCCGGATCAGGGCCATCAATACGAGTATCCGGGACGGGGATTGGCCAGTGGGCAGACGTTCTAATGACGGCTTTACCGGCCACCCACCATGCCCCCTGATGGGGCATAAAATCTGCCCGGGACGGGCCGGGTCCCGCATGGTTTCAGATCTGCGTGATCATTCGAGTCCGATCAGTGGCACTGTGTACAATGCAGCGATGTAACGTTCTGTGAGGACGTATTAAATGGGAAAGCGAGTCACCCTGGTTCTTGGTAGCGGTGCAGCACGTGGCCTGGCGCATATCGGTGTCATTCGTGTCCTGGAGGAAGAGGGCTTTAAGATTTCAGCCATAACAGGTTCCTCCATGGGTGCGCTTGTCGGGGGAATCTATGCTGCCGGCAAGCTGGAAAAATATACCCGCTGGGTCAGGTCACTTACCAGAAGGGACGTCCTCAAGTACCTGGATGTTTCATTCCGTCATGCCTCATCCGGAATCCTCAAGGGAGACATGATTGTCGAAACCATGAGGGAACTCGTTGGCGATGTTTCGATCGAGGAATTGCCGATACCGTTCACCGCCGTGGCCACAGATCTGATTGCCAAGAAAGAGGCCTGGCTTACCAAAGGCAGTTTGTTCGAGGCTATTCGGGCCTCCATTTCAGTCCCCGGGGTATTTACCCCGCAACGAATTGCCGGTCGCTGGATGGTTGACGGCGGCTTGTTGAATCCGGTACCCGTCACGCCGGCCATACAGACAATGATCGGCGCTACCATCGCGGTTGATGTAGCAGGGCCACGATCAGCGAATCCTCTGGGCAAGATTGTTACCGTGAGCTATGAACAACCACTCCAGATTCGTAAAAAAATCGACGAGTTCCTGGAGAATGTACAAGATCATTTGGGAGTGGCAAGCTCCGAGGAAGATGATCGGCCAATTCTTACAGAGGTTCTCCTGAACTCGTTCGAGGCGATGCAGGAAACGCTTTCACGTTACAAACTTGCAGCCAATCAGCCGGATTTGTTGATTTCCGTCCCGAAAAACGTCTGCGCTTCCCACGAGTTCTTCCGGGCCACGGAGCTAATCGAAGCAGGGGCCTGGTGGACACGGAGAGCGCTGGAGACCGCCGCTATCTAATTAACAGGGGGCAGAGAGCATTTTTCACTAAGATTGGAAACAATTGCTATCTGACCTCGCTTTCTGCTCATCGCCCCCAGTTACAGTACGGATTGGCCACCAGGTTTGCGTTGTAATAGCGCGGGTCACCGGTGACCTCTTCACCGACCCACATGGGCAAGGTGATGTCCTGGTCTTCGGACTCGAGTTCCACCTCGGCAATAACCAGCCCGGCATTTTCTCCCTCGAACTCGTCGATCTCCCATGTCAGCCCCCGGTCTTCAAGGGTGTGGCGGGTCTTTTCTATCAGCGGCCGAAGACACAGGTTATCGAGCATGGCATGGGCATCCTCAACGGGTATGACGTATTCATATTCGGTGCGAGCGGCACCGACTGTCGCACCCTTGATGGTGAGATAGCCAGCGTCTGCGATCACCCGCACGCGAACCGTGCGGTCGGGGAGGGTGGACAGATAACCCTGGCGATAATGTTCACCGATTGCAGCTGAGCGCCAGGCATCATCTCTGACCAGGAATTTCCGTTCGATCTCGAGTGACATGTACTTATCAGGCCTGTTCCACGGACACATTGTATATCCGATTCATGGCAGCAACCTGTTGACGGATGGGACCATGTCGCGTTTACTTCTCGGCCACCAGGAAACACACCCAGCCTGGATCGGCCTCACCCACCGTGGCCGGTGAGTAAACACCGGTGCCCTCACCGGTCTTCGCATCGACCTCCTCCCAGTAGACCGTGATCCTGGAAAAGCCCGCATCTTCCAGCAACTCCCGTATCTCCGGCAACGTCCACAGGCGCCAGTCATAGGTGAAGGCCCGCTTCAGCCTTGACCCGTCCGGAAAACTGAAATGGATGTGGCAAAGAATATCGCCGTTTATCGGATTGTAGCTGGCATGCTCCCAGATATATTTGAATCCCTTGTATTTGCGCTTTTCCTTGATTTCCTGGAATGCTTCATAACCACCAAAGGCATCCATGAACAGGATGCCGTCGTCTGCCAGTGCCTCGTGTACCTTGCTGAAATAGCCGCCCAGAGTCTTGCGCGACTTGAATATCTGGTAACTGAAATTCATCGCCAGCACAATATCGATCTGCCCGGGTGTCTGCACCTTGCAGACGTCCTCCTGCAATAGTGTCACGCGCTGGCGGGTGTCGGGTTCAAGGCGCGCGAGGTTGTGCTTGCGTGCCCAGGCCAGCACCTCGGAATCGATGTCAACACCAATGGCCGTGTTGGTTTTGCGGCGTCTGGCCCATTCACAGCTCATACCGGCGGTGCCGCAGAAATCCTCTCGCAGGTGTAAGGCCTTGCGGTTGCGCAGCTTGCGGAAGGTCCTGTTGACGAACTTGTATTCACTCGCCACATCCTGGACGGATTTTTCATAAAGCAGATGCCGATCGGCACGATCCGCCTGGGTCTTCTTTTTGTGTTTTGTGCCTTCAGCCATGTGTTGATGTATCATTTTCATATGGCCCCGATTAACTGATAAAGGCAAAATCGAAGCAACCACTCACAGTCAAAATCTTTATCGCAGCGGTTTCTAGCCGGTAACAAGGGTTACCGTCGTATCAGCCGTTACTTTATCGATATTGAACTGAACTTCACAATACTCGCTGTTTTCATCGACCGGTGTGGGGTCATCGGCACAGCTGCAGCCGGCTATGATCCCCGAGTAAAAAATACCTGCCTTTGCATAGATGACACCCGCTTGCTCTGAAACACTGATTATCATCGCGCTTATACTGTTATCCAGCGCGTAGCTGCTCGTTGACATGCCCTGCTGCAATGGAAGCTGCCCGGCATCCAGTTGTTCGATTTCCCGTTTCAGGGCATCCTCAAAATCAGGTGTTCCCCAGGCGTTCAGCGCCTTGCTTAGTTGAATCATTATCTGTATCGAGAGTCAGTGTCAGCAGGCCATACAAGTGATTCATTCCACGGTGACGGACTTGGCAAGATTGCGGGGCTGGTCGATATCCGTGCCCTTGAGGACAGCCACATGATAGGCGAGCAGCTGCAGGGGCACAGAGAAGATGATGGGTGCGATACTGTCCTCGGTGGGCGCAACCGGCAAGACCGTCACACCCGCCGAACTGATCATGCCAACACCGGCATCGGCAAACACGATCAGCTCACCGCCGCGGGCGCGCACCTCCTGGAGGTTGGACTTGAGCTTCTCAAGCAGATCATTGTTCGGGGCTACGGCGATCACCGGCATGCTGGCATCCACCAGTGCCAGTGGGCCGTGTTTCAGTTCACCGGCTGGGTAGGACTCGGCGTGTATGTAGGAGATCTCCTTGAGCTTGAGCGCACCCTCCATGGCGACCGGGAACTGGGCGCCGCGCCCCAGGAACAGGGCATTGTGCTTGTCGCTAAAATGCTCCCGGGCCAGTGCCCTGATCTGTTCATTCAGCGTCAGGGCATGCTCGACTTTGCCAGGTACGCTGCGCAGTTCACTGACCAGTCTGGCCTCGGTCTCGGCCGACATACCGTTGCGTCGGCCCAGTACGATGGTCAGCAGCAGCATCGTCGCAAGTTGGGTGGTAAAGGCCTTGGTGGAGGCCACGCCTATCTCCGGGCCCGCATGCGTCATCAGCACCAGGTCGGACTCGCGCACCAGCGAGCTTTCGGGGACGTTGCAGATCGACAGCGAATGACCGAAGCCCAGACGGCACGCCTCGCGCAAACCGGCCAGGGTATCGGCGGTCTCGCCGGATTGTGACAGGGTGACGATAAGCGAATTTTTTCGAACCACTGGCTTGCGGTAGCGGAATTCGCTGGCCACCTCAACGTTGCAGGGAATCCCGGCCAGCGATTCCAGCCAGTAGCGGCCCACCATGCCGGCATGATAGCTGGTGCCGCAGGCAATGATGTGCACACCCTCCACGCTGTCGAATATCCTGCCGGCATCGGTCCCGAAGGCATTCTCCAGTACCCGCTGGCCGGTGATGCGCCCTTGCAGGGTATCCGCAATGGCACGCGGCTGCTCAAATATCTCCTTGAGCATGTAGTGACTGTATTCACCCTTGTCGGACGCCTTCGCGGTTAGTTGCGATGTCTTGAGCGGCCGCTCCACCTTGCTGCCGGCATAGTCGTAGACAACCACACCGGTGTCGTGAATGTCGGCCACGTCACCGTCTTCGAGAAACATAAAACGGTTGGTCTCAGACACCAGTGCCGCCACATCCGAGGCGATGAGAAACTCGTCATCCGCCACACCGATGACCAGCGGACTGCCGCGGCGCGCGGCAATCAGGCGGCCGGGTTCGTCCTTGCTGATGACACCGAGTGCAAAGGCCCCGTCGAGGTCAGCCACGGTGGATTGCACCGCGGCCAGCAGGTCCTTGCCCTGGTCCAGGTGGTGATGAATCTGGTGTACGATGACCTCTGTATCGGTCTGGGAGGTGAACCTGAACCCGGCCCGTTCCTGCCGGGCGCGCAGTTCTTCGTGGTTCTCGATGATGCCGTTGTGCACCAGCGCCACGCGCTCATGGCACACATGCGGATGAGCGTTTTTTTCGCTGGGTTCGCCATGGGTCGCCCAGCGTGTATGCGCGATCCCGGTTAGTCCGCTGACCGGTGTGGACTCGAGCGCCTTCACGAGTTCGGCGACCTTGCCGATCGTACGCACACGTTCGAGCAGTGACTGGTCGCTCAGCACAGCAATCCCGGCCGAGTCGTAGCCACGGTACTCGAGGCGTCGCAGGCCGTCGAGCAACACAGGGGAGACATCGTGACGGGCTACGGCTCCGACAATACCGCACATGATGGCTCTCTCATGGTTTCTTCTTGACCGGGCGCTGCCAGCCCTTGCGGGTTTCCTGGGGCGCACGGCTCAGCGTCAGTTCATCCGCAGGCGCATCCCGCGTGATGGTTGAGCCCGCGCCAATGGTGGCGCCGTCCTTGACCTCGACCGGTGCTACCAGCTGGGTATCGGACCCGATAAACACATCGTTACCGATGACGGTGCGATGCTTGTTGGCGCCGTCGTAGTTGCAGGTAATGGTCCCGGCACCGATGTTCACGCTGCTCCCGATGGTGGTATCGCCGATATAACTTAGGTGATTGATCTTGGAACCCTGGCCAACATCGGACTTCTTGATTTCCACAAAATTGCCAACGTGCGCATGGTCAGCCAGCCGAGTCTCAGGGCGGATTCGTGAAAACGGGCCGATGCGCACACCTGAACCGATAGTGGCCTCCTCGATGACGCAGTTGGCGAGTACCGTCACGTCAGCGCCGATGCGGGTATCGCGCAATACGACATTTGGCCCGATCGCAACACGATCACCAAGCACCACCTCGCCCTCCAGTACGGCATTCACATCGATCACTACGTCTTCTCCGGCCTGCAGCGTACCGCGCAGGTCGAAGCGCGCCGGATCAATCAGGGTGACACCGGACTGCATACAGGTCTCGGCCTGCTGGCGTTGGTAACAGCGCTCCAGTTCGGCGAGCTGCATGCGGTCATTTACTCCGAGTATTTCATGCGGATCCTGCGTGGTGACGGTACCGACCTTGACGCCGTCACGCACCGCCAGCGCGATCACATCGGTTAGATAGAACTCGCCCTGTGCATTGTTGTTATCCAGTGCAGCCACCCAGCCGCGCAGGCGATCGGCAGGCGCCGCCATAAAGCCGGTATTGATCTCGCGGATAAGGCGCTGGGCATCGCTGGCATCTTTTTCCTCGATGATCGCGGTGATCTGGCCATGGTCATCACGCACGATGCGCCCATAACCGGCAGGCTGGTCCAGTTCGGCCGTCAGCAGACCGATCTCGCCGCGAATGGCATCGGCCAGCAATGCAGCCAGCGTGGCATGCCGAATCAGTGGTACATCGCCGTACATCACCACGACAGCCCGGTCATCGGCGATACCGGGCAGCACCTGCGCGACCGCATGCCCCGTGCCCAGCTGCTGGTCCTGTATCACCCAGTGAATGTCCGCGTCCGGGAAGGCCGTGCGCACCTGCCCGGCACCGTGCCCGACAACCACATGGATATCGGCACCGGCAAAAGTGCGCGCCGTCTCGATGACATGGCCCAGCAGAGATCGGCCGGCCAGCGGGTGCAGCACCTTGGGAAGCCCGGAGCGCATGCGCGTCCCTTGGCCAGCCGCGAGAATAATGATGCTTAGATCCATTAATTCAGGTCTACAGTGAAGTTCTTGATTTGTGAATATCTACCGCAAAGACGCAAAGTGCGCAGAGAAAATAATTAATAAAATATTAAACAACAGTCTTCCGTCAACATAAAGCGGAATGTGACCAAGGCAGCGTGGTAACTTCCTGGAAATAAAGTGTTCTGGGTTTGAATCAGGCAGTCACCTGGGCGGTACGGGCGACCAGGGCCTCGGTCCTTTTTCAGTGCATCACCGGCGTGGCCATTGGCTTCACGCCCTGGGCCAGCTCATCCGGACTGGCATCGCGGATATCGGCAACCTTGATGTTGAAAGTGATGACCTTGCCAGCAAGCGGGTGATTACCATCCACGGTCAGTTTGTCGTTCTCGATACGGGTGACGGTGAATTTCCGGGACTCGCCCCGGTCGTTCATCATCTCCACCTCGGCCCCGATGCGGCGGAACTCGGACGGAACGTTAGCAAGGTCGTCAGTGTAGGTCATGCTATCGTCGTATGGTCCGAAACCCTCCTCCGGGGTCAGCGAGACCTGAACGCTGTCACCTATCGCACAACCCTCCAGGGCCACCTCGATCTTCTCGAACAGATCATGCTGGCCGCCGTGCACATAACTGATAGGCAGGTCGGACTGCTCGACGATATTGCCTTCCTCGTCCTGGATTGAATAGGTGAAGGAGACGACCTTGTCGCGGATGACTATGGGTCTGGTCATTATGATCTCGTACAGGCGTCGCCTGTGATTATTGCTTGGCCTTTTCGCGCAGTTTCTGGATGGCACGCAGCTGGGCAACGGACTGAGCCAGTTCTGCCTGTACCTTGGCGTAGTCGATATCGGCCTGCTTGTCCGCGAGCATGTGCTCGGCACGCTCCTTGGCCTCCACTGCCGCGGCCTCGTCGAGATCGCGCGCACGTATGGCAGTATCCGCCAGCACTGTGACCGTATGGGGCTGCACTTCCAGTATGCCGCCGGAGACAAAGTAGGAACGCTGGTCGCCCTCCTTGGTCTGCACCCGAACTTCACCGGGCTTCAGCCAGGTGAGCAGCGGGGCATGCCGTGGGGCGATACCCACCTCGCCCATTTCGGCCGGGGCAAACAACATCGTTACCGTGCCCGAGAAGATGGCCTTCTCGGCACTGACGATATCTACATGCATGGTCATTGCCATATCGTGTTCCACTATCGCCGTTAGAGGTTTTTCGCCTTTTCTGCCACTTCGTCAATGGTGCCGACCATGTAGAACGCCTGTTCCGGCAGTTCGTCATAGTCGCCGTTCACGATACCCTTGAAGCCGGCAATGGTCTCCTTGAGTGACACGTACTTGCCAGCGGTGCCCGTGAAGGTCTCGGCGACAAAGAATGGCTGCGAAAGAAAGCGCTGGATCTTCCGAGCTCGGGATACCGCCAGCTTGTCTTCCTCGGAAAGCTCGTCCATGCCGAGGATGGCGATGATGTCCTTGAGTTCCTTGTAACGCTGCAGCGTACCCTGAACCGCGCGCGCGGTATCGTAGTGGTCCTGGCCAACAACCAGCGGATCGAGCTGGCGACTGGTGGAATCAAGCGGGTCAACTGCGGGATAAATACCCAGTTCGGCAATCTGGCGCGACAACACCAGGGTAGCATCGAGGTGGGCGAAGGTGGTCGCCGGCGACGGGTCAGTGAGGTCGTCCGCCGGGACGTACACCGCCTGAATCGAGGTGATTGAACCGGTCTTCGTCGAGGTGATGCGCTCCTGCAGCACACCCATTTCCTCGGCCAGCGTCGGCTGGTAACCCACGGCCGACGGCATACGGCCGAGCAGTGCGGACACCTCGGTACCGGCGAGGGTATAACGGTAGATGTTGTCGACGAAGAACAGCACGTCGCGGCCTTCATCGCGAAAGTATTCAGCCATGGTCAGGCCGGTCAGCCCAACACGCAGGCGGTTACCTGGCGGCTCGTTCATCTGGCCGTAGACCAGTGATACCTTGTCGATAACACCGCCCTCGGTCATTTCATGATAGAAGTCGTTACCCTCGCGGGTACGCTCACCGACACCGGCGAACACGGAATATCCGCTGTGCTCGACGGCGATGTTGCGGATCAGTTCCATCAGCGCCACGGTTTTGCCGACACCGGCGCCGCCGAAGAGTCCAACCTTGCCACCTTTGGCAAACGGACAGATAAGGTCGATTACCTTGATGCCGGTTTCCAGGATCTCGACTGTGGCCGCCTGTTCCGCGAAGGTTGGTGCTGCGCGGTGAATTGGCCAGCTGGTCTCGGCACCGATGTCGCCCTTCTCATCCACCGGCTCGCCCAGTACATTCATGATGCGACCCAGGGTCTTGGTTCCCACCGGCACGGAAATCGGTGCCCCGGTATTGTTTGCTGTAAGACCACGACGCAACCCGTCGGTGGAACCCATCGCGATGGTACGCACAATACCGTCGCCCAGCTGCTGCTGTACCTCGAGGGTTATCTCCTCGCCATCGATCTTCAGCGCGTCATATACCCTGGGTACGCTGTCGCGCGGAAACTCCACGTCGACCACCGCACCGATGATTTCAACAATGTTGCCAGCACTCATGTTGTTTCCCTCAATTCTCAAATATTGTCGGGGGACAGAATTAAATTCATTCCCACGCTGTATTTAAACCGCCGCCGCGCCCCCGACGATTTCCGAAATCTCCTGGGTAATGGCCGCCTGGCGCGCCTTGTTATAGGCGAGCTGTAGTTCATCGATCAGTTCACCGGCATTGTCGCTTGCAGACTTCATCGCCACCATGCGCGCCGACTGCTCGCAGGCCAGGTTTTCCACCACGCCCTGGTAGACCAGCGACTCGATGTAACGAATCATCAGTGCATTCATGACCGGCTTTGAATCCGGCTCGTAGATGTAATCCCAGTGCGTTTCCAGCTCCTTTTCCTTGTGTCCATGAATCGGGATAAGCTGTTCCAGCTGCGGACGCTGGGTCATGGTGTTAACGAACTCGTTGTACGACAGGTAGAGGCGGTCGATACGGCCTTCCTCATAGGCATCCAGCATCACCTTGATGGTACCGATCAGGTCGTTAATCGAGGGTGCATCGCCCAGGTGGGTTGCGGTTGACACGACGTTGCCGCCAAGGCGCTTGAAGAAGGCGTTGCTCTTGGCGCCGATCAGGGTAAGGTCGATCTCGATGCCGTCTGCGGCCCATTGCTGCATGTTTGTTATGGCCTTCTTGAACATGTTGATGTTCAGGCCACCACACAGGCCTCGATCAGTGGATATGATGACCAGACCGACACGCTTTATATTACGCTCGGCCAGGTACGGATGATGATATTCGGGATGCGCATGCGCCAGGTGCGAAATGACATTGCGAATCTTGTCTGCATAGGGGCGCGTGGCCTGCATGCTGTCCTGCGCCTTGCGCATTTTACTTGCCGCAACCATTTCCATGGCCTTGGTGATCTTCTGAGTATTCTTGATACTGCTGATCTTGGTGCGGATTTCCTTCGCGCCGGACATCGCTTTACCTTATCTGTTGTCAGAGTGGCCCGTCGAAAACGGGTAAGCACTACCAGGTGTGGTTGGCCTTGAATTCTTCAATCGCCGAACGCAGGCCTGCCTCGATTTCATCGTTGTAGTCGGCGGTCTCGTTGATCTTGTCCATCAGTGCGGTCTGGCTGGAACGCATGTAGGAAAGCAGCGCATGCTCGAAATCTACGACCTTCTTGATGTCGATATCATCGAGATAGCCCTGATCGGCGGCAAACAGCGACACGGCCATCTCGGCCACTGTCAGCGGCGAGTATTGCTTCTGTTTCATCAGTTCGGTCACGCGCTGGCCGCGTTCCAGCTGCTTGCGGGTGGTCTCGTCGAGATCGGAGGCAAACTGTGCAAAGGCGGCCAGCTCGCGGTACTGGGCCAGCGCCAGGCGTATACCACCGCCGAGCTTCTTGATGATCTTGGTCTGTGCCGCGCCTCCAACACGCGATACCGACAAACCGGCGTTGATGGCGGGCCGGATACCGGCATTGAACAGGTCGGACTCCAGGAAGATCTGTCCATCGGTAATCGAGATCACGTTGGTGGGCACGAAGGCGGACACGTCACCCGCCTGGGTCTCGATGATCGGCAGCGCCGTCAATGAACCGGTACTGCCCTTGACCTGGCCGTTGGTCAGCTTCTCGACCTCGTGGGCATTGATGCGAGCGGCGCGCTCCAGCAGGCGCGAGTCACCTGGCGATAGGCCCAGGCCTGCTTGGTCAGGTCATCGTAGATGATCAGGGCATCCTCGCCCCGGTCGCGGAAGTACTCGCCCATGGCACAGCCGGCGTAGGGTGCAATAAACTGCATCGCCGCGGATTCAGCCGCCGCCGCTGCCACGACGATGGTGTGTTCCATCGCACCGTGCTCTTCCAGCTTGCGCACCACAGTGGCGATCGATGAGTTCTTCTGGCCGACCGCCACGTAGATACATTTAATCCCGGTGCCCTTCTGGTTGATAATGGTGTCGATTGCCACCGCGGTCTTGCCGGTCTGGCGGTCTCCGATGATCAACTCGCGCTGGCCGCGCCCGATCGGCACCATGGCGTCGATCGACTTGAGCCCGGTCTGCACCGGCTGGTCAACCGACTGGCGTGCAATAACGCCCGGTGCAATCTTCTCAATCGGCGATGACATCGTGGTCTCTATCGGGCCCTTGCCGTCAATCGGGCTACCCAGCGAATCCACCACGCGTCCCAGCATGGCCTCGCCAACCGGCACCTCGAGGATGCGGCCCGTGCACTTGACACTGTCGCCTTCCGAGATGGACTTGTAGTCGCCCAGGATCACCGCACCGACGGAGTCACGCTCCAGGTTGAGCGCCATTCCGAAGATGTTGCCCGGGAATTCGATCATTTCACCCTGCATGACATCGGCCAGGCCGTGAATACGGGTAATACCGTCCGTCAGGCTGACAACGGTTCCCTCGGTACGCGCTTCGGCAACCGCTTCGAATTGCTCGATACGGCTCTTGATGAGATCGCTGATTTCAGCAGGATTGAGTTGCATAGCTTATAGTCCTCTTAATAATTCAGTGTGCCGCCCAGGCGTTCCAGCTTGCCGCGCACTGAACCGTCGATAACCAGATCCCCGGCGCGTATGATGGCACCGCCCAGCAGGGTCGAGTCGGTCGAACAGTCGAGTTCGATCTCGCGGCCCAGGCGCTTTTTCAGCGCCTTGGTAACGGCCGCCTTGTGGGTGTCGCTCACGGGGAATGCGGAGACCAGCTCGGCACGTATTGTCTTTTCGGCCTCGCGACGCTGGATCTCGTACAGGGCAGCAATCTCGGGCAGCAGCTTGAGACGCCGGTTCTCCGCCAGCAGGCGGACGAAATTGTGGCAACTATCATTCAGGCGCTCAGCGCCGATGTCGATGAACAGGCCAGCACGTTGCGCTTCTGTAAGCCGCGGGCTGTCCGCCAGGCCGGCGATATCGGGGTCGGCTGCGATGGCGGCCAGCAGTTCCAGCATCTCCGCCCACTCCCCGAGTGCCTGACGAGCATCGGCAAACAGGAACACCGCCTGGGCATAAGGACGTGCGACGGTAAGCGTCTCGGCCATTGGATTACCTAGATCTCTGCGGCCAGCTTGGTGAGCAGTTCGTCATGCGCACTCTGGTCCACCTCGCGCTCCAGCACCTTGCCGGCACCGGCCAAGGCGATTGACACGACCTGCCCGCGCAGGTCTTCCTTGGCGCGGTTGATTTCCTGGTCGATCTCGGCGCGTGCCGAAGTCAACAGTCGCTCACCCTCGTCACGCGCATCGACCTTGGCTTCGTCGATGATCTCGCCCCCGCGCTTCTCGGCACGGGTGATGATTTCCCCGGCCTTGTCTTTCGCCTCGCGCAGGATTTCCGTGGCACGCTCCTCGGCCAGTTCCTGCTCGTGCTTGCCTCGTTCCGAGGCAGCCAGCCCGTCCGCGATTTTCTTCCTGCGCGCTTCCAGTGCATGCATGATGGGCGGCCAGATAAACTTCATGCAGAACCACACAAACACGATGAAGGTGATGGTCTGTCCGATCAGTGTTGCATTGAAATTCATGCCTATACCTCGTCCGACAATAAACAGATATACGATCTGTAATCGTTTATGAGACCACCGCGAACATCACGTACATGGCAAGACCAACAGCAATCATGGGCACGGCGTCAACCAGGCCCATGACAATGAAGAACTGCGTACGCAGCATCGGAATCAGCTCCGGCTGACGTGCGGCACCTTCCAGGAAACGGCCGCCAAGGATGCCGATACCGACAGCCGCACCCAGCGCACCGAGACCCATCATCAGGCCGCCAGCGATATATAACAAAGCGTTTTCCATTTTTCTCTCCCGAGTTAAGTACCGTTCAATAATAATAAAATTCAGTGTGTTTCCTGATGTGCCATATCCAGATAGACGATAGTAAGCGTCATGAAAATGAACGCCTGCAGGGTAATGATAAGAATATGGAAGATGGCCCAGCCCAGCTGCAGTAGCCCGCCGAATGCACCAAGTGCAATGCCGCCGCCATACATCAGGGCGATCAGGATGAAGATCATTTCGCCGGCGTACATGTTGCCGAACAGCCGCAGCGAGTGCGAAAGCGGTCGTGCGATCAGCGTCACGCCCTCGAGCAGCAGGTTGACCGGCGCCATCCACTTCGGAAACGGGTGGAAGGCCAGCTCGCCCAGAAAACCGCCCAGGCCTTTTATTTTCACACTGTAGTAGAGCACCAGAAAGAACACCGGCAGTGCCAGACCGAAGGTGATGTTGGGGTCGGTGGTCGACACGATCTTGAGATGACTGACGCCCAGGAGGCTGGCCAGCCAGGGGATGTGGTCAACGGCGATCAGATCCATGAGGTTCATCAGGAAGATCCAGATGAACAGGGTCAGCGCCAGCGGTGCCACCATGTCGTTCTTGGCGCTGAAGGAGCCACGCACACTGGTATCGATGAACTCGACGATCCACTCCACGAAGTTCTGCCAACCGCCCGGGACATCGACCGTGGCAGTTTTGGCCACCTTGCGAAACAGCCACAGAAACAGCATCCCCAGCCCGATGGAAAACAGCATACTGTCGACGTTGATCGCCCAGAAACCCATGGCCTGGGCATCTTGCGCGGAATGGGCAAAGCCCCAGTGACCGGCATGCTCGTGACCCTCGGGAAACTTGCCATAGGTCAGGTTGGTCAGGTGGTGCTTGATGTAGCTCGAGGATGTCAGTGGCTCAGCCGCCATGAATCAGTTCTTCCTTTGTATTCCCGTAATAACGAGGCCAAGCTGGCCCGCGATAAATCCCGTCAGCAGCGCCAGCGGCGCTAGCTGCAGCACGCCCATGCCCAGCACGAACAGCATGGCCACCAGCAGAAAACGCTCCAGCGCGCTGCGATACAACACCCGGAGGCTGGCTCCGGCACTCAGGGCGCGACCGCTATCCACCCGGTAGCGGCGCCACTCCAGCAAAACAGTGTTGGAGCAGGCAATCAGTCCGCCAAATCCGGCAGACAATGCCTCCACGTTGCCGGATACGACAAGAAACACAACCGAGGTCAGCAACACCAGCGCCAGCTGGGTCAACAACACATTGCGGATCCTGTCGAACAAAGACCCAATAATTCTTCTCGTTTCAGTAGCTTGCTTGTGGTCGGGTGAGGTGCTGCAGGCGCTGGACACCGACCTGACAGCCCTTCTGCCGACCACGAGGCAGCGGGGGATTATAAAGATGCCGGGGTGTGAGGGTCAATAAACCGGGGCAAAAACCGGTCACTTGATGTGCTCGAGGATGCCGTCCAGTTCGTCCAGGCTGTTGTAGCGGATCTCCAGCCGGCCCTTGCCCCCACGGCCCTGCCGGATCAGGACGCGCGCGCCCAGCCGGTCGGCCAGGCTGGCCTCGAGACGCTGGACGTCGGGGTCCTTGCTGGCCGCTACGGGGGCCGGGCGTCTTGGCTGTTGCAGCTGCTGGACCAGTCGTTCTGTCGCACGCACCGTCAATCCTTTGGCGATCACCTGGCGGGCGGCCTCGACCTGGCGTGCGCCCGCCAGAGCCAGCAGCGCCCGGGCATGCCCCATTTCCAGTTCGCTGCGCTCGACCATGCCCTTGACCATGTCCTCCAGGTCCAGCAGGCGCAGCAGGTTGGACACCGCAGCGCGCGAACGTCCCACCGCCTTGGCGGCCTGCTCGTGGGTCACCTCGAATTCATCGATCAAGCGCTTGAGCGCGCGCGCCTCTTCCAGCGGATTGAGGTCTTCGCGCTGGATGTTTTCAATCAGCGCAATGGCGATGGCGCCCCGGTCCCCGACCTCGCGCACCACGGCCGGAATCTCGTGCAGGCCGGCCAGCTGGGCGGCGCGCCAGCGGCGCTCACCGGCGATGATCTCGTAACGGCCCTCCGCGACACTGCGCACCACGATGGGCTGCACCACGCCCTGTTCACTGATCGAATCGGCCAGGTCCTGGAGTGATTCCTGGTGCATGTCCACGCGTGGCTGGTATTTGCCGCGCTGGATGATGTCCACCGGCAGATTTCGCAAGGCACCGCTATCGGGGCCGGGTTCCGCTGCGGGTGGCACCGCCTGCATTTCGACCGGCGGTGCCAGGGGCGCTGCCTCATCCGCCGGTTCTGGCTGGGGTGCCCCTGCCGCTGGCCCCAGAAGTGCATCCAGGCCCCGCCCAAGTCCGCGCTTTTTCGCTGCCATAGTCTCTACCGTAAGGTTCAGGATCGATCAGAAGTGTGTTGGTTGTGCCCCGCCTTGTTGTTTGCGCTCGGGCTCCTGTGGAGCCGTTGCGCTGGACGCATGACGCCGCAGGTATTCGCCGGCCAGTGCCAAGTAGGCCGCTGCACCGCGCGAGTTTTTATCATAAAGCAATACCGGCAGACCGTGGCTGGGCGCCTCCGCCAGGCGTACGTTACGCGGGATAATGGTGCGGTAGAGCTTGTCACCGAAGTGCGCCTGCAGTTGTGCCGATACATCATTGGCAAGATTGTTGCGGGCGTCATACATGGTCCGCAGCAGACCCTCGATCTCCAGTTCCGGGTTAACGGCAAGCCGTACCTGCTCCACAGTCTCCAGCAGTGCCGACAGCCCTTCCAGGGCATAGTATTCGCATTGAATCGGGATAAATACGCCATGAGCTGCGGCCAGGGCATTGACGGTCAGCATGTTCAGTGATGGCGGACAGTCGATGATGATGAGGTCATACTCATTCTGCACGTAGGTGAGCGCCGAGCGCAGCCGGCGTTCGCGGTCGTCGCGGCTCATCAGTTCCACCTCGGCGGCGGTCAGGTCGCTGTTGCCCGGCAACAGGTCATAGCCGGCTTCGGTGGCATAGATAATTACGTCGCGAATGTTCGCGTGCCCGATCAACAGGTCGTAACCGGTCATGGCCACCTCATGCTTGTTGCAGCCGCTGCCCATGGTCGCATTGCCCTGCGCGTCCAGGTCAACCAGCAGGACGCGCCGGCCGGTCTCCACCAGGGAGGCCGCCAGGTTCACACTGGTGGTAGTCTTGCCGACCCCGCCTTTCTGATTGGTAACCGCCAGTATTTTTCCCATGCGCCTCTCTATCCTGCTTGTTCCGCCGCCATGTTCATGCACACCAGGTGACGTTCTGCATCCAGCCCGGGAACGTGGATCGTGAACACGTCTTCTATCACTGACTTGTCTTCAAGGCCTTCGATTTCGGTCATTGGATAGACGCCCTTCATGGCGAGTATCCGGCTCTCAGGCGTACACAGCCGTGCGGCGTGCCGGTAGAGGTCATGCAGGTCTGAAAAGGCGCGGCATATGACCGTATCAAAACGCTCATCGGGGCGGTAGCTCTCGACGCGCGCATGTTCAAGTACGACATTGTCCAGACCCAGTGAGGCAACTGTCTGCTGTACAAAGCGCAGTTTCTTGCTGCTGCTGTCCAGCAGGTAATAATCCCGCTCCGGGCTGGCCACGGCCAGGGGGATACCCGGCAACCCGGCACCCGTTCCGATATCAAGAACACGCTTGCCCACCAGGTAGGGGATGATCGACAGGCTGTCCAGAATATGCCGGGTGACAATCTCGGCCGGTCTGCGTACCGAGGTCAGGTTGTACACCCGGTTCCAGTTCATCAGTTCAGAGATGTATACCATCAGCCGTTCATCACCGGCCAGTGCATCTTCCAGTCCTAGCTCGCGCAGACCTTTCGCAAGCAGTTCTTCGGGATCCGCGGATCTGCCGTGACGGTCATTACCTCTGAATCCGCGCCTCTGCATGCACCTCTCTCTGGGTCAGGTTATAAGGCTCAGGCGCGCTTGCGTTCGACCCGGTCGCGCTTCTTGAGATGGATCAACAGCAGTGAAACGGCTGCCGGTGTGATGCCCGGAATACGTGCCGCCTGACCGATGTTCTGTGGCCGGACCGACTGCAGCTTTTCACATGCTTCATTTGAAAGCCCCCGCACCTCATTGTAATCGAAATCAACCGGCAGAGCTTGTTGTTGATGACGCTCGAGACGCGCGATCTCGGCCTGCTGGCGTTTTAGGTAGCCGGCATACTTTGCCTGGATATCGATCTGCTCGGCGACCTGTTCATCGACAACACCGGGGCCGATACCCTCGATCGCCATCAAGGCGCGGTAGGGCACGTCCGGGCGGCGCAGCAACTCGGCGGCGCGCTGCTCGCGCGACAGCGGTTTTTCCAGCAGCTTTGCCAGGGAACTGCCCGGACCGCTGTCGGGACGCAGTAACAGTGAATCCAGGCGGTCCTGCTCACGTTCAAGCGCTGAATATTTTTCATTGAAGAACTGCCAGCGCCGTTCGGGCACCAGACCCAGTGCACGACCCTGCGGCGTCAGTCGCAGGTCGGCATTGTCCTGGCGCAGCAACAGCCGGTATTCGGCACGGCTGGTAAACATGCGATAGGGCTCGCTGGTTCCGCGGGTCACCAGGTCGTCGATCAACACGCCGATGTAGGCCTCATCACGGCGCGGCGTCCAGGGCTCTGCATCCTGTACCCGGCGCGCTGCATTCAGACCGGCGATCAGGCCCTGTGCGGCCGCCTCCTCGTAGCCGGTGGTACCGTTGATCTGGCCGGCGAAGAACAGCCCCTGGATCGCCCGGGTCTCCAGTGAGGTCTGCAGGTCGCGCGGATCGAAGAAATCGTATTCGATCGCATAGCCCGGGCGCGTGATGTGGGCATTTTCAAACCCGGTGATGGAGCGCACCAGTTGCTCCTGCACATCGTAAGACAGGCTGGTGGAGATCCCGTTGGGATAGACCTCGTGGGTTGTCAGGCCTTCGGGCTCCACGAAGATCTGGTGCGATGTCTTGTCGGCGAAGCGCGTAATCTTGTCCTCGATCGAGGGGCAGTAGCGCGGACCGACGCCCTGGATGGCGCCGGAAAACATCGGTGATTCCGCCAGACCGGCACGAATGATGTCATGCGTGCGCTCATTGGTCGCGCTGATATGGCAGGATACCTGGCGCGGGTGGTCCACCGCCTTGCCCAGGTATGACATCACCGGCAGCGGTACATCACCGGGCTGCTCTGTCAGGCGACTGTAGTCGATGCTGCGCCCGTCAACGCGTGGCGGGGTACCGGTCTTGAGGCGTTCAACCCGCAATGGTAACTCGCGCAGACGCGCCGCCAGCGCCTTGGCCTGCGGGTCACCGGCGCGGCCGCCACTGTGATTCTGCGAACCGATATGGATCCGGCCGCCGAGGAAGGTGCCCACGGTAAGCACCACCGCGGGTGCATGAAACGCCAGCCCCATCTGTGTGATTACGCCGTGCACACACTCGCCGCTAACGATCAGGTCATCGACGGCCTGCTGGAAAATATGCAGATTGGACTGTGCCTCCAGTGCAGCGCGTGCTGCCTGGCGGTAGAGCACACGATCTGCCTGGGCGCGGGTGGCACGCACCGCTGGCCCCTTGCTGGCATTGAGAACGCGAAACTGGATACCGGCCAGGTCGGCGGCCCGGGCCATCATCCCCCCGAGTGCATCGATCTCCTTGACCAGGTGGCTTTTGCCGATACCGCCGATGGCAGGGTTGCAGCTCATCTGGCCGAGGGTCTCGACATTATGGGTGAGCAGCAGGGTACGCATCCCCAGACGCGCGGCCGCCAGCGCGGCCTCGGTCCCGGCATGGCCACCGCCCACCACGATCACATCATATGTCCTGCGCTGTCCTGACACGGCCCTTTCTCTGCACGGTAATCCTGTATAAATAATGACCGCTAGTGTACGCCGCCGGAAGAATACAGGGCAATGCGCGTACCCGGGTGGTTTTCTGT
Source organism: uncultured Ectothiorhodospiraceae bacterium (assembly GCA_947259415.1). Classification (GTDB taxonomy): domain Bacteria; phylum Pseudomonadota; class Gammaproteobacteria; order UBA9214; family UBA9214; genus CAMYJZ01. The sequence goes on along the minus strand of CAMYMI010000004.1, from coordinate 98,990 downwards.
ATCAGTCCCGATGCACATGCTAATTTAGCAAGCGGTAGCGCGTCAGCTCCCAGCCGCCACTGCACGCAGCCCCGACCACAATATCTCCAGTTGTTGGCGGTACATGGGACCGATGTTGGCCTGATTGCCGTGCATGATCGCCAGCGGCACCCCGTAGAATATCGATACCAGCCCCACCATGGCGGCCGGCTGCAAGGTATTTGCCGGCAACTCACCGCGTTCGATGGCCTGTTGCAGCGCCGCCCTCAACACCACCTCAAGACTCTCATCCTCGAGTTCGACAATCCCGGGCAGGTCGGCAAAGGCCAGCGCGCGCTCCGCCGGCGTGATTACCGGACGCGGGGTACGGTCGCGGTCGCGGGCCTCGTAGGCGATGATCTCCCCCATCAGCCCCGGCTTCTTCTGCACCTGGATGGCGGTATAACGGAACAGGGCCTCGATGACCGCCAGTCCCTGCTGCTGGGTTGCCGCCTGGTGCCCGTACCAGTTCAGTTCGAGTGACCAGAGTTTGTCCAGGTAGGCAATCAGATCATCTTTCCTGGGGAAGTAGTTGAAGAAGGTCGCCTCCGAGATTTGCGCGCGCTCGCACAAGGCCTTGACGGACAGGGAATCCAGCGGGGCGTTTTCCAGGTGGTGGGTGACAATCTCTGCCAGGGTCAGCCGGGTACGGGCGAATTTCCTTTCACGCAGCGAGTATCGCGGGGTATTTGCCATAAGTGTCGAATACGCAAAATTTTGTTGGGACCCTAATTATATCCAAATTATAAATTAAATAAATAGCTTAGAGTTTCAAATCGCCTGCCTGTACCCTCCCGGTTCCATGCCACGCCTTAATTACACAAATTATCTATGGTATTAAGCATCAAACGGCGGGTATTGCCCGATCACACACCACTGCCGGCGGCCTTCCGGACAGTAAATAAATAATAAACAGTAGCTTGTAATTTGTTAGGGTAATCTATTTATTTAGAGAATACCAAATTAAAAGGCAGGCACAAACCCCCTTACTGCTCACTGCGTGGCGTGCTGTGGCCGCCACCGGACCATGTGGACACTAAATTCAGAGATTACTCTATTTATATAGGCTCAGGCCGGGGATCTGCCCACTCCCTGGCGGCCGATACTCATTTACCGATGCAGAAGCTGCTGAAGATCCGGTCCAGCAGGTCCTCGCTGGTAAACTCGCCGGTGATTTCCCCCAGGGCCTGCTGGGCCTGGCGCAGCTCCTCCGCCAGAAGTTCAGCAGCCCGCTGTTCCCGAAGCTGGTGCGCACCGGCCGCCACGTGGGTCTGGGCGCGAGCCAGGGCATCCAGGTGTCGGCGGCGGGCGCTGAAGGCGCCCTCGCCCTGTTCACTGAAGCCGACACACTGCTTTAGGTGGGTACGCAGTTCATCCATGCCGGCGCCGGTAAGTGCAGAAACCGCGACCTCCACGCCCGTTTCGGTCTCGGACACACCCGGCGCACGCCCGCTCAGGTCGATCTTGCTGCAAATCCGTGTGTGCTCCAGGCGGGCTGGTAACTCATTGAGGATAGCGGCATCAGCAGTGTCGAAGCCACGCTGATCATCGACCACCAGCAGCACACGGTCGGCGCCTTCGATAGCGCGCCAGGCACGCTGTATGCCTGCGCGTTCCACAGGATCGTCGCTGTCGTGCAGGCCGGCGGTATCGATGATATGCAAGGGCATGCCATCAAGCTGGATGTGCTCGCGCAACACGTCGCGCGTGGTGCCGGGGATGGCGGTGACTATGGCGGTATCACGGCCCGCCAGGGCATTCAGCAGGCTGGATTTGCCCGCGTTGGGCCGTCCGGTAATCACCAGCGTCATGCCGTCGCGCAGCAACTGGCCCTGGTGGGCGCGCGCCTGAACCTCGACCAGTTCGTCGTGCACTGCGGCCAGCATTGCCGTGACCCGTCCATCCGAGAGGAAATCGATCTCTTCCTCGGGGAAATCCAGCGCGGCCTCGACATAGACGCGCAGCTCGATGAGCTGCTCCAGCAGTTCATGTACGGTCGCGGAAAATACCCCCTGCAGGGAGTGCACGGCGGCGCGGGCCGCCTGTGCCGTGCCGCTCTCGATCAGGTCGGCGATCGCCTCGGCCTGGGCCAGGTCGAGCTTGTCATTCAGAAAGGCGCGCTCGGAGAATTCACCCGGGCGTGCGGCTCGCGCGCCCAGTGCCAATACCCGTTGCAGCAGCAAGTCCATGACCACCGGTCCGCCATGACCGTGTAATTCCAGCACGTGTTCGCCGGTGAAGGAAGCGGGGGACTGAAAATAGAGCGCGAGGCCTGTGTCGATCAGCTGTCCATCGGCATCGACAAAGGCATGCAGTTCGGCCACCCGGGGTTGCGGCAATCTGCCGAGCAGCTGCTCGGCCAGGGCCGGGGTCTGCGGACCGGAGACCCGCACAATTCCGACACCACCGTGACCGGCGGGTGTGGCAACGGCAGCGATGGTGTCCGGGGTCATGCCGACCGCGGCGGCGCAGGGCCTATTTGCTGCCGCGCTCGATGCGCCGCGTGATGACCCACTGCTGGGCAATCGACAGGGTGTTGTTGACCACCCAGTAGAGCACCAGACCGGAGGGAAAGAAGGCAAAGAAAACGGTGAACACGATCGGCAGTGCCATCATGATCTTCGCTTGGATCGGGTCCAGCGGTGCCGGGTTGAGCTTCTGCTGGATCAACATAGTGGCGCCCATTAGCAGCGGCAAGATATAAAAGGGGTCGGGGGATGACAGGTCCTGCAGCCAGAGCATGAACGGTGCCTGGCGCATTTCCACACTCTCCAGCAAAACCCAATAGAGTGCTATGAACACGGGGATCTGTACCAGGATCGGCAGGCAGCCGCCCAGCGGGTTGATCTTCTCCTTCTTGTAAAGCTCCATCATGGCCTGGTTGAGTCGCTGGCGGTCATCGCCGTAGCGTTCCTTGAGCGACTGCAGGCGCGGGGACAGCTTGCGCATGTTGGCCATGGAGCGGTAACTGGTCTCCGACAACTTGTAGAACGCCAGCTTGATCAGGATGGTCAGGATGATGATGGCCCAGCCCCAGTTGTTAATCAGTTTGTGGATATACTTCAGCAGCCAGAACAGCGGCTGCGACAGCACCGTCAGGAATCCGTAATCGACCGTAAGCTCCAGCCCGGTGGTGACCTCGGCCATTTCGTCCTGCAGCTTGGGACCGATGAACAGGCGGGTTTTGAAACTGGCACTGTCACCGGCAGCAATGGTCCGGGTCGGCGAGATCAGGCCGATCACATAACGTGCACCACTCAGGGTCTTGGTGTAATAACGGTTTTCTTCACCGGGTTCAGGGACCAGGGCGGCGAGGAAATAATGCTGGATCATTGCCGCCCAGCCATCGGTGATCTTGCGATCGAGATTGGACTCGGCCATATCATCGAAATCGATCTTTTCGTACTTCTCTTCCGGGCTATAAATCACTCCGCCAAGGTAGGTGTGGATGAACGTGGACTGGTCCTGTTCCGCCGTCGGGGTGCGCTGCAACTGGCGGTACTGGCGCCCGCGCCAGTCACTGCTGCTGCTGTTTTTGACGCGGTGTTCGAGGTCTACCTTGAAACTGCCGCGATGGAAGGTATAAACCTTGGTGACCTCGACCCCGGCGGGGCTGCGCCAGTGCAGCGGGACCTGCAGGGTATCGGCACCGTCTGGCAGACGGTAATGCGACTGCTCGGCGCTGTATACGGCGTGATGGGTGGGTTCCTCACCGTCCGCTGTGCGCAGCCCCGACTGCACGACAAACAGTCTCGGCAAGGTGCCATTCAACAGGCGAAACGGAGCGGAATCCGCTGCCGTCGTCTCCGGGTAGGTCAGCAGGTCGACACGGCGTAAGTCACCGCCGGTAGTATCGAGCTCGATGCTCAGGACATCGGTCTCAACCAGCACCCGCTGAGCGGTTTTTAACACCAGCTCCTCGGGCGGCAGGACCGACGCTTGCTGCGCCTCGGCGGCAACAGGCAGGTCTTCGGCGGGTTGCACGGCCACGGCCGGTGAATCCGTTGCTGGCACCGGGGTCTCGGCCGTGGGTCGGGCCCCGTAGTCCTCCATCCAGGCCTGCCATAACAGCAGCACCACGAAGGAGAGCGCAACGAACACAAACAAACGCTGGTTATCCATGGCTGTGACTCACGTCCTTGTCGGGTACCGGGTCGCAGCCACCTTCGTGCCACGGGTGACAGCGTGACAGGCGACGCGTGGCCAGTGCACTGCCACGCAGCACCCCGAAGCGTTCAATGGCGGTAATCGCATAGCAGGAACAGGTGGGATAAAAACGGCAATGCCCTCCCAACCAGGGACTGAGCAGCAACCGATAGGTTTTAATGAGCTGTATTACGAGCCAGCGCATGTCTTGATCAATCGTGTCCAGATATTTTCCAGGGCCAGGGCCAGGGCCTTGTTATCCTGCTGATCGATGCCGGGGCGTCCGATGACAACGATGTCCAGCCCACCCAGCTGTGGCTGTGTACGACGGAAACTTTCCCGCACCTGGCGTTTGATCCGGTTGCGCGCCACCGCCCTGCGCACTGCCTTGCGGGAGACCACCAGACCCAGTCGCGGGGACTCCCGGTCGTTGGGAATGGCCAATGCCGTGAACCAGCGGTCGCTTGCCTTGCAGCGACAGCCATCAAAAACCCGTTTGAATTCGGCCGGTTCTGTCAGACGTGCCTGCCGTCGAAAACGCGTCACGCCCCGACGCAAGCTGCCGCTTCAGACAGACAGCCGGGCGCGGCCCTTGGCGCGACGTGCCTTGATGATGGCCCGGCCGTTCTTGGTGCTCATGCGGGCACGAAAACCATGGGTCCGCTTGCGCTTCAGGTTGCTGGGTTGAAAAGTTCTTTTCATGGCACACCAAATTCCAAAAATAACAATGAAATAGTCCACGCCACCAACAGGCGGGAAAAGGGCGCAAAGGGTACTGTTTCAGCGCCCGCACTGTCAACTGGAAAAGTATCCCGACCATCGTTTCAGGGTGTGGATAACTTTCAGCGACAGGTATAGACTGCTCCCCCTCGGTAGGCGATTCGAAACAACAAACGGGGAGAATTGACAGGTGGAGGTGTCGCTTTGGCAAAAATGTCTGGTACGTCTGGAACACGATCTACCCGAGCAACAATTCAACACCTGGATACGCCCCCTGCACGCCGTAGAGACCACGGACAGCCTGCGTCTGCTGGCACCCAACCAGTTTGTGCTCGATTGGGTCAGGAAACACCACTTCGATACCATCTCCCGCACCCTGCATGACCTCGGCCCCGACGCTGTTACCGAGGTCCAGCTCGATATCGGCAGCAGCAACCGGGCAGCCGAACCGCTGCAGGCAACCGCTGCTTCCGTAGCACCCCGGGCCAGCTCTGCCGAGCAGCCGGCACCGGTAAAGTACAAGAGCAACCTGAATCCCGATTTCACCTTTGATTCCTTTGTCGGTGGAAAATCCAACCAGCTGGCGCGCGCGGCCTCGATGCAGGTCGGAGAAAATCCAGGCGGTGCCTACAACCCGCTGTTCATCTATGGCGGTGTCGGTCTCGGCAAAACCCACCTGATGCACGCCGTGGGCAACCTGATCCTGGAGCGCAACCCGGCGGCACGGGTGATCTACCTGCACTCGGAGCGCTTTGTCGCCGACATGGTCAAGGGGCTGCAGCATAATGCCATCAACGAGTTCAAGCGTTTCTACCGGACGGTGGATGCCCTGCTCATCGATGACATCCAGTTTTTTGCCGGAAAAGAGCGTTCACAAGAGGAATTCTTTCATACATTCAATGCCTTACTTGAAGGACAGCAACAGGTGATCCTGACTTGTGACCGTTACCCCAAGGAAGTCCAGGGGCTGGAAGAGCGCCTCAAGTCGCGTTTCGGCTGGGGGCTGACTGCCGCGATTGAGCCGGCGGAACTGGAAACCCGCGTGGCCATTCTCATGAACAAGGCCAGTCAGAACAATATCGAGCTGCCGGATGACGTGGCGTTTTTCATAGCCAAGCGCATCCAGTCCAACATCCGGGAACTGGAAGGTGCCCTGCGTCGGGTCATGGCCAGCGCCCGGTTCACCGGCAGCCCCATCACGCTGGAATTCACCAAGGAGGCCCTGCGCGACCTGCTGGCCCTGCAAGACAAGCTGGTAACCATCGACAACATCCAGAAGGTGGTGGCGGAATACTACAAGATCCGCGTGGCCGACCTGTTGTCGCCGCGCCGTAGCCGCACCATTACCCGGCCACGCCAGGTCGCCATGGCACTGGCAAAGGAACTGACGACACACAGTCTACCCGAGATCGGTGATGCCTTCGGTGGCCGCGACCATACCACCGTCCTGCATGCCTGCCGCAAGGTCGTTGAACTCAAGGAAAGCGATGCGCGTATCAACGAGGACTATAGCAACCTGTTGAGAACCCTGACGACATGATGTGGGTAACATGTGAATAACAATTCGGACTATATTTATCCCTTGTTATCCACAGTTTGCCCACCGTACATCACCGGTTTTTAATGACAGATGTACTCTTTACAACTGACTGTAGACAATCTGTTTATACTGCTTACCCACAGATTTCGGTGTGCTTAATAAACTAAACAATAGTCTTTAAATATTTAAATACATCTATTATGAAATTTACCATTCAACGTGAAACACTGCTCAAACCATTGCAACAGGTAGTCGGTGTTGTTGAACGTCGTCAGACCCTACCGATACTGGGTAATGTGCTGCTCAATACAACCAAGAAAAGTCTCAAGCTGACCGCCACGGATCTCGAAGTCGAACTGCAGGCACACGCAACAGTCACAATCACGGAGACCGGTGACATCACACTGCCGGCACGCAAACTGCTGGACATTTGCCGCACCCTGCCCGAAGCGGCGGACATTGATATTTCCATCAAGAATGAACGTGCACAAATCCGTTCCGGCAAGAGTCGTTTTACCCTGGCCACCATGCCGGCCGATGAATTTCCGGTGGTCGAAAAGATCAAGAGCGGACGGAAACTGGCGGTCGCTCAAAACGATCTACGCGCGCTGATTGACCGCACCGCTTTTTCCATGGCCCAGCAGGATGTGCGCTACTACCTGAACGGTCTGATGCTGGAAGCGGACAACGGTACCTTGCGCGGCGTTGCTACTGACGGTCACCGACTGGCGTTATGCGAGTTCTCCCTCGATACCGGCGACACCACTGAGCAACAGGTCATCGTACCGCGCAAGGGCGTGCAGGAGCTGCACCGGCTGCTGGAGGACGACGATGCCGAGGTGCAGGTCGAGATAGGCAGCAACCATATTCGCATCACCACCAGTGCACTGCGTTTTACCTCCAAGTTGATCGATGGGCGTTTCCCTGACTACCATCGCGTCATTCCCAAAGGGGCCGACAAGAGCCTGGTGATCAACCGCGAGATGTTACGCCAGGCGCTGACCCGCACATCGATACTATCCAATGAAAAATACCGCGGGATTCGTCTGGATATTTCAAAAAATAACCTTAAAATACAAGCACATAACCCTGAGCAGGAAGAGGCGGTTGAGGAAATAGAAGTCGCCTTCGAGCACGAACCCCTGTTGATCGGGTTCAACGTGACCTATCTCCTGGACGTGCTGGGCGCAATTCAAAGTCCGGAGGTTGAGGTCCTGTTGAGTGATGCGAACAGCAGTGCACTGATTCATGCTCCCGGGATGAATGAATGCCGCTATGTGGTTATGCCGATGCGTCTATGATAGCCGCTATCGACTGTATCACCGCTACTCCCAGTATTTGATTCATTGCCAGATTTCCTAACGGGACTGCAGTCACTCGATATCGGACAATTCCGAAATATCGAAACGGCCCGACTTGCCTTTTCCCCTGACCTCAACCTGATTACCGGCCCCAATGCAGCCGGCAAGACCAGCCTGCTGGAGGCCGTGTACTGTCTCGGGCGGGTACGCTCCTTTCGAACATCCGATGCTGATCAGCTCATTCGTTATGGGCAGGCGGCCTTTCGTGTGGTCGGGCGCGTCGGTTTGCAGGACGAGCGGGTCATTCCGGTGGGCATCCAACGCCGACCCGGGCACTATGACATCCACCTGGAAGGTCAGCCCCTGCGACGGCTTTCCGATCTGGCGGGTCGTTTTCCGGTTCACCTAATGACCGGGGATACTACCAATATCCTGAACGGAGGGCCGCGTTACCGGCGCCAGTCGCTCGACTGGGCGCTGTTTCACGTGGAACACAGTTACCGGAACGCCTGGCAACGCTATGCCAAGGCCTTGCGCCAGCGCAATGCAGCCCTTAAAGACCATGCGCCAGCGGCACAGGTTACGGCCTGGGACGGTGAACTGGTGGATGCGGCTGCTGCCCTGGATCGGCTGCGGCGCAACTACCTCAGCGACCTCTCCGGGTATGTTGCCCGTGAACTGGCGGTCCTGCTTCCCGGTAAAGGTTTTGTAATCCGCTATCAACCGGGCTGGGCGAAGGATCTGAATTTGCCGGAGGCCCTGGAAAAATCCCTGGATAAGGATCGGTCGCGGGGCTATACACAGGCCGGACCGCACCGGGCGGATTATGCCCTACTGGTGGATGACCGGCCGGCCCAGACACATTATTCCCGGGGTCAGCAGAAGACCATTATTGTCGGCTTCCTGCTGGGACAGGTGAAGCTGCAGCATGCGCTGGAGGCACCGAAGGGGGCCTTTTTGCTGGATGATCTGGCCAGTGAGCTGGATGCTGAGCACCAGGCGCGGGTTCTAGCGGGGCTGGCAGAACTGGAGACCCAGGTTTTCGTGACGGCGATCAGTACCCATGCACTGGATCTAGCCGCGTGGCCATTACACAAAAGGTTTCACGTGGAACATGGTGTGATACAGGAAGTGGTATAATAAATCGGTTAACCCAAGGATTCTGCCATGACCGACATCACTTCCTATACATCATCCAATATTAAGGTCCTCAAAGGCCTGGACGCTGTACGCAAACGGCCGGGTATGTACATCGGCGATACGGATGATGGCACCGGTCTGCACCACATGGTGTTCGAGGTCGTCGACAACGCCATTGATGAAGCGCTGGCTGGCCATTGCAATGAAATCAATGTCATTCTCCACAGCGACGAATCCGTCACCATCACCGACGACGGGCGCGGCATACCGGTCGATATGCACACGGAGGAGGGGCGTTCCGCGGCCGAGGTAATCATGACCGTGCTGCATGCAGGCGGTAAGTTCGACGACAATTCCTACAAGGTGTCCGGCGGCCTGCACGGCGTGGGTGTGTCGGTGGTGAATGCCCTGTCCGAATACCTGCGCCTGACTATATACCGCGATGGACATATCCATCTCCAGGAATACCATTTGGGTGAGCCACAGGCGCCCCTGAAGCGCATCGGCGAGACCGGCAAGACCGGCACCGAAGTACACTTCAAGCCCAGCAGCGAGATCTTTACGAATACCGAGTACCACTATGATATCCTTGCCAAGCGACTGAGAGAGCTGTCTTTTTTGAATTCCGGGGTGCGTATCCGGTTGACTGACAAGCGTACCGACAAAGAGGATGTATTTGAATACCAGGGCGGTATCAAGGCCTTCGTGGAGCACCTCAATCGCAATAAAACACCCCTGCACCCGACTGTGTTCTATTTCGCCGGGGAGAAGGACAATGTCGGGGTCGAGGTCGCGATGCAGTGGAACGATTCCTACCAGGAGAATATCTTCTGCTTCACCAACAACATTCCCCAGCGTGACGGGGGTACCCACCTGGCGGGATTTCGTGGCGCCCTGACACGAACGTTGAATCAGTACATGGAAAAAGAGGGCATCATGCGCAAGGCCAAGGTCTCGGCCACAGGTGATGATGCCCGCGAAGGCCTGACCGCGGTACTGTCCGTGAAGGTGCCGGACCCGAAGTTTTCCTCACAGACCAAAGACAAACTGGTGTCATCCGAGATCAAGGGGATTGTCGAGTCCACGGTCGGCGAGCAGTTCCAGAACTACCTGTTGGAGAATCCGGCAGAGGCCAAGGCAATTACGTCCAAGATCCTGGATGCGGCCCGCGCCCGCGAGGCTGCCCGCAAGGCGCGTGAAATGACGCGTCGCAAGGGGGCCCTGGATGTGGCCGGCCTGCCAGGCAAGCTGGCTGATTGCCAGGAACGCGACCCGGCTCTGTCCGAACTGTTCCTGGTCGAGGGTGATTCCGCGGGCGGTTCGGCCAAGCAGGGGCGCGATCGCAAAAACCAGGCCATCCTGCCGCTGAAGGGCAAGATCCTGAACGTGGAGAAGGCGCGCTTTGACAAGATGCTGTCATCGGTCGAGGTCGGCACCCTGATCACTGCCATGGGCTGCGGCATCGGCCGGGATGAGTTCGACCCGGACAAATTACGTTACCACCGCATCATTATCATGACAGATGCCGACGTGGACGGTTCCCATATCCGCACCCTGCTATTGACCTTTTTCTATCGCCAGATGCCTGAATTGATCGAGCGCGGGCATGTCTATATTGCCCAGCCACCACTCTATAAAATTAAAAAAGGCAAGCAAGAACAATATGTTAAGGATGATGCCGCGTTAAATGCATTGCTCCTGCAGGGGGCGGTCGACAAGGCGCAACTGCATGTCAATCCGGATGCCCCGCCCCTGAGCGGCCCGGCCCTGGAGACACTGGCCAGCCAGTACATGGCCGTCATGGCGACCATTAGTCGCCTGTCGCGCCGCTTTGATGCCGATATCCTCGAAAAGATGATCTACATGACAAGGCTTGATGAGTCCGCATTGCAGGAAATGGCCAGCGTCAATGCCTGGTTCCAGGAGCTCGAACAGCGCATGAACGAAAGCCTGCCCTCGGGTCAGCGCTACAGTGCAGAGGTGGAACCGGCAGAGGAGGGAAGCGGCTTTGTCGCCAAGTTCAGCAAGTGGACTCACGGGATCGTAGCTGCCGAGCAAAGCTTCACTAATGAATTTTTTATGAGCGGTGAATATGAGCGCATCACCATCCTGGGTACCCAACTGGACGGGCTCCTCGGAGAGGGTGCCTATATTCAGCGCGGTGAGCGCCGGGAAGACGCACACACCTTCAAGCAGGCGCTGAACTGGTTGCTGGATGAGGCCAAGCGCGGCCAGCATATCCAGCGCTACAAGGGCCTGGGCGAGATGAACCCCGAACAACTCTGGGAGACCACCATGGATCCGGCGACCCGCCGCCTGTTGCAGGTACAGATCGAGGATGCCGTGGGTTCAGACGAAATATTCACCACCCTGATGGGCGATCATGTCGAACCACGCCGGGACTTCATTGAGCAGAATGCTCTGGCGGTCTCCAACCTGGATATTTGACGCCCCTTGTCGTGCAGCGATCCGCCCCTGCACCTGCCACTTGACTGGCCGTGCGACCCGGCCTGACTGTGATTGGGCCTATCTGATTGGCTAGCCCAAAAAAGGTATAGTTGATTATAATAAAAAGATCTATTTGGTTATAAATCAAATAGTTAATATTTTGCTACACACTAATATTAATGTAAACATTAATAAATTGACCAGTTTTTGGTAGCTTGAACCTGCAGCTGTCATCTTCGCTATAGTGGTGCATTCATGACGGGTATATATTTAGAGCCTTCCCTAATCTTATGCCTTACTAAAAATAGTTAATGAATCAAACCAGGCGGGCAGGGGCATGCGGGACTCAGTCCTGCGCGCCGGTGATCTCCGCCATCATGGACTCAATCCAGTCGGAGGACTCCTTGAGTACCTCCTGGGCGGTCTTGCCGAGGGGAGAAATCGGTGGCCCAATGCGCACCTGGATGGTGCCGGGGTATTTGATAAAGCTGTGGCGCGGCCAGTATTCGCCGGCATTATGGGCAACCGGGATGATGGGGTAGCCTGACTGTTCAGCGAGCACTGCGCCACCGATCTTGTAACGCCCCTTCTTGCCTGGCGCCACCCGGGTTCCCTCGGGAAAAAGGATGACCCACAAACCCTCGGCAAGTCGCTCCGTACCCTGCCTGACGAGCTGTTCCACGGCGGCGCGGCCGCTGCCGCGGTTGAGCGCGATCGGCTTCATCAGTGCAAGGCCCCATCCAAAGAACGGTATCCAGAGCAATTCACGCTTGGCGACCCAGATCTGGGCCGGAAAGATGATCTGAATGGCAAAGGTTTCCCAGGTCGACTGGTGTTTGGAGAACACGATACAGGTTTCGGGGGGGATATTCTCGAGGCCCTGAATTTCGTGGTCCAGTTTGCAGGTGATGCGGAGCCAGCGGAGTACGAATCGCACATAGGTATTAACGAATGCCTGGCGGCTGGCCAGCGATAAAGGAAACATAAACAAAACCAGGATGGCGGCGATCAGGGTGGTAGACGCAAACACCAGCCAGAAGGCCGCGGCGCGCAGGTACAGGACAAAGCGGGAAGTGCCTTCAGGGTACGGTGGCAATGGCGTCATGGGGTTATTAACCGGCGTCGGGAGTTAACAGACCATCAACCGCACTTCTCAGGTCCTTGAAGACCGAGAAATCCGATCCCAGGTTGGGGTGGGTAAGGGTCTCTGATCCCTTGCCGGTCTTGACCAGAATCGGGTGTGCGCCCACTGCCCGGGCCGCCAGCAGGTCAGCCATTGAGTGGCCGATTACCGGTACGCTGTTCAGGTCGACGCGCAGCCGGCTGGCGATGTCCAGGTACAGGCCCGGTTTGGGCTTGCGGCATTCACAATCCTCATTCGCGGCATGCGGGCAGAAAAATACCGCGTCGATGAGGCCACCGGCCTCGGCCACGGCACGGTGCATCTTGTCGTGGATCAGCGCCAGGTCATCAAGATCGAGCCACTTGCGGGCAATTCCTGACTGGTTGGTAGCAACGACAACATGCCAGCCGGCACGATGCAGACGGGCGATGGCAGCCAGGCTGCCGGGAATCGGCTTCCATTCAGCGGGCGACTTGACAGCGGTGTCGAAATCCTCGTTGATGACCCCGTCGCGTTCCAGGATAAGCAGCTTCATTGAGTAGGCCTCAGGTATCCCTGAACTCGGATACCCGTATGCGACCATTTATCATGCGTGCATCACGTTGCATGAGTTTGTCCATCTTGGCCCAGAAGGCATCCTTGAGATCGAAGTCAGCCGAAATGGCGGTGCCGATCAGCAGGATAAACAGATCAGCGCATTCCTCGGCAAGCTTGTGAATATCCTTGCCCTTGGTGACACAGGCAGAAACCTCACCAAGCTCTTCGGTCATCAGTGCAACACGATAGGCCAGTTCCTCGCCGCCGGTGTTCCTGAAGTCATGCTTGTCATGAAAGGCCTGCACAGCGGCAAGCATGTCAGTGAAGGAATCTTTATTGCTCATAGCTGTACCGGTGGCTGGTGTTCCATCAATAAAATTAAAAAATTCTACCTCAGAGGCGCAGAGAACGCAGAGTTAAAAAATCAATTCAACGCAAAGAACGCAAGCACAAAAAGAAAACATTATTGTAAAACCATGAACCGGTAAATGACTTACGAATGGTCATCATTTAAAGATTGTATTTTAAATTTTTTTCTTTGCGCCTTTGCGGTGATATGTTTCTTTTTTGAAAGTCTTTGTTCTCTGCGGTGAATATCTATCTCTAGCCCTGCAGCCGCGAGATGTCGGCGACCTGCAGAAACAATTCAGACACGACATTCAGCAAGGCCAGTCGATTGTCACGTATAGCAGTATCATCGGTCATTACCATGACATCATCAAAGAATTTGTCCACCGGTGCCTGCAGGGCGGCGAGCTCGCGCAACGCGTCGGTGTAGTCATGGTTTTCAAACAGTGGCCTGACGACCGCCTCAAGTTTGCCGATCGCGGCCGCCAGCGCCTGTTCGGCCGGCTCCTGCAGCAGAGTCGGATCATAACTCCTGGGTATGGTGGTTTCCGCCTTACGCAGGATGTTGCGGATGCGTTTGTTTGCCGCGGCCAGGCTGGCCGATTCGACGAGCCTGCGGAATGCCTTTACCGCAGCGAGGCGTTGATCAAAGTCCAGCGGACACCGTGGCTGGCGTGCCAGCACTGCCGCAAATTCGTCCGCGTCGTAGTCCCGCTCCAGGTAATAGCTGCGCAGGCGCTCCATCAGGAAGCCGAACAGTTCGTCAGCGTTCAGATCGGTAACCAGTTCATCGGCAAAACAGCCGGTGGCTGTGTCGATCAGGGAGCGCAGGTCCAGGTCCAGCTGTTTCTCGATGATGATGCGCAGTAAGCCAAGTGCCGCGCGCCGCAAACCAAAGGGGTCCTTGTCGCCGGTGGGTGGCTGGCCGATGGCGAAAATACCCACCAGCGTATCCAATCGATCGGAGATCGCCAGGGCCTGGCCGGTGGGCGTCTCCGGCAGTGCGTCTCCGGCAAAACGCGGCTGATACTGTTCATCCAGCGCAGCTGCCACCTCACCGGCTTCACCGTCATGCGTGGCATAGTAGCGCCCCATGGTACCCTGCAGTTCGGGGAACTCGTAGACCATGCTGGTCAGCAGGTCGCATTTGCTCAGGGCGGCTGCACGTTGGGCATATTCATTATTAAAGCCCAGCTGGTCGGCTATGGTCGTAGCGATGCGGCCGATACGCACTTGCTTGGCACCCAGCGATCCCAGTTTTTGCTGGAAGGTTACCGTGTTCAGCTGTTCGGTGCGGCTGGCCAGGGATTGCTTGCGGTCCTGATTCCAGAAGAAGTCGGCATCCTCGAGGCGTGGCCGGATAACGCGTTCGTTGCCGGCCTTTACCTGCTGCGGATCCTTGCTGTCGATGTTGGCGACGGTGATGAAATGCGACAACAGCTGGCCATCACTATCCTCGACCGGGAAAAACTTCTGGTGATCCTGCATGGTCGATACCAGTGCCTCGGCAGGTACCTCGAGAAAACGTTGGTCGAAACTGCCGCTGATAGCCACCGGCCATTCCACCAAAGCAGTGACTTCCTCGAGCAGATCAGCGTCAATGCGGGCTCGACCGCCCAGTGACTGCCCGGCCGCCATGACCTGGGTCTGGATGGTCTCGCGGCGCCTGTCCATGTCGACCAGCACCCGGCCCTTGTTTTCCAGGGTCTCGACATAGGCGCGCGGTTCGACGATGGCGATCTTTTCATTGTGATGAAAGCGGTGGCCGCGTGTATAGCGGTTGGCGGTGATGCCCAGGATGTCTGCCTCGATGGTCTCCGTCCCCAGCAACAGCAGCACCCAGTGCACCGGGCGCACGAATTCCACCTCGCTGTTGCCCCAGCGCATGCGCTTGGGAACCGGCAGGTCTTTCAGTGCACGCTCAACCAGTAGCGGGATGATCTCCATCGCCGGCTGCCCCTGTTCGACCGAGCGCCAGGCAAGGAAACTCCCCTTGTCCGTCTCCAGCTGATCAAGCTCGGCAACCGTGACGCCGCAGGAGTGTGCAAAACCCAGCGCCGGCTTCGTCGGATCGCCATTCTCGTCGAATGCAGCCAGAATGCCCGGCCCGCGGCGTACAACCTCCCGGTCCGGCTGGGTCAGCGGCACGTTTTCAATGTGTACGGCCAGGCGGCGCGGCGATGCATAGGCATGGGCTTTTCCGTGCGCCAGATGGTTCTCCCGCAGCAGGCTGTCGAGTGAATCGCGGAACGACTCGGACAGCAGTCGCAGGGCCACCGGCGGCAGTTCCTCGGTGCCAATTTCGATTAACAGGTCGTGTTCCATCATAGCGACTTGCCGGCACCGGACAGCATTGGGAAGCCGATTGATTCGCGGCGCTCGTAATAGGCCTCGGCGACCGCGCGGGCCAGGGTCCGCACCCGCAGGATGTAGCGCTGGCGTTCGGTGACCGATATCGCGTTGCGTGCATCGAGCAGGTTGAAGGTGTGCGAGGCCTTAAGGACCATTTCGTAAGCGGGCAGCGGCAGCCCGGCCTCTATCAGGCGGCCGCTCTCGCGCTCGCAAACATCGAACCATG
This sequence comes from uncultured Ectothiorhodospiraceae bacterium, assembly GCA_947259415.1. Lineage (GTDB taxonomy): Bacteria > Pseudomonadota > Gammaproteobacteria > UBA9214 > UBA9214 > CAMYJZ01. The sequence continues at coordinate 83,091 of CAMYMI010000004.1, read as the reverse complement.
ACAGCAATGACTCAATGTCGGCCCGGTCGAAGTTGTAAGCGGACATTTCCACTTCGTTCTGGTGAAACACGTCACGGTAGGTAACCGGCCCGTCCGGACCCTCGGTCCAGATCAGGTCGAAGACACTCTCGACCTCCTGCAGATACATGGCAATGCGCTCAAGGCCATAGGTGATTTCACCGGTTACCGGCCGGCACTCCAGGCCGCCGACCTGCTGGAAATAGGTGAACTGGGTGACCTCCATGCCATTCAGCCAGACCTCCCAGCCCAGTCCCCAGGCACCCAGGGTGGGTGATTCCCAATTATCTTCGACAAAGCGGATGTCGTGTATCAGCGGATCGATTCCCAGCACGAGTAACGAATCGAGATAGAGTTCCTGGATTTCCAGTGGTGAGGGTTTCATGACCACCTGGTACTGGTAGTAATGCTGCAGCCGGTTCGGATTCTCGCCGTAGCGTCCGTCGGTCGGGCGCCGTGAGGGCTGCACATAGGCCGCGTGCCACGGTTCGGGGCCGATGGCGCGCAGAAAGGTCGCCGGGTGAAAAGTTCCCGCACCCACCTCCATGTCATAAGGCTGCAGCAAAGCGCATCCCTTGCTGCCCCAGTAATCCTGGAGTGCGAGTATCAGGCCCTGGAATGTTTTGGGTGTATCAGACACTGGTATGGCTTTATTTCAGTTATTTGTCTGGTTGGTTGCTGCGCTGTCGATCGGCGAGTATACCGTGCGGTGCTGTAAATTTCCCCACATGGCTGAATCGACGACCAGGGTGCGAGCATGTCATTTTATCTGCCAATATGGTAATTATTATGGTCAGCGGTAATGAATGCGAGCGGTCACATCACGCTGGACGGACTAAAGTGGGCGTGCCCTGCGGCCGATTAGTTAACCATTACCCGGTGGAGATAAAGCATGCAGCAGCTGATTCTCGAACCCACTCCTCAGGCCCAGTGGCAGGCGCTGATCCACGACGCGCAGGCACACTGTGGCCGGCACCTGGATGAGACCCTGGAAAGTTACCTGGTCTTTCTGTTGATGCGTTTCACTGACAAGCCCCACAGCCTGGCGCGTGTCATGGCCAGTGATTATCTGCAAAGTCAGGCCTGCAGTGGCGAACAGCGGGTTGAGCGCCTGCGCGATGTGGGTGATCACTGCCTGCTGTTTTCCGGCCTGTTCCCGCAGCTAGCCGAGCGCCGCCTGGTGCGTGTGAGCTATTTCGTCAATCTGGGGCAATCATCCTACCAGCAGCTGTCCGACCTGCTTGATCGCAGCTGGTCCGTGGTCTATGGCCACCTGTCCGCGGCCTTCGTAGTGCTCATGGATGTACTGCATGCCATGCGTGAACTCGACGGCCAGTCGGTGCTGACGCCACTCCAGGCAATGGATCTGTGGCAGGACACCGGCAGCCGCCGCTGCCACACGCAGATCTGTGGCGAACACGCCATCGCGTCACCGGGCACCCCGGAAACACACTGAATCTCCCGGTTTATTAACCTTCTACCCTGTGCATGGGGTAGAATGCTGTATGTATAGAACATCATTATTCACCGCAAGAGAAGCCGAGAGCTCAGAGATAAATATCAATTCATCGCAAAGGCGCAAAGCAAGCAAAGAAAACATTATCGCAACCACACCGATCCGGGCAATGCAAGCATATGATCATTCATCAAGGCCAGGGTACGAAATAATTAGCATGAATTGTGTATTGACTTTGCGCTCTTTGCGCCTTTGCAGTGAGGTATTTCTTGTTCTTTTGGCCCTGTGTCTTCCGCGACTCCGGGGTTAGTTCTTTTTTCCTATAGTCACACAGTGCCCATGTCTGAACCACGCAAGGCCGTTGCCCTTATTTCCGGCGGGCTTGATTCGCTGTTGGCCGCGCGTGTGGTGATGGAGCAGGGCGTACATGTCGAGGGCATCAATTTCTTTACCGGTTTCTGTGTGGAAGGTCATACCCATGCCATCCGCAAGAAAGACCGCGCCAGGCCGAAGCGCAACAATGCCCTGTGGGTGGCCGAGCAACTGGGCATCAAGCTGCACATCATCGATATCATCGAGGAATACAAACAGGTAGTGATCAACCCGGTGCATGGCTACGGTGCGAATCTCAATCCCTGCCTCGACTGCAAGATCTTCATGATCAACAAGGCACGCGAATGGATCGATGCCAACGGTTTCGATTTCATCATCACCGGCGAGGTCATCGGCCAGCGGCCCATGTCGCAGCGGCGTGATACCATGCCGGTGGTCGCGCGCGACTCCGGTGCCGGTGACCGGCTGGTACGACCGCTGTGCGCTCGCAAACTGCCTCCGACGCTGCCGGAACAGGAGGGCTGGCTGGACCGCGACCGGCTCCATGATTTCAATGGACGTTCGCGCAAGCCGCAGATGGCGCTGGCACGCCAGTTCGGTTTTGAGGAATATGCGCAGCCGGCCGGGGGCTGCTGTTTTCTGACTGACGAGCAATACTCCGTCAAACTGGCGGACCTGTGGGAAACCCGCGGCAAGCGCGAATACGACCTCGACGACATCATGCTGCTCAAGGTCGGACGCCATCTGCGTCCGCGTCCGCATTTCAAGCTGATTATCGGTCGCGAGGAAGGCGAGAACCGCTTCATGGAAGGCTATCGCAAGCGCTTTGTGTACTTGCTCCCGCTGAGTCATACCGGTCCCCTGGTGCTGCTTGACGGCGAGGCCGACAGTGATGATCTCGAACTGGCAGCACGCCTGACCGCGCGCTTCAGCCATGGCCGCGATGCCGAACGGGTCACCGTCGAGGTGACCGGGAAAGACGGTGCTGCACGCACCCTCGAGGTCGCCCCGTTGCCTGCCACCGAGATTCCTGCAGAATGGTATCTATGAGTACCGAGACTGTTGATGCTCGGCATCTGCTCTGTCCGCTTCCCGTGATACGCACCCAGGACACACTGGCACGGCTGGCATCCGGCGATTCCGTACGGGTGTTGTGCACGGACCCCGGCGCGATCCATGACATCCCGGCCTGGTGCCGTGTACATGGCCACGAGGTATGCGATATTGCCGAGCAGGATGGTGAGATCGTGATCACCGTTCGTGTCGGCGACACCTGACAGGAGGACACCATTGGCCGTTCACCACCACAGCACGGAATTGCTCGATACGCGCTACCGGGAAGTCCGCAAGGTAACCCTGGTAGGTTCCGTGGTCGACCTGCTGCTGGGTGTGGCCAAGATAGTGATCGGTATCCCTGCGCATTCCCAGGCACTGATTGCCGATGGTGTGCACTCGCTGTCGGACCTTGGTACGGACCTGCTGGTCCTGTACGCTGCCAAGCATTCCCACCGTGCCGCCGACGCGGAACACCCCTACGGTCACGGCCGCATCGAAACGGTAGCCACCGTCGCACTGGGCATGGCCCTGACGGCCGTGGCCATGGGCATCACCTTCGATGCCGTGCGCCGCATGCTGGATCCGCAGCTGCTGTTGCGTCCGGAGATGCCGGCGTTGATTGTGGCGCTGATATCGATCCTTTCCAAGGAGGCCATCTACCATTACACCGCCAATGCGGCGCGGCGCTTGCGCTCCAGGATGCTGCGTGCCAATGCCTGGCACAGCCGCAGCGATGCCATCTCCTCGGTCGTGGTGGTGATCGGGGTCGGTGGCGCCATGGCGGGCATGCCTTATCTGGACGCCGTTGCTGCGGTCGCGGTAGCGCTGATGATTGCCAAGATCGGCTGGGACCTGTTGTGGAAGAGCGTGCAGGAGCTGATCGACACAGCACTGGAAAGCGAGCAGGTGGAGGCCATCCGCGAGTCGATCCTCACGGTACCAGGGGTACGGGAACTGCACATGCTGCGCACCCGGCGCAGCGGCAGTGATGCCCTGGTGGACGTGCACATCCTGGTCGACTCAACCCTGAGTGTTTCGGAGGGTCACCAGATCGGCGAGTCGGTGCGCGCCCGGCTGTTGCAGGAGATCGATGAGGTAAGCGACGTGACCGTGCACATTGACCCCGAGGATGATGAACTGGCCGCACCCTGTGTGGACCTGCCATTGCGCGATGCGATCCAGGAACAACTGGATGCGCAACTGGACGAACTCGATATCGACGTGGCCATGGAAAAGCCTGTACTGCATTACCTGGGTGGCAAGGTCCACGTGGATATTATTCTTCCGCTGACGGATCTCGGTCCGGGTACCGCCCATGAAATCTCGGAAAAGCTGGTGCGTGCGGCACAGCGGGTGCCGGATGTGGGTGAGGTCAAGGTCTATTTTCAGGCATCCTAATGCCCCATTATGGGGCATTTGATAACATCCAGTGCACTATTACGGTGCAGTCCGGTTTCGGTGTGCGGACCTAACTCTGTGAAAAAAGACGGGTTGCCTGGGAAGGGTGCCGTGGCATAATTCCTGCTTTGCTGAGAACCAATGTACCCAGACTTTTATGAAATGACCGTTGTCATGTTGACAGTGGCGTGAAATGACGTAGCTGAATCGGAGGAGCTGTAATGTCTGCAACCAATGTACTGAAAATGATCAAAGATAACGGGGTCAAGTACGTCGACCTGCGTTTTACCGATACCATCGGCAAGGAACAACACGTTTCCATCCCCGCCGGTATCATCAAGGCCGAGTTTTTCAAGGAAGGCAAGATGTTCGACGGCTCCAGTATCGCCGGCTGGAAGGGCATCAACGAATCCGACATGGTGCTGATGCCGGATACGTCGACCGCGGTCATGGACCTGTTCAGTGATGAGCCGACCCTGAACCTGCGCTGCGACATCCTCGAGCCGACCACCATGAAGGGTTACGAACGCGACCCGCGTTCCATTGCCAAGCGTGCCGAGGCCTATCTGAAGTCAACCAAGATCGCCGATACCGCCTACTTCGGTCCGGAGCCGGAGTTCTTCGTGCTCGAGGAAGCACGCTGGGGTGCGGACATGAGCGGCTCGTTCTGCAAGGTCGATTCCGAGGAGGCCCACTGGAACTCCGAGCGGGTCTACGAGGACGGCAACATCGGGCACCGTCCCACCGTCAAGGGCGGCTACTTCCCGGTGCCGCCGGTGGATTCGCTGCACGACCTGCGCAGCGCCATGTGCCTGGCACTGGAAGAGATGGGCGTGTCCGTCGAGGTCCACCATCACGAGGTGGCCACGGCCGGGCAGTGTGAAATCGGTACCCGCTTCCAGACCCTGGTACGCCGTGCCGACGAGAACCAGATCCTGAAATATGTGGTGTTGAATGTGGCCCACGGTTACGGCAAGACCGCCACCTTCATGCCCAAGCCGCTGGTGGGAGATAACGGCAGCGGTATGCATGTCCACCAGTCACTGGCCAAGGCCGGCAAGAATATCTTTACCGGCAACAAGTACGGTGGCCTGTCACAGCAGGCGCTGTACTACATTGGCGGTATCTTCAAGCACGCCCGTGCCCTGAACGCCTTCACCAACGCCAGCACCAACAGCTACAAGCGCCTGGTGCCGGGCTTCGAGGCGCCGGTGATGCTGGCCTACTCGGCTCGCAACCGCTCGGCGTCCGTGCGTATCCCGTTCGAATCGAATCCCAAGGGGCGTCGTATCGAGGTGCGTTTCCCGGATTCCAGTGGCAACCCCTATCTGTGCTTCTCGGCCATGCTGATGGCCGGCCTTGACGGTATCAAGAACAAGATCGATCCGGGCAGCGCCATGGACAAGGACCTCTACGACTTGCCGCCGGAAGAGGAGGCAAAGATCGACACGGTCTGCAGTTCGCTGGACCAGGCACTGGAGGCACTGGATGAGGACCGCAAGTTCCTGACTGCCGGTGGCGTGTTTACCGACGATATGATCGACGGTTACATCGACCTGAAGATGGAAGAAGTCACGCGCCTGCGCATGACCACCCACCCGGTCGAGTTCGACATGTACTACAGCCTGTAAGACGTCGGTATCTGCCTGATGAAAAGCGCCCTTCGGGGCGCTTTTTTTTGTGGGCCGAAACAAATAGTTAACCGCAAAGACGCAAAGTTAACATTATTGTCAAAAACCCCGCTCCGGGGAACGACTAACGTATTGTTATTCATCATGTTTTTAACTATGAGTTCTTTCGTTATAAAAGATTATTTTATTTCTTTGCGTCCTTTGCGGTGAATAATCCTGTATTCCGTTACCAGCCGGGCAAGTAATGTTTGAATTCAAGGACTTGAAACCGATCGAAGACGTTAAAACACGGATAAGCTGTATTGCATTGCTGTAATGACGGGTTTATGGTGTTTTTATGAGATATTTTCCCGTGTTACTGCTGCTGTGGGCGGGCCTGGTGCAGGCCGAGGTTTACAAGTCCACCAACGCCGATGGCGAGGTGATCTTTTCAGATCAGCCAAGCCCGGGAGCGGAACAGGTGCAGCTGCCGGAGTTGCCGACCTATTCGGCACCACCGGTACGAACACCTAGCCGGACCAGTGGCGTCGGGCAGAAACCAGCGGTCCAGAGCCTGTATCAGAGTATGGTGTTCACAGCGCCGGAGAATGATGCCACGGTGCGTAATAATCTCGGCGCCCTGAGCGCCACAATCTCTTTGCAGCCCGCGTTGAAGACCCGTCTGGGACACAGGATCCAGTATTACCTGGATGATGCGCCCCAAGGTACGCCGGTTACCTCGACCAGCATCGGTTTCACTAACCTGGACCGGGGATCCCATCACCTGTCCGCCAGCGTGGTCGATGCCCAGGGCAACGCAATCATCAGTACCGATACGGTCATCGTTCACCTGCACCGGGAGTCGATTAATTTTCCCGGCCGCCAGGCGCCTGCCAAAAACCCCTGACCCTGCGTGACTCCTGCACCATTCTGGTGCATAATGTCTCTATATATTCCCAAGTCCGCTGGAGCGGATCGTCCATTGAGCTGTATCTGACTGTTTAATCAATATGTTGTGTTTGTTTCCCCGGCGTGTCCAGGCAGTGGAGTTGTGGTTCGGTTCTTGCAATGGAGCGCATATGGCTGGTGCTATGCAATTACCGGAAATCCGCTCCGAACGGTTACTGGATAACCTGAGTACCGCGCTACTGGTTTTCGATGACCACCTCCTGCTGCAATATCTCAACCCGGCGGGTGAGGTGCTGTTGGCCACCAGCGCCGGCCACGCATGCGGTAAGTCGATCCGGGAGCTCATCAAGAACGCCGATACGGTGACCGAACATCTGAGCAGTACAATCGAAAGCGGTTATGTCATCAACCAGCGCAATTGCCGGCTGGAATTGCCCGATCTGCGCAGCGTGATCGTCAACTGTACCCGTTCGCCGATCACCCTGCCGGACCAGAGAAACGGCGTGATGCTGGAACTGCGGAAGGTCGATCATCACCTGCGCATCGAGCAAGAGGAGCAGCTGATCACGCAGCAGGAGGCCACCCATGCGCTGTTGCGCGGCCTGGCCCATGAAATCAAGAACCCGCTGGGTGGCCTGCGCGGCGCTGCCCAGTTGCTGGAACGGGAAATTACCGATCCCGCCCTCAAGGAATACACACAGATCATCATCGGCGAGGCGGACCGCCTGCAGAACCTGATGGACCGGATGCTGGGTCCCAATGATATCCCCAGGATGCAGAGCTCGAATATCCACCATATTCTGGAACGGGTGCGTGATCTGGTGCGCGTCGAAGGAGACGACAGGTTGACGATTCACCAGGACTACGACCCCAGTCTGCCGGAGTTGCAGGCGGATCCGGATCTGATGTTGCAGGCCTTGCTCAATATCGTTCGCAATGCCGCACAGGTACTCGATGGTGCAGGCGACATCATTTTGCGGACCCGGGTGAAGCGTCAGTTCAATATTGGTAATCGCCTGCACCGCCTGGTGGCCTGTATCCAGGTCATCGATAACGGTCCCGGTATCGACAAGGAAATGCGCGAGAAGATCTTTTATCCGCTGATCACCACCCGTAATGAGGGTACCGGTCTGGGACTCTCCATTGCCCAGTCACTGATCAGCCGCCACCAGGGACTGATTGAATGCAGCAGCAAGCCAGGCGAAACCGTGTTTACAATTTTACTACCACTGGACAGCAAGTAATGAGCCATAGCCAGAAAATCTGGATCATTGACGATGACAAATCCATACGCTGGGTGCTCGAAAAGGCGCTGCAGAAAGCCAGCCTGTCGATGGAGAGTTTCGAGAATGCCGGAAGTGCACTCGAAGCATTGCAGCATGAAGAACCCGCGGTGATCATTTCGGATATTCGCATGCCGGGAATGGACGGGCTGGAACTGCTCGAAAGGATAAACGGGCTTTACCCGGAATTGCCGGTCATCATCATGACGGCGCATTCAGATCTCGACAGTGCGGTATCCGCCTACAAGGGTGGCGCCTTCGAGTACCTGCCGAAACCCTTTGATGTGGACGAGGCGATTACCCTTGCGCGCCGGGCTCTGGAACTGCGTGAACAGCAAGAGGTCAAGGTTGCAAAGCAGACTGATCAGGAAACTCCAGAGATCATCGGCAAGGCGCCGGCCATGCAGGAGGTATTTCGCGCCATTGGACGGTTGTCGCACTCCAATGCAACAGTATTGATCAACGGCGAATCCGGTACCGGTAAAGAACTTGTTGCCCTGGCATTGCACCGGCACAGTGAACGTGCCGACAAGCCGTTTGTTGCGCTGAATATGGCGGCCATCCCGCGCGACCTGCTGGAATCGGAATTGTTCGGGCACGAGCGCGGTGCGTTTACCGGCGCGCAAAGCCGGCGAACCGGCCGTTTCGAACAGGCCAATGGCGGTACCCTGATGCTTGATGAGATCGGCGACATGCCCGCAGATCTCCAGACCCGCCTGCTGCGGGTACTCGCCGACGGCGAATTCTATCCGGTTGGTGCACACACACCAAAACAGGTCGATGTGCGTATTATCGCCGCGACCCACCAGGACATCGAGCAGCGTGTCAAAGACGGCGATTTCCGCGAGGATCTGTTTCACCGACTCAATGTTATTCGCATACATATACCCCCGCTGCGCAAGCGCCGCGAGGATATCCCGCTGCTGATGCGACATTACCTTGGACGGGCCGCGCGGGAGCTCGCGGTCGAGCCGAAGCTGCTACGTCCGGAGGTGGAAAAAACCCTGATGTCACTGGACTGGCCCGGCAATGTGCGCCAGCTGGAAAACCTGTGTCGCTGGCTGACGGTTATGGCGCCGGCGCAGGAGATCCGGGTCGAGGATTTACCCGATGAAATGCTGAGCGAAACCGGCACTGTCACTATGACAGATGCTGACTGGCAACAGTTGCTGCGCCAGTGGGTTCGTGAGCAACTTGCCGACAATCACAAGCAGCTGCTCAAGGAGGCGCTGCCGGCATTCGAACGCATCATGATCGAAACAGCGTTACAACACACCGGAGGGCGGCGCCAGGAAGCGGCACGCCTGCTGGGATGGGGCCGCAACACGCTGACACGCAAGCTCAAGGAACTCGACCTCAACGGGCCCGCCTGAACAGGGCAGGCACACGGGCCGGTTGTTACTCAGCTGCCGTAGCAGGGAGCAGCGCTGTGGTCGTTGAGTACCAGGCTGCCGGTGAGTGACGGGATGCTGTCCAGTTCGTGCTGTTGCAGGTAGTCGAGCAAACCCCGGTTGATCTTGTTGCAGATCAGCGGGTCATAGAACAGCGCGGTCCCGATTCCGACGGCCGTGGCCCCGGCAATCAGGAACTCGATGGCGTCCTGTGCCGTGGTCACTCCGCCCTGGCCGATGATGGGGATATTGTGCGGCTTGCAGACCTGGTAGACCTGCTGCACCTTGAGCAGGGCCACGGGCTTGATTGCAGGCCCGGACAGTCCGCCCTGGTTGTTGCCGATGACCGGCGCGCGCGTGTTGATATCGATGGTCATACCCATCAGGGTGTTGATCACGGCAAAACCGTCACTGCCAGCCTCGAGGCAGCGACGTGCATTGTCAGCGATATCAGTCTGGTTGGGTGACAGCTTGGTGATCAGGGGCTTGTCGGTTACGGCACGGCAGGCCTCCACGACGCGTGCCGACATGTCCGGATCGTTGCCAAAGGCCACGCCGCCTTCCTTCACGTTCGGGCATGAGATGTTGATCTCGATGGCGTCAATCGGCGAGTCATCGAAACGGCGTGTGACCTCCGCGTATTCCTCCAGCGTTGAGCCGGACACGTTGGCGATGAATCGGGTCTCGTTGAAATCCAGCGTCGGCAGAATTTCATTCACCACGTGCGTAACGCCGGGGTTCTGCAGGCCGATGGCGTTGAGCATACCCATCGGGGTTTCGGCAACCCTGTGCGGCGGGTTGCCCAGGCGCGATTCCAGCGTGGTACCTTTCAGGCACACGGCGCCAACGTCCCGGTTGGAAAAGCCGGACACGCGTGTGTATTCTTCGCCGAAACCGACACAGCCTGACAACAGCACCAGCGGTGTGGCCAGTGGCAGCCCGCAAAAATCAATGGCGAGCTGATGGCGGTCCGTTTCAGAGAGTTCCGTCATAACTCCATAGCCTTACAGGTTGGCAGATGTTTCATGTCGTTTTGTATCAGCCCGAGATTCCGCCCAATACCGGCAATATCATACGCCTTTGCGCCAATACAGGCAGCGCACTGCACCTGATCAGGCCGCTGGGTTTCGAACTGGATGACCGTAAGCTGCGCCGCGCGGGCCTGGACTATCACGAGTGGGCGACGCTGACCGAACATGACTCCCTGGCGGACTTCCGGGCTCGGGTGAAACCGGCGCGCCTGTGGCCGGTGTCGACCCATGGTCGGTGTCGATACGACAAGGCCGACTACCTACCGGGCGATGCCTTTCTGTTCGGGCCGGAGACCCGTGGCCTGCCGGATAGCCTGTTGCAGGAGGTTGGACTGGACGCGGTGCTGCGGGTTCCGATGCGTGATACCAGCCGCAGCCTGAACCTTTCGAACAGCGTGGCGGTGATTGTCTACGAGGCCTGGCGACAACAGGGCTTCGCCTAGCCCGCATTTTTCACCGGGCGTCGGTAGAGCCACATAAGGCACTGAAGTGTCAGACAGAGTGCAGATCAGGAACAAGACGGAATGTTTCTGGCGTTGCCTATCACGGCCCTGGCTGGTTCTCGTGCGCGCACCGGATTTCCAGCGCGGCGTCCGGATGCACGATCCCTCGGCAATAGATCCATGCATTGCTCTACCTCCTGCAGTCACTTCGGGCTTCCTGCACTCTCGTGACACTGGTACTTCCATGTACATCATCCTTGCAGTCGTGCGCCAGCACCCCGGATCCCGGTGAGAAATGCGGGCTAATGGGACTCCGCCTTGATCTCCCGGGTCAGCAGATTGTGAACGGCCTCGCCGGGGGGCAGGCCTTCATGCAGTACCCGGAAAACCTGTTCCGAGATCGGCATGTCCACCTTGTAGCGGGTAGCCAGCTGCACGACCTCGCGTGCGGTATTGAAGCCCTCGACGACCTGACCGATTTCCCGGACGGCGATTTCCACGGGTGTACCGCGGCCGAGTGCCAGGCCCAGGCGCCTGTTGCGTGACTGGTCGTCAGTGCAGGTGAGTATCAGGTCACCCACACCGGCAAGCCCCATCAGGGTTTCACGTCGTGCCCCCAGGGCATCGCCCAGGCGGATGATTTCGGCCAGCCCGCGGGTGATAAGGGCGGCACGGCTGTTGGCACCGAGGTTCAGACCGTCGCTGATGCCGGCTGCGATGGCCAGCACATTCTTGACAGTGCCGCCGAGCTGCACGCCGATGATGTCGTCACTGGTATAGACGCGCATGGTTTCGCCGTGCAACCGGTTGGCAAGGTCGTTGGCGAACGGAGGATTGGTCGAGGCGACCGTCAGGGCGGTGGGCAGCCCGGTAGCGACTTCCTGTGCAAAGGTCGGCCCCGACAGCACGGCCGCCGGATAGCGTGTACCCAGTACCTCTTCCAGGACCTGATGCATGAACTTGCCGCTGCGACTTTCCAGACCCTTGGTAGCCCAGGCAATGCGGCTGTCGCTCTCCAGTGCGGGCGCGGCCCGGGTCAGGACCTCGCGCATGGCGTGGCTGGGCACGGCAATGAGCAGGTCACGGCCCTGGTGGATGGCCTGGGTCAGCTCGGCCTGGATCGACAGCTGTTCGGGAAAGCCGATGCCCGGCAGGAACTGGCGGTTCTGGCGCTCCCGCTCGAGTGTGGCCATGGCCTCGGGCTCGTGGCCCCACAGGCAGGTGCTGTTGTTATTAACGGCGAGGCGGATGGCCAGCGCGGTGCCCCAGGAGCCAGCTCCAAGGACGGTAATCGGTGTCCCTGTCATCTGTCGCGGGAACCCTGCGTGTGGCAGGCCATGGTGTTCACGCCCGTATCCCGGGTGACGCCAACATCAATGCTGGGCCGAGTCTGCCGGTGCCTGTTGCAGGCGTTTTTCATAGAGGGCCTCGAAATTCATCGGTGCCAGCACCAGTTGCGGGAAACCGCCCCTGGTCACCAGGTCCGAGAGGGCGGCCGAGGCGTAGGGATAAAGTAATCTCAAGCAATCGACATTGTGCAGACGTTGCAGCGGTTCCGGGTCAAAGCCCCTGATGGTGAAAATGCCGGCCTGGTGAACCTCGGCCAAAAATGCCGTGGCCTCGCCCACCTTGACCGTGGCGGTGACCGTCAGCACGGTCTCATAGGTATCCTCAGCCACGCTGCTGGTCTGGTTGTCGATCTCGATACTGAGATTTGGCTGCCATTCCCGGGTAAAGATGCCAGGTGAGCTGGGTGTTTCGAGAGAGACATCCTTGAGGTAGACCTTCTGCGGGATGATGGCCTTCCCACTGTTGTCACCCTGGTTTGCGGACTGTGCTTCATCGGCCATGGCGTTTTCCTTGTTTGAGTTTTGTCCGGTAATCCGTGACAGGGAGCATCAGCGTCTATTTGCCCCTGGCCAACGGCAGCTCGGAACGCTGCCATGCCAGTACACCGCCCTTGAGATTATAAACGGACTCGAAACCCTGCTTGCGCAGTTTGCCGCATAGCTGTGCTGATTGCTGGCCGTTGTTGCAGTAGACAATCAGGGAACGGTCGCGGTACTTATCGAGACGATTATCGATATCGCGATCCTTTACCGGCAGATGTACGGCATTCACAATATGACCGTCGCGGAATTCCTTGTCACCACGCACATCAACCATGATGGCGTTTTCATGATTAAGCAGCCGTGTGGCCTCGCCCGGTGTGATGTGCTGGACACCGCTGATGCGGCGCTTGAGTTCGCCGCCAATCAGCATGGCCAGCAGGACTACAAAGGCCATGACGAGCAGCGGGTGATTGGTGACGAATTCGCTTAGTTGATTGAAATCCATGCCTGGGTAGAAAAGGTGCTGTGCCCGTGAAACAGGAGGTCAGCGATACGGAGGCAACGTTGCAGAACCGTTGCCAACGGTCAGTCGTGTTCGCAGAACACCTCGCGCATCATGCCGATCAGGCGCAGGGTGCGCGAATCGCCGACGCGATAATAGACCCGGTTGGCGTCCTTGCGTGAGGCGAGGATGCCCTTGTCACGCAGGATCGCGAGGTGCTGGGAGATATTGCTCTGCGACGTGCCGACGCTTTCCACGATGTCCTGTACGCTGACTTCCTGTTCACCCAGCGTGCACAGGATCTTAAGTCGCAGCGGGTGGGACATGGCCTTGAGGGAGCGTGACGCCCTGTCGATGTCTTCGTCACGCGATATTAACTGGTCGGTGTTCACTGTCATCTGCATGGCCCCTGTGCTCCCCGTTTTGTTATATGTTACTGCAATCATTAACAAAACATTATACAATAATAAGCCGTTTGTGCGATAGGCAATGCCACCCCGGTTGCCGCATTCCCGTATGATCTTCATGGGTGCGCTGATTGACCGCGCCTCTGGTACAGGTCGGGCATATGAATTAGACTCATTCAAAGGATTATGAACGAACAGCAATACCACCCCGGCTCCCCGGCTTCTAGGCCGAAACCCATGGTTTTGGTTATCCTTGACGGCTGGGGTTACAGCGAGTCCGCGGAACATAACGCCATTGCTGCTGCAAGAACACCCGAGTGGGACCGGTTATGGGCCCAATACCCGCACACCCTGATTCGTACCTCCGGTCCCGCCGTCGGCCTGCCGGCCGACCAGATGGGCAATTCCGAGGTCGGTCACCTCAATATGGGTGCCGGTCGCGTGGTTTACCAGGAATTCACACGTGTCAGCCGCTCCATCAAGACCGGCTCGTTCTTCACTAACCGTACCCTGACCGACGCCGTCGACCTGGCTATCGAAAATGACACGGCGGTGCACCTGATCGGGTTGTTGTCACCAGGTGGCGTACACAGCCACGAAGAACACATCCATGCCATGGCAGAGCTTGCAGTCAAGCGCGGTGCCAGGAAGATCTTCATGCATGCCTTCCTCGATGGACGCGATACACCGCCGCATAGCGCCAAAGGGTCTATCCAGGCCATGGAAGACAAGTTCCAGCAGCTTGGTAATGGGCGGATTGCCTCTATCATCGGCCGTTACTATGCCATGGACCGCGATCACCGCTGGCCACGGATTCAGGCGGCCTATGATCTGATCACCGAGGCCAAGGCGGAGTTCGAGGCGGAGACTGCACTGGATGGGCTGGAACTGGCCTATGCCCGCGGTGAAGCCGATGAATTCGTCAAGGGAACCCGTATTGTTGCTCCAGGAACCAAGCCGGTGCGTGTCGATGACGGTGATGTCATCGTCTTTATGAACTTCCGCTCGGACCGTGCCCGCCAGATAACGCGGCCTTTCATCGAACCTGATTTCGACGGCTTCGAGCGTGGCTATATGCCGCAGCTGGGCAGTTTTGTCAGCCTGACGGAGTACAAGTCGGATTTTGACGTGCCGGTCGCGTTTCCGCCCGAGCGCCTCAAGAATGTCTTCGGCGACTATATCGCCGCAATGGGCCTGCGCCAGTTGCGCCTGGCGGAAACCGAGAAGTATGCCCACGTGACTTTCTTCTTCAACGGTGGTGTGGAAACCCCGTTCGAAGGTGAGGACCGCATTCTGATCAAGTCACCTATGGTGGCGACCTACGACCTGAAACCTGAAATGAGCGCCCCGGAGGTCACGGACAAGCTGGTGGAGTCCATCGAGGCTGGCAAGTACGATGTCATTGTCTGCAATTTCGCCAATCCCGACATGGTCGGACATACCGGGAAATTCGACGCTGCCGTCAAGGCGATCGAGGTCATCGACACCTGTCTCGGCCGTATCGTTGAGAGCCTGCGGTCGGTCGGCGGCGAGATGCTGATCACAGCCGATCATGGCAATGCCGAACTGATGCTGAATGATCATACCGGACAGATTCACACGGCACACACCACCAACCTCGTGCCCCTGCTCTATGTTGGCCGTCCGGCACAGTTGGCCGCTAACGGTTCGCTGTGCGATGTTGCACCGAGTATGCTGTTCCTGATGAATAAGCCCATGCCGCCGGAAATGACAGGGACACCGCTGGTCGAGTTGCTTCCGGCCAGCGCTGACCAGACCCAGCCGGTTACCAAAGTCGAGCTGCATGGTTGATTCGCCGGCCTTCCTGCAGTTGCAACGCGAACCCCGGATAGTGCAATAGCCCGGGAAGTGATACCTACCTTGTATGACCTGGCCTGTCGATATTCGCTGGCACCGGTGTTGCTGCTTCTGGTGTGTTTGCTAATCTGTACCGATGATGTCGTTGCCGATACCGGCCAGGCCGCGGAACAGGCCGCACGCCTCAAGCAGCTGCGCACCCGGATCGATGAGCTCAAGGAGGAGCTGGGCTCGATCCGTGACCGGCAGAGCAGGCTTCACAAACGACTGGAGCGCGCAGAGAAGGAGATTGGCGTGGTGAGTGCCGAAAGGCGCCGTCTGAAGAGCGAGGTGCAGGCATCCGAGGAAAAGCGCAAGTCACTTGGCAGGCAACGCCGACAGCAACAGGACGCGCTGCAGCAGATGCGCAGCACGCTAGCGCGTGATATGCGCTCCGCCTACGCCATGGGCAGGCAGGCAAAGGTGAAGCTGTTGCTTAACCAGCAGGACCCGGCAATCATTGGCCGCATGATGACCTATCACGGTTATCTAAGTCGTGCACGCAGCGAGCGAATGCAATCGATTCGTACCGTGCTGGACAAACTGGCGAGCATCGAACAGGCGCTGCATGATGAAAAAGCCCGGCTTGAGGAACTGCACGAGCAACAGCGTGAGAAGTCGCAATTGCTTGAACAGCAGCAAGCGAACCGGCATAAGTTGCTGGCAAACTTCAAGGTCGACCTGAAGAAAAAAACCAGTGAGCTGAGTACGCTCAAGGAGGATGAACAGCGGCTGCATTCACTGGTGCAGTCACTGCAGCAGGCCCTGAGAGACATCCCTCCGGCAGCGGGCCAGTATCAATCGCTGCGTGCACTCAAGGGCAGGCTGGCGTGGCCGGTGGCAGGGCGCATCAGCATGCGTTTCGGTGAACGTCATGCCGAGGGCAAACTCAAATCACGCGGACTGTTGATCAGGGCGCGTGCCGACACGGACGTGTATGCCATATCCAAAGGCCGGGTCGCGTTTGCCGACTGGCTGCGCGGATTCGGCCTGCTGCTGATCCTCGATCACGGCGACGGCTATATGTCACTGTACGGGCATAACCGCAGTCTTTTCAAGGAGGTCGGTGAATGGGTCGAGGCAGGCGAGGCAATTACAGCGGTCGGCAACAGCGGTGGTCAGGCGCAGTCGGCACTGTATCGCGAGCTGCGCAAGGACGGCCGACCGTTCAACCCCGCGCCGTGGTTTGCCGGCATGCCCCCGGAACACCGCGCCAGTCGCTGAAGGTTGCGCCGTGGAGCCGGGGCAGCACAGCAGACAGTGCGAAGGAATCTTCGTATCGTGCCCTTGTCAGAGGGTTGAGGCCCGGGAATTCTCACAGATTTCAAAAGCTTTTTCATGGCACGCCGATACCGATCTTACTGACCCTGTGATATTGTCATACATTACTGACGGATCGTGGCGGCCCGGCCGGGCTTGGCAAGCCGGCCGCAAGCGTAGCGTCGCATGGAAACATATCTTATGAATGTTAAGACCCAGAATTATTTACTGTTGATCACGGGGCTGGTGCTGGGAGTTCTGGTCTCTATCGGGCACGGTGTGTTCGCCGAACGTGATACGGTCGCGGCCACCCTGCCGGTGGAAGAGCTGCGCACCTTCAGTGATGTGTTCGGGCGCATCAAGAATGACTATGTCGAATCGGTTGAGGACAAGGAGTTGCTGGAAAACGCCATCCGCGGCATGCTGACTGGTCTGGACCCGCATTCGTCTTATCTCGATACCGAACAGTTCAAGGAACTGCAGGTCGGTACTACCGGCCAGTTCGGCGGGCTGGGTATCGAGGTCGGCATGGAAGACGGCTTCGTCAAGGTTATCGCGCCAATTGATGACACACCGGCCCAGCGTGCCGGCATCAAGGCAGGTGATCTTATCATACGGCTGGACGATACCCCGGTGAAGGGTATGAGCCTGAGTGATGCGGTGAAGGTCATGCGTGGCAAGCCCGGCACCGACATCGAGTTGACCATCGTACGCGAAGGCCTGGACAAGCCGCTGCAGATATCCATCACGCGCGACATCATCAAGGTCAGGAGCGTCAAGAGCCGGACCCTGGAACCGGGCTACGGCTACCTGCGCATTTCACAGTTCCAGTCCAAGACGGCGGACTACCTTGTCGACGCGGTCGCCAAGTTGAAGAAAGAGAATGACGGCAAACTCAATGGCCTGGTGCTGGACCTCAGGAACAATCCGGGCGGCGTCCTGAACGGTGCGGTTGCCGTATCCGACGCCTTTCTCAACAAGGGCCTGATTGTCTATACCGAGGGCCGCATCGCCGATTCCAGCCTGCGTTTCAACGCCACGCCGGATGATGTGATGGCTGGCGCGCCGATGGTGGTACTGGTGAACCAGGGCTCCGCTTCCGCTTCCGAGATCGTGGCAGGTGCACTCCAGGACCACAAACGCGCCATCATTATGGGAGAGCGTACCTTCGGCAAGGGCTCTGTGCAGACCATATTGCCGCTGAGCGGTGGTACCGCGCTGAAACTCACCACGGCGCGCTACTACACACCTTCCGGACGCTCGATACAGGCGGAAGGCATCGTCCCGGATATCGAACTGGAAACCCTGCAGGTCGCCGAAACCGAAAAAAATCTCCAGCCGCTTAAGGAGTCCGACCTGTCCGGTCACTTGTCGAACGGCAATCGCAAGTCGCTCGATGAGGCCGAGGGTGAAGAGCCCGAGACTGAAAAAGAATCGCTGGCGCAGTCCGACTACCAGTTGTACGAGGCACTGAACCTGCTCAAGGGCCTGACGATCCTGCAGGGACGCATGCAGTGATACCCGGCGGTGCGGGTAACCCCGCCGGTCTGGCGTATGCGTTCAAAATAGTATTGCTGGCCGGCCTGCTGCTGGCCGGCCTGCCTGCTGCCGATGCGGCCGGCACTGCACCTGAGGCACCCGCCAGGATTGCCCTGATCATCGATGACCTGGGCAACCAGCTGCAACAGGGCAAGCAGGCTATATCACTTCCAGGTCCGGTCGCCTGTTCCTTTCTTCCGGATGCACATTTCACCCGGGAACTTGCCCGGCTTGCACATGCCCGTAACAAGGAGGTTATGCTGCATCTGCCTATGCAGGCGGTTGACCATATGGCACGAGAGCCCGGTGAACTGAGGCTTGACATGACGCAGCAGCAATTCATCGGCACCCTCCTGCAGCACCTGGACTCGGTCCCCAATGTCAGCGGCATCAATAATCACAAGGGCAGTCTGCTGACGCGCCACCCGGGCCACATGGCGTGGTTGATGCAGGCCATCAGCCGGTATGGCCCACTGTTTTTTATCGATAGCCGCACTACCACCATGACGGTTGCCCTGCAGATGGCGGACGAGTACGGTGTTCCCGGCATCGAGCGCAACGTGTTCCTGGATAATGTGCACGATCATACGGCCGTGTCACGCCAGTTCAGGCAGCTGCTTGCAAGCGCGCGGACTAACGGTATCGCACTGGGTATCGGGCATCCCTATCCGGAGACCCTGGCGGTGTTGATGCGCGAATTGCCGCGGCTCGCCGATTATAATGTTCAGTTGGTGCCGGTCAGGCGGCTGATTGAAATCGATAAGGAGAGAAACGAATTATGGCAAGCGTCCTGGTCCCGCTCGCACCGGGTTGCGAAGAGCTCGAAGCCGTCACCATAGTAGACCTGCTGCGGCGGGCGGGTATCGACGTGGTGACCGCCGGCCTCGATGACCAGCCGGTGCGTGCCTCGCGCGGCACGGTGCTGATTCCCGACATGGCCCTCGATCAGGCGCTGGCGCAGGAATACGACATGGTGGTGCTCCCTGGCGGCCTGCCTGGCGCCGATCACCTGGCCCGCGATCCGCGCGTCACCGGGCTGCTCAGGCAGATGGCTGCTGCGGGAAAATACACCGCTGCCATCTGTGCGGCACCCAAGGTGCTGGCACATAGCGGCCTGCTGGATGGCAAGCGCGCCACCTGCTACCCCGGTTCCATGGAGCCCGAAAGTGTCCCTGGAATGCAATACAGTGAAGAGCCGGTCGTTGCCGATGGCAAGGTGATCACCTCACGCGGTCCCGGCACGGCCATGGATTTCGCCCTGCAGTTGATCGAGACGCTGACCGGTGAGCAGATGCGTGCGCAGGTCGAGGCCGGCCTGCAGCGTCCCGCGTACTAGCCGCAACTTCAGCCGCCTATGCGTATCATCGAGGTCATCGCCGATGCCGGTCACCTGGATACCCTCACGAGTATTGCCGAGCAGCACAGTGTTGTTGACATGTGGGGTGCCCCGCCCGGTGCCGACGGTCGCGTGGTTCTGCATATGCTGGTCGATGATGCATCGCGCCAGCAGCTGGTGGATTCACTGCAAGGCCAGCTGGGCAGCAGTGCGAATTCCCGTATAGTCATTCTACCGATAGAGGCGACATTGCCGCGCTCGGAGCCTGCGCTCTCTACCGGTAAGGACAAGGCCGGCAGCGGCAATGACCAGACGCGCGAGGAGCTGTACAACGATATCGAACGCGGTGCGCGTCTGGATAGCAACTTCCTGCTGATGGTATTCCTGTCGACGATCGTCGCCTCCATCGGGTTGATCGAGAACAATGTGGCCGTGGTCATAGGCGCCATGGTGATCGCGCCACTGCTTGGTCCGAATGTCGCGCTCGCTTTTGCGACATCGCTGGGGGACAACGACCTGATATGGAAATCGCTCAGGACCAACCTGACCGGCCTGACCCTGACCCTGGCGATTAGCGTGGTGATCGGTGCGATCTGGCCCGACTACCTGGCCAGCCAGGAGATAATGATGCGCACCGATGTTCCACTCGACGGTGTGGTGCTGGCGCTGGCCTCGGGTGCGGCCGCGGTCCTCTCGCTGACAACGGGTTTGTCCAGTGCCCTGGTGGGCGTGATGGTTGCGGTGGCCCTGTTGCCGCCGGCCGCTGCCCTCGGCATGCTGCTGGGCAGTGGCCAGCTCAGTCTGGCGCTGGGTGCCGGCCTGCTGCTGGCGGTGAACATCGTGTGTATCAACCTGTCCGCAAAGCTGATGTTCCTGTACCGCGGGGTCAGGCCGCGCACCTGGCTTGAGAAGCGCAAGGCACGCCAGTCCATAATCACCTACATGGCGATCTGGGTTGTCATGCTGGCACTGCTGGTGATAGTGGTTGTCCTGCGTCAGCAGCTGGTCGGTTAGGCACAGCCGATTGCTCGGTCAGTCCACGTCTACGTCTGTGTTATCGGAACGGCTGATCACCAGCACCACCAGGCCCAGCCCGCCGAGTAGCCAGCTCAGCAGCGGTGCACCCAGCAGCGTGCCCGGCTGATCGACATTGAGGCCAGCCAGGCCATACACCACGGCCGCAGCCAGGATCAGTCCGCTCCCGATGATTGCGCCGACGGTGCGGCGGTTGGTGCGGCGTATATCCCGGCGCAGCCTGCCCAGTTCCCGTGAGGTCCACTCGACCCGCAGTTTTCCGGCCGTAGCCTGTTCCATCAACTTGTGGCCCAGTACCGGCAGTTCCGGCAGGGTCTCGGTCCAGGCAGGAATGCTCTGCTTGATGTTGCGTACCAGGGCGCGGGTGCCAAGCTGTTCGCTCATGGAGCGTTCCAGGAACGGTTTGGCTGTCTGCCACAGATCGAGGTCGGGATATAGCTGCCGTCCCAGGCCCTCGATGTTCAGCAGGGTCTTTTGCAACAGGACAAGCTGCGGCTGGACTTCCATGTTGAAGCGCCGTGCCGTCTGGAACAGGCGCAGCAGTACGTTTCCGAAAGATATTTCCTTCAGGGGTTTTTCGAAGATCGGTTCACAGACAGTACGTATCGCTGATTCGAACTCGTCCACGCGCGTGTCGCTTGGCACCCATTCCGACTCGACATGCAGTTCTGCCACGCGCCGGTAATCACGCCGGAAAAAGGCCAGAAAGTTTTCTGCCAGATAGCGCTGGTCAACAGGATTCAGGGTGCCCATGATGCCGAAATCGACCGCCATATAGCAGCCGCCGGGTGACACGAACAGGTTACCGGGATGCATGTCGGCATGAAAGAAGTTGTGTTCGAAGACCTGGGTGAAGAAGATTTCCACACCGCGCGCTGCCAGCTGCCTGAAATCGATACCGTGACTGCGCAGCGAGTCGATGTCGCTGATTGGTATGCCGAAGATGCGTTCCATCACCATCACATTGGGGCGGCAGTAGGGCCAGTAGATCTCGGGTACATAAAGCTGGTTAGACGTGCTGAAATTACGCCGCAGCTGGGAGGCATTGGCGGCTTCGCGCAGCAGGTCGAGTTCGTCATACAGTGTCTTTTCAAACTCGCACACCACTTCACGCGGTCGCAGCCGACGCCCGTCTTTCCAGTAGCGCTCGGCCATGCGGGCCACTGTATGCAGCAGGCTGACATCGCGGGCAATATGCTGACGGACGTTGGGGCGCAGCACCTTGACGACCACGTCAGTCCCGTCGTGCAGGCGCGCGGTGTGCACCTGGGCAATCGAGGCGGATGCCAGCGGCATTTCGTCGAAGGCCTGAAAGACCTGTTCTACCGGTTCGCCATAGGCCTGCTCGACCTGTGTCTTGGCACGCTGCCCCGGGAACGGTGGCACGCTGTCCTGCAGAAGTGCCAGTTCGTTCGCGATGTCGTCTGGCAGCAGGTCCCGGCGTGTCGAAAGTATCTGTCCGAATTTGACGTAGATCGGCCCGAGGTCTTCCAGCGTCTTGCGTATACGCACGGCGCGCGGTTCGCGTTTACGCGGCAGCCAGTTCCAGGGCGCAAGGTAAAAGATAAAACGAAACGGTCTCAACAGATGGGTCGCTAGAACGACCTCATCGAGACCGTGGCGCACCAGGACGAAGTTGATGTGCGCCAGGCGGATCAGCTGCGCCGGCCTTATCATGCCCCATCTTCCGTAGCGGATTCTGCTTGCACTACCGCCCGCAAGCGTGCCAGGCGTGCCTCGAGGCGGTCCATGGCCATGCCGAGCCGGCTGACGTCGTCGATGAAGTTGTCGACCTCGATGCGGGCCGGCAGCACGCTCAGCTCCTCCTGCAGGTATTCAGACAGGTCCTGCATCAGCGTATTGCGGCCATGTGCCAGCAGCGAGCCGCTCCTGCGCGCGACGTTGCCAAGCTGGTGGGCCATCACATCGCCGGTCAGCCTGGATAACTGTTCCTCCCAGTCGATCTCCATTTCATCCAGAATGGCCTTGAATGCCTGGCCGGTCTCGACATCACCCTCGATCTCCACCGCCCCGGAGAACAGGGTACCCGCCGTATTACCGCCCAGACCAAGTCGGGTCATGCCCAGCGGACCGCCGTGCAGGACAGTATCCGCTGTCTGGCCGCTGTCATTGAGCACGCTGATACCCTCGCGGCCTGCCCTCAGAAGAATCCTCAGGTCGAGACCATTGAGTTGCAGTGCGATCAGCCGGCCATCGAGTTCCGCCAGGCGCTCGTGGACAACCGGATCCAGGTCGAGGTAGCGGTTGAGAGCAATTTCCAGTCCGGTGGCCACGCTGGCAGGCAGCTTCATCATGTACCCCGTGCCAGTTCACGCAGTGACCTGAGTGCGTAGTCCTCGCGGATTACCAGCGTCCCGGCCAGTTTGTCATGCAGGCCCTGCTTGTGTTTGTCCCAGCCAATCCACAGTAGTCCGAGCAACAGTGGCAGGACTGACAAAAGCAGGTAGACAGTGCGTTTGGCCGACCTCCCAAGGCTGATGGCCTGCCCGCTATGGGCATCGACCAGCCGGCAGTCGAGCAACTGCAGTCCCGGGGTACCCTGCAGTCGGGCATCGAGCAACACCATCAACAACAGTGCGATCAGTACTGCCGCGGCAATCGCGCCGTTCAGGGTACGTGAACCCCAGGCCGGCATGTCACCGCTCCAGGCACTCCAGGCCAGCAGGGCACAGGCCAGCAACAGGGTGGCCAGAAAGATATCGATGAGCAGCGCACCAAAACGGCGCCACATCCCGGCGTACTGGAAGTCAGTGCTGCTCAAAATTTGTAACCACGGTGAACGGCAACGATACCGCCGGTCAGGTTCTGATAGCTGCAGTCCTCGAAACCGGCCGACTCCAGCATGTCGAGCAGTGTCTGCTGGTCCGGGTGCATGCGAATGGATTCCGCCAGGTAGCGATAGCTCTCGGCGTCTCTGGCAAACAGCCGCCCCAGCCCGGGCAGGACCTTGAAGGAATAGAAGTCATAGGCGGGTTTGAGTGGCGCGGCCGGACGCGAGAACTCGAGCACCAGCAGGCGACCCCCGGGTTTAAGGACCCGGTACATGGAACCAAGCGCGGCCTGCTTGTCGGTGACATTGCGCAGACCGAAACCCATGGTAATGCAGTCGAAGCTGTTGTCGGAAAACGGCAGCTGTTCGGCATTTGCCTGGATGAAACCGACGTTGCCGGCAATCCCGCCATCCAGCAGGCGCGCCCTGCCCGTCCTGATCATGCTGTGATTGATATCTGACAGGATGACCTTGCCCTGGGGACCGGTCCTGGCGGCGATCAGACGAGTCAGGTCTCCGGTACCGCCGGCGAGGTCCAGGACCTGCTGACCCGGCCGTATGTTCGCCATTCCGATGACCAGGCGTTTCCAGAGGCGATGGATGCCCAGAGACATCACATCATTCATCAGGTCGTAATTGTCGGCGACGGAATCAAAGACGGCGCGTACCCGGTGTGCCTTTTCTTCTGTTGGAACTTCCTCGAAGCCGAAATGTGTTGTTTTGTCTTTCATGCTGGCGCCCGTCTTGTAACGTTATTCTAAATCTAGCGCAGAGGCACAGAAAAAGCAGGAAAAAAAGAATGCATCAGGCCATGCAGTGACATCCTGCTGGTGGTTGGTCTTTCTGTATGCCCGGTTGAAACCAGGTCACTCTTCCGGTGCGCGGGTGTCTCAGCCGGTTTCCTTGCGTCTGTGACCGGCCGCTTCCAGTTGCTGCAGGTACTCCGCCCAGTATTTTTCCTTATTCTTGCCCATGTCATAGAGCGTCTCCCAGGAGTAGATGCCGGTGTCATGGCCGTCATCGAAATGCGGCTGGATAGCGTAGGCGCCAACCGGGTCGACCTGGGTGATGGTGACATCCTCCTTGCCGATCTGCAGAACGCCCTGTCCAGGACCGTGACCGCGCACTTCGGCAGAGGGTGAATAGACCCTGAGGTATTCGTAGGGATATTCAAAGCATGCGCCATCCTCGAAGGTGATCTCGAGCACGCGGGATTTCTGGTGCAGGCTGATTTCGGTGGGTTTGGGTGTATCTGTCATGCGTTTGCCTCTGCGTTTTCAGCCATCGCGGCCTGGATTGCTTGTATGGGTTTGTCCGGTAAGGGTCTTAGAGTATGTAACGGCTCAGGTCTTCGTCCTGCACCAGCTGTCCGAGGTGCTCGTCGACGTAGGCGGCATCGATCACGACAGCGCTGCCGGAGAGGTCAGTGGCATCGAAGGAAATCACCTCCAGCAGGCGTTCCATCACGGTGTAGAGGCGCCGCGCGCCGATGTTCTCGGTGCGCTCGTTGATGTTGCTGGCAATCTCGGCAATGCGCGTGATGCTGTCTCCGGTGAATTCAAGGGTGACCGACTCGGTTGCGATCAGTGCGCTGTACTGTTCGGTCAGCGAGGCATCCGGTTCCGTCAAGATGCGCGCGAATTCATTTGCGCCCAGTGCATTCAGTTCAACACGGATTGGCAGACGGCCCTGTAATTCCGGGATCAGGTCCGAGGGCTTTGACAGGTGGAAGGCGCCCGAGGCGATGAACAGGATATGGTCGGTCTTCACCATGCCGTGCTTGGTGGAGACGGTACTGCCCTCCACCAGCGGCAGCAGGTCGCGCTGCACGCCCTCGCGCGACACGTCAGGCCCGCTGGACTCGCCGCGGCGCGTCACCTTGTCGATTTCGTCGATAAAGACAATGCCGTTCTGTTCGACGCTTTCCATCGCCGTCTGCTTGATGTCTTCGTCATTGATCATCCTGGCGGCCTCTTCGTCACCCAGCAACCGGCGCGCGTCCCGGATGCGTAACTTGCGCGTCCGGGTGCGGCTGCCGGCCATGTTCTGGAACATGCCCTGCAACTGGCTGGTCATTTCCTCCATGCCGGGCGGTGCCATGATCTCTACACCGAGTGGTGTGGCGGAGACCTCGACCTCGATTTCCCGCTCGTCCAGCTGGCCTTCACGCAGGCGCTTGCGCAGCTTCTGGCGCGTGTCCGAATCGGTGCCTGCCGTGTCATCCGGCGCCAGGCTACGGGGCGCGGGTAGCAGGGCATCGAGGATACGCTCTTCGGCGGCATCCTCGGCGCGGTGGCGCACCTTGTCCATGGCCTGTTCGCGTTCCAGTTTGATGGCGACATCGGCCAGATCGCGGACAATGGATTCCACGTCCCGGCCGACATAGCCGACCTCGGTGAACTTGGTTGCCTCTACCTTGATAAACGGTGCCCGGGCCAGCCGTGCCAGGCGCCGGGCGATCTCGGTCTTGCCGACCCCGGTGGGCCCGATCATCAGAATGTTCTTGGGAGTGATTTCGGCGCGTAGCGGCTCATCGACCTGCATGCGTCGCCAGCGGTTGCGCAGGGCAATGGCCACGGCCCGTTTGGCGGCGTCCTGACCGATGATGTGCTTGTCCAGTTCCTGGACGATTTCTTTGGGGGTCATTTCCGACATTTCAGTACAATTCGCGTAATTTAATCTAATTTATATAATATATTACTGCAGTTAAGCGACGTTGATTAAGCCAGCCTCGCTCCTAGCCGGTACTCTATGCACCGAGTTCCTCGAAGGCCAGTTTGTTATTGGTATAGATGCAGATGTCCGCCGCAATTTTCAAGGCGGCCTCGGTAATGGCGCGCGCGTCCATGTCGGTGTTCTCCAGCAAGGCGCGGGCTGCGGACTGGGCATAGCTGCCACCCGAGCCGATGGCCATCAGGGCGTTTTCCGGATCGATGACATCGCCATTGCCGCTGATGATCAGCGAGGTCTCCCGGTCGGCCACGGCCAGCAGCGCCTCCAGGTTGCGCAGCATTTTGTTGGTGCGCCAGTCCTTGGCCAGTTCCACGGCCGCGCGGGTCAGCTGGCCGGAGTGTGCCTCCAGCTTGCCCTCGAACAATTCAAACAGGGTGAAGGCGTCGGCCGTGCCCCCGGCGAAGCCGGCGATCACCTTGTTGTTATACAGGCGGCGGACCTTGCGGGCATTGCCCTTCATAACGGTGTCGCCCATCGATACCTGGCCATCGCCGCCAATGACCACCCTGCCGTTACGGCGTACAGACAGGATGGTTGTGCCTCGAAACTGCTCCACGGATTCACTCCAGGGTCAAGGGGCGTACGATTGTACACCATCCGATCCGGTTAGATCGGTCTGTATTTAAAGGAGTTTTATCAGGACCGGTGGGGGTGGCTACTTGCGCGCGCGGCGCGCGCGCGGGTGCGCCTGGTCATAGACCCGTGCCAGATGCTGGAAGTCCAGGTGGGTATAGATCTGGGTGGTGCTGATATCCGCATGACCAAGCAATTCCTGTACGGCACGCAGGTCACCACTGGACTCGAGCAGATGACTGGCAAAGGAATGCCTCAGGGTGTGCGGGTGGACATCACCCGGGAGGCCGTGGTGCCGGGCCCAGCGGCGCACCCGTTGCTGGACGGCGCGGGCACCCAGGCGGCGCCCGTGACGGCCGGTAAACACCGCTGTTTCCCCGGCGTCCGCCTGTTGGCCGCGCCATGCCTGCAACGCCGCTATCGCCCTGGTGCCGATGGGGACGACCCGGGTCTTGGCGCCCTTGCCGGTAACCCGCACCATACGTTCCTTCAGGTCCACGTCGACCCAGTCGAGCGCCACCAGTTCGCCCAGGCGCAGGCCGGAGGAGTACATCAGTTCCAGGATGGCGAGGTCGCGCAATTCGAGCGCGTCCCGGGCACGGGCGCTCAGCAACCGGGTGATGTCATCGACATTCAGGGTGTCAGGCAGGCGCCGTTCGGATTTCGGCGCACGTACATCATACGCCGGGTTCCGGGTGACCACCCGTTCGCGCAGCAGGTAGTTGTAGAAACTGCGCAGTGTCGAGAGGCGGCGCTGTATACTGCGCCCTCCGAGTCCGCGGCGATGTGTCTGGGCGGCGTACTGCCTGACACGGGGCGTGTCCAGGTCCTTCCACTGCGGTATGCCCGCGTCTTTGCAGAAGGAGAGAATCTCCTCCAGGTCGCGCCGGTAGTGCCTTATGGTATTGGCGGAAAGGCGGCGTTCCGTCTGCAGGTGATGCAGGAAACGTTCCAGCCAGTGTTGCGGATCAGTCGGCACGGTGCGGCGGGCGTGGCATGATCAGAGAGCGGCGTTGGCCCGGTAGCCGGCCGGAAGCTACACCCGGTTATCCGGGGCCAGGTGCACGTTCAGCAGCAGGTCGAGCAATTCACCCAGATGGGTGAGAAACAGGGTGCCCATCCCGGGATGAAAGCGGTTACCTTCCTGGCTGCCGATCGCCAGCAGGCCGGTGCCGCCCTTTTTGCCCAGCGGGATGATGGCCGCGGACTCGACAGCCGGTGCCTGGTCGCCGAACAGGAAGGCCATCTGTTCGCGCTTGAAACGTCCGCACTGCGGGCGGCAGGTCTTGTAGAACGACTCGAAGTGCTCGACTTCAGCTGCCTCACGGTTGAACGGGTCCACGCCACACTCGCGGGCGCGAGCTTCCGACAACCCGGCGAGACGCAGGGTGACGGTATCGGCATTGAATTCACCCTGCAGATGTTCGCGCAGGGTATCCAGCAAGGCCTCCAGTGTGCCCGACGTGACCAGTCCCAGCGTCAGCTGGTGCATGCGCTCATTGAGCCGGTTGTTATCGCGCGCAACATGTACCAGGTCCATCAGCTTGCGTTTCAGCTGGTGGTTCTGGTCGCGCAGTACCTTGACCTGGTGTTCAATCAACGATACCGCTGTACCGCAGGTATGCGGGATATGCAGTGTGGCCAGCAGGCTGGGGTTGTTCTGGAAGAACTCGGGGTTGTCGCGCAGATAATCGGCAACCGTTTTTTCTTCCAGCGGCGGCGTTTCGGATTGGGTTTGCTGTGATGTCGTCATAACTCGATGCGCCCCTCGAAGACCCGCGTTGCCGGCCCGGTCATATAGACCGGATACCCTTTGCCTGCCCAGCTTACCACAAGATTCCCGCCACGCAGGGCGACATTCACGCGCGCTGACAGCTGGTCCCAGAGGCGCCCGGCGACCACGGCCGCACAGGCTCCGCTGCCGCAGGCCCGGGTTTCCCCGGCGCCGCGTTCGTAAACCCGCAGGCGGATGTGCTCGAAATCGATGATTTGCATGAAACCGGCATTGACGCGTTCGGGAAAACGCGGGTGCCGCTCAATCAGTGGCCCGAGCCGTTCAACTGGTGCCGCCTCGACGTCCTCCACCCGGGTGACCGCATGTGGATTGCCCATGGAGACGGCAGCGATCTCGAGCACATCGCCATCGAGTGCCAGCGTATAGGTCTGGGCATAGGCCGGTGCATCGAACGGGATAACCGCCGGCTCCAGGCGTGGCTCACCCATGTTTACCGTGACCTGCCCGTCGTCCTCAAGCACCAGCTGCAGACGCCCGCTGGCAGTCTCGACGTATACCTCGCGTTTGTCGGTGAGGCCCTGTTCGTGCACAAAGCGCATGAAGCAGCGTGCCCCGTTGCCGCACTGGCCCACCTCGCCACCGTCGGCGTTGAAGATCCGGTAATGGAAATCGGTACCCTGCATTGACGGGGCCTCGACCAGCAGTAACTGGTCACAGCCGATTCCGTAGTGACGGTCGGCGAGGCGGCGCACCTGTTCCGGCGACAGGGCCACGTTCTGGTGGACGGCATCGATGACCACGAAATCGTTGCCGAGGCCGTGCATTTTCGTAAATTCCAGCAGCATATCTTTATATATTCACCGCAGAGACGCAGAGTGTTTATTGAATGACCTTTTACCGCAAAGGCGCAAAGGGCGCAAAGAAAACATTCTTGCAACAACGCAGATACTGGAAATTACAAACATACGGTCATTTGTCATGACTGAGGTTTGTTGTTTTTAGCAAGAATTGTGTTTTGACTTTGCGTGCTTTCGGTAACTGCTCCATGCGTTACTCTGCCTCCTGCATCCCTGCAGTCGTGCGCCTTTGCAGTGAGCATTATTCATCCGGCAGCAGGTGTTCGCCGCGGTAAAGGTCCTCAAGGGTTTCGCGTTCGCGGATGACGTGAATCTGCTTGCCATCGACCATGACTTCGGCGGCGCGCGGCCGCGAATTGTAGTTGGAACTCATGGTGAAGCCGTAGGCGCCGGCGGAGCGCACCACCAGGACGTCACCCGCGGACAGTGCCAGTTCTCGGTGCTTGCCGAGAAAATCACCGGTCTCGCAGACCGGCCCGACCACGTCGTAGGAGCGGGCAGTTTCCCCGATGCGCGGCTGCAGCGGAATGATGTCATGCCAGGCATTATAGAGCGCCGGTCGCTGCAGGTCGTTCATCGCGGCATCGACAATGGCGAAGTGCTTGTCAGCGGTATGCTTCAGGTATTCCACGCGCGTCAGCAAAATGCCGGCGTTGCCGGCGATGGCGCGCCCCGGTTCCAGCAAGATCTCCAGCGGGCTGTCACCGAGCATTTCCAGCAAAGCGCGGGCATAGACATCCGGCTGCGGTGGATTGTCGTGCGCCTGGTAACGGATACCGAGGCCGCCGCCTACATCGATATGTTGCAACGCAATGCCCTCGTCTTCCAGACGTTCGACCAGTTGCAGGACGCGCCCGAGGGCATCGACAAACGGCGTGGTCTCGGTCAGCTGCGAACCGATGTGGCAGTCGATGCCGGTGACGCGCAGGTGCGGGAGACCGGCGGCGTGGCGGTAGACCTGCAGGGCGGTGTCGACATCGATGCCGAACTTGTTTTCCCTGAGACCGGTGGATATGTACGGGTGGGTGCCGGCATCCACGTCCGGATTGACGCGCAGCGATACCGGTGCCACCTGTCCGCTCTCTCCGGCCACCGTGTTGAGGCGTTCCAATTCGGCCTCAGACTCGACATTGAAACAGCGTATGCCGACGTCCAGTGCGCGCCGCATTTCGCCAATTCGCTTGCCGACACCGGAGAACACCACCCGCGCGGGATCACCGCCCGCCTGCAGCACGCGTTGCAGTTCGCCCTCCGAAACGATGTCGAAGCCCGAGCCCAGTTTTGCCAGAACCTGCAGTACGGCCAGATTGGAGTTTGCCTTGACCGCGTAACAGATCAGGTGCGGATGGCCGGCAAGCGCTTCGTTAAACACCTGCCAGTGGCGCTCCAGAGTTGCCCGCGAATAGACATAGCAGGGTGTGCCCACCCGCTCGATGACCTCGACAAGGTCGATGTCCTCTGCCCACAAGCGGTTATCACGGTAGGTAAAATGGTCCATGAATGATGCTTCCCGGTTGCCCGGCCGGGCTCAGCCGTGGTGCTGGTGCCGTTCGTCCGGCAGGTAGAGCGGGCCCTTCTGGCCGCAGCCGGAAAGCCACGCGCCGGCGATGATCAGCAGCAGTACCAGTAGCCGGGATAAATTGCGCTTGTTCATAACACCCTTCCAGAAACCAGCCGTGAGTATACGGTGTGATTGCGGCAAACCCAATGCCGTTGCGGGTTATGGTACATAGTAGTGTTATGAAACCGGGCCTCCTGGATGCTGTCGAGATCGACCCGCTGACGCCGCCGCGCGCCTGCCTGATCTGGCTGCACGGACTGGGGGCCGACGGCCATGACTTCGAACCCCTGATCCCCGAACTGCAGTTGGTCAACGAGCGTGCGCTGCGGGTGATCTTGCCACATGCACCATACCGACCGGTGACGATCAATGGCGGTCAAGTTATGCGTGCCTGGTACGACATCCTCGCACCCGATCTGCTGCAGGGTGAAGACAGCCAGGGGATAGGGGAATCGGAACAGCAGCTGCGGGCGCTGATTGCTCGCGAGGTCGGCAATGGTATACCCGCCAAACACATCGTGTTGGCCGGTTTTTCCCAGGGGGGCTCCATCGCCCTGCAGACCGGTCTGCGCTATCCGCAGCGGCTGGCCGGTATCCTCGCGCTGTCGACATATATCCCGCTCGCTGCCACGCTGGCGGCCGAGCGTGCGGCGGCAAACGCAGCAGTCCCGATCATGATGGCGCACGGGCTGCACGACCCGATAGTACCGCTTGCACTGGCCGAACAATCCCGTGATCAGCTGCTGGAGCTGGGTTATGCGGTGGACTGGCACAGCTACCCGATGGCGCATGCCGTATGCCCGGCCGAGATCGCGGATATTCGTGACTGGCTGGGAGCCTCCCTGCCCCGGCGGGACTAGATATTATCTATAGATAACAGCGACTTGAAGCTTTATCAGACCGCGATGGCGATCCCGCTGTCGTTGTGGCGCGCCTCGATGAGGGCGGACTCGGCGCGTTCCAGCAGGGACTGCGCGTTGTCGTTCTTCTGGCAGTGGGTCACGCCATAGCAGGCGCTCACGCGGGTCGCCTGGTCATCGCTGATGCGACCGAGGTGCTTGCTCAGCTTGTTGACCAGCTGCAGGGCGGAGTCCTGGTTGGTCTCCTGGAGGATGAGGATGAAATCGTGACCCTCGGTGCAGCCGACCAGGTCCGCCCAGCGGGTCTGGTCCTTGAGCAGGTAGCTGACCTTCATCAGGGTGCGTTGCTGGGTCTCGGCGTTATCCAGGCCCATGACCACGATGGTCAGTGGGCTGTTGTAGCGTCGGCTGCGTGCCACCAGCGGTTCCAGTGATACAACGATACCGTGCCGGCTCAACAGGCTGGTCAGTTCCACATCCTTGAGTGATTGCTCCCTGAGTTGATCGGTGAGCGCGTCACGCTCCTGTTTGTGACGCAGCTTCTCCGTCACGTCCTGATAGAACCGGGCCACACCGCCGGCGTGGTCATCCAGGGGCATGCTGTTCACTGCCAGCCAGCGCACGTCGCCGTCGGGCATGATCCAGTTGATCAGGGTGCCCTGCCCCAGCAGCGGGGCCAGCAGACCGTCGTTGCGCAGGTCGGCGGTCGAATCCGCCATATCGATCGCGGCGTCACCCACCAGTGTGGCGAAGGCCGCGTTGAAACCGCGCAGCTGGCCGGTGTCATCGATCAGCAGGATGCCCAGCGGGCAGGCATCCAGCAGGGCTTGGGCTTCCTCGAGTGTGAGCTTGTTCAACATGCAGATCTGTTCCCCTGGCTTGCGATTGAAGCTGGTATTCCGGTTACAACCCTAACGGTAATGTCGCTGCCGGCATTAGCTTTCCCGGTTTACGAGCCGGGTCCGAACCGTGGCGATGGCCGCCCGCACCTGCGCGGGGGCAGTGCCACCCGGGTGATTGCGTGACGCCAGTGAGCCCTCCAGGGTCAACACCTCGAACACGTCCGCGCTGATGGAGCTGGAAAAGCCCTGCAGGTCCTCCAGCGTCATGGCAGACAGGTCCCTGCCGATCTCGATCCCGTGACGGACCGCGCGGCCAACGGTTTCGTGGGCGTCGCGGAAGGGGATCCCCTTGCGCACCAGGTAGTCCGCGAGGTCGGTTGCAGTGGAGAAACCCTGGCGCGCCGCACGGGTCATCTGCTCCCGGTTCAACTCGAGCGCGGGCATCATGTCGGCGAATACCCGTAGTGAGCCCTTGAGGGTATCGACACTGTCGAACAGCGGCTCCTTGTCCTCCTGGTTGTCCTTGTTATAGGCCAGTGGCTGACCCTTCATCAGAGTCAGCAGGCTCACCAGGTGTCCAATTACCCGCCCGCCCTTGCCGCGCAGCAGTTCCGGAACATCCGGGTTTTTCTTCTGTGGCATGATGCTTGAGCCGGTACAGAAGCGGTCCGGCAGTTCAATAAAGTTGAATTGTGCCGATGACCAGAGTATCAGTTCCTCCGAGAACCGTGACAGATGCATCATCACCAGCGCAGCCGCACTGCAGAACTCGATCACGAAATCCCGGTCACTGACCGCATCCAGCGAGTTGGCGGCCGGGGCATCGAAGTCCAGCAGCCGTGCCGTGTAGGCCCGGTCGATGGGAAAGCTCGTACCGGCAAGGGCGGCTGCACCCAGCGGCATGACATTGACCCGCCGCCGGCAGTCCAGCAGGCGCTGGTAGTCACGCTCCAGCATCTCGATCCAGGCGAGCATGTGGTGACCGAAGCTGACCGGCATGGCCACTTGCAGGTGCGTGAACCCGGGCATGATGGTGTCGACCTCGCGTTCGGCGAGTTCCAGCAGGGCGGCCTGCAGGCGATCCAGTTCGACGCAAAGGGTGTCGATTTCGTCGCGCAGGTACAGGCGCAGGTCGGTTGCGACCTGATCGTTGCGCGAGCGACCGGTATGAAGTTTCTTGCCGGCTTCGCCAATCCGCTCTATCAGGCGTGCCTCGATATTCATGTGGATGTCCTCGAGCGCGACCGACCAGGCGAAGTCACCACGTTCGATATCCGCGCGGATGTCCTCCAGGCCGTCAACGATCCGCTTGCACTCGGTCTCGCTGATGATCCCGACATGTGCCAGCATGCGTGCATGGGCAATCGACCCGGCGATGTCGTAGCGATAGAGCCGGTGGTCGAATCCGATCGAGGCGGTGAAGGATTCGACAAATGCGTCGGTCGACTCGGTAAACCGGCCGCTCCAGGGCTTTTCCTTGGCGTTATCGTCCGTCATGCTGCTAACCCATGATCACGTGTCGGCGCAGTATAACCAATCCGCAAGCGGTTTGCGTTTGCCGGCGGCAGGCCGGCATGGCTCGAAGCAGGTCCGCTTAAACCTGGCACTGATTCCATGAACGATGCGGCAGCAAACAGCAGAGGTATCGAACAGGGCGACAGTTTCTTCCTGCCCAGCTTCTGCGACGTGCGGCTGGTGTTCGCGGTGGTCATCATGGCCGAGTTGCTGGCCTTCGTACTGGTGCTGGTAACCCCGGGACTGCTGGGCGACCGCTGGAGTGACCTGGGCGTAATCTCGCTGTTCCTGCAATGGATTGCCCTGACCAGTGCGGCGCTGCTGTGCCTGGCGAGGCCGCTGCTGTTGCAGCTGGGCAATACGGCAGCGGTGCTGATCAGCTACCTGCTGGTCCTGCTGGTCACGGCGCTGCTGAGCGAGGCCGCCTTCTGGTTGATGGTGCATAGCACAATCCTGCCCTCGATCGACAGCGCACAACACGCTGTCTTCCTGCTGCGCTGTCTCGGGGTCAGTGCGGTGATCACGGCCGTCACCCTGCGCTACCTGTTTGTCCAGCACCAATGGCGGCAACAGCTGCAGGCCGAGGCCCGTGCCAGGGTGGCGGCCCTGCAGGCACGCATCCGTCCCCATTTCCTGTTCAACAGTATGAATACCATTGCTGCCTTGACGCGCTCGGACCCGGATACCGCCGAGGAGGCAATCCACGACCTCTCTGACCTGTTTCGCGCCTCGCTAGACAGCGCGGATGAGCGTGCCACCCTGGAAGCCGAAATTACCCTGGCGCGGCGCTACCTGAATATCGAGGCGCTACGCCTGGGCGAGCGCCTGTCCGTGGAGTGGGACATGGAGGCGTTGCCGCTCGATATGAAAGTGCCGCCTCTGATCCTGCAGCCACTGCTGGAGAACGCCATCTATCATGGGATCGAGTCGCTGGCCGAGGGTGGCACCATCCGGATCAGTGGCGAGGCCGATAACGGCTGGATCGCGATCCGGGTCAGCAACCCGGTGCCCGGGCATGCCGTGGCCGGCCGCCAACAGGGCAACCGTATTGCCCAGGAGAATATCCGCCAGCGGCTGCAGCTGGCCTTCGGGAACCGGGCCGGTCTGGAGACCCGGAAGCGCAAGGGGTACTACCAGGTAACGCTCCGCTTTCCCGTGAGTCAGCCGACATGAGGGTGCTGGTGGTCGACGATGAAGCGCCGGCACGTGAACGCCTGTTGCGCATGCTGGAACCCCTCGACAGCTATACGGTGTGCGGCGAGGCGGCCACCGGCCAGGCGGCGCTGGCGCTGGCCGCTGAGCACCAGCCGGACATCCTGCTGATGGACATCCGCATGCCGGGTATGGACGGACTGGAGGCGGCACGTCATCTACTGGTGCTGGAACAGCCGCCCGCCATCATCTTTACAACGGCCTACAGCGACCATGCGCTGGAGGCCTTCGAGATGCACGCCGTCGATTATCTACTCAAGCCCGTACGCCGGGAGCGCCTGGCCGAAGCGCTGGCAAACGCCCGGCGCCTGACGCGCGTACAGGCCGCCGCACTGCGGCAGGCCGTTGAGCAGGGTACTGCGCGCACCCGTATCTGCGCGCGCGTGCGCGGCAGTCTGCAGCTGATACCCGTTGAGGAGGTTCGTTATTTCCTGGCGGATCAGAAATACCTTACCGTGGCCACACCCGGAGGGCAGGTACTGATCGAAGAGACGCTCAAGTCACTGGAAGATGAATTCCGGGAACAGTTCATCCGCGTGCACCGCAACGCCCTGGTCGCGGTGCGCTTCCTGCGCGGCCTGGAGAAGGATACAAGTGGACACTACAGGGTACTGCTCGATGGGGTCGATGAGTGCCTAGAGGTCAGCCGCCGCCATGTCGCCGACGTACGCCAGCGCATCAAGTTGTTGCAGTCCTGATCAGCGCGCCGGATCTAGAGTGAGGCGGCAGGGCGAATCCTCGGACAGCCGCTGCGGTTCCCTGAGTTGCAGCAAGGCGGTATCGATGCAGCCGTCCAGGTATCCACCGAACATCTCGAGGGTGTTGATGCCGACCATGCGTTCAGCGAGTTCCCTGCCCACGGCATCGACAAACAGGATGGTGGGTGTAACAAACACCCGGTAGGCATGCGCCAGTTCTGTGGCCTCCACGGAACGGCCCGAGAAATCCCTGACATGGGAGCCGTTATCGAGGACCAGCTTGCGGATGATGACCATGTCTGTGTAGTCGCCGCTAAGTAGCATGGGTGCGAGAAATTCCTCTTCCAGGTCATCGCAATAGGGACATTCTATAGCGGTGAAGGCGAGCAGGATCGGCAGCCTGTCGGCCCGGGCGCCCTGCCCGTCCTGGCCCAGGTCTTCCGTGACCGGCACTTCGATCTCGGCGTGCAGGGCGGCGCTGGCCAGCCACAATAACGCCCATCCGCAGACAACAGGCTTGTATAATCGTTTCATCATAACCGCTCGCTGCTTCCTTCGGATCAAAGCCGATACCTAATTAATCTGACACTCTCAGACACATGTCAACCGAAGTATTACGTATCGCCACCCGTAAAAGCCCACTGGCCCTGTGGCAGGCCGAGCATGTGCGCACGCGTCTGCAGGCAGTGCATCCCGGCCTCGAGGTGGAACTGGTCACCATGAGCACCCAGGGCGACCGGGTGCTGGACAGTCCGCTGGCCAGGATTGGTGGCAAGGGCCTGTTCGTAAAAGAGCTCGAACAGGGCATGCTGCAGGGGGATGCGGATATCGCGGTGCACTCCATGAAGGACGTGCCGGTCGGGTTCCCGCCCGGTCTGGGCATTGGCGTCATTCTGGAGCGCGAGGATCCGCGCGATGCCTTGGTCTCGAACCGCTTTACCTCGGTTGATGCACTGCCGGAGGGTGCACGGGTCGGTACCTCCAGCCTGCGTCGTCAGTGCCAGCTGCGCGCCCGGCGTCCCGACCTGGAAATCCTCGATCTGCGCGGCAACGTCGGTACCCGCCTGTCCAGGCTCGATAACGGCGACTACGATGCCATCGTGCTGGCCTGCGCGGGCCTCAAGCGCCTGGGGCTGGAGGCCCGCATCAGCGCAGCACTGGAACCGGAACAATGCCTGCCGGCCATTGCCCAGGGCGTGATCGGCATCGAGTGCCGCGTCGATGATGCGCGTGTCCAGGGCCTGATCGCACCACTGGATCATCCCGCTACCCGCCTGCGCACACTGGCTGAACGGGCCATGAACGCCACACTGGCCGGCGGCTGCCAGGCTCCGGTGGCCGGTTATGCCGTGCTGCAGGGCGACCGTATCGAACTGCATGGCCTGGTGGGCTGGCCGGATGGCAGTGAGGTCATTCGCGGACACATCAGCGGACCGGCGGCCGATGCCGAGCACCTGGGACAAGAACTGGCCGAGGACCTGCTGGCGCGCGGTGCGCGGCCCATCCTTGAAAAATTGCTTGGCGATGCATGAGGAATTGCGCTGGCCGGCGCTTGCTGCGAAATGACACCTGAGGATGCATTGCAGGGCCTGCGCGTGCTGGTGACGCGTCCCGTCGACCAGGCGGAGCGTCTCTGCCGGCTGATCGAGGCCGCCGGCGGCACGGCCGTGCGCCTGCCGACCATCGAAATCCTCGATCCCCTGGATACAACACGGCTTGAGACCGTGACCGCAACGCTGTCTTCCTATGACCTGGCGGTATTCGTCAGCGTCAATGCCGTCCGCAAGGGCCTGGACTTCATAACGGCACGGGGTGCGTGGCCTGCAAATGTCAGGATCGCCACAGTTGGCGCCCGCTCGGCGCAGGCGCTGGAACCCTATGGTCTTGCGGTGGACCTGGTGCCGCAACACCAGTACAACAGCGAGGCCCTGCTGGCGCTGAATGAACTGCAGGACATGTCCGGCCGGCGCGTGCTCATCTTTCGCGGCAACGGTGGACGCGAACAACTTTTTGAAACCCTGACGGGGCGCGGCGCCACGGTCGAGTATGCCGAGGTCTATCGGCGTGCCTGCCCCACGGTGGATGCCGCAAGCCTGCTGCCTCACTGGCAGCCAGGGGCGCTGGACGTGATTACCATCACCAGCAACGAGACCCTGCAGAACCTGTTTGACATGGCGGGGGCTGTAGGTCAGCCGCTCCTGCGCCAGCTACCGCTGGTCGTGGTCAGCCGACGCCAGGCCCTGCTCGCGGAGCGGCTGGGATTCAGTCAGGCAGTGCGGGTGGCGGACAATGCCAGCGACGAGGCGCTGGTGGCGGCGCTGTGTCAGTTTCGGGCCGAACGGGGTGCATGATGCCGGAGCGTACCGGCGTTAATCGACTGGTGCGGCGTATTCAAAGGAATCGGAATAGAACTGCGCCTCATCCATGCCGTGCTCGATGAACAGACGGTGGCCGGCCTTCACCATTGGCGGCGGGCCGCTGGCATAGACATCATAGTTGGCGAGATCCGGGTAGTGGCGCACCACGCTGTCGGTGACAAGGCCGATCTCGCCGGTCCAGTTGTCCTCGGGCAGCGGTTCCGACAGAACCGGGGTGTAATTGAAGTTGTTGTGTTCCATAAGCCAGCGCAGTGGTAGTTCCTCGAGGTAGAGATCACGTCTCGAGCGCGCCCCCCAGAACAGGTGCAGCGGCCGCTGGATTCCGGTATAGAAGGCGTGTTCCAGCATGCCCTTGAGCGGGGCGAAACCGGTGCCGCCGCCAATCAGTATCAGCGGGCGTTCGCTGTCCTCGCGCAGGAAATAGGTGCCGAGCGGACCCTCGAGGCGCAGCAGTGCCTTTTCCTTGAGGTCGTGGAAGACCTGGCCACTGAAGTGGCCGCCCTCGACATAGCGGATGTGCAGTTCGATGAACTCGTCGTCGTGCGGGGCGTTGGCGATGGAAAAGGCGCGCGGCGACTGGCCCTTGAGCAGCACGTTGATGTACTGACCGGCGAGGAACTGCAGCCGGTTGCTGCTGGGGACCTTCAGGTAGATGCGGATAACGTCGTGGGCGAGCTGCTCGAGGCGGTCAACCCTACAGGGCAGTTTCTTGATCTCGATGTCCTTAACGGCATCGACCTCGCGTACCTCGATGGTCAGGTCGCCGCTCGGGTGCGCCTGGCAGAACAGCGCCTTGCTGGAGGCCGCGTCTGCCTCGCTGAGCGCGGGCGGCAGGCCGTTGGCATAGTCCACGGAACCGCTCAGCACGGTCCCCATGCAGGAACCACAGGCCCCGTTACGGCAGCCATAGGGCAGTATAATGCCCTGGCGCAGCGCGCCATCGAGCACCGATTCATGTGCCTCGACGCTGAACTCGTGGCCGCTGGAATGGACTTTGACTTTATATGACATTCAATTACTTACAGAAACTACACCGGAGCGGCATTGTCGCTGATTTCACCGGGGAGATAAACCGATGGAGTCTGTGCTAATAGTCGGCTGCGGATATATCGGTCGGCGGGTGGCCGCCCTGCTGCAGGCGCGAGGTGTCAGCGTTACCGGGCTGGTACATTCCCCTGAATCGGCTCAAGGCCTGCGTGATCAGGGTATCCGGGTCCTGCAGGCGGACCTGGATGACGCGGTACCGGGCGTGCATTGGGCTGGCGGTTTTACTGACATCTTCTATTTCGCCCCGCCACCCCCGCGGGGTGAGACCGATGCGCGCATGGCGGCCTTTCTACAGGCGCTGGACACTCATGCGCCACCCCGGCGCATCCTCTATATCAGCACCAGTGCCGTCTATGGTGACTGCCAGGGCCGCTGGATTACCGAGGATGAGCCGGTCAATCCTGCTACGGCGCGCGGACAGCGCCGACTGAATGCCGAAAATCGCCTACGTGCCTGGGCGGAAGCCAATGAGGTACAGTGGATCGTTCTGCGGGTGCCCGGCATCTACGGTCCGGGAAAACTGCCGCTGGCGCGCCTGCATGCCGGTACCCCGGTGCTGCGCGAGGCGGACGCACCCTATACCAACAGAATCCATGGCGACGACCTCGCCGCGATCTGCGTGGTGGCCATGGGCAGCACGCATGCCAATACCATTTACAATATCAGTGACGGCCATCCCGGCAACATGACGGACTACTTTTTCCGGGTAGCCGATGCCGCGGGGCTGCCGCGGCCACCCGAGATTCCGCGCACCGAGGCCGAGCAGGTGCTCAGCCCCGGGATGCTCTCCTTTCTGCGGGACTCACGCCGCATGGGCAATGAAAAGCTCCTGGCGGAACTGGAAATTGAGCTTGAATACCCGGACCTGGATGCCGGCCTGAAATCCTGCTTCGTATGACAAATGGGAGTATTCCCGATTATTCAAAGACACAATAAATCGAATATCCCCGTTTAATCCTCGTTCGTCTGAATAAGCGGGTTTTCAAGACTTCGATATAACGCGGTTTAGGTTTATAGAGGCGATCGATGAATGCAGGACACCGCCGGATAGACTAACGGCGACTGCGCGTGGCGGATTTCCCGGCGTTATAACAAGTCAGAAAGTCCCTATTCTCTTCACGGTCAGTGCAATCTGAGGGTCGCATAATCACCCAGTGCTTCTTGTATTTCCTGAATGCCGGGATAATCGGCATAAAAAGGGTAATTATAGGCACCACCGCAAATCAGGGTCGGCGCCTCCTGATGCAGGTCTGAATGCAGCGTCATATGATAGGCGTACATGTACCACTCGGATGAAGAATCCGATGCCAGGCTCAGATCTCCGAGTGCGGCGAGCATCAGCTTGTTCTGCAGATGCCTGACATAGTGGACTTCGCCGCGGACCGTGCCGATCCGGTAGGTACCAGCAGGCACGCTTTGTGGTTCCTCCCTGATCTTCCTCACCTCGAGCTCGCAGTGAGGCTCGAATTCGCTGGCAGCGTGCGCCAGCACACCCTCCTGGAAAATTACCCGGACCCGACCGGGGACAATCGTAATGTCCCGGTGCAGGATGAATTCAGCACCGCCGAGTGCATGGAACAGTGTGCCGCCGGCCCTGACATCCAGGCCGACCTGGCAGGCCGTGAGGCCAAGGAGGGCAACCAGTGCCGCAAGAACAAGACGCATCATCATAAGCCGTAGTCTAGCAGTCGGTACGACATAGTTGGCCCCGGTATTCCGGGTATTGCCGAGGCATTCAGTCCGAGTCTATCCCGAGTTCGTCCCAGATGGCGTCGATGCGCGCCTTGACCTCGGCATCCATGCGGATCGGCCGGCCCCAGGCGCGTGTTGTTTCGCCCGGCCACTTGCCGGTGGCATCCAGGCCGATCTTGGAACCGAGTCCGGCTACCGGCGAGGCGAAGTCGAGGTAGTCGATCGGGGTGTTCTCGATGATGATGCAGTCGCGCGCCGGGTCCATGCGGGTGCTGATGGCCCAGATGACATCCTGCCAGTCGCGCACGTTGATATCGTCGTCGGTGACGATCACGAACTTGGTGTACATGAACTGGCGCAGGAAGGACCAGACGCCGAACATGACGCGCTTGGCATGGCCGGGATATTGCTTATTCATGCTCACGCAGGCGACCCGGTAGGAACAGCCCTCCGGCGGCAGGTAGAAGTCGGTGATTTCGGGGAACTGTTTCTGCAGGAGAGGTACGAACACCTCGTTCAATGCCACACCCAGCACCGCCGGTTCGTCCGGCGGCCGGCCCGTGTAGGTGCTGTGGTAGATCGGGTCCTCACGGTGGGTGATGCGTTCAATGGTGAACACCGGGAAGCGCTCGACCTCATTGTAGTAGCCGGTGTGGTCGCCGAACGGGCCCTCGTCGGCCTCCTCTCCCGGCATGATATGGCCCTCGAGGATGATTTCCGCGCTCGCCGGGACCTCCAGGTCGCAGGTCTGGCACTTGACCAGCTCGGTCCGGGCGCCGCGCAGCAGGCCGGCGAAGGCGTATTCCGACAGGGTGTCCGGTACCGGGGTAACGGCGGCGAGGATGGTGGCCGGGTCCGCGCCCAGGGCCACGGCGACCGGGAACGGCTCGCCCGGGTGCGCCGCACACCAGTCGCGGTAGTCGAGCGCCCCGCCGCGGTGGGCCAGCCAGCGCATGATGACCTTGTTGCGGTCGATGACCTGCTGGCGGTAGATGCCCATGTTCTGGCGCGGCTTGTGCGGCCCGCGGGTGACCACCAGTGCCCAGGTGATCAGCGGTCCGGCGTCCTCCGGCCAGCAGGTCTGAATGGGCAGCGTTGCCAGGTCGACAGCACCGGCTTCGATTGCCTTCTCCTGGCAGGGAGCCTGCTTCACCAGCTTAGGCGCCATATCCAGCACCCTCTTGAACAGGGGCAGCTTGTGCCAGGCATCCTTCACACCCTGCGGCGCTTCAGGTTCCTTCAGCGCGGCCAGCAGGTTGCCCACCTCACGCAGGGCCGCCACCGAGTCGGCGCCCATGCCCAGTGCCACCCGCTCCGCGGTACCGAACAGGTTGGCCAGTACCGGGATGGAATGGCCGGTCGGGTTGTCGAACAACAGGGCCGGGCCGCCGACCCGCAGGGTACGGTCACAGACCTCGGTCATTTCCAGGCGCGGGTCGACTGCACGGCTGATGCGCTTGAGTTCACCGCGTTGCTCGAGTTGCTGGATAAATTCGCGCAGGTCTTTGTAGGGCATGGGGGCTCCCGGATTATAGCCTGTTATTTCGTTATTAATTAATTAGATAGAAGATTATTATTGTTATATAGATAATTGGATAATTCTCTATAAATCGAATTCTGCCAATACCGGGGCGTGGTCGGAGGGCCGTTCCAGGCGGCGCGGTTCCTTGTCGATGCTGCTGGCGCGGCAGCAGTCGGCCAGCCCGGGGCTGGCGAGGATCAGATCGATGCGCAGGCCGCGGTTACGGCGGAAGGCGGCGGCCCGGTAGTCCCACCAGCTGTAGCTGGCATCCTCCTGCTGAAACAGCCGGAAGGTGTCCACCAGACCCAGATCGGTTATCCGCTGCAGGGCCTCTCGCTCGGGGGTGCTGCACAGGATACGTTCATGCCAGGCCTCGGGGTCATGCACGTCACGGTCCTCAGGCGTGATATTGAAATCGCCCAGTACCACGAAACGCTCGTTGTGTTTCAACTGGTCCCGGATGTAGTCGGTTACCCGGGCAAGCCATTCCAGTTTCCAGGCGTATTTTTCGCTGCCAACCTCCTGGCCGTTGACGACATACAGGTTGAGGACACGTACCCCGTCGATGGTGGCGGCCAGGATGCGCCGCTGTGGATCGTCGAGTCCGGGTATATCGGTCAGCACGTCATGTGGCTGAGAACGACTGATGATGGCCACCCCGTTATAGGTCGGCTGACCGGAATAGGCGACCCGGTAATCAACCGCCTCGATATCCTCGACCGGGAAGTTCTCATCGATCAGTTTGGTCTCCTGCAGGCACAGGATGTCGGGCTGTGCCACTGCCAGCCAGTCCAGGACCTGCGGCAGGCGCACCTTGAGGGAGTTGACGTTCCAGCTGGCGATCTTCATGCCGACGCTTCCGCCAGGCCACTGTGGCGCAGCAGGGCGTCGATTGTTGGCTCGCGGCCACGGAATTCCACGAACAGTTCCAGGGGCTCACGGGAACCGCCCTGCTCCAGTATGCTGCTGAGGAACTTCTTGCCCGTGTCGCGATTGAAGATCCCGGTTTCCTCGAAGGCGGAGAAGGCGTCGGCGGACAGGACCTCCGCCCACTTGTAGCTGTAGTAGCCGGCTGCGTAGCCGCCGGAGAAGATGTGTGTGAAGCCATTCTCGAAGCGATTAAAGGCCGGCGGCTGGATCACGGCCACGTGCCGGCGCACC
This sequence comes from uncultured Ectothiorhodospiraceae bacterium, assembly GCA_947259415.1. Lineage (GTDB taxonomy): Bacteria > Pseudomonadota > Gammaproteobacteria > UBA9214 > UBA9214 > CAMYJZ01. The sequence goes on along the minus strand of CAMYMI010000004.1, from coordinate 39,218 downwards.
TCTTCCAGGAGGTCGTGGATGCGCGCATCCTTTGCGGGGTCATACTCGCGGTGCAAGCGGAAATCAAAGACGGCGAATTCCAGCTGGCGCACCATCTGCATGGCGGACTGGAAGTTCCTCGCCTTGCGCATGCGCTTGAACAACATGTCAGGGATGACCGCGCCGCTCTGGTAGTGGCGGGCGAACAGATCCAGCGCCTCGCGCTCCCAGCACCAGTTTTCCATGAACTGGCTGGGCAGTTCCACGGCGTCCCAGGGTACACCGCTGATACCTGAAACCCCGGCATAGTCGACCTGGGTGAGCATGTGGTGCAGGCCATGGCCGAACTCGTGGAACAGGGTGATCACCTCGTCGTGGGTGAACAGTGCCGGATCGTCACCGATGGGCGGGGTGAAGTTGCAGGTGAGATAGGCCACCGGGGTCTGGACCCCGTCCCGCCCCCGGCGCCGGCTGATGCATTCATCCATCCAGGCACCGCCGCGCTTGTGCGGGCGCGCGAACAGGTCGAGGTAGAACTCGCCGCGCAGGCGACCTTCCGCGTCATGGATACGGTAAAATCGAACATCCGGATGCCAGGTGTCCATACCGCTGATGCTGTCAATACTTAGACCATAGAGGCGTTCAACAATGGAAAACAGCCCTTGTACTACACGCGGTTCCGGGAAATAGGGTTTCAGCTCTTCCTGGGAAATGGCGTACTTGTCCTGGCGCAGCTTTTCCGAGTAATAGGCGATGTCCCAGGCTTGCAGCGTGTCCATGCCATCGTGTTTGCGGGCATAGACCTGCACTTCCTCTAGCTCCTGCCGGGCGGTGGCCTGCGAACGCTCAGCCAGATCATTGAGAAAAACCATGACCTGGTCGGTCGATTCCGCCATCTTGGTGACCAGGGAGCGTTCGGCGTAGTTGTTGAAGCCGAGCAGTTGCGCCGCCTCGTGGCGCAGGCCGACGATCTGTTTCATGAGCGCAGCGTTGTCCCAGCGGCCGGCATTCGGGCCCTGGTCGGAGGCGCGTGTGACGTAAGCCGTATACAGCTCCTCGCGCAGCGCGCGGTTGTGGGCGTAGGTCAATACCGGGTAGTAGGAGGGGAACTCCAGCGTAAGTACGTAACCGTCCAGGCCCCGCTGCTCTGCCGTTTGCCGGGCCAGTGACACTGCGGTTTCCGGCAGGCCGCCCAGCAGGGATTCGTCGGTGACCTGCTTGTGCCAGTCATTGGTGGCATCGAGCACGTTGTCGCTGAACTTCGAGGTCAGCTGCGAGAGCTCTTGCATGATTTCCTTGTAGCGGTCTCGCGCTGCCTGGTCCAGCTCGATGCCGGACAGGCGAAAGTCACGCAAGGCGTTGTCGATGATCTTCTTCTGTGCCGTGTCGAAGCCCGGGTAGTCCGGGCCGTCGGCGATTTGCTTGAAGGCGCGGTACAGGCCTTCGTGCTGTCCCATCTCGGTGCTGTATTCGCTGAGTTTGGGCAGGCAGGCGGTGTAGGCGGCGCGCAATTCCTCGGTGTTGACCATTGAATTCATGTGACTGACAGGTGACCATGCGCGGCTGATGCGATCGTCTATCGTCTCTAGCGGGTCCACCAGGTTGTCCCAGGTATAACGGGTGTTCTGTTCGAGCAGTTCACTGACCAGGGCGCGACTTTGGGCCAGAAGTTCGTCAATCGCCGGCTCGACATGCTCGGGCCGGATTTTGGTAAAAGGCGGCAGTCCGTGCAGTTCCAGCAGTGGGTTGGACATCCGGTTATTACCTCTTGGTTTAGAAGCCTGAAGGAGTTCAGGGGGCGTTTACTCTAGCATGGCCTGACATGGCTGCAAATCGGCCGCCGTGCGTGTGAACTTGTATATTCTACATCCAATCATTATCTTCAACTGTTATGACAATCCGTAACTTTGAAAACAGCGCGCCGCGTATTGCGAAAAGTGCGTACGTGGATCCGACTGCACTGGTGATCGGTGATGTCAGTATTGCTGAAGACGCCTCGTTATGGCCCATGGTGGTGGCACGCGGTGATATAAACGCCATCGTCGTCGGTGCGCGCACCAACATCCAGGACGGCACGGTACTGCATGTCAGCCATGACAGCGAGTTTGCCCCGGGCGGCTTCCCGCTGACAATCGGTGCGGACATCACCGTCGGTCATAAGGCCATTCTGCACGGTTGTACCGTCGAGGACCGCTGTCTGATCGGTATGGCCGCCACGGTTATGGACGGTGCCATCCTGCGCAGCGGGGTACTGCTGGGTGCAGGCAGCCTGGTGCCGCCGGGCCAGGAACTCGAGGGCGGTTACCTCTGGGTCGGTTCACCGGCTCGCAGGATGCGGCCGCTGCGCGACCAGGAACGTGCCTTTCTTGAATATTCCGCCAGGCATTATGCCGAACTCAAAAACCGTCACCAGGCAGGCCAATGATTTTGTTCGCCGCCAACATCCCCGCTGTTCACACACAGCCTCCTTGGAAAGTTGACACGTATTGCCCCGGGCATGCATCAAGTATCGTCAAGAAGCATGATGACAACGGTGGCGCCCACTGCCATGGGCTGTCTAACTGAATTTGTGCACGACCCCAAACATCTGGTCAGCAACGTGAACGGTTTTAATTGCCAGAGGTATACCCTGCAGCCCGTAATGGGCTTCATGTTCCCGGTTTGGCTACTCCGGAGGGCGTATCGCGGCAATCACCGGGGCGGTATTCGGCCTCACCTGACGCCACAGGTAGAAGGACTCCGCCGCCTGCTCCACTAGCATGCCCAAGCCATCCAGGGTACGCGCAGCGTGGCGCGTGTCGGCCCAGCGCACGAAGGCGGTCGGTTCATCGCCATACATCATGTCGTAACACCAGGTCTCTGCACCGATCACCTCGGCCGGCAGGTCGGGCACCGCGCCGGACAGTCCGGCGGCCGTGGCGTTGATCACCAAGTCGAACGACTGGCCTTCGAGATCGGTGAAACCGCAGCCCTCCACCCGCCCGAGTTCACAGAACAAACGTGCGAGTTCGACGGCCTTGCCGGGCGTGCGGTTGGCAACCACCAACAGCGCCGGCTGTTCGTCCAGCAGAGGTTCGAGCACACCGCGCGCGGCACCCCCGGCACCGACCAGCAGCAGACGCTTGCCTTTGAGTATTGCCCTGTGATTGTACAGCAGGTCGCGCACCAGGCCTGCACCGTCAGTGTTGTCACCAAAATGTTCGCCGGATGCTTCCAGCAGCAGGGTGTTGACGGCCCCGGCGCGTTCGGCGCGTTCGCTGCGGCGTGCTGCGAGTGTCCAGGCCTCCTGCTTGAAGGGCACCGTGATGTTCAGACCCTTGCCACCGCTGGCGTGAAACTCCTCTACCGCACCGGTAAAGTGGCCGGGTTCGACCAGGATGGCAGTGTATTCCAGGTCCTGCCCGGTCTGCTCGGCAAACAGGGTGTGGATACGGGGCGACTTGCTGTGGGCAATCGGGTTGCCCATCACCGCATAGCGGTCGGTCACTGCGCCGCCTGCAGCCAGCGGGCGGCCGTCTTGGCGTAGTAGCTGAGGATGGCATCGGCGCCGGCGCGTTTGAAGGCGAGCAGGGCCTCCAGTACCACGGACTGCTCGTCCAGCCAGCCGTTCTGTGCAGCGGCCTTGAGCATGGCGTATTCACCGCTGACCTGGTAGGCAAAGGTGGGTACACCGAAGTGTTCCTTGACGCGACGGATGATGTCCAGGTAGGGCAGGCCCGGCTTGACCATGACCATGTCTGCGCCCTCTTCCAGGTCAAGTCCCACCTCGCGCAGCGACTCGTCGCTGTTAGCCGGGTCCATCTGGTAACTGTACTTGTCGCCCCCGCCAAGGTTGGCGGCCGAGCCGACCGCATCACGGAACGGGCCGTAAAAGCTGGAGGCATACTTGGCCGAGTAGGCCAGGATTCGGGTGTTGCGGTGTCCCGCGTGTTCGAGTGCAGTGCGCACGGCACCAATCCTGCCATCCATCATGTCCGATGGGGCCACGATGTCTGCACCGGCCTCGGCATGCGACACGGCCTGCTTGACCAGCACCTCCACGGTCTCGTCGTTCATGACGTAACCGCTGGCATCGATCAGCCCGTCCTGGCCGTGGGTGGTAAACGGGTCCAGTGCAACATCGGTGATGATGCCGAGTTCCGGCAGGTGTTGTTTCAGGGAACGCACCGCCCTCTGCGCCAGTCCCTCGGGGTTGAAGGCCTCGCGCGCGTCCTCGGACTTGTTATCTGCCGGTGTCACCGGAAACAGGGCCATGGCCGGGATGCCCAACTCGTGAATCTCGGCCGCTTCATCCAGCAGGAGATCGATGCTGAGGCGGTCGACACCGGGCATGGACGGCACCGCTTCACGCTGGCCCTTGCCCTCGAGTATGAAGACAGGATAGATGAGGTCATCGGCGGAGAGACGGTGTTCGCGCATCAGGCGCCGGGAAAAATCATCCCTGCGCATGCGCCGCATCCGGATCTGTGGATAGCGGCCTGTTACCGGGTCGGGTTTTGCCACCTGCGGGCTCCTGCAATGGACAAGACCTACAGTGTACCGTGCACGGCCTTCGGGGTCAGTCCCCTGGTGGCTGGTCTCGTACCTGTACCATTCGGTTCGAGCGCCGTGTAAGCTGGCGTGATGCTCGGGACCAATGCAAAACAGACTGTTACAGATTTCGCTGGTAGCGGCCCGCCGGTAATGCTGCTGGATGGTACAGGGCTCGAACTGGCCGCCTGGTATGCCGATCCCCTGCCGCCGCGTGAGGCGCGGATGCTGCACGAGCTCTCCCTGTGCATGCGCCAGGCCCGCTTGCGCCGGGGCGAGTCCTGTTTCCGGCTGGAGGTCCTGCAGCTGGTATGCCGCTACTGGCTGGAGACGAATATCGCACTGGCGTACCGGCAACTGGCCTCCCTGGCCAGGTGTGACGCCGAGCATGCCCTGCTCGAACTCGTATACGGGCAGCTGCTGATCAGCCGCAAGTTGCAAGCGGCACGCCGGCACCTGGAGTCCGGTTTTTCGCTGGGCGCCAGGTGGCTGGATTCGGCGGATTATTTTGCCCTGGTGAGGCGGCATGAACGGCTGGGCTGGCTGCAGCTCACGGAGACGCCGGCGCGGCCGGCACCACTGCAAACACTGTTGAACGAGGCCGCTGTTATCGCCCAGCTGGCGGGAAGTCACCGCAGCGCACCTGTTCGGGTGCACTACGACACCGTTGGTTGAGCAGGTGTTCGCCGGTTGTGTTCGGTACAGTGACGGGGTCCTGGCATGAAGCATGCCGTGATTATCCTGTGCCAGTTCATCGCCAACCAGCTGGCACCCGTTACCCTGTTGGGTGCGGTTGCTGCCTACCTGCATCCGCCCCTGTTCATGGTCTTCAAGGAAAGCTTTCTGTGGTTTTTTGCCGCAATCATGTTTGCCCTGGGAGTGGTGCTGGACGCCGACGAACTCCAGGATACCCTGCACAGGCCCGGACGAATCGGCCTTGGTGTGCTGACCCAGTATACGGTCATGCCGGTGCTTGGTTTTGCCGTGGCCATGCTGAGCCCGCTGCCGCCGGCCGTGGCCGTCGGGTTCATTATCGTGGCCTGTGCGCCGGGCGCCATGGCCAGCAATGTGATTGTCTATCTTGCCGGCGGTGCCGTAGCCTTCTCGGTCGCCATGACCACGGTGGCCACGTTTCTCTCGCCGCTGCTAACCCCTGCGCTGGTCAAGCTGCTCGGCGGGGTGTTCCTGGAGATCCCCTTCTGGCCGATGATGAAGACCATCCTGCTGACGGTGGTCCTCCCGCTGGGCGCCGGTATACTGCTGCGTCGCTACCTGGGACGTCACCTCGAGATAGCGCGTAGCCTGGCACCGGCCGTCGCTGCGCTGGCCATCGTTATTATTTGCAGCTATGCCGTAGCAGCCAACCAGGCGCGCATTGCCGAGGTGGGCGGCTGGGTGATCGCCATGGTCGTGCTGCTCAATGCCGCGGGCTATCTGGCTGGCTGGTTACTTGCGCGCGTGTATGGATTCGATTCACGTCATCGCCTGACCCTGGCAATCGAGATCGGCATGCAGAACGCCGGTCTGGGAGTCGCGCTCGCGCTCAAGCATTTCGCGCCCGAAACGGCGTTGCCCGGGGCACTGTTTGCGGTCTGGTGCATCCTCACCGCGGCCGGTGCCAGCGCCTGGTTGCGCAAGCACCATCTCGATATCTCCGCCCAACCCGCCGATCCGATAATTTAATTGTAAATCATTTGGTTACGTCTTTTCTGATGCGCATCCGGAGGGCTGGCCGGAGCGTTAAAGAAACCCCGCCGCACGCCGATAAGTTCATCAGACAGTGCAGCAACAGGGTGCTATTACAGGTGCCCGCAGTGTGCCCGCAGCTGGGCCTTCTCAGAGACGTTTGTTCATGGCGCTGTTCTTAAAGGCTCCTCCGACGCTGAAAAGCGTTTTCCCCCGCCACCAGGCGGGGGTTTTTTTGCCTACAGGGATGCTCGCTTCCGACAGTCACGTGGACGAATTGCCAGGTCCAGGCCGCCTTCAGTCATCAATATCGATCAGCTTGATGCGCCCGGATGCCCCGCTCTTGAGCACTACCCGGAACTTGTGCAGCTTGAAGTGAGGCGCGATGAGCGCCACCAATTCCTTATTTGCCTTGCCGTCGACCGGGGGGCCTTTACCCGAGCCAGCCAGGTACCATCACCCAATTCTTCCAGAGTGCATGTGCGGGAATTTGGCTTGACCCTGACTTGCAGCGTCTTCATTGCATCGGTGGCGGTACCTGGAAATCCGGATTTCGAGGATGTCGCTACCCGCCGCTCAGCCAGTCCCTGGGCCTGAGAAACACCTCGTAGAGCTCGGCCTCCGGGGTGCCGGATTCCGGGTGCCAGTCATAGCGCCATGTCACTCGCGGTGGCAGTGACATCAGGATGGCCTCGGTGCGCCCGCCCGACTGCAGGCCGAACAGGGTGCCGCGGTCGTAGACCAGGTTGAACTCGACATAGCGTCCGCGCCGGTAGAGCTGGAACTCGCGCTCGCGTTCACCGTATGCCATGTCCTTGCGCCGCTCCACGATCGGCAGGTAGGCCGGCAGATAGTGGTTGCCGACGCTCTGCATGAAGGAGAAGCAGTATTCAAAGCCACCCTTGTTGAGATCGTCGAAGAACAGGCCACCGATGCCGCGCGGTTCCGCGCGGTGCCTGAGGTAGAAATAGTCGTCGCACCATCGCTTGTAGCGCGGATAGACGTCGTCACCAAATGCGCTGCAGGCCTCTTGCGATATTCGGTGCCAGTGCAGGGCATCCTCCTCGAAGCCGTAGTACGGAGTGAGATCAAACCCGCCACCGAACCACCATACCGGTTCGCTACCTTCTTTCTCGGCGATAAAGAAGCGCACATTGGCATGCGAGGTGGGCACGTAGGGATTGCGAGGATGGATGACCAGCGAAACCCCCATGGCCTGGAAGCGGCGACCGGCAAGCTCGGGCCGCGCCGCTGTCGCGGAGGGTGGCAGTTCGCTGCCGTGTACATGTGAGAAATTGATGCCGGCCTTCTCGAACACCGCGCCGCCTTCCAGCACGCGCGCGCGTCCGCCGCCGCCTTCTTCGCGCGTCCATTCGTCCTCACGGAAGCGGGCTTCGCCGTCGAGCTTCTCGATGGCCTGGCAGATAATGTCCTGCAGGTTCAGCAGATAGTCACGCACCTGCCTGATATGTTCGACACCGATTGTTTCTTCCGACATAGATTTTTTTCCGGGCTTGGGAGATCAGGCGTATACCTTAACAAAAAATATTCACCGCAGAGACGCAGAGACGCAGAGAAAACATTATTGCTATAAACACCGTCCCGAGAAAATGGCAAATATTCGGTAAGATAAAATACAGTACACTCGATTTGGTTCGATCGATAGTCCATGAACACCAGGCCAAAGACCGAAACCCCAATTAATCATGCAGCGTTATTCAGAATAATTTTCACCCATTTTTTCATTATAGTTTTTATTGCATGTATTAATTTTTTTCTCTGCGTCCTCTGCGTCCTCTGCGTCCTCTGCGTCCTCTGCGTCTCTGCGGTGAATAATCTTATGTTTAATTCTTTTTAATTCCGCAAGATCTTTCCGGTGATGCCGTCGCGGATCTGGCTGGGCCTGCTGTTTGCACCAACCGGTCCATGCAGCAGGTAGTCCAGCCGGTCGCCGAATGCCTTGCGTACCTCGTGCGGGCTGGTGGCCGGTCGCCTGCCGTGAAGGTTTGCGCTGGTCGAGACCAGTGGCCCGCCCCAGCAGGCGCACAGCGCGCTGGCAACCGGGTGGCGGGTAATGCGGATGGCCAGGCTGGTGTGCACCCCGCGCAGCCACACCGGGATGTCCGCTGAACACGGCAGGACCCAGGTGATCGGCCGTGGGTAACTGCCCGTCACACGTTTGCTGGCGGCTTCACTCAGCGGAAGCAGCAAGGGTTCCAGTTGTGTGAATTCGCTGGCAATGATGATGACGCCCTGATCGATGCTGCGTTGCTTGAGTTCCAGCAGGCGCAGCACAGCCTGACCGTTGAATGGATCGCAGCCCAGACCGTAGACGGTCTCTGTCGGGTAGGCAATAATGCCGCCAGCGGCGATCCGCCGCACAGCTTCACGGATATGCCAACTCATGATGATTCGGTTTGCAAACTGTTGGCCGTCAGAAACCCGAAGAATCTAACTATTATGGGTGATAGGCATGCTATAGCTGCAGGATTCAGAGATGAGATCATCAAATGCAGAAATTGATATATTTTTGTTTACCCGATGCCAGTGCGGTGAATTTCCTGTCTAGTTTTCTGCTGCCTCTGCAGCGGTTTCCGGCTCATCCCAGGGCTCGATGAACTTGCAGTCATTCTGGGGACAGACGCGTTGGGTGCCGGAGCGCTTGGTGGTCTTGATGGACGTGATCGGCCAGTGGCAGGTAGGGCAGGGCCGCGCCAGCGGCTGGTTCCAGATAGCGTAGTTGCAGTCTGGATAGCGTTCGCAGGAAAAGAATATCTTACCGCGCCGTGATTTGCGTTTGAGAAGATCGCCCTTTTTACATTCCGGGCATCGCACGCCGGTATTTTGCGGCTTCTCCAGTGGTTCGATGTATTTACAATCCGGGTAGTTACTGCAACCGATGAACTTGCCATAGCGTCCGTTACGGATGATCAGGTCTGATTCGCACTGCGGGCAGCTGCGACCTTCGACGATCTCGGGTTCCGAACTGGCACGGTCTTCACCGACGTTGCGGGTGTACTTGCAGTCCGGATAGCCGGAACAACCGATAAAAAAACCACCCCGGCCCAGGCTCATTTGCAGCTGCTTGCCGCATTCAGGGCACTTCTCCTCAATTGGCTTTGGATAGGGCCGCGCGTAGTCCTTCCCGATCAGCTCATGGAACGGCTTCCAGAACTCATTCATGACCGGGACCCAGTCCTTCTCGCCGCGCGATACTGCGTCCAGCTCGTCTTCCAGGCCGGCGGTGAAGTCGTAATCCACATAGGGAGTGAAATTCTCCGTCAGGAACTCATTGACGACGCGGCCGACATCAGTGGGATAGAAGCGTTTTTTATCCAGGGTGACATATTCGCGGGCCTGCAATGTCGAGATGATAGTGGCATAGGTCGATGGTCGGCCGATGCCGTGCTCCTCCAGTGTCTTGACCAGGCTGGCCTCGGAGTAGCGCGGTGGTGGCTCGGTGAAGTGCTGATCCGCGCGAATCTCCTTCAGTTCACAGACATCACCCTTTTCCAGGGGTGGCAGCAGCTTATCGTCAGCGTCGGTCTTGCTGTCATCCACGCCTTCCATGTAGACCGCCATGAAGCCCGGGTCCACCACCGTCGAGCCGGTAGCGCGGAACTGGTTACCTTCGCCACAGCCGAAATCAATGCTGACCGTGTTGATGGTGGCATGGATCATCTGGCAGGCGATGGTGCGTTTCCAGACCAGTTCGTAGAGCTTGAGTTGTTCCGCGCTCAGGTGCTTCTTTATCTCCTCGGGTGTGTGGCGAATCGAGGTGGGACGGATGGCCTCATGCGCTTCCTGGGCATTCTTGGACTTGGTTTTGTAGGCACGCGCCTCGTCGGGAAGTGCGGCCTTGCCAAAGCGTTCCGGGATGAATTCGCGCAACTCGTCGATCGCGTCCTGCGCCAGGTTGACGGAGTCGGTACGCATGTAGGTGATCAGGCCAACGGTCTCCCCCCCGATGTCCATACCTTCATAGAGTTGCTGAGCCACACGCATGGTGCGGCTGGCGGTAAATCCCAGCTTGCGCGAGGCCTCCTGTTGCAGTGTCGATGTGGTAAAGGGCGCTGCCGGGTTGCGGCGGCGCTGTTTCTTTTCAACATTGTTGACGACCAGCTTGCCGTCAGCGGTCTTCAGCAGGTCTTCGCGCGCCTTGCTTGCACTGGCTTCGTCGGTTATCGAGAATTGTTTGAGCTTATTGCCATCAAGCATGGCCAGGCGCGCAACGAAGTTCTGCTTGTCTTTGGCAAGATCCCCTTCCAGGGTCCAGTATTCACGCGGCTTGAAGTTCTCGATCTCGATTTCACGCTCCACGATCATGCGCAGTGCCGGGCTCTGCACGCGTCCGGCCGACAGACCGCGACGGATCTTTTTCCATAACAGTGGCGACAGATTGAAACCGACCAGATAGTCGAGCGCACGTCGCGCCTGTTGAGCGTTGATGAGCTCCATAGACAGATCGCGTGAATGCTCGATGGCCTCGTTTATCGCACGCTTGGTAATCTCATGGAAAACAACCCGGTGCACGAGTTTGTCCTTGAGGGCCTTGCGGTCACGCAGCAATTCGCACAGGTGCCAGGCTATGGCTTCGCCCTCGCGGTCCGGGTCAGTGGCCAGGTACAGGGCATCGGACTTCTTCATCGCCTTGACGATGGCGTCCACATGCCTGGTGTTCCGCTCGATGAGCTGATACTTCATGTCGAAGTCGTGTTCCGGGTTAACCGCACCCTCCTTGGGTACGAGGTCGCGGACATGGCCATAGGAGGCCATGACGTCGTAGTCCTTGCCCAGATACTTTTTAATGGTCTTCGCCTTGGCAGGCGATTCGACTATAACCAGGTTCTTGCTCATTGAGATCTATGGGGACAGGTCGGGCGTCGCTTCGGACAGCCGGGTTCAGTGCAGTGAGTTGGTCATGTTTTCAAACACCAGGTCTTCCACCCAGGCGTAGGCGGCCTCTTCCCCCGGCTGGTTGAACAGCACCATCAGCACGACCCACTTGAGCTGATCGATGTCGAAATCCTCGTTCTCCAGCGCCATTGCCCGGTCGATGACCAGTTCACGGCTGCCCGGGGTAAGGACACCCATCTGCTCCAGGAACAGCAGCAGGCCGCGACACTCGGTATCGAGCCGGGCGGTCTCCTGTGGCGAAAACAGGCGCAACGAGTGTTCCGCCTGCATGGTCGGCGGCGGGGTGTCCGTTGCCAGGTCCTCCAGCCAGGTGAAGGCGCGGTCGATCTCCCCTTTGGGAAAGCCGGCATTGCGCAGATCATGCTGGACCGATTCGCGGTCCGGCATGATGGGGTTGTCGTCATCCATATAGTAGTTTTCAAACAGGTACATCAGGACGTCGAAAACATTTTCTTTCATATTGGACCTTTTATTTCAGTCGGTTATACAGCCCGCCGGTGCACGATGCCACGAAACCGCTCATTTCCAGCTGCAGGAGCATGGAGGAAACTTCTGCCGGCGTCAATCCGCTCGTTTCCACCACAGCATCGATAGAGGTCGGTTCGAAGCCAATGGAATCAAGTAGTTGCAAGTAATCAGTCGAGAGTTCCCTGGCGGGAGCGCGGGCCTGGTCCATATCCTGCGGTTCCGGGGTGGCACAGGCACCGGCCAGCGCCCCGAGTTCATCGATGACGTCCTGTGCCGTTTCCACCAGTTTCGCGCCCTGGCGGATGAGGGTGTGGCAGCCGCGCGCGAGGGGATTGTGGATGGAGCCCGGAATGGCGAACACCTCACGCCCCTGCTCGCCGGCACAACGTGCTGTGATCAGCGAGCCGGAGCGGGTCGCGGCCTCGACCACAAGGATGCCCAGGCTAAGTCCGCTGATGATACGGTTGCGGCGCGGGAAATTTTCCGGTCTCGGTGCGGTCCCGGTAGGGAACTCGGAGACCAGTGCCCCGTGTTCGGCTATCGCGTGGGCCAGTTCCCGGTGGCGCGAGGGATAGACCCGGTCAAGTCCGGTGCCCATGACGGCAATCGTGGGTTTGCTGACATCAAGCGCCCCCCGGTGGCTGGCCGCATCGATTCCGAGCGCCAGGCCACTGGTAATCGTCAGGCCGGCGAGGGCGAGGTAGCGGGCAAACTCGGTGGCGGTGCGTTGACCGGACGCGGTCGGGTTGCGGCTGCCGACCATGGCCAGTTGCAGCTGGCCCAGGGCCTCGATATTGCCGTGCACATACAGCAGGGGTGGGGGGTCCGCTATCTGCAGCAGCAGTGCCGGGTAGGCTGGCTCGCGACAGGTGATGATGCGGTTGCCGGGCTGCTCAGCCCAGGCCAGGTCGCGTTCGATCCGTTCCCGGTCGGGCTGCTGCAGGAAGCGCTGGGCCGCCGGTTCCAGGCCCAGTTTTTGGTGTGCAGCCGCTTGCAGCGCAGCCGCAGGGCTGGCATAGCGTTCCAGCAGATGCTGAATCGTGACGGCACCAATACCCGGGGCGTGGTGCAGGATGAGCCAGTCGCTGAGTGTGTCGTCGTTGTTCGGGGTCGAGGATGCGGCCGCCATGATGGCTAGCCATCCTCACCCTGTAATTGGCCGATGCGTATTGCAGTGTTCATCTATATACCCTTCCCTGGGTTGTGATATGTAGGTGTGGAGGCTCAGGGCGCCCGCACATAGTCCAGCACGTGGATCGCCTGGGTGGCCTTCATGACCAGGGCGAAGCTGACACGGTCGAAGGTGCGGAAGACCATGAGCAGGCCGGCTTCCTCATCCGGCAGTTGCACGGTATTACTCAGCCTGCCGTCGACCCTGTCCGTGATTTCCTTGCCGGCCTGGAAGATCTTCATGACATGCCCGATTTCCATGCCGTCCGCCTGACCCCGGTTGATGACCACTACGTCGAACTGGCCAATCTGGGTAACGCCGTCATGCACCGAGATAATGCGTCCCTCGGTGTCGCTGGCCGGCGGATGGGGTGCGAAGTGGGTGACGGGAGCGGTCTTGATGGCGGGAAGCATGCGGTCGCCGATCCGCGCCTCACGCGAGGTCTCGGTCAGCAGTAGCGTGGCCGGGTCACCGTAGCGCTGCACCGCGGAGGTGCCCACGTATATGGCCTCGTAGCCGAGTATTTCCCCGCTGTCCGGGTCGATGTAGGGGCCACCGGGACGGAAGGCATCGAACAGCCCCTCGTCCTCGCCCTCGATCCCGCGAACGTAGACACGGTCGCCGGCACCGCTCACGATGTGTTCGCCAGCGCTGGCGACGATATAGGGGGCCGTCCTGAGTTCGTCCTTGCCGACCACCAGCGGACGTGTCAAGAACTGTTTGATGGCATCGATCGGAATCGTGGGAATGGCCCGGTCAAGCGGCTCCACACGCGCATGCGGCGAGAGTTTCACAGTCGGGTAGCCGCGTTGCAGCCGCAGCTGGGGCTTGCCGTCAACGTAGACCAGGGTAAGGATATCACCGGGGTAGATCAGGTGCGGGTTGGCAATCTGCGGGTTGACATACCAGACCTCCGGCCAGAGCCAGGGGTCACGCAGGAAACGGCTGGATATGTCCCAGAGGGTGTCGCCCTTGACCACCACGTAGCGGTCCGGATGCGTCGGGTTGAGTACGATGTCGGCCGCGAATACCAAACCTGCGATCAATACGGCTGTGACCATTCCGAGCATTTTCTTGATTGACATGGGCATCCCTTTACGTCGATTTTGTTTCAATACCCGTCCACATAACGTGCCGTGAAGTATCTGTGCTGGCTCGCGTTTTATGGTCTCTCGGGAGTTTAGCGGAAAATCCACACAGAACAAAACCTTTTGTGCGCGAGCTCGCGCCAGATTTGACTGATTGTGGTAAAGTATATTGCATATTCATTGCTTGATTTGTGACGACAATCACATGGCGATTTTGGAAATCCTGTGCTTCCCCGACCCGCGTCTGCGCAACCTGGCCCAACCTGTCACGGAGGTTGACGATGCCATACGGACACTGGTCGATAACATGTTCGAGACAATGTATGCGGCACCGGGTATCGGCCTGGCGGCAACCCAGGTCGGCGTCGGCAAGCGTGTTGTCGTTATTGATGTATCGGACGAAAAGGACCAGCCTTTATGCCTGATCAATCCCGAGATACTTGAACTCAAGGGTGTCGAGGAGATGGAGGAAGGCTGCCTGTCCGTCCCGGGGGTCTACGAGACGGTGCAGCGGGCTGACTGGGTGCATGTCAGGGCGCTGGACCGCGATGGCCAGGGCTTTGAACTCGCGGTCGATGGCCTGCTGGCGGTCTGTATCCAGCACGAGATCGATCACCTCGACGGCAAGCTGTTCGTCGACTACCTGTCACAGCTGAAGCGGACCCGGATCCGCAAGAAGCTCGAGAAACAGGGGCGCCAGGCTCCAGCGGCGGCCGACAGGCAACCTGCAAAACGGGTGATCTGAGCGCGTCTGTCTGCTGCAGTTCGCGGGCCCTGCCTGTTTCTCAGCCGGTTTTCCTGCCAGCACACCCCTGTCGAGACCCAACCCCGGAGCCGATATCATGAAGATCGTGTTTGCCGGGACACCGGAGTTTTCCCTGCCGGTGCTGGAAACCCTGCTGCACAGCCAGCACACGCTGGTCGCAGTCTACACCCAGCCCGACCGGCCGGCCGGACGCGGACGCCGCACCCGCTTCAGCCCGGTCAAGCAGCTCGCGCTGGCCCATGACATCCCGGTCTGCCAGCCCGTTTCGCTGCGTAGCAACGCCGCCCAGGAGGAACTCGCCGCCTGGCGGGCAGACCTGATGGTGGTGGTGGCCTACGGCCTCATCCTGCCACCGCCGGTGCTGACCCTGCCGCCGCTGGGCTGCATCAATGTGCATGCCTCCCTGTTACCGCGCTGGCGTGGTGCCGCACCGATCCAGCGCGCCATTCTTGCCGGCGACAGCGAAACCGGGGTGACCCTGATGCAGATGGATACCGGCCTGGATACCGGCCCGATACTGGCCAGCGCCCGTAGCCCGATACCGGGGGATATGACCGGCGGCCAGCTGCATGACCGCCTGGCCGAGATCGGTGCGCAGCTATTACGGGAGAATCTTGAGCGGATTGCGCACGGCGAACTGGAGCCGCAGCCCCAGGATGACAGCCTGGCGACCTATGCCGACAAGCTGAACAAGCACGAGGCACTGATCGACTGGAACCGGTCAGCCAAGGAGATCGGACGCAAGGTGCGCGCCTTCAACCCTTGGCCGGTGGCCGAAACCCGCTATGCGGGCAAGCAGCTGCGGATCTGGGAGGCGCAGCCCCTGGATGTTGAAGGCAACCATCTGCCCGGCCAGGTGCTGGCAGCAGGCCGGGCGGGTATCGATGTCGCCTGTGGCGAAGGTGTCCTGCGCTTGCTAAGGGTACAGCTGCCCGGTGCGCGTGCGCTTGCCGCGGCTGACTTCGTTAATGCACATGCGCTGGAGGGTGTGTCCCTGGGTGGCTGAGTCGGAGACCATTAATACCCGTGCAAGTGCAGCACGGGTGCTTGACCAGGTTGTCAGCGGACGACGTTCACTCAACGATGTACTGGCACCCGGCCTCCGGAATATCGCCGATGGGCGCAAACGGGCACTGATCCAGGAACTGGTCTACGGTACCTTGCGCTGGTACTACCAGCTGGATGCCATGCTGCAGTGCCTGCTGAACAAGCCGCTCAAAAAGCGTGACAGCGACCTGCGCTGTCTGCTGTTATCCGGTCTCTACCAGTTGACCCGGATGGCACTGCCCTCCCACGTTGCCGTCAATGAAACCGTGCAGGCGGCACGGATACTGGACAAGTCCTGGGCCACGGGGCTGGTCAATGCCGTGTTGCGCGGTTACCAGCGCAACAGTGTGCAACTCGAGGCAGACATCGGGGATTCGCTTGTAGCGCTTTATGCCCATCCCGGGTGGTTGATCGAACGTTTCAGACACGATTGGCCGGATGACTGGGAAGCGATCCTGCAGGCCGGTAACCAGCGTCCGCCACTCAGCCTGCGCGTCAACCGGCGGCAGATCACCCGTGATGATTACCTGACGCTGTTACAAGACGAGGGCATCGGTGCCGCGCCGCTGGCGCATACACTTGACGGTATCAAAGTTGAGGTGCCGGTTCCCGTCAATGCCCTGCCGGGTTTTGACGAAGGGTTGGTCTCGGTCCAGGATGCGGCCGCGCAGCAGGCGGCGGGACTGCTGGAGCTGGCACCCGGGCTGCACGTACTGGATGCCTGTGCTGCACCCGGTGGCAAAACGGCCCATATTCTGGAAACCGAGCCCGACCTCGCCTCGATAACAGCGGTCGACGTCGACGAGCGGCGCCTGCGCCTGGTCGAAGACAACCTCGAGCGACTTGGCCTGACTGCCCGTGTGCTCCATGCCGATGCCGCTGAACCAGACAGCTGGTGTGATAGTCACAGCTATGACCGCATACTCCTCGATGTACCCTGCTCGGCGACCGGGGTGATACGCCGTCACCCCGACATCAAGTTACTACGCAGGCCCGCGGACATCGGCTCGCTGGTATCACGGCAGGCGCAGTTGCTAAGTGCCATGTGGTCCTTGCTTCCGGCAGGCGGTATGCTGTTGTACACGACATGTTCCGTGCTGGCAGATGAGAATGAACGGCGGATAGGAGTTTTTCTGGAAGATAATCCGGATGCCGTGGAGCAGGAGATTTCAGCATCGTGGGGGCGGCCCTGTGCCAACGGGCGGCAGATACTGCCAGGTGATGATGATATGGACGGGTTCTATTTCGCATGCATGCGCAAACGATTCTAGTCGAACGGCCAGTCATGCCGGGTGTTTCCGCCCGTTTGCGGCGGCTGCATGCATGCCTGTTTTTCTTGGTGTGCTTGGCACTGCCCGGCATGCTGCTGGCCGAGACCGAGCGCGGTGCCTTCAATGTCATCAGCGCACGCACTGAAAAAAACGAGGATGCTTACCTGCTGAATGCCAAGCTGGCTATCAGCCTCAGCTCGGGTGCCCTCGACGCGCTGAAAAACGGCGTTCCCCTGGTGATCGAGTTCCACATCCAGGCGCTGGAGACGCATGTGTGGCTGTGGGATTCAGTGATCGCGGAGATCAGGAGGGCACGGCAGATCAACTACCATGCGCTGAGTCGCAATTATGTGGTAAGGGACATCAATACCGGCCGACAGCAAAACTTCCGCAGCCTGGAGGATGCCCTGCTGATGGCCGGTGTCCTGCAGGATCTGCCGGTACTCGATTACCCGCTTCCGGGGGATAACAAGAATTATGCAATACGTCTGCGCGGCAGCCTGGACATCGAGTCTCTGCCGACCCCGGTTCGACTGCTTGCCTATGTTTCATCTGCCTGGGACATGGACAGCAAGTGGCATAAATGGCAACTGGTACGGTGAAACGTTTCAGCTTTGGCATACTGCCGGTTCTGGCAATGTTTGTTGTGTTGCTGGCGTCGCTCTCGCTGATGAGCGATGCCACGCATAACTCGGAGCGCTTTGGAGAACATTATACCTGGTTGCTATTGATCAACGCGCTCGGCCTGGTTGTGCTGGGCGCGCTGGTGGTCGCCAATATCATCTGGCTTGTCAGCCAGCAGCGTAAACAAGCCGCGGGCATCCAGTTGACAAGCCGTATGGTGGTGATGTTCGTGGTGCTGGCTGTTGTCCCGGTGTCGATTGTCTACTACTTTTCGCTGCAGTTCCTGCACAAAGGCATAGACAGCTGGTTCGATGTCCGCATCGAGCAGGCTCTGGGAGATGCACTGGACCTAGGCCGGACGGCGCTGGATGTACGTCTTCGTGATGTGCTGCACCTCAGCGAGCAGATGGCTGAGGAGCTGTCCGAATCACCTTCTGCGACACTATCATTGAATCTCTATGACCTCAGGGTGCGTAGCGGTGCCGCTGAAATCACCTTGCTTGGCAATGATGGCCGCATCATTGCATCGAGCAGTGTCGATCCGACAGATATCGTACCCAGTCAGCCGACTAGTGAGATGCTGCAGGTGCTCCACGATGGCAGGCACTATATCGGTCTCGACCCTGTCGGCGATTCCGGACTGTATGCGCGCGCGCTGGTGCCTGTGCAGTCCTCGCGCGAGGACAGCGAGGTCTATACCCTGCATGTACTGTTCCCGGTTTCGGAAAGGATGGGGATACTGGCCGACAGCATCGAGTCGGCATTTGTGCACTACAGGGAACTTGCCTACCTGCGCACCCCGCTGAAGTTCAGTTACACACTGACACTGTCCATCGTGCTCGTGGTGAGCCTGCTGGCGGCTATCTGGACGGCATTTTTCTCTGCGCGCCGGCTGGTTGCGCCGGTCAGGGACCTGGCTGAGGCGACACGCGCGGTGGCCGAGGGCGATTACAGCAAGCGCTTGCCAGTGGCCAGCAAGGATGAACTCGGGTTCCTGGTACGCTCCTTCAACGATATGACGCGTCGTTTGTCCAGGGCGCGAGATGCTGCCCGCGAGAGCCAGCAACAGGTGGAGAGTCAGCGAGCCTATCTCGAGGCAGTGCTGGCCAATCTTTCGTCAGGCGTCATCGGGCTGGATTCCGACTCGGTTGTACGTGCCGTCAACAGCGCCGCCCGGCATAATCTCGGGATTGATATAGAGTCATACCTGGGCAAGGACATTGTCGATGTCAGTGAGGACCATGCCTTCCTCGCCCCGCTCATCGATGTGATCTCGAGCAAGCGCGGCACGGACAATCAGGCCTGGCAGGCCGAGGTGTCGCTGTTCGGCGTCAATGGTCGCCAAATCCTGATTTGCCGGGGTGCCTCGCTGGAGGATGTGGATTCAGGTCGCGGCAGCCAGGTCATCGTGTTTGATGATATCACCGCATTGATACAGGCCCAGCGCGATGCGGCCTGGGGCGAGGTTGCAAGGCGCCTGGCGCATGAGATCAAAAATCCACTGACACCGATCCAGCTTTCCGCAGAACGCCTGCGACGCCGTTATATGGATACTATGGAAAAGAAGGACGTTGAGGTACTGGACCGCGCTACGCGCACCATTGTTAACCAGGTCGAGGCCATGAAGAAAATGGTCAATGCCTTTAGTGAGTATGCGCGGGTTCCGGCAATGAGCCTGGAGCCGATAAATCTGAATAAGCTCGTTAATGAGGTGCTTGACCTGTACCGCGGGGGTACCGTTAATGCATCGATCAGGGCAGACCTGGAGACGGTGTGCCCCGTTGTTGAGGGTGATGCCGGCCGCATCAGGCAGCTATTGCATAATCTCATCAAGAATGCCCTCGAGGCTGTGCATGACCGTGATGATGCGCTGGTCACACTGAGCACGCGTTGCGGGGGTGATGCCGATTCGCGCTATATTGAGCTTTGTGTTGACGATAACGGCCCCGGCTTCGAGGAGAGTGTACTTGAGAATCTGTTCGAACCCTATGTTTCAACCAAACCCAGGGGCAGCGGGCTGGGTCTGGCGATCGTGAAGAAGATAATCGAGGAGCATGGAGGCATGATTGCGGCAGAGACCAGCCCCGAGGGCGGGGCGCGCATTCGCATTCGCCTGCTGGTCTCCGGCACGGTCGATGCTGAAAATAGTCGTGATGAAACTGGCACACATGACAAAACACGATCGATCCGCGATGCTGGGATATAATGTGGCGCCTCGAACCCGGCAACGGCTTGCAGAATAATCCCGGTTACTGCCGAGAGTGAAAATTTTATAATGACAGCACGTCACATCCTGGTTGTTGACGATGAACCGGATATCCGCGAACTCGTGCGCGAGATTCTCGAGGACGAGGGCTACACAGTCAGCACGGCCGAGGGCGGCGAGGCCGCCCGTAAGGCACGGCGTGCGCGGCGTCCGGACCTGATTCTCCTCGATATATGGATGGAAGATATTGACGGGATCAGTCTGCTGCGTGAATGGTCAGAGGGCGGTGAACTGCCCTGCCCGGTCGTCATGATGTCGGGCCATGGCACCGTAGAGACCGCGGTCGAGGCGACCCGGCTTGGCGCCTATGATTTTATCGAGAAGCCCATTTCACTTGCCAAGCTGTTGCTGACGATCGAACGCGCCTTCGAGAGCGACAAGCTGCAGAGAGAGAATGTCGGCCTGCGACAGCAGGTGCGGCCGGTACTGGAGCCGGTGGGCAGAAGCCCGGTGATGGAGCAGCTCCGGGAACAGGCGCGAAAAATCGCCCAGCATGGCAGCTGGGTGCTTATCTCCGGAGAGCCGGGGACCGGTAAAGGGACGTTTGCCCGCTATATTCACGAACAGAGCCTGCGCCGCGAAGGTCCCTTCGTGGAGATCGCGGTCGGTTCCATCTCGGAGGAGAACTCCGCGGCCGAGCTGTTCGGACATGAGGACGGTGAAAAGATTCATTACGGCCGCCTCGAGCAGGCCAACGGGGGTACACTATGTATCAGCGACATCGCCGACATGGATTTGCAGACACAAACCCGGCTGCTCAGCGTGTTCCAGACGAATTCGTTTACCCGTCTCGGCGGTGACGAAGATGTCGAGGTTGATCTGCGCGTTATTGCGACCACGCAGCGTAATCTCGAAGAGGAAGTGGCCGCGGGCCGGTTCCGCGACGACCTGTTTTATCACCTGAATGTGGTGCCACTGCACATACTGCCATTGCGGGAACATACCGATGATGTACATGACCTGCTGAACTTCTACATCGATTATTTCGTGAATAATGAAAAGCTCACCTACAGGCACTTCAGCGTGGCGGCACAGAACCGTCTGCGAACCTATGAATGGCCAGGCAACGTACGGGAGGTCAAGAACCTGGTTCAGCGCCTGCTGATCCTGGGTTCAGGCGAAGAAATCGGGCTCGACGAGGTCGAGCGCTCAATCTCCAGGCTGGCACCACCGGCCAGTGATCAGGATTCGATGCCCGTGTCCTACGACCTGCCGCTGCGCGAGGCGCGCGAGCTGTTTGAAAAGAACTATCTGGAGCACCAATTGAGTGAGGTGGGCGGCAGCGTGGGCAAGCTGGCAAAGCGGGTCGGCATGGAACGTACCCACCTGTACCGCAAGCTGCGCGCGCTCGGGATAGAGCAAAAAAAGGGTACGGAGTGATGCTGAGGACTGCGACCTGCCTGTGCCTTCCTGCAGCGTGATTCCACAACGCATTTATTATTCCAGCCAATGAAGATAATCATACTCGGGGCAGGCCAGGTCGGTTCATCCGTTGCTGCCAACCTGGCAAGTGAGGCCAACGATATTACCGTCGTCGATGAGAATACGGCAGTGCTGCATGATCTTCAGGACCGTCTGGATATCCGCACGGTTGCGGGCCATGCCTCCCACCCCGATACCCTGGCGCAGGCGGGTGCTGATGACGCCGACATGGTGCTGGCGGTAACCAGCAGCGACGAGACCAACATGATTGCCTGTCAGGTGGCCTATACCCTTTACCACACACCCACCAAAATCGCACGGGTGCGCTCGCTCGAATATCTCAACCATTCACGGCTGTTTACCAATGAGGCCCTGCCGGTCGACGTGCTGATCAGCCCGGAGCAGCTGGTCACGGACTATATCGAACGCTTGATCGAGAATCCTGGCGCCCTGCAGGTGCTGGACTTTGCCGGTGGACGGGTGCAGTTGGTCGCGGTCCGCGCCTACCATGGCGGGCCGCTGGTGGGGCACGAATTGCGAGACCTGAATGAGCACATCCCGGGTGCAGAGGCACGGGTTGCCGCGATATTCCGTAGCGGTAAACATATCGTGCCCGCTGGCGACACGGTGATTGAGGTCGATGATGAAGTCTTCTTTATCGCTGCACGCAAGCATATCCGCCGAGTGATGAGCGAACTTCGCAAACTGGACAAGCCGGTCAAGCGAGTGATGCTGGCGGGCGGCGGAAATATTGGTATGCGGCTTGCCTCGGCAATAGAACAGCGTTACCAGATCAAAATCATCGAGCACAACGAGGATCGCACACGCTGCCTGTCCGAGACCCTTGACCGGGCCATCGTACTGCTGGGCGATGCCGCAGACGAAGAACTGCTGCTGGAGGAGAACGTCGAGAACACCGATGTGTTCTGCGCCCTGACCAACGACGAGGAGGCTAATATTCTCTCGGCGATGCTGGCCAAGCGTCTCGGGGCGCGCAAGGTCATGTCGCTGATCAACCGGGCTTCCTATGTCGACCTGGTGCATAGCCAGACCATCGATATTGCCATCTCGCCACAGCAGGCCACTATAGGCAGCCTGTTGACGCATGTGCGCCGTGGCGACGTCGTGGTGGTCCATGCACTGCGGCGCGGTGCGGCCGAGGCCATCGAGGCCGTTGCCCACGGTGACCGGGATAGTTCCAAGGTTGTCGGCCGGGCTATCGAGGAGATCAAGCTGCCGCGAGGTACGACCATCGGCGCCATCGTGCGCGGCGAAGAGGTCATCATTGCGCATCACGACTCGGTCATCCAGTCCGATGACCACGTCATCCTGTTCCTGTCTGACAAAAAGTGTATCCAGGAAGTGGAGCGTCTGTTCCAGGTCGGCGTTACCTTCTTCTAAGTTGCCCCGTGCTGCGTCGGTATTATTGAATCATGCGCTTCTTATCCATCCAACGACTGCTGGGGCTGATGCTTATGGTCTTCAGCGTGGCATTGCTGCCTCCGGCCGTGGTCTCCTGGCTCTATCACGACGGTGAAATGCACGTGTTTCTCACCGGTGCGGCCCTGGTCTTTGCGATCGGGTTGCTGTGCTGGTTGCCTGCCCATCGCTTCAGGGAGGAACTGCGCGTCCGCGACGGGTTCCTGGTGGTGGTGCTGTTCTGGGTGATGCTGGGGCTGGCAGGTGCCTTGCCCCTGGCGCTGTCCGAGCGGCCAGTCATGTCGGTTACTGACGCGGTGTTCGAGTCGCTTTCCGGACTGACGACAACCGGCGCCACGGTAATCACCGGGCTGGACAAACTGCCCGCCTCGATTCTGTTCTACCGCCAGCAGCTGCAATGGTTGGGAGGGATGGGGATCATCGTGCTGGCAGTGGCGATCATGCCGATGCTGGGCGTCGGCGGCATGCAGCTGTACCGTGCGGAAACCCCGGGTCCGCTGAAGGATACCAAGCTCACGCCACGCATTACCGAGACCGCAAAGGCGCTCTGGTATATCTATCTGGGACTGACCATTGTTTGCGGGGCCTGTTACTGGCTGGCGGGCATGAGCATCTTTGATGCCATCGGGCACAGCTTCTCGACTGTCGCCATCGGCGGGTTCTCGACCCATGACCTGAGTATCGGCTATTTCAAGAGTTCAACCATCGAATTGATTGCTGTTGTTTTCATGCTGCTTGCAGGCATGAATTATGCCTTGCATTTCCTGTCCTGGCGGTCCCTTAGCCTGATGCCCTATATCAGGGACACGGAGGTCAAGGCCTATCTCGGTGTGATTGCTGTACTGATCGCCATCACGGTGTTCTACCTCTATTACACCCACACCTTTGTATATTTTTCAGAGGCCATGCATCACGGCCTGTTCCAGGCCGTATCCATAGCCACAACAACCGGCTTCACAACATCCGAATATTACGAATGGCCCGGTTTCCTGCCGGTGTTGTTATTATTCGCGAGCTTTATCGGGGGCTGTACCGGTTCCACTGGCGGCGGCATGAAGGTGATCCGTTTCGTGCTGCTGATCAAGCAGGGCCGGCGTGAACTCATGCGGCTGGTGCATCCTAATGCACAGATACCGGTCAAGGTTGGCCACAAACCCATGCCGGATCGCGTGGTGAATGCTGTGTGGGGTTTCTTTGCTGCATACGTCGGCAGCTTTGTCAGCATCATGCTGTTCCTTATGGCCACCGGCCTTGATCAGGTCACGGCGTTTTCGGCTGTTGCCGCATGCATGAACAATCTGGGCCCGGGGCTTGGTAATGTGGGCGGCAACTATGTCGAGATCAATGATGCGGCGAAATGGGCACTCAGTTTTGCCATGCTGCTGGGACGGCTTGAGGTCTTTACTGTGTTGATTCTCTTTACCCGTGCATTCTGGCGCCGCTGATGGGAATGATCGAGAACCTCGAGTCCATGCTGGAAAAAGGCCAGGACAATGCCCTGCTGCGCTTCAGCCTGGGCAGTGCACTGCTCGGAAACGGGGAGGCCAAACAGGCCGAGGAGCATCTTGCAGAGGCAGTCAGTCAGGACCCGGAATACTCGGCCGCCTGGAAGGTCTATGGCAAGGCCCTGCAGGCGCTAGGGAAACCGGAGGAGGCCATGAGTGCCTATGAAAGAGGCATCGCAGCGGCCGAACGCAGGGGTGACAAGCAGGCGGCGAAGGAAATGCAGGTATTTCTCAGGCGGTTGCAGAAAGCGGCCGACGGCTAGGAGTCTGTCGGACTTAGATTTTTCCTATCAGACAAACTACCAGGATCGGTCCCTGTCAGTCGATACATCAGTAGATGGGCGCCTCGCCCTCCGGCCTTGTCTTGAAGCGCCGGTAGCCCCACTGATATTGCGCGGGACATTCTCTGATCAAGCCCTCGACGGCCCGGTTCATGGCGACCGTCGCCGTGACGGCGTCATCCGAGTAGAGGTCTTCCGGTGCCGGACGAAAATGCAGGTGGTAGCCGCGCCCCCAGGACAGTCGTTCACACCAGACAAACACAACAGGTGCGCGGCTCTTTTTTGTCAGGCGGGTCAGGAACACCATGGTGTAGGCTGGGATGCCGAAAAACGGGGCGAAGGTCCCGTTGCCGGCATGTGGTTCCTGATCGGGCAACATGGCCACGGCTCCTCCCTGCCCCAGTTCCCTGTAGAGCGCACGGATGCCGCTGGGCGTGGTGGGCACGTAGTTGGCGCCCATGCGGCTGCGGGCATTTTGTACCAGGTCCTCCAGTTCGGGGATGCGCAGTGGCCGGTAGAGACAGGTCATGTTGTAGTGTGCGGCACAATACAGGCCGGCCGCCTCCCAGGCGCCCAGATGGGGTGTGGCCAGGATCACGCCGCGGCCATGCCGTGTTGCCGCCTCTACCAGTCCGGTAGCGTCGATCTTGCGGATGAGTTTCAGTGCCCTGTGACCTGGGCGGATCCAGAGTGCGCTGGTCTCAATGGCCGTTTTGCCGGTCTCAATCAGGCACCTGCGCAGTAGCTGGCGCTGCTGTCGCCGGGACAACTCCGGGAAACACAGGCCGATATTGACGGCCGCGTCATGACGTGACCGGTTCGGAACCAGTATCAGGCCCCAGCCGATCAGAACCCCCAGGCCATGGATAAGCGGCAGTGGCAGGTAGGCACAGACCGTCAGGATGGTTTTTATCAGTAACAGGCGCATATTATGAATTATTGAGTATTTATTTCCAATTATTTTATATTTTTTGCCATATTATTGAATATAAATCCCACATTAAAATATATATAGATAAAGTGGTAATTTAATCCATTAATCAGGTATATTCTTAGACAAAAGTGGAGACATTGCTGATAGCAGGCTCTTGAACAGATATTTATTGCCGGCCTCCTCCTGTGCGAGCAGCTGTTTCATGTGTTCGCGCTGGGTCGGCCGGCGAAAGCAGGCAGGGCAATTGTCCCCGATGACCGGCAGCCCGGCCTGGCAGGCGAAGTCGTGCGTCTGGCGCTCGCGTACATAAACCAGCGGACGGATCACCCGCAGGTCACCGGCATCGATGCGGTAGTGAGCCTTCATGGTCCGGAGTTGACCGGCATGAAAGGCCGACATCATGAAACTTTCAGCGAGGTCATCCAGGTGCTGTGCCAGTGCCAGGACGGTGTAGCATTCGCGACGCGCGACGCTGTACATGACCCCGCGTTTCATGCGCGCACACCAGCTGCAGTAGGAATCCTTATGCATATGTTCCCTGGCGCGCTCCATGATGGGCTGTGCTTCATAGTAATACGGTATCGACAGGCTGGCGAGATAGGGGCCCAGGGGTGACAGGTCGAAGCCCTCCACCAGGGGATCGACCGTAATCACGCCAAGCTCGTAGCTGACCGGTGAATAGCGCTGCAGATGCAGGAGTATATGCAGCAGCGTCAGCGAATCCTTGCCGCCCGACAATCCCAGCAGGATGCGGTCGCCGCTACGGATCATGTCAAAGTCGGCAATGGCGCGCCCGACGTGGCGCAGCAGGGATTTGGGTGGTCTGATGTTGTTCATCACTGCACAGTACCGAAGTCTGTCAAATCATGACAAGCTGAAGGGGCTGTGGTTTATACTGCGTGTACCATCCCTGGCGGCACGCCAGCGGGGCGACCAGGACCAGAGAGGCGGGTACTATGACAATCGAAGTTCAATCAATCACTCCGACGCATGCATGGGAGCTGATCGAGGGTGATCCCCGGGCCGTGCTGATCGATGTGCGCTCGAGCATGGAGTACCTGTTTGTTGGTCATCCGCGGGGCAGTGTGCATGTGGCCTGGATCGATGCCCCGGAATGGACCGTCAACCCGCATTTTGTCACCGAGGTACGCCAGGTCATGCTGGGTGGCATCGGTCTGGAGGAGCATGACAGTGATGCCCCGGTAGTGCTGATCTGTCGCAGTGGCAAACGCTCGCTGGAGGCAGGTAAGTTATTAATAAAAAATGATTTTAATGTGGTCTACAACATCGATGAAGGCTTTGAAGGGGAACTTGATGAACACCATCACCGCAGTACCGTGGGAGGTTGGCGTCACCACGGGCTGCCCTGGGAGCAGTGCTAAGGGAAAATTGACCCTTGTATTGTAGGAAAATATAGTAAACTACTCATACCCGGATACAAGGCTTGAGTCCACAACGAAGCTGCTACTTTATTCCTGCGAACATGCGCCTCGTCAAGAGGTCATACTCTTAACATAGGCGCGGCTCTGTAAACTAATCCCGATTTGGTTTTAGGGTAATTGAGAACTTCCGTGGTGGCTGATCGACCTGGGAGCACTAACGAGGAGAATAAAACTATGTCAACGACTGCCGAAGGTATGCAGGACAGTACACAGCTGGATGCGTGGCTTGATAAGAAGCTGGATGAGCTTTTACCCAAGAAAC
Organism: uncultured Ectothiorhodospiraceae bacterium; assembly: GCA_947259415.1. Taxonomy (GTDB): domain Bacteria; phylum Pseudomonadota; class Gammaproteobacteria; order UBA9214; family UBA9214; genus CAMYJZ01. The sequence continues at coordinate 12,119 of CAMYMI010000004.1, read as the reverse complement.
TGGAAGAAATCGATGCGGCCAAAACGCCGAGCATGTCGATTATCGCCACCAAGGGCACCCTGGACTGGGCCTACCCGCCCTTCATTCTGGCATCCACTGCCGCTGCACTGGGCTGGGATGTAGATATCTTTTTCACCTTCTACGGCCTGCTGCTACTGAAGAAGGATGTGAGCGCCGAGATCAGCCCGCTGGGCAATCCGGCCATGCCGATGAAGATGCCGTTTGGTCCAAAGTGGTTCCAGGATTATGAATGGCCCATGCCGAACCTGATCATGGCCGGTATCCCGGGTTTCGAGAAGGTGGCCACAGGGCTGATGAAGAAGACCTTCAAGAACAAGGGTGTAGCCTCGGTCGAGGAATTGCGTGAGTTGTGTCTCGAAGCGGATGTCAAGATGGTCGCCTGCCAGATGACGGTCGATGTTTTCGGCTTCGACAGCAATGATTTCATTCCCGAGGTCACGGATTACGTCGGTGCGACCTCATTCCTGCCGGTGGCACAGAAATCCGATGTCTGCCTGTTTATCTGACGGATAGCAGCCGACAAACGCGGTATCCGAAGGGCGTGCCTGGCACGCCCTTTATTTTGCCTACAGGGATGGAGGTACATCGTGGGCGCACGAAAGAGGTAAGCTTCACACATGCGCCAGTTATTCACACCGGCCGAGCCCTACCAAACCCATACCCTTGCGGTCAGCGACGGTCACCGCCTCTACGTGGAAGAATGCGGACGACCCGACGGGCTGCCGGTAGTGTTCGTCCACGGCGGGCCCGGTTCGGGCTGTGAGCCCTGGCACCGGCAATTCTTTGATCCGAAGGTCTACCGCATCATCCTGTTTGACCAGCGCGGCTGCGGGCGCTCCGTACCGCATGCCGAGCTGGCAGGGAACGCCACCGGGAACCTGGTCGCGGACATGGAGACGATTCGTATGGCCCTAGGGGTCGAACGCTGGATCGTGTTTGGCGGTTCCTGGGGTTCAACACTGGGGCTGGTCTATGCCGAGACCCATCCCGGACGCGTGCTGGGCCTGATCCTGCGCGGGATCTTTCTGTGCAGGCCCCGGGACATCCACTGGTTCTACCAGGAAGGCGCCTCCTTCCTGCTGCCCGATCACTGGGAAGACTATCTGCACACCATACCGCCGGAAGAGCGGGATGATCTGGTGGGTGCCTATTACCGGCGCTTGACCGGTGATGATGAACTGGTGCGGATGGCAGCCGCCAAGGCCTGGTCCCTGTGGGAGGGGCGGGCCTCGACCCTGTTGCCCAAGCCGTCCGTGCTGAACCACTTTGCCAATCCGCACACGGCGTTGAGCCTGGCGCGTATCGAGTGCCACTATTTCATCAATGACAGTTTTCTGGAGCCGGACCAGATTTTGAACAACGCGGAGAAGTTGCACGGGATCCCGGGAGTCATAGTTCATGGCCGTTATGACGTGGTGTGTCCCGTAGAACAGGCCTGGGCCTTGCACAGCGCCTGGCCGGAATCGCGTCTGCAGATTATAGCGGATGCCGGCCATTCTGCGGCCGAGCCGGGTATCCTGGATGCCCTGGTGGCTGCGACCAATCAGTTTGCCCTGCGTTTCCGTTGATTGGTCTGCTGCAACGCGTGCAATCGGCCGACGTGTCGGTGACGGGAGAGCCCATTGCCGCGATCGGGCCGGGGCTGTTGGTGCTGGTTGGTGTGCAGCGCGACGACAGTCAGCGCGAAGTGCAGCGCCTGCTGGAGCGACTGCTGGGCTACCGGGTTTTTCCGGATGCCGAGGACAGGATGAACCTGAGTCTGCAGGACAGCGGAGGTGGCCTGTTGCTGGTGCCGCAATTTACTCTTGCCGCCGATACCAGCAGTGGTATGCGCCCCAGCTTCACACCGGCGGCCGATCCGGAGACCGGTGAGCGGCTGTTCATGCAGCTGGTCGCCATGGCGGAACAGCAGCATAGCCCGGTTGGCTGTGGTCGCTTTGGTGCCGACATGCAGGTATCACTGGTCAATGATGGTCCGGTGACCTTCTGGCTGGAGGTGAGCCCGGCAGGCTGAAGGGACCAGCTGTACCGTCATAATTACCTGTATAGCCAACAAATTAACCGCTGCCAATGTGTGTCTGGCGGTTCTCTCCGCTGCGGTTTTTCGATACGATTGAAGATCGTGCAATTTATTATCTATTTTATGGACATGGTAGGTACCTATGGTACAGCGTGAGGCAGCAGTCAGTCGGGAGACCCTTGAGACCCGGATCAAGGTGTCTCTGAATCTTGACGGGGAGGGTAAAGCCTCGTTTGACACCCGTCTGCCGTTCCTGGAGCACATGCTCGACCAGGTAGCACGTCATGGCTTGATCGATCTCGATATCCAGGCGAATGGCGATCTGCACATCGACGCACACCACACGGTCGAGGATATCGGCATTACCCTGGGTCAGGCCATGACACAGGCACTGGCCGACAAGCGCGGTATCCGTCGTTACGGCCATGCCTATGTACCGCTGGACGAGGCGCTGTCACGTGTGGTCATCGACTTCTCCGGGCGGCCGGGTCTGGAATACCATGTTGCCTACCCGCGTGCGCGCGTGGGCGAATTCGATATCGACCTGGTGCATGAATTCTTCCAGGGTTTTGTCAATCATGCACAGGTGACCCTGCACATCGACTGCCTGCGCGGCGACAACTCACACCACATAGCGGAGACCATCTTCAAGGCGTTCGGGCGCGCCATGCGAATGGCGCTCGAGATCGATCCTGCGCTCGGGGATGTCCTGCCTTCAACCAAAGGGAGTTTGTGAGCAATACAGGACTTCAGGACAGTAACTGTCCGGCTTATGGCATATTTGTCTGATTATGGCTTCCATCGCAATTATCGATTACGGCATGGGGAACCTGCACTCCATCGCCAAGGCCTTTGAACACGTCACCGGCAGAGATCGGGTGCTGGTGACCAGTGAGCATGCCACGATCCGGGCGGCTGACCGGGTGGTCTTTCCAGGTGTGGGTGCCATCCGTGACTGCATGGCGGAACTGCAGCGCTCTGGCCTGGACCAGGTGGTCCTGGATTCGGCCCGGTCAAAACCGATGCTGGGTGTGTGCCTGGGAATGCAGGCGCTGCTGGATTCCAGTGAGGAGAATCAGGGCACTGACTGTCTGGGAATCATTCCCGGCCGGGTGGTGCGCTTCCCCGCGTATCTGAGGGATACGGGGAATGACGCGCGTCTCAAAATCCCGCACATGGGCTGGAATCAGGTTGAACAGGCACGCGCGCACCCGTTGTGGCGGGGCATCACGAGTGGCAGCCGTTTCTACTTCGTGCACAGCTACTACGCCGCACCACAGGAGGATGCCGATGTGGCAGCCACCACTCCATACGGGATTGAATTCGCATCCGTTATCGCGCGTGATAACGTGTTTGCTGTGCAATTTCATCCGGAGAAAAGCCAGCATGAAGGCCTGGCCCTGTTGTCCAATTTTGTCGGTTGGGATGGAGAATCTTGAGCCATGTTGCTGATACCTGCGATTGATCTGAAAGATGGCAAGTGTGTCCGGCTACGCCAGGGCAGGATGGAAGACGAGACCGTGTTCGGCGACGATCCGGTGGAAGTCGCCGGGCGCTGGGTTGATGCGGGTGCGCGCCGCCTGCATATGGTGGACCTGAACGGCGCCTTTGCCGGTAAGCCGGTTAATGCGGCTGCGATCAATGCGGTTGCCGAGGCATTTCCGGACCTGCCGATCCAGGTGGGTGGCGGCATCCGTGACGAGGATACCGTGCAGGCCTACCTCGATGCCGGTGTGCAGTACACCATCATCGGGACCAAGGCAGTTAGTGCACCGCATTTCATCAACGACCTGTGCCTGGAGTTCCCCGGTCATATTATTGTCGGGCTGGATGCAAAGAACGGCAAGGTGGCGATCGACGGCTGGTCCAAGCTGTCTCACCATTCGGCCATCGACATGGCACAGCGCTTTGAGCAGGACGGTGTCGAGGCCATCATCTTCACCGACATCAGCCGTGACGGCATGATGAGTGGTGTGAATGTAGATTCGACTGTTGAACTTGCCCAGGCCATACATATACCGGTGATTGCCTCGGGTGGGATCACCAATATCGATGACGTCCGTGCCCTGTGTGCGGTGGCCGATGAAGGCATCATGGGTGCCATTACGGGACGTGCGCTCTACGAGGGCACACTGGACCTGACCGAGGCCCAGCAGCTGGCAGACGAATTGTGCGGAACCGGTTAACAGGCTGACTGTCATGGGCCTTGCCAAACGTATTATTCCCTGTCTCGATGTCGATGCCGGACGAGTGGTCAAGGGCGTTCAGTTCGTCGATATCCGTGATGCCGGCGACCCTGTGGAGGTGGCGCGCCGCTATGACGAGCAAGGTGCCGATGAGATTACCTTTCTCGACATCACGGCCAGCTCCGACCAGCGCGAGACCATGGTGCACGTGGTTGAGCAGGTGGCCGGAGAGGTGTTTATTCCCCTGACGGTGGGTGGCGGTATCCGCGAAGTTGCCGATATCCGGCGTATGCTGAATGCCGGGGCCGACAAGGTCGGCGTCAATACCGCGGCCGTGTTCAACCCCGAGTTTGTGCGCGAGGCCGCCGAGCGTTTCGGATCGCAGTGCATCGTGGTGGCCATTGATGCCAAACAGGTCAGCGCCCCGGAAGAACCGCTGCGCTGGGAAATATTCACCCACGGCGGGCGCAAGCCGACCGGGATTGATGTTATCGAATGGGCGCACCTTATGGTGGACTACGGCGCAGGTGAGATCCTCCTTACCAGCATGGATCGGGACGGTACCCGCGACGGCTTTGATCTTGTTCTGACCCGCTCTGTCAGTGAGGCGGTCAATGTGCCGGTCATCGCCTCCGGCGGAGTGGGTAATCTTGATCACCTGGTAGACGGAATCATAGAGGGTAAGGCCGATGCGGTGCTGGCAGCCAGTATCTTCCATTTCGGTGAATACACCGTGGGTGATGCCAAGCGCCATATGGCCGAGCACGGCATCGAGGTGAGGTTATAGCTTACGAAAGATTTCCACCGCAGAGACGCAAAAGGTACAGGGGAAACCGTAATCAACAAAAAGAAAAACCCAAGGCGCCAGGGATGTATGGAAGAACACATGATTGATGACGGATCCGGATATTCCGGATCCCTTTGCAGGTTTTTTCATGCTGCCTCATGGGCATACATCACCAACCCCGGTAAAGTATGGTAGTGTCTTAATGTAAGATTCTCCTGCCGTTCGATGCTTTCTGGTTGGCCAGGAGCTGACTTTCTCTGCGTCTCTGCGGTATTTGAATTTTCATGACAATGAACGAAGACTGGCTGGATGAAATAAAATGGACCGTGGACGGGCTGGTGCCCGCCATCGCCCAGGATGCAGAGGATGGCACCGTATTGATGGTCGCCTGGATGAACCGTGAGGCGCTGGAACTCACGGCTCGCAACGGCCGCGCGGTATACTGGTCACGTTCGAGGAAGAAATTGTGGCACAAGGGTGAGGAATCCGGGCATGAGCAGGTAGTGAAGGAGATCCGGCTCGACTGTGATAGCGACGTCGTCATGCTTCAGGTGGAACAACGCGGTGGGATTGCCTGTCATACCGGTCGACGCAGCTGTTTCTTCCAGCGTCTTGAGGGTGACCACTGGGTATCCGTAGAGCCGGTGTTGAAGGACCCTGATGCGATTTATAACAAAGGCTGAGTCTGCGCTATCAGCCAGGTACTGATATGAGCACAACCCTGGAAAAGCTGGCTGCTGTCATCGAGCAGCGCAAGGCTGCCAAGCCGGAGAGCTCATATGTTGCCACCCTGTATCACAAGGGAATGGACGCCATACTAAAAAAGGTTGGTGAAGAGGCTACCGAGACGGTAATCGCGGCCAAGGGCGGCGACGATGAGCAGCTGGTCTACGAAACGGCTGACTTGTGGTTCCACACCCTGGTTATGCTGGCGGCCCGTGACCTGGGTCCGGCGGATGTGCTGGCTGAGCTGGAAAGGCGTTTTGGGCTTTCCGGTATTGATGAAAAGGCGGCGCGTAATAAATAGCGCAGCATGATAATGAACGCCTGGTCCCGGTGACCGGGTTACGAGTCTGGAGAGTGGAATATGGGTATCAGTATCTGGCAACTATTAATCATCCTGGCCATCGTCCTGGTCCTGTTCGGCGCGAAGCGCCTGCGCAATATTGGATCGGACCTGGGTGGCGCAATCAAGGGTTTCAAGCACGCCATGCGTGAAGGCGAAGAAGAGGATGCCGGTGACGAGAAGCTGGACAGCAAGAAAGAAGGTGGCCGGGTGATCGAGGGCGAGGTCACCGAGCGCGACAAGAACAAAGTATAGGACTGCTGCGCCGGTCAGCAGGCGGCGGATCTGACTATGTTCGATATCGGTTTCTTTGAAGTTATTTTCATAATGATAATCACACTCCTTGTGGTGGGGCCCGAGCGCTTGCCCAAGGTTGCGCGCACGGCGGGACTGTGGATGGGCAAGATCCGCGGCTTCGTGACCTCGGTCAAGGCGGACATCGACAAGGAACTGGCGACGGAAGAACTCAAGCGTGCGCTCGCCAAGCAGGCCTCGGTGCCCGAGCTTGAAGAGATCGTCGAAAAGACAAGGTCTTCGCTGTCACAGGATAATGCTCAGGGAACGGACCAGACGCCGGAAGCGGGTAAGAAAGTGAGTGACTCAGCAAAGAGCGTTACCCACGAAGTGCCGGATGCTAAAGAAACCTAGGCAAGACGATTCCTCGCCGGATAACGGGGAACAGCCGTTTATCTCCCATCTGATTGAGTTGCGCGATCGCCTGTTGCGCATCGTGCTGGTCGTGGCGCTGGTCTTCCTGGCGCTGGTTCCCTTCGCGAACACCTTGTTTTCCGCGCTGTCCGGACCGCTGACGGCGCACCTGCCGGAAGGCAGCAGCATGGTGGCCATCGAGGTCGCCTCGCCTTTTCTTACGCCATTCAAGTTGTCGCTGGTGCTGGCGGTGTTCATCGCCATGCCGTTTTTGCTCTACCAGGTCTGGGCCTTTGTCGCCCCGGGCCTCTACAGGCAAGAGCGTCGCCTGGTGATGCCGCTGATGGTGTCGAGTACAGCCCTGTTCTATGCCGGTGCCGCCTTTGCCTACTTTGCCGTCTTCCCGCTGGTGTTCAAGTTCCTCACCGCCACGGCACCCGAGGGGGTGGCGGTGATGACCGACATCAGCCGTTACCTGGACTTTGTCCTGACACTGTTCTTTGCCTTCGGTGTGGCCTTCGAGGTTCCGGTGGTTACGGTTCTGCTGGTGTGGACCGGCATGGTGACCCAGGACGATCTGCGCAAAAAACGGCCCTACATCATCGTAGGTGCGTTCGTTGTGGGCATGCTGCTGACCCCACCGGATATTATCTCGCAGACACTGCTGGCGGTTCCGGTGCTGCTGCTGTTCGAGCTGGGAATTTTCTTTTCAGGCTGGTTCATTGCCCAAAAGTCAGAGGAAGACGAGGACTCGTCCGCTGTTGATGACGGTGATTTTACGCCGATGACCGAAACAGAGATGGATGCCGAACTGGACCGTATCGATTCCGATGAGGACGGGCATTAGCCTGCATTTCTTATCGGGCAGCACTGATTTGAAAAAAGCGTACTGGAATAATCGTGAAAGTTGTTCACAGCTAAAGCATCAGATGTTTTTAGATATGCCTGATCCGGTGAGAGATTCCGGTTAGTGTTTGTCGGCACTGGCCTCCAGGCACACGGGTATGTTTTCATCGCTGTCGGAAAGCTCGACCTTGACAGCGTCGCCAAACAGGCCAATTTCCATAGGCGCAGGCCTGGCGACGGCATAGCCCTGGGCATAATCGATACCGATATCCCGCACCGCACGCAACGTGGACTCGTCCTCGACAAACTCGGCAATAGTTTTGATGTTCATGGTGTGTCCGATCTGGTTGATCGCCTTGACCATCGCCAGGTCAATATTGTCTTTCAGCATGCTCTGTACGAAGCAGCCATCAAGCTTAAGGTAGTCAACAGACATATTCTTGAGGTAACTGAAAGAACTCAGCCCGACACCGAAGTCATCCAGCGCGAACCGGCAGCCCATCTCCCTGAGCACGGAAATCATTTTCGATGCTTGGCTCAGGTTCGCGATTACCGCTGTTTCTGTTATCTCGAAACACAACAAATTCGGTTTAAGGCCACAATCCTCGATCTGGTGTACCAGGAAGTCCATGAACCTGTCGTCCGAAAGTGACTGCCCGGACAGGTTGATGCAGCAGGTACTCATTCTCTGGTTTACCCTGCTCTGGTCCAGGTTAAGCATGTCAAAGGTGTTTTCAATGACCCAGCGGTCAATGGCCAGCATCAGTCCATAGCGTTCAGCCGCAGGTAAAAATGTCCCGGGACTCAACAGTTCATTGTTTTCGTCCAGCATCCTGATCAGGACCTCACCGTGAATCAGATTTTCCTCATCAGTTGTCGGATTGAGTTTTGCAATCGGCTGGAAGAACAGCCTGAAGCGGTTTTCCTCGAGTACGTTCTGGATGCGCTGTACCCATTGCATGTGGCTACTGCGCTCGACAATGGCCTTGTCCTTGGGTTCGAAAACATGAGTGCGGTTTCTCCCGCTTTCCTTGGCGACATAGCAGGCGGAATCAGCTGCGCTCATGACATCCGTCATTGTGCCGCTGTCAGGGCTGATCGCCGCCAGGCCGATACTGGCGCCGACCCTGAACGGCTTGTCGTTCCAGAGAAATCGGAATTCATCGACGATCTTGCGCAGTTGCTCGGCCGGCACATGTGCGTTTTCGATCGAGCACCCTTCAAGCAGGATACCGAATTCGTCTCCGCCAAGGCGTGCAAGCGTGTCTGCCTCGCGCATTTCCATGCGCAGCCGTACAGTCAGCTGCTTGAGCAATTCATCACCGGCCGTATGACCGCAAGTGTCGTTGACCACCTTGAAGTTGTCCAGATCCATATAACAAAGGGTATGTCGTGTACCTTTGCTGTGCGCGACTTCCAGTGCCTGTTTGATGCGACGCTCGAATTCTCGCCGGTTAATCAGACCGGTTAGCGAATCATGGTTGGCCTGATAGGACATCTTTTTGGCGAGGCCGCGCAGTTCCGTGACGTCATGAAATACAAGAACGCTACCAATAACCTCATTGTTGGAATCCCTGATGGGCGAGGCATTGACCTCAATTGACAAGCGCTGATTTATATAGCGATGAATCAGCAGCAGGTGGCCGGTAGCAACGGCACTCTTGCCTTGCTGCAGGCAAAGCTCTACGGGATTGGACGATGTTTCAAGGGTGTTCTCATCTATGATGTTGAGCACCTTCATGATTGGTTTGCCGCGAGCCTCATCAAGCTTCCAGCCGGTTCCCTCCTCGGCCACAGTGTTCATGTAGTCGATGTTGCCTAGCGTGTCTGTCGTGATGACTCCGTCACCGATAGAGCGCAATGTGATATGAGCACGCTCTCTTTCCTTGTGTAATTCCTTTTTCGTTTGCTTCAGGATCGTGATATCGCGCATGGTGCCTTCGACGCCAATAATCTCGCCATCTTCGTTGTATTTGTAGTGGGCGTTTTCAGCGACCCAGATCTCCTTGCCATCCTTATGCTGCAATTGCTTCTCATAGTGTTGCAGTCGTCCATAGTTCTTTTCCATGGCGTTGATGAAGTCTTCCTGGTCGGCCGGGCTGGCACACAGGGACGCGATGCTGATGCCAGTTATGTCCTTGAGTCTGTAGCCCAGCAACCGTTCTATCGAAGGAGTGGCCCAGAGTATGTTACCGTCGATATCGGTCTGGTAAATGGTGTCCTGTATGTTCTCGAAGATCGCCGACATGCGTTGTTCTGATGCATGTATGCGTTCCTGTGCAAGCTGGCGTTCCATCATCTCCTTGTGTAGTTTTTCATTGGACTTCTCTACATTATTCTTTTCGCGCTCGTTCGCTTCCCTGGCAATGATCAGCTTGCGGATCAGTTCGGTTTTGTTAGCCCCGATACGGTGGGACTTTGCCAGGATATGGCGCATGGTCCACGCGGCCATGATCATCAGAATGGCATAGAGAACAGAAACAGTCCCCAGTACAAGGTTTAACGTACCGCCCTGGTAGAAAAACCAGACCATGATGGGCGCCAGTGCCGGAGTTGTGAATGCAGCCACGGTTGCCGGTGATGATTGCATTGATATATAGGCTGACAAGGCGGCCACTGCCAGTACGAGGAGAGTAAAGATCTGATGTGAGTGTTCGCCGTATACGGCGGCGATAATGCCTAGCGCACCCCAGCAAATACCGGAAATCATCGAGCCGAATACATACCACCCTCCCCAGACCCGGCTCTGTTCAGACAGATTTTCCAATTTCATGCTGGTAATGAAAAGCGAGCGGACTCCGACACTGAGAATAATGGTTATGGTCCAGCCCAGCATGAGATTGGGCGGGGTGAGGCGCCAGAATATCAGTGAAACGACTGCGGCGATCACAATGCTGCCCAGCAGCTCGGTCTTTACCTGTTGATGGAGTATGCGTATCTGGTCAGAGGGGAACTTGTGGCGGGCCAGATTCTCGGTTTTATTGATCGATGAATCATCGATCAGTTCGTGTTCACCGTGTGCGGCTACAGGTGTTGTTTTCTGTTTATCGATGAGTGCCATTGATATGAAAATGCCCTGATTAAGTTTTCTGTCCGCAAGCGGGAACACGCGTCCCCGCTACTGGATACGGCCGTCACATCGTTAAGAATCGGGCAACTAGCGGTAAACTTTAGTTTTTTTGTAGCCAGCCCGGCGTCGTAAGGGGCGAAGCGGGAGATAATCCTGGTAACATGAATCAGCTGATCTAAATATCTCTTTTTATCAATAAGATGTGCCTAATTCTCCGTAGGCGGTAGTGATCGCCACAAGGCGGCCTGAATGAGAATGCGATCCCCCGGGGTTGCTTGCCGGTTCCCTGGATGACTGCCTGGGCAGCATTCAAAGTAGATGACGCGAGTTATCGCCAACCGGCAGCTCAGGGGTGCTTTGAGATATATCTTTGTCGTTCAGCCGGCATCCTGATCAACAATAACCGGAGCCGGGCGGTGCATATTAGTGGCTTTTGCACGTGGCACATGCAAGAGTGGTGCGCTGAGCAATCGGAAGGAGTGGTGGGCCCGCCAGGACTCGAACCTGGGGACGTCGGATGGGGCGGCTCACTGCCTCATTTAGTACACTTTGCTTCTGCCATAACTGATAGGAGCCCCGCGCATGCGAATCCTCACCACAATCGGTTACCTCGCCCTGACGGCACTTCTTTTCGCTTGTGATCAACAGCACTCTGCCTCAGATGTAGATCCCATGTTGGGGCTTGAATGTTTTAAGAGCCACCGTGCCTCACTTACGCCAGGAGCTCAGTATGAGGGAATCGAGAAATTTGCTGAGGATAGGCTGACAATAAAGATTATGAATGGAGTTGAGGTGGTGACCTTGGAATGCGGACTGAAACCGGACGGTACATTAGGGAGCGCCTTAAAATGATTACTGGTTGAGATTTCCATGCACACATATACCGGAATCAAACGTTTTGTTCAGGAAACACTTGGTTGTTCATGTCCAGAAGAAGTATTCGATAAAATCGATTACCAAAAAGAATGCGATGGTATTTCAAGAAGTAAAGTCAGTATTGGTGACCGCTTGTTGATCTACATCATAACCATGGATGGTAAATCTGATATTCAAGGAGTTATCAACTCGGCGCTGGAGCGAGGCGTCGAGGAGCGTGATAAAAAGGGGCTTAATCGATTCAGGTTGGTGCTTGTGGCTTCCCACCCGGATGAACTACGGAGCTCGGCTGAGCAGGCATTCAATGACTCAGGCTATACAAATGAAAAGACGCACCTTCATGTTGTGAACGAAAGAGATGTGGAGAGTTTCTGATTCCATCGACTCATGAGCTGGTGTCCCGCCACGGGATGCACCGAGGGACTACGATCCCCCGGCCCCGACACCATAATGCGATGAAATCTATTATGCTTCCCGACACATAGGTTACAAAGTATTCCGGGCACATAGGTTACACAATTTGGCATTTGGGGGAGGATCCCGGATGCCCTGGAAAGAGTGTAATCATATGGACGAAAGACTCCGCTTTGTGGCCCGCC
>CAMYMI010000003.1 GCA_947259415.1 uncultured Ectothiorhodospiraceae bacterium | reverse complement strand
TCACGATGGTTTCCATGATGACGATTTCGATCGTGACGGGTTCCATGACGATGACCTCGACCGGGACGGGTTCCACGACGACGATCTGGATCGTGACGGGTTCCACGACGACGATCTCGACAGAGACGGGTTCCATGACGATGACCTGGATCACGATGGCCAGCACGATACGCCCTGAACAGTAAGGTCACGCAGGTGGGGCAGTGCTTTGTTTTTTACTCAAGCAGCGAGGCTTCGACAATCGCAATACCTGCAGCGACAAGGCGCTTGCCTTAATCGAGATAGATTAATTAACATATACTAAGATTATTTATATTACTGAAAAAGCTACCTATTCTGCCGGTAGTCAATAGCCCCAAGTCTGTTGCCTTACATACTGGCTTTGCTATGATTTATCGTGTAGAAGAAACGAACCAGTCCAGAGGATAGGTGGGTTGGGGCAATAGCTTTTTTTGGCAGGCAAAAGCCGGCCTGCCGGCTCGCTGATTATTACCGGTGTTCAAACGGAGAAGACTAATGAAAACAACAATCATTCACCTGAAAACCCTCCTGCATCGAGCCGGCCGCTTCGCCGCCGCGGTTCTAGGCGGGCTGTTATTGGGATTGGCCTCGGTTCCACCGGCATCGGCCTACGACACTTACTACTCCGATCAGGCCAACAACACCGGTAACTGTGCGACTTGCCACGGGGTCTTTAATAGTGGGGATTACACCTCCAACACGACCACGCCAGATGCCGATGCCGTACCCTGGAATATGACCCTGATGGATGGACACTTGAATTTTGGTGTGGGTCTGCTTTGCACCGATTGTCACTCCGGAGCTGCGGCATCGGGGGTGACTATCGGGGCTTCAACGACCGGCAGGGCCTGTACCGACTGTCATGGGCGCGCCGAGGACGAAACCGGTACGGACGGACCTTTCGGTGGTGCCGGTGCGGTGCCGAATACCGGTGACGGCCTGCGGGCACACCATGCAAATGCGGGCGTGACCAACTGCGCCACCTGCCACACTGCCGATACCACCCCGGTTGGCGAGGATGTACCGTCGCCGGCTTTTGTTGCACTGAGCATTGATCCATGCGCTGATCTGTTTTTTGGAAGCTTCGGGCTGGACAACGACGGCGATCTTGACCGCGACGGGAATGATACGGACTGCACGCCGACAACCACCACGACGACCACCACGACCACCACGACGACCGCGCCGCCGACAACCACCACGACGACCGCGCCGCCGACGACCACCACCACGACTGCGCCGCCGACGACCACGACGACGACTGCGCCGCCGACGACCACGACGACGACTGCGCCGCCGACGACCACGACGACGACCGCGCCGCCGACGACCACGACGACGACCGCGCCGCCGACGACCACCACCACGACCGCGCCGCCGACGACCACCACCACGACCGCGCCGCCGACCACGACGACGACCGCGCCGCCGACGACCACGACGACCACGGCACCGCCGACGACCACCACGACGGCAGCGACCACGACCACCACGACGGCAGCGACCACGACCACCACGACCGCGCCGACGACGACCACCACCACGACGAAAGCCGCGGGCGAATGCCCGACAGCGACGGTAATGATCAAGGGGTGCGACTCAGGCGTGCCGAATCAGCTTTCGGATGGCAGTTGCATCTCTGATCGGATCGATGTCTGTGAGGTTGGGGTGAAAAATCATGGACGCTATGTCCGCTGTGTGACTCAGGCGATCAGGCCTCTGGGCCTCAGAGGCTGGCGGCATGGAGCGATCATGAGTTGTGCGGGACGCTCTGACGTCGGGAAAAGAATGTTGTTGAGATAGTTCGGGCTGCGATATCGATAGAAAGCGGTGACACCGCCGTCGGCAAATAGGCCGGCGGCGGTTCCTTCCACAGGACGAGAGCTTCAACGCTCACCGATTTGAGTTGTCAGTCATAGCAATAGAACTGGCTGCAACTGTATTCGGACCAGGCTGTCAGTAACTGTCGTAACGGCTGTTTGTTTTGCGCCGAAACGGGCGCTTGTGATGAAGCACTCAGTCCTTCGCAGGTCTTGCGCCGGTTGTTCTTAACACGGCCTCATCCGGAAACATCTCTATCAGGTCGGCGCGGGTCAATGCTTCCCCCTTCTCGTCGAAGCGCGCCCAGATCATCTCCCAGCGTGCGTCATCGAAATAGAAGCCGACCGGCAGGATACACACCGGCTCCTGCCGGTAATCCGTGATGACCATGGGTTCCTTGAGTTTTCCTGCCATAAACTCTTCGCCTGTTGGCAATGGCCCCTACCATACCTCGTTCAGGTCATCATGATCACGCTTCCGTCTGAAGCCGTCGATCAGCCCGATCATCTTGCGGAAATGGCTGCCTTCCCAGTAGACCTGATCGCAGTCAGGACAGATGCGGAAATGATTGTAGTAGCGCCGGGTCTTCGGTTCGAGGCGGTCGATGACGGCGTCCTTCTCCACCTCGGTGAGCGTTCCGTTGCAGCGAATGCAACGGCTCAGCGGCTTGATATCGTTGTAGAGATCGAAGCGTTGTAGCACCTCGCCTACCTGTTTTAGTGGGTCGGTCGCACGCACAAAATAACCGTGCGTGATGATGCTGCGGTGCAGCAGCATGCGGTCGCGGGTCAGCAGAGTACGCCGTTGTTCGCTTGCCAGGTGTGCGATCCCGTCATCGCTGTAGTCGTTACGGTACAGGGTATCGAGGCCCAGCAGTCGCAGGTAGCGCGCCAGCCGTCCCAACTGGGTGTCGAGCACGAAGGCGGGCTGGCGCAGGGGAGCGGGGCGCAGTCTCAGCAGTGGGCGGATGTCGAGGCTCTCGAACATGGGGTAGACACTGATGTGGTCCTGATCCGTGACGATGTGCGAGAAGTCAACGCTGCGGCCATTGACGATGATCAGTTCCACCTCGGTGTGCGGGACGCCGAACGACTCTATCATGTCCTTGATGGAGGCGCGCCGCGTGAAGGTATGGGTAAAGTCGGTCTTGCGGTACTTGGCGGGCAGGAAGTCATTCAGTTCCTCGTAGAAACGAAACTGCGCAACCGATATCCCTCCGGACGCTGCCTGGCCGGAGCGAGCGGTCCCGGACCCGTTAGCAATATCGTCACCCATCACTGCAATCAGCAGCTGTTGACCTGAAGCGAGGGCATTCCGGCTCAGGACTGGTTGATGGATTCGTGCCGGGTTTCTTCCCCCAGTTCATCGAACCGGAAAAGTTTAATGGCGCGCTCACCGTTGTAGTCGAGCACCCGCAGGTCGTCGGTCTCGCCCAGGTCATTCCTGACGACCGTGAAATGCCCGCCATAGCGCTGTTCTGCAAGCTCATAGGGGATCTGGAAGGCGATGAATTTCTCCACCCCTTTGGCGCCCAGCTTTTCCAGTAATGCCGGATCCTCGATGTTCTCGTGAGAGGTCAGGATCACCAGTGGTCCGCTGCCTGTGTACAGCATAAATACCTTCATGTTAAAACCTCAATGATGAGTCATGGACTTTAATAGATACAAGGTCCAATATCTTCCCGGGTTTGTCTACCTCTATTATTAGATCAGATAAAAAACCGAGTAGTGCGTCGCCGAACCCGGACGACCCTGTAGAAAGAATCCAATCGGATGACAAAGATTACGATAGTCTATAAATAACAATAGACCATTCTGGCAGGAGCGCCATGACCCGGAGCAAGAGAACGTATTTCAGTCAATGCAATGCTCGAACAGGGTGTCAGGTCATTCCCTTGTCTGAAATAACCGAAAACACATCTGCGTACGCCTGTCTGGTCGCCTACTGGCAGGATGTGTTCCGCGATCGTCTGCGGCCGCTGATCGGCATCGCGTTAGTGGCTACATTGCTGGTTGCCGGCAAGACCGGCTATGCAGATCCGGGGCCGCAGGTGGTGTTGCAGAAAATGACTGATCGTGTAATGGAGGTCGTCAGACAGGATCCTGCGATACTCGATGACCCGGCACGGCTGCGTGAGCTGGCCGACGAACTGGTGGTGCCTCACGTGGACTTCCTGGCCCTGTCGCAGTGGGTGCTAGGCAAACACTGGCGCAATGCGACGCCGGGACAGCGCCAGGTATTTGCCGATCAATTCAGGGAACTGCTGATCAGGACCTACCTCGCGTCGGTCACCCGCGCCAATTACCAGGACCAGACCATTCGTTACCTGCCGCTACGCACGACCCAGAACCCCCGCAATGTGGAGGTCGAGGCCCGTATCGAACAGCCACAGGGGCCGCTGGTGCATGTGCAGTTTCGCATGTTGCAACGGGATAACAGATGGAAGATTTACGATGTGGTGATCGAGGGGGTCAGCCTGGTGACGACACACCGTTCAAGCTTTTCGAACATTATCCGTGAACAGGGCCTGGACGGCCTGATCGCCACACTGGAACAGCGTAATCAGGATATAGACGGGGAGTCAGCGCCCCGGGGTGCTGCGCCCGTCGAATGATCCCGGGCCCTGGCGTGATGTGAGCCTTCACTCCACTGCGCATGCCGGGAGCGGGGATACGTGGCTTCAGCGATGGCGCAGGATCCGGCTCTTCTCGCGTTCCCAGTCGCGCGCCTTTTCAGTCGCGCGCTTGTCGTGACGTTGCTTGCCGCGCGCCAGGGCGACTTCCAGTTTGGCGCGGCCCTTTTTCCAGTATAGTGCCAGCGGAACCAGGGTATAGCCCTTGCGTTCGACGGCGCCGATGAGTTTGTCCAGCTCGCGGCGATGCAATAACAGCTTGCGGGTACGGGTCGGGTCCGGCTTGATGTGGGTCGAGGCGGTGACCAGCGGCGTGATGTGGCTGCCGAGCAGCCAGGCCTCGCCGTTCTTGACAAGGATGTAACTCTCCGCCAGCTGCACCCGGCCTTCGCGGAGACTCTTGACCTCCCAGCCCTGCAACGCCAGCCCGGCCTCGAAGCGTTCCTCGATGAAATAGTCGTGACGCGCTTTTTTGTTGAGTGCAATGGTGCTCGAGGGTTGATTGGATCCGGTTTTCTTCTTTTTCGCCATATCAGCAGTATAACAATCCCTTTCATTGCCGGTCCCCTCCCGATTTATTCGCGGTTGAGGTGGTACGCCATTTAACGGACAATTCCCGTGCCATCGAAGCCAGGGGTATTTTTCATGCCGACAGAGCGGAAATCAATTCACGGCCAGTGGTCCAACCGGTTTGTCTTCATTCTGGCCGCAACCGGCTCGGCCGTGGGGCTGGGGAATATCTGGAAGTTTCCCTACATCGCCGGTGAGAACGGCGGTGGCGCCTTCGTGCTGGTTTACCTGGTGTGCATCGCCGTGATCGGCATCCCCATCATGATGGCCGAGGTACTGATCGGCCGCCGCGGTCGCCAAAGCCCGATCAACACGATGCGTACCCTGGCCGCCGAGGAACATGTCAGTCCGCACTGGCGCCTGCTCGGCTGGGCCGGTGTGGTCGGCGGCTTCCTGATCCTGTCCTATTACAGCGTTATCGCAGGCTGGGCGCTGGCCTATGTGTTCCGTGCCGGCAGCGGCCTGTTTACCGGTTTGACAGCCGACGGGGTGCAGAGCATCTTCTCCAACCTGGTGGACGAACCCGAGCGCCTGCTCGCCTGGCACACCATCTTCATGGTGATGACCATGGTCATTGTCGGGCGTGGTGTGCAAAGCGGCCTGGAACGTGCGGTGCGCCTGTTGATGCCGATGTTGTTCGTACTGCTGCTGCTGCTGGTGGGCTATGCCTGGAACAGCGGCTCCTTTCAACAGGGGCTGGATTTCCTGTTTGAACCCGATTTCAGCCAGATTACCGCCAATGGTGTGCTGATTGCCATGGGCCATGCCTTCTTTACCCTGAGTCTGGGCATGGGTGCGATCATGGTGTACGGCTCCTACCTGCCGGATAACGCCTCGATTGCCAAGACCTCAATCGCGGTGTCCGTCATGGACACGCTGGTGGCCCTGCTGGCCGGTATGGCGATCTTCCCCATTGTGTTTGCCAATGGCCTGGAGCCCGCTGCCGGTCCCGGACTGATCTTCCAGACCCTGCCGATTGCCTTCGGCCACATGGATGGCGGCGCCTTCTTCGGCATGCTGTTCTTCGTGCTGCTGGTATTCGCCGCCTGGACCTCGGCGATCTCGCTGATCGAGCCGGCTGTCGCCTGGATGGTGGAGAATCTGGGCATGACCAGGATCTACGCCGCGGGACTGGCGGGGTTTACCACCTGGCTGGTCGGTCTGCTGACGGTGTTCTCGTTCAACATCTGGTCTGAGGTAAAACCCTTGTCCATGATTCCGGTGTTCGCGGAAAGTACGATCTTCGACCTGCTTGACTACCTGACCGCCAACATCATGCTGCCGCTCGGCGGGCTGTTGATCGCTGTCTTTGCCGCCTGGATGATGAAGCGCGAGTCGAGCGTGGACGAACTGGCCATGGGTGATGGTTTCTTCTACAGATCATGGCGCGTCCTGGTGCGCTACATCACACCGGTTGCCGTGGCCATCGTCTTTTTGAATGCGATCGGTGTCATCTGATCATTAACTTTCTGCAGGTTTGAATCATGGAGTCCGTAAAGCGTTCGGCGCTGTTGCCTTACACGCCACAGGAAATGTTCGAGCTGGTGACCGACATCGAGTCATATCCCCGCTTCCTGCCGTGGTGTCAGGGCAGTCGGGTCCTGTCCCGGGAAGGCGACGAGGTGCGTGCCAGCATCGACTTTGCCGTGCGCGGCATGACCAAATCGTTCACTACGCGTAACCGCCACCAGGTGAACAAGATGGTCGAAATGCACCTGGTCGATGGACCTTTCAGTCGCCTTGACGGCTGCTGGCGTTTCGACCCGCTGGGAGAGGAGGGCTGCAAGATCTCGTTATATCTCGAGTACGATTTTTCCAGTCGAATGCTGGGCATGGTGGTGGGTTCGGTGTTCAGCCATATCGCGAATTCGCTGGTGGATGCATTCCAGCAACGCGCAGTCGAGGTCTATGGGCAGCGCTGAGCGTATCGTTGTAGAGGTGGCTTATGCCACGCCCGCCAAACAGGTCATCCTGAAGCTGGCTGTCGAGCCCGGCACCAGCCTGGAGCAGGCGATACGCCTGTCCGGGATCCTAAAACAGTTTCCGGAGATTGACCTCGGCCAGAACAAGGTCGGTATCTTCGGCAGGTTGGGCAAGTTGGCTGATGTCCTGCAGGCCGGGGACCGCGTGGAGATCTATCGGCCGCTGATCGCCGACCCCAAGGAGGTCAGGAAGCAGCGCGCCGCCCAGGGCAAAGCCATGAAGAAAGGAGCGGGCAGCGAGTAACCCGGTCTGGTGCTTCCTTGTAAGTGCTAATAAATTAACCGCAGAGACGCGGAGGACGCAGAGAAAGAAAAATAATAACTGCTCGAATCAAATCTATTATTTGTATGTTGTTTTATCTTGTTCTGGATATTTAACTCCGCGTCCTCCGCGTCTCTGTGGTGAATACCTGTTACGCACTGTCTAGGGTTCTTCCGGCTTGCGGAAGGTGATCCAGTGCCAGAAGCGGTTCAGCAGGCCGGGTTCCACGCGTTCGTAGGGAGGCACCACGACCGTGGTTTGGCGACTGTCCGGTGTGCTGTCTCCGTCCCCGGTGGGCGGGATAGTACCGCTGATGCGCGCCAGCACTTCGTCCTCGAAATAGAGGCTGACATGGTCCTGCTGGACTTCGCCATACCCCGGCTTGAAGCGGTAGATGTAATCCCAGCGCTCCTGGTGAAAGGTGTCCACTACCAGAGGAGAACCCATGACGAACTGGACCTGGGCGCGGTTCATGCCGGGCCGCAGCTGGTCCACCATCTCCTGGGTAACCACGTTGCCCTGCTGGACGTCGATTTTATGCACCAGATGGTAACGCGACGAACAGGATACGAGGCTCATGCTTGCAAAGCAGGTGATAATAATGAGAAGCTTTTTCATCTACAGACCTGTCAGGATTCCCGGAAATTGACCGGCCGCATGATACCCCAAGTTTGCCTTCAATGGCATCACATAAGGAGAGGAAGCATTGGAATCCAGTGAGTTACGCAAGGCCGGCCTGAAAGTGACCCTGCCGCGGGTGAAGATCCTGAATATCCTCGAGGGCAGTTCCAGCCGTCACCACAGCGCCGAGGATGTCTACAAGGCGCTGCTGGACTCCGGGGAGGACATCGGCCTGGCGACGGTATACCGGGTCCTCACCCAGTTTGAGGCGGCCGGGCTGGTAAAGCGCCATCACTTCGAGGGCGGGCACTCGGTGTTTGAGCTCTACGAGGGAACCCACCACGACCACATCCTGTGCATCAAATGCGGGCGGGTTGACGAGTTCGTCGATGACACCATCGAGCAGCGCCAGAAGGCCATCGCCAGCGAGCTCGGCTATGAAATGACCGATCACAGCCTGTACATGTACGGCATCTGCGCGGATTGCCGCGCCAAGTAACACCTCACCGTCCCGGCCGCTCAATCCTTGCCGGTCGCCGTCCAGGGCAGGGCGCCCGTGCCCCGTTTCGCCAGGATGGCCCTGCCTTCACGTTCCAGCTCGAACATCCTGTCCAGGCTTGCCTTTGCGCGGCGCGCGATGTCCGGCGTCGGGCAGGAATGTGCCAGGATGATGGCATGCTGCTGGCGCTTGAGTGTGTTGATCTCCAGCGTAATCGGAGTGATGAGCTCGCAATCATCCTGGCTCCAGCCTAACGGTTGGAGTTTCCGGTAGAGACGCTGTACTTTTTTGCCCAGTTCCTACTGCATCACTGGTGACCTCATTGCCGGTCAGGCCGGTGTACAGGACTTTTTTTTAAAAAGCAGCAGTCCGGATTCTTTCACTGCATCGTACCAGTGCGGGGTTACCGCTACCGGGCGGATGCATGGCCGGCTAGCCTGTCCGTTTCGGCCGCTGCCGCCTGGTCCTTGCCGGCTTTATATCCCGGGCCTGTGCCATCATCTCGCGGGCATGTTCTCGGGTCTGCTCGGTGATCTTCACCCCACCCAGCATGCGTGCCAGCTCATCGGTGCGTTCTTCCGGGTTCAATTGACGAATCCATGTGCGGGTGGTGTTGTCGCCGGTCAGCTTGCTGACCTGCAGCTGCTGGCTGGCCTGCGCGGCCACCTGGGGCAGGTGGGTGACGCAAATTACCTGGTGGTCATTGCCCAGGGCGCGCAGCTTCTGGCCGACGATCTCTGCCACGCCGCCACCGACCCCGCTATCGACCTCATCGAAGATCAACGTCGGGATGTGACCGCTCTTCGAGGAGATGACCTGGATTGCGAGGCTGATGCGTGACAGCTCGCCGCCGGACGCGACCTTCGACAAGGGCCCGGGTGGCTGGCCGGGGTTGGCGCTGACCCGAAACTCGATGGTGTCCTGCCCGTGTGCTCCGAAGGCGCGCTGCGGGTCGTGTGTAACGACGGCCTCGAAGACGCCGCCGGGCATACCCAGTGTTTGCATACCCTCGGTGATCAGCTTGCCAAATCGTCTGGACGTCTTGCGCCGGCTGTCGGACAGCCGGCGAGCGTTTTTCAGGTAGGCCACCTCGAGTTCAGCGAGTTTCAGCTGCAGCCCTGCACGCTGCTGGTCGGCATCTTCGAGACCATCCAGTTCAGCTTGCAGTCGCTCCCGGGTTGCGGGCAGTTCTTCCGGTCTGCAGCGGTGTTTACGGGCGAGGTCATGGAGTACCCCGATGCGTGTCTCCAGTTCCTGCAATTGTCCATTGTCCACGTCCAGTCCTTCGCTGTAGCGCCGCAGGCCATCCGCGCACTCCTGTACCAGGACCAGGATCTCGTTGAGCAGCTGGGTGGTCTCCACGAGACCGTCATCAATCCGGACCAGATCCCCGAGCTCGCCCACGGCCTGGCTGATATGCCGGTAGGCGGAATGCACATCGTCGCCATACAACCGGTCCAGCACCTGTTGGGAGGTGCTCAATAACTGCCCGGCGTTTGCCAGCCGGTCGTGGTCTTTTTCCAGCGCGCTGATTTCGTCGGCCTTCAGGCCGAGGGTATCCAGCTCCTGTAACTGGTAGCGCAACAGGTCAAGGCGGGCATCGCGGTCCTCCTCGGAGCGAGTGACCGTCGCGAGCCGCTCACGGGTGTCCTTCAATTCAGCGAAGGCTGCGGCGACATCGACAAGCAGGGAATCGTGCCCGGCAAAGGCGTCCAGTGCTGCGCGTTGTGCGCTGCCGCGCAGCAGGGACTGGTGCTCGTGCTGGCCATGGATGTCGACCAATTGTTCACCCAGTTCGCGTAGCGCCTGCAATGGTACCGGCTGATTGTTGATATAGCCGCGCGAGCGTCCCTCGTGGCTGATGATGCGGCGCAGCTGGCATTCTCCCCCGGCATCCAGTTCGCGCGATTCCAGCCAGTCTTGCAGCATGGCGTGCCGGTCAATGTCGAAGCCGACCGCAATCTCGGCGCGTTCGCAGCCGTGCCGGATGAGGCCGCTGTCGGCGCGGTCGCCCAGTACCAGACCGAGTGCGCCGATCAACAGGGATTTGCCGGCGCCGGTCTCGCCGGTAAGTGCCGTCATGCCGTCGCCGAATTCCACCTCGACCTCGTCGGCGATGGTGAAGTTACGGATGTGTATATGGGTCAGCATGGGCAGTCGAAGCACTTTCTCAGGGCTGCTCGCTCCAGCGCAGTTTTTTGCGCAGGATGTCAAAATACTCGTAACCCGGGGGATGTATCAGCCGCAAGGTATGTTCATGTTTGCACACCGTGACCCGGTCGCCGGGATCCAGGGTCATGTTGACCTGGCCATCACAGGAAATCTGGGCCTGCAGGGCGCCCTGGTGGATGACGATCTCGATGACCGAGTCGTCGTTGATGACAATCGGACGGTTGCTGAGGGTATGCGGACAAATAGGTACCAGTGTCAGCGCGTTCAGACCCGGGTGCAGGATCGGGCCGCCGCCGGAGAGGGCATAGGCGGTCGAACCCGTGGGGGTCGATACGATCAGGCCGTCGGAGCGGTTGCTGTTGAGAAAGTGGCCGTCGATCCAGGTGTCCAGTTCGATCATGCGTGCGATGTCCTTCTTGTGGATGATGACATCGTTGAGGGCGGCACTGTCGTCGACCGGTTCGCCGTTACGGGTAACGCTCGCGTGCAGCAGGGTGCGTTGCTCCTCGGTAAAATCACCGCCGAATATCTGCTCAAGCTGCGCCGCCATATCCTCCGGGGATACGTCGACCAGGAAACCGAGGCGCCCGAGATTGACCCCGAGCACGGCAACTCCGGGTTCGGCCAGACTGCGTGCGGCATTCAACAGGGTGCCATCGCCGCCGACCACAATCGCGAGATTGCATTGCCGGGCCAGGGAGGAGCGGTCGACGATCTTGTAGGTGGTGTCGGCAAACATGTCGGCAATGCCGGCATCCAGGACGATCTTTGCCTTGTGCCGCTCGAGGAAGTCGATCAGGGCGCGCAGGGTAACCAGTACGTTGCGATCGGCGGATTTACCGATCAGGCCGACGCGTTTGAAGGAAAGTTTCATTATTCGTATTCCATTGATTCGTTGGGAAACTAACATGACTCCTCAGGGACGCCAACTCCCGTCTGCAGGGCCGCTGCGCTGCCTGTTTCCGCGCCCGGCCCCGGCTTGACAGCCCAGATGGGCGGCGGTACGTTGCCAATTGGCACTCTTCAACAGGGAGTGCCAACAACAGCCCGCAGCATAGCGGTATGCCGCCGGCCGGTACGAATCATCATGAAACAGACAGCGCCCGATATTTCCGAACGTGCACAGCACATGTTGAGGGTGCTGATTGACCGCTTTATCCGCGAGGGGCAGCCGGTGGGTTCGCGTACCCTGGCGCGCGAGGCGGGCCTCGAGCTCAGTCCGGCGACCATCCGCAATGTGATGTCTGACCTGGAAGAACTCGGCTTCATCCGTGCGCCGCACACCTCTGCCGGGCGCGTGCCCACGGTGCAGGGCTACCGCTTTTTCGTGGATACCCTGCTCAAGGTACAGCCGCTGGATGTCTCCTCGGTCGAAAGGATGCGTCTGGAGTTCGAAATCGAGCGCTCACCGAAGGATCTGATTGAATCCGCTTCCGAGCTACTGTCCGGCATTACTCACCTGGCCGGTGTGGTGACCCTCCCCAAACATGAACATGTACTGTTCCAGCGGGTGGAGTTCCTGCCCTTGTCGGAGAAGCGGGTGCTGGCCATTCTGGTCACCAGTGAGGGCGAGGTACAAAACCGGATGATCACGACCGACCGCCAGTGCAGTACGTCCGAGTTGCAGCAGGCATCGAACTACCTGAACGAACTGTTTGCAGGGAAAGACCTTGCCGCGGTGCGCAGCACCCTGCTGGATGAAATGCAGGAGGCACGCTCCACCATGAACCGGATTATGGTGACGGCCATACAGATGGCGGACCAGGTCCTTGAAGAGGAGCAGAGTGAAGACTACATCATGGCCGGGCAGACCAACCTGATGGAATTCCGGGAGTTGTGTGACATCGAGAAACTGCGCAACTTGTTTGACGCCTTCAACCAGAAGCGCGAGATCCTGCATCTGCTTGACCAGTGCGTGCACGGTGACGGCATCCAGATTTTTATCGGTGACGAATCCGGCTACCAGACTCTGGATGAATGCAGTATGGTCACCGCACCCTACCAGGTGGGCGGGGAGGTGGTCGGCGTACTCGGTGTCATTGGCCCGACCCGGATGGCCTACGAGCGTGTCATCCCGATCGTGGATGCGACCGCCCGATTGCTAGGGGCGGCCTTGAATCAGAAGGATTAAGCCCAATATTCAGCAATCAGTCCCGCCAGAGAAGGGCGGCACCAACGCGCGCGGCGCAGTAATATTTAGCATGAGAATAGTGGGGTAACTTTATGTCTAAAGAGGAGAAAGTGGCGGCCGAGGCAGTGCAGGAAGAGTCTGCCAACAACACCGGGGCCGAGGCGATGCCGGAAGGGGCATCCAGCCTAACCGATTCCGAAGGGGATGAGCTGCTGCTCGACCACAGTGAACTCACCGGGCTGCTCGTGGATGCGCGCGACAAGGCGGATGAGCACTGGAACCAGTGCCTGCGCCTGCAGGCCGACATCGAGAACCTGAGGAAACGCTCCGAACGCGAACTGGCCAGTGCCCACAAGTATGCCCTGGAACGATTTACACAGGAACTGCTGCCGGTACGCGATAGCCTGGAAATGGGTATCGCCGCCTTCGCTGCCGAGAATGCCGATCCGGATAAGCTGAGCGAAGGGGTTGAGCTGACGTTGCAGGTGCTCTCGAATGCACTGGAAAAGTTCAGCATCACCGAAGTCAATCCCCACGGCGAGCGCTTCAACCCGGATTATCACCAGGCCATATCCATCCAGGAGCATACCGATGTAGAACCCAACACGGTGGTGACCGTGGTGCAGAAGGGTTACCTGCTGCACGACCGGCTTATCCGGCCGGCGATGGTGATTGTATCCAAGGCGCCGGCGGACTCTGATGCCGGGCAGACTTGATTTTTATGCCCGCCGACCCCATCTAGACGGTAACAGCGGACACATTTCAATTTCAGATTATTCATGAAGTTACGCGGAGATTAGAGAAAATGGGAAAGATTATCGGAATTGACCTGGGTACCACCAACTCCTGTGTCGCGGTGATGGAGGGAAACAAGGCCCGGGTGATCGAGAACAGCGAGGGGGACCGGACCACACCGTCGATTGTGGCCTTCACGGATGACAACGAGGTCCTGGTCGGTCAGGCCGCCAAGCGTCAGGCGGTCACCAATCCCACCAATACCCTGTTTGCCGTCAAGCGTCTGATCGGTCGCCGCTTTGATGAGGATGTGGTGCAGCGTGATATCGATCTGGTGCCCTACGGCATTGTCAAGGCCGACAACGGTGATGCTTGGGTAGAGGCCCAGGGCAAGCGCATGGCGCCGCCGGAAGTCTCCGCCCGCGTGCTGCAGAAGATGAAGAGCACCGCCGAGGATTATCTGGGTGAGACGATCACCGAAGCGGTGATCACGGTGCCGGCCTATTTTAACGACTCCCAGCGTCAGGCCACCAAGGATGCCGGGCGTATTGCCGGTCTGGACGTGAAACGCATTATCAACGAGCCGACCGCCGCAGCGCTGGCCTATGGCATGGACAAGAAGCGCGGTGATTCCAAGATTGCGGTATACGACTTGGGTGGTGGCACCTTCGATATTTCCATAATCGAGATTGCGGATGTCGATGGCGAGCACCAGTTCGAGGTATTGTCCACCAACGGTGACACCTTCCTCGGTGGCGAGGACTTCGACAAGCGCCTGATCGATTACCTGGCGGACGAGTTCAAGAAGGACCAGGGCATGGACCTGCGCGGTGATCCGCTGGCCATGCAGCGCCTCAAGGAAAGTGCCGAGAAGGCGAAGATCGAACTGTCGTCCAGCCAGCAGACCGACGTGAACCTGCCTTACATCACAGCCGATGCCAGCGGTCCCAAGCACCTCAATATGAAGCTGAACCGGGCCAAGCTGGAATCACTGGTCGAGGACCTGATCGACCGCACCATCGATCCCTGCAAGATCGCCCTCAAGGACGCCGGGCTGTCGGCAGCCGAGATCGATGACATTATCCTGGTCGGTGGCCAGACCCGCATGCCCATGGTGCAGGAGGCAGTGCAGGCCTTCTTCGGCAAGGAGCCACGCAAGGACCTGAACCCGGACGAGGCGGTCGCCGTCGGCGCGGCCATCCAGGGCGGCGTGCTCGGCGGCGAGGTCAAGGACGTACTGCTGCTCGACGTGACGCCGCTGTCGCTCGGAATCGAGACGCTGGGCGGTGTCATGACCAAACTGATCGAGAAGAACACCACCATCCCGACCAAGGCGAACCAGGTATTCTCGACGGCGGATGACAACCAGACCGCGGTGACGGTGCATGTGCTGCAGGGTGAGCGCGATGTGGCCACGGCCAACAAGTCACTTGGACGCTTTGATCTGGGCGATATCCCGCCGGCCCCGCGCGGGGTGCCGCAGATCGATGTCACCTTCGACATCGACGCCAATGGTATCCTGCACGTCTCCGCCAAGGACAAGGCCACCGGCAAGGAACAGTCGATCCAGATCAAGGCCTCCAGCGGCCTGTCGGATGATGAGATCGATCAGATGGTCAAGGACGCCGAGGCCCATGCCGATGAGGACCGCAAGTTCCATGAACTCATCGATGCGCGCAATCAGGCCGACGGGCTGATACACGCCACCAACAAGTCACTGAGTGAGTTGGGCGACAAGGTGGAAGAGACCGAGAAGAAGGATATCGAGACCGCCATCGAGAGCCTGAAGGAGACCATGAAGGGTGACGACAAGGAGGCGATTGAGGCCCGCACCAGGGAACTGGGCGAGAAGTCCGGCAAGCTGGCCGAACGGCTCTACCAGGAAAAGGCCGCCGAAGGCGAGGCGTCTGCGGACGCCCCGGCCGGGGACGAGGCCGGTGACGAGGGTGATGTGGTTGACGCCGAGTTCGAAGAGGTCAAGGACGCCGACAGCAAGTAACGCAAACGCGTTATCTATACTGATGTTACGGGTCCGGGGCCGGCTTTGCCGTCCCCGGATCTTTGATTTACAGGAAATCAGTTTGGTAGATTTTTTAATTCAGCGCACGACTCCAGGGATGGAGGAGGTAGAGCAATGCAAGGAGCATTTGCCGAGAGACGCGGAGAACGCAGAGGAAATCAACTACAGTAACCCAAGACCAAGCGGCAATATATTTACCAAATCCCTGGATTATCCAGTGCATCATCCAGGCCTCATTTCCCTGCATTCGGGATGAAACTGATCTTCTCTGCGGCGAATAAACAAGGCTGAGTCCATCAATAAATAATTATGGCAAAACGCGATTACTACGAAGTACTGGGTGTATCAAAAAACGCCAGTGAGGCGGAGCTGAAGAAGGCCTATCGCCGCGCGGCGCAGAAGTATCACCCTGACCGGAATCCGGACGATGAGGAAGCCGAGCACAACTTCAAGGAGTGCAAGGAGGCCTACGAGATCCTCAGCGACTCGCAGAAGCGTGCGGCCTACGACCAGTTCGGTCATGCCGGTGTGGACCCCTCCATGGGTGGTGGCTATGGCCCGGCCGGTGCCGGTGCCGGTGCCAGCTTCAGTGACATTTTCGGTGATGTCTTCGGCGATATCTTTGGCGGCGGGCGTGCAGCGGGTGGTCAGCGCGTCTACCGCGGTTCCGACCTGCGTTATAACCTGGAGCTGTCCCTGGAAGATGCCGTTGCCGGAACCGAGGTAAAGATCCGCGTACCTACCCAGGTTACCTGTGATGCCTGCAACGGCAGCGGTGCCAAAAAGGGCAGTACCCCGACGCCCTGTAGCACCTGCGGCGGCCATGGCCAGGTGCGCATGCAGCAGGGTTTCTTCTCCCTGCAGCAGACCTGCCCGCGCTGTCACGGCAGCGGGACCATCATTTCCGATCCCTGTCAGAAGTGTCACGGGAAGGGCCGGTTGCAGGAACGCAAGACCCTGTCGGTCAAGGTGCCGGCCGGTGTTGACACCGGCGATCGCATCCGTCTGGCCAGTGAAGGCGAGGCCGGGGAGAGCGGCGGACCGCCAGGTGACCTCTATGTACAGATCCAGGTCAAGCCGCATCCCATCTTCACGCGCGAAGAGAACACCCTCTACTGCGAGGTGCCGATCAGTTTCGTGACAGCGGCGCTCGGTGGCGAACTCGAAGTTCCAACCCTCAGCGGCCGCGTGAACCTCAAGATCCCGCCGGAGACCCAGACCGGCAAGATGTTTCGCATGCGGGCCAAGGGTGTCAAGCCGGTGCGCGGTGGTCCGGTGGGTGACCTGGTTTGCCGGGTGAAGGTCGAGACGCCGGTCAAACTCAATCGCAAGCAAAAAGAACTCCTGCAGGAGTTTGCCAGTGAGGTGGAAGGCGGTGGCAGTCACCACAGCCCGCAGGCCAGTTCCTGGGTGGATGGCGTGAAGAAGTTCTTCGACGGACTGGGAGGGTAGTCCTGGGGCGGGCTTCTGCGCCCGCGCTACTCGGGGGGGCAGGTTTCGCCCTGGTGAGCAAGGTACTTTATTTATACGGGCTCCCGCGCCCGCACGGCGCTTGATCGCTGCGCGATTATCCTGCGCTTCTCGCATCAATCGGCGCTCGTCGAACTCGCAATCGCAAACAACGCGATTACTCAAACAGGCGACTCGCTTTCCCCGATTGCTGCTGCGATGCTCGGCTGCGCCGACGGGCCCTATCCTGCGGTGCGGACGCTCGCCCTGATCCTGGAATGACTGCGGTAACCGGTGAGGGCGACGGGTCAGTCAGTGGGTGGCCACCCCATTACCGTAGGCGCTGCCGAGCATCGCAGTTAAAACCGGATCAAGCGAGCCGCCTGTTTGAGCGTATCGAGCGCCAGCGAGATCGCGAGTTCGGCGAGCGCCGGTTTTCACGAGAAGCGCAGGGAACCCGCATCAGCGGGCAAGCCTCCGGGTCCGCGTTTCTTTTGGGTACTTTTCTTTGGCGGGGCAAAGAAAAGTACCTCGCCGCAGGCGAAACCTGACATGCATGCCGTGCGGGCGCGGGAGCCCGCGTAAGTCAAATTACCTCGTCGTCGTGCGAAACTGACAACAGAACTCAGCGTGCTACACCCCGCCCCGTCATTCATATTGACTTGAGTCGATAGAACTCTCACTCTTGCGTCTTCTCTGCTGACAAATTAATGGCAACAATGACACGAATCGCGATAATGGGGGCGGGTGGCCGCATGGGCCGCAGTCTGATCGAGGCCTGTCTGCAAACCGGCGGGCTGGAAGTTACTGCTGCACTGGAACACCCGGAAAGTTCACTGCTCGGCAGTGATGCCGGAGAGTTGGCCGGTGTCGGCAGGCTCGGGGTCCGTGTACTGTCCGACCTGTCTGCAGTCGTGAATGATTTCGATGTCCTGATCGACTTCACTCGTCCCGAGGCCACCCTGGCCAACCTGGCGGTGTGCCGCGCCTCCGGTCGCCGCATGGTGATCGGTACAACCGGCTTCAGTGCCGCCCAGAAGGAACAGATCGCCGCGACGGCCGGGGAGACCGCCATCGTGTTCGCGCCGAACATGAGTGTCGGTGTCAACCTGTGCCTGAAACTGCTCGATCTGGCCGCCCGCGTGCTGGGTGACGAGGTGGATATCGAGATTATCGAGGCACACCACCGCCACAAGGTGGATGCCCCCTCCGGAACGGCCCTGCGGATGGGCGAGGTGGTGGCCGAGGCCCTTGGCCGTGACCTGAAGGAATGTGCCGTCTACGGTCGGGAAGGGCAGACCGGCGAACGTGACCGCATGACCATCGGCTTTGAGACAATTCGTGCGGGTGATATCGTTGGTGACCATACCGTGCTGTTTGCCGGTACCGGCGAGCGGGTCGAGATCACCCACAAGGCCAGTAGCCGGATGACCTTTGCCAACGGCGCTGCCCGCGCCGCCGCCTGGCTGATGGACCGCCAGACCGGGCTCTATGACATGCAGGACGTTTTGGGACTGAGGTAGTCGAATGGCAAGGTGGCGGGAGAGAAATATCACCGCGGAGACGCCGAGGGTGCGGAGATAACATCATAAAATTCATACAATCACCGTGATGGCGCTAAGGACGCAAAGAAAACATCAGGATTAACAATCGGATTATTACTGTCGACCAGTATGAGATAGCCTCACCCTGAAAGATCCCTGTCCTTGCATCCCTGGAGTCGTGCGGTGAATCACACGCTTTCCTGCCAGCTACATAGACAGCCAGACCTCTAATCAATTACAATTCCCGCCAGATTTCGGGCAGTTCACCTCCCGTTTTCTACGTCCAGACGCGGAGGTCTTCTTGAGGAAACCGGCCCTGTTGGCTTTGCAAGACGGAAGTCTGTTCCGGGGTGTTTCTATTGGTAGTGAAGGCCAGATCAGCGGCGAGGTGGTATTCAATACCGCCATGACGGGCTATCAGGAAATCCTCACCGACCCCTCGTATGCCCGTCAGATCGTTACCCTGACCTATCCGCACATCGGCAACGTCGGCACCAACCCGGAAGACGAAGAGGCCGGTGAGATCAACTGTTCCGGTCTGGTGATACGCGACCTGCCAGCCCGTGCCAGCAACTGGCGCAGCAACGCTTCGCTGGAGGACTACCTGCTCCAGCGCAATGTCATCGGTATCGCCGACATCGACACCCGGTGCCTCACCCGCATCCTGCGCGAGCAGGGTGCCCAGAACGGCTGCCTGGTGGCCGGTGATGCCATCGACGATGCCGCGGCGCTGGAGGCCGCGCGGGGCTTCCCAGGTTTGCAGGGCATGGACCTTGCCAGGGAGGTCTGCACCCGGGAAGGCTATGAGTGGCGCCAGGGCACCTGGTCGCTGGGTGACGGCCTTCCGGAGGATAGCGCGACCGATCGCCTGTCCCGGCATGTGGTGGCCTATGACTTCGGTGTCAAACGCAACATCCTGCGCATGCTGGCCGACCGCGGCTGCCGGATCAGCGTGGTGCCGGCACAAACCCCGGCCGATGAGGTACTGGCGCTGCAGCCGGACGGGGTGTTCCTGTCAAACGGGCCCGGTGATCCGGAGCCCTGCGATTACGCCATCACCGCGATCAGGCAACTGCTGACTACGGGTATCCCGGTGTTCGGTATCTGCCTTGGCCACCAGCTGTTGTCGCTGGCCAGTGGGGCGCGCACCGTCAAGATGAAGTTCGGCCACCACGGGGCCAACCACCCGGTACAGGATCTCGCCACCGGACAGGTCATGATCACCAGCCAGAATCATGGTTTTGCCGTAGAAGAGGACAGCCTGCCGGCGAACCTCGCAGCCACGCACCGCTCGCTGTTCGATAACTCGCTGCAGGGCGTGGAACGGACCGACTGCCCGGCGTTCAGTTTCCAGGGACACCCGGAAGCGAGCCCCGGCCCGCACGATGTGGCGCCGCTGTTCGATCGTTTTATTGAACTAATGGAGAACCGATAGGGCGCGTTGTGCACACCGGTAATCCAGGTAAATAACTCATGCTGCACAGGGTGTGCCTTAACTTCTAAAATGCCGAAACGAACTGACATCGAAAGCATCCTGATCATCGGTGCCGGACCGATTATCATCGGCCAGGCCTGTGAGTTCGACTACTCCGGTGCCCAGGCCTGCAAGGCCCTGCGTGAAGAGGGTTACAGGGTCGTGCTGGTCAATTCCAATCCGGCGACCATCATGACCGATCCGGAGACCGCGGACGCTGTCTATATCGAGCCGGTACACTGGCGCACCGTCGCACGCGTCATCGAGAAAGAACGCCCGGATGCGCTGTTGCCGACCATGGGTGGGCAGACCGGTCTCAACTGCGCCCTCGATCTGGTGCGTGAAGGTGTGCTCGAGCAATACGGCGTCGAATTGATCGGTGCCAGTCGCGAGGCCATCGACATGGCAGAGGACCGCGGCCTGTTCCGCGACGCCATGACCAGTATTGGCCTGTCTACACCGCGAGCCGCGGTGGTGCACAGCATGGAAGAGGCCCACCAGGTACAGGCCTCCATCGGATTCCCGGTCATCATCCGTCCGTCGTTCACCCTGGGAGGCAGTGGCGGCGGTATCGCCTACAACAAGGAAGAGTTCGTCGAAATCTGTGAACACGGCCTGGACTTGTCACCAACCACCGAGGTGCTGCTGGAGGAATCCATTCTCGGGTGGAAGGAATTCGAGATGGAGGTGGTGCGCGACCGGCAGGACAACTGCATCATCATCTGTTCCATCGAGAACCTGGACCCGATGGGCGTACATACCGGTGATTCCATTACCGTGGCGCCGGCGCAGACCCTAACCGACAAGGAATACCAGATCATGCGCAATGCGTCGATTGCAGTGCTGCGCAAGATCGGGGTGGAAACCGGCGGCTCCAATGTGCAGTTCGCCATCAATCCCCACGACGGTAGCATGGTGGTCATCGAGATGAACCCGCGGGTCTCACGCTCCTCCGCACTGGCCTCCAAGGCCACCGGCTTTCCAATCGCCAAGGTCGCCGCCAAGCTGGCGGTGGGTTACACCCTCGATGAACTCAAAAACGAGATCACCGGCGGGGCGACTCCAGCCTCCTTCGAGCCCACGATCGATTATGTGGTCACCAAGGTGCCGCGCTTTACCTTCGAAAAATTTCCGCAGGCGGAGCCGGTGCTGGGGACCCAGATGAAATCAGTCGGCGAGGTGATGGCCATCGGGCGCACCTTCCAGGAATCGCTGCAAAAGGCCCTGCGCGGGCTGGAGACCGGCAGGGATGGCCTCAACGAGGTGTTCGACCTGACCGATGCAGAGGCGCATGTCCTGTTACGGCGGGAACTGCGGATCGCACGTCCCGAGCGGATCTGGCACGTCGCTGACGGCTTTCGTGCCGGGTTCTCGGTCGAGGACCTGTTCGAGATGACCTCGATCGATCCCTGGTTCCTCACCCAGATCACCGAGCTGGTCACGCTCGAGCAGGAGATCCGTGAACAGGGCGCCGCAGTCCTGGATGCCGGCCGCCTGCGCCAGCTCAAGCGCAAGGGCTTTGCCGACAGCCGGCTGGCACAGCTGCTGGGCACAAGCGAGGATGCCGTGCGCAAGCAGCGCCAGGACCTCGGCATCCACCCGGTCTACAAGCGGGTGGACACCTGTGCCGCCGAGTTTGCCACCTCCACGGCCTACCTGTATTCGACCTATGAAGAGGAATGCGAGGCCGGGCCGACCACACGTGACAAGATCATGGTGCTGGGTGGCGGACCGAACCGCATCGGCCAGGGCATCGAGTTCGACTATTGCTGTGTGCACGCTGCACAGGCCTGCAGGGAAGACGGTTTCGAGACCATCATGGTCAACTGCAACCCGGAAACCGTGTCGACCGACTACGACACCTCGGACCGCTTGTACTTCGAGCCGCTGACACTGGAAGATGTCCTGGAGATCGTACAGGTGGAACAGCCGAAGGGGGTCATCGTGCAGTACGGTGGTCAGACCCCACTGAAGCTCGCACGCGGACTGGAGGCCAATGGCGTTCCGGTGATCGGCACCTCGGCCGATGCCATCGACCACGCCGAGGACCGCGAGCGCTTTCAGCAGATGATCGTGCGCCTTGGCCTGCGTCAGCCACCCAACCGCACGGCCTCTGAACCCGAGGAGGCCCTGGTGCTGGCCGGGGAGATCGGTTACCCGCTGGTGGTACGTCCGTCCTACGTACTTGGCGGGCGTGCCATGGAGATTGTCTACAGCGAGGAAGACCTGTCGCGCTATATGCACGAGGCGGTGCGCGTCTCCAATGATTCGCCGGTGCTGCTGGACCGGTTTCTCAACGATGCCGTGGAGGTCGACGTGGATGCCGTGTGTGACGGTACCGATGTCCTGGTGGGTGGCATCATGGAGCATATCGAGGAGGCCGGCGTGCACTCCGGCGATTCCGCCTGTTCGCTGCCGCCCTACACCCTGAGCGAGGCTATCCAGCAACGGCTGTGTGACGAGGTCACGCGTATGGCAATGGAGCTGAATGTGAGGGGCCTGATGAATACCCAGTTTGCGGTCAAGAACAGCGATATCTACGTGATCGAGGTCAATCCGCGTGCCTCTCGTACGGTACCGTTCGTGTCCAAGGCTACCTCGATGCCGCTGGCCAAGATCGCGGCACGTGTGATGACCGGTACCAGTCTGCAACAGCAGGGTCTGGTACGGGCGCGTGTGCCGCAGTACTACTCGGTCAAGGAGGCGGTGTTCCCGTTTATCAAGTTTCAGGGTGTGGACCCGCTGCTCGGCCCTGAGATGAAGTCTACCGGTGAAGTCATGGGTGTCGGGCGCACCTTCGGCGAGGCCTTTGCCAAGGCCCAGCTGGGCGCAGGCAATGCAGTGCCCGGGGAAGGCACAGCATTCCTGAGTGTGCGCAAGGCGGACCGTAATGGCGTCGTGGAGCTGGCGCGCGATCTGGCCGGGAGAGGCTACCGGCTGGTAGCGACCCGCGGTACGGCGGGAGCCATCAACAGTGCAGGGATCGAGTGTGCGGTTGTCAACAAGGTCATGGAGGGCCGGCCGCATATCGTGGATATGATCAAGAACGGTCAGATCGACCTGATCGTCAACACCACCGAAGGCAAGCAGGCCATCGCCGATTCCTATGCCATCCGCCGGGCTGCCCTGCAAAATAAGGTGTCCTACAGTACGACCCTGGCCGGTGCACGAGCCACCTGCATGGCGCTCGAGTTTCTCGATACCGGCACCGTGAACAGCATGCAGTCGCTGCATCGGGAGCAGATAGCATGAAGAAAATCCCCAATACCGCGAGAGGCGCCGGGAAACTACGCGAGGAACTGGTAAATTTGAAGACCGTGGAGCGGCCACGCATCGTCAAGGCCATCGCCGAGGCACGTGCACACGGTGATCTCAAGGAGAATGCCGAATACCATGCGGCCCGTGAGCAGCAGAGTTTTACCGAGGGCCGTATCAAGGAGATCGAGGGCAAGCTGGGCCATGCCCACATCGTCGATGTCAGTTCGATGGACGCCGGAGGCAAGGTGGTATTCGGCAGTACCGTTAAACTGATCGACGTGGACAACGAAGAATCGATCACCTACCAGATCGTGGGTGAGGACGAGGCCGACATCAAACACGGCATGATCTCGGTCAATTCACCGCTTGCCCGGGCCCTGATTGCCAAGATGGAGGGTGACGAGGTCGTGGTTCAGGTACCGGGCGGTGAGCGTTGCCTGGAAATCGTCGAGGTCCGTTATATCTAACGGCATAGCGCTATATGGTGCGCGCGCTGCTTGCAAAGCGTGTCGCCGGCTGCCGGTATGAACATGCTATCCATCATTGCTGCCTTCGAGCGTGCCCTGCTGACCCTGTGGGTCGGCGGTCTGTGGGTCAGTGGCTTCATTGTCGCGCCGTTGTTGTTTGCCGGCCTCGAAAGCCGTGCCCTGGCTGGCACACTGGCGGGTAACCTGTTTTCCATCATGAGTTATATTGGCCTGGCCTGCGGGACACTGCTACTGGCGTTTGCCTGGCTGCGGCGCAAACACCAGGCGGCGCGCTGGTCGCTGTGGGTCATCATGATGATGCTGGTGCTGGTGATCCTGGGTGAATTCGTACTGGCCCCGATGATCACGCAACTGCGGAGCGCCGGGCTGGTCGATACGCCGCGCTTTGGTCAGCTGCACGGTCTGGCGGCCGTCCTGTTCGTGAGCAACTGCGTCCTGGGGCTGGTGCTG
This sequence comes from uncultured Ectothiorhodospiraceae bacterium, assembly GCA_947259415.1. GTDB lineage: Bacteria > Pseudomonadota > Gammaproteobacteria > UBA9214 > UBA9214 > CAMYJZ01. Next base: position 154,331 of record CAMYMI010000003.1, on the reverse strand, counting down.
GTCGCAGCCGACCGGCACGACTGATCAGCGCGCGACACGCCGGTCCCTGGCCGGGCGATGCGCCTTCCCGGCCTTTCCGGATGGCTGGTCTTGCTTTTGCCGGTAGAGCAGCGCGATGTGACCGATGGCCTGTACCAGTTCGGCGCCGCAGGCATTGCAAACCGAGTCGATGACTAGCCGTTTCGACTTCCGGTCCGCGCTGCCGATACGCACCTTCATCAACTCGTGGTGGGCCAGTGACAGGTCGATTTCGCGGATGACCGCGGAACTCAGTCCGGCATTGCCGATACTGACAACCGGTTTGAGTCCATGGCCGCGCTGGCGCAATTCGCGTTTGTGTTTTTCCGATAATGGCATGAGCTTTATCACGGTTGCATTGGTACAGGGGAAACCATAATAGCCACGGAATCCACGGAAGAATACGGAAAAATTTCTTAACCGGGAAAAATCAGGGTACAGCGGGTCGGGTACCGCATTGACAACCCCTGCCCATAACCGCAAAGGCGCAAAGGCACAAGAAGGCAACAAAAAATACTTTCCGCAGAGACGCAAAGGGCGCAGAGAAAGAAAAGCCAACAAACACAATGATTGTTAACAACACTCAACCATTTGAGATATAACCGGGTCGGTAGCTTGAGCAAAGCATAGCGTGCCCAACATAACGGCTGATTTTTAACCAGCCATGACGAATGACCGCGAGTTTTTATGCCGCGGATCGGGGTTGTTACATTCAGTATTCTTTGCGTTCCTTGCGCCTTTGCGGTTAATTGGTATTTATAATGTTTTTCCTCTGCGTTCTCGGCGCCTCCGCGGTGAATATGAATTGAGCCTGGAAGCCACCTGACCAACAATCACAGGATTCCCTGAACCATGGCAAGAAGCAAAAGCAGTCATCGCTGGCTCAAGTCGCATTTTGACGATGAGTACGTGAAACGCGCACAACGCGAGGGCTACCGCTCGCGCGCTGTCTACAAGCTCGAGGAACTCCAGCAGAAGGATCGTATTCTGCGCCCCGGGATCACTGTGATCGACCTGGGTGCGGCGCCGGGTGGCTGGTCGCAGTACGCCGCGCAGCTGCTTAAGGGCAAAGGCCGCATCATCGCTCTGGACCTGCTGCCTATGGATCCCCTGGATGGGGTGGAATTCCTGCAGGGAGACTTCATGGAGGATGAAGTGCTTGATTTACTTATGGAAACGCTGGGGGAGTCCCGGGTAGACCTTGTAATGTCCGATATGGCCCCCAATATCAGTGGCATGGAGGCGGTGGACCAGCCGCGCAGCATGTACCTGGCTGAGCTGGCGGTGGATTTCGCGGCCCGGGTTCTGCGCGAGGGCGGTGACCTGTTGTTCAAGGCCTTTCAGGGCGAGGGCTTTGACACCCTGATCAAGCGGCTACGTTCGCAGTATCGCCAGGTGAAGATCCGCAAGCCCCGCGCCTCCCGTCCCCGTAGCCGCGAGGTATACGTGATTGCACGGCACTACCGGGTTGCGGATGTGTCATAATGTTGTAAAGATGTGTCAATAACCCGTCGAAAGACTGTGGTAATTCAGGCTCTGACCTGCTGGCTAAAGAGGAATCCCGTTTGAACGATCTGGCAAAAAATCTGATTCTCTGGGTGGTTATCGCCATTGTGCTGATGTCGGTATTCAATAACTTCGGCCCGACGACCTCCAATACCCAGACGATAACCTATTCCGATTTCATCACCGAGGTCCAGCAGGGCCAGGTGCAGCGTGTAGACATCGAGGACCATACGGTGGAAGGCACCCGTGCTGACGGCACCCGCTTCACGGTACAGACCCCGCCCGAGGACCCGAAGATGGTCGATGACCTGCTCAACAATAATGTCGAGGTCAACGTAAAGACACCCAACCAGCAGTCCCTGCTGATGCAGATCTTCATCTCCTGGTTCCCGATGCTGTTGCTGATCGGTGTGTGGATCTTTTTCATGCGCCAGATGCAGGGCGGCGCCGGCGGGCGTGGTGCGATGTCCTTCGGCAAGAGCCGCGCGCGCATGCTGGGTGAGGACCAGGTCAAGGTTAATTTCTCCGACGTGGCCGGCGTGGAGGAAGCCAAGGATGAGGTCGGGGAACTGGTCGAGTTCCTGCGTGACCCGGGCAAGTTCCAGCGCCTGGGCGGCAAGATTCCGCGCGGTGTGCTCATGGTCGGTTCACCGGGTACCGGCAAGACCCTGCTGGCCCGGGCCATCGCGGGCGAGGCCAAGGTACCGTTCTTCACCATTTCAGGCTCGGATTTTGTCGAGATGTTTGTCGGTGTCGGCGCCTCACGGGTTCGCGATATGTTTGAACAGGCCAAGAAACACGCACCCTGCATTATCTTCATCGACGAGATCGATGCGGTGGGCCGTCACCGCGGCGCCGGTCTCGGGGGTGGCCACGACGAACGTGAGCAGACCCTTAATCAGCTGCTGGTCGAGATGGACGGTTTCGAGGGCAACGAAGGTGTGATTGTGATCGCGGCAACCAACCGGCCCGATGTGCTGGATCCTGCACTGCTGCGTCCCGGCCGCTTCGACCGCCAGGTGGTGGTGCCATTGCCGGACGTGCGTGGCCGTGAACAGATCCCAACCTGGTGAACGAGGCGGCGCTGTTCGCCGCGCGTGCCAACAAGCGCCTGGTGGACATGGAGGACCTGGAAAAGGCCAAGGACAAGATCATGATGGGTACCGAGCGCAAGTCCATGGTGATGAGCGAGGAGGAAAAGAAACTCACCGCCTATCACGAGGCGGGGCATGCCATCGTCGGCCGGATGATGCCCTCGCATGATCCGGTCTACAAGGTTTCCATCATTCCGCGCGGACGCGCGCTCGGTGTCACCATGTTCCTGCCGGAAAGCGACCGTTACAGCCTGAGCAAGGAACACCTGAACAGCCAGATCTGCAGCCTCTTCGGCGGCCGTATCGCCGAGGAACTGGTTTTCGGTCCGGAGAAGGTGACCACCGGTGCATCCAACGACATCCAGCGCACCACGGAGCTGGCACGTAGCATGGTGACCAAGTGGGGCCTGTCCGATAAGCTCGGCCCACTGACCTATAGCGACGAACAGGAAGAGGTCTTCCTGGGGCACTCGGTCGCCCAGCACAAGCATGTGTCGGACGAGACCGCGCACGATATCGATCAGGAGATCCGTTCCATCATCGATCGCTCCTATGCCCGCGCCGAGGAAATACTGAAGACCAACATCGACAAGCTTCACACCATGGCCGAGGCGCTGATGAAATACGAAACCATCGACAGCGACCAGATCGACGATATCATGTCCGGCAAGCCACCGCGGCCGCCGCAGAACTGGGACGACACCGAGCCCACGGCGCCTAACGGAAGCTCGACCGGTTCACAGGACGAGGACGATACCAAGGAGGGCAAGATTGGTGGACCCGCAGGGCAACACTAGGTCCGCATAGCCACCCCTCCTTCTGTCGTGGCGATGCCAGCAGGATCGCAGACCGTTCTCGACTGTGGCGGCAAACCACTGGACCTGGCACAACCCCGCATCATGGGCGTGCTGAATATCACCCCCGATTCCTTCTCGGACGGGGGTGATTTTTTTTCGCCCGAGCTGGCCGTCGAGCGTGCACAGCAGATGGTCGAAGACGGGGCCGACATCATCGATATCGGCGGTGAGTCGACCCGGCCCGGGGCTGCCACGGTCACGCTGGAAGAGGAACTGCGCCGGGTCATACCCGTGATCGAGACCCTGCGCTCATCACTCACGGTGCCGATCTCGATTGATACCCGCAAACCGGAGGTCATGCATGCAGCCGTGACAGCCGGTGCCGGCCTTATCAACGATGTCAATGCACTGCAGGACGAGGGCGCCCTGGAGGTCGCCGCCGCCCTGAACGTACCGGTCTGCCTGATGCACATGCAGGGCAGCCCTGAGACCATGCAGGATGCACCGGCTTACCGGGATGTGGTCGGCGAGGTTATCGACTTCCTGAAAGCGCGTGTTGATGCCTGCCTGGGCGCGGGCATCACGCGCGCGCGGATTCTGCTGGACCCCGGTTTCGGCTTCGGCAAGACTGTGGAGCACAATCTGCAACTGCTGCGGCACCTCGACCGGCTGGTGGCCAGGGGGTTACCGGTAATGGTGGGTTTGTCACGCAAGTCATTGATTGGCAAGCTGCTGGACCTGCCGATCGACCAGCGCCTGGTTCCCAGCATCACGCTGGCGGTAGTGGCCGTCTGGCAGGGTGCCGCGATCGTGCGCTGTCACGACGTGCGCGAGACCCGCGAGGCGATCCGGATGTGCCAGGCGGTGCGGGATATTGGCTAGAATATCAACCGCAAAGACGCCAAGGACGCTGAGAAAAATTACACATCGTTAAATAACAAATCAGTAAACGATAGATGTTTCTCTATCGATAGAGTTGCTAACTCAATACACTGCTGTTCCGTTGAGTTGTATTAAGAATCAGTTACAGCATATATACAATGCTGATTATTATGCTGATGTAGCAACAGTAGGCGCTTCAGGCGACGCAGCTCATGATGAACCACTGGCCGAAATAAACAGAATGTCCCTTCTCCCCACGGGACTCTTTTCAGTACCCCCTTGAGGGGTAGAAGGCCGGGATGAGGGAATATAATATCAAGTAGATATTCTTTTCTATCCCCTCTGCCTAACCCTCTCCCAGTGGGAGAGGGAGTAAACGGGGCAGCGACAAACCAAATATGATGGTGATTGTTGTTCCGGTTTTTTACTTTGCGCTCTTTGCGCCTTTGCGGTGAATATCTTTTTAATCGAGCAAACAGGAAACAGACGTGTCCAAAAAATATTTCGGTACCGACGGCATCCGTGGCCGGGTGGGAGAGTATCCCATTACGGCGGAATTCATGCTCAAGCTGGGCTGGGCGGCCGGCAGCGTGCTGGGGTCCGCGGGCGGGAAGCTGGTCATTATCGGCAAGGACACGCGCATCTCCGGTTACCTGTTCGAGTCTGCCCTGGAGGCGGGCCTGATCTCCGCCGGTATCGACATCCGTTTGCTCGGCCCGATGCCGACCCCGGCCATTGCCTACCTTACCCGGACCCTGCATGCCAGCGCCGGGATCGTGATCAGCGCCTCGCACAACAACTTCACGGACAACGGTATCAAGTTCTTCTCGGGAGAGGGCACCAAGCTGGCAGACGAGGTGGAACTGGCCATAGAGGCCGAAATCGAGAAACCCATGGTCACGGTGGACTCCGCGCAACTCGGCAAGGCCGAACGCGTCGATGATGCGGCCGGGCGCTATATCGAGTTCTGCAAGAGCACCATCCCGTTGAGCATGACCCTCCAGGGCCTGAAGCTGGTGGTTGACTGTGCCAACGGTGCCACCTATCACGTGGCACCCAGCGTATTCGATGAGCTGGGTGCCGAGGTGATCAGCATCGCGGCCGAGCCTGATGGTCTCAATATCAACCGGGATTGCGGATCCACCGAGCCAGAACACCTGCAGAAGATGGTGCTGGAGCATCATGCGGATGTTGGTATTGCACTTGATGGCGATGGTGATCGCGTACTCATGGTGGACCACCAGGGGGTGCTGGTCGACGGCGACGAGCTGCTGTTCATTATCGCACTGTCGCGCCAGCAGCAGGGTGTGCTGAATGGCGCAGTCGTCGGGACCCTGATGAGCAACCTGGGCCTCGAACATGCGCTGCAGGCACACAACATCGCGTTTCAACGGGCCCGGGTCGGCGACCGTTATGTGCTGGAGATGCTGCGCCAGAGCAGTGCCCAGCTCGGCGGTGAATCGTCCGGGCACATCATCTGCCTCGATCGCACGACCACGGGTGACGGCATCGTCTCCGCGTTGCAGGTGCTGACGGCCATGGTGCAGACCGGTAAGCCGCTGGCCGAACTGAAATCGGGGATGAAGAAGTACCCGCAGCACATGATCAATGTGCCGGTGCGCGGGGCGATCGATCTGGATGCCGCGCCGAGTGTGCAGGAGGCTGTGAAATCGGCCGAACAACGCCTTGCCGGCCGGGGCCGGGTGTTGCTACGTCCCTCAGGCACCGAGCCGGTGGTGCGCGTGATGGTGGAAGGCGAGGACGAGGCGACCGTCAGGGAGGAAGCCGGCCACCTGGCAACGGCGGTGGCCGCAGCGGTCTGACACACAGGCATATCAGTAATCCACAGAGGGCGGCCCTGTTTGCCGGTATTTTCCTGTCTAAATTGATTTTTCGGTACCGGATGGCTAAGCTACGCGGCTGGTCTTAAGGGGAGGTCGACATGCGTCAGCCACTGGTTGCCGGAAACTGGAAAATGAACGGGTCGCTCGACAGCATCAAGTCGCTGGTCGAGGGCATCAAGGCCGGACTCGATTCCGTCACAACGGCTGAAATGGCGGTGTGCCCACCCTATGTCTACATCCCCCAGGTGGCTGCCATGCTGGCAGACTCTTCCATTGCGCTGGGTGCCCAGGATGTGAACGACCGTGAATCCGGTGCGCATACCGGTGAGGTCGCCCCGGGCATGTTGACAGATCTCGGCTGCAAGTACGCCATTGTCGGCCATTCCGAGCGCCGCAGTATCTACGGCGAGAGCGACGCATTCACGGCGCGCAAGTTCGCTGCCGCCCGCCAGGCCGGTCTGGTGCCAATCCTGTGCGTGGGCGAACTGCTGGAAGAGCGCGAGCAGGGCATCACCGAGCAAGTGGTCTCACGCCAGCTGGATGCCATCATTGATCTCGAGGGCGTGGGTGCGCTGGCCGATGCCGTGATCGCCTACGAGCCGGTCTGGGCAATCGGTACCGGCAAGACCGCGACCCCGGACCAGGCCCAGGACGTACATGCCTTCATCCGTGGCATGATCGCCAGGGAAGATGCCGCGGTTGCTGAAAAGGTACAGATTCTCTACGGTGGCAGCGTCAAGGGCAGCAACGCGGCCGAATTGTTGGCCATGGCGGATATCGACGGCGGCCTGATCGGCGGTGCCTCGCTGGACGCGAATGAATTTCTTTCCATCGGCCGGGCGGGCAATGCCTGACACCGGTTTGTATTCGAACCCGAACTGACGGTCGTACTATGTTTACTTTCTTACTGGTTGTGCAGATCCTGGTGTCCATCAGCATTATCACCCTGGTGATGCTGCAGCAGGGCAAGGGCGCCGATATGGGGGCGGCCTTTGGCAGCGGGGCATCGGGCACCATGTTCGGTTCCCGCGGTTCGAGCTCTTTCTTCACCCGAGCTACCGGGGTTCTGGCGGCAGTCTTCTTCATCAACTGCCTGTTGATCGCCTCTCCGCTGGTGCGCCATAGCAGCAAGACCACTGAAAGCCTGGCCGATCAGATCGAGCAGCAGGCGGTTGACACCCAAAAAGCGGCCGAGTCGGAGGAGGTCGCCGAAACCCTCGAGAAACTGGAGACAGAGCGCGCGGACTTGCCGACGGATCTTCCGAAGGACCTGCCGGTAACGACCAAGCCGGCCGTCAAGGTTGATTGCAAGCCGATGTGGTGGAATTGGTAGACACGCTGTCTTGAGGGGGCAGTGGCGCAAGCCGTGCCGGTTCGACTCCGGCCATCGGCACCAAGTAGCTTGCATGGATCCTGTCCATACAGTGCAGCTGCTACCGGGTATTTGGCAGAGCCCTGTGGCGCTGTCACAGGGCACCCTCATGCCGATTTTTTATACCCCTAAAAAATGGTCTAATTAACTGAAATATAAAGTAATAATGTATGCCAGCGAACTTGACACTGAGTGTGTCACTGGCCTAGACTTCATGGGCTTTTTTCCTGGGCGTGATTAAGACTGGATTCACCTGAACGGCACCGGGTTCCTGTATGCCGGGTGCACGAGGCCGCTGTTACATGCTGGAAAATTACCTGCCAATCTTCATTTTCATCGCAATCGGAATCGCCATCGGCGTCCTCCCGATCCTGGCAGGCTTCCTGCTCGCACCCCACAAGCCGGACAGCGAAAAACTTTCTCCCTATGAATGCGGCTTCGAGGCCTTCGAGGACACTCGCATGCGCTTCGATGTGCGCTACTACCTGGTAGCCATCCTGTTCATCATTTTCGATCTGGAAATCGCCTTCCTGTTTCCCTGGGCCGTGGTGCTGGATTCCATCGGTATGTTCGGCTTCGTCGCCATGATGGTGTTCCTCGGTATCCTGGTAATCGGTTTCATCTATGAGTGGAAGAAAGGCGCGCTCGAATGGGAATAGAAGGCCTGCTCAAGGAAGGCTATGTCACCACAACGGCCGATGCACTGATCAACTGGGCACGCACCGGCTCGATGTGGCCGATGACATTCGGCCTGGCCTGCTGTGCGGTCGAGATGATGCAGGCAGGTGCCTCGCGTTACGACCTCGACCGTTTCGGCGTCGTGTTCCGGCCCAGTCCGCGACAGTCGGACGTGATGATCGTGGCCGGCACGTTGTGCAACAAGATGGCACCGGCCCTGCGCAAGGTCTATGACCAGATGGCCGAGCCGCGCTGGGTGATTTCCATGGGGTCATGCGCCAACGGCGGTGGCTATTACCATTATTCCTATTCTGTTGTACGCGGTTGTGACCGCATCGTGCCGGTCGACATCTATGTGCCCGGCTGCCCGCCGACGGCGGAGGCGCTGATCTACGGCATCCTGCAGCTGCAAAACAAGATACGCCGAACCAATACCATTGCCCGTTAAGGGCTGTTAATCATGTCCGATATTCAAGCACTGGCAGCGCGACTGCAGGAACGATTCGGTGATAGCCTGCAATCCATCACTGTCAGGGTGGGTGAGGCCACGGTCGAGATCGCACCCGACAAGCTGCTGGAGGTTGCCACTGCGCTGCGGGACGAGTCGGCCTTCGGTTTCGAGATCCTGATCGACCTGTGCGGTATTGATTATGCGAACTACGGCCAGGACGAATGGGCCACCGAGGAGTCTTCCGGTACCGGCTTCAGCCGCGGCGTGGATGCCCGTACCGCCGGCCGTCTGCTGGCCGTCACCGATGACCTGGTGGTCGAGAAGCCGGGTGAGACCCGGCGTTTCGCCGCGGTCTATCACCTGCTGTCCGTGGCCAATAACCAGCGTTTACGCCTGCGGGTATTCGCCCCGGACGACGACCTGCCGGTGGTGCCCTCGGTGATCCAGGTATGGAACAGCGCCGACTGGTACGAGCGCGAGGCCTTCGACCTGTTCGGTATCCTGTTTGAAGGCCACCCGGACCTGCGCCGTATCATGACCGATTATGGTTTCATCGGGCACCCTTTCCGCAAGGACTTCCCGCTGAGTGGCAACGTCGAAGTAATCTACGATGCCGAGAAGAGACGTGTCGTCTACCAGCCGGTCACAATCGAACCGCGTGTACTGGTGCCCAAGGTGATTCGTGCCTCGGAGGTCCCCGCACCACAGGTGACGGACCCCGACGATGCAGATGCGGAAGCGGCAGCCAGGGAACAGGCGGAGTAAGGCATGTCCGAGATACGTAATTTCACCCTGAACTTCGGTCCGCAGCATCCCGCGGCCCATGGCGTACTGCGCCTGGTGCTGGAGATGGACGGCGAGGTCATCGAGCGCGCCGACCCGCATATCGGGCTGCTACATCGCGCTACCGAGAAGCTCGCCGAGAGCAAGCCCTATAACCAGAGCATTGGCTACATGGACCGCCTTGATTACGTGTCCATGATGTGCAACGAGCATGGCTATGTGCTGGCAATGGAGAAGTTGCTGGGCATTACTCCGCCGTTGCGCGCCCAGTACATTCGTGTGATGTTCGACGAGATCACGCGCATCCTCAACCACCTGTTGTGGATCGGTGCGCACGGCCTCGACGTCGGCGCGATGACGATCTTCCTGTACGCCTTTCGCGAGCGCGAGGATCTGATGGACTGCTACGAGGCCGTCTCGGGTACCCGCATGCATGCCACCTACTACCGGCCGGGTGGCGTCTACCGCGATCTGCCCGACACGATGCCTAAATATGAGGCCTCGACCTCGATTCGGCACAGCCAGAAGGAGGTGAATCGCAAGAACGAGAACCGCCAGGGCTCGATGCTGGATTTCATCGAGTCATTCACCGATCGGTTTCCCGGCTATGTGGACGAATACGAGACCCTGCTGACGGACAACCGCATCTGGAAACAGCGTACTGTCGGCATCGGCGTGGTGTCGCCGGAACGCGCCATGCAGATGGGTTTTACCGGTCCCATGTTGCGCGGCTCCGGGATTGAATGGGACCTGCGCAAGAAACAGCCCTACGAGGTCTATGACCGGATGGATTTCGATATCCCGGTCGGCACCGAGGGTGATAGTTACGACCGCTACCTGGTGCGCATGGAGGAGATGCGCCAGTCCAACCGCATCATCAAGCAGTGTGTGAAGTGGCTGCGCACCAACCCGGGCCCGGTCATGCTGGAGGACCCCAAGCTGGCCGCGCCGCGTCGCGAGGAAATGAAGGCCGACATGGAGGCCCTGATTCACCACTTCAAGCTGTTCACCGAGGGTTTCTGCATCCCCGCCGGCGAGGCCTATGCCGGCATCGAGCATCCCAAGGGGGAGTTCGGTGTCTACCTGGTGTCCGACGGCGCGAACAAGCCCTACCGCATGAAGATTCGCGCACCGGGCTTTGCCCACCTCTCCGGGCTGAACGAGATGGTGCGTGGGCACATGCTGGCGGATGTGGTCGCCGTGATTGGTACGCAGGATATCGTTTTCGGGGAGATCGACCGCTGATGGCAACCCGGATACAGCACCGCAATGCCGAGCTGCTGAGCGCCGAATCACGCGCCCGCATCGATGCCTGGCTTGTGAAGTACCCGGCCGATCAGAAACAGTCCGCTGTCCTGAGTGCCCTGCAGATCGCCCAGGAGCAGAACGGCGGCTGGGTCAGCCGCGAGCTGATGGACGCGGTGGCGGACTACCTCGACATGCCGCCGGTCAGCGTGTACGAGGTCGGTACCTTCTATTCCATGATCGAACTTGAACCGGTGGGCCGCAACATGGTGGCGCTGTGCACCAACCTGTCCTGTATGCTGTGCGGTGCCGGTGACATCGTGAGGCACGTCGAGAACAAGCTCGGCATCAGGCTGGGCGAGACCACGCCGGACGGACGCATCACCCTCAAGCTGGAAGAGGAGTGCCTGGCCGCCTGCGCCGGTGGCCCGATGATGACGGTCAATGGACATTATCACGAGCACCTCACCACCGAAAAGGTGGACGAGATCCTGGACACGCTGGAGTAAGGCATGACTGAACAGGTCTGTTTGGCCACATTGCAGTTCGATGAACCGTGGACCCTGGAGAACTACCTCAAGGTCGGGGGCTACGCGGCGTGGAAGAATATCCTGCAGGAAAAGACTCCGCCAGAGCACATCATCGAGGAAGTGAAGAAGTCGGGCCTGCGCGGCCGCGGCGGTGCCGGCTTCCCGACCGGGCTCAAGTGGAGCTTCATGCCGCGCAATGCACCGGTGCAGAAATACATCGTCTGCAACTCGGACGAATCCGAGCCGGGCACCTGCAAGGACCGCGACATCCTGCGTTACAACCCGCATGCCCTGATCGAGGGCATGGCCATTGCCGGCTACGCCATGGGCGCGACCGTGGGCTACAACTACATGCGCGGCGAATTTCACCATGAGCCCTATGAGCGCTTCGAACAGGCCCTCGAGGAGGCGCGTGCCGCCGGCCTGCTGGGCGCCGACCTGATGGGATCGGGCGTCGATTTCGAATGCCACGGACACCTGGGTGCCGGGGCCTATATCTGCGGCGAGGAAACCGCACTGCTGGAATCCCTGGAGGGCAAGAAGGGACAGCCACGCTTCAAGCCGCCATTCCCGGCCAACTTCGGGCTCTATGGCAAGCCGACCACGATCAATAACACCGAGACCCTGGCCTCCGTACCGTCCATCATGCGCAACGGCGGCGACTGGTTCCTGAACCTCGGCAAGCCGAACAACGGCGGCGTGAAGATCTTTTCGGTCTCCGGCCACGTCAACAAGCCCGGCAACTTCGAGGTGCCGATGGGGATCCCGTTCCGCGAATTGCTGGAGATGGCTGGCGGTGTGCGTCACGGTCAGCAGCTCAAGGCGGTGATCCCGGGCGGGTCATCCATGCCGGTGATGCCGGCCGAGGTCATCATGGAGACCGACATGGACTATGACTCGCTCTCCAACGCCGGCTCCGCGCTGGGTTCGGGCGGGGTCATGGTGATGGATGATTCCACCTGCATGGTGCGTGCCCTGATGCGCATATCGCGTTTTTATTTCGCCGAGTCCTGCGGCCAGTGCACGCCGTGCCGCGAGGGTACCGGCTGGATGTACCGTGTCATCAAGCGTATCGAGGAGGGCCAGGGGCGTCCCGAGGACCTTGACCTGCTGGAAAGCGCGGCCGGCCAGATCGAGGGCAAGACCATTTGCGCATTTGGTGAGGCCGCGGCCTGGCCGGTGCAGAGTTTTCTGAAACATTTTCGCGAGGAATTCGAATACCACATCACCCACAAGTGCTGCATGGTGGGCGAGGGCGCCTCTTCCGAAGGGGCGGCGGCATGAGCGCCCGGCCCGAGATCCCGCCCGAGGATGCCGTCAGCGTCGAGATCGATGGCAGGCAGCTGCAGGCACGCAAGGGCGCCATGATCATCGAGGTGGCCGACGCCGCGGGCATCAACATCCCGCGCTTCTGCTACCACACAAGAAACTCTCCGTCGCCGCGAACTGCCGCATGTGCATGGTCGAGGTGGAGAAGGTGCCGAAACCCCTGCCGGCCTGTGCCACGCCGGTGACCGACGGTATGAAGGTGTTTACCGGTTCGGAGCTGGCCCGCGGCGCACAGAAGGCGGTGATGGAATTCCTGCTGATCAATCACCCGCTGGACTGCCCGATCTGTGACCAGGGCGGCGAATGCGAGCTGCAGGACCTGGCACTGGGCTATGGCCGTGGCATCTCGCGTTTTTCGGAGAAAAAACGCGTGGTCAAGGACAAGTTCATCGGTCCGCTGATCGCGACCGATATGACCCGCTGCATCCATTGCACGCGCTGCATCCGCATGCTGCGCGAGGTCGCCGGCAAGGTGGAGCTGGGTGCCACCGGTCGCGGCGAGAACATGGAGATCGGTACCTATATCGAGGGTTCTCTGGAATCCGAACTCTCCGGTAATGTCATCGATGTCTGCCCGGTGGGGGCACTGACCGCCAAGCCGTCGCGCTTCAAGGCGCGTGCCTGGGAGATGCTGCAGCATGCCTCGGTCGCCCCGCTGCAGCATGCCTCGGTCGCCCCGCATGACTCCGTCGGCTCCAATCTCTTCGTGCACACCCGGCGCGGGCAGGTGATCCGCGTGGTGCCGCGCGAGAACGAGGAGATCAACGAGGTCTGGCTGTCTGACCGTGACCGCTTCAGCTACGAAGGCCTCTACAGTGCCGACCGCCTGACCGCGCCGATGATCAGGGTGAACGGTGACTGGGAGGAGGTCGACTGGGACGTGGCACTGCAGGCGGCAGTCGACGGTATCAAGGCACAGACCTCAACCCATGGCAGCGAACAGCTGGGCATGCTGGTGTCACCCACGGCCACACTGGAGGAGATGTACCTCGCGCAGGCCATCGCGCGCGGCCTGGGCACCAACAACATCGATCACCGCCTGCGCCAGGGCGATTTCACCGGCCAGGACAGCGCACCGCTGAGCCCCTCGCTGGGCCAGTCATTCGAGCAGCTGGAAGGTGTAGAGGCAGCCCTGGTGATCGGTTCCAACACCCGCAAGGAACAGCCGATTGCCGGACACCGGCTGCGCAAGGCGGCGGTGGCCGGCGCCTCCGTGATGTTCTTCAACCCGGTGGACTACGAATTCAACTTCAATGTGCACGCGAAGGTCATCGTGCCACCGTCGCGCATGGCGCAGAGCCTGGCCGGGATTGCGGCCTGCTTCCCGGATGCCGGCAGTTCGGCAGGGGAGACGGTGCGTACACTGATCGGCGCCGCGACGCCCGATGATACCCAGCGCGCCATCGCCCGGGCACTCAAGGACGCCGGCGACAGCACCGTGTTACTCGGTAATGCGGCCGTGGCACATCCCGAATATTCATTGCTGCGCGCGCTGGCCGCCGTGATCGCCACAGCCAGCGGCGCCGTCATGGGCGAGCTTCCCGAGGCCGCCAACAGTGTCGGTGGCTGGTTGGCAGGTGTCCTGCCGCACCGTGGACCGGCCGGCGAGGCCTGTGCCAGTCCGGGCCTGACGTCACGCGAGCTGTGTGGTAATCCGCGCAAGGCCTACATCCTGCTGGGGGTCGAACCGGAATATGACTGCTGGGACGGCGGCAGCGCCGCAGCTGCGATTGCCACTGCCGGGTTCGTCGTTGCGCTGACGCCCTGGGCCAGCGAGGCCATGAAGGCGAATGCGCACGTGCTGCTGCCGATCGGACCGTTTACCGAAACCTCCGGTACCTTCGTCAACGCGGAAGGGCGCTGGCAGAGTTTTGCAGGGGTTGCCGCACCTTACGCCGACAGCCGACCCGGCTGGAAGGTACTGCGCGTGCTTGGCAACCTCTTGGAGCTGGACGGCTTCGACTACACCAGCAGCGAACAGGTGCGCGATGAATTGCGCCTGAAGGTCGATGCCGTGTCCGGCAGCATCGGTTCAGCGCACGCCGCGGTTGCCACGTCCACTGCGGTCAGCGGGCTGGAGCGGATCGGTGATGTGCCCATCCATTCCGCCGACGCGCTGGTGCGGCGCGCCACTTCCCTGCAGCAGACACCGGATGCGACATGGGCGGGCGTGCGCCTGTGCGCGGCGCAGGCCGAGCAGAGTGGGGTAGGGGATGCGACCAGCATTCGGGTGCAGCAGGGTGAAACCAGCGTCACGCTGGCTATGGAAATCGACGAGCGCGTCCCCACCGGGTGCGTGTGGCTGCCGGCTGCCATCCCGGCGGCAGCCGGTCTGGGGCCGTGCTTCGGGCCGGTGATTATCGAACGTGCATGAACGGGTAACTCAACAACAGTCATGGTCGAATTCTGGGAACTAATCAGGGAGCCGGTCTTTATCGTGCTCAAGATCGTCGCCATCGTGGCGCCGTTGATGCTGGCCGTGGCTTATCTCACCTATGCCGAGCGCAAGATCATCGGTTACATGCAGGTGCGCATTGGACCGAACCGTGTGGGCCCGCGCGGCTGGCTGCAGCCGATCGCCGATGCGCTCAAGTTGCTGATGAAGGAAATCATCGTCCCCGGCAACTCCGACCGCTTCCTGTTCCTGATCGCCCCCATGCTGTCGCTCGCGCCGGCACTGGCGGCCTGGGCGGTGCTGCCGTTTACCGACACCCTGGTGCTGGCGGACATCGATGCCAGCCTGCTGTACATCCTGGCGCTGACCTCCATGGGAGTCTACGGTGTCATCATCGCCGGCTGGGCGACCAACTCGAAGTACGCCTTCCTCGGCGCCATGCGTTCCGCGGCCCAGATCGTGTCCTACGAGATCGCCATGGGCTTTGCACTTGTGGGCGTGCTGATTGCCGGTGGCAGCCTGAACCTGCGCGAGATCGTGCTGGCACAACAGGGCAGCCTGCTGCACTGGTTCTGGTTGCCGCTGTTCCCGCTGTTCATCATCTATTTCATCTCCAGTGTCGCCGAGACCAACCGCGCGCCCTTCGACGTGGCCGAGGGCGAGTCCGAGATCGTCGCGGGTTTCCACGTGGAATATTCCGGGATGGCGTTTGCGGTGTTCTTCCTGGCCGAATACGCCAACATGATCCTGCTCGCGACCCTGGCCGCGCTGATGTTCCTGGGTGGCTGGCTGTCGCCATTCGAGGGGACCTGGGTTGAATCCTGGTTCACCTGGGTACCCGGCGTGTTCTGGCTGCTGGCCAAGACCTCGCTGTTCCTGTTTTTCTATCTCTGGTTACGTGCCACTTTCCCGCGCTATCGCTATGACCAGATCATGCGCCTGGGCTGGAAGGTGTTCATTCCGATCACCATCGTATGGCTGGTGCTGGAAGGTGCGGCCGTGGTGGCCGATATCGGCCCCTGGTTCGATTGAGGCAAGCTGACATGGACAGATTCGGAAATTTCCTGAAAAGCCTGACATTGAGCGAGATGCGCAAGGGCCTGGGTGTGACCGGGCGTTATCTCTTCAAGCGCAAGCTCACGGTGCAGTACCCGGAGGAGAAGACACCGCAGTCGAATCGCTTCCGCGGCCTGCATGCCCTGCGGCGCTATCCCAACGGCGAGGAGCGCTGCATTGCCTGCAAGCTGTGCGAGGCCGTATGCCCGGCGCTGGCGATCACTATCGAGGCCGAAGAGCGTGCCGACGGGACCCGCCGCACCACGCGTTACGATATCGACCTGTTCAAGTGCATCTACTGCGGATTCTGCGAGGAATCCTGTCCGGTGGACTCCATTGTCGAGACCCGCAACTTCGAGTACACCTTCGAAAACCGCGGCGAAAACGTCATGACCAAGGAGATGCTGCTCGAGATCGGCGACAAGTACGAGGAGCAGATTGCCAGGGACCGCATGGCGGACGCGGCATACAGGTAACCGGTATGGACTTCGAACGTTTCATTTTCTATTTTTTTGCCGCGGTGCTGGTGTTTGCTGCGGTTCGCGTAATCACGGTGCGCAACCCGGTACATGCCGTCCTGCACCTGGTGCTGGCCTTCTTCACCTGCGCCGGCCTGTGGCTGATGCTGGAGGCCGAGTTTCTAGCCATCACGCTGGTGCTGGTCTATGTCGGCGCGGTAATGGTGCTGTTCCTGTTCGTGGTGATGATGCTGGACATCAACGTATCACCACTGCGCGAGGGTTTTATCAAGTACCTGCCGGTCGGACTCAGCGTGGCGGCGCTCATCGTCATCGAGATGTTCCTGGTGGTCAGGGCGCGTAACTTCGGCACCGATGCCGTGGCCATACCGGCGCGTCACGGGGCCGACTACAGCAACACCCGTGAGCTGGGCAGTGTGCTGTATACCGATTATGTCTACCCGTTCGAGATCGCCGCGGTGATCCTGCTGGTCGCCATGATTGCCGCCATCGCCCTGACCATGCGCCGGCGTCCCGAGACCAAGTACCAGAACCCGGTGGACCAGGTCGCGGTGAAGAGCAACGACCGGGTGCGGCTGGTGAAAATGAAGGCCGAAGAACGGCAGTAGGTTTATTAACATGCTTCTTACCGCAAAGACGCAAAGAACGCAAAGTTAACAATGATTGTTAAACCCGCATCAATAGATGGAAACCAACCCCCGGCGGGTATGGTTTTGTTTGCCAGAATAATGATTTCCTTTGCGCCCTTTGCGTCTTTGCGGTGAATGGTTTTTCAAGTTAAATGATTTGAAACAACAATGATTGCACTATCTGACTATTTGATTCTGGGCGCCATCCTGTTCGGGCTGAGCGTGGCCGGTATCTTCCTCAATCGGAAGAACGTCATCATTCTGCTGATGGCGATCGAGTTGATGCTGCTCGCCGTCAACATGAACTTCATCGCCTTTTCCTATTGGCCTGGCCATCCTGGTGGTGCTGTTCCGCAACCGGCAGACCATCAACGTGGATGACCTGGATACCATGAAGGGCTGATGACATGGAAAATGTTTATCTTGCGATCCCGCTAGCCCCGCTGTTCGGCGCCATCGTCGCCGGCTTGTTCGGCAAGCAGATCGGACGCGCCGGTGCGCATACCGTGACCATCCTCGGTGTGGCCGTGTCCTTCGTGCTGTCACTCGTCGTGCTCAAGCAGTTCGCCGTCGACGGAGCGGACCCCTACAACGCCAGCGTCTATACCTGGATGGTGTCCGATGGCGTGCGTTTCGAGATCGGCTTCCTGATCGACAACCTCACCGCGCTGATGATCACCGTGGTGAGCTTCGTTTCCCTGATGGTACACATCTACACCATCGGCTATATGCACGACGATCCGGGTTACCAGCGCTTCTTCAGTTATATCGCCCTGTTCACCTTCTCCATGCTGATGCTGGTGATGTCCAACAACTTCCTGCAGCTGTTCTTCGGCTGGGAGGCGGTGGGCCTGGTGTCCTACCTGCTGATCGGGTTCTGGTACAAAAGACCGACGGCGATCTATGCCAACCTCAAGGCATTCCTGGTGAACCGGGTCGGGGACTTTGGCTTTCTGCTGGGGATCGGGGCGATCTATATGGCCTTCAACAGCATGGACTATGCCACCGTGTTTGCCGCGGCGCCGGCCATGGAGAGCGCCTCATTCGAAATCTTCTCCGGAGTCGAATGGTCACTGCTGACGGTGATCTGCATCTTCCTGTTCATTGGCGCGATGGGCAAGTCGGCGCAGGTGCCGCTGCACGTGTGGCTACCCGACTCGATGGAAGGCCCGACCCCGATCTCCGCACTCATCCATGCAGCAACCATGGTGACCGCGGGTATTTTCATGGTGGCGCGCATGTCGCCGCTGTTCGAGCTGTCCGAGACCGCGCTGTCCTTCGTGCTCGTCATCGGCGCCATCACCGCCCTGTTCATGGGCCTGCTCGGCGTGGTGCAGAATGACATCAAGCGGGTCATCGCCTATTCCACCTTGTCGCAACTGGGTTACATGACCGTTGCACTCGGGGCCTCGGCCTATGCCGCCGGTATCTTCCACCTGATGACCCATGCCTTCTTCAAGGCGCTGCTGTTCCTGGCTGCCGGTTCGGTAATCATCGCCATGCACCATGATCAGGACATCCGTAATATGGGCGGCCTGCGCAAGTACATGCCGATTACCTGGTTCACTTCGCTGATCGGCTCACTGGCACTGATTGGCACGCCGTTCTTCTCCGGCTTTTATTCCAAGGACACCATCATCGAGGCAGTGCACCACTCGCACCTGGCGGGTGCCGGCATTGCCTACTGGGCGGTGCTGATCGGTGTGTTCATTACGGCACTTTACAGCTTCCGAATGTATTTCCTGGTATTTCACGGCAAGCCGCGCATGGACGAGCACACCCGCGAGCACCTGCGTGAAACACCCTGGGTGGTGACCGTGCCGCTGATCCTCCTGGCCATCCCGTCGGTGCTTTCCGGTTACCTGATCGACCCGGTGGTGTTCGGTGACTGGTTCAACGGTGTGTTGCACGTCGCCCCGGGCCATGACGTGCTGGGCGTGATCGGCGAGCACTACCACGGGCCGCTGAGCTTCGTGCTGCATGCCCTGGCGGGACCGGCGGTCTACCTGGCCGGGGCCGGCGTAGCGACGGCCTGGTACATCTATATGAAGAACCCGGCCATCGCCGACAACATCGCGCAACGCTTCCGGGGCCTCTACACGTTGCTGGTCAACAAGTACTACGCGGACGATTTCAACGAGGCCGTATTTGCCGGCGGTGCACGTAATGTCGGCCGCCTGCTGTGGCGGGTTGGTGATGCATTGATCATCGATGGCCTGATCGTCAACGGCAGTGCGCGCGTGGTCGGCTGGGTCGCCAGCGTGGTGCGCCAGGTGCAGTCCGGTTATCTCTATCACTATGCCTTCAGCATGATTATCGGCCTGCTGTTGCTGCTGTTCTGGTTCGTCTTCATCGCACAGAGGGTCGGCGCATGATTGATTTTCCCTTGCTCAGTGTGCTGGTCTGGCTGCCGATACTTGGTGGTGCCATCCTGCTGGTGATGGAGGCCCTGGGTTTCCCGGATATCCGCCCGACCGCGCTGGTCGTCGCACTCGCGACCTTCCTGCTGAGTATGTTGCTGTATACCCACTTCGATATCAGCACCGCCGCTATGCAGTTCCAGGAGCTGGCGCCGTGGATCGAAGCCTTCAGCGTGAACTATCACCTCGGCGTGGACGGCATTTCCATGCCGCTGATCATCCTGACCACGTTTACCACCGTACTGGTGGTGCTGGCCGGCTGGGAGGTGATCAAGAACAAGATCGGCCAGTACATGGCGGCGTTCCTGATCATGGAGGGCCTGATGAACGGGGTGTTCGCGTCCCTTGATGCCGTGCTGTTCTACGTGTTCTGGGAGGCCATGCTGGTGCCGATGTTCCTGATCATCGGCATCTGGGGTGGGCCGCGGCGGGTCTATGCCACCATCAAGTTCTTCCTGTACACCTTCCTCGGTTCAGTGTTAATGCTGGTGGCGCTGATCTACATGCACCTGCAGTCGGGCGCCTTCGGCATACTCGACTTTCACCGCCTGCCGCTGGGCATGACCGAGCAGATCCTGATCTTTCTGGCCTTTCTCATGGCGTTTGCCGTCAAGGTACCGATGTGGCCGGTGCATACCTGGCTGCCGGATGCACACGTGGAGGCCCCGACCGGCGGATCTGTGATCCTGGCAGCGATCATGCTGAAGATCGGTGGCTACGGCTTCCTGCGTTTCAGCCTGCCGATCACGCCGGATGCCAGCCACGCGCTGGACTGGCTGATCATCCTGATGTCACTGGTCGCCGTGGTCTACATCGGCTTCGTCGCACTGGTGCAGGAGGACATGAAGAAGCTGATTGCCTATTCGTCGATTGCCCACATGGGCTTCGTCACCCTCGGCATCTTTCTGGTATTCACCTTGCTGGACAACACCGGCTCCACCGGGGGTGCGGCCCTCGGCATGGAAGGTGGCATGGTGCAGATGATTTCGCACGGATTCATCTCCGGGGCGCTGTTCCTCTGCGTCGGGGTGCTCTACGACCGGCTGCACAGCCGTCAGATCAGCGATTATGGCGGGGTGGTCAACACCATGCCGGTATTTGCCGCCTTCATGGTGTTGTTCGCCCTGGCCAATTCCGGCCTGCCGGGCACCTCCGGCTTCGTCGGCGAGTTTATGGTGATCATCGCCAGCTTCAAGGCGAATTTCTGGTTTGCCGCGCTGGCCGCAACGATCATGATACTGGGTGCGGCCTACAGCCTGTGGCTGGTCAAGCGGGTCATCTTCGGCGAGATCGCCAACGACGGCGTGCGCCAGCTCGAGGATATCAACAGGCGCGAGTTCGTGGTCCTGGCGAGCCTGGCGTTCGTGGTGCTGTTGTTCGGGCTGTGGCCCGCGCCGCTGGTCGAGGTCATGCACGCCAGCGTGGACAACCTGCTGGCCCACGTCTCGGTATCCAAGCTGCCGCATGAGGCAGGGATGGCCCTGCTCGGTAATGGAAACTAACAGGCAAGTCACATGAATATCGCGTTATCCGAGTTTGCACCCCTGTCGACCGAGATCTTCGTGCTCACCATGGCATGCATCATCCTGATCATCGACGTCTTTGTCAGTGATGAACGCCGCATCATCAGTTACGTCCTGTCGCTGGCAACACTGCTGGCCGCGGCCCTTATCAGCTGGAACATGCTCGACAACGAGACTGCCGTGGTGTTGAACGGGACCTTCGTCAGCGACCCCATGGCGGCCCTGCTGAAGACCAGTATCTTCCTGATCACCTTCGGGGTGTTCATGTATTCACGCGCCTACCTGGTGACGCGCGGGATCTTCCGCGGCGAATACTACGTGCTCGGTCTGTTTGCCGTGCTGGGCATGATGGTGCTGGTCTCCGCGCATAATCTGCTGACCATTTACCTCGGCCTGGAACTGTTGTCACTGTCACTTTATGCCCTGGTGGCCTTCAATCGCGACTCGGCGCAAGCCTCCGAGGCCGCGATGAAATACTTCGTCCTGGGCGCACTGGCCTCGGGCATGCTGCTCTACGGCATCTCCATGCTCTATGGTGCGACCGGCAGCCTCGATATCGCCGAGATCACTGCCGCACTGTCTGCCAGTGACGAAATGGGGATGATCCATATCTTCGCCCTGTGTTTCATTGTGGTCGGACTGGCTTTCAAGTTCGGCGCCGTTCCTTTCCATATGTGGGTTCCCGATGTTTACCACGGTGCACCCACACCGGTCACACTGTTCATCGGCAGCGCACCCAAGATTGCCGCCTTTGCAATGGCCCTGCGCCTGCTGGAACAGACCCTGGGCGGGCTGGCCGCCGACTGGCAGGACATGCTGACTATACTTGCGGTGCTCTCGCTCGCCATCGGTAATGTTATCGCCATTGCCCAGACCAATATCAAGCGCATGCTGGCCTATTCGACTATCTCGCATGTCGGCTTCCTGATCCTGGGCCTGATCGCCGCTAATGCCGAGGGTTATTCCGCCGCCATGTTCTATGCCATCACCTATGCGCTGACGGCGACCGGCGGTTTCGGCATGATCATCCTGCTCAGCCGCAGCGGATTCGAGGCCGATCAGCTGGACGATTTCAAGGGCCTCAACGAGCGCAGCCCGTGGTTTGCCCTGATGATGCTGATTCTGATGTTCTCCATGGCGGGGGTGCCGCCCACCGTCGGTTTCTATGCCAAGCTGTCCGTGCTGCAGGCGATTATCCACGTGGACATGGTATGGCTGGCCGTGGTGGCGGTGTTCTTCTCCATCATCGGTGCCTTTTATTACATCCGCGTGGTCAAGCTGATGTACTTCGACGAGCCGGAGACCGAGGAACCCCTGCACGTCAGTACCGACCTGCAGATCGTGATGAGCCTCAACAGCCTGGCTGTCCTTGGACTCGGGGTATTCCCGGGTGCGCTGCTGGCCGTGTGTGCCGCCGTCCTGGTGGCCTGACAGCTGCTTCCCACCGGTACACCGGCTAGCCGTCGCGGCCAGCCCGGAGGCGGCGGGTGTTGCCCGCTGAGGCCAAAGGCTTGACACTTCCCGGCCGTTGATGCGGGGTGGAGCAGTCTGGCAGCTCGTCGGGCTCATAACCCGAAGGTCGCAGGTTCAAATCCTGCCCCCGCTACCAACTTCAATAAGACCCCGTATTCGGGGTTTTTTTGTAACCGGGATAAGGATATCCGCAGGTGTGATACTTGGGCGAGGCAGGGCATTTTGCTATACTCGTCACGATAATAATTCGGAGTTCATGGAGTGGGCCTTTGGCCCATTTTTTGTTTCCGGAGACGGGGTTATGCAGGATCCGTTACATATTGGCGAGTTGCTGGAACCGGCGGTACAGGCGCTTGGATATGAACTTGTCGGCGTGGAATACCATGGCGGCGGCCCTGGCGGTGGCCTGTTGCGTGTCTATATCGACAACGCGCAGGGCATCACGGTGGATGACTGCCAGACTGTCAGTTACCAGGTCAGCGGCCTGCTGGACGTGGAGGACCCGATCCCGGGGAACTACACCCTGGAGGTGTCCTCGCCGGGCCTTGACCGCCTGTTGTTCAAGCCGGGCGACTATGAGCGCTTTACCGGCAGCCTGATCAAGCTGCGCCTTGGCTATCCACTGGAGGGGCGCCGCAGGTACAAGGGTCGGCTGCGGGGGATTGAAGACGGAAATGTTGTTATCGAGCAGGAGAGGTTTTAAGGAATGGATAAAGAGATCTTGCTGGTGGTGGATGTGGTATCCAATGAAAAGGGTATCGACAAGGAGATCATTTTCCAGGCAATCGAGGCTGCCTTGGCCACCGCCACCCGTAAACGGCATGGCGGGGAGATCGATGCGCGCGTCGCCATCGACCGGCGCACCGGCGCCTACGAGACCTTCCGGCGCTGGCAGGTCATCGATGAGACACAGGCGCCCGAGAATGTCGAGAATGTCGAGGATGCCGAGGATGCCGAGGAATCCGGTGAAGAGGCGCTGGTCTACGAGCACCCGGATCGCCAGATCACCCTGGTGGAGGCGCAGCAGAAGGACCCGTCCCTGAAGCACGGTGACTTTATCGAGGAGCCCATGGAATCCGTCGACTTCGGCCGAATCGGAGCCCAAACGGCAAAGCAGGTCATCGTGCAGAAGGTGCGCGAGGCCGAGCGTGCGCAGGTCGTGGAGGCCTACAAGGACCGCGTGGGCGACCTGGTCACCGGCGTCGTCAAGCGCGTCGAGCGTGGCAATGTCTACCTCGATCTGGGCAGTAATGCCGAGGCCATCATCCTGCGTGAGGAAATGATCCCGCGCGAAGCCGTGCGTCCCGGTGACCGCCTGCGCGGCTACCTGCGGGAGGTCAGCTCCGAGCAGCGGGGTCCGCAGCTGTTTGTCAGCCGGGTTGCCCCCCAGTTCCTGATCGAGCTGTTCAAGCTGGAAGTGCCCGAGGTCGGCCAGGGCCTGATCGATATCCTGGGCGCGGCCCGCGACCCCGGACTGCGTGCCAAGATTGCCGTCAAGACCAATGATCCGCGCATCGACCCGGTGGGCGCCTGCGTCGGCATGCGCGGCTCCCGGGTTCAGACGGTTTCCACAGAGCTTTCCGGTGAACGCGTCGATATCATTCTCTGGGACGAGAACCCCGCGCAGTTTGTCATCAATGCGATGTCGCCGGCCGAGGTGACCTCGATCGTGGTCGACGAGGAAACCCACGCCATGGACATTGCGGTGAACGAGGAACAGCTCTCCCAGGCGATCGGCCGCGGTGGACAGAATGTGCGCCTGGCCAGCCAACTGACTGGTTGGGAACTCAATGTCATGGATGAATCGCAGGCCGAGGAAAAGAGCGAGGTGGAAGCCCGCGAGTTGCAGAACCTGTTCAAGGAGCAGCTCGATGTCGACGAGGAGATTGCCGCCATTCTGGTGCAGGAGGGTTTTTCGACCATCGAGGAGATCGTCTATGTCCCCAAAAGCGAACTGCTGGAGATCGAGGAGTTCGAGGAAGAAATCGTCGACGAGTTGCGTGGCCGGGCGCGCGATGTACTGCTGACCCAGGCCATCATCAGTGAGGAAAAGATTGGTGACAAGGAGCCGGCCCAGGATCTGCTGGAGATGGAAGGCATGGACCGTGAGCTGGCCTATCAGATGGCCAGCAAGGATATCCTCACTATGGAGGACCTGGCGGAACAGTCCATCGACGAACTCATGGAGATCGATGGCATGGACGAGACACGTGCCGGTAGCCTGATTATGACGGCAAGGGCGCCGTGGTTTGCGGAAGAAGCACAGGACTGACAGGAGCAGACAGGGTATGACAGATGTCACAGTAAAGCAGTTTGCCGAGGTTGTCGGTGTGCCTGCCGAGCGCCTGCTGGACCAGCTGGGCGAGGCGGGCATGGAGATCAGTGATGAAAACGCCACCATCTCCGAGAGCCAGAAGGCCCAGCTGCTCGACTTCCTGAGGGAAAGTCACGGCAAGCGCGGCACTGCCTCCAGTGCAGCCCCCAAGAAGATCACACTGAAGCGCAAGTCCCTGAGTGAACTGCAGACCACTGTACCTGCCGCCCGCGCCCCCGGTGCCCGAGGTCCATTGCGCGGAGCACGCGCCGAAAAAAAGATCGTGACCGTCGAGGTGCGCAAGAAACGCACCTACGTGAAACGCGCCGACCTGATCGCGGAGGAAAAGGAACGTCTGGAACTGGAGGCCGCCGAGAAGGCGCGCATTGAAGCGGAAGAACAGGCTCGCCTGGATGCCATCCGCATGGAAAAGGAAGAGGCCCGCCGGCGCGAGGAAGAAAAGCGTGCCGAGGAGGAATCCCGGATCAAGGCCGAGCAAGAGGAACAACTCAAGGCCGCGGAAGCTGCCAAGCAACAGTCACTGGCGGCGGAGACCCAGGCGCGTGAAGAAGATCGCCAGAAGAAGCGGGCTGAGGCTGAACGCAAGGCCAAACGCAAGGATGACACCGGCAAACATACGCGTTATGGCCGCCAGGAGCTGCACGTCGCCGCTGAAAAGAGCGGGCGGCGCAAGAAGAAGCCCAGAGCTGCCAGGCGGATCACCATCACCTCCACCGGAGAGCATGGATTTGAGCGGCCCACGGCACCGGTCGTGCGCCAGGTCGGGGTGCCGGAGAGCATCGTGGTATCGGAGCTGGCCCAGAAGATGTCCGTGAAGGCGGCCGAGGTGATAAAGGCGATGATGAATATGGGTGCCATGGCCACTATCAATCAGGTGCTCGACCAGGACACGGCGATCCTGGTGGTTGAGGAAATGGGCCACATCGCCAAGCCGCTGCAGGTTGATGCCCTGGAGGCGGAACTCGAGCAGCATGCCAAGGAAATCTCCGGCGAAAGGACGCAACGTCCCCCGGTGGTCACCATCATGGGCCATGTCGACCACGGCAAGACCTCGTTACTTGACTATATTCGCACCACCCGGGTGGCTGAAGGCGAGGCCGGTGGCATCACGCAGCATATCGGTGCCTATCATGTCGACACACCCAAGGGGATGATCAGCTTCCTCGACACCCCGGGCCATGCGGCCTTTACCGCCATGCGCGCACGTGGTGCCCAGGTCACGGACATCGTGATCCTGGTGGTAGCCGCAGACGATGGCGTGAAACCACAGACCCAGGAGGCCGTCCAGCATGCCAGGGCGGCCGGGGTGCCGATGGTGGTGGCGGTCAACAAGATCGACAAGCCGGAGGCCGACCCGGAGCGTGTCAAGAACGAGCTGGCCGCCCTCGAGGTCATCCCGGAGGAGTGGGGTGGCGACACCATGTTCGTAGCGGTCTCGGCCAAGACCGGTGAGGGCATCGACGCACTCCTCGATGCCGTGCTGCTGCAGTCGGAGATTCTCGAACTGACAGCCGTCAAGGACTGTCCAGCTACCGGCATCGTGGTCGAATCGAGTCTCGACAAGGGTCGTGGCGTGGTAGCCACCATCCTGGTGCAGAATGGCGTGCTCCACCGTGGCGACCTGATTCTGACCGGTGAGGAATACGGGCGGGTGCGTGCCATGTTTGACGAAAACGGCAAGCAGATCGAAGAGGCCGGACCGTCGATGCCGGCCCTGGTCCTGGGCCTCTCGGCGGTGCCCAATGCCGGTGAAGAGGTGATTGTGGTAACCGATGAACGCAAGGCCCGTGAGCTTGCCATGCTGCGTCAGGAAAGGTCGCGTGACCAGCGCCTGGCCAAGCAGCAGCAGGCACGGCTGGAGGACGTTTTCTCGCAGGTGGGCGAAGGCCGGGCAGCGGCCCTGAATATCGTGCTCAAGGCCGATGTGCAGGGCAGTGCCGAGGCCCTGAGTGATGCACTGGCGAATATCGCCTCGGAAGAGAGTGAAGTGAAGGTCAAGGTGGTGTCCAGTGGTGTCGGCGGTATCAATGAGTCCGACGTCAACCTGGCAGTGGCCTCGAATGCCATCATCATTGGTTTCAATGTGCGTGCCGATGCCTCGGCCAGGCGGCTGGTTGAGGAAAACGAGGTTGACCTCAAATACTACAGCGTGATCTACGATGCCATCGAT
Organism: uncultured Ectothiorhodospiraceae bacterium; assembly: GCA_947259415.1. Classification (GTDB taxonomy): domain Bacteria; phylum Pseudomonadota; class Gammaproteobacteria; order UBA9214; family UBA9214; genus CAMYJZ01. The sequence continues at coordinate 127,322 of CAMYMI010000003.1, read as the reverse complement.
AATGTGAAAAACGCGGTCAGCGGCATGCTGTCGCCCGAGGTCAAAGAGGAAATCATCGGGCTTGCCGAGGTCAAGGAGGTATTCCGTTCACGCAAGCTGGGCGATATCGCCGGCTGTATCGTGATCGAAGGCGTGGTGCGCCGCAATGCACCGATCAGGGTCCTGCGTGACAATGTGGTCATCTACGAAGGCGAGCTTGAATCGCTGCGCCGCTTCAAGGACGACGTCAACGAGGTCAAGGCTGGCACCGAATGCGGTATCGGCGTGAAGAATTACAGCGTCAAGGCCGGTGACCAGATCGAGGTCTTCGAACGGATCGAGGTCGCCAGGCAGCTGTAGGCCGGGCACACACGATTTACCACGGATAGTCCTGCAGCTGTATACACCAGCCCCGGTTCTGTCCCGGCATGCCTTGCTGACGCCCCGTTCACCCCTATCCTATGCCCAGAGAATTTCCCAGGACGCGACGCGTCGGTGAACAGATCCAGCGGGAGCTGGCGGGCCTGGTACACGAGGAGATCAAGGATCCCCGGCTGGGCATGGTTAGCATCTCCGCGGTGACGGTGTCGCGCGACCTGGCACATGCCAAGGTGTATGTCTCCGTACTGGGTGATGAGGCCGCGGTGACGGCGTCGCTCAGGGTGTTGAACAACGCAGCCGGTTTTCTGCGCCGCAGGCTTGGCCGGCAGATGCGTATCCGGGCGGTCCCCCGACTGCGTTTTTATTTCGATCAGTCGATCGAAGAGGGTGCGCGCATGGACGCACTGATCGACGCGGCCCTGTCCGGGTCCGCCAGCAAGGACAACAAAGAGTAGACCGGGCCGGGCTGCCGCAACGGGGTAATCAGCAACCAATGGGTCGACGACACAGTAACCAACGGCGCGTGAACGGTATATTGCTACTGGACAAGCCCACGGGCATTACCTCAAATGCGGCCCTGCAGCAGGTCAAGAAGCTGTACCGGGCCCGCAAGGCGGGCCATACTGGCAGCCTGGACCCGCTGGCCAGCGGCCTGTTGCCGATCTGCCTCGGAGAGGCCACCAAGGTATCCGGATACCTGCTTGATGCCGACAAGCATTACTGGGTTGCCTGCAGGCTGGGGGAGCGCACCAGCACGGGCGACGCCGAGGGCGAAGTGCTGGAACAGCGTCCGGTCGATGTCACCGAGAAGCGGTTCCGTAAGGCCATGCAGGGGTTTCTCGGCGATATCGAGCAGATTCCCCCGATGTACTCGGCCGTTAAGCATCAGGGACAGCGCCTCTACAAGCTGGCCCGCCAGGGGCTCGAGGTGGAACGCGAGCCGCGCCGCATTACCATCCATTCAATCGAACTGCTCGAATTCGATTCGCCCCGGGTGGAAATCAGCGTACGTTGCTCCAAGGGCACCTATGTGCGAACCCTGGTGGAGGATATCGGCGAACTGCTGGGCTGCGGTGCCCATGTCGCTGACCTGCGCCGGCTGGGTGTCGGTCCCTACGACGACGCCGCCATGGTGACCCTCGCCACCCTCGAACAGCGGCTGGCCGACGGCGGTGAAGCGGCGCTGGATGCGCTGCTGCTGCCGATGGAGAGCGGCCTGTCCCAGTGGCCCGAGGTGCGCCTCAGCGGCGATGCGGCCTTCTATCTGCGCCAGGGGCAGCCGGTACTGGTTCCACATGCCCCCACCGCCGGCTGGGTGCGGCTCTATCTGGGCGACAAGCGATTTCTGGGCGTCGGTGAGATCCTCGATGACGGCCGGGTGGCGCCACGCCGGCTGTTGAACGTGAGCTGATATCCCCTTTTGGGTAGCTTGTGACTGATTGGTACGCCGGTTAGAATACGCAGCTTGCTAGAAATGAAGTGATTTTGGGAGTCGATACATGGCTTTGAATGCCGAACAGAAAGGGCAGATCGTCAAGGAATACCAGCGCGGTGGTGCCGATACCGGTTCACCCGAAGTACAGGTTGCCCTGTTAACCGCCAACATCCAGGATTTGACCGGTCATTTTTCCAAGCACAAGGGTGATCATCATTCCCGTCAGGGTCTGCTGCGCATGGTCAACAAGCGCCGCAAGCTGCTCGATTACCTGAAGGGCAAGGACAGCAAACGTTACCAGGACCTGATTGGGCGCCTGGGTCTGCGCCGCTAGTAACCCCGATCAAACCTAATCCCCGCTGGGTTCCAGCGCCACCTTATCAAGAGTTAAGGAAACGTCCGTGAGTGCAATCAAGAAATCCTTTCAATACGGTGATCAGACCGTCACGCTAGAAACCGGGGAAATCGCCCGCCAGTGCAGCGCCGTTATCGTCAGTATGGGCGACACCATAGTACTGGCAACAGTCGTCGGTGCGAAACAGCCCATGGAGGGTCGTGACTTTTTCCCCATGACCGTCGATTACCAGGAGAAGGGCTATGCCGCCGGACAGATTCCGGGCAACTTCTTCCGCCGTGAGGGCCGTCCCAGCGAAGCGGAAACGCTGTTGTGCCGCCTGGTTGACCGCCCGCTGCGTCCGCTGTTCCCAAAGGGGTTTACCAACGAAGTCACGGTTATTTCCTACGACCCGCAGATCAACCCGGATATCCCGGCCCTGATCGGTGCGTCTGCTGCAATGTCCATCTCCGGACTGCCGTTCAACGGTCCCGTCGGGGCGGCCCGCGTCGGCTACATCGATGGCAACTACGTACTTAATCCAACCACCGACCAGATGGAAGTGTCCAAGCTCGACCTGGTGGTCGCCGGTACCGAGAGTGCCGTGCTGATGGTGGAATCCGAGGTGAAGGAACTCTCGGAAGAGGTCATGCTCGGCTCTGTAATGTTTGGTCACGAACAGCAGCAGGTCGTGATAAAGGCCATCCGCGAACTGGCTGCCGAGGTGAATACGCCTGCACTTGAATGGAACGCACCGCAAGAGAACACTGCGCTGATGGAGGCGGTCGAAAAGGAAGGTAGTGAGGCGATTGCCGCGGCCTACAAGGTGGCCGACAAGCAGGACCGCTATACCCTGCTGGGCAAGGTGCGCGACGAAATCGTCGACAAATTGGCCGATGACAAGGGCGAGGAAGGTTTCAGCAGTGACGCCGTCAAGGCCGCTGTCGGCAAACTGGAGAAGAAGATCGTACGTGGCCGCATCCTGGCGGGCGAGGCACGTATCGATGGCCGCGATACCCGTACCGTGCGGCCGATCACCATCCGCACCGGCGTGTTGCCGCGCGCCCATGGTTCCGCCCTGTTCACGCGCGGTGAGACCCAGGCACTGGTAGTGACTACGCTCGGCACCGAACGCGATGCAGCGCTGATTGATGCGCTGTCCGGCACCACCAAGGAACAATTTTTACTGCACTATAATTTTCCGCCCTATTGTGTCGGCGAGACCGGCCGGATGGGCGGTACCAAGCGGCGTGAGGTTGGTCACGGCAAGCTGGCCAAGCGCGGTGTCAGCGCCGTGATGCCCGATAAGGAAGGATTCCCCTATACCATTCGTGTGGTTTCCGAGATCACCGAGTCCAATGGTTCCAGTTCCATGGCCAGCGTCTGCGGCAGCAGCCTGTCCATGATGGATGCCGGCGTGCCCATCAGTGCACCGGTTGCCGGTGTGGCCATGGGCCTGATCAAGGAAGCTGATGACTATGCCGTGCTGACCGACATCCTCGGTGATGAGGATCACCTCGGTGACATGGACTTCAAGGTGGCCGGCACCAGCAACGGCGTGACCGCGTTGCAGATGGATATCAAGATCCAGGGCATCACCCGGGAGATCATGGAGAAGGCACTGGCACAGGCACACGAGGGGCGCATGCACATACTCGGTGAAATGAACAAGGTCATTACCGCACCGCGTGACGAGGTCTCCATGTTTGCGCCGCGCTACATCACCATCAAGATCAACCCGGACAAGATTCGGGATGTCATCGGCAAGGGTGGCGCCACCATCCGTTCCATCACGGAAGAGACCGGCGCCAGCATCGATATCGATGATGCCGGTAACGTCAAGATCGCCTCGGTCGATTTCGATGCCGGTAACGAGGCGCGCAAGCGCATCGAGCTGATCACCGCCGATGTCGAGGTGGGTACGATCTATGAGGGCCGGGTCGCCAAGCTGATGGACTTCGGCGCCTTCGTCACCATCCTGCCGGGCAAGGACGGGCTGGTACACAGAACGTCAGCGACAAGCTCTCCGAGGGTGACCAGGTCAAGGTCAAGGTCCTCGAGGTCGACAAGCAGGGCCGCATCCGCCTCAGCATGAAGGCGGTCGGGCAGGGTTAGCCTGCTGCTGATGATCCAAGCAAAGGGGCCGAATGGCCCCTTTTTTTATCCAGTGGTTATTACAGAAAATTATTTCAAACAGTAGCTTGCGAAATATTCCCGGGCTGTCGCCCGGCCCCGGGCACGGGTACCGTGAGGCGTTCCTGCAGGTGCCGGCAGATGCGTTGCTCCAGCCAGTAGTCGGCGGCAAACGGGATGCGCCCGGCAACAAAACCGACATGGCCGCCGCTGGGTGATAATTCCAGTGTGACCGCCGCGCTCAGGTCTGCGTCCACGGGAATGGCGCTGGCGGGCAGAAAGGGATCGTCCTGCGCCTGCAGGATCAGTGTGGGGACGGCAATCCGGTCCAGGTACTGACGACTGCTCGAACGGCTGTAGTAATCATCGACATGTTTGAAGCCATGCAGCGGGGCAGTGACCGCGTCGTCGAACTGGCGGAAGGTTGTCAGCCGTGACAGCTTCTCCAGTGGCACAGGGGGCGGCCGGGCGTTCGCCTTCAGCCTCACGGCGCGGCGCAACTTGTTCAGCAGGTGGCGCTGATAAAGCCGTGACAGGCCCTGTTCCAGCCGGCGCGCGGCACTGTTCAGTTCAAACGGGACCGAGACCGCCACCGCCGTTGTCAGAGGGGCGGCCGCACCCTGTTCACCCAGCCACTTCAGCAGGACATTCCCGCCCAGTGAATAGCCGATCACCGCCAGCGGTGTAGCCGGGTGGCGCTCGCGGATGTGGTCGTGGACGGCCTGCAGGTCAGAGGTGTCACCGGAATGGTAACTGCGCGCCAGGCGGTTCGGCTCGCCACTGCAGCCGCGAAAGTACATCAATGCGGCGTGGTAATCCCGGGCAGCCAGTGCCTTGAGTATGCCACCGGTATAGTGAGATGCCAGAGAGCCTTCCAGTCCATGCAGCACCAAAACGACCGGTCCGCCGTTGCTGTCGGTCCAGTCCAGGTCGACAAAGTCCCCGTCTGCCAGTTCGAGCCGCTCACGCCTCAGAGGCGGGCATGCCCTGCGCCGGAAAAGTGTGGGATAAAGCGTCTGCAGATGCGCGCCGGGCAGCCACCAGGCCGGGCGAAAGTCGCTGCAGGAGATCATTCGCTGACTGCCCGGTGGCGCCGGCGCCTGGTGACTATGCCGAGGTCCGGTTCTTGATCAGATCGTCCACAACAGAGGGATCTGCAAGCGTACTGGTGTCACCCAGGTTGTTTATGTCATTTGCAGCGATCTTGCGCAGGATCCTGCGCATAATCTTCCCGGAGCGGGTCTTGGGCAACCCCGGGGCCCACTGGATGATATCCGGTGTGGCGATCGGTCCGATCTCGCTGCGTACCAGTTTTACCAGCTCCTGGCGCAGTTCGTCGCTGGGGTCCACGTTGTTGACGAGCGTCACATACGCATAGATGCCCTGGCCCTTGATGTTATGCGGAAATCCGACAATGGCGGCCTCGGCTACGGCGTCGTGCAGTACCAGTGCGCTTTCCAGCTCGGCCGTTCCCAGGCGATGACCGGAGACATTCAGTACGTCATCCACGCGGCCGGTGATCCAGTAGTAACCGTCTGCATCACGGCGGGCGCCGTCACCGGTGAAATACATCCCCGGGTAGGTGCTGAAATAGGTGTCGATAAAGCGCTGGTGGTCGCCATACACCGTACGCATCATGCCCGGCCAGGGTTGGGTGATTACCAGGTTGCCCTCTGCTTCGTCCTCGAGCACCTCGCCTTTCGTATTGACGATGGCGGGCGCCACGCCGAAAAACGGGTGTGTGGCCGAGCCGGGCTTGAGCCTGGTAGCGCCGGGCAGGGGGGTGATCATGTGGCCACCGGTCTCGGTCTGCCACCAGGTGTCGACGATTGGGCAGCGGTCCTCACCGACCACATGGTGATACCACTCCCACGCCTCCGGGTTGATGGGTTCGCCGACGGTACCCAGCAGATGCAGGCTCTTGCGCGAGGTCTGCTTTACCGGTTCCTCGCCCTCGCGCATCAGTGCACGCAGGGCCGTCGGCGCCGTGTAGAAGGTATTCACCTGGTGCTTGTCGCATACCTGCCAGAAGCGTGAGGCGTCCGGGTAGGTCGGGACGCCCCCGAACACCAGCGAAATCCCGCCATTGGCCAGGGGGCCATAGACGATGTAGGAATGACCGGTGATCCAGCCGACATCCGCCGTACACCAGAAGATGTCGCCGTCGTGATAATCGAATACATACTTGTGGGTGATCGCGGCATACAACAGATAACCGCCGGTGGTGTGCAGCACGCCCTTGGGCTTGCCGGTCGAGCCCGAGGTATAGAGGATGAACAGGGGATCTTCCGCATCCATGGGCTCTGCCGGGCATTCCGCCGGGGCATCCATGACGGCGCTGTGGTACCAGACATCGCGCCCTTCAACCCAGTTGATGTCGGCGCAGGTTTGCTTGACGGTCAGCACGGTGTCGACATTGGGGCAGGACTCCAGTGCCTTGTCCACGTTCGCCTTCAGCGGGATATGCTTGCTGCCGCGCTCACCTTCATCGGCCGTGATCACCATATGGCAGTCTGAATCCAGGATACGGTCCTTGAGGGATTCCGGAGAGAAGCCACCGAACACGACCGAGTGGACCGCACCGATGCGGGCGCATGCCAGCATGGCATACACCGCTTCCGGGATCATCGGCATATAGATGCAGACGCGGTCGCCTTTCTTGATACCACGGGATTTCAGGACATTGGCCAGCAGACAGACCTGTTCGTAGAGTTCCTGGTAGGTGATATGGGCATCATCGGCGGGATCGTCGCCTTCCCAGATCAGCGCGGTCTGCTCACTGCGGTTTTCCAGGTGTCGGTCCACGCAGTTGTAGCAGGCATTGAGCTTGCCGCCCTCGAACCAGCGTACATGCCCCTTGCTGAAGTCCCAGTCAAGCACCGTATCCCAGTGCCTGTCCCAGGTCAGGAACGACCATGCCTGTTCGGCCCAGAACCCGGCCGGATCTTCAATCGAGCGCTGGTACATTGCCTGGTAACGGGTCTCGTCCAGGTAGGCATCATCGGCGAAGGATGCCGGAATGTCGTAAATCTTGCTTTCGGGCATATGTTGTCTCCGGTTATTGTCCCGCCCGTCATGGGCGCTCGCCAGACCGGTAATTATATCGACTCGGCCGCGGGGCGCTATATCATTTTTTAACGGGATCCATGTCAAGACCCTGTTTCAGCTTCGGAATATTCCGGCGCTGAGGGCAGGGCACGGCGTGCCGGGATGTGGCTGACCTCCCAGTGTTCGATGGCCCAATCCAGAAGTTCGTCAATGCGGGCATCCCCGGGCGAGGTCGGCAGTTCCTGACGCAGAAAGCTCAATACATCAAGCATGAGGGTGGTTTTCTGGTCACGGCCGATATGGCGGGCACGGGTTTGTTTGCCGAGTTTGTCGCCTGCGCTGTTGACGGCAACCGGCAGGTGCAAATACGCCGGTGTGGGGAGTTCCAGCAGTTGTTGCAGGTATATCTGTCGTGGGGTTGATTCCAGCAGGTCGACACCACGCACGATGTGCGTCATATCCTGCTCGGCATCATCAACAACCACCGCCAGTTGATAGGCGATGAGATTATCGGCGCGTCGAACAACGAAATCCCCGATCTCCTCACTGAGAGACTGCCAGGTGCTTCCCTGCAGCCGGTCATTCAAGCCAATCGAGACGGGATCGACGCGCACGCGCAGGGAGCGCGCTGTGCGTCCCGGCAGGATGCCATTACGGCAGGTGCCCGGGTAGACACCGGTGCCCATGGTTTCGCGCTTGAGCGTGCTGTCGGCAATCTCCCTGCGCGTGCAGGCGCAGCCATACAGGTAGCCGTATTGACGCAGCCGGTCGAGGGCGGAAGTGTAGAATTCGCTGCGCCGGCTTTGGTACACCACCTGTCCATCCCATTCAAGTCTGAAGTCGTCCAGGGTCCTGAGGATAGCGTCCGCGGCCCCGGCGACCTCGCGTGGCGGATCGATGTCCTCGATGCGCACCAGCCATTCGCCGTTGTGTGCACGGGCATCGAGGTAGCTGCCGACAGCCGCTACCAGGGAACCGAAGTGCAGGGGACCCGTCGGTGAGGGTGCGAATCGGCCGCGGTAGGGTCTGCGGGATATTTCGTTGGCTGCCATGTCTGGAAACTATAAAGCAACAAGGCCGACGAGTGCCGGCCTTGTTGTCAGTGATTCATTACAACGCTGTTCAGCTCATCTGTTTTTCCTTGATTTCATCGAGTATCTTGCAATCGATGCACAAGGTGGCTGTTGGCCGCGCCTCGAGACGCCTGACGCCGATTTCGACTCCGCATGCCTCGCAGTAGCCATAATCGTTATTTTCCAGATCCTCTATCGACTCGTCGATTTTCTTGATCAGCTTGCGTTCACGGTCACGGGCACGCAGTTCCATGCTGAATTCCGATTCCTGGGTCGCCCGGTCATTGGGGTCAGGGAAGTTGGCCGCATCATCCTGCATGTGATGTACCGTTCGGTCGACTTCTTCCATGAGTTCCTTTTTCCAGGCCAACAGGATGTTTCGGAAGTGCTTGACCTGGTCCTCGTTCATGTATTCCTCACCCTTCTTTTCCTTGTAGGGGGTGATACCCGGAACCGGCCCGACCTGCGATACGGTCTTTGATGAGGCCCTTCTGGTAGCGGTTTTTTTCCTGGGGGCGATCTTCTTCGTGGTGGCAGCCTTCTTTACAGCAGCTTTCTTCCTGGGTGCGGCCTTCTTCTTTGCGGCGGTCTTCTTCCTGGTGGCAGCCTTCTTTGTGGCGACCTTCTTCCTGGCGACAGACTTTTTCCCGGCTGCGGCTTTCTTCACCGTCTTGCGGGCCGTGGTCTTTTTCTTGGCCGGGGCCTTGCGGCTGACGGTCTTCTTTTTCGTGGTGGTTTTCTTTTTCGCCGCGGTCTTGGGTTTCGCTGATTTCTTCTTGACAGCCATGTACACTATCTCCAGAAACAGATCATTTGATAAACTGTTTCCAATCAAGTAATTAAAAGATTCAGGCTCGCTGGCAGATTGTTGTTGTGAGTAGGCTTGCCAATTCAGGGGCGTTATTTATACGCCTCTTTTGTCATTAGTCAAGGATCGTTTCAGCAGTAAAATCATGGTCTTCACCGGGATAGGCCGGTAGAAAGGTGTTGGCCGGCAGACGGAGGGACTCATCATGAATAAGGTCAAACAAAAGTGCCCCACCTGAAGGCCCTGCTGTTCGATGTGGACGGGACCCTGGCCGACACCGAGGAGATCCACCGTCACGCATTCAATGCCGCTTTCGCTGCAGCCGGTCTCGGCTGGGACTGGGACCGGCGGCTCTACCATCAACTGCTGGAGGTCACCGGCGGCCGGGAACGGATCCGGCACTACCTTGACCGTTACCTGCCCGGGTTCGAGCGTCCCGCAGACATCGAGGGGTTTATCGCCGGGCTGCACCGCGACAAGACCGAACATTATCTGGAGATGCTGGCCAGGGGACATATTCCGCTGCGTCCCGGGGTCGAACGGCTGATGCAGGATGCGCGCGCCCGTGGTCTGCGCCTGGCGATTGTCACCACGACCACGCCTGCGAATGTCACCAGTCTGTTGACACACAGCTTCTCGGTGGACACCAGCGGGTGGTTCGATGTGATCGCGGCGGGTGACGTGGTGCCACACAAGAAGCCCGCACCGGATATCTACCACTACGCACTGCAACAGACAGGACTGGTGCCTGCCGAGTGCCTGGCCTTCGAGGACTCGGTGAACGGGCTCAGGTCAGCCTTGTCCGCCGGTGTCGACACCCTGATTACCCTGAACCGCTTTACCGCCGACCATGATTTCAGTGGCGCCGCCGTGGTGCTCGACCAGCTTGGCGAACCCGGCAATCCCTGTCGCCTGATCGCCGGTGAACTGGATCCGGACGGTTTGGTGGACACGGCCTACCTGCAGCGGCTGCATGCATACTGCCGGGAACGACGTGAACATGTACACCAGAACTGAGGACCTGTATTTGTGACGAAACGTGCCGAGCGCATGAATTCCATCCAGCCATTCCATGTCATGGCCCTGCTTGCGCGTGCGCGTGAACTGGAGGCCGGGGGGCGCTCCATCATCCATATGGAGATTGGTGAACCGGATTTTGTTACCCCGCAACCGGTCATCGACGCCGGTGTCCGGGCGCTGGCGGAAGGGCGCACGCATTACACACCCGCCGTCGGGCTGGCGGCATTACGCGAGCGCATCGCCGTCTTCTATCACGAGCGTTACGGGGTCAATGTTGACCCTCAGCGTATCGTCGTCACACCCGGTGCTTCGGCGGCTTTGCAGCTGGTAACGGCGGTGCTGGTCAACCCGGGTGATGCGGTGTTGATGGCCGATCCCGGCTATCCTTGCAACCGCAATTTTGTCTACCTGTTGAACGGCGATCCGCTGGGTCTCCCGGTCGACGCGTCCACGGACTACCAACCCGTTCCCGACCAGGTCGATGCAGCATGGACACAACGCACCACCGCATTGCTGGTAGCCTCGCCTGCCAACCCGACCGGGACGCTGCTGACACAGCAGGCGGTCAGCGAGTTGTACACGGTGGTGAAGAGACGCAACGGCAGCCTGGTAATGGACGAGATCTACCACGGCCTGACCTACGCGGCTCCGGCAAGCACGGCGCTGGCGGTTTCCGACGACATCTTTGTGGTCAACAGCTTCTCGAAATACTTTGGTATGACCGGCTGGCGTCTGGGCTGGCTGGTCGCGCCTCAGGACTACCTGGCGGATATCGACAAGCTGGCACAAAACCTGTTCCTGGCGGCACCAACCCTGGCGCAATACGCGGCACTGAGCGCCTTCGAACCCGAAAATATCGCCATACTGGAACAGCGTCGGGAGGCGTTCCGGCAGCGGCGTGATTACCTGTTGCCCGCGCTACGTGAAATCGGCTTCGCCATCCCGGTGACGCCGGAGGGCGCCTTCTACCTGTATGCCGACTGTAGCCGCTTCACCGATGACAGCTACCGCTTTTCGAAACAACTGCTGGAGGAGGCGGGCGTAGCGATCACGCCGGGGATCGATTTCGGCACCCACCAGCCGGAACGGCATGTGCGCTTTGCCTACACCACCTCGCTGGAAAACCTGCAAGAGGGCGTGCGGCGGTTGTGGGAGTATCTGGCAAAGTAGTATTTTACGCGGGCTCCCGCGCCCGCACGGCGTGTCCCTTTTCTTTGCTCGCCCAAAGAAAAGGGACGAAAAGAAAGGGCGCCCGGAGGCTTGATCGCTGCGCGATTATCCTGCGCTTCTCGCATAAATCGGTGCTCGTCGAACTCATAATCGCAAACGACGCGATTACTCAAACAGTGACTCGCTTTCCCCGATTGATGCTGCGATGCTCGGCTGCGCCTACGGGTAGCGTGATTAAAAAGTACTATGGTCGGGTTTTGGGAAATGTACTCTGCGCACGTTTGTCATTCTCCGGATCGGGGTTTTTACAATAATTTTATGTTTTCCTTGCGCTCTTTGCGCCTCTCGGCAATTGCTCCCTGCATTGCTCTACCTCCTGCATCCCTGCGGTCGTGCGGTGAATGATTTTATTAAATCGGTGATCTCCGCGTCTCCGCGGTGAATGATTTTTCACCTGAATTCACTGTCCTGAGGGATTACGGAGTTTCCCTGAATTCGCCCACCCACATCGCCGTGGCGCCGGCCACCGAGGCGGGCATGGCAAGGAAATTCACCACCGGGATCATGGTCATCAGCAGGGAGCTGCCGCCAAAACCATAGGCGAGCAGCCTGCGGCTCCGCAGGCGCTTGCGCTGTTCGGCGAAATGCAGCAGGTGGTTGGCCATCGGATAGTCGGCGTATTCGATGGCAAGCATCCAGGCACTGAATAGCACCCACAGGAACGGCGCGGCCAGGTTGATGGTCGGGATCAGGAACAGCAGTCCCAGTGGCAGGGCCCGCAGCAGGAAATAGAGCAGCTTGCGCAACTCGGACAGCAGGCTCGGGACGATGTCCCCGAGCAGCGCCTGCCAGCCGCCGCTGTCCTCCGGCGGGGAGCCGCTTAGGTGGCGTTCAACGGCCTCGGCCAGCAGGCCATTGAAGGGTGCGGCAATCAGGTTGGTCAGCAGGGCGAAGCTGTAAAACACCAGCAGCACCGCGGTCAGTACGAAGATCGGCCACAACAGGTAGCGCATCCAGTCGAGCCAGCCCGGCAGCCAGCCCAGCATCCAGCCGAGCAGGATCCCCAGCAGCTGGATGCCGACCACGATGCCGGCGCTAAACAACACCGTACTGATCAGCAGGGGCACGACGACATAGCGGCGTAGCCCGGGCTGGCGTATCAGCTGGAGCCCCTGGCGGATATAGTGCACTCCCTTGACAAGGTCTTTCATGGTGTTCGCCGTGCTCCTGTCAGGCCCTGCCTTGCCAGCAGGGCAGCGCCGTAGGCGGCCTCCTGGTGCCGGGCGGCAATGACCGGGACCCCGAGTAGTGTCTCACGGATGCGGCACCAGGCAGTGTTGACGGCGCCACCGCCCACGGTCTGGACACGTTGCGGGTAGGACGCGCCCAGGTGTTGCAGCAACCGATAGCCGCGCCGTTCGATGGCCGCGATCCCTTCGAGCAGACCTTGGAAGAACACGCCGTCATCAGCTGGCCGCGGTGTCAGCTGCGGCTGGAGCCCGGGATCGTTTTCGGGGAAACGCTCCCCTGGGGACGGCAGGGGGTAGTAGTCCAGTCCGGTTGGCCGCTCCGGTTGCAGGCTGGCCGTCAGGCGCTCGATGTCCGCCTGACTGAAGAACTGGCGCAGGACGCAGCCACCGCTGTTGGAAGCGCCGCCCACCAGCCAGTCGTCACCCAGGCGGTGGCTGTAGACCCCGTAGTCCGGCGCGAATACCGGTCGCACTGAGCGGACCTTGAGCACCAGGGTGCTGCCCAGCGCGGTGACGGCCTCGCCAGTACCGGCGCCGGTAGCGATGAAGCCGGCAGTGCTATCGGTGGTGCCACTGACGATGCGGGTGCCCGGGGCAAACCCCCAGCGCCGGCAGTATTCGGTGGCCAACACGCCGACCGGCTGGCCGGCCGGGACGACCTCGGGTAACAGGCGGCGCTCGGTGCCCAAGGCATCCAGCCAGCCGGGCCAGCACCGCGTGACCGGGTCATAGCCGAGTTTCAGGGCATTGTTCTCGTCCGTGATCCCGAACCGGCCCGCCAGCCGGCTGCTAAGCCAGTCAGCCTGGTGCAGGGCGAAACGGGCCTTGTCCGTCGTACCGGCAGCCTGCAGGTAGAGCAGCTTGGCCAGGCTGGAACTGGCCCCGTGGGCGGCGCTTGCGGCGGGTGCCCGGGCGCCGATCTGCCGGGCCTGGTCCACGGCGCGAGTGTCGTTGTACATCAGTGCGGGCGTCAGCGGCCGGCCCCGGGCATCCACCAGCAGCAGGGTGGCCGAGGTGGCATCGATTGCCAGGCCGGCCACGGTTTCCAGCGGGGCCTCCCCCTGCAGCATGTCCAGGGCCTTGGCGAGTGCATCCCACCAGTCCTGTGGGTCCTGCTCAGTGGCGCTGACCGGATATCGCGGATTGCCCAGCGCCACACGAGTCTCGGCCTGAACCCGGCCATGTCCATCGATGACACAGGTGCGGCAACCGGAGGTGCCGAAATCAATGCCGAGGTAAAGTGACACGCTGGCTGCGGGTCCTCTCCGGGGTGACAGGGACGGGTAGTGCGGTGGCGGCTAAGGTAACCCGACTCCGGGGCCGCTGTCAGCCGAGGTCAACGGGAGGCAGCGGGGACCAGCCGGCCTGGCGGTGCTCGACCACCACGTCGGTATAGATGCCGCCGCGTACATTGAATTCCGCGCGTAGCCGCATAAAGCGCGGCTGGCAGGCGGCCACCAGGTCAGCGAGGATGCGGTTGCTGACATCCTCGTGGAAGCCCCCCTCGTCGCGAAACGACCAGACATACAGTTTCAGGGACTTGAGCTCGACGCAGCGGGCGTCGGGGACATATTCCAGGTGCAGGATGGCGAAATCCGGCTGCCCGGTCTTGGGGCACAGACAGGTGAATTCCGGAATCCGAATGCGGATGGTGTAGTCGCGCTCCGGGTGGGGATTGGCGAAGGTTTCCAGGTCATTGCTAGGCTTTGTCGGCATGGGCTGCAGGGTACTAAACACAAGATAGTGGGTGCAAGCCTGGCCTGATAACAAAAGGTTGTATAGGGCGGTGTATATCTTGTATCTTTGCCGTCCATGCAGTTGACCAAGATCAAGCTGGCCGGGTTCAAGTCCTTCGTCGACCCAACCACGATCTATCTTCCATCCCACCTGGTCGGCGTGGTCGGCCCCAACGGCTGCGGAAAGTCCAATATTATCGATGCCGTACGCTGGGTCATGGGGGAGAGTTCCGCCAAGCACCTGCGCGGTGATTCCATGGCGGATGTCATCTTCAACGGCTCTACCGCACGCAAACCGGTGGGACATGCCAGTATTGAACTGACGTTCGACAACTCTGACGGCACTGTGGCCGGCCAGTATGCCGGCTACAATGAAATTTCCATCCGCCGCCAGGTGTCCCGTGACGGGACGTCCACCTATTTCCTCAACGGTTCACGCTGCCGGCGCCGCGACATCACCGATATCTTCCTGGGCACCGGGCTGGGCCCGCGCAGTTATTCCATCATCGAGCAGGGCATGATTTCACGCCTGATCGAGGCCAAGCCCGACGATCTGCGTGCCTTCCTCGAGGAGGCGGCCGGTATCTCCAAGTACAAGGAACGCCGGCGCGAGACCGAGAACCGCATTCGCCACACGCGCGAGAATCTCGACCGTCTCAACGATCTGCTTGAGGAGATTGACAAACAGCTCGACAAATTGAAGCGTCAGGCGCGCGCGGCGGAGCGTTTCAAGGGGCTCAGGGAGGAAGAGCGCCAGGTCAGGGCAGAACTGCTCGCCCTGCGCTACAACACCTTGCATGAGGACTGTAGCAAACGCGAACGCCAGATACAGGCGGATGAGCTCGAGATGGAGTCGGAACTGGCCGCACAGCGCGCCATCGAGGCCGAGCTGGAAAGGCTGCGTGCCAGCCTGACCGATGCCAACGATACCTTCAACAGTGTCCAGGGCGGTTATTACAGGCTGGGTGCGGATGTCGCGCGTATCGAGCAGGCCATCCAGCACAGCAAGGAATCACGCCAGCAGCAATTGCAGGAACTGGAACGTGCCGAGCGGACCCTGGGCGAGATCGGCGAGCATATCGAACATGACGCCGGTCGGCTCGAGGAACTGGTGCGGGACATCGATGCCATCGAGCCGGAGTTGGCCGGGGCGCGCGAGCATGCCGGGCAGTCCGCCGCCGTGTTGCATGATGCCGAGCAGGCGATGCATGCCTGGCAGGAGGAATGGAACGAGTTCAACCAGCGCGCTGCGGACAGTTCACGGTCGGAACAGGTTGAGCGTACCCGCATCGACCACCTTGATCGCCACATGCAGCAGCTGGAAGAGCGTCTGCAGCGCATGGGCCAGGAGCAGCAGAACCTGGACAATTCCACCCTCGAGTCCGAGATCGATCAGCTGATCGATGCGCTGAACGAACAGGAGGAGCTAGCCGCTGCCAAGCAGGCGCTGCTGGTCGCTGAGAGCGCCAGTATCACTGAGTTTCGCGCCGGCATTGACCGGCAGGAGCAGGAGCTCAGTGCCCTGCAGAGTTCGCACCATGACCTGCGCGGCCGTCTGTCATCACTGGAAACCCTGCAGCAGGCCGCGCTTGGACAGGGTTCCGATCGGGTCAGCGGCTGGCTGGAATCACAGGGCCTTAACGAGGCGCCGCGTCTGGCCCAGCAGATCCAGGTCGAGTCCGGTTGGGAACACGCGGTCGAGACCGCGCTTGGCTCCTACCTTGAAGCAGTATGTGTCGACGGGCTGGACAACGCGGAGCGTATGCTCACCGGTCTGGAACAGGGGGCGATCTCGCTGTTCGATACCCGGGTGACCGCCGGCAGCGGATGTTCCTCCGACCGGCTGGCCGCCCTTGCCGACAAGGTGCAGGCACCCTGGGCTATGGGCGCCCTGCTGGATGGAGTGTATGCCGCTGAAACGCTGCACCAGGCTCTCGAACTGCTGGAGTCCGTCGCCGCGCACGAGTCCATCGTGACCCGGGACGGCATCTGGGTGGGCCGTGGCTGGTTGCGGGTTGCGCGTGATGCAGACGAGAAGGCCGGTGTGCTACAGCGTGAACGGGAGATCGGCCAGCTACAGGAAGAGATGGGTGAGCAGGCGGGCCGTATCGAGGCCTTGCGCAGCGGCGTAGCCGAGGACCGTGCCGCGCTGATCGCTGCCGAGCAGGAACGCGAGCAGTTGCAGGAGGGCTACAACCTGGCGCACCGCCAGGCCAGCGAATTTCAGGTCAGACTGGCCTCCAGCAAGTCACGCATCGAGCACCACCAGATACGCAGCCAGGATGTACTTAAAGAGGCCGAGGAACTGCGTGCCCAGAAGGCCCGCGAGCAGGAGGAGTATGCCGCGGCACAGGCACGTATGCAGGAGGCATTGAGCACCATCGAGACGCTGACAGTCGAGCGTGAAGAGTGCACCCGGCGTCAGCAGACCCTGACGAGTGCCCTGGGCGCTGCCCGCGAGCAGGCACGTGTCGCCCAGCAGTCCGCGCATGATATGGCATTGCGTGCCGAGTCGATGCGCACCGCACGCAGCTCTATAGAGCAGAACCTGCAGCGCATGCGCGAACAGTCCCTGCAGCTGGTTACTCGCCGTGACGAACTCGGCGGCATCCTGGCACATGGAGACACGCCCATTGTCGAACTGGAAGCCGAGCTCGGTACGCTGCTGTCGCAACGCATGGAAGTGGAAACCGAACTGTCCGGCGCGCGCAAGCAGGTCGAGGATATCGAACACAGCGTGCGTGAGCAGGACCAGGAACGGGTTCGCAAGGAACGCAGCGTCAGTAACCGGCGCGAGCAGGTAGAGAAGGAGCGCATGGGCTGGCAGGAGATCAAGGTACGTAGCGACACCCTGATGGAACAGATCATTGAAGCCGGGTTCGACTACCCGGAACTGTTTGCCTCAATTGATGAGGGGGCCACGGTCGATGTCTGGGCGGAACGGGTGGAACAGCTTGAAAAACGCATCCAGCGACTCGGCCCGATCAACCTGGCCGCAATCGAGGAATATGATGAGGAGTCCCGGCGCAAGGTCTACCTTGATGCCCAGCATGCCGATCTGAGCGAGGCGCTCGAGACCCTGGAAAAGGCAATCAGCAAGATCGACAAGGAGACCCGTACCCGTTTCAAGGAAACCTTCGACAAGGTGAACACGGGATTCCAGGAGCGTTTCCCGCGGCTGTTTGGTGGCGGGCATGCTTATCTGGAGCTGACCGGCGAGGACCTGCTGGACACAGGGGTCACCGTCATGGCACGCCCGCCCGGTAAACGCAACAGCACCATCCATCTGCTCTCAGGCGGAGAAAAGGCCCTGACAGCGATTGCCATGGTGTTTTCCATCTTCGATCTCAATCCCTCGCCGTTCTGCATGCTCGACGAGGTCGATGCCCCGCTGGATGATGCCAATGTCAGTCGCTATTGCGACATGGTGCGGGAAATGTCCGGGCATGTGCAGTTTGTCTTCATCACACACAACAAGATCACCATGGAAATGGCCAATCAACTCACCGGCGTGACCATGAACGAACCGGGCGTTTCACGCCTGGTAGCCGTGGATATCGACGCCGCCGTTGAAATGGCAGCGATGTAGTCGTTTTTCCATTATCATTGGTGCACCGCTGAAAGCCGGGTACTGATTCATGGAAACAATGCGCTGGATACTGTTGCTTGCCGGAATAATTATCGTTCTCGGTATCTATCTCTACAGCCGCCTGCAGGGCCGACGCGGCAGCTCATACCTGCCTGCCGAGCAGCCGTTCATGGAAACGGACAGCCGCATCGATCCACTGTTAGACGATGTCGGTGACAATGGCGATGTCGATGCCGAACTGGAAAGCCTGAGCCAGTTGATTGTCGAGGACAGGACGCTGCAGAATCACGAGGCACAGGCGCAGACCACAGCCGCGCCCCTGGACATGGCCATGCCGGACAAGGTCATCACCCTGTATGTCAAGGCGCCGGCCGGTGTCCCGTTTCGCGGCAGCTTCCTGGTTGAGGCCATGGGCAAGGCCGGTCTGGTGTTCGGCGACATGCAGATTTTCCATTACCTGGAAAACCACAATGGCCGTGACCGCGCGCTGTTCTCGGTCGCGAATATGGTGGAGCCGGGGACCTTCAACCCGCAGGCCATGGACGACTTTTCCACCCGCGGGCTGGTGCTGTTCCTGCAGCTACCGGCTCCGTTCGACGCCGTCAAGGCCTTTGATGCCATGGTGGCGGCGGCGCGGTCATTGGCGACCAGTCTGGAAGGCAGCGTGTACGACACCACCCACAGCGTGCTGACCAACCAGACCATCAGTCACTTGCGCGAAGACGTCATCGATTATCAGCTCAGGCAGCGGGTCGCACAGACGGCATCATGAGTGTGCCGAAGGCGGTACGCCAGCGTGCCGGTGTACTGCACAAGGAACTTCACGAGCACAACTACCGCTATTATGTCCTCGACGAACCGGTCATCAGTGATGCCGAGTATGACCGGTTGCTACGTGAACTGCTGGACCTCGAGGTCCACTACCCTGAACTGATCACCCCGGATTCCCCCAGCCAGCGGGTCGGTGCGGCGCCCCTCAAGGCCTTTGGCGAGGTGCGTCACGAGGTACGCATGCTGTCGCTGGACAACGCCTTCAGTGACGAGGAGCTGGGCGAATTCGACCGACGGATACGCGAGCGCCTCGAGGTGGATGCCGTCGACTACGCCGCCGAACCGAAGCTCGATGGTCTCGCGGTCAGCCTGTTGTATGAAGACGCTGTGCTGACCCGTGCCGCCACCCGCGGTGACGGGGTGACTGGCGAGGATATCACCGCCAATGTCCGCACCATCGCCAGCATCCCCCTGCGTCTGACCGGGCGCGGGATCCCCGCCATCCTGGAGGTGCGCGGCGAGGTCTACATCTCGCACCGCGGGTTCGAGCGCCTCAACCGGCAGGCCATGAGCAGCGGTCAGAAGCCCTTCGTTAATCCGCGCAACGCGGCAGCCGGCAGCCTGCGCCAGCTCGACCCCAAAGTTACGGCCGCGCGTCCGCTCGAGTTCTATTGCTATGGCGTCGGCCGCGTCGCGGGTGGTGTACTGCCGGACCGGCACAGCGACATCCTGGCGCGGCTGCGTAAATGGCACCTGCGGGTCTATGAGGGCATCGGACGAGTGCATGGCCTGGCGGGGTGCATGGCCTATTACCGCAAGCTGGAGAAAACGCGTACTGCGCTGCCGTTTGAAATCGACGGCGTGGTCTTCAAGGTTGACCGGCTTGACCAGCAGGAAATCCTGGGTTTCGTGGCGCGCGCACCACGCTGGGCAATCGCACGCAAGTTCCCGGCCCAGGAGGAACAGACCCGGGTGACCGGTATCGACGTGCAAGTGGGCCGCACCGGTGCCCTGACCCCGGTGGCGCGGCTGGATCCGGTATTCGTGGGGGGTGTGACCGTTACCAATGCCACTCTGCACAACGAGGACGAGGTGCACCGCAAGGACGTGCGCGTCGGCGACACGGTCATCATCCGGCGTGCCGGTGACGTGATTCCCGAGGTGGTGAGCGTGATCAGGAAAAAGCGGCCCAAAGGTGCACGGGTGTTCCACCTGCCCAAACAATGTCCCGTGTGCGGTTCGGCGGTGGAGCGGATCGAGGGCGAGGCGGTGGCGCGCTGCAGCGGCGGGCTGTTCTGTCCGGCCCAGCGGCGCGAGGCCATCAAGCATTTCGCCTCGCGCCGGGCCATGGATATCGACGGCCTGGGTGACAAGCTGGTGGAACAGCTGGTCGAGAAAGGACTGATCCAAGATGTCAGTGACCTCTACCAGCTTGAGGTCGAGGAGATCGCCGGCCTGGAACGCATGGCTCGGAAGTCCGCGACCAACCTGGTGGAGGCCCTGGAGAAGAGCGAGGCCACCACGCTGGAGCGCTTCATCTATGCCCTCGGTATCCGCGAGGTGGGCGAGGCCACCGCGCGGGTCCTCGCCGAGGAGTTCGGGGAACTCGAACCCCTCATGAACGCCGATGTCGAGACCCTGCAGGCAGTACGCGACGTCGGTCCGGTGGTGGCCCAGCACATCACCGGCTTCTTTAGCGAGCCGCACAACCGGGAGGTCATCCAGCGGCTGCGCCGCGCCGGGTTGCACTGGGAAACAGTCGAACCGGCCGGACCCCGGCCGCTGGCCGGCAAGACCTTCGTACTCACCGGTACCCTGTCCATGCCGCGCAGCGAGCTGAAGGCACGGCTGCAGGCGGCGGGTGCCCGGGTCAGCGGCAGTGTCTCGAAAAAGACCGACTATGTGGTTGCGGGCGCGGACCCGGGCTCGAAGTATGACAAGGCACAGGCCCTGGGTATCGAGATCCTCGACGAGGCGGCCTGCCTGAAGCTGCTGAAGTAGGCTTTATCCCTGCAGTAAGGCCTAGTGAGAGCCGCGTACCTGGCGGCTGCCATGCTAAGATGGTCAAAAAATAACCACCCTGGCTGTGTCGATGAAACGTTTTCAACTCAACCTGCTATCCGGCCTGGTGATCAGCATCATCGTGCTGGGCATCATCGCGGCCGCCACCACGCTGTTCACCACGCGGGTCTACCGTGACCTGAGCTTCGATTTCCAGCGCGAGCATACGGCCCGGCTGCTGGAGATCAAGGTAAAGGATGTGCTGGACATGCGGGAAGAGGGTGCACGGCGCTTCGGTGAACAGGTCCTCGCCCAGGGGGGTTTCCAGGCGGCACTCGACTCACGGGACAGCACGCGGCTGTCGGTCGAACTCGACAGTCAGCTACACCAGGCGGGTGCGCTGATGCCTCAGGCAGGCATCGTTGGACTCAACGTCTATGATCGCGACACCGGGCTGCTGGGATCTGCATCGCGCTCGTCCGGGCTTGCCGGGGTGGTCTGCCCCGAACTTGTTCACCAGGCACGCGCCGTCGACCGGCCCTCCGGGCGCGCAGCCGGATTATGCCGTTCCGGTGACCAGCTCTACCAGGCCGTGATCCTGCCACTCGCGGATACGGTGGAGTCGGGCCACTTGCAGCTGGTCTCCGATCCCGTGCCGGCGTTGGCCGCCGTGGGCGAGGTGCTGGGGTTGCCGGTCCGGTTGGTGCCGCCTGAAGGTGAGGCAGTGCATGTCTCCCCCGGTTGGGATGAGACCGTGTCCGGCAATGCCGTGGTCTCGGTCCATACCTTGACTGCAGGCAATGCCGCTGTGCTGCTCAGGATCGAGGCCGCCGGCAGTCTGGATACATTGCTGCAGCGGCTCGGCCAGACCAACACGCGTCTGATCGTGGTCGTGATCGCAATCACCCTGCTGGCCGTGGCCATCGCCTTATGGTTCGTGCGCTATTCCGTGTTCAAGCCCCTCAGGGAACTCAGTTACCAGTTCCGCCGGGGCCGCATGGTCGAAGGTGGCCAGGAGGACGGGGCGGAAGCGCTGGATTCCGGTAATGCCCCGGTCAGTTTTCATGCCCTGGGCGAACTCTACGAGACCCTGCAGGACATGGCCATCCGCGACCCCCTGACCGGGACCTACAACCGGGCCTTGCTGGAAGACCGCCTGAAGCAGCTGGTTGCCGAGCAGCGCCGCGAACCCGCGATGGCGGCGATCCTGCTGATCGACATGGTCCGCTTCAAATATGTCAACGACCTGCTCGGGCACCACACCGGCGACCTGCTGCTGAAGCAGGTTGTCGGTCGCATGGCGGCTGTGCTGCGCGAGTCGGACACATTGGCACGCCTCGGTGGTGACGAGTTCACGGTGATTCTTCCCGACACCGACAGCGAACAGGCCCTGCAGGTCGCCGAGAAGATCATCCAGTCCATGGAGGACGATTTCGAGGTGGAGGGTCACAAGCTGTCAGCCTCGGTCTCCATTGGCATCGCGCTGATGCCGGACCACGGTCAGGACGTCGATACCCTGCTGCGTAATGCCGACTACGCAATGTACACCGCAAAGAAACGCCAGCCCGGCTGCGCCGTCTTCGATCCCAACACCGCCGCGGAGATCAAGGCGGCCAGGCTGACCCTTGACGGGGCGCTGAACCAGGACATTGAGCGCAATGACCTGTTCCTCGTATACCAGCCGGTACTGGATATCAAGACGGGCAAGATCAGTTATCTGGAAGCGCTGGTGCGCTGGCGCCGGCCCGACGGACGTCTGCTGATGCCGGACGATTTCATCCGGGTGGCCGAACAGAGCGGGCTGATCCGCCAGCTGACCGAGTGGATCATCGATACAGCCTGCAGGGAACTGCTGTTCCTGCAGCAGGCCAACCCGGGTCTGCGCATCGGCATCAACCTGTCGATGCACATCCTGCATGACTACAACCTCGCTGAGCTGATCGGGGCGGCGCTCAGGCGCCACCGGTTGGAGCCGCGCTCGCTGTTGTTCGAAATTACCGAGACCGAGGTGATGATGGATCCCGAGCAGGTCATCGAGATACTCGACCAGCTCAGTGGCATGGGCTTTGAACTGTCGATCGACGACTTCGGGACCGGGCATTCCTCGCTGGTCTACCTCAAGCGCCTGCCGGTAGATTCGCTCAAGGTGGACAAGTCCTTCGTCAGCGACATGGAGACGGATGACGACAACGCCTCCATCGTCCACGCCACCATCGATCTGGCGCACAATCTCGGGCTGAGCGTCACCGCAGAAGGGGTGGAGAGCCGGCAGGTTTATGAGAGTTTGAAGAAAATGGGGTGTGACAGTTACCAGGGCTACTACATCGGCGAGCCCATGGACAAAACCGGAGTTGCCGTGTGGTTGCATGAGGGTCGCGAGGTCCTGCATGGTTTATAAGATGGTCAGTGAGGTATCAATGCTCAAGGCGATACTATTCAGTAGCCTGTTCGTACTGGTCGCGTGTACCGATACCGGTGACGATGCCGGCCTGCAGGGCAACCATGTCTGGAAGTCCCAGACCGATATGCTGGACAAGGCCCGCGACGTTGAAGGCCTGCTCATGGATGGTAACCAGCGGCAGCGCCAGACAATCGATGAACAGGCGCGCTAACACGAAGGACCGTCTGGCGGATTTCATGAATCATCCATCGGCATGACAAGAATCATCACCATCGCCAGTGGGCTGGACGGGGTCGGCAAGACCCACCTGGCCCTCAATATGGCACTAGAGCTGGTCCGTACGGGGCACCTCGTGGCTCTCTACCACGGTGAAGGCGGCAGCCTGGCAGTTTCCCAGTTGCTGCGCCTGTCACGACACCCGGGCCAGAAAGGCCGGCTGGACACGGGCGATGTGATCTGCCGCGGTTATCAGGGCGTCGATCTACTCTCATCACGATTGCCGCTATCCGGCTG
Source organism: uncultured Ectothiorhodospiraceae bacterium (assembly GCA_947259415.1). Classification (GTDB taxonomy): domain Bacteria; phylum Pseudomonadota; class Gammaproteobacteria; order UBA9214; family UBA9214; genus CAMYJZ01. Next base: position 103,680 of record CAMYMI010000003.1, on the reverse strand, counting down.
GCACCGGCTTACCGATGCCGAGCTGTTCCCGGTGGTGGCCGCCCATGAAGCACGGGCGTCCTACGATGACTTGCTGATCGATACCTCGGGTTTTTCAGCACGGGCCGTTGTGGCCTGCTGCCTGCAGTCACCCCTGGTCATGCTTGTCGTGACACCGGAACAGCGCTCGCAAACCGAGGCCTTCGGCCTGCTGAAGGTGCTGCAGCTCAACGGGTTCGACAACAGGGTCGCGCTGGTGATCAACAAGGTGAGTGAGACGACCCCGGTGCAGGAGATTCATACCCGCTTTGCCGAGCAGGCCAGGGCCTGGCTGGGTTACGAAGTACGCTTGCTGGGTATTGTGGCCATCGACAAGCACGTGATATCGGCCCAGGGCCTGCGCCAGGCATTCACCTCGATTTTCCCGGATACCGATGCCGCCGCCCAGGTGGTGCAGCTAGCCGAGGCGCTCGACAGTGACGCCGGGGCCGGCTGCGAGCGGGATCCGGCTGGGCTGCCCGACTTTTGGAAGGTGCTGGCCTCGACCCTCAAACAGCCAGTCCGCATCGCCGGTCACACAGAGCTCGAAGACCATAATGAGGATGCAGTGGTGGCCAGGCCGGAACAGCAGGCCGGCTCCAGAAGCGGTCGGCCGCAATCGACCGTGCTGCGTTTCGAGGGCCCGCTTGAAAAATTTGATAACGTGATGGAAAGTTTCTCCGCCGTTATGCATTACCTGGCGGATGACATGCAATCCTTCCATGCACGCCTGGCCGCGCTGTACAACAGCACCGACGAGGCCGGTGAATGGGTGGTAGTCGATGCCAATGCCCTCGAAATGACCCTGGCGATTATCCTCAGGGCCCTGAGACACTTGGTACCTCGCCAGGAACAGATCTGCATCCAGGTGGAAGAAAGCCCGGTGAGTGGCCAGGACAGGGGCTGGCTGAAGCGCGGACGTTATATAAAATATGCCTTCCTGGTGCCGGGCGATGACGAAACGATTGACCTCATCAGCCGTGAGCTGGAGCGGCTACCCGGCCTGCGGCAAAGCAAGGGCGATGAGGGTGAGTGTATTTGCGAGGCCGTTTCAACGGCGCGCGATGCCTGCCTGAGCGTGATCAATACCTCGCAGGGGCAGATCAGGGTTCACTTCTGGCACCAGCCTGTGATCGACAAGGGGCTGGAGGGTGATGCACCGGAGAAAGGTCTCGCCAAAGACAAGCCAGCCGATCATCATCCGGCACAAAAACTACTGCACTGAGCAGCATGCCGACGGACGCCGGAACTGCGGATGACCGGACCTGCCCGGTCATCCGGGTTGTATCATTCGGCGGAGATCTCGACCTTCGCGGATTGCCTGACCTGCTGGATGTGCTGCTGCAGCTGCTGGTTGGTCACCGCATTCTTAAGCCTGTCCTTGACGTCCTCGAAGGGGGGTGGGGTGCTTTCCCGGGTGTCTTCGAGCAGGATGACGTGCCAGCCGAACTGGGTCTGAACGGGTTCCTTGCTGTAGCTGCCCTTTTCCAGTGCGGCGGCCGCCTCGGAGAACGGCGCCACCATCTGGTTGCTCGAGAACCACCCCAGACTGCCGCCGTTCTTGCCGGTCGGACCGATTGATTTTTCCTTGGCCAGTTCGGCGAAATCACTGCCGCTGTCCAGCAGGCTGATTACCTGGTCCGCGGCCTCCCGGGTCTCGACCAGGATATGGCGGGCATTGTATTCAGGCGAGGGCACGCCGATCTGGGTGTCATACACCTGCCTGACCTGTTCGTCGCTGACCGGATTATTCTGCATGAAGTCCTTGATGGCCGCTCCCGCGAGAATGGTACGGTGCTGCTGGTTGATGGTGGCCACGATCTCGGGCCGGTTGTCGAGGCCCTTGCTGAGACCTTCCTGGCGCATCAGTTCCAGGTTGACGAGTTCCTCAATAATGTCGTCCCTGTTATCAGGCTCACCGGCGGGTTGCCGGGCTCTGCGCTGGGTGGTGTACACATCGACAACTGACTGGGTGATGGTCGTGCCGTTGACCGTTGCGACGACAGCACCTGCAGGCGTTGTGCTGGAGGTGCCGGTGGCGGCCTGGTCTGCCGGTGTCATGTCCGCATCGCGAGGCGTTTGCAGTTGATCGCAACCACTCAGTGCGAGCAGGGTCACGGGCAGTAGTATCTGGAGAAACTTATTCATCGTTGGTTTGACCTTCGGTTTGATGGATTATGGTTCATCCGGCGCCTTCGCCTGGATGCTAAGAGCGTGGATTTCCGTGTGCATGATATCATCGACGGCATCATAGACCATGCGATGACGCTGGATCAGGTTTTTCCCCTCAAATGCTGTGGACACGATCTGCACAATGAAGTGGCCGCCGCCACTGGCAGCCCCGGCATGGCCGGCGTGCTTCGCACTCTCGTCGATGATTTCCAGCATCTCCGGATTCAGTGCCTCGACCAGGCGTGTCCGGATCATGGCGCTGCGGTCTTCGGACATCAGGGCAGTACCTTCTTGAAGGGTTTGACGGTGACGCTCTCGTAGACGCCGGCAGCCAGGTAGGGATCGGTATCGGCCCAGGCTCGGGCATCCTCCAGACTGGCGAACTCGGCAACCACCAGGCTGCCGCTGAAACCGGCGGGACCGGGATCGGCGCTGTCGATGGCGGGATGGGGGCCGGCAAGCACCAGTCGGCCGTCGTTTTTCAATGTTTCAAGGCGCGCCAGGTGTTCGGGGCGCGTCTGCAGACGGTCATTGAGGCTGTTGGGCCGGTCCTGGCTGATAATGGCATAGAGCACGGGGGATCCTGTTACTCGTTTTCCTCCCCAGGCGTCATGTAGCGGCTGAGGTAGAAGGCCTGGATAAAGACAAAGGCGATGGTTAGCCCCATCATGCCGAACAGCTTGAAGTTTACCCACGCATCCTCGCTGAAGTTATAGGCAACGTAGAGATTGAGTATCCCCATGCCCATGAAGAATGCGACCCATGCCCAGTTGAGTCTTGTCCATACCGGACCGGGTACGCTGATGGCATGACTCATCATGCGTTCCACCAGGGTGCGCTTGCCGATATAGCGACTACCGAGAAACACGGCGCCGAACAGCCAGTTCACCACGGTGGGCTTCCACTTTATGAAGATCGGATCCCTGAGTAACAGGGTGAGCCCTCCGAACACGATCAGTATGCCCAGCGTCACCAGGTGCATATTCTCGAACTTGCGGTGCTTCAGCCAGTACAGGCCGGTTTGCATGAAGGCGGCGGCGATGGCGACGGCCGTGGCGACATAGATGTCGTACAGCTTGTACGCCAGGAAGAACAGGATAATCGGGAATAGATCGAACAGAAACTTCATGGTCCGCTAATCAATGTCTGCTGGTAGTAAAAGGAATTGAATGATAGTCGTTCAGGCGTCGCATCGGAACCGCTTACGCAAATTTATTCGCACGAATATCCGTATATGGTCAGACCCTTGCTCAGTGCAGTGATCGGCTGAGTGTCCATTGGCGGTGGTATTTCTCCATCACCTTGCGTACCTGGGCCGGATAGTCGAGCGCGTCCATCTGCTGCATGCCTTCGGTGAAGAAGCGTGCGGCGTCCTCGGGCAAATAGTGAGTCAGGATGGCAAAGGCCTCTTCCATCAGGTCCGGGTTATGGCTGCGAGTGGCTATGATGCTGCGATTGAGCAGCAGCACCCGCCAGGGCCGTCCGGGGTTGACCCTTTCCAGGTCTTCGCGAATGACAGGTGAGACCGCGTTACAGATCTCAGCCATGATAGCGCTGAGTGCCTCGAGGTCACGCGGCTCGCTCAGCTGGTTGGCAAGTGACGCGAGGCCATCGACAACGGGTTCCAGGGTATCGATCTGACCGCCGTAACGGACGATCCACACGGCAAACTCGATCGCCAGCCGCGCGCTGTGTTCCCCGGTAGCCGATTCGTTCGCGAGCACGGCCAGGTTCTCAAGCAGCTTGAGGGCGTATTCACCTAGCTCGGTGATGTCTCCGGCATCGCTGGAATGGGACGTCCGGGTGTCACCCGCGGCGCGTTTGTCGGCCTCGATGCGCTCCATTACATCCAAGAGCTGGTCGAAGGCCTGGGACAGCAGCGCCAGGTCGCCGGCATCGCCGCGAGCGGCCGCGCTGGCATCTGTCGCCGGCGTCAACTGTTCGAGTGCCGCGCCGATGGCGTCGCCGATAGTATCAAGGGTGCCTTTGGGTATTTGCATGCCGGTTACACGGTTTAAATGCAGCACTATGGTACCGGTTTGGGCAGGCCCGCGCGACAACCCAACCCTGCTACAGGTGCGTGTATAGACGGCAGGGTCTGCGGCTGTCCTGTACAATGTCAGGCATGAACTTGCATTACGATCTTCACAGCCATTCGACTGCATCGGACGGCACGCTGTCGCCCGCCGGGCTGGTACAGGCCGCCCAGTCGGCCGGTGTGAACGTACTGGCACTGACCGACCACGACACGACCGACGGTATCGGTGAGGCGGGCGCGGTGGCTGAACGCCTCGGCCTGCAACTGGTTGCGGGCGTCGAAATCTCGGTCAGCTGGCAATCACTGACCGTGCATATCCTCGGCCTCAATATAAACCCCGTGTGTGCGTCCTTGCAGGACGGCTTGCTGCACCTGCGCGAGTTCCGCGACTGGCGTGCCGAGGAGATTGCCCGGCGGCTGGAAAAGTCCGGTATCGGGGGCGCCTATGAGGGTGCCTGTGCATTGACACAGGGACGCATCGTCAGCCGCACCCACTTTGCCCACTATTTGGTAGCCGCCGGGCATGCCGCATCGGTGCGCGAGGTATTCAAGCGTTATCTGGTGTATGGCAAGCCCGGTTACGTGACCGGGCAATGGGCCAGCCTGGAGGATGCCCTCGACTGGATCCACAGGGCAGGGGGTCTGGCGGTGATCGCACACCCGGCACGTTACCGGCTGACGGCCACCCGGCTGCGCCGCCTGATCGGCGAATTCAGGGAACTCGGTGGCGAGGGTATTGAAGTGGTGTCGGGGAGTCACACCCGCGACCACATCAACACCATGGCCATGCACGCGCGCCGCGAGGGCATGCTGGCTTCACAAGGGTCGGACTACCACGGCCCCGAGAATCCCTGGGTCCGGCTCGGGGAGCTGGCGGAGCTGCCGGCCGGCTGCTGTCCCATCTGGGATAGCGAGGCCTGGCCGCTACATTAATTCTATTAAATGGTTTTCAACGCGGAGACGCGGAGGAAACATTTACAGAATCTCACCGCAAAGACGCAAAGAAATACACTTGCTACGGAAGCGCACGGGTAAACATGATCTTTTTTATCATCCCTCATCCTGGCCTTCTCCCCTTGGAGAGGAGAAGGGATTAAATAGGACGGCAGTGAAGAACTAAATACTACGATTATTCTGCGTTGCGGTTTCTATCTTTTGTTGATCTAAGTTACTCTGCGTCCTCCGCGTCTCCGCAGTAAAGTTCGAGGCTTAAACAAATCATCAGGACTCAGAAGTGTACGCGCTTCACTAATTTCCATCTATGAGCCAGTTCTTCCAGATACACCCTGTCAACCCGCAGCTGCGCCTGATCCGCCAGGTGGTCGAGATCGTGCGTACCGACGGTCTCATCGTCTACCCTACGGATTCCAGCTATGCGCTTGGTTGTCACGTGGGTGACAAGCACAGCATGGAGCGCATCCGCCGCATCCGTGCATTGGACAACAAACATAATTTCACCCTGGTCTGCCGCGACCTCTCGGAGATCGCCACCTATGCCCGGGTGGATAATCTTGCCTACCGCCTGTTGAAATCGCTGACACCGGGGCCCTATACCTTTATCCTGCGCGCGACCCACGAGGTGCCACGACGCCTGCAGAACCCGAAACGCAAGACCATCGGCATCCGTATTCCCGATCACCCCATCGCGCAAGCGTTGCTCGAGGAACTGGACGAGCCGCTGATGAGCTCGACACTGATACTGCCAAGCAAGGAGTTTCCGGAAACGGATGTGGAAGAAATCAGCGAAAAGCTGAAGCAGGATGTCGATCTGGTGATCGACGGTGGCCATTGCGGCCTCGAACCCACGACGGTAATTGACATGACCGGTGATGTGCCGCGCGTGACGCGCCAGGGCTGCGGTAAGGTGGAAGGCCTGGCGGAGGGATGAAATAAGTGTCCATGAGGTTATAATCCGCCGATGTTTGAGGTCAGCCTCGTTCAGAAAATCGTTTCCTGGGTGCCGCCCGTCCTGTTTGCCATCACTGTCCATGAAGTCGCGCATGGCTGGATTGCCGCCAGGCTGGGCGACAAGACAGCACTCATGCTGGGTCGCCTGACTCTCAACCCGGTGAAGCATGTCGATCCCATCGGCACCATACTGGTACCGGGGCTGCTGATGCTGATGCAGACCGGCTTTCTGTTCGGCTGGGCCAAACCGGTACCGATCACCTGGCAGAACCTGAAGCACCCGAAGCGTGACATGGCCCTGGTGGCCGCTGCCGGTCCCACTGCCAATCTGCTGATGGCGGTGGGCTGGGCCCTGGTGATCCGCCTGGGCCTGCTGCTGGGTGAGAGCGGCCTGGCGTTGGTGTTCATGGGAACCGCCGGCATCTTCATCAATACCATCCTGATGGTACTGAACCTGCTGCCGTTGCCACCGCTGGACGGCGGCCGGGTCATGACCGGGCTGCTGCCGGGACCGCTGGCCTGGAAATTCAGCCGCATCGAGCCCTACGGCTTCATGATCCTGATCGCCTTGCTGGTGACCGGGGTGCTCGGCAAGATCATGTGGCCGGTGATCAGCCTGGTCATGAGTTCACTGGGGCTGGTGTCCGGCCTGTCGGCAAGAGACTTCCAGCAAGTCCTGTACGCGCTACTGGGGATATAGGAGAACAACTTGAGCAGTCTGGGTAACAACAGCCGGGTCCTGTCCGGCATGCGTCCCACCGGACGCCTGCATCTCGGGCATTACCACGGGGTGCTGAAAAACTGGATCAAGCTGCAGCACGAGTTCGACTGTTTTTTCTTCGTGGCCGACTGGCATGCCCTGACCACGCATTACGAGGAGTCCCACATTATCGCCGAGAGCGTCTGGGACATGGTCATCGACTGGCTGGCGGCCGGTATCAATCCGGGCTCGGCCCAACTGTTTATCCAGTCGCATGTCCCCGAACATGCCGAGCTGCACCTGCTGCTGTCCATGGTGACGCCACTGGGCTGGCTTGAGCGGGTGCCCAGTTACAAGGACCAGCAGGAAATGCTGCGTGAACGCGATCTGGCGACCTACGGCTTCCTGGGCTACCCCCTTTTACAGAGTGCTGACATCCTCATCTACGCGGCCGACAAGGTCCCGGTGGGTGAGGATCAGGTGGCGCATGTCGAACTGACCCGCGAGATCGCGCGCCGCTTCAACCACATCTACGGACGTGAGCCGGGCTTCGAGGAGGCCGCGCAGGCCGCGATGAAGAAAATGGGCAAGAAGAATGCGCGCCTCTACAAGGACCTGCGCAGGCGTTACCAGGAGCAGGGTGACCACGAGGCCGTAGCCGTTGCACGGGCGCTGCTGCAGGAACAGCAGAATCTGGCGATCACTGATCGTGAACGCCTGCTGGGCTATCTTGAAGGAAGCGGGCGCATTATCCTGATGGAGCCCGAGGCCTTGCTGACACCGGCCTCGAAGATGCCTGGCCTGGACGGGCAGAAGATGTCCAAGTCCTATAAGAACACCATCACCCTGCGCGAGGACCCGCAGGAAGTCACCCAGAAACTGCGCACCATGCCAACCGACCCGGCCCGGGTCAGACGCACCGACCCGGGCAATCCCGATGTCTGCCCGGTATGGCGGTTACACGAGGTGTACTCGGACGACGAAGTCAAGACCTGGGTGCGCGCGGGCTGTACCACCGCGAATATCGGTTGCCTGGAATGCAAACAGCCGATCATCGACAGCATATTGGCCGAGCTGGAACCGATCCAGGAACGCGCAAAGGAGCTCGAAGGCGACCCGGGGCGGGTACGCGCCATCATCAACGAAGGCACCGAGGCGGCGCGTGACGTGGCACGCATTACACTGGAAGAGGTTCGCCAGGTCATGGGCCTGGGATACACCTGAAAAAGACAATGAAAAAGAGGCATTTCCACTGGAAATAGGGTAGACTCCTGCGGACGGCGGAAGTCGTCGCTCGGTCATTCGAATGGCTGCTACGACCAGGGTAATACATGAGCGAGAATCAAGGCTGCGAAGTACAACCCGATATCCGGACCCAGGAAGAACTCCCCCTCGCTGTTGTTCAGGGCAAGCCCCTCGAAGCACTCCCCACGGATCTCTACATCCCCCCGGATGCGCTCGAGGTGTTTCTCGAGGCCTTCGAGGGACCGCTCGACCTGCTGCTTTACCTGATCCGCAAAGAGAACCTCAATATCGTCGACATCCCCATTGCCGAGATAACGCGGCAATACACTGATTATATTGAACTTATGCAGAATATGCGGCTTGAGTTGGCGGGTGAATACCTGGTCATGTCAGCCATGCTTGCAGAGATCAAGTCGCGCATGCTGCTGCCGCGGCCGGCGGCGCACGAAGAGGATGAGGACGATCCGCGCGCCGAGCTGGTGCGCCGCCTGCAGGAGTATGAACGTTTCAAGCAGGCTGCCGAGGACATCGATGAACTGCCACGCCTCGGACGCGATGTGTTCCAGGCGCAGGCCGGCGGCAGCGAGAAGCGCGTGGTCAGGCTGCCTCCCGAGGTCGACCTGCAGGACCTGATTGGCGCATTCCAGGAGGTCATGCAGCGCGCCTCCATGTATGCGCATCACCATATCCAGCTGGAGTCGCTGTCGGTGCGTGAGCGCATGTCCAGCGTGCTCGCCCGTCTGCAGGCTGGCCAGTTCACCCGCTTCGTGGACCTGTTCACGCCGGAAGAGGGCCGCATGGGAGTGGTGGTAACATTCCTTGCCGTACTCGAACTGGCCAGGGAATCGCTGCTCGAGATAAGCCAGACCGATTCGTTCTCACCGATTCATATCAAGGCGGCGGGCAACCCTGAAGCAATTCCGGAAACAATAACCGAACAGGCGACAGCATGACAGACACGGTCGATACGGTAGATACGGCAGACACTGCGGACAGTGCCGAGGTCGAAATCAGGCACCTGAAACATATCCTGGAGGCCATCCTGCTGGCGGCCGGTCGTCCGCTGAGCCTTGACCAGTTGCTGGCCGTGTTCAGCGAAGAGGAACGGCCGGGGCGCGCGGACCTGCGCAAGGCACTGGCCGCGCTGGAAGAGGATTTTGCCGACCGCGGTGTTGAACTGGTCCAGGTCGCCAGTGGCTACCGAATCCAGGTCAGGCAGGAAATGCAGCTCTGGGTGTCACGCCTGTGGGAGGAACGGCCTGCCCGTTATTCACGCGCCCTGTTGGAGACGCTTGCCTTGATTGCCTACCGCCAGCCCATCACGCGTGGCGAGATCGAGGAGGTGCGTGGCGTCAGCGTCAGCACTTCCATCATGAAGACTTTACTGGAACGCGAATGGGTGCGGGTTGTCGGTCACCGCGATGTCCCTGGTCACCCCGCCATGTACAGTACCACCCGGCAGTTTCTAGACTACTTCGGCCTCAAGAGCCTGGACGAGTTGCCGAGCCTGGCCGAATTACGCGACCTGGGCACCATCGGCGCCGAACTGGAGCTCGATCTGTCGGATGTCGTTCCAGAGATGCAGATGGAACCGGCCAATGACGAGTCAGACGAACCGTTGGCCGAGGTGGAGGCCGATCACCCGGCCGCCGAGACAGAGGAAGACTCCTCGGCCATCCTGCACTGATTAGTCCTGCCCGGTCCCGGGCTCATGGCAGAGCGTTTACAAAAAGTCCTGGCCCGCGCCGGTTACGGTTCCCGCCGCCAGATTGAGTCCTGGATTACTGCCGGCAGGATCACCGTCAATGACAGGCCTGCCGTGTTGGGCATCACGGTCAGCGCCGAGGATAAAATCCGTATCGACGGCAAGCCCGTTTCGGTCGCCACTTCACTCGCCCGGACCATCCCGCGCACCCTGGCCTATCATAAACCCGCCGGCGAGCTGACCACGCGCTCGGACCCGGAGGGACGCCCCACGGTGTTCGATCACCTGCCGCGGCTGAAGACCGCACGCTGGATTGCAGTCGGCCGGCTGGACATGAACACCGCGGGGCTGCTGCTGTTCACCTCCGACGGTGAACTGGCCAATCGCCTGATGCATCCCTCCTCGGAGATCGAGCGTGAATACGCCGTGCGGGTGCTGGGCAAGGTGGACGCGGCGATCGTGGAACGTTTGCTCAGCGGGGTTACCCTCGACGACGGGATGGCGGCGTTTACATCAATTCGCGATGCTGGTGGAAGCGGCGCAAACCACTGGTACCACGTGACCCTGAAGGAGGGCCGTAACCGCGAGGTGCGACGCCTGTGGGAATCACAGGGTGTGCAGGTCAGCCGCCTGATCCGGGTGCGCTTCGGTCCAATCGAACTGTCGCGCCAGTTGCGTCCCGGCAGGCACCGGGCGTTGACGCGCCAGGAAGTCGTGGCGCTGTACCGGGCGGCCGGTCTCAAGCCACCGCCCGCAGCGGCCCGGCGAACAGCCGCAAGGCGCCCTGGGCCCACGGGTGCAAGAACGGGTTCCTCGACGCAGCGAGGCAGAGGCAAGGCACACTAAGGACACGGCAGGTGTCGGTGGCCACTCCGGCGCTTTGCATCCCGGATCCCGTTGCCGGATGATCGGGCATGAGCCAGCGATGGTGTCAGACAAATACATGTCACACCGCAGATTGTTCAAGATCTTCGATATCCTGTTCCGCCACTACGGCCCGCAGTACTGGTGGCCGGGTGACACACCCTTCGAAATCATGGTGGGTGCGATCCTCACGCAGAACACCGCCTGGTCGAACGTCGAGCGAGCCATCGGCAATCTCGTTGCAAAAAACAAGCTGCAGCCGCATGCCATCATCAAGGCGCGCCACGATCACCTGGCCAACTGGCTGCGGCCGGCGGGCTATTTCAACATCAAGGCGCAGCGCCTGAAAAGTTTCTGCCGCTGGTATGTCGGAGCCGGGGAATTTGCCGGGCTGGACCGGCTGGAAACCGGCGCATTACGTGCCGCATTACTCGGCGTCAAGGGGGTCGGACCAGAGACTGCCGATGACATCCTGTTGTACGCCTTCGAGCGGCCGGTGTTTGTGATCGATGCCTACACGCGTCGACTGTTTGCCCGGCTTGGCCTGGTTACCGGCACAGAGGACTACGACACGCTGCGGCTGGGCTTCGAGCGGGTCCTCGGGCCTGATACTGATCTGTTCAATGAATATCATGCGCTGATCGTGCGGCATGCCAAGGAGGTGTGCCGGGTGAAGCCGGACTGTCAGCGCTGTGTCCTGGCCACCGCCTGCCTGCAGGTAAATACATTATATATAACTATCAAAAACAATAAGATATAGTATTTATCTCGAAACTCTATTCGGCAATAATAGTCAGGGGGTGCGAATGCGTCATAAACTATATGACAGGCACTGGCTCGCCAACCCTTCTGCTGCAGCCCGGGGACGGCAAGAGAGGCTAGAATCATGCTGCTCGCTGAAACACATTTTCGATTAACGAATCTCCAGCAACGATCCGGCATGCTGCTGTTGGATGCCCTGCTGGGGGTGTTTCTGCTCGCAGGCTGTGAGGCAGAGGCGCCACCGGCAACCGCCGTCAGTCTACCGTCTGCCTCGCCAGCCGAAACAATCACGTCAACCGCCGCTGAACAGGCGGTGGCTGAAATGGCAGTAGGCCTGGATGAAGGCCTGGTCAATCCCGGCTATGTAGAGAAGCCCGACTGGTTCGTCAATTCCTTCCTGGATATCCGCGAGGACGTAGCCGAGGCCGCTGCGGCCAACAAGCGCGTGATCCTGTACTTCTACCAGGACGGCTGTCCCTACTGCAAGAAACTGCTGGACACCAACCTGTCCCAGCGTGCAACCGTTGAGAAGATGCAAAGCCGTTTCAACGTGATTGCCATCAATATGTGGGGGGACCGCGAGGTCACGGACTTTACCGGTGCGGCCACGACCGAGAAGGCATTCGCCAGGGCGTTGCGCGTCATGTTTACCCCGACCCTGTTGTTCCTGAACGAAGCGGGCGAGGTGGCCCTGCGGGTAAATGGCTATTATGCACCCCACAAGTTCAACACTGCGCTCGACTACGCGGCCGTGCATAATGGCAGCGCGCCGAGCTTCCGCGAGTACTATGCCGGGATCGCGCCGTCCCCGGCCTCCGGAAAACTGCACAGTGCCGACGCGAGTCTCACGGCCGACAGGCCACTGGACCGGCGTGACGGCGAGCGGCCATTACTGGTATTTTTCGAACAGAAGGACTGTGCCCCCTGTGACGAGCTGCACCTGGATGTCCTGCAGCGACCGGAAAGCCGGGGTCAGCTCGCGCGTTTTGACACTATTCTGATCGACATGTGGGCACAGGATCCCGTGCAGCGCCCCGACGGCAAGACCAGCAGCGCCGCCGCATGGGCCCGGGAGCTGGATGTGAAGTACGCGCCCTCGCTGGTGTTCTTCAACAGCGCGGGCGAGGAGGTGTTTCGCACCGAGGCCTACCTGCGCTCATTCCATGTGCAGTCGGTCATGGACTACGTGGCTTCAGGCGCATACCTCGAGCAACCAAGCTTTCAGCGTTTCATCGCGGCACGCGCCGATGCCCTGGAGGCCCGAGGGATCCATGTCGACCTGATGGACTGATAAAGACATACGAACGGCTGATAAAACAATAGACTTTGGAGAAATGAGCTTTTATTCTTATTATGCAAGCAGTCAATGTAATAATGCGTATATCGTGACAGGTGATACTGTATTTTCCCTGTCCATGATATGAGTGATTTTGTCAGATTCTTAAAAATGCTGTTGAAGCAACAATGCATAATCACCATGGATTTTTCGCATCATTGCCGTCAATCAAGACTCCACATATAACAACAGTATCCGTATCATGGATGATTGTTTACAGATAGCCAAGCTATGCCGCCAGTTGTGTTGATAATTTTCAACCGCCCCGATCTCGTGGAGCGGCAAGTTGAGGTACTCAGTGCATTGCCACTCGAGCAGCTGTTTGTAATAGCGGATGGTCCACGTTCAGGAACCGATGACTCAGCCAAGTGTGCGGCAGCCCGTGACATCATCACGTCAACCCAATGGCCATGTGAAGTACATCAAGACTTTGCAGACACCAATATAGGATGTGCAAAGCGCATTGTCAGCGGGCTTGATTGGGTGTTTTCCAGAGTTGACCGTGCTGTGATCCTCGAGGACGACTGCCTGGCCCATCCTGATTTTTTCCAGTTCTGTGAGGAACTGCTCGAACGCTATGCAGATGATGCGCACATTATGCAAATATGCGGTACCAATCTGTTGTCCGGTATTGAAGATAAGTACAGCTACCGCTTCTCACACCATGTGGTCTGCTGGGGCTGGGCGACCTGGTCACGCGCATGGGCATGCAATGACTTGTCGGTGAACCTGAACCACGTGGAGTTGAGTCTGCTGCTGCAGCGCTACATGGAAGGTAATGGTGAGGCAATAAAGTATTGGAATAATGTGCTTGACATGATGCGGCGTGGAGAACTCGATACCTGGGACTATCCCTGGCAGTTGTCAATCTGGCGAAATGCCGGATCATGCGTCATTCCAAATAGGAACATGGTATTTAATGCGGGTTTTCGCAGCGATGCAACACATACAGCGGATGCGGAGTCAGGCGTAGCAAATTTGCCTCTAGAGTCACTCGATTTCCCCCTAATACATCCACCTGACACTGATTACGGTTACCAGTACGACGCAAGGTTTGTCAAACGATATTTTGCGGATAAACGGAGTACCAGACGGCTACGTAACCTGGTTTCCAATCTGTCACGAGAGGCAAGGGAACTATTATCAGAATCGTGGAGAACGTTAAGAAGATCTAAAGATTAACAGTCTTGTGAAATATTTTCTGTGGTAACATAATATTGCAATAAGATATTGTTATTTGGAGAGATATGAAAAAATTCCGAATATTTATTGAGGCATGATTTCATTATTATAAATCGGGTTTGTTTTAGACAAGACAGCAAGCTTCGCGGTAAAGGTAATTGGTGTTATTAAATACTTGGCAAATACTATTAATTTTAAAACATGACAACAGACCACTAGTAAGTACTTAACAGTCGTCTTATTTATTAATACGTAGAATTTAACAAACATAATTAATGACTGAAAATTTCAGTGCAACTATCGTTGTTGCTTAGATGCAAATGAAATTACTAATGTTTAATCATGTGTGATGGCTAGTTAATATCTAGATTGTGTAAGTATAGTGAATAAGAGTAGATAACAATGTTTCAAGGTTATAAATATATAGATACCTAGTATCATCACAGATGATAGATATGTACGTCTTGGCATTGCTGAATTTTTATAGATGTGAATACTTCCATGTTCATCATTGTATTCATCTCTCCGGAAATAAATCGATTCAGATAAGGGTATCGCACTGAATATCTTATGAGTGACCATTAATAATAGCCTTGAAAATACACGAATTAAGTAATTATATTCATTAAGACATATGAAAAACCATCAGGACATACAGGAACGGACTACAATTATACGTCCAGCAATAGGATGGCACTTTCTCAATATAAATGAACTTATTGAGTATCGGGATTTATTGTATTTTTTAATATGGCGCGACATCAAAGTGTTGTATGCGCAAACAATAATGGGATTTTCATGGGCGATATTGCAGCCATTGATTCAGATTGTTCTGTTCACCATTATCTTCGGAAAGGTGGCGAATCTACCGACTGATGGAGTCCCTTATTTCCTATTTTCAACAGTAGCGATAATTCCATGGACATATATGTCTACAGCAATGTCTGATTCAAGTTTGAGCCTTGTAACTAACCAAACCATGCTCGGCAAAGTATATTTTCCGCGTGTTATCTATCCACTTACATCAATTTTTTCGAAGCTGCTTGATTTCGTAATTTCAGTTCTGATTATTGTCGCAGTCCTGGCGTATTATAGAATTGTGCCAGGAATGAATTTGCTCTATCTGCCCCTGTTTGTTGTCTTCATGATTATTGTCCCACTGGGCGTTGGTTTATGGTTGTCATCATTGGCAATACGTTTCAGAGACGTTAAATTCGCCATGCAATTCGTTATCAGGATGCTGATGTATACCGCCCCGGTTATTTATGCTGTATCCAGTATTCCAGATGAATATAAGTTTATATATTCATTGAATCCACTGGTTGGTGTAATTGAGGGATTCAGGGTTTGCCTGCTGGGTGGGGTACTGGATTGGCATTTCATTATACCGAGTCTAATAACCGCAATGGTTATCCTAGTGACTGGTGCACTGTACTTCAAACATACAGAACATTATTTTGTTGATGTGATATAGGGTATGGCCTGCTTTGATTATTTCATGATCCACACTATCTTAGAATTCCTTTCGGAGCATTTCGATGCAGGCGGATAATTATGCAATAAGGGTACAGGGCTTAAGCAAGCTGTACCGTATCGGTACCCTTGACGACATGAGTGATACATTTGGAGGAGCAGTACTTGGCTTTCTTAAGCAGCCAGTGAGTAATTACAGGAAATACCGTTCTTTGTACAACTTTGATGATGTGATATCGGATGGCACAGTTTCATCAAAAAATGATTCAGGAATTCTCTGGGCACTTAGAGATGTTTCATTTGATGTTAAACGTGGCGATGCTATAGGCATTATTGGAAGAAACGGTGCCGGTAAATCTACATTGCTGAAGGTGTTGTCTCGTATCACACATCCGACACATGGCAATATAGAAGTAAAAGGAAGAATTTCCAGTCTTCTAGAAGTTGGAACCGGTTTTCATCCCGAGTTGACCGGCCGAGAAAATGTTTATTTGAATGGCACCATACTTGGCATGAAAAAGATCGAGGTGGACAGTAAATTCGATGAGATTGTCGAGTTCGCTGGCGTTGAGCGATTCATAAACACACCAGTCAAACGGTATTCAAGCGGTATGATGGTAAGGCTGGCGTTTGCTGTGGCAGCGCATCTGGATCCTGAAATTCTCATTGTTGACGAGGTGTTGGCTGTTGGTGATGCCGCATTCCAGGAAAAGTGTATAGGGAAAATGCAGGATGCGACAATGGGAGGACGAACCGTATTGTTTGTCAGCCATAATATGGCTGCGGTTTCAAATCTATGCAGCAAAGCAATTTATCTAGAAGAAGGTCAGATTGTGAAAACCGGGGAGTGTGGTAGTGTAATTGAATATTACCTGTCATCTGTCACGAAAACGGCAAAAACGCCACTATGTGAGCGCACTGACCGAAATGGTATCGGCGATATAAAGATTATGAACTTGGAACTTCTAAATAAAAAGGAAGAAAATATACATAACCCGATGTCTGGTAGTGAACTAGTCATACGCATGCACTACACATCCTTCGCAAATAAGTTATTCAGAAATACAAGAGTCAGTGCAGTGATAATGAAAGATGGAATTCCGTATATATTACTTGATACATCTCTAGTAAAAAAGGATCAGCTAAATCTATCAGGAAACGGTTATCTTGATTTTATTATACCAAGACTACCGCTTAGCTTGGGTACTTATTACATCACTACTTTCCTTGAGGTTGGCAAGGAAGTCCAGGACTGGGTACATGATGCGGCGGAGATGCAAGTAATTGATGGAGATTATTATGGTACTGGGCGGCTATACCCTGATGGCTGGGGAGGAAAGAATGTACTTGTCGATCACGGCTGGCGGTTGAGCCAGGATAGGCCATGAGTAACGATATCAATGAGGAACAATACTGAACAAGAACCTGATAAGCTGGTAGCAATTGTTGTAGCCCATTCCAATCGGGCATATATAACACCTGCAGAAGCGGTATCTCTGCGGCACCTGAATCACTATCTTGGTAAATATGATAAATATCTGCTAATTCCCGAGAGCTTGAAGTTTGAATTACCGGGCTTGATGAACAAACCTTTCAACGATGATTATTTCGGGAGTGTGGACGCACATAAACAGATGTTGTTCTCATCTGAGTACTACCAAGCATTTGCTGAATACAAGTACATTCTCACATATCACCTCGATGCACTGGTGTTTTCAGATCAGCTGGAGCAATGGTGTAACAGGGATTATGATTTCATTGGCGCACCTTGGGTCAAACATCCGAACTCACCCAATGCCGGTATGGTATATGAGGGTAAGGTTGGTAATAGTGGCTTTTCATTGAAAAAAGTTAGCACGTTTTTGAAGATATTTGATTCTACTATATATGCATTGGAGCCGGGGGAGTACTGGACATCGAGGCATGCGCACAAACCACTATCACAGCGCCTACTGAATTTACCTAAGCGTTTGTTGATGTATTCGCATCGATTCAACAATGTACGCTTTGAGCTGGATCGCTGGACACAGCCAGAGGAACTGTTCCTGATAGATAGAGCTAGCCATTACTATCCGGATTTTCTGGTACCTGAGGTAAAAGAGGCACTAAAATTCGCGTTTGAGATTGTCCCGAGGTATTGCTTCGAGCTGAATAACCATGAGCTACCCTTCGGATGCCATGCCTGGGAGCGCTATGACAAGTCATTTTGGGAGCCCTATCTACTAAAGTAGATGGATTATTTTCTATACCACCTAAATTTCCGAAAGACGCGCCATTCTTACTTTGCGGTTTTATCGTGATTGGCATCAGTGATCATAGAGATACTAACCCGTAGTATTCTGCAATATATACGTTTATTCACGATCGGATTCCTCGACGAATGTTAATCAGGTAAGAAATAATAATGTCCCAGTCGATCCAAATTGTATTTATTCATCGTGGCAATAGCTGGTATCTCCCATATGTGATTCGACAAGCAGCATATGTAAATCGGTCAGAGTGCCCAATTGTGCTACTGGGTGATACAAAGCAAAGCGGCGCTGGGATTGTACAGTTGGACTCATTGCAAAATACTAAAGCAGAACGGTTTCTGAATTGCTATGAGCATATGTCGAGCAACCCGCATAGTTTCGAGGAATTATGTTTTCTGCGATGGTTTTATCTCCTTGAGCACATGCGACGTGAGAGCATCGACAATGTGTTACATGTCGACTCGGATGTTTTGTTGTACAGCTCAATTAATGAAATACAGCGTATTCATAACGACTCGTCCGGTTGTGCACTTATCATCCCAGATCAGCACCATGAGTCGTATACGTGGTGTGTTTCTGGTCATATGAGTTATTGGAATATCAGTTATCTGGAGCGATTCTGCGACTTCGTGATAAATACCTATGAGGATCCGCACTACCACGCCAAGTATAAAGAAAAATGGGCATGGCATAGTGACACTGGTACATCCGGTGGTATTTGTGACATGACGACCTTGTACTTATTTTGGAGAGAAAATATGTCTTCCATTACCAATTATGCTGCAGAAAAACGAGGGACTGTATTCGATAGTAACGTAAGTTCCAGCATGAACAAATTCGTTAATGAGTATGTTATGGAGGATGGGTTGAAAAAAATAGCCTTTATTGACGAATCGCAACCTGTGTTTTATAAGGCTGAGGCTCCAAATAACCCGATCAGGGTGCACGGTGTGCACTTCCAAGGTGGTGCTAAACAGTATATTCCAAACTACTATACCGCGAAGAAATCTATTCGTATGCGCACAGATGAGCTCCGTAGACGGTTATCACTTCGTAGGCGCGTAATGGAACTCCATAGCCGCTTTGTTATATAATATATAATATGTTTGACACTTGCGTGATTCATACTTCTTGATACAGAGTGAAGTGGTCTACTAAATCATCGCGCGAAAATAAGACTGTAAATTGCTATAAAGAACTGATGGTGACTACTGAATAGTATTTGTACAACAAGCGTGTTCACCATGTGTATTGCCTGCCGAATCTGAATAAATGACGTTGTGGCGTGAAGCGATTGTCAAGTTAGTATCCGGACACACTGGTCATGCCTACTACCGTTATCCACAATAGTCAATGGACTCCTTGAGTGACCCCCTGTTTTGTAGCCTCCGTTCCCACGCCTGAGGTTGACCTTAATCTGCCCGGACTGCGGGTAATTATGCTTTTGCAACTAATCGTGGCTTGGAATAGCTATCCCAATAAGCTGCGAATAGGTAATAGTCCGAAGTTTATATCGGCTATGCTCACTGAATGGGTCGAGGATCAAAATATTGAACTATAAAATAACATGCCGGGCAAGCTGACGCAGAACACCTGCATAGGGCGCCTTAACTGCCCCGATCGGGATGAGAAACTCAGTTTATACGTGTTTCGATACTTATAATGAGGTCTGAGAATTCACTGAAAACCGGATCCGGAAGTACAATGATAAGCGATCGCATGATTCGCCGGATAGCCTGACTTTCCAGGAATACTTGGCAATCCGAAACTCGGTGGTAGACTCTAATTGTGTGAACAACAAATAATTAGAGGTTTATAGTTTCTACATGGCTATGTGAACGGAAAGTCAGCCTCATGGGTCTTGAGAATGCTGAATATCTGTCTCACGATAAAGTATTACAATTTTGTCACGTAGTATATAAAATCATACCCTATGCCGAATTACTACTTCTGAGTACCTCGATTTTCGGGGGAATATCTTTTGGGGCGAAAAGCAAGTCGAACGGTTGCTCAATAACCATGGACTTTAGAGAGTAGTGCTTTTATTCTTTATAGTAATTACAGTGCGGATGGGTTTGGAACAATTGATTGACAATAGTTACGATCCCATTAAGTGGACTTACTAGCAACCTGTCAACTAAGTGCAATCTGATCCAGGATAATGTCCTGCGTGCAACAAAAGAATCAGGCGACATCTTTCCAATCCTGGGAGATGCGAAGGTATGCTGGATTAAAGAACCAATATCTGATAAAGAATCCGGATTACTTGTCGATGAAGTAGAGATTGATGGGATGCTGAAACATTGATGATCCTAGCAAGGAATTCCGGTCTACAGTTAAAATGGTTTTTTTAAAGAGGAAATAGGTGATGTGCGAACATTACCTGAAGAAACGTCCTATTGTCTCATTGTGTATTGTGAAAGATTTAAATGATTAACAGTTATTCTGGAGCGCTAGATGAAAGTAGTTATTCTTGCAGGTGGCCTGGGCACGCGACTCTCGGAAGAAACAACACTGCGGCCCAAACCAATGGTTGAGATCGGAGGGAAGCCGATTCTTTGGCATATCATGAAGATGTATTCTGCGTATGGCATAAATGAGTTCATTGTATGTCTTGGGTATATGGGATATGTCATTAAGGAATATTTTGCAAATTATTTCCTTCATAATTCAGATGTAACGTTCGATATTGAAAAGAACAATATGATTGTTCACCAGAAGAGATCTGAACCATGGAAAATCACACTGGTTGATACGGGCGAGAATAGTGGTACCGGAGGGCGTCTGAGGCGCATCAGGGGTTACCTGGATGATGAGGACTTTTGTTTTACCTATGGTGATGGTGTCAGTGATGTGAACATTGATTCGTTGATCGAAAGACACAGCCAGGAAGGGACATTGGCCACGCTGACCGCTATTCAGCCTGAATCAAAATATGGAGTCTTGACGTTCAATGAAAACAGGATTGTAAAATTCCGTGAAAAACCATCTAATGGTGGTAGTTGGATTAATGGCGGATTCTTCGTGTTATCACCAAAAGTTATCGATTATATCGAGTCAGATAAGACCCATTTCGAGCATACGCCACTGAAACGTCTGGCTGAGGATGGGCAATTATCTGCACTATTTCACAAGGGTTTCTGGCAGTGCATGGATACACTGCGGGATAAGAATTATTTGGAAGCGATTTGGAATGCTGGCGAGGCGCCGTGGAAATGCTGGAAATGATATGAACAGGGAATTCTGGAATGGGAAAAAAGTTCTTATAACCGGACACACGGGCTTCAAAGGGAGTTGGCTGTCAGCCTGGCTCCAGATGTTGGGTGCGGATGTCGTCGGTTACGCGTTACCACCGCATACTGAGCCATCGATGTTCAGGGACGCAAATATAGCAGAAGGAATGACCTCTATTGAGTCTGATGTTCGGGATTCTGACCGTCTTAATGATGTAGTGGCCAAGCATCAGCCAGAGATAATTATACACATGGCAGCGCAGGCGCTTGTGCGCAAGTCTTATGCGGATCCTGTAACGACATATACTACCAATATAATCGGAACCATGAACGTGCTTGAAGCAGTGCGGCGCAACCCATCTGTGCGAGTCGTGGTCCTTATTACCAGTGATAAATGCTATGAGAATCTTGAGTGGGTATGGGGCTACCGTGAAAACGACAGAATGGGTGGTCACGACCCATATTCGAGCAGCAAGGGCTGTGCCGAGCTTCTGATTAGCGCATACCGTGATTCGTATTTCAATGAGCAGAACTATCCTCAACATGGTGTAGCAGTCGCGAGCACACGTGCTGGTAATGTGGTTGGTGGTGGTGACTGGTCGGAAGACAGACTTGTTCCGGATACAATCAAGGCAATACAAAGTGGCAAACCGGTGTTGATTCGCCGGCCGGGTGCGATAAGGCCATGGCAGTTTGTCCTGGAACCCCTCCGGGGTTACCTTGAGCTGGCTGAGAGGCTGTGGGAAAGCGGCCCTGAGTATACCGGTGCGTGGAACTTCGGGCCGGATATTGAAGAAATAAAACCTGTCTCATGGCTGGTTGAACGTTTGACAACGCTCTGGGAGGGAAACGCAAGCTGGGAAGTCGATTCAGGGCCACATCCGCATGAAGATCATTTCCTCAAACTGGACTGCACCAAGTCAAAAAGCCTTCTGGACTGGCATCCACGCCTTTCTATTGAAACGATCATGGACTGGATTGTTGAGTGGTATCAGTCATCTGCCAGGAACGCGGATATGAGAGACCTGACGGAAAACCAAATAAGACGTTATGAGAATCTTTGTGAAGAAAAAATATGAACAAGCCTGTATGTAATTTCTGTAAAAACCGACTGGAGCATACCTTTGTAGATCTTGGTATGGCACCGATGGTCAGCGCCTATCTGTCTGAACAGGAGCTACAGAAATCAGAGCCATTCTATCCATTACATGCCTATGTATGTAAGAAATGCCTGCTTGTCCAGTTGCCCGAGATGCAATCGCCGGAGGAGATATTTGGCGACTATCCCTATCTTTCGTCCTGTTCAGAAAGCTGGTTAATCCATATACAAACTTATGTTGACTATATGGTGCAGAGGTTTGGCTTTGACAGAAACAGTCAAATAGTCGAGATCGCCAGTAATGATGGTTACCTGCTCCAGTATTTCATGGAGAAAGATATACCGGTTCTGGGTATCGAACCGGCAAGCAATATAGCAAAGATCTCTCTGGAGAAAGGCATTCCTACCTTGAATAAATTCTTCGGTGTCAAGACAGCAGAAGAAGTGCTTGACGGAGGTATTAAGGCTGATTTGTTACTGGGCAACAATGTACTGGCCCATGTGCCCGATATTAACGACTTTGTAGCTGGCATGAAGATTCTGCTAGCACCAGAAGGCATCATTACAATGGAATTTCCGCATTTGTTACAAACGATGGGGGAAAACCAGTTTGACCAAGTATTTCATGAGCATTGTTCGTATATTTCTTTTACTGCAGTCGAGAAGATATTCAGGGCGCACTGCCTGAATATCTTTGACGTTGAAGAATTCCCTACGCATGGGGGTTCGATACGCATCTTTGCAGGCCATGACACCGATGCGACAAAAATAACATCAGAAAATATCTCAACAATGAGAGAAAAAGAGCAGGCGGCTGGCTTGACTGCGTTGGTTACTTATTCATCTTTCTCAGAAAAAGCGCAAAGTACCAAGCGCAAGTTGCTTGAGTTATTGATACAAATAAAGAACGAAGGGAAAACTATTGCAGGCTATGGGGCGCCCGGTAAAGGGTGTGTTTTGCTGAACTATATGGGAATCCGTTCGGATTTCCTCGATTACACAGTCGATATAAATACACAAAAACAGGGACTGTATATGCCCGGGGTTCATATTCCTATTTTTCATCCTGACAGGATAAAGAAGACCAGACCGGATTATGTTTTGATATTGCCGTGGAATCTGAAGAACGAGATCATGGACCAGCTTTCCTACATCAGGGAGTGGGGTGGCCAGTTCATCGTTCCTATTCCGGAAGCCAGGATTTATCAGTGATATTTACTGCAACAGATTTAGATGATGCTTTTGTCATTGATATTGAGAAGTATGAAGATGAACGAGGTTTCTATGCTCGCGCATGGTGCAAGGAAGAGTTTGAAAAACAAGGTATTATGACTGAATTTGTACAGTCCAATCTTTCATTCAGTCATGTGCGCGGCACATTACGTGGCTTGCATTATCAGCTTTCTCCGCACCAGGAAGCGAAACTGATCAGATGCATCAGCGGGGCAATATTCAATGTAATCATTGATCTACGACCGGCATCGCCAACGAACTGTCAATGGTTTGGTGTTGAATTAAGTGCTAATAACCGTCGCATGTTATTTGTGCCGGAAGGATTTGCAAATGGATTTATCTCGCTGCTTGATAACACGGAAATATTCTATAGCGTCACACAGGATTATCATCCGGAAAGTGAACGGGGCTTACGCTTCGATGATCCGAAAATCGCCATCAATTGGCCTACACCTGTAACGAAAATATCAGATAAGGATCTGGGCTGGCCGCCTTTTAGGGGTATTTCTTAAAAGGTAGAAACACTATCTTGAGAATCTGCTCCGGTTAATCACCAATATGAAGAAGGTTCTTGTAACGGGAGCATCAGGTTTTATTGGACGGCACTGCCTGAAAAAGCTGATTGCACGCGATTATGATGTCCATGCCGTTTCTAGCAGAAATCAAATACTAGATGTCGGGAATGTCAGCTGGCACAAGGCAGATCTACTGGATTTATCCTGTATCCCTGCGTTGATTTCAAGTATCCGTCCAACACACCTGCTACATCTTGCCTGGCATGTGGTGCCCGGTGCATGGGCCAGGACTGGAGGAGACAAATATCTGAAATGGGTGCAGTCCAGTATTGAGTTATTGATAAGGTTTAGAGAAAACTCGGGCGAACGTGCAGTCATGGCTGGGTCATGCACGGAATATGACTGGAAGTATGGATATTGCTCCGAGGCAGTAACGCCGCTTAACCCGAACACATTATATGGTGTATGCAAGAATTCCCTTCAGCAACAACTCACTGCCTATACGGGGGAATCCGGTTTAAGCAGCGCATGGGGAAGGATATTCTTTCTTTATGGGCCATTTGAAAACAAGACGCGACTCGTATCATCTGTAGTTCATTCTCTTCTGTCCGGTAAAATGGCGCATTGTACAAGTGGTACACAAATACGTGACTTCCTTTATGTTGAAGACGTTGCGGATGCATTTGTAGAGTTGGTGGATAGCACCGTTGAAGGGCCTATCAATATTGCTTCAGGTAGACCTATTTTATTAAAGGATGTCATACATAATATTGCGGACAAGTTGGGAAGCAGGGAACTTGTCAGCCTGGGTTCCCGGCCAATGCCTGCGAATGAGACACCTTTGGTTGTCGCTGATATAAGCAGACTTTCAAATGAGCTTGGCTGGAAACCACAATTTGATCTTGACGCCGGGTTAAATAAAACCATCGAATGGTGGAAAGACAATATTGAAGCAGAATGATTAAAACAAACAGGCAGAACATAGCCATTATTGGTAGTGGCATGGCAGGGCTTGGTGCCGCCTACAGATTCGGTTGTGAAAGTGTTGTTCCAGTTATCTATGACAAGAATCCATATCTGGGTGGTCATACCGCCTCTTGGACGGACAGCTATGGTTTTACATTTGATGAAGGCCCACACATATCCTTTACTAAGGATGAGCGTATCCAGGAATTGTTTGCAGACAGTGTAGACTCTGAATATATCTCTGCCAAAGCAATTATGAATAATTACTGGCAGGGGCACTGGATTAAGCATCCTGTCCAGTGCAACCTATATGGGTTACCACAGGATCTGATAGAGAGTGTAATCCGTGATTTTAAGGAGGTTATAGCCAAAAACGATAATGAAGAAATCAGCAACTATTCAGATTGGCTCGTTGCGACATATGGAAAGACTTTCGCTGAAACATTTCCTATGGAGTACGGAGCCAGGTACCACACTACCACCGCAGACAATATGAGTACCGATTGGCTTGGGCCAAGGCTGTACCGACCAAGCCTTGAAGAAGTGGTCAGAGGGGCGCAAACGCCGAATACAGAGGATGTGCACTATATTACTGATTTTCGATATCCACTAAATAAAGGATTCGTTTCCTATTTGTCTAAATTTATTAAAGATATTGACTGCCGGTTGAACAGCAGGGTTGAAAAGATTGACGTTAATCACAGGATGCTAGGCTTCAGTAATGGCGATGTTAAAACCTATGATCAACTTGTATCATCCATGCCATTACCTGAACTGATATCGATTATTGATGGTGTGCCGGAAGATGTTATCAAGGCATCACGTATGCTCGCTGCATCGATGTGTTTACTGGTAAATATCGGCATAAATCGGGAGGATATATCGGATGCACATGTATCCTACTTTTATGACCGTGACTTCGTTTTTACTAGGTTGAGTTTTCCTCATATGCTATCGCCCAACAACGCCCCGCCTGGTTGTGGCAGCATACAGGCAGAGCTGTATTTTTCGGATAAATACAAACCACTGGAAAAAAAATCTGAAGAATATATCCAGCCGGTAATAGATGATTTGATGCGCTGTGGCCTTATGCGAGAGGGTGATCACATTATTACCACCGAGGCCAGATTGATACGGCATGCAAATATTATTTATGACCTTGATCGTGCAGCTGCTCTAGCTGTTGTTCAGGGTTATCTGGATGATATTGACATACAGTGTTGTGGCCGCTACGGCGAGTGGGGATATCACTGGACAGATGAGTCATTCAAGAGTGGAGAAAATGCTGCTCAAAAAGTATTGGATGCTATGTAGTGACGATAATAAGTTACTAATTATTCTGCTATAGAAACCATTAATATATTTTATGACAATTGTTTTAAATCTATTCCAGGCAAATACCGTCACTAGAAAGTCCTGTAGGCTCGTTAGGCATACAGGATAATGAGGATCTACTCTGTAGCTATTGAATGAAAACTGTCATATATGGTCGGATGGTCGATGCTTATAATCGGCGTGTGAGAAGCTGGATAGCAGTTATTATTCCCACACCAATCAAACCGGCAGCCGTTCCAGTTCCACCAGGCCGCCTTCGTTCTTTGTTTCCACCTTGCGGTAGAGGTCGTACAGCGCGGCCTGTAGCGCCTCTTCGATGACCGGGTGATAGAAGGGCATACGCAGCAGGTCAGCGACACCCAGGCGCTGCTCGATACACCAGCAGAGCAGGTGGGCGAGGTGCTCGCAGGCAGGTCCGATCATCTCCGCACCGAGCAGACGACCGGACTGCCTGTCGCCGTAGACCCGCAGCACGCCCTTGTTCTTGCCCATGATGAGGGCGCGGCCCACCGGGCCAAACCTGATTTCGCCGACTGCGGTGCTGCCCTGATCGATCTCATCCCAGCGCCTGCCGACCGCACAGATGTTGGGGTCGCAGAAGTTGATCATGATCGGTGTCTTGCGGCGGAACGCGGTGGTCTCGTCATGGGCGGCGTTATAGCCGGCTATCCTGCCGTCGTCACCGGCCTCATGCAGGATCATGCGCTCACCCGTGACGTCGCCGGCGAGGTACACCGGCAGGTCGGCAATCTGCATGGTATTCAGGTTGAATGGCGGCATGCCGTGCTCGTCCAGCGCCACGCCGAGGTTTTCCAGACCCAGGTTCTCGACATTCGGTACGCGCCCGATACTGCACAGGACCTTGTCGACCCGCACGCTGTGCTCGCCGGCGGTCACCTTGAGTTGTTCACCTGCCGCCTCGATATCGGCAGGCCTGCCGAGATGCAGCGGAAATTCCCTGCCGAGGATATCGATGGCGGTACGTGCGACCTCCGGGTCCTGGATACCGCCGATAGTGTCGATCTGGTCGAAGCCGGTCACGCTGATCCCGAGGCGATGCAGGCTCTGGCCGAGTTCCAGGCCGATGGTGCCAAGACCGATGACACCGATCGCGGCAGGCAGGTTCTCGTACTCGAACAGCTCATCGGTGGTGATGATGCGGTCGCCAAAGGCCCGCCATGGCTCGGGCACCAGGGGACGTGAACCGGTGGCGATGACCACGCGCCCGGCACGAATGCGCTGTCCCTCGACCTCCAGCAGCGTTGGTTCGATAAAACGGGCATAGCCCTCGATGAATTCCTCGCCCAGCTTGTCGGTACTGTGTTCCAGAACCCGATCGACGAAGATGTCGCGCAGGTTCTGTACGTGTTCCAGCGCCTCCGGCAGGTCAAGCGTCAGGTCTTCATGGCCGGCGATACCGTAGCGGCCCAGGTGGGCGCGGCGATGGAAGTCTTCCGCGACCTGGATCATGGCCTTGGACGGCATGCAGCCGACCCGCGCGCAGGTGGTACCGGTTTCTCCGTCGTTGATGAGCACGAAGCTCTTGCGGGCGCGACGCACCTGGCCCATGACGTTGAGGCCGGCGGTGCCGGAACCGATGATCGCTACGTCAACTGTTTTCTCGTTCACACGTCTCTCGCTGGTAATCATATTATGAATTTAGGAATGGGGTGACATTCCCCGGTTTTGATCGCACCGGGTCATTGCTTGCGAAGGGCGAACTGCTGCCCGGTGGTGCCCTTGCTGTCCGGCCCGAGCAGGTACAGGAACGGTTTGATGACATCGGCCGGGGCACTGAGCTGCTTGCGGTTCTCGGCCGGGTAGGCAATGACACGCATCGCGGTGCGTGCCGGGCCCGGATCAATACTGTTGACGCGTATGCTGGTATTCGCTTCCAGTTCGTCTGCGAGCAGTTGCATAAAGCACTCGAGCCCGGCCTTGGAAACACCGTAGGCGCCCCAGTAGGCCTTGCCGCGGCGACCGGTGCTGTCCGAGGTGAAGATGATCGAGGCATCGATCGAGCGGTACATCAGCCCGAGACAGGCCCTGGTCAGCAAATAGGGTGCATTGAGATTGACCTGCAGGGTCTCGAACCAGAGGGCATCGTGATAGCTGTCGATCGGTGTCAGGGCACCGAGAACGGCAGCGTTGTTGACCAGTCCGTCAAGGCGCCCGAATTCCTTGTCGAGGACCTCGGCCAGTGCGTGGTAGTCATCCGGTGTCGCACCTTTGAGATCCAGCGGATAAAGGGCGGGTTCGGGGTGACCGGCGGCCACGATCTCGTCGTAAGCGCTTTCCAGCCCGCGTACGTTTTTGTCCAGCATCACGATGTGGGCACCCTGGGCGGCACAGGAGGTGGCCAGGGCACGGCCGATGCCGTCGGCGGCGCCGGATATGAGTATGACCCGGTCCTGCAACTGGGTCTCGCGGGGTTCCCAGTCCGGCTTGAGTGTCTGAATGTCTGGCATAGCGGCTTCGATCTTCGAAAGTTCGTCGTGGCATGGGGTAGCGGGCGTTTATCCGCCGGACCCGCGGCAGCTAATGGGTGCTTTCCGTTTCGCTGCTGGATGCCACGGTGCGTGTGGCCCGTTCGATCTGTTGCAGATCCGGTGGTTTCTTCCTGGTGGTGATGCCCAGTTCGGTGAACTTCCTGGCGCTCGGCAGGACGCGCGAATCAAACGAGCCGACCGCCTTGTTGAAGGTTTCCACGCTGCTGTCCAGGCTGCGGCCGAGTTTCGCCAGGTGTTCGGCAAAGGTGGTGAGGCGCAGGAACATCTCGGTACCGACAACACGGATGACTTCCGCGTTTTCCGCCAGGGCGTCCTGGCGCCAGCCGTAGGCGATCGCGCGCAGCAAGGCGACCAGGCTGGTGGGTGTGGCGAGGATGACGTTGTCAGAGAGGGCATCCTCGAGCAGCTTGCGGTCCATGTCCAGGGCGCTGCTGAGAAACTGGTCCCCCGGAATGAACAGCACGATGAAGTCGGGACTGCGGGGGAACTGCTCCCAATAGGCCTTGCTGGCCAGTTCGCGTACCCGTTCCCGGACATTCTGGGCATGGCGCTTGAGGTGCTGCTTGCGCGCGTCATCGTCGCTGGCTTCGACTGCGGCGAGGTAGGCATCCAGCGGTGTCTTGGAGTCCACTACGACCTCACGTTTGTCGGGCATGCGTATGACCATGTCGGGGCGCTGCGTGCCGGTCTCGGTCTGCACCGATTCCTGCTCCCGGAAATCGCAGTGTTCGACCATTCCGGCCAGTTCTGCCAGTCGCTTGAGGGTCATTTCGCCCCACTGGCCGCGTACCTCCGGGCGGCGCAGGGCCTGCACCAGGTGGCGGGTCTCCGACTGCAGCAGGCGGTGCGAGTCCGCCATGGTCTCCAGGTGTTTGGTCAGTGCACCGTGCGCCTCCTTGCGTTCCTTCTCCATCACGCGGATCTGCGACTCGGTCTTGTCGAGGGCCTCCCGTATCGGCTTGACCAGGGTTTCGACCGCTTTTTCACGCTGGGCAAGATCGCTCTCCGCCTTGACCTGGAACTGCTTGAGGTTTTCCTGCGCCAGGTGGAGGAACTGGGCGCTGTTTTCCTTGAGGACATTGCCAGCCAGGGCGTTGAAGGTATCCTTCAGATTGCGGGTGACCTGCTGAAACGCGGCCTCCTTCTGTGCCGCCGCCTTGCGTTCGTAGCTGAGGGTGACCATCAGCCGGGAATACTTGTTGCGCAGTCTGTTGATCTGGCGGTTCCCCATCAGGTAGGCGACGATGGCGCCGATCTCGAGGGCAATGACCGCAACGATAATCAGGAGGGTTATCTGGTTGATCTCCATGAGGCTACATTATGCCACTGTTTAACCGCCGGGTGAGCCTCGGGCCGGCTACTCTATCCGGTCCAGCCACGCCAGCAGATCACCCGGCCCCTCGAGCATGGCGTCGGCCTGCCACTCGTGCGGCCGGTCACTGTCCTGGAAGTAGCCGAACAGGGCGACCAGGGTATGCATGCTGGCATTTTTGCCGGCCTCGATGTCGCGTTGTGCGTCACCGATGTAGACGCACTGGTCAGGAGTACTGCCGGCCTGTTCGCAGGCATACAGCATTGGCGCCGGGTGCGGCTTGCGCTCGTTCAGGGTATCGCCGCTGATGACGCAGGTGGCGCGCTCGAACAAGCCCAGTTCCTTCAGCAGCGGTTCGGTCAACCAGGCCGGTTTGTTGGTGACCACGCCCCAGTTGAGTCCGCGTCGTTCGAGCTGCTCGAGCAGCTCGGTCATGCCGGGGAACGGCCGTGTGCGCCTGGCGATATTGTCGCGATACACGGTCAGCAAGCGCTGGCGCAGCGGGTCGAAATCCGGGTGCGACTCGTCCAGAGAGAAACCCCGTTCGATAAGCGCCTTGCCGCCGTGTGAGACAACCCCGCGGATCGTGTCGAAGGGGAGGGGTTGGCGGTGGTTTTCCACCAGTACGGCGTTCAGTGCGTCGGCCAGGTCAGGGGCGGTGTCCAGCAAGGTACCGTCCAGGTCAAACAGGACTGTCCGTATCCGCATCGGCTCGGCCGGGTCAGGCTTTCCGGAAGCAGGCCAGGTAATTGACAGACACGTCCCTGCCGAGGCGGTATTCCCGGGTGAGAGGGTTGTAGGTCATCCCGCTGATGTCGCTGAGCTGCAGGCCACTGGCGCGTGCCCAGGACTCCATCTCCGAGGGGCGGATGAACTTGCTGTATTCGTGGGTACCCCTGGGCAGCATGTTGAGGACGTATTCTGCACCAATCACTGCGAACACGTAGGCCTTCGGGTTGCGGTTGATGGTCGACAGGAATACCTGGCCGTCATCCCTGACCAGGGTGGCACATGCCTGGATGGCCGCGGCCGGATCAGGTACGTGCTCGAGCATTTCCAGGCAGGTGACCACATCGAAGCTGCCGGGCTCGTCGCTGGCCAGTTGTTCGGCAGTCATTTGCCGGTAGTCAATATCCAGTCCCGATTCGTGCCTGTGCAGGCGGGCGACGTTCAGCGGTGCCTTGCCCATGTCGATGCCGGTCACCTGTGCGCCCAGCGCGGTCATGCCTTCGGTCAGCAGCCCGCCGCCGCAGCCCACATCCAGTACCCGTTTACCTTCAAGTTTTGCCAGTCTGTTGATGTAGTCCAGCCGCAGCGGGTTGATATCGTGTAGCGGCTTGAACTCGCTGTTGGGATCCCACCAGCGCGCTGCCAGTTTTTCGAACTTGGCGATTTCACCGGGATCTACATTGTGGTTGCTTGCTGACATACGCGTTATGACTCCAGACGGTTTGTGCTGCCAATACGGGTCTGCCAGTGACTGGCCCGTTCGAGGATATCGTTGTCGTCAAGGGTCGTCAGCAGGCGTTCCTTAAGCAGGTGCTGGCCGGCCACCCAAACATCGGTAACCTGTTCACGTCCACAAGCATATACCAGTTGCGAAACCGGGTCATACAGTGGTTGTGATTCGAGAGTATCCATCCGGACGGCGGTGATATCGGCCCACTTGCCGGCCGTGAGTGAACCGGTTTCCCCGGCCAGGCCGAGTGCGTGCGCGCCATTCAGGGTCGCCATCCTCAAGGCCATTTGTGCCGGCACGGCGCTGGCGTCATTGCTCGCAGCCTTGCCCAGTAGTGCGGCACTGCGCATTTCGCCAAGCATATTCAGGTCGTTGTTACTTGCGCTGCCGTCAGTGCCGAGCGCGACATTGATGCCGGCGTCCGTCAGGGTCGCTACCGGGCAGAAGCCGCTGGCAAGTTTCATGTTTGATTCCGGGCAATGTACGACATGGGCGCCGGCAGCGGCGTACTCCTTGATCTCGGGCCCGGTCAGCTGAGTCATGTGCACCGCGATCAGGTTGGGTGACACCAGGCCCAGCTCGTGTAGCCGTTGCAGCGGGCGCTTGCCGAAGGTCTCGAGGGCCTGGTCGATTTCATCGCGGGTCTCGTGCACGTGCATGTGGATGCCAACATCGAGTTCGTCTGCCAGTACCCGGATATGTTCCATCGGCTTGTCGGAGACGGTATAGGGTGCGTGCGGGGCGAACAGTGTACGAATCAGCGGATCGCCGCGGAAGCGGTCATGCACCGCCAGTCCCTTGGAGATATACTCATCGGCATCCTGGGCCCACACGGTCGGGAAGTCGATCACGATAAGGCCGACACAGGCGCGCATCCCGGCATGAGCGGCAACCCGGGCGCTGACATCCGGGAAGAAGTACATATCATTGAAACAGGTGGTCCCGCTGCGCAGCATCTCGGCGATCGCGAGCTGGGTGCCGTCATGCACGAACTCCTCATTGACCCAGCGTGATTCGGCTGGCCAGATGTGATTGCTCAGCCACTCGTTCAGCGGCAGGTCATCCGCCAGTCCGCGCAGCAGGCTCATGGCCGCGTGGGTGTGGGTGTTGACCAGTCCGGGTATCAGAAGATGGTGGTCGAGTTCATGTTCGACAAGTGGTGCAAAGCGAGTGTGTGCCTGCTCTGTGGGCAGGATTTCGAGGATGCGTCCTTCATGGACGGCAAGGCTGTGGTGCGGGTGGACCGAGTTCTCCGGTTCAACCGGGACGATCCAGCGTGCGTGGATAAGGCTGTCGATGGTCTGCATGCCACGGTTCTGCGGGTTCAGGTGCAGCTGCGAGTATAACGAAGGCCGCAGGCCGAAGGGAGGCCGCGTCCCCGGCTGCTATGCGACATTGTGCACGTGAACATCCCGCTGCGGGTAGGGGATGTTGATGCCGTTTTCGTCGAATGACAGCTTGATGCGTTCCATCAGGTCCGCGCGCACCGACCAGTAGTCTTCGGTGTTGACCCAGGGGCGCACATTGAGATTGACGCTGTTGTCGGCCAGCTCGGCCAGCGAGATCGCGGGTGCCGGATCCGTGAGGATGCGTTCATCGGCGGCAAAGGCTGTCTCGATCAGCTGCTTCGCCTTGCGTATATCGTCGTCGTAGCCGATGCCGAATACCAGGTCGATGCGCCGTGTCGGGCGCGCTGAAATGTTGGTTATCGGGCGTGCATAGATATGGCTGTTGGGAACGATGATCTCGCGGTTGTCCCCGGTGCGCAGGATGGTGCTGAAGATGCGTACCTCCTCGACGACCCCGGTGATGCCGGCGGCCTCGATCGCGTCACCGACCTTGAAGGGACGGAAGATGATCAGCATGACGCCAGAAGAGAAATTTGCCAGCGAATCCTTCAGTGCCAGACCGACGGCCAGGCCGGCGGCACCGAAGACCGCAATCAGTGAGGTGGTCTGGACGCCGAGCTGATCGAGGGCGGCGATAACGACGGCCAGCAGCAGGGCTGTATAGAGGATATTCCCCAGGAACGACACCAGCATGGCGTCGACATCGGCCTTGCCCATCATGCGTTTGGCGAAACGGACGATGGCCTTCGTGACCCAGCGGCCGATGACGAGAATGGCCAGTGCCAGGACAACGCGAATCGCCCAGGGGATGACATAGGTGTTGATCAGTTCGGGATCGAGAAACTGTTCCGGGTTCATGGGGATTTCCGAATGCTGAAATGAAAAGACCCATCGCCTGAATCAGGCGATGGGTCCCGGGTTAGTGCAAGGTGCGGCTGCTTACTTCCGCCGTGTTACACCGATGGTGACCTCAACGCGGCGGTTCTGGGCACGACCCGCACGGGTGGAATTGTCAGCCGCCGGGCTGGACTCACCCATGCCGCTGATCGACATCAGGCTGGAGTCGACACCCTTTGTTCCGAGGTAGTCCCGGACGGAGGTCGCACGGCGCAGTGACAGCTGCTGGTTGTAGGACTCGGGCCCGGTGCTGTCGGTGTGACCGACAATCCTGACGCTTTCAACCTTGTCATTGCTGGTGATCTTGCCGGCGACTTCGTCAAGCTGCATCATGCCTTCCGGCTTGAGACTGGCTTTGTCGAAGTCGAACAGGGCACCAGCCGACAGGGTCATGGTCTCGTAGCTGACGGGTGGCGGTGCCGGTGCAACGGGTGGCGGAGCCGCTTCGGCGACTGGTTCCGGGAACAGCTCCGGATCACAATCCTTGACTGCGGTTGCTTTGCTCCAGGATGAGGTACGCACGCAGTCTCCGGAGCCGCTGGTGACGATGTGCTTGGCACTGTCGCCGAGGTTGCCCGCACCTGCCTTGCCGCCTCCATGCGCCATCGCGACGTTGGCTATCAGGGCTGATGAGGCAATGGCCGCCATCAGGACGTTAAGAGGTAATTTCTTCATTATTACAACTCCTGTGATTTGTGTATAAAAGTTATAAGCTGTCCCGTGGCGGGTATTCTAGACACATACGGCAGCAAAGACTAGTGGTTTTCAGGGCTTTTTGTCAACAAAAAAAACCTTAGAATCAGTCGCCTGAACCGGCTGGACGGGAGATTGAATTGATATTGGAAAACGACCACGACTCAATCCGGGCCATCCGCTGGGAGGATAACCGCCTGTGCCTGCTCGATCAGCGTCGCCTGCCGTTCGAGGAGCATAACCTTTACCCGGATGATGCAGCGGCGGTGGCCACGGCCATCCGCGATATGGTGGTTCGCGGCGCACCCGCCATCGGCATCACGGCGGCCTACGGTGTGGTGCTGGCCGCCCGGCAGCGCCAGGCGCAATCCCCCGGGGACTGGCGCGGACGACTGGACGAGGATATCGGGGTGCTGGCTGCCGCCCGGCCCACGGCCGTGAACCTCCGCTGGGCGCTGGAGCGGATGCAGGCACGTCTGGCGGCTGCCGGTGCGGACGCTGTAGAGTCACTGCTCGAGGCGGCGCGCTGCATCCATGCGGAGGATATCGACGCCAATCACCGCATCGGTGATCACGGTGCCGGCCTGATCCGGGCCGGAGACGCCGTGCTGACCCACTGCAACACGGGTTCGCTGGCAACCGGCGGTTACGGGACGGCCCTAGGCGTGATTCGCAGCGCCTGGAAGTCCGGCAAGCTGACCGGTGTCTACGCCGGCGAGACGCGGCCCTGGCTGCAGGGTGCCCGGCTGACGGCGTGGGAGCTGGCCCGGGACCGGATCCCTGCCACCCTGATCACCGACAGTGCGGCGGCCTACCTGATGCACCAGCGGCGTGTGCAGTGGGTGATCGTCGGCGCCGACCGGGTGACCGCCAACGGCGACGTCATCAACAAGATCGGCACCTACAACCTGGCCATCAACTGCCGGCATCACGGCATCGGCTTCATGGTGGCGGCACCGTGCTCCACGCTGGATTTCTCGCTGGCCAGCGGCCAAGCCGTCGAGATTGAGGAACGCGGGGCGGATGAGGTCCTCAGCCTGGGAGGTGTGCGGATTGCCGCGCCGGGTGCCACGGCCTGGAACCCGGCCTTCGATATCACCCCGGCAGAACTGGTCGACTTCCTGGTCAGTGAGCGGGGCGTGATCGGGGCCCCGGACGAGGTAAAACTGGCCGCCTGGGCTCCTGGCGCCTAGCCGGCTTCGATTTCGTTGCCAACACCCCTTATGGCCGACAGGGGGCCTCAGCGGCCCCAGAAAAGGCTGTTTGTATGATGTAGTGTGGGGGGCGAGTATGCTAAAATCCCATGTCTTAATTGCTGTCGATCGCCGTGAGGCGTTTTTTATTGGCCTGCAATCGGATGACATGGACCTGTTAGTCCTTTCCAAATGAACGAATTCGCGAAAGAAATCCTGCCCGTCAATCTCGAAGACGAGATGAAGCAGTCCTATCTTGATTACGCCATGAGCGTGATCGTGGGTCGCGCCCTGCCCGATGTGCGCGATGGCCTGAAGCCGGTGCACCGCCGTGCGCTTTTTGCGATGAGCGAACTGGGCAATGACTGGAACAAGCCCTACAAGAAATCCGCCCGCATCGTTGGTGACGTGATCGGTAAGTACCACCCCCACGGCGACACCGCAGTCTACGACACCATCGTGCGCATGGCGCAACCGTTCTCGCTGCGCTACATGCTGGTCGATGGCCAGGGCAACTTCGGATCCGTTGACGGTGACTCGCCGGCTGCCATGCGCTACACCGAGGTGCGCATGGCGCGCATCGCGCATGAACTGATCGCCGACATCGACAAGGAGACGGTTGACTTCATCCCCAACTATGACGAGACCGAGCAGGAACCGGCGGTCTTCCCGACCCGCGTACCGAACCTGCTGGTTAACGGTTCGGCCGGTATCGCCGTGGGCATGGCGACTAATATCCCGCCGCACAACCTTACCGAGGTCATCAATGCCTGCCTGACGCTGATCGAGAACCCGGATACCGACGTGGCCGGACTCATGCAACACGTGCCAGGCCCGGACTTTCCCACGGCAGGTATCATCAACGGGGTGCGCGGCATCCACGAGGCCTACCGCACCGGGCGCGGCCGCATCTACATCCGCGCACGCAGCCACATCGAGGAAAGGGAAGCCAAGGGCCGCCAGTCCATCGTCATCACCGAGCTCCCCTACCAGGTCAACAAGGCACGCCTGCTCGAGAAGATCGCCGAGCTGGTCAAGGACAAAAAGGTCGACGGTATCGCGGCCCTGCGCGACGAGTCGGACAAGGATGGCATGCGCATGGTCATCGACCTGAAGCGCGGAGAGGTCGCCGAGGTCGTGCTCAACAATCTCTACCAGCACACCCAATTGCAGAGCGTGTTCGGCATCAACATGGTGGCCCTGGTCGACGGGCGGCCGCGGTTGCTGAATCTGAAGGAGACCCTGGAGGCGTTCATTCGCCACCGTCGCGACGTGGTGACACGCCGGACGGTGTTCGAACTGCGCAAGGCGCGCCAGCGTGCACATATATTGGAAGGTCTGGCCGTGGCCCTGGCCAACATCGATGAGGTGATCAAGCTGATCAAGGGTTCATCCAACCGCGCGGCCGCCAGGGAGGCCTTGATGGGACGCAGCTGGGAGCCCGGCATGGTCACCGGGATGTTGGAACGTGCCGGCGCCGATGCCTCGCGCCCCGAGGGGCTGGATGACAGCTTCGGTCTGCACGCTGAGGGTTACCGGCTTTCAGATACCCAGACCCAGGCGATCCTGGACCTGCGCCTGCACCAGCTGACCGGGCTCGAACAGGACAAGATCGTCAACGAGTACAAGGAGTTGCTCGACGAGATCGACAGGCTGCTCAAGATCCTCGGCGACCCCGAACGGCTGATGGTGGTGATACGCGAGGAACTGACGGACCTGCGCGACCAGTACGGTGACGAACGTCGCACCGAGATCATGACCGACCACCTTGACCTCAAGCTGGAAGACCTGATCACCGAGGAGGACGTGGTGGTCACCCTGTCGCATGCCGGATATGCGAAGTCCCAGCCGTTGACCGACTACCGGGCACAGCGGCGCGGCGGGCGCGGCAAGAGCGCGGCCGATGTCAAGGAAGAGGACTTCATCGACAAGCTGTTCATCGCCAGCACCCACGACACCATCCTGTGCTTTTCAAGTCGGGGCAAGATCTACTGGCTCAAGGTTTACGAGCTGCCCCAGGCGGGCCGCGGGGCGCGCGGCAAACCGATCGTGAACCTGCTGCCGCTGGAGGCCGGCGAGCGCATTAACGCCGTCCTGCCGATTCGCGAGTTCAGCGAAGATCACTACGTGTTCATGACGACTGCGCTGGGCACGGTGAAGAAGACATCGCTGTCTGATTTCTCGCGCCCGCGTGCCAGCGGCATTATCGCCATCGATCTCCGGGAAGGCGATTTTCTTGTAGATGTCACCATCACCGACGGTTCGCGTGACATCATGCTGTTCAGCGATGCCGGCAAGGTGATCCGCTTTACCGAGGATGACGTCCGTCCCATGGGCCGGACTGCAAGCGGTGTCCGCGGCATCAAGCTGAAGCCCGGGCAGCGTGTGATCTCCATGCTGCTTGCCAGTGACAGCCCGGTGCTCACGGCAACCGAGAACGGTTACGGCAAGCGCACCCCGGCGGGTGACTATCCCGTCTACGGCCGTGGTGGTCAGGGTGTGATCGCGATTCAGGTCACCGAGCGCAACGGCAATGTGATTGGCGCAGTGCATGCCGATGACAGCGACGAGGTGATGCTGATCAGTGGCGGCGGTACCCTGGTACGCACCCGGGTCAACGAGATCTCCGTTATGGGACGCAATACCCAGGGCGTGCGCCTGATTGCCCTGTCGGATAACGAGAAGCTGGTCGGTATCGAACGCATTATCGAGGTCAAGGACGAGGATGAAGAGGGAGCCGGCGCATCCGCGACCGAAGGAGAGCCTGAATGACGGTGGTTTATAACTTCAGTGCAGGGCCCGCAACCCTGCCGGGGACGGTGCTCAACCGGGCCCGCGAGGAATTGCTGGACTGGCACGGCTCGGGCATGTCAGTGATGGAGATGAGTCACCGCGGCAAGGAGTTCATGTCGATTGCACAGCAGGCGGAGGCCGACCTGCGCGAGTTGCTGGTAATTCCCGCCGACTACCATGTCCTGTTCCTGCAGGGTGGTGCCACCAGCCAGTTTTCCATGGTGCCGATGAACCTGCTGCGCGGTCGTCAGCAGGCCGACTACATCAACACCGGGGCCTGGTCGAAGAAGGCAATCGCCGAGGCCCGGCGCTATTGCAGCGTGAACCTGGCGGCCTCATCGGAGGACAGTAATTTCACCACCGTCCCGCCCGTGGACAACTGGCAGCTGGATCCTGCTGCAGCCTACGTGCACTACACCCCGAATGAGACCATCGGCGGGGTGGAGTTCGACGCGATACCGGAGACCGGTGCAGTACCGCTGGTCGCCGACATGTCCTCAACGATCCTGTCCCGGCCGCTGGATGTCTCGCGTTACGGGCTGATCTATGCCGGGGCCCAGAAGAATATCGGTCCGGCCGGCCTGACCGTGGTCATCGTCAGAAACGAACTGGTCGGCGAGGTGCTTGACGGCACCCCGTCGATGTTCAATTACCAGCTGCATGCCGAGAACGGCTCGATGCTCAATACCCCGCCCACCTTTGCCTGGTACCTTGCCGGGCTGGTGTTCCAGTGGATCAGGGAGCAGGGCGGGCTGGAAGCCATGGCTGAGGTCAACCAGCGCAAGGCCGGCAGGCTGTATGAGGCCATTGACCGTTCGGACTTCTACAACAGTCCCGTTGATCTGCGTTACCGTTCCTGGATGAATGTACCCTTTACCCTGGCCGATGATTCACTGGACGCCGAGTTCCTGATACAGGCCGGGAACACCGGGCTGCTGAACCTCAAGGGGCACCGCTCGGTCGGGGGAATGCGGGCGAGTATTTACAACGCCATGCCGGAGGCGGGTGTCAGCGCCCTCATCGACTTCATGGCAGAGTTTGAGCGCAGCCGCGGCTGATCCGGGTGTACCCTTAACAGGGGATAACGGCAATACGATGTACAAGATTCTTACCCTGAACAATATTTCACCCACCGGCCTCGAGCACCTGCCGCGCGAGGACTACGAAGTGGCCTCCGAAATCCAGCACCCGGATGCCATCCTGCTGCGCTCCTACAATATGCATGACATGGCGATCCCGCCCACCGTCAAGGCCATCGGCCGCGCCGGCGCCGGGGTCAACAACATCCCGGTGGAGGCTATGAGCAGGCTGGGCGTGCCGGTGTTCAATGCCCCCGGCGCCAATGCCAACGCCGTCAAGGAACTGGTGATTGCCGGCATGTTGATGGCGGCGCGCAATCTGACCCAGGGATGGGATTTCGCACGCACCCTGGAGGGCACGGACGAAGAGATCCACAGGAATGTCGAGTCCGGCAAGAAGCAGTTTGTCGGGTTTGAACTGCCGGGCAAGACTCTGGGCGTAGTCGGACTGGGTGCCATCGGTGTCCAGGTTGCCAACGGTGCGCTGGCCCTGGGAATGAACGTTATCGGTTTTGACCCGGAGATCACGGTGCAGCGCGCCTGGGAGATGTCTTCCGATGTGGGCCAGGCAGGCAGTGTCGAGGAATTGCTGACGGCCGCCGACTTTGTGACTTTCCACGTGCCCCTGGTGGATGCCACCCGCGAAATGATCAACGAGGAACGGCTCAAACTGGCCAGGGATAACGTGGTCATCCTCAATTTCTCGCGCAACGGTGTGGTGAACGACGAGGCTGTGGTGGCCGCCATCGATTCGGGCAAGGTCTACGCCTATGTGTGCGACTTTCCCAGCAATCTCCTCAAGAACCATGCGCGTGTCATTGCCCTGCCGCATCTCGGTGCGTCCACGCAGCAGGCCGAGGAGAACTGCGCGGTCATGGTCGCTGAACAGGTCAAGGACTTTCTCGAGAGCGGCAATGTCAGGAATTCGGTCAACTTCCCGGAGATGTTCATGCCGCGCAACGGCAAGTTTCGCCTGGCCGTAGTGAATGAAAATGTGCCCTATATGCTCGGCCAGATCTCGACCTGTATCGCGGAGGCCGGCCTCAATATCCTCGACATGCTGAACAAATCGAAGGGCGATCTCGCCTATACCCTGGTTGATGTCGATTCGGAGGCATCGCCCAAGTGTCTCGAGCAGATTGCGAAGATCGAGGGGGTCCTGGCAGTCAGGGCGCTCTGACCGGCCCGTCCAGAGCCGACGCCTGTGGCTGGTTGATGCTATGTCTTCATCATCCGGTTTGCGTTACCCTTCTGAAGCATGAGCAGTGATAACACCCTCGACAGCTTGCGCAACCGCATTGATGACCTGGATGAACAGATCCAGGATCTGATCAACGAGCGCGCGAACTGTGCCAAGGCGATCGCTGAGGTAAAATCCACCACGCAGGACAGCAGCGATTTCTACCGGCCGGAACGGGAGGCTGCAGTACTGCGACGCATCAGCGAGAGAAATACCGGGCCGCTGACATCCGAGGAGATGGTGCGTCTGTTCAGGGAGATCATGTCGGCCTGCCTGGCACTGGAGAAACCGTTAAATATCGCCTTCCTGGGTCCGGAGGGGACCTTCACCCAGGCGGCGGCCGTCAAGCATTTCGGCCATTCCGTAAAGACCGTCGCGCTGGACGGCATCGATGACGTGTTCCGGGAGGTGGAGGCCGGTACCGCCGACTACGGTGTGGTGCCGGTCGAGAATTCCACCGAGGGCGTGGTCAGCCATACCCTGGATATGTTTCAGCGCTCGCCCCTGAGCATCTGCGGCGAGGTGGAACAGCGTATTCATCACCACCTGCTGGCCGCGAACGACGATCTTGGAAAAATAACCCGGGTGCTGGCCCACCAGCAGGCACTGGCACAGTGCCGCGGCTGGCTGGATATCAACCTGCCGCATGCCGAGCGCGTGGCGGTCAGCAGCAATGCCGAAGCGGCGCGGACGGTGTCCGACTCAGCGGGCACGGCAGCCATTGCCGGTGACACGGCGGCCGAGTTGTATGGCCTGGATATCGTGGTGCGCAATATCGAGGACGAGCCGGACAACACCACCCGGTTTCTGGTGATCGGCAACCGCAATGTGGAGGCCAGTGGTCATGACAAGACCTCGATCCTGGTGTCACTGCACAACAAGCCGGGCGCCCTGTATGACATGCTGCAGCCGATCGCGCAGAACAACATCAGCATGACGCGGATCGAGTCGCGCCCCTCTCGCCAGGGGGTGTGGGACTATATTTTTTATATCGACCTGCAAGGGCATCGGGATGACGGCGCCGTTGCCGCGGCCCTGGCTGAGCTCAAGGCCAGGACATTTGCCGTCAAGGTGCTGGGTTCCTACCCCCGGGCCGTCCTGTAGACGATTCTGCCCGTAATTGAATCAAGCCGGTATTGATTTGCGATTCATGGCAACGGCGCAAAGTGCGTAACGAGAAAACAGCACTGCTGTCCCATAAACTCCCTCTCCCACTGGGAGAGGGTTGGGGAGTACCCGATTAAGCGCCGGGCATAAAAGGGGGTCAAAAAGTGATAACTGCATGAATTCAAATCCCCTCATCCTGTCCTTCTCCCGAGAGGAGAAGGGACCGTTCGATTGTATGGCGGCGATGCAGATTCATGTCCCGTGTGTAGGGAACGATGGTATCAGTCTTGTCATACGCGACTTTACCGATATTCCTATCAATGTTTATGGGACAGCAGTGAAAATACATAAAATCTATTACCGCAGAGACGCCAAGGACGCAGAGAAATTCGTACCTGAATGCCGTTCATCATATTACAAGCAGGCTGTCATTCGGGTGATTGGGTGCATGGGACTGTTGTGATCCCGGGGTGTTTTGATTTGCGTCCTTGGCGTCTCTGCGGTGAATAATGTGTTTGTGCAACCACACTGAATTAACGATGACGACAACGGACTACATGGAACTGGCGATACCCGGTGTGCGCGGACTGCAGGCCTATCAGCCGGGCAAGCCGCTGGCCGAACTCGAACGCGAGTACGGTATACGCGATGCCGTCAAGCTGGCTTCCAACGAGAACCCGCTCGGGCCTGGCGAACATGCCGTCGCCGCCGCCCGCGGGGCGCTGGCGGACCTGTCGCGCTACCCTGAGGGCAGTGGTTACCTGCTGGCCGGGAAGCTGGCCGGAAAACACGCCGTCTCGCCCACGGCGATCACACTGGGCAACGGCTCCAACGACGTGCTCGACATGATTGCCCGGGTTTTCCTCGGTCCCGGCGTCGAGGCGGTGTACTCGCAGCATGCCTTTGCCGTTTACCCGATCATTGTGCAGGCCACCGGCGCCACCGCCCGTGTCGCCCCGGCGGCCGACGGCAGCAACGGCCCGGCCTATGGCCATGACCTGGCGGCCATGTCCGCACGGGTCGGTCCGCAGACCCGGCTGGTGTTCATTGCCAACCCCAACAACCCCACCGGGACCTGGCTGACGGAGGCCGAACTGCGCGCCTTTGTGGAGAGTCTGCCGGACCAGGTCATGGTGGTGGTCGACGAGGCCTATTTCGAATACGTGGACGCGGCAGAGTACCCCGACAGCAGCCGCTGGCTCGCCGATTGTCCCAACCTGATCGTGACCCGGACCTTCTCGAAGGCTTACGGCCTGGCCGGCCTGCGGGTGGGTTACGCCGTGTCGCACTCGGAGGTCGCCGGTCTGTTGAACCGTGTGCGCCATCCCTTTAACGTGAACACGGTGGGGCAGGCGGCGGCACTGGCCGCGCTCGAGGACAGCAGTCACCTGGAGGAGACCCGGCGCGTGAACCGTACCGGCATGGCGCAGCTGGTGTCGGGTTTCGAAAGGCTCGGGTTATCCTATATAGAATCGGCCGGGAATTTTATCGCCGTCGATGCGGGGCGACCCGCCGCCGCGGTCTATGAGGGCCTGTTGCGGAACGGGGTGATCGTGCGCCCGGTTGCCAATTACGAAATGCCGAACCACCTGCGGGTTACGGTTGGTCTGCCAGCGGAAAACGAACGCCTGCTGGTGTCGCTGGAAAAGGTACTGGTGTGATCGAACGATTGTGCATCATCGGGGTTGGCCTGATCGGCGGTTCGCTGGCACGCGCACTGCGGGAGGCCGGTTTCTGCAAGCAGGTAGTGGGCAACGGACGCAATCCCGCGCATCTGCAGCAGGCAGTGGAGCTGGGGGTCATCGACCGTTTCGACACCGATCCCGCGCGCGCCGTTGCCGGTGCCGACATGGTGCTGGTTGCGGTTCCGCTTGGTGCCATGGAGTCGGTGTTCAGCAGCATTCGCGGCCACCTTGCCGAAAACGCCGTCCTGACCGACGCGGGCAGTGCCAAGGTCAGCGTGATCGAGGCGGTGCAGCGCGCCTTCGGTAAGGTCCCCGGTTTTTTTGTGCCCGGCCACCCCATAGCCGGTACCGAGCAAGCCGGGGTCAGTGCCTCGTTCGCCGACCTCTACCGGGACCGGCGTGTCATCCTGACGCCCGCCGAGACGACCGAAACCGAGGCCATCGCCCGGGTACACGCCATGTGGGAGGCGGCCGGGGCGCAGGTCACCGAGATGACGGCGGTCCATCACGACGCGGTGCTGGCCGCGACCAGCCACCTGCCGCATGTGCTGGCCTACACCCTGGTCGACAGCCTGGCGCGCCTGAGTGACCGCGACGAGGTGTTCGAATACGCCGCCGGCGGCTTTCGCGACTTTACCCGGATTGCATCGAGCGACCCCGTCATGTGGCGCGATATCTGCCTGGCGAACGGCGCTGCCATCGAGCTCATGATCGACCGCTTCAGTAAAGACCTGCAGGTCCTGAAGGGCGCGGTGCGGGCACATGACGGCGACAAGTTGCTGGAGATCTTTACTTCGGCCAAGCAGGCGCGCGACCGCTTCATCGAGAAGTAGGCAACCTCTCTATGCCCGATTCATACAGCAAGTCCATGCGTTTCAGCGTGGCCCCCGGAGGACGGCTGCAGGGACAGCTGCGCATGCCGGGCGACAAGTCGATTTCGCACCGTTCCATCATGCTGGGTTCGCTGGCTGAAGGGGAGACCCGGGTCAGCGGCTTCCTCGAAGGCGAAGACAGCCTGGCGACACTGACCGCCTTCAAGGCGATGGGGGTGCCGATCGAGGGACCCGGGAATGGTCGGGTACGCATCCAGGGCGTGGGACTGCACGGCCTGCAGGCGCCGTCGCAGCCGCTGGACCTGGGCAACTCCGGGACCTCGATGCGTCTGATGGCCGGCCTGCTCGCCGGCCAGTCATTCAATGCCACCCTGACCGGCGACACCTCGCTGTCAGGTCGCCCCATGAAACGCGTGGTCGAACCACTGGCGCGCATGGGCGCGCACATCGGCACCACTGACATGGGCACAGCTCCGCTGGCCATCCAGGGCGGTGCGCAGCTGACGGGCATCGACTATGCCATGCCGGTCGCCAGTGCCCAGGTCAAGTCCAGTGTGTTGCTGGCCGGCCTGTATGCCAGCGGCAGGACCTGCGTGACCGAGCCGGCCCCGACTCGTGACCACACCGAACGCATGCTGGAGGGCATGGGCTATCCGGTGCAGCGCGAAGGCAGCAGGGTCTGCCTCGAAGGCGGCCACTACTTGCGCGGCATTG
Organism: uncultured Ectothiorhodospiraceae bacterium; assembly: GCA_947259415.1. GTDB lineage: Bacteria > Pseudomonadota > Gammaproteobacteria > UBA9214 > UBA9214 > CAMYJZ01. The sequence continues at coordinate 58,780 of CAMYMI010000003.1, read as the reverse complement.
CCATCGATGTGCCGGCGGATATTTCATCGGCCGCGTTTTTCCTGGTCGGCGCCAGTATCGCGCCGGGGTCCGACCTGGTGCTGGAACACGTGGGCATTAATCCGACCCGTACCGGGGTGATCGATATCCTTACGCAGATGGGGGCGTCGATCGGGATTGAAAACCCGCGCGATGTCGGCGGCGAGCCGGTGGCCGACCTGCATGTGCGCGCGGCGCCGCTGCACGGCATCGAGATCCCGCCCGAACTGGTGCCGCTGGCGATCGACGAATTCCCCGTCCTGTTCGTGGCGGCGGCCTGTGCAGCGGGCCGCACGGTGCTCACCGGGGCTGAAGAGCTGCGCGTCAAGGAGAGTGACCGCATCCAGGTAATGGCCGACGGTCTGAGGGTGCTGGGCGTGAATGCACAAGCCACGCCGGACGGGATGATCATCGAGGGCGGGGCGATTAGGGCGGGTCACGTGAACAGTCACGGTGACCACCGTATTGCCATGGCCTTTTCCATGGCTGCGCTGCAGGCGCAGGGAGCGATCGAGATCAGCGACTGCACCAATGTGAACACCTCGTTCCCGGGCTTTATCGACCTGGCCGGGCAGGCGGGCCTGCAGATCAAATCAATGGGGTCAGACTCGATTGATTAGATGACTTGTTGACGTATCAATGGAATCTGACCCACTGCTGTCCCATAGAATTTTTCAGTGGCACAATGACATGCTTGTAGTCAGGGTCTAAAACTGTCCAGGATTATTCAGCGACATGAAATAACATCGCCTTTGATCAAAATACATCCCTTCTCCCATGATTGGGAGAGGGCCGGGGTGAGGGCTGCCCCTCATCCTAACCTTCTCCCCTTGAAGGGGAGAAGGGACAAATGTGGTACAGCAGTGAGTCTGGCCCCATTGATCCAAGCAAGTGGAGACACCTATGTCCGATAACAAAGCCGAACTCACCATCGATGGCAAGACGGTTGAGCTACCGATACTCACTGGTACCGAGGGCGAACGCGCCATCGACATCACCAGTCTGCGCAATGAGACCGGCCTCACTGCCTACGATCCGGCCTTTGGCAACACAGCCAGCTGTTCCAGCGCTATTACCTATATTGACGGTGACAAGGGCATCCTGCGCTATCGCGGGATCCCGCTGGAGGCCTTTGCCGCCTATCCGAATTTCGTCGAGGTTACCTGGCTGCTGATCTTCGGGCAGCTGCCCAACCGTGCCGAGTACGAGCGCTTCAGCAGGCAGCTCACCGAAAACGCAAACCTCGACGAGGACATGAAACACCACTTTGCCGGATTCCCGCGTTCGGCGCCGCCCATGGCGATCCTGTCGGCGATGATCTCGACGCTGTCCTGCTTCCACCCACAACTGCTGGAGCTGGACACTCCTGACCAATTTGAGCAGGCGGCTGGGCGCCTGATCAGCAAGATCCGCACGCTGGCCGCCTATACCTATCGACACTCACGCGGCCTGCCATACATCTATCCGGACCCGAAACTGCCCTATGTGTCGAATTTCCTGCACATGATGTTTTCGGAGCCATACAGTACCTATATGTGCGAACCGGAGGTGCTCAACGCGCTCAACCTGGTGCTGATCCTGCACGCCGACCACGAACAGAACTGCAGCACCTCGACGGTACGCATGGTGGGTTCCAGCCGCGCCAACCTGTTTGCCTCCTGTGCCGCCGGCGTCTCGGCATTGTGGGGACGGCTGCACGGCGGGGCCAATGTCAAGGTGATCGAGATGCTGGAATCGATCCACGGCGGCAAGCAGACGGCAAGGGAATACATCGAGGCCGCCAAAGACAAGTCCAGCGGCATCAAGCTGATGGGTTTCGGACATCGTGTCTACAAGAACTTCGATCCACGCGCCACCATCCTGCGCAGCGTCAGCGAGCAACTGTTAAACAAGCTTGGTGTAACCGATCCACTGCTGGAGATAGCGCGCAACCTGGAGGACATCGCCCTCCACGATGACTATTTTCTCGAGCGCAAGCTCTATCCCAACGTGGATTTCTACAGTGGCATCATCCTGCGCGCCATCGGGATACCGACCAACATGTTCACCGTGCTGTTCGCCATCGGGCGACTACCCGGCTGGATTTCGCACTGGCATGAACAGAACAGTGATCCGAAGATGCGTATCGCCCGGCCACGCCAGGTGTATACCGGGAACCCGCTATCGGAATATGTTCCGGTTGAAGACCGTATCTGATCAGGCCGTTTTGCACCCGCCAGGACAGCAGTGATTCTGATCCACTGCTGTCCCATAAACATTGATATGATTATCTGTAAAGTCATGTATGACAAGACTGATACCAGCTGTTCCTGCACACGGGACATGAATCCGCATCGCCGCGATACAAACAGAACGTCCCTTCTCCTTCCGGGAGAAGGACAGGATGAGGGGGCTTAAATTCATGCAGTTATCACTTTTTTATCCCCTCACCCCAGCCCTCTCGGCAACTGTTCCATGGGTTGCACTAGCGCCTACATGGCCCAGGCCAGCCTCTCGACCGCTACGCGGCCTCACCTTCTCCGTGTAGGCGTCCCGATGCACCCAAAAAAAACGGGCATAAAGCAGAGGGAGTAAGTGGGACAGCAGTGAATCAGACCCCATTGATCCAGGTACCGGTGATTACGGTCGACGGGCCCAGCGGTTCCGGCAAGGGCACGGTCAGTCAGCGGTTGGCCGCTGAACTCGGCTGGCACTTTCTCGACAGCGGCGCCCTTTACCGGCTGCTGGCCTGTGCGGCGCGCCGCGATGGCATCGGTCTGAACGATGAGGCGGCCCTGGCCGCCCTGGCTGACCGGATCGACGCGGAATTCACGTTCTCACCGAGCGGTGAAGAGCGCGTGCTACTGGACGGGGAGGATGTTACCCGGACCCTGCGCAGCGAGGAAACCGGCAACGCGGCCTCGCAGGTCGCGGCCCTGCCGGCGGTGCGTACGGCTCTGCTGGCCTGGCAGCGCCGCTACCGGCGCCCGCCGGGACTGGTCGCCGATGGCCGCGATATGGGGACGGTGGTATTCCCGGATGCGGCGCTCAAGATCTTCCTCGAGGCGCGCCCCGAAGAACGCGCCTACAGACGCCATAAGCAATTGAAAGAAAAGGGAATTAATACCTCTCTGGAGGCGGTCGTCGCGGAGGTCAGGGCGCGCGACGAACGCGACCGGACGCGGGCGACCGCACCGCTGGTGCCCGCGGAGGATGCCTGCATCATCGACAGCAGTGACCTGGGTATCGATGCCACCCTGGCACTCATCCTGGACCGAGTCCACGGAAAAATCTGAAAAATCGTATACAATTAAGAAGATACACGTATAATAAATAATTCTGGAGATCCGGGGCCTGCCCCGGGTCGTTTTTTTCAACCTGACCCGCGGTGTCGCCAGATACCGTGGCTGATGAGATGGACTGTACCCGATGCAGTTCAAGGACACGTAAATCCCATGACCGAAAGTTTTGCACAAATGTTTGAAGAAAGCCTTGCCCATCAGGAGTTACGGCGGGGTGCTGTAGTCACCGGTACGGTTGTTGATATCCAATCCGACAGTGTTGTGGTCAATGCCGGCCTGAAGTCTGAAGGTGTTATCCCCATCGAGCAGTTCAAGAATTCGCAGGGCGAACTGGAAGTTGAACTGGGTGATGAAGTCGAGGTCTCGCTCGAGGCCATCGAGGACGGTTTCGGTGAAACCCGGCTGTCCCGTGAAAAAGCAAAACGTGATCAGGTCTGGCGCCGTCTTGAACAGGCAGTCGAGGACGAGGCGATCGTAACGGGTGTCATCAGCGGCAAGGTCAAGGGTGGCTTCACAGTTGATATTGAGGATATACGCGCATTCCTGCCCGGTTCGCTGGTGGACGTGCGCCCGGTGCGTGATCCGGTTTATCTGGAAGGCAAGGAACTCGAGTTCAAGGTCATCAAACTGGACAAGCGTCGCAACAATGTCGTGGTCTCGCGCCGCGCCGTGGTGGAGACCGAGTTCAGCGCCGAGCGCGAGGCGTTGCTGGAAAGTCTGCAGGAAGGCATGGTGGTCAAGGGGATCGTCAAGAACCTCACCGATTACGGTGTGTTCGTTGACCTCGGCGGCATAGACGGCCTGTTGCATATCACTGACATGGCCTGGAAGCGCGTCAAGCATCCTTCCGAGATCGTCAATGTCGGTGACGAGATCGATGTCAAGATCCTCAAGTTCGATCGTGAACGCAATCGCGTCTCACTGGGCATGAAACAGCTGGGCCAGGATCCCTGGGCGGATCTGGCACGTCGTTACCCCTCCAATTCGCGCCTGTTCGGCAAGATCACCAATATCGCCGATTACGGCTGTTTCGTCGAAATCGAGGAGGGCGTTGAAGGCCTGGTCCACGTTTCCGAGATGGACTGGACCAACAAGAACGTCAGTCCCTCCAAGGTTGTGCACATCGGCCAGGAGGTCGAGGTCATGGTGCTCGATATTGACGAGGAACGCCGCCGTATCTCGCTGGGTATCAAGCAGTGTTTCCCGAACCCCTGGGACGAGTTTGCTGCTACCCACAACAAGGGCGAGCATGTCAAGGGCCTGATCAAGTCGATCACCGATTTCGGTATCTTTATTGGTCTGGATGGCGGTATCGACGGTCTGGTGCACCTGTCTGATATCTCCTGGAACGAGCCGGGTGAAGAGGCAGTGCACAATTATTCCAAGGGCGAGGAGATCGAGGCGGTCGTACTCTCGGTAGACCCCGAGCGCGAGCGCATATCGCTGGGCGTCAAGCAGCTCGAAAAGGACCCGTATTCAAACTTCGTTGCCGAGCACAGCAAGGGCAGTATCGTCAAAGGGGTCGTCAGGGATGTCGATGCCAAGGCGGCTATCATCGATCTGGGTGACGGCGTCGAAGGTACCCTGCGTGCCTCAGAACTGTCACGTGACCGGATCGAGGATGCACGTACCATATTGACGGTGGGTGACGAGGTTGAGGCCAAGTTCATGGGCGTGGATCGCAAGAACCGGACCATCAGCCTGTCTATCAAGGCAAAGGACAGTGCGGATGAAGCCGCGATGCTTCAGGACTACGGCTCGGAGAGTGCCGAGGCAAAAACAAATTTGGGGGATGTGCTCAAGCAGCAAATGAACGAAGATGATTAGCCTGCTGAGCAAGGTCTTAACTGGAACTGGTTAATCCAGCTGGGTGGAGAAAAAATGACAAAATCTGAACTGGTAGAAATATTGGCAACAAAGAACAGCCATCTGAACCACAAGGACGTTGAACTTGCGGTCAAGAGTTTACTTGACCAGATGAGTCATGCACTGGCAAGCGGTCAGCGGATCGAGATCAGGGGATTCGGCAGTTTCTCCCTGCATTACCGACCACCGCGGATTGGCAGAAATCCGAAAACGGGCGAGTCGGTTGCACTGGCCGCAAAGTATGTGCCACATTTCAAACCGGGCAAGGAACTCAGGGAACGGGTGAATAACAGTTTCCAGCGCGAAAGGGAGAGAGAGACGGCCTAGCGGCCGGTCTATCTGCGCAGGGCAGGTTGTTTTTTCCGGGCTAGCCGGGGAGAACCAACCCTGCCGCTGCCTCCACAATTCCCCGGCCAGGTTGACGGTGATGCATCCGGCCCACGACCCTGTGTCCTGTACAGGTGCCGCATCTTTCACTCTGGCAGCAGGTGCCCGCTGCGTATGGAATGTAATCCCGAACATGGCAGATAACGGTATACAACGGTCCCGGTCATGCAGGAACTGATCTGGTTCCTGCTGCCAGTTGCCGCCCTGGGCGGCTGGATCGCCGCGACCCGCAGCAAGAGCAAACAGGGCAGTCACCCGGAGACCATCCTCAGTCCGCAGTATCTCGAGGGCCTGAACTACCTCCTCAACGAGCAGCCTGACAAGGCGATCGATGTCTTCATCCGGATGCTCGAGGTTACCGCGGATACCTTCGAAACCCACCTGGCGCTGGGCAACCTCTTCAGGAGACGCGGTGAAGTCGACCGTGCCATACGCATTCACCAGAACCTGATAGCGCGCGAAACCCTGAGTAACGAGCAGCGTACCGATGCCCTGCTGGAGCTGGGTCAGGACTACATGCGCGCAGGATTGCTGGATCGGGCAGAGGCCCTGTTCAGTGAACTCGAACAGAAGAACGTCTACCTTGACCGGGTGCTCCCCCTGTTGCTGGATATATACCAGCAGGAGCATGAGTGGGACAACGCCATCGAGACGGCGGAAAAGATGGAGCAGGTCGGTGTCCAGCCTGCCAGCCCCATCATCGCCCAGTTCTATTGCGAGCTGGCAGAGCAGGCGCGCCAGCAGGGTGATATGGACAAGGCCCGTGATCTGCTGGCACAGGCCATGGCGCATGACAGGCAGTGCGCGCGCGCAAGTATCCTGCTCGGCGACATCGAGCAGCAGGCTGGACAGCCCGAGGCCGCATTGATGGCCTACCGCCAGGTCGAGGCGCAGGATATCGATCTGTTACCCGAGGTGCTCGACCGCATGTACGCCTGTCACAAGTCGCTCGGCAGCGTCGACAGCATGATCGATTATCTGCACGCCGCCATACCGCGTTACAACGGCATCGCACCGGTGCTGGTCCTGACAGACCTGCTGGCCCGGGAACGCGGGATGCAGGCAGCCTCCGATTTTATTGCCGATCAGCTCGGCAAGCGGCCCTCGGTACGTGGACTGGCACGTTTCATCGAGCTCAATTTGGCGGACTGTGACGGTGCCAAACGCGAGAACCTGATGATCCTGAAAAAGCTCACCGACCGGCTGCAGGAAAGCAGGCCCGTGTATACCTGTCATGATTGCGGCTTCTCGGGCAAGACCATCCACTGGCAGTGTCCGGGATGCAAGCACTGGAATACCGTCAAGCCGATACCCGGTGTCGTGGGCGACTAGTATTTATCGCGCCCGCGGGCGCGATTGCAACCGTAGGTCGGATTAGCGCAAGCGTAATCCGACGATTGTTTATTGTCGGGTTACGGCGCTTCGTGCTGAACCCGACCGGCGCGATAGATACACAAAGATAGAATCGAGGCGCGTAATACATGGCATGGTGTGCACATCGGGTACCGGCTGCTGGCGGCTGACAGCATAACGAAAACCTCACTGCATCATAATGCCGTATCATTTTTCTCGCAGATCTATACCAAAACCATAATCATGGCAGACTTACCCGTTAGAATCGTGTATCCCCGGCACAAACATGGAAATACGACAGCATGAGTAACATGGAAAACCTTGGACCACGGGTCATTGTGGCGCTGGACTACCCGGATGCCGAGTCGGCCTGGCCGCTGGTCAGGCGTCTGGAACCCGGCCAGTGCCGGCTCAAGGTCGGCAAGGAACTGTTTACCAGCGCCGGCCCGCAGTTTGTTGGCGCGCTTGCCGAGCAGGGCTTCGAGGTCTTCCTGGACCTGAAGTTTCATGACATACCCACCACCGTCGCCAGGGCCTGCCGTGCGGCCGCGGGCCTCGGCATATGGATGCTGAATGTGCATGCACTGGGAGGCGAACGCATGCTGAACGCGGCACGCGAGGCGCTGGAGCAGGGAAGCAGACGGCCGCTGCTGGTTGCCGTGACCATCCTGACCAGCATGGATGATCGTGACCTGCATGCGGTTGGACTGTCCGGCACTGCAGAGGACAATGTCATTCGCCTCGCGACCCTGGCGCACCAGTGCGGCCTCGACGGGGTGGTGTGCTCATCGCGGGAAACCGCCCAACTGCGCGAACGCTTCGGACCTGGTTTTCGGCTGGTCACACCGGGAATCAGGCCGTCCGGCAGTCAGGTGGATGACCAGCGCCGCGTCATGACACCGGCCGCCGCGCTCGGCAATGGCTCCAGCTACCTAGTCATCGGGCGTCCGGTGACCCAGGCGGACGATCCGCCGGGTGTATTGCGTACCATCAATTCAGAATTGGCCGCATTCAACTAGGCCCGCTCCGCTGTAAGCTTGGCAGCAGTCCCCGTCTGTACCGCAGCGGGGATGTGCTGTCTATCAGGGATGAATACAACGAAAAGGAGCCGATACCATGTCATATCTAAGACCCGTCTACCTGCTGTTCTCGATCCTACTGGCAATCTCAACCCAGGCACTGTCAGGTCCACTCAATATCAACACCGCCGATGCCAGCACACTGGCCGATGCTATCGATGGGGTGGGTGAACGCAAGGCAGTGGCCATTGTGCAATACCGCGAGGCCCATGGCCCGTTTACCAGCGTTGATCAGCTCGCCAATGTGAAGGGAATCGGGTTCAAGACCGTGGAGAAAAACCGCCCCAACCTGACGACTATTTCTCCCCGTCCCTAAGCAGCTGACCAATTGGTAGCCCTCTCCCGGTCACGGGAGAGGGCAGTCACAAGCCACTCGTTATGCCCGGCGCTTAATCGGATACAGGCGCGGTATCACAACATAGAAACCCCCTCTCCCATGAGTGGGAGAGGGCAGGGAGAGGGTTGATCCAAGGCGATTCCACAACCCTTTCGGGGTGACCTCAACCGGCAGAGCGGTTATACTTACCCTAATTACCGTAAGATAATGTTAAATAAGAAAAATATCTTATGTACACCGGGAACGTAAGGCGATGCCAACCAGTGCCGGCAGGGATCAGCAAGGCAAACAGGCGCCGCAGGCCGTGCTTAAATTACGCGGGCAAGCGCCGATGATTGAGGGAATGATGGACGACACTTCACTCGCAGCAATAAACCACGGTGTGATCAGATGAAACTCTACCCGGTAATACTCTCCGGCGGCTCGGGCTCACGGCTCTGGCCCCTGTCACGTGAATTCTATCCTAAGCCGCTGCTGCCGTTGATCACGGAGCAGACGCTGCTACAGGAGACCGCCAACCGGCTCGATGGCCTGCCCGACGTCGGTGATGCCGTCTACGTCTGCAACGAGGAGCACCGCTTCCTGGTCGCCGAACAGGTCAGCCAGCTCGGCAAGCAGCCGGCCACGATTATCCTCGAACCGCAGGGCCGCAATACCGCACCGGCACTGACGCTGGCCGCGCTCTACCTCGCCGGAAAGGATCCGGATTCCCTGATGATGATAATGCCCGCCGACCACGTCATCAGCGAACGCCAGCCGTTTCTCGATGCCGTGGGTCAGGGCCGTCTCCATGCCGAGCAGGGCGCCCTGGTCACCTTCGGCGTGGTCCCGAATGCCGCAGAAACAGGCTACGGCTATATCAAGCGCGATGGCGAACTGGGGGAGGGCGAGGCCTTCCAGGTGGCCCGTTTCGTCGAAAAGCCGGACCAGGCCACCGCCGAGCGCTATATCAATGACGGCGACTATTACTGGAACAGCGGTATCTTCCTGATGCGCACCGACCAGTGGCTGGCGGAGATCGAGCGGTTCCGCCCCGATATCCTCGAGGCCTGCCGCCAGGCCATGGACAAGGGCGCGCAGGACATCGATTTCTTCCGGGTCGACAAGGCCGCCTTTCACGCCTGCCCCGGTGACTCCATCGACTATGCCGTGATGGAGAAGACCGGCAACGCGGTGGTGGTGCCGTTTGCGGCCGGCTGGTCCGATATCGGTGCCTGGCCCGCCCTGTGGAATGTCTGCCCGCGCAACGAGGACGGCAACGTGGTGCAGGGCGATGTCATCACCCACGACACCCACAATGCCTTCCTGGTCGCCCAGCACCGCTGCCTGGCCACCGTGGGGCTGGATGACGTCGTGGTGGTGGAGACCGCCGATGCCGTGCTGGTGACCAACAAGGAGCGGGCCCAGGACGTGAAGGAGATCGTTGGCCAGCTGAAGCGCGCCAACCGCGAGGAAAGCCGGGTGCACCGCCGGGTCTACCGGCCCTGGGGTTCCTACGAGGGCGTCGACAACGGGGCCCGTTTTCAGGTCAAGCGCCTGACCGTCAACCCCGGCGCCAGCCTGTCGCTGCAGATGCACCACCACCGCGCCGAGCATTGGGTGGTGGTGAAGGGCACCGCGCGCGTGACCTGCGGCGACAACGTATTCAACCTGCACGAGAACGAGTCAACCTACATCCCCATGGGCGAACGCCACCGCCTCGAGAACCCGGGCGCCATCCCGCTCGAGGTCATCGAGATCCAGTCTGGCAGCTACCTCGGCGAGGACGACATCGTGCGCTTCGAGGATGTCTACAACCGCGTTCAGGAAAACTGAGAGAACCATTCAAAATGAAGCCCAAGCCAGTCAAGAAAGCCGTATTCCCCGTTGCCGGCCTCGGCACCCGCTTCCTCCCGGCCACCAAGGCCAGTCCCAAGGAAATGCTGCCGGTGGTGGACAAGCCGCTGATCCAGTACGCCGCCGAGGAGGCGGTGAATGCCGGCATCGACGAACTGATCTTCGTGACCAGCAACAGCAAGCGCGCCATCCCGGATCACTTCGACAAGAACTTTCAACTCGAGACCGAGCTGGAGAAAAAGGGCAAGACCGACATACTCAAGGTGGTGCAGAACATCGTCCCCGCGAACGTCACCTGCGTCTATATCCGGCAAGCGGAGGCACTCGGTCTGGGGCATGCCGTGTTGTGTGCCCAGCGGGTCGTGGGGAACAATCCCTTTGCCGTGATCCTGGCGGATGACCTGATCAATACGAATGAAAAAGGCGTGCTTGAGCAGATGATCTCCGTGTACGACGAACATGGCTGCAGCATCCTCGGTGTCGAGGAGGTGCCGCCCGCGGAAACCGACAAGTACGGGATCGTGGACCCGGAAGACACCAATGGCCGGATCAGCCATGTGCGGCAAATCGTCGAGAAGCCCGCACCCGAGGACGCCCGCTCCAATATGGCCGTGGTCGGGCGCTATATCCTCAACCCGACCATCTTCAATCACCTGGAGAACATCCCGAGCGGGGCGGGCGGCGAGATACAGCTGACCGATGCCATTGAGCAGCTGCTCTACGACGAGCGGGTGCTGGCCTACCGTTTCGAGGGCAAGCGCTACGACTGTGGCAGCAAGTTGGGCTACCTGCAGGCAACGGTCGAGTACGCGCTCATGCACCCCGAACTGCGCGAGGAATTCCTCGAGTACCTGGAAATGGAGTTCGGCCAGAAGCTAAAAGAAGGCAAGTGGGCCATCAACGACTGATCTGACAGCACGACCCGGCTCACCTCAAAGGCTGATCAACCAGTCAGTCCGCCCGAACCGCGGCGGAGACCCGAAACCCGGTAATCAATGATTCAGCCTGGCGCGCATTCCCGCATGTGCGGGAATACGATCATCAAGGCAAACGCGAAAACCCTCAGGCAATCGGCTTGAACAGCGGCTTCTTCTTACATTTTTTATCCGAGACGTGCGTGACATCCATGGTGATGTGGTTCGGCGTGTAGAGCGTCGTCCGGATCAGCCAGCCGCCAGAGGGCAGTTGGGCCTGTTCCGTCATGGTGCGGATGTGGGTGGTGTCGTCAAAGACGTCCTCGATGACATCATATTGCAGTTTCATTGCTCGTCTCCCCTATCATTATTCTGATTCGGAATGGTTGTTGCGTTTCGGACGGCTCCATCCTGGCCTGCCGTGATGACACGGACAGATGGAAGTATTAATTATCCACCGCTTGAGAGGGCCATGCAAACGGACGAGTCCAAGGGACGATGGATTAGGAATATGGCGTCCAGAGCCTGCTGATTCTGACCTTAAAAGGTTTTCACAAGTTTTATCGAATATTCTGCATCTTTGATCGTATCGTCATCATAGACTGCAAAGATATCGAGTCCCTTGCGTGGCCGATACCCATAGGCAAGACGATAGAACTGGTCATCGTCATTATCATCCTCGCTGTATATGTACCGGGCAGCAACTGAATGCTCCGGAGTTATGCTCCATGAGCCCACGAGCACTAATTGGTCGAATGTGCCGAAACTTTCTGTCCTTTCCGCTGATAAACTCAGGTATACAGGGTCCACCGGGCGTAACCATCCATAGGCCGCATAATATTCATACGAAGCACCCCCCAGGTCACCCCAGTCATATTGCAGGCCGACTGAATAGCGGTTGCTTCGTGTATTGAAATCCGTAGTTATGCTGTAATAACGATCATCGTTGGTATTGTCCTCAAAAACACCACGTGTATCGGTGACAGGCCGGTAAGTACCATCTTCAACATACGCCCCGACACGAACATCATTGTTGAATTCTATGCTGCCTGAACCAAAAACCTTTTGTTGTTGCTTTTTGCCGGCATCTGTTTCTCTATAATTAGTACCTACATAGCCCTCAACCACCCGCCACGTTGGGTGAGACACTACCTGATAATAACCAGTGATGAGCGACGCGCCTTTAGTACCTGGCAAGTCAGAATCAAGAAGCGCATTCGCAGGGAAGTATTCCGTATCGTAATTATCGCCACTTCCTTCGATATAAAAATAATCAGATTTCCAGCCAATCGAACCTTTGTAATGGCTACCAGTATCTTCGGGAACTGTGGGATCAGTCACATCGCTGGTATCGGTAAAAGCCGCATCGAATGAGTAATTCAAGCCGGAAGGTTGCCTGCCCCCAAATTGAGCAACGGCCAACAGGTTGTCAAACCCCGGCTGCATGGTGCTCACCAGGGTTGCACTTGCAGAATTCGTTTCATTTATCTCATACAGCGCCTTCCCAACGAAATCGTTACGATCGTCAGGCGCACGTGTAGCCAACAGGCCGAATTGTGTTCGGCCAAGACGACCAAATCCCTTTGCTCCAATATCGAAGTCTGGTACACGATTGGAATAGAAATACGCTCTATTACGACTAAAATATTTTCCGCCTTCGATGAAAAAAGGGCGATTATCAGCAACCGCTTTTTCCGTATAGGAGAAACTAATATCCGTAACCGCCTCTTCGACTTGGCTGAAGTCTGGATTGGCGGCAAACATGCCGGTGAGGTTTGGGCGTGGCTGATAGCGCATATCAATGCCAGCCGTTACCAAGGTATCCTCGATTTTACCTTTCTTGTCAGGAATGTCTTTTCCTGCCAACAAATAAGGCATGAATGTCCATGCCTTCTTTCCATCTACTGGAGGCAGCACAAGCCCAGTGAGTTGACCCATCTCTTCATTCAGCACTTGTGGCGTCACATCTGCCCAGTAGCTGTGTTCTTTGGTGCGGCTTTGATAGCGCACAAAATTAAGACCGAATATAGTGTCGCCCGTTTTGTAGTTCAGTATATCGAAGGGTATCGCAAACTCTGCCGACCAACCGAATTGTGTGCGCGTTGCCGCTCCCAGCCAGTCTCCCTTCCATTCAATCTTCGACGACCGACCGCCGGCTATTTCATCGCTTTGGGTGCCACTCGGGTTTAGAGAAAATTCAGAAATATCGCGACGATTAAAAAATGTATCGAGTTCTATCGTAATTGAGTCATCATATCCCAGTCCCACGTCGCGAACTGTAGTGATAGACTGGATTGCCTCAGGATCATCGTCATACATGCGAAAGCCAAAATAGAGATAGTTTTCATCCGCAAGAACCAATACTTCAGTCTTATCAGAGGGCTGTTTTTCCTGAAGAGAGCACCAGAAACCTTGTGAAACGATGGCTTGTTTCCAGACTAGTTCGTCAAGCACACCATCAATGCTGGGTGGTGCAGGAATCGATATTCTGGCCGGTATTTCACCAGCAATAGGACGCGCCTCAATCAGGGGTGCCTGAAGTGAGCGTTGATGACCGGGTAATGGTGTTTCCGCCTCGGCTATGCGAAATGTAACAATGCATAATAAAAAAAGTGTACTTAGTGATAATACATATTTATTAGCCATATCACGTATCCTTATAGCCTCTATCATTATGTCGAATTGATGTAGCTTTATCTAGTTGTTTGATTCAGCACTCGTCGTATCGTTTGACAAGGAAGAATCATAGCGCCACGCAATCCGCGCAGAGAATGCTCATTGCATAGGAATCATGTCGTTATGCGGAATAGAAGCCGACATCCGTTAGAACCCTCCAAATCTACAGCCGGGCATCGAGGCAGGTTTCTGCAACCTCTATTACTGGTTTGATGGATTCGCGTACTAACATGCCGACTCTGATTGAATTACTCTGAGCGGACACTGGTCTTCCCCTGACTGAATATGTCATCTGATTGTTTCTGAAAGACCTTGCGGGAGTCAAAATATTCATCTGCCAAAACATGGGAGCGCTTTGCAGTGATGCTTGTAATGACTGCTAACATAATTCAGTCAGTCCACACCTTCCTTAGTTTCGAAATAACAAATAAAATCCTTTATTACATCAACCAAATCATTCCGACCGCATGCAGAAAGACTAGGAATCAACTCCCTATACCAGTTGAGCACGTATCTGTTGTTGATCATGTCCCACTTCCTGATGGAGGAAAGCAGATCCGGTGACATGTCCCTTACAGGAAAAGCTTCGCAAGTTGCAAGTTTATCTAATGCCACAAGAGTAGTCATTACTCTTATGCATTTCTCGCACGTTCCGCAATTCGTATATCCGCTACTATCTCTCTGGCAGACACGAAGATTATTCAGGCCTTCTGGCCAATCGGCAACGAGTGACGTTTTCTCCAATCTCGACATACCTGAGCCGTGATGCTGGATGCGTAAGTGCGCGCTACTGTAGTAAGGATCGAGCAAGGGGCTTGAGCCCCATGCTTTCATCAAATACTTGCCATCGAAGCTTGCACCTATGTAAGCAGTCGAATATCCCTTACTGAAGAGGTGGGCTAACGATGCCCACAGGGCGCCGTGCCACTTTTGATCAAAGAAGTATCCATCATCGACAAGCCACCACAGATTGGTCCAGAGAGGAGCCAGATCGACACCGAGGTCGGAAGCCGCATTGCGCGCTGGTCGGAGCCTACTACTGTCATACTGTTTTGCACCTGTTCCAGGGACCTCCGCGAATATAACCGGGATAGCTGCGCTAATCGACAAGGGATGATCTGCGGGCAGCACGAGCTTGTTTTGGCGGAGAGTGGCAAGCGAATCCACACCGCAACTCAACAATGATACGGCAGAGCCTTGCGAGGGTTTATTTACACGGAAATCAAAGGCTTCGATACTTGGCGGTGGACCAAGTTCCGGGTACCAGTAGTGCAGCACTCTAAGAGCCGCGAAGATATCCCGTACAAGCATGGGACAGAGGACGCCATCCACGTAGATTCGCTGTTCTTTAGCTCTCCAGGCTGGCAACAGGCCTGCGAGCAGTAATGCATTTGGGTCTGGCCAAAACAATAGACGAAATGCGGCATCTGTTTCCACGAAGAGCTGGAAAGTCGGTCTATCGTTGTCCTCGTATGACACCTTTGCGTCTACTCGGACTAATTCCCCGGATTCGTCCATACAGATTTCTGAAATCAGCACTGTGCCACTCCCGCAGAACTCTTTCTCACTAAACAGATTCGCGTTATCAGCTGTTCCTTCGAGTGCTCGACTGAAGAAGATACAGCTACGGTGTCGTACTCGCGAAAGAAGACCTCATTGCGCGCCATATGAGAGAGCTTCCTCGAGCAGTCGCGATAGCACCTTATGCGAATCAAAGTAGTTTTCGGCAAGCATTCTGGCCCTTTGGCAGTGTGTTTCATAACGTTTCTCGATATCGCGAAGCCCAGTAACAGCACCTTCCAAGGAATCGAATACAACAACTCCTTCTCCACAATCGAGCCAAGTCGAAAACCCCGTATCCTGGACCACGACTGGCCGTCCGCTAGCGAGGTAAGCTGCGCTGCGCTCGCTGAACCATCCAGATCTCGAGACTACATAACCCTCTTTGGCAACGCTGAACTCGCCCTTCGAGTCCTGAATATATTTTTGGTAGGTCCAGGGGTTCTGAGCAATGACGAGCGGATTTCTGAGCGACCAGCCATTCTTGCGTAATTTATCACGCGGCGCGTTGCCTCCCCCAAGCGCGAGTTCCAGCTTTGACTCAGTCAACCTTGGTAGGTTGAGGTAAGACCCGAACGATTCAGCTTTGCGTCCATAACTCTGCCCGCCGTACTCTCGAGGAACATTTTGCAGAGTATTGTCCCACTGCATAACTGTGGTAAATGAACCCGCGGGCGGGCCAGTGGTCACAGGCCAAGCATCGAGTACAATTGGCTGTCGCGTTGGGTGCCACGGCAGACCGTCGTCTGGAATTGAACACCCTTGCCTGGCAAAGTTCTCGCCAAATGAGAAGAATGCGGTGTGTTCTCGCGCATGTTGCAGGCGCGCGTCGTCAGTCAGGTGGCGTAACTGTGTGAACACTGGGTCAGTATCTATATAGACACGGATGGGTATAACGGTGACCCAAGGGCGAAGCGGGTTTGATCCCGATAGGTTGATTATCAAGTCAGCTGTCTCGCACAGTTTAAATATCCGATCAGCGGCAGGCCCATACCAGTCGGACTCGATAGCGTCGTGATATGCCCATCGATTGCCAAGCCCGATCCTCGAGAAGGTATCGTGGGCGAATCTCAGTCCATATGCCGGATCCGGGCCCGAGATTCCACGCTCTGGGTTATAACAGGCCCACTCATCATCTCCGCTGTCTTCGAGAAAAACCACCTCGTGACCCATGGCGGCGAGTCCCATGACGTACTGGAGGTGATGCCAGGCCATACCGCCGATCGGGCAGCGAACAATGTAGCCCAGTACGACAATGCGCAGCGCGCCGGTTTCAGGTCTGGATACCAAGGCCATTCAGGAATTCTCGGAGAATATTTTCCGCAGCGAGATATTCGCGGGCAAGTTCACGCGCCCGTGACGAATGCAGGGGGTAGTTACTGGTAATTTCCTCTATTGCCGCAGCCGCTTCGTCAACTGTGCGCACCGCGAACAAACCTTCGCCACAGGGTAGATACGCTCCGAACCCAGTATCCTGCAACACCACCGGCCGGCCACACGCCAGATAAGCGGCACTGCGATCACTGAACCAGCCGCTGCGGGTGGCGACAAAGACGTTCTTGCATACGCTGAATTCACCGCACGAGGATACGATGTAATCGATATACGAACTGACCGAGCGGGTAACCTGGTGGGCATCCCGCAAACGCCAGCCCGATGCCAGCAGCTCTTTACATGGCACCTGTTTACCAGACACGGCAATCTCAAGTGGAGCCTGAGCACGGGCAGGCAGACCGATGAATTTCTGAAACTCGACATCTTTCTGCCCGAAACGCTTGCCGTTGAATTCCACAGGCTGGTGCGCCTGCCAGTTCATGACCGTGGTAAACGTTGCATCGGCAGGCGGCGGCAGCACCGGGAACAGCCGCGGAACCACCGGATTCACCACCGCCCGCCAGCTTAGACCGACTGTCGGTGCTGTGCTCGCGGGCGTGCCGATATTGCATCCATTGGTATAGTAGTGATCGTACTGCGGCAGTTGTTCACCGGCCGCCACACGGTTTGAAAATTGTATCTGGGTATAACCAGGTTCGAGTTCCACCAGTATCCGCAAGGCGGCATTCGCCGCCTCACCGAGCCAGGCTCCGTGCGTTCCCATGTCGATAAAAACATCGGTTGAGGCGAATATCTGCTCTATTTCGGACTGTGCAAGACCGTAATAATTGCCGGCCGCGTCGACAAAACAGAACCTGTCCTGCAGGCCGAACCGCGTAAGCAGGTCACGTACCGCCCGCACTCCGCTGCTGCAGTCGTCGCTCATGACGCCCGTCACGGGATCGAAACAGGACTGCGGGTAACCGGCCTTTTCAACGAACCATATTTCGTGCCCCAGGTCGCGAAAGCCGACCAGCCATTGCAGGACCCACGATAGGTTGCCACCCAGTGGATAGCGGACCATGTATGAGCCAAGTACGATGTTTGCCATGGCGGGCGCCGTTATTAGGGGCCTTTCCCGCCGGTTAACGCGGTAAGGAACTCATCGCGCAGACTCGAAAGGCCGGATTCCGCACGCCGCCGGCATTCACGGGCACAGGTCCGGGCTTCCTCGCCAAGGCAATAGTCAAAAGCTTCAGCGAGTGATACGTCGGAAATCTCATCTGCCCTGAACACCACCGGCCAGCCAATGGTTTGCGCCTGCCGGTATACCTTGGCGCCGCCGACAATCGGATCTATCGCTAGCACCGGCGTGTCATTCTTGATTCCCATGACCAACCCGTGCAGTCGGGTGGTAACGATGACATCCATGCGGGCGATCAGTGATTCGACCTCGGCGGGTGTGCGTAGTCCTCCGGCGTTAACATCCAGGCGCGTGTCGACAGGCACCCGGGACACCTCGCGATCGTCCAGCATGCGCTGAAGTGCAGCGTTCGCCGACTGATGCCGCGCCCGCACCCCGTACTCTTCCTGCGGGTGCACGATAATGACGCCGATGGCAGGCACCTGTTTCTGGCGAGTGAGGAACACCATATCCGGCCGTGCACAACGTGAGCTGTCGCGTTCCAGGAGCAGGTCGAACGGATTCCATTCCTCCAGCGACTGCAACATGGACAGGTTCAAACCGAACAGGCGACAGTGCCGGAAACGCTCAAGGAACTCAGTAAGAGGCGGCCCGTTGCCAAAAGGCCCGCAGACGAAAACAATATGCGAATAACCTTCCGGGTCCACGGCATGCCAGTCGACGCCGCCGGAAAACGGTGGCGTAACCGCGGTATCGAAAGCTATGCTGGCCTGTGCCAGCCAGTCGCATACCAAGTCGCGCGCCAGCAGGTCGCCCGCCGTTGCACCCATTTGCTCGAAACTGAACCAGCCAGTGACCAGAATCTTCATGTTGACGCCCGCTGTCTACTGGTAGGGACCGTGTCGCCCATGGCTTCTTCGACCAGGCGGGTCAGTACCCGGTCGGAGGAGAAGTATTCTTCGGCGATTGCATGTGCCGCGCGCGCATGCCTGTCATAGTTGCGCTCGGCTTCCTCGATACCCGCAAGCGCCTCCTCCGACGTTTTAAATGCGAGAATGCCCTCACTGACCGGATACAGGTTACCAAAGCCCGTATCCTGAACAACCACCGGCTTACCGGCGGCAAGATAACAGGCGGAGCGGCAACTGAACCAGCCGGTTTTCATGGCGACATAGACATGCTTCGCCGTTGAGATCTCGCCGCGTGATTGCGCAACGAAGCTCCGGTACTGCTCGGGCATGCGCGTACATTCAGGGCCGTCCAGCACTTTCCAGCCGTAGGCGCGCAGCTGGGCAAATTTCCGGTATCTTGCCGTGTTGGAGAGTAGCTGCGACAACCTTCCCCAACCCCTCCTGGCAACCCATTTCAGGGGTGTAGTAACACCACCCATGGCAATCATCATTGGCACGCTGGTTTTACGCGGAAGATCCATGAGTTTGCTGAATTCCGCATCTTTGCTTTTGTACTCGACTCCCCTGTAAAGCAGCTTTCCCTTGAAGGCATTCCAGCTCATGACGGTCGTCCAGTAGGATTCGGTAGACAAAGCCCGTGCAGGCGTGTCACTCCACAGGGCGTTCACGACCGGCATACGAGTGGTGCGCCACTCGAAGCCGAGCTTGGGCACTAGGCAATCGCTGCCGTGAATATTTTCTGCATAAGTAAAATGCCTGTCATGTGCGCGAACGGCTTCACGCCAGCGTTCGACATTTTCCGACCAAGCGGGCCGCTCGCTATAGATGATCTGGTTATACCCTGGATCAGTATCGAGGAATACCTTGACACAGTTAGGTGCAATTGCCTCGGGAAACAGACATGCGCCACTTATATTGAGGAATAGATCCGCCGACCCGGCGACCTTGTCAAACTCAGTCGCCGTCATCCCGAAGCTCGTTGTGTGCAAGTGACGGTAATGCCAGCACTCATTAAGATCAGGTGCATAATACTTGAAGAACCGGCTGATGAAATGCGCGGAATACTCACCCGCCGATGTATGCCTTTTTTTAATGGGGTTATACGGCCAGGTCCAGGTGTCCTCATAATAGAAGACATCGTGGCCAAGGCGAGCGAGCCCGATCACATACTGGAGATAGTCCCAAGCGACTCCCCCGACCGGGTACAGGCCTGCCAATCCTGTAACGATGATACGTAACCGTGAGGACATGGCTGTTCACACGCTCCCGACTTTACCGGCTACCCGGTACAAACCGATACAGCCTTGCCACAGGTGTTCAAGCCAGGTCGTAACCGCCGATTTCACGTCACAGCCCGTTCCAGTACGCTGCCGACCACGTTGCATGCATCACAGTATTCTTCTACGAATGCACGCGCGAGGCGCCCGTGCCTGGCATAGTCGGTTTCCGCCATCACGAGTGCCCGTGCCGCCTCATCGAGGCTGCGGAACCGGAACAGACCCTCGGCATCCGGCAGGAACCGGCTCGGGCCAGTGTACTGAATAATCGCAGGCTTCCCACTGGCGAGGTAATATAGTGTGCGATCGGTAATCATTGCCGTTTCCAGCGAGACATAGAAGGGTTTCATACAGGTGAATTCCCCGCGCGATCGCCTGACATACTCTCGATAGTCTTCTGCAGACCAGTAATCTTCCTCCCACAACGATCGAACACCCCAGCCATGTTCTTCCAGAGCGCACCGTTCTTTTCTGTCTGCCTCGCTGGATCCCAGCGTAAGTGCCAGTTCCAGTCGCGCCGATGAACGCGAGGGTAATTCCAGGTAATCCAGGAACGAGGCACGCTTTTCATTACTCAGCACCCGGCCCTCGAATTCAATCCAGTCTCCCCACCAGTTCGAGACTGTCGTGTAGGGCGCTGACGCATCTACAGGCGCCTCGGACCAGGCAGGGAGATAGACAGGGAGCGGCGTGTAGTGCCAGTCCAGTCCCATATCGGGAAACTTCGCTGAGGATTTGCCCACCGTCTCACCGATCGTGAAATACACATCGTGTTTTGCAAGGTCCAGTTGTCCAGTGCTGAGCCAGAACTGCATCAGCCCCGGATCCGTGTCGACGAATACCGAGCGGCGAAACCGCCCGATGACTCCCGGGTGTGAATGATAGGCGAGATTAATCAACAGATCCGCTGCAGTAGCGGCTTCTTCAAGCGACAGGTAGTTACCTGAAGCATCCCACGGTAGCGGTTCACCGGTGTTTGACGACAGCGCGATACTGAAGTTTTCTAGTCCATACTCAGATAGTCTTTCCTTCAGCAGCGCCACATGCGCCCTGATATCGTCGAGGCCAGACTCGGGGTTGGGTTTTTCCACTTCGAGCCAGATAACATGGCAACCCAGTGCCTGTAAACCCAGCGCCCAGTTCAGGTAATACCAGGCCACACCACCGGATTTATTCTGCAGACAAAGGCTGGCTGACACACAGACCTTCAGGCTCATCGGGCCTCCCTGTACCGGTCTTCCGAGGTACCCACTTCGCAGAGGTGACCGTTACTGATCTGGTATATCCTGTCGCAGCAATCCAGTGTCGACAGGCGGTGAGCGATCATGAACACCGTCCTGCCCTGCATCAGCTGCTCCATGCTGTCCATGATTTCCGCTTCCGTCTTGACATCGATCGAACTGGTAGGCTCGTCGAGTATCAGGATGGGCGCATCCTTCAGAAAAGCTCGCGCCAGGGCGATGCGCTGGCGCTCCCCACCGGACAGGCGCATGCCGCGTTCTCCCACCAGCGTGTTATAACCCTCAGGCAGCGCGCTGATGAAATCATGGGCATTCGCTGCTTTGGCTGCCCTGACGATATCCTCCATGCTGGTAGCAGGCCTTCCGTAGGCGATGTTCTCCGCGATACTGGTAGAGAACAACACCGTATCCTGCAGGACGATCGAGAACTGGTTACGCAAGTCGGCTTGTTGGTAGTAACGCAGGTCCGTGCCATCAAGCCGGATCTGGCCGTCAACGGGATCGAAAAAGCGCGGCAACAGGTTGATCAGAGTGGTCTTGCCTGCACCCGTTTCCCCGACGATACCGACCCGCGTACCGGCCGGTATGATGACAGTGATGTGCTCGAGTACGGGTTGTTCATCGCCATAGCTGAAAGACACGTTATCGAATTCAATGTCGCCGCGCGCGTGGTCCAGTGGCATCGCGTCGGGCGCGTCGGGAACATCGGGCGCCTCATCGAGAAGCGCAAAGGCCCGCTCCGCACTGGCCAGGCCACTCTGCAAGCTTGCCATCTGTTGCCCGATGCTTTGCAAAGGCTGATACAGCTGACCGAGGTAGGACATGACCAGCAGCAATTCTCCGAGGGTCAGCAATCCGGCCTGGACATGTTTTGCACCGAAGAAAAGTACCAGCGCGGTGCCCACTGCCAGTGTCAGGCCCACCGAAATACTGAATGCACCTTCGGTAATGGCAGCGCGGATTCGCGCCCAGACGCTGGCCACGGAATGCTTTACAAAACGCTCCTCTTCCCGGTGCTCCTGCCCGAAGGCCCGGACGACACGCAGTGCTGTGAGCACCTCCTGCACCACGGAGAGCGCACCGGTTTCCAGCTCTTTCACCTCTGTCCATTGTCTGCGCAAACGGCTGCGGAAGAATTGCGTGAAAAACACCACCGCAGGTGCGACGACCAATGCTATCAGTGCCAGCTGCCAGTCAATGTTCAGGGTAACGATAATCATCCCGATCAGGGTGAGGATCGCCGTCGCGATAGGTGATACTCCGTAGATGATTGTCCACTGTATGTATGGCGCATCATACTGGACCCGGTAGATCGAGTCCGCGGTGCCTTTGCTATCGTGATAAGCGAGCGAAAGACGTTGTGCATGACGGATAAGACGAGAGCGGAAATTAAGCACCAGCTTTTCACCGGTGTAGGTCTGCAGCAGCCAGACGCCAAGTTGCTGGAGCTTGCTGAGCAACGCAAAGACGACCACCAGACTCACACCAAATACCAGTAACGTGGCACTGGAGGCGGTGAACGCTGCGGGGGTCATCGTCGTTAGCAACGCCGGCAGGGGTTCGTTGCTGATGACGCTGTCCACTACCACCATTAGCGGTATGGGTGTCAGCAATGCCAGGGGCGTCGCGAGAAGATCGAGCAGAAAGATCGCACCGATATGCGACCAGTATGGTCTGGCCTGGCGCAGGATGCGCGTTACCACCGCCAGATCGGAATGTGTCGAAGCCGTCATGCTGCTAACGCTGCTGCAGTTGGTTGATGGCGGAAGTCAGCGATCCGAGTGCGAGACCATATTCCCTCACCAGGCGCAGCCCAAGCAGCGTGGCAAACAAGGCAAGCAAACCGGCGACCAGCCAGACACCGTCGCCGGCGGCAGCAACGGCGAGCACAGTTAGCAGCAGAACCATCGCGATGGCGACTAGCGATCCTTGCGGCCAGATCCGAAACCGGTACAGTTGTTTGCCCGCACCGTGTTCCTCGACCGCCATACGCAGTCGGGCCGTGCCCAACAAACCTCCGCGCACCTCGAGATCCCAGCTGTCGTAATCGCTGCCGTGGATGGTGACGGCGCCGGACTTTTTGAGTTCTGACATTAGCTGTTTGAGCATCGCGGCCGGCTCCTGCCATTGCTCGCGCCATAGCGTGGCGATGTAGGGCCGCCAGCGCAAGGTATCTACCTGGCCGCGCTTGCGCCACGGTGTCAGTCCGTGCTGCAGGCGGCCTTTGAGACGTGCGAGCGGCTGGATGATATGCAGGGTGGCGGTCAGCGCGCGCAGCTTGAGGCGTTCTGCGCTATCGGGTCGTGGTGTCGGAAACACGGCCTTTGCCGCGCTTAACACCGCCTGTGCAATGGCTGCAGCTATCGCCAACATGAGTAGCGGTACAGTCCAGAGCAGTGGTGACCAGGCCAGGCCAAGCAAAGAAAGGAAGGCCAGCAAGCCGATGAGGAAATACCATTCGGGCATCAATGGTAGCGCCGTTATAAAACCGGTCGCCGGTGCATAGAGCGACTGGAAGGGGGCCGTGTTCCACTGGCCCTGGTAGATGCGCCAGCGCCCGCTCGGCAGCGCCTCGGTGAGGCCCTTGCCATAGAGTCGGCCCGACCAGGGCAAGTGACCGAAGGCGTTGTATTTTTCCGGCCACTTCTCCTCCAGCAGCGCCTCGGCCTTGCCGTAGCCCTGCTGCTGCTTCCAGTACATCGCCAGCGAGTTGCGCCGGTGGTGCCAGTCCATCGCGGCGGGGTGAAAACCGATCCGGCCCCCTGCATCCTGCAGTCGCCAGCACACGTCAACGTCATCCCCGGCGGCGCGGTAGCGGGGGTCAAAACCCGCTATAGCAGCCAATGCATCGCACCTGAATGACATGTTGCAGCCGGGGATGTGTTCGGCCTCCGTATCGGTGAGCAGCACATGCACCGGCCCGCCCGGGGCATTGGCGATGCAGTCGGCAATCGGCCCGTCGTCGGGGGGTGCGAAATTGGGGCCGCCGACACCGACGTAGTCGGTGGTCATGAAGGTATGGGCGAGGTACTGCAGCCAGTGGGGGTCGGGCCAGGCGTCGTCATCGATATAGGCGACGATCTCGCCGCTGGCCGCCTGCCAGCCGGTGTTGCGCGCGTTGCTTAAGCCCCGGTTCTCGGTGCTGATGAGATTAACGTCGTATTCGTCCGCGATCCTGGGTGTATCGTCCGTCGAGCCGTCGTTGACGACAATGACCTCGTAATTCGGGTAGTCGAGGGTGGCCAGACCCTCCAGGGTATCGCGGAGAGTGGCAGCACCATTGTAGCTGCAGACCACCACCGAGATCCTGGGCCAGTCGGTGTCAGCGGGGAAGGGGGCCGCGGCAAAGGCCTCGCTGACCGCTGCCAGTGCTGGCTTCGCCTCCCGGTTGCGCGTGGTCAGGCCAAAGTCCCAGTCCTCGATGTCATGGCCGCCGCGATACCATGCATCGGTCCAGGCGAAGACGAAGGCGCCGGCGCTGCCGGCGGCGAAGGCCGTCTTGATCTGCCACGCCAGGCTCGCGGCCTGCTGCGCCTCGCCATGGCGGCGGCTGTCGAGGCCGATCTCGGCCATCAGCAGCGGGCGATCGCCGGCCAGGTTTTGCAGGCGCGCGAGGTACGCCGCGAGGTTGTCCGGGTCCTCTAAATAGACATTGAAACAGAAGAGATCCAGGAACGGGAGCTGCAGGTATTCGGTGGTAGGGTAACTGACATAGGTAACCAACCCACTGGGGTCCTCTGCCTTGGCTATCCGGTAGAGTCGCTCGATGAAACGCTCGATCCGGCGGTGGCCGTGCCAGCGGACGATCGATGGTGGGATCTCGTTGCCGACCGCGTAGCACAAGAGCGCTGGGTGGCCTGCACAGGTTCGAACGCCCTTGCGGATGCACTGCTCGATGCTGGCGACCAGTGCCGGGTCATCCAGGAAGGCGACGTGCTGTTCCCAGGCCAGTCCCGCCATGACCCGCAGCCCGTGTTCGGCGGCGGTGTCGAGCAACCAGCGCGGCGGCGGCGTATAGGTGCGTACGCTGTTGATGCCCTGGGCGGCCATCAGGGCGAAGTCACGCGCCACGGTTTCTTTATCTGGGAACTGGGTACCGTCTTCCCGGGGACGAAAGGTCCCGTAGGTCACGCCCTTGATCCAGAATTTTTGCTCGCCTTCGAAGAGAAATTTGCCGCGCACCGTGACGCGGCCTTCAACCCGGGCCTCTGGCTTGGCTCGGGTTACTGCGGAGTCATTCGGCTCTGCATTGGAAGTGGAATCGGGGGTCGGAGTCGGTGCGGTATCCATGACTACTGCTGCCGGATCCATTTCGCTGGATAACGTTGGTTCAGAGCCCGGAGGCTTGTTGATCGCTGCGGGCGGGTTCTTGTGGGATATGCTGTTCATGCCAGCGCAGGGCTGTAGCGATAATGTTCCTCAGATCCGAGTGTTGCGGTTGCCAGCCGAGCAATTCCCCGGCCTGTCCGGTAGCCGCGACCAGTTCGGCCGGATCGCCGGGGCGCCGGGGCGCGTTGCGGGCATCCACAGGTCGGCCGCTGACCTGTTCGACCATGGTGATGACCTCCTTGACCGAATGGCCGCTACCGGTACCCAGGTTGAGGAACAGGTTTTCCGAGCCAGTCCTAAGTTTCTCCAGGGCCTGCACGTGGGCGGTGGCCAGGTCGGTGACATGGATGTAGTCGCGAATGGCGCTGCCATCCGGGGTGGGGTAGTCGGTGCCGTAGATCTCCACGTGCGTGCGCCGCCCCAGGGCCGTCTCGATGACCAGTGGAATCAGGTGGGTCTCCGGGTCGTGGTCTTCACCGATACCGGCCTCCGGGTCGGCCCCGGCGGCATTGAAATAGCGCAGTGCCCCGGCGGTTAGATCATGGGCCTGCGAGTACCAGTGCAGGGCGCGCTCGATGCCCAGCTTGGTCTCGCCATAGGGGTTCACCGGGCGCTGGGGGTGCTGTTCATCTATGGGGATACGCTCGGGCATGCCGTAGGTCGCGCAGGTCGAGGAGAACACGATCTGACCGATGCCGCGCGCGACCATGGCATCCAGTAAATTGATGGTGTTGATGATATTGTTGCGATAATACTTGCCCGGGGCTTGCATCGATTCCCCGACGTAGGTGTAGGCGGCAAAGTGGATGACAGCCTCGATGCTGTATTCCTTGAGGACCTCGCGCACCAGGGCGCCATCCGCGAGGTCGCCCTCGATCAGCGGGCCCCACTTGACGGCCCACGAGTGGCCGTACACCAGGTTGTCGAAGGTGACCGGTTTATAACCGGCCTCGCTCAGGGCCTTGCAGGTGTGGCTGCCGATGTAGCCGGCCCCGCCGGTGACCAGGATGTTGCCTTTCACATTAATGTATTCCGCTGCGGGGGCTTGTGATCAGAGGTACGCCCTTCAGGAGGTTTTGAAATTTGGGGCGATTGGCCTTTTTGTGCCACCCTAATTAACTCTTTGAAGTAATTAATGGTCACCTCAAGACCTGTGACAAGCGGCACCCGTGGTTCCCAGGCCAGTGTCTTTTTGGCCAACGTGATATCCGGCTGCCGCTGCCTGGGATCGTCGGCCGGCAGAGGCTTATATATGATCTCCGAGTTCGATCCGGTTATTTCCAGTATCTGTTCGGCCAATTGGCTAACTGTAAATTCGTCCGGATTACCGAGATTCAGCGGGCCGGTGAAATCCTTCGGTGTCGTCATGAAGCGGATAAAACCTTCGATCAGATCATCAACGTAGCAGAAAGAACGGCTCTGGGTGCCACTGCCGTAGATGGTGATGGGTTGTCCCGTGAGTGCCTGGACGATGAAATTTGATACCACACGCCCATCTTCAGGATGCATTTGCGGTCCGTAGGTATTGAAGATGCGAGCGACCTTTATTTCGATTTTGCTGCTCCGATAATAGTCAAAGAAAAGGGCTTCTGCACATCGTTTACCTTCATCGTAGCAGGAGCGTAAGCCGTAGGGATTGACACGTCCCCAGTAGTCTTCGGGCTGAGGATGTACCTCCGGATCACCGTAGACCTCGCTGGTTGAGGCCTGCAGTATCTTGGCGCCAACCCGCTTGGCCAGTCCAAGCATATTGATGGAGCCCATGACACTGGTCTTGGTCGTATGGATAGGGTCAAGCTGGTAATGAACGGGTGAAGCCGGGCAGGCGAGATTGTAGATCTCATCGACCTGCAAATGCAGCGGATTGGTGATGTCGTGTTCCAGTACAGTGAAATAGGGGTTGTCGAGGAGATGAAAGATGTTATGTCTCGAGCCGGTGAAAAAATTGTCAACGCAGATGACCTCCTGACCATCATTCAACAGCCGCTCGCAGAGGTGAGACCCGAGGAATCCTGCGCCGCCGGTAACGAGGATGCGTTTTTGAGATACAAGCATGAGTCTTCTCCGAGTGCTGATTTTTGGTTGACCGACAGGTCGGACATCGCCTTGCAGGCGGTTACCCTGCCGATGCCGTTAGCAAAAGCCCGCAGTTACCTCCGCATTGAGCGAGGTGGTGCAATGGGAATTAAACGTAGGAAAGCGTATTGCTCGTATGGTAATGAGGGTAGGCATGCAACCCTCTAATGCAGTCTGTCCGCATGGCGGAACCGCATGGAGCTTGCCGTGGTTGTCTGCATCCTTGCAAATCCTGGTTGTATTTTCATTTCGGGCAACAGTTCAGATGCTATTGGTGTCAATTTTATTACACAGACAGTTTGTGGTCACTCATTTCCGTCAACAAAACAGCATTCAATCTTAAATAGAGTTATGTTGGCTATCTAATCAGACAGTTAACTTATTTTGTTAACTATTAAGATTAAGTTTTATCCTTTTCAATGAATCTTGTGTGTTCCTGGGGCCGTATGGTACTGCCCGCTGGTTACGATCGATGGGATTTCAGCATGGAAAAGCTTATGCAATGACACAGAACTATTGGTTCATTGATACTATGGGCAACTTAGATATTCTCGAAATAGATCAAGAGAACTATCGAACTAATACAAATATATTTGTTGCAAATCGGATTCAAGGGGTCAGAGTACTTGAAATACTGGATTCATACGCACCCTCATAATTTCAAGTACTCTGACCCCTTGAATCGATTACTCCCATCGTAGTCAAGCCATAGAGGCGCGCTTCAGTCTCGCTCACTATCCAGCCGGCTACTGACTCAACTTCGTTTTGAGCATATTCGCTGGCGATCCGTTCCTTGATTGCCGTGGCGACATGGTCACTGTCCATCTGTTTTAACGCCCCGGCATCATGTTGAAGCAGAGTCCGTTCGATGGCGTTCAGTAAGTCATCAGCCGTCCGGTATTCGGGATGTGCGGCCAGGTAGGTTTGCCCGAGGCGGGCCGCGGCAGCGGGGTCGCCGACCAGGTTAGGCAAGGCGTCTCTGAGATGGATGGACGCGGACTGCGGAGCGGTTATGATATTCCGCCATTCAGCGGAGCAGCCGACGATGAGGGTCGACAAGGCGCCCAGTAACACCTGGCGGCGGGTGAGATCCACAGGCTGCTCGCTCACTTGACCGTCTCCTTCAAATGTTCGGCGAGTCTCAGCGTCAGTGCCACCAGCGTCAGGGTCGGATTGGCGGAACCGGAGGTGGGGAAAACCGAACTGCCGGCCACGTAGAGGTTGTCGATATCATGGACCTTGCCGTTGCGATCCACCATGCCGCGTGACGGGTCATCGCTCATGCGTGTGGTGCCCATGTGATGACTGCCGCCGCTAACCGGTTGCGGCCAGTCGCTCTGGTCAGCGATCGTCTCGCGCAGGCGCCCGCTGCCGAGCGCCCCGAATTCCAGCGCCAGCGAACGCAGGTGGGTATAGAAACTCCGACGGTCCTGGTCGGTGAGGCGCCAGTCGAGTTTCAGGCGCGGTAATCCCAGGGCGTCGCGCTGGGTCGACAGGGTGACCCGGCTGTCCGGGTTCGGCGCCTGTTCGCAGGAACCGCCCACGCCCAGCCGGAAGCCGGGCGCGACTGGACCGGGGGACGGATCGTCGGTCAGGAATCGCCGCGCGGCCAGCAGCATGTCGCGATTGGCGCGGGTGCGAGCATCCGCTGATGCCGGTGCCACGTCGGTGGGGTAGGTGTCTGCCAAGGCCACCATGAAGGTGGCGTTGAGCAGTCGCTGTTCGCGCATAAAGGCCGGTGCCGGGTTGAAGGCTGCTTGCGCGGGGCGGCCCTGCACGATGAGGCGTTCACGCAGGATTTTCGGCACCCGTGCCAGGTCCGCGGTAACCAGGTCGGCGAAGTTGGACAGGTGCGGGTGTTCCATGAAATAGCGCCCCACCTGGTCGTGGTGGTTGCCGAGTCCTGTTGCCACCACCTCGTTGGATAACAGCAGCAGGCGGGCGTTTTCCAGTCCGCCGGTCGCCAGCACATAGGTTTTGGCCTTAACGCGGTGACTGAGGCCGGTCAGGGTGCGGATCTCCAGTTGCCTGACACGGCCGGCGTCCCGGGTGGCGTTGATACGGATCACGTTGGCATTCAGCAGTACCTGGATATTCTCCGCATTTTTCAGATCATCCCGATAGCGTGCGCCGAAGCGGGTCGGCGGGCTGAAGTGCACGAACTGCATGCGCAGGCGCCCGCTGGCGGGCGCCGGCAACTGTTCACCCGTTGCCGCCTGCCAGTAGCCGGCATCATCGAAATGCCCCGGAGCGATTTCTACCAGGCGGGTGGCCTGTGCATACCAGGGTTCGAGTTCCTCGATCCCGAACGGCCAGCCGCTGTGGGGTACCCAGTCGCGCGCCTCGAAGTCAATCGGGTCCAGCGGCCGGCAGTAGCCGCCCCAGTGATTGGAACTGCCGCCAAAAAAGCGCTGGCGGGTGGTGACGGTTGAGTAGGCAAGACCGGTGTTTTCACCCTCGTAGAGGGCCTGTCCCATGGCGTCGTACTCCAGTCCCCCGGCTTCCACCAGGCAGATGCGGGTGCGGTGGCCCGCCAGTGTGCGCGCCAGGGTGATGCCGGCGACACCACCCCCGATGATGGCCAGGTCGGCCTCCACAAGGCTTGCATCGGGCAGGGTGCGGGCGTCGATGAACATCCGTGTAGGGCAACCGGTCAGTGACCGCTGTCGCTCGCCGGTGGGTCGAGCAAGGTCTGCGCGGCCTGCTGCATGCTGCCGGTTTCGCCGATCCAGCCGGCGGACAGTTTGGGCAGGGCGCTGATGACGGAGACGATCAGGGTCGCGGCATAGGGTATCGCCTGGATCATCAGCATCACCGCCCAGACCAGCAGGTCCAGGGTTTCGGTTCCGAAGGTACCGATAATGGCGGCGGCGGCCAGGCACAGGGCAATCATCAGCAGGGTTTCCTCGCGGGCCGCGCTGAGTGCCTTGAGCAGCGCCTGTTTATGCGCCTGCTTCGGTGTGCGAAAGAACGGTTTGCTGCGCACCAGGAACCCGTCGATGATGGCGCGACCGATGGTGTGCGTCAGCGCGAGTCCGGCCAGTGCCGCGGCGAGGGTCTGGACGGTGTTGGCGCCGACGCGGGTGTGGTAGAGGTAGATCAGCTTGCCGATCTTGAACACGAACATGACCAGCGGCAACACGGCAAATATCAGGAGCGGCGGACTGACGTGTTCAGGAAAGGCCAGCATGGCGAACGACCAGCCCAGCGCCGCGATGTTGAACAGCAGGTTGACCCCATCGGCCAGCCACGGCAGCCAGCCGGCAAGGAAGTGATAGCGCTGCCCGGCACTCAGGCCGCTTTTGCCGGGCGAAAACAGCGCGCGGCTGTGGTGGCGCAGGATCTGGATGGCGCCGAATGCCCAGCGGTAACGCTGTTTTTTGTAATCGATCAGGGTATCGGGCATCACCCCGCGGCCGTAACTCTTCGGGATATAGGTGGCCTCCAGGCCCTGTTCAAATATCCGCAAGCCGAGTTCGGCGTCTTCGCAGATACACCAGTCGGCCCAGCCGTTCACCGCCTGCAATACCGACTTGCGTACCATGGTCATGGTGCCGTGCTGGATAATGGCGTTACGCTCGTTGCGCGTGACCATGCCCAGGTAGAAAAAACCGCGGTATTCCGCGTAGCACATCGCCTTGAAGGCATTCTCATCGTGATCGCGATAGTCCTGCGGTGCCTGCACAATGGCGATTTTATCGTTGCTGAACTGGGGCACCAGGTCGCGCAGCCAGTACGGATGCACCAGGTAGTCGCTGTCGATGACGGCAACGATCTCGGCATCCGGGTCGGTCTGTTCCAGGGCAAAGTTGAGCGCGCCGGCCTTGAAGCCCGCCAGCGGGTCTTCATGAAAAAAGCGGAAGCGCGGACCGAGTTGCGCGCAATGCTCACGCACCGGTTGCCACACGGCCGGGTCTTTGGTGTTGTTGTCGATGACGATGACTTCAAACTGCGGGTAGTCGAGGTTGGCCAGTGCATTGAGCGTTTGGATCATCATGTCCGGCGGCTCGTTATAGGCCGGGACGTGGATTGACACCATCGGCAGTTGCTCGTCACTGACCTGCAGCGGCCGGAACCGGCGCCGGTGCTCCTTGATCCACAGGGCCTCGGCCCATTCGTGCGCCTCGGCCAGCAGCACCACCATGACCCCGATCATGCCGATCACCAGCAGCACGCCGACGATCACGTGGGTCAGGGTCAGGTACTGGTGGCTGTAGTCATAGATAATCCATACCGCCCCCGTTGCGGCGCCATAGGTGATCAGGGCCAGGAAGCCGCGGCCGCGCGCGCCGAGGTGGCGGCTGTCGATCAGCATGATGGCGAAGGTGATGAGCGCAATGACCACCGAGATGGCAGCCAGGATCGGCCAGTCGGGGATCCGCACCACGGGTTTCTTGAACTGGAACTTGGGTTGGCGTTCCACGTCATAAACACCCCAGTAGGCGCCGACCTCGCCCTCGATATCGCGCTTCCAGGGCTGGTCGAAGGCCTCCATCAGGTAATAGGTGTACTGCTCCTCGGCGGCGCGTGCCAGAAACCGGCGCAGAAAGGTGGCCTCATTGGCGTTCGAGGCGACGGCATCCTTGATGGTCCGGCCGTTGCTGGGCCAGCCCACCTCGCCAATCACGATCGGCTTGCCGGGGTAGAGTTGCTTGAGTTCGTTGATATTGGCGACCACGAAATCGACTGCGTTCTCGACCGCAACGCCTTCCCAGTAAGGCAGCAGGTGTACGCCGATGAAATCGACACGCTCGACCAGTTCGGGGTATTTCTTCCAGATGAACGGCGGTTCGGCCGTGCCGATCGGGATGTCGGTTTCGGCGCGCGCGTAATCCAGGTGTTCCAGCAACTGCTTGAGGGGGATGTCACCGCGTAACAGGACCTCGTTGCCGACAAAGATACGCACCACGTTGCGTGCGCGGATGGCTATATCCAGGGCTGTTTTTATTTCCTCGCGGCTTTGCTCGGTGTTGTTATCGACCCAGGCGCCCAGCGCAACGTTGATGCCGTATTGTTTCGCCAGGCGCGGGATCTGGCCGAGTGTTTTTCCAATTGAATAGGTGCGGATGGCGTGGGATTTGCCGGACAGTAAGGCCAGGTCGCCCTCGATGTCTTCCGGGGTGGGAAATTGATTCCAGTTCGGATTCTGGCCCGCCTGGTAGGGCGAAAAGGCGAACCCCTGGATACGCTCCGGCCAGGCCGGTTCATGTTCCGGCAGATTGTACAGGGCCCAGACCATGATGGTCAGGACGGTAATCGCGATCGCGATGATAAACGAGGATTTGTGCATGAAACTGCGGATATTTCAGTGGCTTGTTAACGGGCTCAGATAGCACTTACCGGTTCCTGTGCGGATACCCCGGTGAGATGACACCGGATCGCCGGATTAGCCTGAGCGGATGCCCAGTATACTATCAATGGGGTCAGACTTGCTGCAGTCGTACATAATTCCTTTTCCCCTCTAAGGGAGAAAGATTACGACTGCAGGGATGCAGGAGGTAGAGTACCAACAGTCCAGGGTTATGCAGCGACATGAGATTGTATCGCCTTTGACTAAAAAACATCCCCTCTCCCATGAGTGGGAGAGGGCCAGGGTGAGGGCTGGCAAATCGTGCAGTTACCGCATTTATCCCCTCATCCCAACTCTATCCCTAAGTCAGAGAGAATATATTGACAGCAGCGAGTCTGACCCATTGATTTCAGGAAGGACTAGAAACTAATCTGGTAACCGAGGCTGATAAAGTAGGTCGTGTCCCGTATTTCTGAATCGGCATTCGCAACGCTTGTCCATTTGCCGCCGGCCTCGACCTGAAAGCCATAGAGCTGTTTCCAGCGGTACTCCATTTTTACCGCCGGGGATGCCTCCCAGTGCACCGAGTCATCCTCCGCATTTTTACGATAGTCGGTGCGCAGCTGCGGTGTGATATTCCATAACCGATTGATGGCATATTTTGTCTTTAATGAAGCGGAGGAGGTCCGTGAGGTGGCACTCACGTTGTGATGCAGATCGAATCCGCCATTGATGCCCGGGAGCATTAAATCCTCGCCGGTCAATTTTACATGGTAATAGTACTCGCTGGACTGATGCGATGCCGTTTCTGTGTCAGGCGACAGTGCCTGACCGGCAATATCAAGTACTGCCATATCACCGCTGAATTTCAAACGTGGCGAAAAAGTATGCGACAGACTCAAGCCAAGCGTCGTGACCTCGTGTTGGTTGTCATGGGTGTAGTGCTTGATGCGTTCGGTCGGCAGGATCCACGCCCAGTCTTTTACTGCCGCCATGCTGTTCTGCAAGTATTGCTTATCCCGGCTCTGCACCGGGCTGTTACGCACATCAAATGTTGCGCTGAGCGTGGTAGCACGCGGCAGCTGCCAGGCACCTGATACCATGACAGTGTTCATGGCGTCCTGTTCCGGGTCATAGTCGAGAAACAGCAACAGGGATTTTTCGGGTTGTAAATAACGCAGTGTGCCACCGATGGCCATGTCATTATTGCGGTCGACTTCCTCTCGCTCAAACATATAGGCATTCAGATTCCAGGCCTGTGCAACCACGCCGGTGTCTGCGCTGACACCGAGCACCCGCCGCTCCGGATTAAAAGGGTCTTTATCAGACTTCACGGCATAACCGGCGACACTGTTCAGCATTAAGCCATTGCCGAGACGATAGTCAAAGCGAATGCCATCGGTCTTGCCGAGCATGGCGCTGATATCGAAACGTCGTCCTAATTGCAGGGACAGACGCTGTGGCAGGTCAGCGGCATCGCTGCAGTGGTTAGCCGGCGGTTGATCTTCAGTGGCTTCGACATCGAAGTAGTAGGACAGGCAGGGAATGCCGGGTCGTGACGGGCGGCTGGTATCAAGGGATACAACCGGGCCCT
Source organism: uncultured Ectothiorhodospiraceae bacterium (assembly GCA_947259415.1). Classification (GTDB taxonomy): domain Bacteria; phylum Pseudomonadota; class Gammaproteobacteria; order UBA9214; family UBA9214; genus CAMYJZ01. Next base: position 24,297 of record CAMYMI010000003.1, on the reverse strand, counting down.
GCGAAGACAGGTAGTGACCGTCGAGTCCCTGAATCGGCGCTGCTTGTTGTTGTGCCACAGGTGGGGCGAGGGCTACCTCGACCGGTTTGATCGGTCTACCGTGGTTCGCCTGTATGTCTACCGAGAACAGCAACACCACTGGCCAGAGAGCCAGGCGACAAGCGATCGATACAAGCGGACTGCGTTTCATCACCACGGGGGTTCCCGACAATGTGGCTAGAGGGCCGGAATGGCCGCTTTACATAACGAATTAGTCGGAAAAATGTGATGAAGCTTGAGAAACCGGGGCGCTGGTGCGGATGGAATGACGACTGCGTCACAGTTCAAAAACCGGGGTCAGATCCCAGTTTTCTCTAATATTAGAAGAAACTGGGATCTGACCCCGGTTTTATGCATTTTATTAACTAATTCCTGCTGCCATCAAAACAAGTCCTGCATGTAAAAGGGGAACAGATTTATTTTTCCTCAAAAAATTAGTCTGTTCCCTTTTTACACTTTTCGCGGCCAGCACCCAAAATGTTGGCATAAAGAGGCCATTCCTACAGGGTGTATGATAATTCCGCGGGTCCGGCTCCTATCCCATACAGTGCCCTACCCGTCATAATACCGCCTGAAGTATCTGAAACGGAGATGGCACATCAAATGGCAAAACTGATAACCGGCATCCTGTTGCTTGCCGCCCTTATCGGTGGCGGCTGGTATCTGCTGCGCGAACCCGATACCGACCAGACGCCGACATACAGCCAGGCACAGGTTCGCCGCGGTGATATCAGTGATGTGGTATCGGCCACCGGCACCCTGAGTCCCATCAACACCGTGCTGGTGGGCAGTCAGGTGTCGGGCACCATCCAGCACCTGTATGCCGACTTCAATGATCAGGTCAAGCAGGGCCAAGTCATCGCACAGATCGATCCGGCCATCTTCACTGCCAAGCGGGCCGAGGCCCAGGCCAATCTGAAAAGCGCAGAGGCTGCGCGTGACAAGGCCTGGATCGACGTACTGGACACCAAACGTGAATACGATCGCCAGACCGGTTTGCTGAAGAAGAAGCTGGTGGCCGAGAGCGTCGTGGACGCGGCGCGTTTCGCGTCCCAGGCCGCCAAGGTGGAACACCAGGTGAAAGTCGCAAGTGTAGCCCAGACAAGCGCGGCACTGGAACGCGAGCAGGTCAACCTGGACTACACTACCATCCGCGCACCTATCGACGGCGTGGTCATCTCCCGCGATGTAGACGTGGGTCAGACAGTGGCCGCCAGCCTGCAGGCCCCCACCCTGTTCACCATAGCCAACGACCTGACCCGCATGCAGGTGGAGGCCGACGTGGACGAAGCCTTCATCGGCCAGGTACAGGAAGGGCAGCCGGTCAGCTTCACCGTGTTCGCCTACCCGCGCCGACACTTCAGCGGCAGCGTCGCCCAGGTGCGCTTGCAACCCAAGGTCGAGGCCGGGGTGGTCAAGTACAACTGTATCATTCACGTGGACAACACCGACCTGGCGCTGAAGCCCGGCATGACCGCCACCGTCAGCATCGAGGTGGCGCACCGGGACAAGGTACTCACCGTGCCCAACGCGGCACTGCGCTACGTACCGTCCTGGCCGCAGGAGGAACTGGAACAGGTGCGCGCCGGCCTCAAGCCCGGCCAGTCCATCCTGTGGCGGCTGGATGGCGACACGCTCACGCCGCTCTCCGTCGCCACCGGCATCATTGGCGAGAAGGTCACCGAGGTCAGTGCCCCGGGCCTTTCCGACGGCTCGACCATCGCCGTGCCGCAGAAGCGCGAGGATGCCGAGCGCAAGCGGCGCTTCGGACTGAGCTTGTTCTGATTTTGAACGCCGCGCCCCTGCTGCAGATCCGCGACCTGCAAAAGGCCTATGTGCTGGACGGGGTGACCATCCAGGCCCTGCGTGACATCGATCTGAACGTTGAGCCCGGCGAGTTCGTGGCCATTATGGGACCCTCCGGTTCGGGCAAATCCACCCTGATGTATATCCTCGGCTGCCTGGACGTACCTGACGCCGGGAACTACCAGCTGCACGGCCAGGACATAACACGCATGGATGGCGACCAGCTGGCCACACTGCGCAACCGCGAGATCGGTTTCGTGTTCCAGAACTTCAATCTGCTACCGCGCACCAGCGCACTGGAAAACGTCGAGACGCCATTGATCTACGCCGGCATCGGCAAAACCGAGCGTCGCAAAAAAGCGCGCGCGACCCTGGAGCGCATGGGCCTGGGCGAGCGCCTGTACCACCTGCCCAACCAGCTGTCCGGCGGCCAGGCGCAACGCGTCGCCATCGCCCGCGCCCTGGTGACACAGCCGTCGCTGTTGCTGGCAGACGAACCCACCGGCAACGTCGACACTGCCACCAGCGCCGAGATCATGACCCTGCTGGACGAGCTGAACCGCCAGGAGGGCCTGACCATCGTGCTGATCACCCACGAGCAGGAAGTGGCCAAACACGCCCGGCGCCGGCTGTTCCTGCGCGACGGCCGACTGGAGATGCAGGCATGAACTGGACTACCGTACTGCAGCTGGCGCTGCGCGCCCTGTGGCGCAACAAAACCCGCGCCATGCTGACTACCCTGGGGGTGGTCATCGGTGTGGGCTCGGTGATTGCCATGCTGGGCATCGGCAGCGGCGCTCAGCAACGCATCGCCGCACAGTTGGCCAGCATGGGCACCAACAGCCTCGTGATTCGCTCCGGCTCGGTGACCCGCGGCGGTGTGCGCACCGGCGCCGGCGGTATTACCACGCTGACGCGCGACGACGCCGACGCCATCGCCGAGCTGCCGGATGTGGTGGCGGTGGCACCCAGCCTTCGAGATACCGCCCAGGTTCGCTACCGTGGCACCAACTGGGGTACCGCCATCCAGGGGGTCACTCCTGACTACACCATCGTACGTAGCTGGCCACTGGCAGAGGGCGAATTCATTACCCGGCGACACGTGCTGGGCGCCAGCCATGTGTGCGTGCTGGGACAGACGGTGGCGCGTGAACTGTTCGGCCTGACCAGCCCCCTCGGCGAGTCCATCGTCATTAAGGGCATGGCCTGCCAGGTGATCGGCGTGCTTACCGAGAAAGGGGCGACCGCCTGGGGCTCTGACCAGGATGATGCCATCTTCGCCCCCATCACCACAGTGCAGCGCAAGATAAAGGGCATCACCCACATCGAACGCATTGAGCTCGAGGCCAGCGACCGCGAGGCCTCGTTTCGACTGATCAAGGAGATCAAACGCCTGCTGCGTCAGCGCCACCGCTTGAGAGAGGGCCAGCCCGACGATTTCCGCATGTACAACCGCGCCGAACTGGCCGAGACATCGGAAGAAAGCGCCCGGGTTTTCACCTGGCTGCTGGGCAGCATCGCTTCCGTGTCGCTGCTGGTGGGCGGCATCGGCATCATGAACATCATGCTGGTCTCGGTTACCGAACGCACCCACGAGATCGGCATCCGCATGGCCCTGGGCGCGCGCCAGCGCGACATTCTGTGGCAGTTCCTGCTGGAGGCGTTGGTACTCAGCACCGCCGGCGGCGTGTTGGGCATCTTCCTCGGTCTGGGCGGCGCACTGGCGGTGGCGCGCTTCTCCGCGCTGCCGGTCACTGTTACGCCCGTCTCTGTGCTCGTCGCCTTCCTGTTCGCGGGACTGGTAGGCGTGTTCTTCGGGCTGCACCCGGCACGCAAGGCATCGCAGCTGCGCCCGATTGAAGCATTGCGGTATGAATAGAAAAAAACCTGAAAAAACCGGGGTCAGACACCATTGATACGTCAAATTCTTATCGAATCAATCGAGTCTGATACCTTTTAATTCGTCCTGGTTACTGCCAGTGACAGGGGAAACCGGGACCTGACCCCGGTTCCTTATTCGAAAAAGTCGCGGTCTTGAAACGGGTCGAAACGGTAATAAACATCATTGTGGATCGGCGGTAGTGAACGCAGGTAGCTTGCCAGCGCCCGCCGGTCAGCCTCGGTAAGCGACATACTGCTGGCGGCCAGCACTTCCGACATCAGCGCACCGGTGTAACTGCCGTCGGGACGCCGGCCGCTGACCAGAAACGCGCGATGCTGCTCGGGTGTCCAGTAACCGATGCCGGTACCGCTATCCATGGTGATGTTGGGGACACGCCGGCCGTCGGGACCGTGCCGGTTGCCGGCCAGGTGCCGATTGCTGTTCAGGCCTCCCAGCAGGCCGCGCGGGGTATGGCACTCGTCGCAATGACCCAGCGCCGTGGCGAGATAGGCGCCGCGGTTCCATTGTTCTGACTGAGCATGATCGTAAGCATAGTGCCCCGGTGTGAATCGGCCTGGTTTCCAGTCGCGTACCAGTTTCCGCGAGAACAGGTACCAGGGCAGCTCGTGTGGCCGGTTCGCACGCGCAGTGGCCGGCTGGGCCATGAGGTAGGCATACAGTGCCTGCATGTCCGCGCGGCTGATACGCGTGTAGGAGGTATAGGGAAAGGCTGGAAAATATTCCTCTCCTGCGGGGCTGATGCCCTCGCCAAGGGCACGCAGGAAGTCGGCCTCGCTCCAGGTGCCGATGCCATGTTCCCTGTGCGGTGTGATATTGGGCGGATAAAAGGTGCCAAACGGTGTGTCCAGTGGGCGGCCACCGGCCAGCGGTTGGTCGTGTGTGTGGCAGGAGGTGCAACCTGCGATATTGAAAAGATAACGGCCACGTTCGACCAGGTCATTTTCGGTTGCCGTCACCCGGTCGGGGGCAAAACACAACAGCCAGACCAGCAGACACAGCAGCATGCCAGGCGGATATATCCGGTAACTTGGGAGACGGCCGATGACTGGAAGCCGGGGGTATCCGGCCTGTGTGTCGTGTTCAGCCTTGTACTGCATGCCATGGCTCCTGTCTGGAGTGCGAAGGCTCCCTATTGTGCCAAATTTGTTACAGGCGCGAATATCAATAGGGATCAGAGAGCAATTATTTATAATATTAGAAAAAATTGCTCTCTGATCCCGAAATATCCTCGAACTTACGCTTCGGGTCGATATCAGTCTTTTAGAAAATATTAATTCTCTGATAATTTTTGTGTTTGCTGTAGGTCCACTTTGGGTAGGAATGATTCGCCCGACTAAAATACTAAGGTATTTCACCAGGTACTACCGAGATCGGCCAAAAGTGCACAATTCTCGGGCGCGGAAATTCCCGCAGTAGCGGGGTCCCTGAATGGTAATTAGTGGTCGTATCACTCATTCGCAGAACTTACGCAAACGCCCGCCCTGTAACCGTGGATTTCGGCTAACGGGCTTCTATACTTATTTATAAATCTTAATAACCAGCACTGTTTACGCATTGCAAACCGGAGGAGGTGCAGCATGTTAGACAGGATTCTTTTACCCGTGGATGGTACCGAAATATTCTCAGAAACACTGAGTTACCTCAGAGAACTAAATCTGGATTCAGCAACAGAAGTGTTTTTGTTGCACGTGCAGCCTCCAGGCAGTGAGAAACATACCGCCGGTGCCGCCGCAGACCATCCCTTGCTGAAAAAGTACTACGATGCAATGGACTCTGATGGCTGGAAAGTCAGTGCTGAGCTGCGCAGTGGTGAACCGGTCGAGGAAATCACACAGTTCGCTGTCCAGGCGAAGGCCTCATTGTTGGTGATGTCAACGCATGGGCGTTCCGGACTGGAAAATATTCGCGAGGGCAGTATTACCGAACAGGTGGTGCGTCAGTCGCCCTGTCCAACGTTTATCCTGCATTCTGTGCGCGTCGATTCCAGAGATGTTCGACAAGATCATCTATTCCGTCGCATGCTGGTGCCGCTCGACGGGACCGAGGATTCCGCTGCCATACTTCCCTGCGTGGAAAAATTCGCGAAGCGATATCACACAGAAGTAGTGCTGTTCCACGATCATCCAGATTATGATGAATCGTATGAGGCGAAGTGTCGCAGGGAGTTTCTGGGGCACCACGGCGTCGAGCTGGCTAATGCAGGTATTTCGGTGCAACTGGATTGCTCAACACACCGGCGTCCAATCCATGAAATCCTCAAGCGCACCAATGAACTCGACATTGATATTGTGGCCATGGCAACCCATGGCAGTGGGGGTGAACGTCGCCCACTGGAGGAATCGGTAACCGCCAATGTCATGCGTCATTCCGACCGGCCACTGCTGGTATGGTCATCGGATCCGCAATGTCCATCCGTGGGCTAGTGTGCTGTCAATTCGCAGCGATGCAGAGTATGGGTCTAATTCCCGACTTTGCAGTGTCACTGATATACAATCAATGGCACTGAACTTCAGGTTTGGGCCGATACTGTTGGAGAACTTGAAAACAGGACAAAGCTGAACTTTTCATGGGTGCGACTCAGAAGTCCGTGGAACCGGCCAATTTCTCGGCGCGCACAGCAGCGTCCTGGAGCGATTCCATGACCCGGATCCATGGTTCGATGTTCATCAGCGACTCGGGCCTCGAAGCGGCGGCGGCTTTTGCGTCCGCGAGTGTCTCGTAGATACCGAGAAGCAGCACGTAGTAGAACGCGCCGTTAGACTCGACCCGCACGGCCGAGACGCCGCTCAACCGATGCTCTTTTGTGAAGACATCCAGGCTCTCCCTGGACGACAGGGCGACGATCTGGACAGCGTAGAAGTTCGCCGGTAGCACGTTCAAGGCAACGGGAACCGCCGGGCGGTAGGCAAGCCGTTGCCACTCAGGTTGCTTTGCAGGTCGTGGCTTTTGCATATGGACCAGTGCCGGCCCGGGCGGCATCGCGGCCACCGGTGCCTGTGGATTGTTGGTAGCAACTTCGGGCGGGATACTACCGGTCACCTGAGCAGATTCGTCTCGATCACCGCTCCGCGGAGTAGATGCGATTGTCGGCACCTCGGTTTCAGTCAAATTGGTATCCATCAGGTCCGTAGGAACTTGCAGAGGATCCAGTATGGACGAATCCGAAGTATCTCCCGACAACGGCGTGCCCGTTAAGACAGGCTCAGGTTGGAGCGGTTTTGTGAATCGTGTTGGAATCGGGTTCTTGAATCCGCGAGGACTTTGCACGCAGTCCCAATTGTCCCCCGCTTCATTTGCCTTGCAGAACCATTCGCCGTGCTTGTGATTGTCGATCGACTTCGGCATGACCGGGGCCGCACTGCGTGTATCACCCCGGAATCCACAGGCGACGAGGGCCAGGCACGTGGAGGTGAGTAGTAGTGCGCGGCCAAAGTCAGGCATGGCACATTACTTTGCCTGTGCTGGTATCAGTTGTCAAAGCTATATGGTTACCTGGCGGTAAAGGTTGACAGGCGCGGTGGGTGTCTCGGAATCGGAACCAGTCATCTGACTAAATGCTCGGAAAATATCTACCTGTACTTCCGAGATCCAATACTTGTCGTTCACATATACTTAAAGAACCGTTACCGACAGGCTGCTGCATAGCATCGTTAGTAATACCGCCAGATGCATACATTGCATTTATCAATACAGATACATTCTTATTATTCTATTTGCTACATTCCTCGCCCATCAGTATCTCCTGTGCATCTCTGATGCCAGATAGGTCAAAATCTTCTTTAACGGTATCACCTAATAAGGTTAATACCCGAAGACGCAAACGCATCGAGGTAAATACCTTTCCTTTAAGTTCGATTAAATCAGTCTTTTTATCTCTCTTTGACGGAAGCCGCACGCCACCTGTCTTTTGCTCGTCATACTGGACTTTGTATCTCTTTATTCCGCCTCTTCCGCGAAAGCTGATATATATAGAGTCACCTGTTAACTGAACGTCAGCACGATTCATATATAACCCTACACAGCTAACCTCGTTTGTAATTGAATCGACCGATTTATAAATAGTCCAGTTACCCTTTGTTATAATCTCATTACCGAAACCAGCATAAACAGCGCCTGTTACCAGGAATATAAGTGACAGACTCGATAATAATGTGCTTGCTTTCATTTCATTTATCTTCTTCTAATCGCTCAAAAATTAACGCAAGCATTTATGTTAATAAAATAACAACATGGAAGAGGGCGTGACTTAATATAGGTCAACGGAATGCCCGACTGAACCATGAACCGATTGAATTGAGAGCGATTACAAGCCAAGCCGCTGGATTGCATGTGTGAAGTACCGGGAAGGTCGTTATAGTGCATCAGATTGCTTACATGTAGACCAGAAATCCTGTAGCAATCAGTTAAGTTGCGAACGTGGCAGGAATCAGGCCATTGTTTAATTTGAAATATTCAGATCAGTACCCCGTGCCATATTACAATAACCAGGCGCTGCCAGCAGCGGCATAGTAAAATTAAGTATACTTTTATCCGGCAATATGCAGGATTTGTCTCACATGGAGAAAATATCATGAAAATATCAACAGGTATCCTGTTTTTGTTATTGCCCATATCAGCCATCGCTCAGAACTACCAGGGTATGAGTGAACGCGATATGGAAAATATGATGCAGCAAATGCAGACCTGTATGCAGAGTATCGATCAATCGCGAATGGAGGAATTTGAACAACGGTCAAAAGAGATCGATGCCAAAGTCAAATCCCTGTGTGCGAGCGGCAAACGCAAGGTGGCAGAGCAGGAGGCCATGGCTTATGGTCGGGAGTTAGCGAGCGACCCGGATATTCAGAAAATGACGAAATGCAGCCAAATGATGCGCGGCATGATGCCCGAGATGCCGTATATGAGCCAGGCCAACATTCCTGACACTACAGACAGACACGTCTGCGATTAGTGATTTCTATTAATGGGGTCGGACTCGCTGCTGTCCCACTTAATCCCCTCTCCCACAGGGAGAGGGCGAGGGAGAGGGGATCAAAACAGATTACTGCCTGTATTTAAATCCCCTCATCCTGGCCTTCTAACCCTCAAGGGGGTATTGAAAAGAGTCCCGATGGGAAAAGGAATAAGTCTCCATTCCATATGATTGTAAGTTTCATGTCTCATAGGCTACCGACACAAATTTGTACTGACGTGGAGGGATTCGCTTTGACATGATCGAAAATAAGTGGGACAGCAGTGAGTCGGACTCGATTGATTAAGTGCCATCTGGCTCTGTTGATGAATTATGTGACCAAGCGAAGATGAGGGCTCTTCTGTTCTTCATTTCTGTTAAGCACCCTGAGAACGAGCCGCTTCTGTGCGTCTCTCTTCCTTTCAAGTTCGGCGACCTTCAGCGCACGTGCCCTGGCGGCGGCTGCTTCCCGCCGCCTTTCAAATATCTGTTCACCCTGTATAACCGCTGATTCCTGCATACTCTCATTGGGTGTGGTGGGATCGTGTGCCATGTCTCGCTCTCGATATCCTTTTGGGTGCCGTAGCTGATGATGACAATACCGGCTGCAGGGTAAATGGTCAGTTAGACTGTTCTTACGTGTACTTTGGGAACTTTCCTAGCTAATAAAATAGGACAGATAACCTGATCTGACAACAAGGGGTTCACCAAGGATAGGGGAGCGCGGGATAGTGATTTAAGTTGTTGTTATATATGGCTCCCCGGGACGGGCTCGAACCGCCGACCTAGTGATTAACAGTCACCCGCTCTACCAACTGAGCTACCGGGGAATAACCGGGACTACGAGGGCGCAGATCATACTGGATGGCGGGGTTTTCGGTCAATGTACCCGCCTGTGCGATAAAACAGCCGTTTTTTTCCGCTAACCCGTCACGGGCACGCGATCGGCCGGCCGTTGCAGCGAGTTCGGGTCAGGCGCGGCCGCCCGGTGTTCGACAGGCAGATGACACGTGGCCTGGCGCGCTGGTGCCGGTCACAGAAGGTGAACGAACTATTGCTGCCGCCACTGCTGCCGTTCGGTTGATAGACGATACGTTTGCGGTAGTTGCCGGAACGCATCTCGACACCCGCGGCCAGCGGATTGCCCGACTGCAGCAGGGTCTCATCCGCCTCGCGTTCCCGGTTGTCGCTGGCAAACAGAATCCAGCCCAGCTTCCACTGCGAACTGTTCGCACACTGCTGGCCATCGCTGCTGGGGCATAGCACGACCCGGCGTCCGTGCTTGACGGCCTCGCTGCGAGCAAGCGCCAGTGCAGTCACGAAACCGTTGACCTCGGCGACCATGCGGTTGGACTGGATGAAGTAGGGCAGGCCTTCGGCCGCGGCAACAACCAGCACGGAAAGCACGGCCAGCGTGACCAACAGTTCGATCAAGGTAAGCCCGGCGTGTTTGCGCGGGCCCCGCTCGCGGCGGATGCCTGTCGACCCTGCGGGCATTTCTCCCTCCCTGGAGTTTGCCGGTTGAATCTTATGCCTAAGAGCACTGCTGTCCCACTAAATCCCCTCTCCCAGAGGGAGAAGGAAGAAGCCTTCTTTACATAGATAGTAACTTTCAGGTCTAACAGACTATCGAAATATATTTGTACCTATACATGAAGGGATTCGCATAGACATGAGCGATATTAAGTGGGATAGCAGTGGCCTGAGAGCGGGTGATACCAGATGACCTGATTATGAGAAGGGCGGCGCGGATATGCCGTCGGCTGGCTGCGCGTGCGGCTGTCAGCGGGTGCCGACTCAGGGTGTCAGTGACTTGGCTATACGTTCCAGTGCGGTCTTCAGGGTGTCGAGGCCAGTCGCGAATGACAACCGGACATAGCCCGGGGCGCCGAAGGCGGAACCCGGCACCAGCGCGACCCCGGCCTGGTCCAGCAGGAACTCCGCGAGCCCGATGTCGTCACTGATGCCATCCATGCGATCGATAACCTCTTGTACGTGCGGGAAGCAGTAGAAGGTCCCATCGGCCGGCAGGCAGGTCACACCGGGGATCTCGTTCAGCGCCGCCACCACGAAGTCGTGGCGTTCCCTGAAGGCCTTCAGCATGGGCGTGATGCAGGCCTGGTCACCATCCAGCGCGGCCTGGGCCGCGACCTGTGAAATCGAGGTGGGATTGGAGGTGCTTTGCGACTGGATCTTTTTCATGGCCTTGATCAGTTCGGCCGGACCGCCGGCATAGCCGATGCGCCAGCCGGTCATGGCGTAGACCTTGGAGACCCCGTTGAGCACGATGGTGCGTGCGTTGAGTTCCGGGCAGGCCATGAGAATGTTGGAAAATGGTTCTGCGCTCCAAAGGATGTGCTCGTACATGTCGTCGGTGGCGATCAGCACCTGGGGGTGTTGCTGCAATACCTCACCCAGTGCTGCGAGTTCGGCGCGGGTGTAGGCGACCCCGGTGGGGTTGGAGGGGCTGTTGATCACGAACAGGCGCGCCTTCGGGGTGATGGCGGCAGCCAGTTGTGCAGGTGTGATCTTGAAGCCGGTCTCGACACCAGCCCGGACGATCACCGGTTCAGCGTCTGCCAGCAGCACCATGTCCGGATACGACACCCAGTAGGGTGCGGGGATGATGACCTCATCGCCCGGGTTGAGCAACGCCTGCGCCAGGTTGAAGAAACTCTGTTTGCCTCCGCAGGAGACAAGGATCTGTTCCGGTGTGTATTCCAGCCCGTTGTCACGATGGAATTTCGCTATAATTGCCTTTTTCAGTTCCGGGGTCCCGTCGACGGCGGTATATCGGGTGAAGCCGCTCCGGATCGCCTCGATACCCGCGGCCTTGATATGGTCAGGCGTGTCGAAATCCGGCTCCCCGGCACCGAGTCCGATAATGTCCCGGCCGGCGGCGCGCAGTTCGGCGACACGTGCCGTCACCGACAGGGTGGGAGAGGGTTTGATGCGTTTTACCCGGTTGGAAAGCTTGATGGTGTCCAAGGTTAAGATCCTGTCTGGTGATGTCATGGCTGTTCTGCCAATCATACGCATACATAGCGAATTCGATAATAGTCCGTGACCGATCAATTCCACCTAATTTCAGATTTGCAGCCTTCCGGCGATCAGCCCGAGGCCATCAAGGCGCTGGTCGAGGGCCTGAGTGATGGCCTGTCTCACCAGACCCTGCTGGGTGTCACCGGCTCTGGCAAGACCTTCACCGTCGCCAATGTCATCCAGGCGGTGCAGCGCCCGACCCTGATACTTGCACCCAACAAGACGCTGGCGGCCCAGCTTTACGGTGAGATGCGCGAGCTGTTTCCGCGCAACGCCGTGGAGTACTTCGTCTCCTATTACGATTACTACCAGCCCGAGGCCTACGTCCCGGCCTCCGACACCTATATCGAGAAAGACGCCTCGATCAACGAGCACATCGAGCAGATGCGCCTGTCAGCCACCAAGGCCCTGCTCGAGCGGCCGGACGCCATTATCGTGGCCACCGTGTCCTCTATCTATGGACTGGGTGATCCGCAGGCCTACCTGAGCATGGTGCTGCATCTGGTCAGGGGCGACAAGGCGGACCAGCGCAACATTCTCCGGCGGCTGGCGGAACTGCAGTACACGCGCAATGATGTCGAGCTGCACCGCGCCACCTACCGGGTGCGCGGCGAAGTCATCGATATCTTTCCGGCCGAGTCCGAGGGCGAGGCGGTGCGGGTGGAGCTGTTCGATGACGAGATCGACGCGCTCTCCTGGTTCGACCCCCTGACCGGGGAGGTCCTGCGGCGGGTGCCGCGGCTGACGATTTATCCCAAGACCCACTACGCCACACCGCGCGAGGCGATCCTCGGGGCCATCGACCAGATCAAGGTCGAGCTCAAACAGCGCCTGGAGGAACTGCGCGAGATGAACAAGCTGGTCGAGGCGCAGCGCCTGGAGCAGCGTACCCTCTACGACCTGGAGATGATGGCGGAACTCGGCTACTGCAGCGGGATCGAGAACTACTCGCGCTACCTGTCCGGACGCCAGCCCGGGGAGCCACCCCCGACCCTGTTCGATTACCTGCCCGGTAACGCTCTGCTGGTGATCGACGAGTCCCATGTCACCATTCCTCAGCTGGGCGGCATGTACCGCGGTGACCGCTCGCGCAAGGAGAACCTGGTCGAGTACGGGTTTCGCCTGCCTTCGGCACTGGACAACCGCCCCCTGCGTTTCGATGAATTCGAGCGCCTTGCGCCACAGGCGATTTTTACCTCGGCCACACCCGGGCCCTATGAGGACGAGCACGCCGGTGCCGTGGTTGAGCAGCTGGTGCGTCCCACCGGGCTGGTGGATCCGGCGATCGAGGTGCGCCCGGCCGGAACCCAGGTCGACGACCTGTTGTCGGAGATCCGCCTGCGCGTGGCCGAGCGGGAACGCGTCCTGGTTACGACGCTCACCAAGCGCATGTCCGAGGACCTGACCGAGTACCTGGCCGAGCACGGGGTGCGGGTGCGCTACCTGCATTCGGACATCGATACCGTGGAGCGCATGGAGATCATCCGCGATCTGCGCCTGGGCGAGTTCGACGTGCTGGTCGGTATCAACCTGTTGCGCGAGGGTCTGGACATGCCGGAGGTCTCGCTGGTGGCTATCCTGGATGCGGACAAGGAGGGTTTCCTGCGTTCGGAGCGTTCCCTGATCCAGACCATCGGGCGGGCCGCCCGCAACCTCAAGGGCAAGGCCATCCTGTATGCCGACGAGGTCACCGGATCGATGCGCCGGGCCATTGACGAAACCGAGCGCCGGCGCGAGACACAGCAGGCCTATAACAGCGCCCATGGCATTACCCCGCAGGGTATCCGTAAGGCAGTGGCCGATGTCATGGAGGGTGCGGTGGCGCAGGGGCCGACCACGGCGCGGCGCTTCGCGAGGGTGGCCGAGGAACTCGCCGACTACGAGCGGCTTAGCCCGCAGCAACTCGCAAAGCGGGTCAGCCAGCTGGAGCAGCAGATGTATGATCATGCCCGCAACCTGGAATTCGAGGAGGCGGCACGGCTGCGCGACGAAATCGCGCGGATCGAAAAGGGCAACCTGGGCATGACGGCCTAGGCCGACACGCCCTCACTGATCCTTGCAACAGGCGGGATCTGGCGGTATCTTTGCCGGTCTTGCAGGCGCGTAGCTCAGTTGGTTAGAGCACCACCTTGACATGGTGGGGGTCGTTGGTTCGAATCCAATCGCGCCTACCAATTCCAATAAACAATAAAGGGGACAGATTTATTTTCTGCTCTGGTGGCGGACAGCGCCATACCGTCACCGGGAAAATAAATCTGTCCCCTTTTTGTGAGTTGAAGTCAGACAAGTGGCCTCTCGTATCGGTCACCACTGGAGCACAGCACTATGCCCACAATCACCCTCCCTGACGGCAGCCGCCGCGAATTTGATCAGCCGGTTTCGGTTCACGCTGTCGCCACAGCAATTGGCCCGGGACTGGCCAAGGCCGCGTTGGCCGGCAAGGTCAACGGTGCGCTGGTCGACACCAGCCATGTCATCGATGCCGATGCCGAGCTGGCCATTGTCACTGCCCGGGACGAGGAGGCGCTTGAGCTAATGCGCCATGATGCCGCGCATGTCATGGCGCAGGCAGTACAGGAGCTCTATCCCGGTACCCAGGTGACCATCGGTCCGGCCATCGAGGACGGCTTCTACTACGATTTCGCCCGCGAGGAACCGTTCACCCCTGAAGACCTCGAGAGGATCGAGCAACGCATGCACGAGATCGTCAAGCGTGACCTGCCGCTGCAGCGTGAGGTCCTGAGCCGGGACGAGGCAATCAGGGTGTTTGGGGAGATCGGCGAGGACTACAAGGTCGACATCATCAAGGACATCCCCGCGGGCGAGGAGATCTCGATCTACCGCCAGGGCGACTGGTTCGACGTCTGTCGCGGGCCACATCTGCCCAGTACCGGCAAGCTCGGCAAGGGTTTCAAGCTGATGAAACTGGCCGGCGCCTACTGGCGCGGCGATTCCGGCAACGCCATGCTGCAGCGCATCTACGGCACCGCCTGGCGCGACAAGAAGGAACTGAAGGACTACCTGCATCGTCTGGAAGAAGCCGAGAAGCGCGACCACCGCAAACTCGGCAAGACCATGGACCTGTTCCACACCCAGGAAGAGGCCCCGGGCATGGTGTTCTGGCATGACAACGGCTGGCAGATCTACCTGGTCATCCAGGACTACATCCGCGGCATGCTGAAGCAGCACGGTTACCAGGAGGTACATACGCCGCAGGTGCTGGACCGGAGCCTTTGGGAGAAGTCCGGACACTGGGACAAGTTCGGTGACATGATCTTCACCACCCACTCCGAGCACCGGGAATTCGCGATCAAACCGATGAACTGTCCGGCGCATATCCAGATCTACAACCAGGGGCTGAAGAGCTACCGCGATCTGCCGCTGCGACTGGCGGAGTTCGGCTCCTGTCACCGCAACGAGCCGTCGGGGACCCTGCACGGACTGATGCGGGTGCGCAACTTCGTCCAGGACGACGCGCATATCTTCTGCTCCGAGGACCAGATCCTCGATGAGGTATCCGACTTTATCGACCTGCTGTTCATGGTCTACACGGACTTCGGCTTCGAGGATATCAGCGTGAAGCTGTCGACCCGTCCCGAGCAGCGGGTGGGTGACGAGATCCTCTGGGACAAGGCCGAGCAGGCCCTGCAGAATGCGCTCGACCACAAGGGCCTGGAGTGGGAGCTGCAGCCGGGTGAGGGGGCCTTCTACGGGCCCAAGATCGAGTTCAACCTCAGGGACTGCCTGTCGCGGGTCTGGCAGCTGGGTACCATCCAGCTGGACTTTTCCATGCCCGGGCGGCTGGGGGCCCACTATATCGCCGAGGACGGCAGCAAACAGGTGCCGGTCATGCTGCACCGGGCCATCCTCGGATCACTGGAACGGTTTGTCGGGATTCTGATCGAGCATTATGCCGGCGCGCTGCCGCTGTGGCTGGCTCCGGTACAGGCCGTGGTGCTCAATATCACCGATCGCCAGGCCGAATATGCCCTTAAAGTGGAAGAATCCTTGAAAAATCAGGGCCTGAGAGTCAAATCGGACTTGAGAAATGAGAAGATCGGCTTTAAAATCCGCGAGCACACGATTCAACGTGTTCCCTATCTGCTGGTAATCGGCGATCGGGAAACTGAAGCCGGTACCGTGGCCGTGCGCACGCGAGGCGGTAAGGACCTCGGCAGTCTCGAGCTGGACAAACTTGCCGACGCCCTTAACGACGAGATCGCGAGCCGCGGCCGTACTGTTTTGGAGGACTAGAGCATCGCTGCAAAAAAACTGCAACATCGCATAAACGATAATATTGTTGCACCCGAAGTACGGGTAATAAATCAGGATGGTGAGCAGCTGGGTATTCTCTCCCTGGAGGAGGCCGGCCAGGCTGCCAGCGAAGCGAGTCTCGATCTTGTCGAGATAGCGCCAAACGCGGAGCCACCCGTTTGCCGGATAATGGATTACGGCAAGTTCCGGTTTGAGGAAAACAAGAAGCTGCAGCAGGCCAAAAAGAAACAGAAGCAGATCCAGGTCAAGGAAATCAAGTTCCGGCCCGGTACTGATATTGGCGATTACAAGATCAAGCTGCGCAAGTTGATCGAGTTCCTGGAGGAGGGTGACCGGGTGAAGGTGACCCTGCGTTTCCGGGGCAGGGAAATGGCCCACCAGGAACTGGGCATGGAGTTGCTGCAGCGGGTCAAGGCCGACCTGGAGGAATACGGGACCGTAGAACAGGAACCCAGGATGGAAGGACGTTTGATGGTTATGGTGCTGGCGCCCAAAAAGCACAAATAGTGATTGGGCAGTCGTGACAGATTAATATTTTCAGAGAAGGTTAGAGCAATGCCAAAGTTAAAGACCAATCGCGGTGCGGCAAAGCGTTTCAAGAAGTCCGCCTCCGGCGGTTTCAAGCGCGGTCAGTCGCATCACCGTCATATACTGACGAAGAAGAGCAGCAAGCGTAAGCGCCAGCTGGTTTCACCGGCGCAGGTGCACGAGGCGGATGTCGCCACTGTACGGCGCATGCTGCCTTTCAGCTGAATCAGGTATTTTCAGGAGTACTAGCAATGTCTAGAGTAAAACGTGGTGTCAACGCCCGCGCCGGCCACAAGAAGGTGCTCGGCAAGGCCAAGGGTTATTACGGTGCACGTCGCAAGGTCTTCCGTGTTGCCAAGCAGGCTGTTATCAAGGCGGGGCAGTATGCCTACCGTGACCGTCGTCAGCGCAAACGCCAGTTCAGGGCTCTGTGGATCGCCCGCATCAACGCGGCGGCACGCGAGAACGGTCTCTCCTACAGCCGCATGATCGATGGCCTGAACAAGGCAAATATCGAGATCGACAGGAAGGTGCTTGCCGATCTGGCGGTCTATGACGCGGCAGGTTTTAGTGCGCTGGCAGAAAAGGCCAAGGCCGGACTGTCTGCATAAGCCCCGCCTGCAGATGGCGGCCAGAAAGGGGAAGGACGCGAGTCTTTCCCCTTTTTTATTCAGTTTGACCGCGTGCGACCGGGACCACCATTCCCTCTCCCTTAGGGAGAGGGTCAGGGAGAGGGGATCAGATGAAGGTGCTGGCAAGGAAGCTACGCAGGAACTCCACCGATGCGGAACGGACTCTCTGGAAATGTTTACATGCACACCGTATGGCCGGTTACAAATTCAGGCGCCAGTATGTTATCGAGCCTTATATTGTCGATTTTATCTGTCTCGAAAAACGTTTGATCGTCGAGGCCGATGGCTGCCAACACCTGGAACAGGAGAGCGATGACCACGCCGGGGTGGAGTATCTCGAATCACTGGATAATCGAGTGTTGTGCTTCTGGAATCATGACATCCTGCGCGATACGCAGGCGGTACTTGAAACAATTCGGTCTCAGTTGCAATAAAATCCCTTTCCCCATCCCTCTCCCGGAGGGAGAGGGGGTTAAAATGACCAAACAGTGAAAGGCATGCAGCGATGGTCGCTGCTGCAACTAGGACAGGAGCCTTTCAGGTGAGCAGCCTGAGCGAACTCGAACAGCAGGCGGTGCAGGAAATAGCAGACGCGGTGGATATCGCCGCGCTCGACGGCGTGCGGGTTCACTACCTTGGCAAGAAGGGTCTGCTGACCCAGCAGCTCAAGCAGCTGGGCAGCCTGCCCGCCGAGGAACGTCCCGCTGCAGGCCAGGCCATCAACCGGGCCAAGCAGGCGCTCCAGCAGGCAATCGAGGCGCGTGCCCGGGAGTTGCAGTCGGCGGCCCTGGATGTGCAGCTGGACGAGGAAACCATCGATGTCAGCCTGCCGGGCAGGGGCGGGTTGAGCGGAGGCCTGCACCCGATTACCCGGACCCTGCGGCGCATTGAAAGGCTGTTTACACCGCTCGGTTTCAGTGTTGCCGAAGGCCCGGAAATCGAGGATGACTACCACAACTTCGAGGCCCTGAATATCCCGGCGCACCATCCCGCGCGCGCCATGCACGATACTTTCTATATCGACGCGCATACCCTGTTGCGCACCCATACCTCGCCGGTCCAGGTGCGGGTGATGGAAGAACGCAAGCCACCGCTGCGCGTTATCGCGCCCGGGAGGGTCTACCGCTGTGATTCGGACCTGACGCACACGCCCATGTTCCACCAGGTCGAAGGGTTGCTGGTCGATGAGAATGTCAGCTTCGCCAACCTGAAAAGCCTGCTGGATGAATTCCTGCACCTGTTCTTCGAACGCGATGATCTGGCAGTACGCTTCCGTCCCTCCTATTTCCCGTTCACCGAACCGTCGGCGGAGGTGGATATCCAGTGCGTGATGTGTGCCGGCAAAGGCTGCCGGGTCTGCAGCCAGAGTGGCTGGCTGGAAGTACTGGGTTGCGGGATGGTGCACCCGAACGTGTTCCAGTATGCGGGCATCGATAACGAGCGCTACACTGGTTACGCCTTCGGAATGGGTGTGGAGCGAATGGCCATGCTGCGCTATGGCGTGCACGACCTGCGGCTGTTCTTCGAAAACGACCTGAACTTCCTGACCCAGTTCAATTGAAAACCGTTATCACCGCGGAGATACAGAGAACGCAGAGAAATTTATATTAAGTAATCTCCCTCCCCCTCAGGGGGAGGGTCGGGGAGAGGGGATCTATTAGGCAAAACCTGATTTATCCCCTCTCCCTTTCCCTCTCCCAAAGGGAGAGGGAATAGTTCTTTCTTTGCGCCTTCGGCGCCTCTGCGGTGAGTTCGAGAAAAATTTTATTTATAAATTGCTTTAAACTAAGTATATAACTAATAGTAATATATGAAATTTAGCGAGAAATGGTTGCGCGAATGGGTTGATCCGCCGGTCTTGACCGGGGGCCTGGTGGAGCAGTTGACCATGGCCGGTCTGGAGGTGGACTCGGTGGAACCCGTTGCGGCCGGTCTGAAAGGGCTGGTCGTGGGCGAGGTGCTGGCGGTCGAGACGCATCCCGATGCCGACAAGCTGCGGGTGTGCCAGGTGGAGGCCGGGCAGGCCGAGCCGCTGCAGATCGTCTGCGGGGCACCGAATGTGCGTGCCGGGGGCAAGTACCCGCTGGCCCTGGTCGGTGCGCGCCTCCCGGGTGATTTCAGGATCAGCAAATCCAGGCTGCGCGGGGTGGAGTCATGCGGCATGCTGTGTTCGGCGCGCGAACTCGGGCTGAGTGACGATCACCAGGGATTGATGGAACTGCCGGCTGATAGCGTTGCCGGGCAGGATCTGCAAGCGCTGCTCGGCCTCGATGACACCCTGATCGAAATCGACCTGACCCCGAACCGCGGCGATTGTCTCGGTGTTGAGGGTATTGCCCGCGAGGTCGGTACCCTGACGCGCAGCCCGGTGAATCAGCTGGTGGTCGAGGATATCCCGGGGACAGTGACCGACTGCCTGGATATCACTGTCAAGGCCCCGCAGGCCTGTCCTCGCTACCTGGGTCGCATCATCCGCGGCATCGACCTGAAGGTCGCTACACCCTTGTGGATGAAGGAACGCCTGCGCCGCGGCGGCTTGCGCAGTATCGACCCGGTGGTGGATGTCACCAATTACGTGCTGCTGGAACTGGGACAGCCGATGCATGCCTTTGACCTGGCGCAACTCGACGGTGGCATCCGGGTGCGCTACGCCGAAAGGGATGAGCAGTTGACCCTGCTGGACGAGCGCGAACTCACACTCGACAGCGAAACGCTGGTCATCGCCGATCACGTCAAGCCGCTGGCCATTGCGGGGGTGATGGGCGGTATCAATTCAGGTGTCCAGGCAGATACAACCGATCTCTTCCTGGAATGCGCCTATTTCTCCCCCGAGGTGATTGCCGGACGCGCACGCAAATATGCAATGCACACCGATTCGTCTCATCGCTTCGAGCGTGGCGTAGACCCGCAGCTGCAATGGCGTGCATTGCAGCGGGCGACGCAGCTGCTGCTGGATATCGTGGGTGGCCAGGCCGGGCCGGTAGCCGAGGTCGTCTCTGCGGAACACCTGCCGCATTACCCGCAGATCAGTCTGAGAAAGGACCGCATTCAGCGGGTGCTGGGCATGCTGCCTGAACCGGAAGAGGTCACTGATATCCTCGAACGGCTCGGCATGCAGGTGACTGTGCAGGGCGATGGCTGGCAGGTTATTCCACCTTCCTTTCGCTTTGATATCGCGCTCGAGGCTGACCTGATTGAGGAGGTCGGTCGTGTCTACGGTTACGACAAACTGCCCTCGCAGCCATTGAGCGGGGCGCTGGATATACAGCCGGCACCGGAAACCGAGGTATCCATCGACACCATCTCAGACCTGCTGGTTGCGCGCGGTTACCAGGAGGCGATTACCTACAGTTTTGTCGACCCGGATTTACAGGCGCTCCTGAATCCCGTCATGAAGCCGATCCCGCTGGCCAACCCGATTTCATCAGAAATGTCGCAGATGCGTACCAGCCTCTGGCCCGGCCTGGTGAAGGCGGTGATCTACAATCTGAACCGGCAGCAAAGCCGCCTGCGCCTGTTCGAGCACGGGCTCAGATTCTACTCACAGGGGAATAAAACCCGTCAGGATCACGTCATTAGTGGAGTATGTGTTGGTGCGCGTGAGCCGGAACACTGGGATGCCGAGGCCCGTACGGGCCCGGTCGATTTCTATGACCTGCGACGTGATGTGGAGGCCATCCTGTCCTTGTCAGGACAAACAATGGCCTGTCAGTTTGTGGCGGCCGCTCATCCCGCGCTGCACCCGGGGCAGTCGGCCCTGATCAGGCGGGCAGGGGTTGACATCGGGTGGCTGGGTAAGGTCCACCCATCCATCGCCAACCAGTTTGATCTGGACCCGGAGAGCTTTCTGTTCGAGCTGGAATACGCCCCGATCAGGCACGGCGACCTGGTGCGTTTCCGGGAAATCTCCCGTTATCCCTCGATCCGGCGGGACCTCGCGGTGGTAGTGGATGCCGCTGTCCAGGCGGAAGCGCTGCAATCGACGATCAGCGAGGCGGCGGGTGGCCTACTCAGGGAAGTGGTGATATTCGATATTTACCAGGGGAAAGGAGTAGAAACTGGGCGAAAAAGCGTCGCTTTTGGCTTGATTCTACAGGATTCTTCACGCACACTTACAGATGAAGAGGTCGAGGCTGTAGTCACTGGGGTGATCGAAAGTCTCAGGGGGAGATTTCAGGCAACACTGAGAGAGTAAAAACCATGGCACTTACAAAAGCCGATATGGCGGAAAAACTATTTGATGAGCTTGGGCTGAATAAGCGTGAGGCCAAAGAGCTGGTGGAGTTGTTCTTCGAGGAGATCCGTGTGGCGCTGGAGAACGGCCGCCAGGTGAAACTCTCGGGTTTTGGCAACTTCGATCTGCGCGAAAAGAATGAACGCCCGGGACGCAATCCAAAAACCGGCGAAGAGATCCCGATCTCGGCTCGCCGCGTTGTCACCTTCAGGTCCGGTCAGAAACTCAAAGCCAAGGTAGAGGCCTATGCTGGAAGCGAGCCATAACGACGAGCTTCCTGCCATACCCGGAAAGCGCTATTTCACTATCGGCGAGGTCAGCGAACTCTGTGGTGTCAAGCCACATGTATTGCGCTACTGGGAACAGGAATTCCCACAACTCAAACCGGTAAAACGCCGCGGCAACCGGCGCTACTACCAGCGCCAGGACGTCCTGATGATCCGTCAGATCAGGAGCCTGCTGTATGAACAGGGGTTTACCATCGGTGGTGCCCGTCAGAAGATGTCCGGCGAGGATGCCAGGGAAGACATCACCCAGAGCCAGCAGATCGTGCACCAGGTGCGCCTCGAGCTCGAGGATGTCCTGCAGTTGCTGAAGCGCTAGCCTGCGCCACAGCAGGTTCTATATAATCCCAGTTCGGTTCCAATCGGGGCGTAGCGCAGCCTGGTAGCGCACCTGCATGGGGTGCAGGCGACCAATTTTTCCTCATACCACTCAGCTGGTTAGAGTGTTCTTCTCTAACCGGTCTTTCTGTTCAAAATCGTCAGTGCGGGACTTTTGCGGGACTTTTTGTTCGTCACGCTATTTGCGGCCTTGATCAGGTTGTGTAATTCGGCCGCTGAATAGTGTGTCGTGATCCGTCCCGACTTGTGCCCGAGCAGGTCCTGCCGATCTTCAAACGACACACCTGCGGCCCGTAAACGCCGGCCGAAAGTGTGTTTGAGATCATGTACCCGCACCCCGGGTAATCCCGCACGTTGCCGTGCTTTTCGCCAGGCGTTACCGTTCATCTTCCGGATCGCGTGTCCCTTATAGGTAAAGACGAACTTCGGGTGTTGTCCCCGTTGTTCGTCGATAACCGATCCTGCGATACGATTCAGAACCACCAGGCGCTCCTCACGATTCTTGACCTGCTGTGCGGGTATCAGAAATACACTCGTGTGTAATTCCGGTACCTTGACTTCCCATTTCCAGCGCAGGCCACACACTTCTGCCTCTCGGCATCCCGTGTTGACTTTGAACAGTGCCATCCGTTGCAGGTGTGGTGGCAACTCCCGAAGTAATCGACCCTGTTCTTCCCAGCACATCGGATACGGATTGCGCCGATCGGCTTCAGGAAGAAAACGGATCTTTGGAGCTGTCTCCAGCCAGGTCAGTCCCGTTTGATCACGCCAGTCGTAGGCAGCCAGATACAGTATGCGGCGAACGACCTGCAGCGAGTAGTTGATCGTACGGTTCTTGACCCCCTGTTCCGGATTCCTGATTCCCGCCTTCTTGCGTGCTTCGATGAAAGACCTCAGTGTTCCCATGTGGACCTGGTCGAGTGCAAGTTCCCCGATATAGGGATCCAGAATCTGCAGGTGCATGGCATCTTCCGCAATGGTGGCTTTGTCCGTGTACGTGCTGAGGTACTCGGTAGCCGCCTGGCGGAAGGTACGCTGCGGTCTTACTCCGTAGATCGCTTGTTGGCGGATTTCCTCGACCTTCCTGGCGAGGAATTCTTCTGCCCTCGAGAGGTTGCTTTCTCCAGTGCTCTGGCAAAGGCGGCAACCTCGGACTTGCTTGTCGATGTGCCAGACCCCACCACGTTTGTAGAGCCCGGCCGTTCGTCTGCGTCCCATATCAATACTCCTCTGAGTTGACCGGGACGCCCGTTGCGGGACTTATATTCGTCCACCCAGGCATCCAGTTCAAGTCGGTCGAAGGCAACACCTTGTTCTCCGATAGGGATTTCCGTCAGCCAGGGACGGACCTCGCTGTTGAATCGGTTACGGTCCATTCCCAGGTATTGCGGGGCGTCGCGCAGTCTGAGCAGGCGCGGCAGAAGGGGGAGTGTTGTCTGTCCAGTCTTCGTCATTTCACATCAGGGCCTATTTATCAATGAGATAGGCGCTGGTAACTGCCCGGATTAGGCAATTACGCCGTCCTTGATAACATTAGCATTGAGCAAAATTACAGGGCAAAGACTAAATGTTTAGCACGGCGGTAAAAACGGCAAGACGGTGACGTGTGAATGCATGCCGGGGACGGATGTCCCCGGCAGGGATGGGAAGGATAAAAGGACGAAACGCGGTGCTGCGAGGGTTACCTGCTAGACCATCTCACCCTTGAAGACCACGACACCGCAGATCTTGGCATTCTCATCAATTTCGATGATGCGGTCAGGCCAATCCGGATTGAGTGCTTTCAAGTAGGTATGACCACCTTCGATGACCAGTTCTCTGAAGGTGGCTTCATCGGCGCCTTCCAACTGTACGATGACATAATGACCACTTTCAGCTATCGCGTCCGGATCCACGAAGACAAGATCTCCATTGTGAAATCGGGGCTCCATGCTGGCCCCTTTAACACTCAGGATGAAGGTGCGCTGGTTGCAGCGCACGGGGCAGGGCAACAGATCCTCTGCCTGTCGGATATCAAAATCATCGGCGATGTCTGTCCAGGCGCCCGCTTGTGTCCATGAAATTAACGGGCATAAGGTTATGATCTCCGCACCGGTTTCTGCAGGGTTTTTCGCGAGTTTTCGCTGTTTTGCATAGGCAGCAAGGAGGTGACGGGAATACCTTGACGGCTTCCGCTTCGCCCCGGTTTTATTCGCGTCTTGCTGCTCGCCTTTAGTGGGTGATTCCATCGGATCTTCTGAGGGGTTCTCACCGTTATGGCTAGT
>CAMYMI010000002.1 GCA_947259415.1 uncultured Ectothiorhodospiraceae bacterium | reverse complement strand
TGTGTATCTGGGTCGAATTGTCGCGGAAACCGATCGGCGACACGACTTCATCAGCCGTGCCTTCATTGGTCGTCATGACCAGGTGCATCCCCAGGCCTGAGGGAACCTCCAGGCTAAACGGATGCCGGGATGTACCATTGTCCGTGGAGTGCGTCAGGTAGTATGCCCCGTTGTCTCCGAAGGCCTCGATCCGGGTGCCGGGCACGGTCCCTGTAAGCGTCGCCGTGCTTGCGGAATCGCCGCTCACCCCACCGCCGCCACAGGCGGTTAGCAGTGCAGCCGAAACGAGGATGGCCAGGGATGGAGGTGGCAGGTGTTTGGAGTTGGTTTTGATGTTCATCATCCTATGCCTCAAGTTAATAGGTAGTATTCACGCATATCGATAACAATCTAGTTATATAGCAATATTCGTATGAAGGTAAGACTAGCAGATCTGACCAATTTAACTAGGGCTGATGCCGTGAAAAACAGGATTGAGTGCGGCTGAAAGGCATCACCTATACAACATACCCCTGCAGGGTGGCACACCATTACCCTGTGATCTTTAATGAAATAGGTATGAAAAATAAACCAAGGTGAGGATATCCCAGCGCTTTCTCAGGCAGGTTTTGCACAGGCCTCGGGGATAATATTTGAGTTGCGGCGCGGTGGTATAATCAGCAGTAAGTATCGTATCAAGGGTCAGATCCGGGCATTGTAGCAGGAGAGTCTGGCTTCAACTTGCCCGGTATGATCCTAGGTAAGGCCGGGAAAGGGACAGTGAGCACGTCACGAAGACAGGTGTTGAAGGTCATGGGAGCGGCGGCGGTCGCGCCCCTGCGTCCCGGGCTCATCGTGGGTGCAGCCCAGCTGCTCGGCGGGTGCGGTGGTGGAAGCAGCGATGTTCCTGTACCCGACCCGGACAGCGTTCCCGTGGGATCACCGCTCCGTGTCCCCCCCGTTCTCACGCCTTCTTCGGCAACGGCAACGGACGATGCCTATGTCCTTTCCGTGGGCGAGGCGGAAATCGAGATTCTCCCGGGCATGTCGACCCGTATAGTCGGATTCGACGGCATGACGCCCGGACCCACCATCCGGGCACGGGCAGGTCGTCCGGTCACGGTCTCCCTGCTGAACGAGCTCCCCCCGACAACCCTGGGGGATGCTCCGGGAGAGGTGGTCATCCACCTTCACGGTGGACACGTGCCGGCATCCGATGACGGATTCCCGACGGACACCGTTCCGCCGGGTACCAGCCGGATATATAGCTACCCCAATAACCAGCTCCCTGCCACCCTTTGGTACCACGATCATCTGATGGACTTCACCGGACCCCACGTGTGGTTCGGGATGGCGGGGCTCTATCTCATCACCGATGACTACGAGGAAGGCCTGGGCCTGCCAAACGGCGCCTACGAGGTGCCGCTGGTCATCCAGGACCGCAACTTCGACGGGGACGGTAATCTTGTGTATACCGGCAACCGGAACGGAGAAATCGGGGATACCCTGCTCGTCAACGGGACAGTGGCGCCCTATCTACGGGTCGCCGACCGAAAATACCGGTTCCGGATACTCAACGGGTCCAACGCGCGAGCGTACCGGATCGCCTTGAGCAACGGGGATTCCTTCCAGGTGCTCGGCATGGAGGGCGGGCTGCTGCCTTCCCCGGTCGCGGCATCCTCGATAACGCTCACTACGGCCGAACGGGTAGATATCGTGATCGATTTCTCGTCGATTCCCGTGGGTGAAAGCCTGGTGCTCAGAAACCTCCTGGGATCGGGAGACACGGCGGACATCCTGCGATTCGATGTGGACAGAATGGAGACGGATGACAGCCAGGTGCCCTCCGTGCTGCGCCCCATCGAGAGGCTGGCTGTGGGCGATGCCGTTCAAACCCGGAGCTTCACGCTTTCCGGGGGAATGATGGGCGGGCTCTGGACGATTAACGGGAATCCCTTCGACCCGGATCGGGTCGACGCGGATCCGAAGTTGGGTACAGTGGAGATCTGGGAGTTCCGGAATGCAACCATGATGGATCATCCGGTCCACATACATCAGACCCTGTTTCAGATCCTGGAGATCAACGGGAGCCCGCCTCCCGCGACCCACGCCGGCTGGAAGGACACGGTGAATGTCCCCGCGAGGGGCAGCGCCCGGATCATTATGGGATTTCCCGACTACGCCGGCAGGTACGTATTCCACTGCCACGTGCTCGAACACGAGGACCATGCCATGATGGCGCGTTTCGACGTCATTCCATGAACTCCGGCATTCACTCTTCACCTCATCCCGAGGATCATCCGGGCTCAGCTATTCTGGCCGTGTTTCTGCCGGACTTAACGGAA
This sequence comes from uncultured Ectothiorhodospiraceae bacterium, assembly GCA_947259415.1. Taxonomy (GTDB): domain Bacteria; phylum Pseudomonadota; class Gammaproteobacteria; order UBA9214; family UBA9214; genus CAMYJZ01. The sequence continues at coordinate 299,666 of CAMYMI010000002.1, read as the reverse complement.
ATCCTGTTGACAGGCGGAGATGGAATTCCCGGGGCTTAAGAGCCAGAAATCGAAAGGGGCCAGTGAACACTGGCCCCTTGATGTGATTGGCCGCCGCTTTACCGTGTTGGCGTAATCGGGACCACGGGCGAATCCGTGTAGTTCGTGATGATGTTGAGATGTGAACGCAGGTCCTCTCCCGGATAGATCGGGATCAGTTCGCCACCATGCTCAAAGGCGAATGGCGCATGCACGGCCTTCAGCTCCATGAACCAGCCCTGGCATACCTCATTGACGGCGGTCGGCGCCGCGGACTCCAATTGGCCGGCATTGGGCTTGTCACATGCCGCTGAAACGCTGGCCGCCCGGGAGTCGGTGCTTTCGCTGCTGATCCAGTGGGCATGCGAGGGAATAAACGGCTGCGGAATGACCATGCCCGGTGCTGGAGCAGTGGCTTCCTCCGCCCGGTTGACCATCCACATCCCGTGATCATTGCCGTTGACACCGCCGTGAAACAGGAACTTGAAGGCAGCCGGTATGGCCTCGACGTGCCAGCCCACTTCGCAGGTGATCATGCTGCTAGTGCCACAGATCTCATCGTGAGAGGCACCGCGCGGGTGACGTCCAATCGGCAGACCCGAAACCGGGTCATCGCCCAGCGAGTTACCCAGAGAGTCGGTGAAAATTACATACATCGAGCCCCAGAGTTCTTCCGGGTTTCCGCTTCTGTCTTCGTCATACTTGAGCTGGACGTGGGTATCCATGTGGTTGTCGAAGACAAAGTCAAAGCGCCCTTGTTTCCAGTCATCGCCAACCCCCACATCGCCGGGCCTTTGTTTCTTTGCGGCCTGGCCTTCCACACCCGCCAGCAGGAGTGCCAGCCCGGTAAGCGCGATAATGAGATAATTTACTGATTTCATAACATACACCTCTTCTTATTGTGATGGTTCAAGTGGCAGGTTATTGTGATGGTTCAAGTGGCAGGCATCCGGGCCACGTTCTGCCTTCCCTGGATAGCCGGTTAGTTCGCACCGTTCAACGCTGACGGCTCCTGTTATGTGATCATGGGAAGACCCGGCACTGTCTAGATAGCTTAGCCCAAATCACAGGGTTTGCTATGGCCAGCAGAAAGAATACCTCCGCACGTAACACCTTGATATCAACTCAATAACCATAGATTTACTGCTTTTTTATAGCTCGCCTGAATGACCCGATGGCAATCGTCACTGTATGTCTATTTGACGATTGTCGTTGCAGTTGCCGCGTCAGTATCCGGATCGCCATCTGTGAAAGTTGCACTCCACTCGATAGTGCCCGGTGTGACGCCTTTACCCGTCAGGTCGACAGAAAACTCCAGCGTCGTTGAACCATTACCGACAGTGTCGGTTACCGTTTGGCTTACCATATACAGCTCGCTGGTACCCTGGCGCCCCACAACGGTGGCGGTGGCTGTCCCGGACACTTCACTGTTGTTTTTCACCACCAGCTTGATCGTCACCACCGGTGCTTTCCTGCCACCCAGCCGTATCCGCTTGGTGACCTGAAAGCGCCTGATATCAAGGTCGAACACCGGCGCAAGCGTGGTGGTCGTGGTGGTGGTGGTCGTGGTCGCTGCCGTCGTTGTCGTGGTCGTCGTCGGCGCCGTGGTTGTGGTGGTCGTCGGCGGCGCGGTCGTCGTCGTGGTCGTCGGCGGTGCCGTCGTCGTGGTGGTCGTCGGTGGCGCGGTCGTTGTCGTGGTCGTCGGCGGCGCGGTCGTCGTGGTGGTCGTCGGCGGCGCGGTCGTCGTGGTGGTGGTGGTTGTCGTTGTCGTTGTGGTGGTTGGTGGCGCACAATCCGTGTCATCCGCATCGCGGTCTACGTCGCCGTCATTGTCCAGCCCGAAACTCCCAAAAAACAGATCAGCGCATGGATCAATGCTCATTGCATCATATGCCGGTGGCAGTACATCCTCGCCAACCGGGGTGGTATCGGTAGTGTGGCAGACGGCGCAGATGGTCACACCCCCATTTGCATGTTGTGCGCGCAGGCCGTCACCGGTATTCGGTACCGTACCGGCACCACCGAAAGGTCCGTCCGTACCGGTTTCGTCCCCGGCGCGCCCGTGACAGTCGGTACAGGCCCTGCCAGTCGTTGAAGCCCCGATAGTCACCCCCGATGCCGCAAATCCGGAGTGACAATCGGTGCAACCCAGACCCGTACCAAAATTCTGGTGTTGGGCCATCAGGTCATCACCCCAGGAAAACGGATCGTCTGCCGTCAGGGATTCGTAAATCCCGCTATTAAAGACCCCATGGCAGCCGGCAGTGGCACAGTTACCGGTGTTGTTGGCCTGATCGGAGTAGTAAGTGTCGTAGGCCGATGCCGGGGACACCAACACCAGTCCCAGCAAGAATCCGCCTGAAACCGCGGCGGCGAAGCGGCCGGCTCGATGCAGGAGGGTTTTCAGGTGAACGATTGTTGTTTTCGTGGGACTCCCCAACCCAAACGAATAATTCATTCCATCCTCCCAGTTAGCCTGAGTTCTTAATTCTTTGATCGATTTTTTGTGCCGCTATTATTGAGCTTGCAGTTCTGTAAAACAATAGCATAAGTCATAATATTGACACAAGTCAGCCGTGTTATCGTAATAAGACGTTGTATAACAATCAGATAGGGCTTATCAGATTCAATTTGAAATGTAATATCTCTCAATAGCTGCTGACTGCCTCTGGTGGAGATTCGGGAAGCCGCCGGGCAGGATGTGATCATCTAACTAGAGCAACCGGTAGATCCATTCATACCCTGACTATGGATCAGTTAAATCTATGGAATGAGCCAAAGTTGCTTAAGCGGGTGTCTGTTGGCGGCTGACCACATCGCCTGCATCGCTGAAGACCCCTTGTCGCTAAGGTACAATATCCCCGAGCATGAAACGCTCCGGGATTGGCGTTGGCCCGAGTGTTTATGCACACTCCATAATCACTGCACCCGATTCCAGAACGCCGCCCGCTACCCGTATCGATCCTCAATCCGCAAATCAGTAACATCGACGAAAAGGAAATGATCACGTGCCTTGTGAATTAAGCATTGTAATCCCGGCTTTTAATGAAAGCGGGGTCCTGCCTCACACCCTGGATACCCTCAAGGCCATAGCCGATGCGACAGGTGTCGGCTATGAGATTATCGTTGTGGACGATGGCTCCACGGACGATACCCCCGATGTGATCGATGCCGCTCATGCCGTAACGCCGGAGATAAAAGGGATTGTACTTTCCCGCCAGTTTGGCAAGGAAGCGGCTCTCTATGCCGGATTAAGGCACACTAGCGGAAAGGCCGTCATTACCCTGGATGCCGACCTCCAGCACCCGCCGAGCCTCATACCCGAGATGCTCGAGCACTGGCGCAAGGGCGCCGAGATAGTTCATGGCGTGAAGCAGGACCGCCAGGAAGATTCTTTCCTGCAACGGATTACGGCGTCGGTCTACAACGCCGTGTTCTCGCGTCTCTCCGGCTTTGACCTGCGCGACAGTTCTGACTTCAAGCTGCTGGATCGCCGGGTTGTAGATGTGCTGACGAAAAGCCTGCCGGAGTATGGACGATTCTATCGCGGATTGAGTGCATGGGTTGGTTACCGGCAGGTTTCCATGCCCTTTGATGTCGCCCCCAGAAAATCCGGCGAGAGCAGGTGGGGAGGACTCGGTCTGATACGTTATGCCCTCCAGACAGTGACGGCATTCAGTTCGTTACCCTTGATGATCGTGCCCGTTCTCGGCCTGGTTATGCTCGTCATCGCGATAATACTTGGCATCGAGACAATATTGTCAAAGCTCGCGGGTCATGCAATCAGCGGCTTTGCAACCCTGGAAATCACGATCTTGTTTACGGGAAGTCTTGTCATGATCGGTTTGGGTGTAATCGGGCAATACCTGGCCCGGATGTTCGATGAGATCAAAGGCCGTCCTGTCTGCCTGATAAGCCGCCTCATCGGCATGAACAGCAACTCAGGCACCACCCACTGACTCCGGGCACAACTGATTGCGGGCACAGGGTCCACGACTCACAGACGACAATGCCTGTTACGGCCTTTTGTCCCACTCTTCAATGACCTTCCGGGTCCAGCTGTTTCCCGGAAAATCCTGCAGCAACTGATTATAGGCGCGCTCGGCACCACGCTCATTGTTTGCCTTTCTTTCCAATAGCACAATCCTGTACAGCGATTCGGCAGCCCAGTAGTTATCAGGATAAAGGCTGGCGAGCTCTCTGTACCGACCAAGCGCGCCGGCATAATCGTCAACGAACTCGAGACTGCGGCCTGCCCAGAACAATGCCTCTGCCTTTTGACCTGGCACATTCCGGGCGTGGTAGGCGCGATCAAAGGCACGGGATGCCGACACGAATCGCTTTTCCGACAGCAGTGCATGCCCCTGCTTGTATACGCGCTCAGCATTGTTCCACCAGCTCAGAAGAGACACACTCAGCGCAGCCGCCAGTACGAATGTCGTGGGTTTCAGCGCAGGTCCTTGCACGCTCACAGGGACAGACGATGACACGGGTAAAATCACCATTAATACGAGGCCGACGAGACCGGCCAGCGTCAGCCCGATACCAACACGGTCTGCTGTGACCGGGGCATACTGCAGATCAACGCGGGATTGATCCGGGATGATCAGCATAAATGCGGGCTCTGTGAGAAAAACAGGCTCGCCTGTCACGCTCTTCCATTTTGGGTGGTAGGTCATTCGAATGATATGAGGCTGGCCAACGGCCGAGGTTTCGAAGACAAGCCGCTCCCGGTCCATGCTGAGTATGCGTACCTCGCCACCTGTTGCCTGTGCGGCGGCCTGCCACTCCTGGTCAGGACTCAGATAGACCTCGCGCATACTGTAAGGATGGGAAAGTCGGAATCTGCGGAACGCACTGTTCATCCATCGCTCTCGCGACTTGATTTCGAAGGGGCCATCTAAAATGTCGACCAGGCGGGATGCAGTATTTTTCAGCCGCAGCACAAGAAATGGATCTTCCCGGGACACTACCTCGAAACGCTCGTCCTCGCTGAAACGCTGCTTCATATGCTCCGATCGCAGCACCAGGGTATCGGCATATAATTCGTTCATATGTCCGACCGCCGCATCAATGCTTCCCTTGCTGGATGGGAAGCGGGATAAAGGAGAAGACGGGCGGTTCGATATCTCGGCCTGTAGCTGGTAAATAAAAGCGGAACTGATGGCAGACTCCATATAGAGGCCCTCCATTACCGGGCGCGTTCCGAACAACGGCATGGCCTCTACGGTACGAGTGGAGCCTGTATCATTGTTATCCGGGTCATGCTCAAAGATGACTCTCGCATCCATCAGGTCACCGGCCAATGTGTCAGCAACCGCACGATAAGCCGGCCACCTTGACTTGACCTCATAGCCTTCAAGATTCCAGCGTGACCAGTTTTCTATGGCACCGGTATCCGGCTCCCACCAGGACATCAATGCGATCACCACACTGCCTGCCCATAAAATGGATACAGGCACCCATCGATACATCAGCCATCCGGTTCCCGCAGCCAGAGCGACTGCCAGTCCCCATTGGGCATAAGGAAAGAATCGTATATCCGCCAATCCTATCTGATGTGCAAGATGGAACGTCGTGAGGCCGAACAGGCAGATCCCCAGGGGGAAGCCCATCCCCACTCTCGCGGAGCGGGAAACAATCACTATGGCGATCAGATAGGGTAACCCGAGAGCCAAAGGCCAGAGCTGTTTTGGCCATAACGTCTTCCAGTCCTCGACCCACATTGAAGTGTCATTGGGGATGGTCCAGGGAAGATTACTCATCAAGGGTATTAACCAGAATCCCAACAACAAGAATGCCAATGTGTGGACTTTCAGGACCGTTGGCAGCGCCTGCCTCCAGTTACGGTACAGCAGCGGAAAAAGAAAGGCTCCGAATCCGGCCGTCAGCAGCGCATAACCATGGCTGAACGCGACCAGCACTTCCATCAAAGCGGCCAGTATCCAGACACGCCCTCCCCTTCTCAGGGCCCAGCCGAGTACACCCCAGAAAATAACTGTCCAGAGGAAACCCCAGCTATAGGCAAATTCACCCGCCAATTGCGCCATGAGATTACCGCCCCAGATGGATGTGCCTGTCGTCAAAACAAATCCGGCGGCACCCGCAGCACCCATGATTCGTGCCACCACCGGCCAACCCAGCAAGGCACCCATCACATACGTGCCAAATGGCAGCAGCACTGCCGGCAGCATGGCGATGAATTTGAATGCGACGGGTAATCCGAGCAACCCGGAGAGAGACACGCCCAGCACGAAGGGCATGGGAAAATAATATCTGAATGCCGGGAATCCCATGAATACTTCCGGCATCCAGCCCGATATCTGGCCTTGTGCAACCCAGTCCCTGAATACGTTCGCGTAGAGAATATGCGATGCCGTGTCACCGCCGGTCGCCCAGGTAGGCAAAATCCAGAGGTCCAGCCGGGTGTGGTCCGCTACCCACAAGGAAATCCCTGCCGCCAGCAGCCAGCCCGTAAAGCGAACTATCGAGGATTCCCCGTCACGGGAAAAAGCAGTTCCATGTCGCCTGAATACAATCAGCGTCCAGACCAGGGCAAGAGCGGCAACCGTAATCGAAAATACTTTCAGCCACTGTGGAGACCTCCACCAACCGTGCGGTGAAACAACGCCGGTATACTTAAGCCACTGACCCCGCTGGTCCGTACGGATGGACCAGGGTATCAGCATGCTGTGATGGAACCCGCCATCGCTCCAGTCCAACCGCGCCAACTGTGGATAGATGCCCCCCGGTTTGGCCATCCGACCTGCCCGTTGCATCAGTTGTATTGCATCATCATCCGGGGTCAGCGGGTTAATGTCTTCCCACAAAGGCGTCAATGCCAGCCTTAACGACAAATCCTCCGGGGTGACACCGGCCGTTTGCCAGCGCAGCCGTTCCCCGTTAAACATAACTTGTGGCGTCCGCAATGGCGTCTCGCGTGAGGCCCCAAATTGATACTCGATCGCAAAAGGATGGCCATGCCATGCCTTTTGGCTGTCCTGATATTCGATTGCAAGCAAAAGATGGTAGCTGCCTGGCAAGGGGTGACTTGACGGCATGTGCAGTTGAAAATCATGACGCTCCTGCTTTTGCCATGTCCGTGGGCCGGCGATCCTGACAATTTGATCAGCAGACCAGATAACCAGCCCGACGTTATAGATCGCTTCATCGGATGAAAGCGAAAGCTCAAGCGTTCCGTCCAGCCCGACGGGTGATGCATCAATGTGCGCCTGGTACTCAAAACCGGAAGTGCCGGATTCCGTCGATAACGGCAGCAGCAGCAACAGCCAAGCGAAATACCTCGGCCATGCCCGGCGAACCACTATCAGTGTCAACGGATTCATTTCCATAGGATACCCGTCAGGACGTGTACTGCTTCAACGGGATATATCAACATGAGATTGTTGTATACACGCAGCCGGATATTTGCGTTCAGGCAGTTAACTTGCATACCTCACCTGGATATCGCGCACAATCGATTAACAATGTCCGAATCCAAACATGAAAGCGTTTCTTATTCAGCGGCATTTCAAATCCACCATCCCCGTGATCTGAGTCACTACTGTCCCACTTAATCCCCTCTCCCACAGGGAGAGGGAGAGGGAGAGGGGATCAAAACAGATAACTGCCTGTATTTAAACCCCCTCATCCTGGCCTTCTACCCCTCAAGGGGGTACTGAAAAGAGTCCCGAAGGGAGAAGGAATAAGTCTCCATTCCATATGATTGTAACTTTCATGTCTCATAGGCTGCCGAAACAAATTTGTACGTGACGTGGAGGGATCCGCTTTAACATGATCGAAAATAAGTGGGACAGCAGTGGGTCTGAGTCTATTGTTTTTGCAGTCGCAGAAAAATGATAATGCCCGGCAGGACCCCGCCTAATACAAGCCATATCCAGATCGGTTGATCCACGGATTCCACATCTGCTGGAATCTGTACAACAGCCGACCCGACTGCGCCGAGATGAATTCCGCTACTTTCGTACCGACCCACAAGAGCTACCTGATAGCTGCTGTTCGCCAGTGCCGAAAAGTTTTCAACGTCGTATACAATCGTCGTCTCCTGATGAGGACCTAATTCGACAGCTGCGTATTCACGAGATACAGACAATTCATTTGGAATGTAAAGTTCAAGCTCGACCTTCTGCCCACCAGGCTCGTCATTGCGCAGCATAAATGCCAGTTTCCCCTTGCCGTCAACCGGAATCTCGGTTGCGCGACCGGTTATGAATACGGCTGGCTCGACGGTAGACTTGTAATCAAAATAACCGGCGGTCAGGGCCGAAAACAGGTGACCACTCGCATCCTTGTAGTATGTTCTGATTATGAGAGGGTATCGGCCGGGATATTCCAGAACATCTGCCAGGGATGTTTCCACGGCTGTCTTTTCATGCACACCCAGTATCTTCACGACCGGGCTGACGGACACCGTGTCATCGATGATTATTTCAAACCGCACATCATGGGCAGGCACATTTCCCTGGTTCTCGGACATGACAGAAAGCTTCAGGCCATCCGGTTTCATGCTGACAGAAAAATTTGTCGCCATTGTAATATACGATCCGAATGCGCTCGTGCAGCTCAATGCAACGACAATAGCCGCGCCGTATAACCGGGACTTCAACCAGTTAATTTCAACGATTCTTCTGAACACGCCAGGCTGGATAATTCCGCGGCAATTCACATGCATTTTCCCGGCCAGTCACTGGCATGAAGAACGCACTGTGATGCGTGTATTTTCTTATTTGGAATAGCCTGCATGATAGCTACCGCGAGGTTGCATCTTGCGCTTCAGGTTCCCGCAGCAGCAGCATAAATGCCCCGGGTATTGTGGTAGCCCACAATACGGCCAGATAGGCCACCGACAGCGCGAGCACAGCCGTGGAATCGACACCGAGCGGCAGCAGCAGACCCATCATGGCGCCCTCACGTGCGCCGAGCCCTCCCAGGGAGATCGGCAGACTCGCAACCAGGAAAACCAGCATCAGCACGACCATGAACTGAAACAGCGGCAGATGCACGCCAAGTCCGGGCGCCAGCATCAATATTACCAAAACGACCAGCAATTGATTCACCACTGATAATCCAAATGCTTTCAGGATAAGTCCAGGGGCGTTGCGGTAGCGCGGGAAACAGGCCAAAACCGCGTGCAGACGCGGCCAGCGATTACCGAAACCGGCATCCAGCCGCCTTGCCCAGCGGGGAAGCACGGCAATGCCCGCCACCAGCAATAATGCCATGACGCCCAACCCAAACACGCCTGACGCAAGATGATTCACAAACCCGGCCGGGGCGAATACCAGCGCGAGGACACCCATGCCAACCACAGCCGCCAGGCCAAGCATCCGGTCAACAAACGCGGAGCTGACCAGTGCGCTTCCCTTCAGCCCGGATGCATAGAGCCGCGCCGTACGCGCCAGGTCACCGCCGAACATCGACGGGAGCAGGTTATTGAAAAAGACCCCGAGGTAATAACTTGGCCACACCTGGCGAAATGCGATTTCCCCGCCCACGTGCCGAAATAACAGCCACCAACGTAGCCCGCCCGCCAGAAAAGACAAAAAATGTAGCGCAATGGCCAGCACCAGCACCCGGACATCGATGCCGGCAAGCGCGCCCCGCACCTGCTCGATATCAAAATAACGGGCCAACCACCACAAACATACCGCTGTAACCAACGCCTTCAGCAGGAAGATCACCACCGCCTTTCTCTTACTGCTCATGCAGCATCCCGGGGTACGCACGACAATAAGGAATCTGCCTTGGATGCAGCGACATGACAGCAGTGACTGAGACAGGAATTGAGCAGTGGAATCATCCCCCAGGCAGACCGGATGGCACAATGGCTGGTTGGATTACCCGAATGGTATCTGGTGGTATCCGAGTGTACGGCATATCCATTGTTCGCATGTATTTAGAGAAGGGAACTATACATGCAGATACCCCGATTCTGCACATTGGCGATTCCGGGAATAGGAGCTGAGTAACCGGAGGGGTTAATCAGGATTCCTTACAGCCTGATCCGGTTACATTCGCCGCTAAACGCAAACAGTTCTGTTACGCGGCACTTATCGCCGCGGCATTATTGCCGGCGTCGGTATCACCACGTTCCATAGATATCGCCCTCCGGACGACCTGATCACCCTGAGTTACCAACACATGCATGCGCTGCGCAACTCGTTCACGCTTCCCGAGAGGCGGTTGGTAGTCATTGATAACTATTACTTATTTAATATATTATTAGAAGCTATTAATAATCAAAGACAGGCGATCATTTCACATCCACTGCTGGCTACTTGACTTATATCAGTAACTACTTCAACTTAACCCGCTGTGTTGCGTTGATGCGAAAAAATCACACCCGGTCTGATAAAAGGTGGATTGGGGCAATAGCTTTTTTGGCAGGCAAAAGCCGGCCTGCCGGCTCGCTGATTATTACCGGTGTTCAAACGGAGAAGACAATGAAAGCAATAAACATTCTTTTGGAACCCATCCTGCATCGAGCCGGCCGCTTCGCCGCCGCGGTTTCAGGCGGATTGTTGCTGGGACTGGTGTTGGTATCCCCGGCATCGGCCTACGACACTTACTACTCCGATCAGGCCAACAACACCGGTAACTGTGCCACTGCCGGTTGCCATGGGGTCTTTAATTCAGGAAGTTATACCTCCCTGACCGGGGATGATTCTGCTGCCTGGAGCACGGATCTGATGAATGGACACCTGGGTACTATTGATACGGGTCTGGGTTGCAGCGATTGCCACTCCGGATTTGCGGCATCGGGGGTGACTATCGGGGCTTCAACGACCGGCTTGGCCTGTACCGACTGTCACGGGCGCGCCGAGGACGAAACCGGTACGGACGGACCTTTCGGTGGTGCCGGTACGGTACCGAATACCGGTGACGGCCTGCGCGCCCTCCATGAGCTTAATGTCGGAGCTGGTACCTGCAGCGGCTGTCATAACGCCGATCTGCTTCCAGTGGGTGAAAACATTGCGCCGGCTAATCTGGCTAACCCCTGCACCGATAACTTTTTCGGTCCCCTTGGTCTGGACAATGATGGCGATGGTCCCCGCGATGCCGCCGACATAGACTGCACGCCGACGACCACTACGACAACGACAACCACCACGACCACCACGACGACCGCGCCGCCGACGACCACAACGACGACCGCGCCGCCGACGACCACGACGACGACGGCACCGCCGACGACCACGACAACGACTGCGCCGCCGACGACCACGACAACGACTGCGCCGCCGACGACCACAACGACGACTGCGGTACCGACGACCAGCACGACCACGGCACCGACGACTACCACAACGACTATTGCGGTACCGACGACCACCACGACCACGGCACCGACGACCACCACGACAACCGGAGGAACGACTACCACAACGACCGGGGGAACGACAACGACAACCTTGCCACCGCCCCCCGACACCGTGACGGAACCCTTGCCGGGTGGCGGCACTGTCACCATCACCACGGCCACCGGCGAAGTCCTGTCGGGTGTCACCGCGGCCGAGGCGACCGGCGGGCCGAGTGGTATCAGCTTCCCGTTCGGTGTTATCAGCTACACCACCAGCGTTCCCAATCCCGGTGACAGCGTGACGGTCCGAATGGAATTCTCCGCTAACCTGCCGGCCAACCTGGCGATCTACAAGGTGGACACGGGCGGTGTCTACACCGAGCTGCCGACCACCCTCTGGACCCAGGTCAATGCCACCACGGTGGATGTCACCCTAACCGACGGCGATGCGCTTACCGACCTGGACAATGCAGTGGATGGATCAATCGACGACCCCATCGCCGTGGGCGGCGATGCCCCGCTCGTTAGCAGTGGCGGTGGCTGTACGCTCGTTACCGGCGAGCGAACCGGCGTGGATCCAGTCTGGCTGTTCCTGCTGGTTGCGCCCGGTATCGGCTACCTGCGGCGGCGCCTTCGTACGCTCAGGCAGGCCGACTGAGACGAATGGGAATCATGAGTGGCCGGTACCTTTTTCGACATAAGGGTACCGGCCCACTGCTGTCCCACTTAATCCCCTCTCCTTTATGCCCGTTTCTTGGGTACACAGGGAGAGGGAAGGGTGCACCCGATTAAGCGCCGGGCATAAAAGGGGATCAAAACAGATAACTGCCTGTATTTAAACCCCCTCATCCTGGCCTTCTCCCGAAGGGATAAGGAATAAGTCTCCATTCCATATGATTGTAACTTTCATGTCTCATAGGCTACCGACACAAATTTGTACGTGACGTGGAGGGCTCCGCTTAGACATGATCGAAAATAAGTGGGACAGCAGTGGTACCGGCCCCTTTTCATCCATCACCTATCGCGCTTCACTACCAAGCTTTTAGTTTTTCTTCAGCATAATATTCCCGGCATTCTAGCTCCCGCCCGCGCACTACCCTGCGGCCGATCAACGGTCCGCGCGTCTCCGTCACGATGGTGCACTGGCCTTCCTGGTGATGGTCGTCATAGTAGTACGCCACCACCCAGTCGTGGGTACGCTTCAGTTCGTGGGCGCGTGCGGTATTCGAATACAGCAGGGTGAAATGCCAGCCTTCGGTGTGGGCGTGCAGGATCGGCAGCCAGGCCTTGCCCTCGGGGTTGAAGCGTTTCGGTGCAATGACCGGCAGGGCATTCAGCGCCGCCTTGTCGCGGTATTCCGCATCGACAGCCAGCAACACCCCGACACCCGGCACCGCGCCGGGCTCCTCGTGCGGACGCCGCCGTGTCCGGCCGAGCAATTGGCCAAGGGAATTTCGGATGGCCGCAATTCGACGTTCGCCCACCCCCGCTACACCTGCCAGGCTGCCGTCATAGGCCGCCGCCTCGAGTGCCTCAAGCGTATCGATATGCAGGGTCTCGTGGATCTGTTCGGCCAGCCTGGGGCCGACACCGGGCACCGTCTGGAACAGGTGCACCGGATCGAGGGTGCCACGCAGGCGCTCCAGCTGGACCCAGCGACCGGTGTCCAGCAATTCCTGTATCGCCCGGGCAATGCCCTTGCCAACGCCAGGCAGCGCAACCAGGCCGGCACTCCCTTCCGTGGCGGCGATATCGGCGATGTCCCTGTCAAGACCTGCAACGGTGTCACAGGCATGACGGTAGGCGCTGACCCGAAACGGGTTGGCGCCCTGCTGCTCGAGCAGGTCGGCCGCCTGGGCAAGCTTCAGCGCAATCTGCTGGTTGCGGGAGGTCTCCATTATGGTCCGAGTTTAACAGCCGCGGCGCCCCGCACGCACCGGGAGGGTTCAGCGTATTTACAGCGGCAATCCAGCGATAAAGAAATACTGCCATGGAAGGAACCCCGGCTGCAGGACAACCTCCAGGCCGGCCTGCCGGATTTCGGAGTGCACCTGTTGTGTGGTCAGCTTGTAGTGCAACGCCGGCCCGCGCGGCAGCGGTCGCCTCAGCCAGTCGATGATGACAACCCGTCCGCCCGGCCTCAGGCCCTCGGCCAGGTGTTCCAGGTAGGCCACCCGGTCCGCGATCATGTAATAGGTGTTGCAGAGAAAGATGACGTCGCAGCAGGCCGCGGGCAGTCCTGAAACAGCGGTACCGGCCTGGACGGTCTCGATATTTGACAGGCCCTCATGGACAGCGCGGGCCTCGAGATAATCCAGCCAGGTACGCTCGATCTCCACCGCGTAGACCTTGCCCTGACTGCCGGTGGCGCGCGCAAAGCGGAAGGTGAAATAACCGCTGCCGGCACCGATGTCCGCGATTACCTCACCGGGCTGAATGCCGATGGCCTGGATGACCCGATCCGTCTGCTGCCAGTGCGCCCGTTCGGGCGCGTCAAAGACCTGCGACCATCGCACCACATCGTCGAAGCGGTACGGCACCGCGGTGCCCTCCCCGGCACTGGCCGGGGGCACACAGAACAGCAACAGCAGGAGTAGCTGCCAGCACAGCCTGGCAGCGGATGATGCCGACGCGCTAACGTGCGGCCTGCAGCGTGGCAATGCGCTGCTCCAGCGGCGGGTGTGTCATGAACAGCTGCTTGACTCCGGAGCCGAGTCCACCCGCAATACCGAAGGCCGCAAACTCGCCCGGCAGATCACGCGGTTCGTGCGCGCGCTGCAGGGCCTGCAGGGCGCCGATCATCTTGTCCCGACCCGCCAGTGCGGCACCACCTGCATCGGCGCGGAACTCGCGCCGCCGTGAGAACCACATCACGATGATGGATGCCAGGATCGACAGGAACACCTGCGCGACAATGGAGGTGATGTAATAGGCGGGGCCGTAGCCGCGCTCGGTCTTGAATACCACCCGGTCGACGACGTGCCCGATGATGCGCGACAGGAAGATGACAAAGGTGTTCACCACACCCTGAAGCAGGCCCATGGTCACCATGTCACCGTTGCTGACGTGCGAGATCTCGTGGCCCAGCACTGCCTCGACCTCGTCGGCCTTCATGTTCTGCAGCAGCCCGGTGCTGACAGCCACCAGCGCGCTGTTGCGGCGCATGCCGGTCGCGAAGGCATTGGGGTCGGGTGCATTGAAGATACCCACCTCGGGCATGCCGATACCGGCCTGCTTCGCCTGGCGCCGGACGGTGTCAACCAGCCACTGCTCGGTGCTGTTGGCCGGTTGTTCGATGATCTGCACTCCCATGGAGCGTTTGGCCATGAACTTGGACAGGGCGAGGGAGATGAAGGAACCGCCAAAACCGATGACGGCGGACATGACCAGCAACGCCTGCAGGTTCAGGTCCACACCGTTTTCGGCCAGGATGCCCTCAATACCCAGCACTTGGAAGACCACACTGATCAGGACCAGCACGGCGGCATTGGTGGCCAGAAAAAGCATTATTCGCATCATGGTTTTAACACCTTCCGTATAAATTCAGACAAGATTATAGATGGTACCGGTTTGGAAAAATTCAATCCCCGGTGCTGCCAGGGTGAACAATTGTGGCATGAGCCCGGTGACCGCTGTGGACATGTCTTACCGGCCTATTTGTCGAACACCACCGGCACGACGTCGTTGAAGCTCGACGCAAAATGTACCGTCATACCCTCCTGGATATGCTCCGGCAGGCCTTCGAAATCGCCACGGTTGGCTTCCGGCAGGATCAGCCGCTTGATACCGCTGCGCTTGGCCGCGATCACCTTCTCCTGGATGCCCCCCACCGGCAGGACATCACCCGTGAGGGTCAGTTCCCCGGTCATGGCCAGGGTACGCACCGGCCGCCGGCCCCGCGCCAGCGACAGGATCGCCGTGGCCATGGTGATGCCGGCACTGGGGCCGTCCTTGGGCGTCGCCCCCGCCGGTACATGCAGGTGCACGAAGGCGGTCTTGAAGTAATCGGACTTGATGCCGAGCCGGTCGGTATTCGACATGACATAGCTGTAGGCGATCTCTGCCGACTCGCGCATCACGTCGCCCAGCTGGCCGGTCAGTTTCAGGCCGCGGCTGAAGGTATGGATCCGGGTCGCTTCCACGCTCAGGGTGGCACCGCCCATGGCGGTCCAGGCCAGCCCGGTTACCATGCCCACACCGGTCTTGCGCTTCTCCTTTTCGAACAGCACCTTGCCCAGGTAGCCCTCGACATCGGCCGCCCGCACCCGGATCGGGGCCGGCGCTCCCTTCAACAGCTTGACCACGGCCTTGCGGACGATGGCACCGAGGTATTTTTCCAGGCGCCGCACGCCGGCCTCGCGTGCGTAGCCGTCGATAATCTTGCGCAGTGCGCCCTTGTCGATGCGTAGCTGGCCGCGGGCCTTGAGGCCGGCGCGTTGGATGAGGCGTGGCAGCAGATGCTTGCGGGCGATCGCCAGCTTTTCATCGGCCAGGTAGCCGGACAACCGGATAATTTCCATGCGATCCAGCAGCGGGCCAGGGATGGTGTCGAGCTGGTTGGCAGTGCAGATGAACAACACCTTGGACAGGTCAAACGGCACATCGAGGTAGTGGTCCAGGAAATCGCTGTTTTGCTCGGGGTCGAGCACCTCCAGCAGGGCCGAGGCCGGATCGCCATGGAAGGAGGCGCCGATCTTGTCGAGCTCGTCCAGCATGATGACGGGATTGGCCGCACCGGTGTTCTTGATGGCCTGGATGAACTTTCCCGGCATGGCACCGATATAGGTGCGGCGGTGACCCTTGATCTCGGCCTCGTCGCGCATGCCGCCCAGGGAGAAGCGGAAGAACCTGCGTCCCAGTGCACGTGCGATGGACTGGCCCAGCGAGGTCTTGCCGACGCCCGGTGGGCCGACGAACAGGATAATGGAACCGGCCACCTCGCCACGCATGATCCCGACACCGAGAAACTCCAGGATACGCTCCTTGACGTCCTCCAGGCCTTCGTGGTCCTTGTCCAGGATCTGCAGGGCCTGCTCCAGGTCGAGCCGGTCCGGGGTGTGTATGCCCCAGGGCAGCAGCGTCAGCCAGTCCAGGTAGTTGCGGGTGACCGCAAATTCGGGCGAACCGGTCTCCAGCAGCGAGAGTTTTCCCAGTTCCTCGTCGAGGCGCGCCTGCGCCGTCTCCGTTAACGTGAGTTCACTGATGCGTTCGCGGAACTTGTCGACCTCGGCCGTCTTGTCGTCCTTGGACAGGCCCAGCTCCTTCTGGATCGCCTTCAACTGCTCACGCAGAAACATCTCTTTCTGGTGCGACTGGATCTCCGCCTCGACATGCTGGCGGATCTTCATCTGCGCCCTGGCGACCTCCAGCTCCTTGTTGATCAGGCGCAGGACCTTCTCCAGGCGCGACAGGATGTGCGTGGTCTCCAGCACCTCCTGCAACTCCTCCTTGCCGGCGGTAGTCAGGCTGGCGGCAAAATCCGCCAGGTGAGAAGGATCGTCGGGACTGAAATGCTCGAGGAAAACTTTGAGTTCCTCCCCGTACAGGGGGTTCAGCGGCACCAGTTCCTTGATGGTGTTGATGATGGCCACTGCGTAGGCCTTGACCTCGGAAACGTGCTCGTACTGGGTCTCCGGGTAGTAGCTGACCCGCGCGCTGTAGGGCGGCAGTTTCGAGACCCAGCGCTGTACCCTGAAGCGCTGCAGGCCCTCCACCAGCACCTGCAGCTTGCCCTCATCCTTTTGCACCCGGAGGATGCGGCAGGCGGTCCCCATGGTATAGAAATCCCCAACACCGGCCTCCTCGACTCGGTCAGGGCGTAC
Source organism: uncultured Ectothiorhodospiraceae bacterium (assembly GCA_947259415.1). Taxonomy (GTDB): domain Bacteria; phylum Pseudomonadota; class Gammaproteobacteria; order UBA9214; family UBA9214; genus CAMYJZ01. Next base: position 282,506 of record CAMYMI010000002.1, on the reverse strand, counting down.
CAGCAGCAGGCCGATTATGTCGTGCAGCGTGTCATGTACCGCCTTGATGGTCGCCTCCCAGGGCTCGGGATCCACCAGCAGGGGCACCACCTGCCCCGGGAAGAACGGCCGGCTGCTTTGTGGCAGCAGGAGGATCTCGCCCGGCAGCACATCGGTGGCGCGGACGATCTCACTGACCGGGGCCTTTTCATCCGGCGCGCCCGGCTTGTTTTCCTGATCGATATCCATGAGGTTCCATTAGAGCATTTTGCCGATCTGGTATCCATTGGGGTCGAAGTTCGGGAAAACAAGGACTGGCGGCGAACTTTATGCCCTGTATACTGTCCTATCTGTAACATTTTGGGGGCGACCTGGCTTCGACGTGGGTTGCGAAACCCGAGGTGCATGCCGAGGTGCAGTGACCTCGTTAATCACTCTGCAAACTTATAGTTGCCAACGACGACAACTACGCACTCGCTGCTTAAAACCCAGTAGGGTGCCGTCTGACCGGAGCCGTGCTTGTGCGTCCGGAGTCCTTTATGCCCTTCGGGTATTCGGGACACTCAGGCGTCGACTCTCACAAGATCGCGGTGAAACTCTCCCGGGGTGGATCCGTTAAAACCTTACCGGGATCGCCGGTTGTCTTCCCTGCCCGTCGGGTAGCGGCCGGTTAAATCAATAGACGTGGACAAGCATGTAGAGCCGAAGGCGGAGTATTCACGGACGCGGGTTCGATTCCCGCCGCCTCCACCAATTCATATTAAAGCCCTTGTTTACTAAGGGCTTTTTTATGTTTATCCGCCGATGAACAGTCCGTTAGTACAAACGACTGGTACAGAGGCGCGATAACATGATCCGACTCCCCTCCTATCTCCACCAACACCCCTCCGGCATCTATTACTTTAGGATCGCCATCCCCCAGGCTTTAAAAGCCGTGCTCAAGCAGCGAGAATGGAAAAAGTCACTCAGGACACGCGATCCCGAACAAGCAAAGCGCAGCGCCCGTGTCTTGGCACTGCAAGTCGATTACCTGTTAAGAAAACTCGAAGGCGATTGCATGGCCAAAAAACCCATCGGGTTTTACCTTGTTTCCACGGACGTTTGAGTTAAATCTGCACATGCTAAGATCCGAATTGGAGAAGTATGGTTAATTACATAACCGTATCCGACACGCCGTGAGAGAAAAAGATTCACTGCAAAATAAGCGGTAAGAATCGAGCCTGTATGCGCCAGGCGCCTCCGACGTTATCGATACGAAAACAAAATCGGTTCTCACCCTTTTCCAATCGGACTGGGATCTTGTATTGGTTTGGCGTGAAGGGTTGAGGCCCCGGGATTTTTGCCAGCAATTGCTGACCTAACCAGATTACCGCCCCGTCATCCACTCCGAGCGATATCTCTATCTGCTGATTGGAAGATGAGTCGATGGATGCATGCAAATAGGTCGACCCCTTGCCTACATTAGGAAAAGCCGAGGAAAGGTCCACGTCAATGTTCGTTGCATCCCGCTGTTCTAACGTTTGGCTAACCCCCGGATCGCAGCCAGTTTTATTGCCGCCATATTCGAATACCTTTCCAAGTTCAACGCGTGTCACTTTCAGCTGGTGGGACTTGCGGTAGGACTCCCAATCGTCCAATGCTGCCTCTCTTGGAAGGCGTTCCAAGCGTACTCGTTGAAGTACATGCAACTTATCCTCTTTCCAGATATAACGGAACACACCACTGTTGACCAGGAATGTCAGCAGGTCCATGTTTGAGGCCGCATTGTCAGGATTTAATACCAGATAATCAATCCTGTTGGGATGGTGTCCACCTTCATTAGCCACTCCCCAGACCCAGGTTCGCCATGGATTGGGAAATAGGTAGATCGATTTACGATTGGCCAGGTGTGGTAGATAGTAATCAGTGGCAGCAACACCGCTGTCTGGCCCGATAAGTTTGGATATCGTCTGAAGGTCTGCCCGGCGATCAGCAGTTATCTCCCAATACTTTAACCCAGCGACGATCCCGGAATAGGAGAGTGCCGAGCCTTGTATGGCAGCAACCGTTGCTGCGAGCAACAAGGCCACCACCAGAGGCAGCTGAGTTCTGGGAAATCGGTCCAGGAGTCGACGAGCGCCGATCAGTGCGGCCAGAAAAATGAAGGGCATAGCGTTGACCGAGTAATGAAATTCGATCTGGGTTCCATAACCCCCGACAAGTGGATTAAGCAAAAGGGTCGGCAGGGCAGGAAGGAGATATAAAGGTACCAACAGGCTGAGCCCAAGCAACGGAAGAATTAACCACGCCCAATAGCTGATAGTATCTTCATTCAACAACTGACGGGCGTAGAAATCGATATCTAACAGGTGCTGGTAGAGTACCTGGAGTGTGCCATGCTCGAAGCGAAAGTAACCGACCTCATTCAACTCTGGCATTACCACTCTCGTTACCAGTAGCCACCAGAGAATCGAGCCAATCAGTACCGGTATGCCATAGCGATAGCGGCGTTGAGCAATTGCCACCATGGCGAAAACAGCCGTGGTGATGCACATATCTTCACGGATGGTCAGCAACAGGATGAATATCAGATAAAACGGCCAGATGCGCCGCTCCATATAGAACCAGAGCCAGAGCATATATAGTCCGCTTGCAAGCACCACGGGGTGGTACTGCCAGAGCAGTGGGTTATGCACCACCGGATTAAGCAGGTAGATAATGGCAAATATCGGAGGCCCCCAGCGCATAGCGGGAAGCTCTCTTTGAGCTAGGCGGTACAGGACCAGGGAGCCAAGCCCAACTGAAAGCGACTGTGCCAGTAAGGCCCAATAAATCGACGGTGACAATAGATATAACGGGATAAATAGATAGTCGACAGGACGAAAGTGATCGCCATGACTGTGCATCCCGCGTACTGTGTTAAAGGGTTCCTCAAATTGGCTAATGAGCCACAGGGCTTGCTGGAAAACCCCTAAATCATATGCAGAGGTCCCGAATATTTCGTGTGTCTGGATTGCCTTCAATGTGAAAATTACGACGAAGAATGTGGCGCAGACCCATATTAGAATGGCTACACGGTCCTTCAACAAGGCAAAATCGGTAGGCAGTGATGGTATCCTTTGCATAGACTTTTCCAATAATGATGGAATAGCCAATTGGCTTGTAGAAAGTGCAATTCTTACTATTTCAGGAATGCTTTATGTCTCTGTGAAGAGTATCATTATCGCTCTCTTCAAACCCCACCCAGTAAAATATAATACAAAGACCTGGCCTTTTGGGTTTCGGGTACACTGAGTGGCACTGACAGCACAGGCCTCACCCTCTAATGGTGTGATGGGCTAGAAAACAGCCCAGAGCCGGGTTTCAGTCATGAACGCATTTGTAACTTTAGGCTACTTGAGATTCACTAACTAGACTTCCCCCGGTAAGGTAGACACGCACCAGCCAGGTTGCAAGGGAGCTGGGGATCTGTCCGAACATGCTGGCCCGTTAATGCCGGGAGGCTAAAGCAAATGATGGCAAGGCCTTTCAGGGTCAGGGTCAGGACAAGGAGATGACGACCGTGTTTCGACTGGTGGCTATTAGGGCTGGCGCGGTTCGCCAGCAACGGACTGTACCCAGAACATGATCTACAAATTCCGATAATCTGCTTGCAATATCAAGAGCACTCGAATAACTACAGCATGATCACCGAGATACGACAACGTTTCCAGTTTGTCGATGTCATGCGCGGCTTGGCAGTTTACCTGATGGTGGCATATCACTTCAGCTATGACCTGAGTTATTTCGGGCTGGCCAGTTTCGATTTCTACGAAGACCGGTTTTGGCTGAACTCCCGCACCTTTATTTTGAGCCTGTTTCTGCTATTGGTGGGAGTTAGCCTGGTGTTAGCCACACGTAACGGGCTCAACCGGCATGCCTATGGGCGCCGTTTGGGTGTATTGGTTGCTTGCTCCGCTCTCATCAGCCTTGCAACCTATTACATGTTTGCAGAGCGGATGATCTTTTTTGGTGTGTTGCATTTTATTGTGGTCGCCAGCGTATTCGGCCTGCTGTTCATCCGTTTGTATTGGTTGAATGCTGTCCTTGGCATGACGGTTGTAGTGCTGGGTGCCTTCTACAGCAATGCGTATTTTGATCAACCACTGTTGCAATGGATCGGACTGATGACCTATAAGCCTCCCACCGAAGATTATGTGCCGATCTTGCCCTGGTTTGGTGTCGTGCTGTTCGGGTTATTTCTGGGGCGAATGTTGTTTTCCGTTCAACCGCTGTCATCGATGCTGAGCCGGGAGGGCCGGAATCCCTTTATCCGGTTTCTGGCACTCTCCGGACGTCACAGTTTGCTGATCTATATGGTGCACCAGCCCCTCCTGCTGGGATTGCTGTGGTTGCTCACATTCCAATCGACAGGGAGCTGACATTGCAGGCCCATCCCTTTTCTCTCTGCTGGATCTATTTCCTGCATGATGGCTGGTTTGGATCGAATCAGGCAGTGAGGTACTTCTCATCATGAATCAGGCTTCAGTTCGAAACTGGATGATCAGTGGCTATAAGATTCAATTGGCCAGACAACAGTTACACGCAGTATTCGATTCCTGCTTCCACCAATAGGAGTAGAGCTGCTTGAATGGACAGCCTGCCGAACACGTTACATAACGGTTACCAGCCCTTGCTGGTAAGGATATTCTTGATCTTTTCCTCTGCCTCCTCGGACACCAGCAGCATACGTTCCGCACTGGCCTCTTTGATTTTCTTCGCAAGGGTCTCGATATCGGTAGGTTTTTCCAGCAGATCCCTTGCGCCGCGCTTCATGGCCTCCACACTCTGTTGCACCGTCGCGTGGCCAGTCAGCAGAATGACCTGTAGTTTAGGATCTTTTTCCTTGAGAATGCGCAGGGCCTCCAACCCGTCCATGCCCGGCATCATGAGATCGAGCACCACCGCGTCGAAGGTGCCCTCATCCACAGCATCCAGCGCTTGCTGCGCTGATACGGATGTAGATACGTCCATACCACGAGCACGCATGCGTTCAGAAAGCGCTTCCAGAAAGTCCGCTTCATCATCTACGAGCAAGATTTTTTCTGCCATGTGTGTACTCCTTTAATAAGCTTCGCCTAACAATCCGCTATTTTCAGGCAGTAATATTGTCGGGCAGCATAATAAACAATTCGCCAGTTTCCTGCCTGAAGTCGGTCTTCGCATGCAGCGCCCCCAACAGGGCCTTGAGATCATCCGAATCCAGCACCCTGGCGACCGTATGAACCTGCTTCACCAGTCCCTGTAACCTGATCTGGCCCATGGTGTTATGGGAACTCACATCGATACTGTGCCTGGTTATGGCGGGCGCCTCAGCCGTGAGACGATCGAGCATAGTACCCACCAGCGCCTCCAGGGCAAAGGGGTTAGTTTTAACAGTCACGCCACTCGTCCCAGTCATCACCTCAATGGTTATGCCACGGGTCGTCGCAATCCGCTCGAACAAGGCAACCACTATGGTGACGAGTTCATGCAGATTCACTGATTCGCAGTCGTGATCGACACTGTGTGCAAAGCGGTTCATACGCTTTATGATCTTATCGCCACGTCCGATCTGCTTTTGCATGGTAGTCGAAAGCTTCTGGACCCGTGTGACATCAAGTGGTTGCCCCTGATTAACCATTGCGCATAGGTCCTGCAGCAGTCCGGCGTTTTCATTCAATATCGCGAGCACATTTTTCAATTCATGCGATATCGATGCTGTTACCCTGCCGAAGTAGCGCAACTCCTGTACCACGTTGTGGTCTTGCTCTATACCCATGGCTAGCGTTCCCGATCCAGCACTTCGTTCATTTTGAGCATAAGGTCGTCGATATGAACCGGTTTGACCAGGTAATACGCGGCGCCGGCCTCGCTGGAACCCGCGTGAAAATCCTGTTCGGAACCATGCCCTGTCATGAAAATAAACTGCATGTCAGGGCAATGCTCGTGCAGCATGCGCTTTAGCTCGATACCGCTGATGTGTGGCATCTTCACGTCCAGCACTGCCAGGTCATACTGCGAATCCTTGATCTTTTCCAGCGCTTCTTCTGCGCTGGCTACCCAGTCCGCCTCTATGCCGCGCAGTAACAAGCGCTCGGCAAGGGTAGAGACAAACTCCTTCTCATCATCAACCAGTAATACGCGTATCGCGTTCATTTTTCGCGCTCACCCCTCTCGATCGGCAGTGTAATGGTAAACAGACTTCCCTTGCCGAGTTCGCTTTCGACCTGGATGGTACCACCGATCTCCTGCACCAGCCCGTAGGTAATGGACAGCCCCAGCCCGGTACCGCCCTTCTCTTTCTTGGTGGAAAAAAACGGTTCAAAGATGCGTTCCATGTCTGCCTCGGGAATGCCGCAGCCATCATCCCGCACCGTCACCACTATATCCTCGTCCGGTTTCTGCCGCGCCCGGATTTCCAGCGCGCCACCGTTGCTCATGGCAGCGAAGGCATTATTCACCAGGTTGAGGAAAATCTGCTGCAGCTTACCATGGTCGCTTTCGAAAAACGGCAGGTCTTCAGGCAGGTCGGTCGTCACCGTGATACTCCGGTAGCTGGCTTCACGGTTCAGGAAAGCCAGCACATCGCGGATGACGGTAGCCAGATCCACTGGTTCGATTTTCACCTCCAGGTGCTTGGCAAACCCGAGCAGCCGTTTGGTTATCGCGCCGCAACGTTCTACTGAGGCGAGGATCGAATCGACCAGACCCGTCAGCTTGTCCTGATACGGATACTCCTTCTCCACCATCATGATGTCTTTCATAAGTCCGGCTTTCTCGCCGATGATGGCCAGCGGATTGTTGATCTCGTGCGCCACACCAGCCGCCAGTCGACCGATGGAGGCGAGTTTGCTGGAATGTTCGACTTCCCGTAGCGTTCTCACCCTCTGCTGGTCGGCGTTGTATATTTCGTTGACCAGTCGCGTCGCAACACCCATGACCACTAACACAATCAGCGTGGTACTGACAGCAATGAAACCAACCAACAGTAAATTTGTCTTGTAGACCGGTCGCATGAGTTCGTTCTTGCGCGTAATATTCATCAGGATGAACGGCGTGTCTTTGATATAGGAGTACCCGACGATCAGCGCTTGACCGCGACCGTTCTTCTTGTTGAATACCTGGGCATAATCGCTATATTTGGGCACCTGGATGTCCAGTATATTCAACACATTGCCGTGATAGGTTGACGGCGTCTGAATCACACCCTGGCGATTGATAAGAAACATGTCACCCTGCCCGATCAGTTCGATCTGGGACAGCACCTGGTTAAAGCGATCGGTATCCAGCGTGGCACGGAATATATAGAACGAGCCGTCCGGGTTTTCATGCTTGATCGCTATCACCAGGTGTGGCACTTCACGAAACCCGAGAAATACGTCACTAATGTACAGGCCGCGTTCCAGCACTTCCTGGAACCAGGCTTCACCGGTGTAGTTCTTGCCCTGCAGGGTATAGGGCCCCACGTAGCATACCTGTTCGCCCGTGGCATCGATCACACCCAGGTCAACAAACCCGCCCATGGTCTGCTTCAGACTTTCCAGGATACCAGCCAGTTTCTGCGGCTTACTGAGAGTCTTGTAGGAATGGCTATTGACGATGAAGTCCAGCGCGTACTTCCGTTCCTCGAGAAAGAAGGTCAGAGTGCGGTCGGTGTTGGAAACCAGCTTGGTAATGCGCAGGTTGATCTGGGTTTCGGCGCTGTGCCTGGTGACATTTAAATCGAAAATTGCCAGAACGAACAACGGAATTATGGCAACAAGGGACGTCAACAACACCGCAAGCTTCCAGATGCGGCGGAAATTGAACAGCCGCTTGAATGGTCCGCTATCGGCGAAGCGGTTGTCCCAGAACCGTGGTTTGAAACGTTCCAGCACAGGCTCACCCACGGGCGCCGGAACCGCCCGGCCTCATGAAGGCGGAGCGACTGTGCCTGCCCACCGGCCAGGCGTGTGCCGGCCTAGCCGGGGTGGGCAGTACCCCCGCGTTTCTCCTGGATATGTTCATTGGCTTCCTTTAGTTTCTGACTCAGTATCTCGATATCAACCGGTTTGTGCAGGTAGGCGAAGGCGCCGAGGTCCATGCAGGTTTCCCGGTCCTCGTCGGATCCGTGTCCGGTCAGAATAATCACCTCCACCTCGGGCCGATTCTGCTTGACCTGTTTCAGCACCTCGATTCCGTTGATGCCGGGCATCATCAGGTCGAGCACTATGACCTCCGGCTCATCCCGGGCGATCAGGCTCAGCGCCGACTCGCCGTCATAGGCCACCGCGGTGCCCATATTGCGCAGTTGCAGGCGCTCCGACAGGGTCTGTACGAACTGCTTTTCGTCATCCACCAGCAACACCCTGGATGGCGCTTCGAATTGGTATTTGCGGTAAACGTCACTCTGGTGGTAACCACTGCCAACCCGGGTTTCCACGCCACGCACACCGCCGACCGCGCCGGCTATCGCCTTTAGCTCCTCCTCCAGACGTTTTAGCATCATTACTTGCTTGTTGATGGTGAGTGAGACCGTGCCGCTTCTTGCGCTGACATCGACATCGTGCCCCTCCCTTGCCAAGGCCACCGCCACCCGCGAGGCCAGAGTGAAATCCTGCACGGCTTGGAGCGAACTGCTGGTGGTGTTGAGTTCCGGCAGCTTCGCGTGTTCCTCGATCAGTGTGGCTGCCTCGTGCACGCTGTTGCTGTCCATGGGAATTACCATGTCATACAACTGCGGACTCCAGGGGTCGTCGACACCCCGCCGCGACCGCACCCAGCTGGCGCGTTCCTTGTCCAGCTGCGCGATGGTCTTTTCGGCCTCCTTGTTTGGCAAGCCGCGTTCCTCGCCAGCGATGTCAGTACGTGATTTGAGACCGGCTATCAGGCAAACGCGCAGAATGTGGGTGATTTCGTGCGGTATCAGGTGGGCCAGGTAGCCCGATGCCAGGACATTCTGCTCGGCCAGTGCCTCTGCGACCGCCAGGCGAAGGAACGCCAGCGCGCGTTCCTTCTCGTGGGTGAATTTATTGAATGCCGAGGTCGAATGGGAAAACGCCTTCTCCAGCTTGAGGCGCTCGATGCCCGACAACTTCTCCGCAACGTCAAGGATGTTGGCGTCGGTGATCAGCCGGCAACCGGTCCGGTCAAACACCTCCCGGACCACTGAATCGGCCCTGCAGAAATCGCCGTAGAACACTGAAATATTCGACATACCATGCACCTCGTCTAGCCCGTTTCAGCCGCCTCAGTCACCGCCGTCAACGGGCACTCTCCCGGATCGCCGCCCTCATGCACACGCCGGTGGACCAGTGTGATGGCCTGACTGCTTACGGCATAAAAATGTTCCCTGCCGATTTTCTCGAACAGATGGGTACGTCGCAGCACCGCTATCACGGATTCGTTGACACCGCTGAGCGAGATTTTGATGCCGGCGCTCTTCAGGCGGTCCACCATTAGTGACAGTACCTCTTCGCCCGAGGCATCCATCTCGCTGATGCCGTTGGACACCAGCAGGATGTGTCTGAGTTTCGGCTTTGACAGACGGATCTGCCCGATGCGGTCTTCCAGATAGCTGGCATTGGCGAAGAAAAGCGGCCCGTCGAAGCGCACCACGGCCAGGTACTCGCAGTCTTTCAGCGTGCGCATGCCGCACTCACGTTGCGCATCGTCCTGGTCCCAGCACAGCGAGGCGATAGTCGGGCGCATGCTCTTGTACAGAAATACGCCCAGAGACAGAAACACCCCGATCATGATGCCCTTGTCAAGATGAGGCGCGAACGCCAGCGTGCTGATAAAAGTAATCACCGAGATGATGCCGTCGTGGCGCTGCGCCTTCCAGGCGTGCACGAAGCCCGACACATTAATCAGCCCGATGACCGCCATCATGATGATGGCCGCGAGTACCGCCTGTGGCAAGTGGTATAAGAGTGGCGTGAAAAACAACAGCGCGATGACTACAGCCAGGCTGGTAAAAACGCTGGAAAACCCCGACACGGCACCCGCCTGCAGATTCACCGCGGAACGCGAGAACGAGCCCGAGACCGCATAGCTTTGCCCCATGGACCCGACGATATTGGCCAGGCCTTGCCCGATCAGTTCCTGGTTGGGGTCGAGTCGCTGCCCGGTCTTCGCGGACATGGCCTTGGCGACCGATACGGCTTCCATGAACCCGAGTAGCGCGATGATTGCTGCATAGGGCAACAGATGCAGCAAGGTCTTCAGGTTGATCTCCGGCACCATGAAGGTCGGCAGGCCGCGCGGCACGTGCCCAACCACGGCGCCGCCGCTGCTCACGACCAGCGCGTCTTCTTCCAGTGCCCGGTTACCCACCTGGATACGCCAGGTCCGGCCGTCGGTTTCGACGCCCTCGGGAAACGCGCCACGCGGGAATAACAGGAATGAACCGTCGTCTTGCTGTTGTCCGACGAGCAGTTGCCGGCGCAGCTGGTTGCGGTACGCCTGTGCTTCCAGATTGAGCCTGTTTATCTGTACCAAAATGAGACTGATTTCATGGCGGGCATTGATTTCGCTGGTAACGTTCGCCTGCTGCCTTGCTTCATCCAGTTTCTTGCGCAGTGCAGTACGTTCAATCGAAAGCGGCTGTACTGTGTTCACCGCGCGATTGAAGTCCCGGATCAGCGTGCGCGTCTGCAATGACTCGATGCTGGAGATATTCACACTGACGCTGTGCTCGAAGCCAACAACCCATGAAAGAAATGTCGTTACCACCACCGCGACCAGAACGCTGGGTATCTTGTGCGATACACGGTTCAGCACATACATGATGGAAAATGCCAGCACCCCCATAATGACAGTCGGCCAGTGCGTGTAGTGCATCGCTGCCTGGATAACCTGCATAATGGTTTCGTAGTGATGTTTGGAGCTGTCGACGTTGACGCCCAACAGCTTAGATAGCTGTGAACTGGCGATAATGATTGCCGCGGCGTTGGTAAACCCGTTGACCACCGGATGCGAAAGAAAATTCACTACCACGCCCAACCGCAACACGCCAAGCGAAAACTGTAACAGGCCAACGACCATGGCCAGCATGATGGCGTAGGCGATATAGCCCTCGGAACCGGCCGCCACCAGCGGTTCCAGTGATGCTGCAGTCATCAGTGACACGACCGCCACCGGGCCGGTGGCAAGCTGCCGGCTGGAGCCGAACAGTGAGGCGATCAAGGGTGGCAGGAACGAGGCATACAGTCCGTAATAGGCCGGCAGGCCGGCCAGCTGGGCATAGGCCATGGACTGCGGAATCAATACCAGCGCGACGGTCAATCCTGCAACCATGTCTGTGCGCAGGCTATCCACCCCATAGTTCCGGAACCAGGCCAGAAACGGCAGGATCTTTGCCAGCACCGCGCCCACCTAGGGTTTACCTCGCACGAGCATGCGAAGACAGGCAGCGATTAACTCGCTATACAACGTCTCTGCCTGGTAAAGATTGAATGTCTTGAACCGCACCAGGCCGTCCACGCTCGCGAACACGATAAAGGCATGCTTGCGCGCCGGGATATCCACTAGCGGCTGTAGTCGCGCACAACCCCGTTCTCATCACGGCAGGAAACCCGGTTCTGTGAGGTCAATTGACACGTTGTCGTATACTCGGAAACCTGCCAGTTATCACCGCCCGTATCCGCGACGATCTTATTGACATTCCCAGACTCTAATAATTTAACCAGGGTCCGGTATGTAATGCGGAAATCGCCACCCGCCGAGAAGTTCTCCAGCGTCGCCTCGACCTTGTAGAGCGCCTCGCCGAATTTTGTGTTGATGTTTCTGGGCACACTCCGGCAGGCAATCCTTGCCTGCTCATCCCTGCACAAGGTCACGTCAGATGGCAGCAACGACGCCGGTTTGCCCTGGCTGGTCCACTGCCCTTGTAGCAATGCGGCCTTGATACGATCCTGTCGCCTATTAACCGTAACCGGTTTGGGTCGTGTCACTGCAGGCACGGCAGGCCGTTGCGGCTGCGTCACCGCGGCTTTCGGAGCCGACGGCTTGGGGCGTGGCGTCACGGCCAGGGTTTTACTGGTTGCCCGGGTAACCACCGCGGGTTGTGCAATTTTGTTGCGCGCCGAATCTGTTTCCGCAACCTTGAGCCGACTGGTAAAGCGCCTCCGGGCGGCCTGCTCCAGCCGGGACATTTCTGCATTGATCTCGGCTTGCGAGCGTTGCGCGCGCGCCTTACCAGTCTGCGGCCCTGACGATGCCGTGTCCTGTTCAGCCGCACTGATCTCAGCCAGCGATGGTCGGGATATTTTGGCGACAGGCTCCGGTTGAGAAGCCGAAACGGCAGCTGGCTGCTTAAGCGGGTCACGCACCTGCGTATCTGTCAACTCCGTGTCCTTCCCCGCAGTCTCGTCAGAGGTTTGGCGGACAATGGTTGCCACGGCCGGTTTATCGGTTGCCACCTCCCCGGGAACCGGCTTGACAGCATCGGTATCCAGCGGCGCTGCGGGCTGACTTGCCGTATCCGATTCAGCTGCAACACCAGTTAACGCCTGATCGCTCGCCTGCGCATGTATTGCGCCTTCACCAGTCACCGCAGGAGACAAAGCACTGGATAGCGGTTGCGCCTGACCGCTTTCAGCGGCCCCTTGTTGTGATTCCAGCTCTTGCGCGATCTGTTCCGGTTCTGCACTATCCGCCGATACATCCCCTATTCCGGTCAACTCGCCATCCTTTTCCTGAGACGGCTGCACCGCCACATCATCCGGAACGGCCATAGCCATGTCCTGGTCATCGCCCGTCACGGCGTATTCCGCAGGCGCGCCGGATTGGGACGCAAGCGGATCGCCTGGCATGGTGATTACCGCACTTTCCGGCGGTGTGTCCACGCGATCCAGTTTAAGCAGGCTGAACGCCAGCACCAGCCCCACGGCCACCACCACTACCGCAACCACATTACGCCGTTTCTCGGGTGGCGTCGTATCCGTCCCGGGCTTGCGCCCACTCTGCGATGCGGCCGGATTGACACCCGGTGCCGCACGGGGTCTTGCACGATTCCCTGTCCCGGGCTTCCACGCGGGCCCGCCCGCACCCGCCGCAGCTCGCTCATCCGTACGGGGTGGCCGGCGCCTCGGCGCCGTACCGGGCTGGTCAGTGTCTTCGAGCGTCGAGAATACCTGGCGCAACGCTTCGTGCAGCGGTGTTTCGGAAGAGGGTATGTCTTCCCCTTCCCCGCGCAGGGACGACCGCGTTTGCTTTGCATCCGGCAGAACGACCCAGTCAGCCTCCGGTTCACCGGGTTCCTGCAATGAAACCTCTCTGTCTTCCGTACCTGCAGCGGGCGCATCGCGGGGAAGACTCAGATCCAGCCCCCCGCTGTCGCCGGTTTTCTCCGAGCCCTGACCAATAATGCGTTCGGGCGCCTCGTTGGGCAACAACGACTCCTGCTGCAAATCTTCAATAACAGCCTGAGCATCTTCGCCGCTCAGTTCATGGGTTCCCTCCAGGCCGCCGAACAGAAAAAGCCGGCTGCAGATCAGGTTGATGAGGCGCGGGACGCCACCACTGAAATTGTGTATCAGGTGCAGTGCATCCTCGGTGATTGCCGGATCGCCCTGCCAGCGTACTTTCTTGAGCCGGTGTTCCACATAGGCCACGGTATCCGGCAAACTCAGTGGATCGAGGTGAGAGGCAACTATGATGCGCTGGCTGAGGTGTTCCATGCCGGGTGCCTGGACCACATCGCGCAGTCGTTCCTGGCCAACCAGGACAACCTGCAGAAGGAGGCGACTCTGAAACTGCAGATTTGCCAACAGGCGCAGTTCCTCGACAGCGGAAGGCGACAGCCCCTGCGCCTCATCCACGATCAGGACGGCGTGCTTGTTGTGGCGTTTCTGCTGGGTCAGGAACTCCTCCAACCCAAGCAGCAGGGTTGGCTTGCTCACCTCACCGTAACGCAGCCCGAAGGCAGCTGCTACCATGTGCAACAGGTCACGGGACTCGAGTTGCGTACTGTTCAGGGTCGCCATCAGTACATCGGCATCCCTGATACCAGCCACGATCTCGTTAATAAGGGTGGTTTTACCGGTTCCCGGACCGCCGGTTATGGTAATAAAACCCTCGCCCCGTCGAATCGCAAATTCCAGGTAGGCCTTCGCCTTGGCATAGCTTGGGTGGGAGAAAGCAAAGCGGTGGTCGGGACTCAGTCGAAAAGGATCGGCACTCAGTTTGTATTTGTAATAATTTTCATGTGAATCGATCATTCGTCCAATTACTCCCGATCACTGCCTGCCGTCCTGACAGGTGATTGTGCAAACCCGCGGCTTCCGCATTTCGTCCAGCCAGGTAAACCTCGAATTTTCACTTATATATTAACATAGTATCTTAAAATTACAGGACATTGCTCTCAAATCTGTTTAAGTCCGGGCGCGTCCTGTTTCAATCGAAGGTCCGGCAAAAGCAGCGCTGATACAGGACCAACATCGCCGGCACCACGACACCCTTCTGCGACACGCCCACCCGACCAGCACCCCGGGGCGGGAAGGACCTCAAAAAGCTTGACAACACCGGCAGCATTCCGGATTCTTCCAATGTCGATTATCTGATGGGATGAACGCCTTGTCCGGGAGGACAAAAAGCCAATGAAAAACACCCTTATCTCCTTGCTGCTGGGATCGATGGTCCTGAGCCCGCCGCTCTACGCCCAGGAAGCGATACAGATCGAGATCGACAGCGCACCGGTCGAGGTCGAGATACAGCAACCAGCACCCGCCCAACAGGAGGAACCGGTACCCGAGACTGCCAAGGCTCCGGAACCCGGGAAACCCGCGGCTAAAGAAGTCGGCGGTGTCGGGATAGCGATCGGGCTGGCTGTCGCTGCGGCCCTGGCGGGACTGGCCGGTGGTGGCGGTGGCAGCAGCGCAGTGCAGCATTCTCCTTAGCCCCGCGCCGAAGCCGACAGCCAGGCCTCGCGGCGCGGGCCAACCGTTCCGAGCACGCTACATACCGCTTTTCTAGGTGGATTGTACAGCCTGCCGCCGCAGAAAGTCCCTGAACAACGCCATCGAAACACCCGCCACCAGTCCCAGCACTGCACCCAGCACCAGCACGAGCAGCAGAACCGGTTTGAACGGCTTTTCCGGCACCACGGCGGGGTCAATGACCCGGAATGCATACTCCTCGCTGATATTGGCCAGGATGACCTCCTTCATTTCCGATTCCACCAGGCGGTGCAGGACTTGCCGCAATTCAACGGCATTTGTCTGTTTGAGCTGTTCCTGCAAATAGGCGATGGCCTTCTCAGATTCGCGGGTGGACCTTTCCCGAAGCATGGCGTTCACCCGCCGCACCAGTTCATTGGCCCAGTGCGCCGCCAGCTGCGGATCCTCCCACTCTATCGCCACCACCACCAGTCCGGTTTTGCGGTCATCGTAGACGTGGCGTATCTCTTCATCGAATAACTCCCAGGCTTCCGCCAGGGTCGGTGTCTCGCCGGAAGCCGTCGCCTGCCAGCGCGGATCGTCATCGGCCCAATGTTGCCCGAACAGCACCGGGCGAAGCTTTTCGTCCTTGATGAACTGCTCGGTGAGGGCCCGCGACTTGAGCAAGGCAATCGCCTCGTTCTTTCGACCTCCACGCTGGATGTTGAGCCCCGCCAGCGCCGCAATACCGTCGAGTTCGCTCAACGGGGCGGCAAAACGGTTGCGCTCTTCGTCCCTGGGAACCGGGGCAATGAGCGTTTCGGCGCGGTACACGGGCGTCATCAGCATCGTGACAATGCCCGGGACCACTATGCCCACCAGCACGGCAGCGAAAATCATCGACTTGTAGCGGCGCAGGACGCGCCAGATATCGAGCAGACTGATTTCGTCGTCATAGTGTGTCGCAGTGGGACTGGCAAGCACGGTGAAGGACTCGCCCTGAGAGGGTGCTTTTACCGTTGAGGACTTGCCACCGATCTTTAAACGTTCTTTTGCCTGCACCGTCGCATTCCTGTCAATCGATAAACGTATTTTAGAAGACACCCACCGCATTGGCAGCGGCGGCGGCAATGGCCAACTGGTAAATAATCTGACTGACGTTGGTCCACAGAGTGATCGGTCTTAACCGCTCCACGTCAAGGGGCACAACGATCATGTCACCGGGTCTTATCTGCTGGGAATCCGCAGAAGAAAACCAGGTTCCCCCTTCCCCCTGCCGCGGCAGCACACTGCCATCGGCGCGTACCACGTAGATGCGTTTGTGGTCGGCTTTGCTCGTCATACCCCCGCTCATGCTGACATAGTCATTGCTATCCAAGCCTTTCTTATACAGGTGTGAGGTCGGATAGAATACCTCACCGGTGATCGTGACCTCCTGGGTGACGGGCGGGATATAGAGTTTGTCGCCATCCATAAGGGTAATGTCCAGGTCACTGCGCCGCCCGCCACGGGTGGTGTCGATGAGTTTGGGCAGATCGATAACCAGTCGTCCGGTCGGTTCCACCGCGCGCAGTTTATCTGCCAGTCCCCGGGTGATATCCAGCGCCTGGTTCTGGGCGGTATCCTCCTGGGCGAGTTTGAGTGCCAGCGAAGCCAGGTCCATTTCCAGTTGGCGGGTCAACTCGTCAAGACGTTCCCGCTCGCGTTCTTTCAGATCTGCTCTCACGAACAGGGCACCTTCCGGGAATCCCATATCGGTGACTCCACCCGCCCGTTCCAACACTTTGCTGAGCTGTTCACCGCGGGCAATCGGGTAAACACCGGGGAACCTCACTTCGCCGCGAATCTCCACCGTGTCGGCGGCAGCCCACTCCGGCAAGCGTTTGATCTGCAGGTTGTCGTGGGATTGCAGCGCCAGGTCAGTCGATTCGATACCCTTGAGGATCTGCGCCACATCCACCTCGACATGATCGACTTCACGGTAGCTGCCGTCGATCACCGCATAGCGGGTGAGTTCTGCGCCAAGCGCGTAGGCGGCCTCCGACAGGCCACCTCCGGCCCTGATCAAATCACTGACGCGCATGTCCCGCTCCAGGGGATAGCTGCCGGGCTGACGCACCAGCCCGCTCACCTCGACCACGCGGGCGGGCTGCTGGAAAGTGGCGTGGTCTTTCAGATCATCGACCAGCGGCTGCACGATCGTTTCACGATCTTCACTGAAACCGAACACAATCAGTTCGTCTCGCGGTTCCAGGCTGACATTTTCCACTGAAGCGGGGTTTGTCAGGGCTTCGCCAAGACGCACCGAAAACAGTTCGAGCTGTCGATCCGGTTTGAGCTGGCGCTTGACCAGCGCGTATTCGAGGTCCGGCCGGGGCAAGAGCTCACCGGCGATCGAGGGCACCAGGTCGGCGACGCGCATGCCCGGATGCCATTGATAACCGCCGGGTCGTTGAACGTGCCCGGAAAGCAGCACAATATCCTCCATCTTTTCCAGGATTGAGTGGACTCGCAGGACATCCCCACCCTGGACGCGCGCCTTGCGGCCGGTTGCCTCCTTGGTATCAATGTCTACCAGGGTACGTTCACCCCGTACATTGATCCGTTCGATCTGGGTCGCCTGCGGGTAAGCCGTGGGAAGCAGCCCCCCGGCCAGCTTCAGCACCTGCTCCACCATGCGTTCGTTACGTAATTCATAGATTGCAGGTCGCCGCACTTCACCGGCCACACCCACGGTAGAACCGGCAGGTGGAATGAAAATTACGTCGCCCGGCTGCAGCCGAATATCACCGCTGGTATCGCCATGCAACAGCAGATCATACAGATCCAGCCGGGTGACCACCTTGCCGCGTCGTTTCAACTGGATATTGCGCAGCGAACCGATGGTCTTGATCCCTCCGCTCACAAACAGCGCATTGGTCATGGTCGACAATGCGCTGACGGTATAGGAGCCGGGCCGGTTGGCATCACCCAGCACAAACACGCGTATAGAGCGTAACTCGCCCATCGAAATCGTGACCTTCACGCCAATCATCTGCTCGTCGATGCGCGCCTTGAGGGCTGTCTTCATTTCCTGAAAGGTGAGCCCGGCCACGGACACCGGACCGATTTCAGGAAACTGCAGATTGCCTTCACGGGTCACGACGAGGCTGTATTCGACATTCTCTTTCCCGAACAGTTGCACTTGAACCGTGTCGCCGGGGCCAATCACATAGTCGGTCGATATCGGAATGTCAGTGGCGGGTGCAAAGGTAGTGGGTACACCGGAAAACAGATCGTAGCCGAAGTGAGTCAGCTCGACCTCACGGGTCTCATCAACCTCAAGGCCGTCTTCTCCGGGCTGTCGGCCCCGGCGGCTGTCCGGTATGGCAAGCGGTGTTACCAGAACCGGTTCTTCAAGTTTTCGCTCCTTCACGGCAGCCGGTTCCTTACCCTCCATCATACGGTCAAAGGTGGCCCGTTGTTCGGGGTCGAGCTCCCTGAGGCGCTGCAGCTGCTCGGCTGTCGGTTCCGGGGTGACGGAGAAAACCGGGCTCGCTATGCCAGACAGCAGGCACACGGCAACGATATACCGGAAGCATCGAATCATCGTAACGGCGCTCCGGACGACCGGCTTGCCCACTTCTGCTGATCTCATCGTCATACCTTGTTGCTGTAATTTTCTGATCATAGTTTTGTTGGCTTATTGTACCTCACCCGCCCTGTGCCAGTCCCTAGCGCAGCCGGGGCGGCTCCGTTACTGGCCGAAACCGCTCATCACGCCGATTTCACCGCTGTCCAGGGCGAGAGCGCGTTCAATATCGGTGTACAGATCGCCGGGCGAAACCACCATCTGACCAACGTCCCGGGTCCAGGGTGCCAGCGACAAATCGGCACGCGCCTGGGTATCCCGGGTCAGCATTGAATTGAGCGGAATCGAGGCGAACACGCCTTTATCAAAATAGGGATCGCCGGGGCTGCCCGGTGAGGTAATATCTTCGCCATCGGTCCGTGTATACCACAAGCCCAGCGTAATTCCCGAGCGGAAACGGCGCTTGATTTCAAACCGAACACCCTTGTCTTTTGCTAGGAACTGTCCGGCGCGCACCGTCGCGGTCAATCCCCAGGAGGGAATACGATAGTGCACGGCGCCCAGTGCTGTGACGGTATCGTAATCCCGGAATCCGAACGCACCCTCGGTATCGCGTTGCCGCAACCAGTCGGCGGTGAAATCGACCGCCCAGTCGCCCTGCTCGGGAAGATATAGCAGCTGCCCCCCCGCACCGGCGAACATTTCTTCGTAATATCCGGCCGAGATCCGCGCATACAGCCGCCGGGCCGGGTGCAGGTACTGGTTAATCAGCAGGCGTGAAAGTTTCAGGCGTTTGCCATCCTGGCGATACAGCGCGATATCGGATCTCACGTGGGGGAGCAGGCTGTTGGAAGATCGCGATACATCGCTGACGTCCTCGTCCAGAGTGAAACGCAGGGTACCGTCCAGGAAGAGACCACGGCCCATCTGCCGGGTGTAATTGGCCGTTGCGAACAGTTCGTAGCGTGCCGCGCCATTGGGGTCGTTGAAAAACACTCCCAGGTTGAACGGCACCAGCTGGAAGCCTCCGAGATCACTGGTCTCGCGACGAAAACTGATAAAGTGTCCCTCATCGGTTAGACCGGTGGTCGCGGCCGCATTGACAGCATCACCGGTCACCAGTTGCCTTGCGCCTTCAGGCAGACCGGCAGTGGTGAGAGGCTCCGAGTAATCAATCTCCAGGTAATGATCCAGCTGACTGCGCGATATCAGGCCGTCGAAGTAGCGCTGTAACTTGTGGGTATCGGTGAAATGATAGGTGAGCGTTGGCAGATCCCTGACCGTGTAATCAATGCGTATTTCTTTCGTTTGTTCCGGACCCAGTGCCAGCATGATGCGCACCGCCCTGCCGACGGCACGGCCGATATGGGTGATCCGCGTATTGGTGAAGCTGGCGTTCAGGGTGCGGCCATTGAATCCCAGCCTGACATTCTTGTAGTCTTCCTCAATCAGGGCGCGCGCCAGCCGCGCCGCATAACCGGTATCGGCCAGCCACTGATCCAGTGCTGCCTTCGGTGGTGTATCACTGGAGGGGTCGGGTTCATGGATTTTGGGGATAAATTCCGGAGCCATGAGCGGAATAGTGACATATGTGTTGACACCAATGTCGTCACCCTGGCGCGCGAGCTGGGCCCCGAACCAGCCCTTGCGGTATTCCACGCCATAGGTCCATTCATCATCGCGCGAATCGGCGCCCGATACGGCAGCGCCGAAGTCGTTGGCGTAATCGTTGGCGTCGTACTCGACAACAAACGACAGGTTACGATTCCAGTCCGGCCGATGACGCATACCGCCGAACACTCCGTCGATCCTGTCGGTTCCGTAACCCAGGCTGTAATCGGTATTACCAAAGCGTTTGCTGATCACGGCGTATTCACTCGAGAACAACTCGGTACCGAAGATATCCTGCTTCCCCACCGCCAGCGCCGGCCAGAGCTTACCCTCACGCAACAGCAGGAGCTTGCCATCGGCGGCCTTGTCCTTATAGTCACCGAATCCCGGGCCCAAGTTGCTCGGTAAACCGCGAATGGTCGTATAGCGCAATGTCAGTTCCATGCGCGGCAACACGGTGATAGTGGACCATAACGGCAAATAAGGCTCGAAATAGCTGACGCCGAAACGCAGGGTGCCATCCGCTTCCATGCGACCGTCTGGCATGTTGATCAGCCCGGTCTGACCGAACATATTGGGCTCCCCGACAGCTCTCCCGGACATCACGGTGATTGATACAAGTATCGCGGTCGCGACGCGTTTGAACAGGGGAAGAATCATGGCAAGGAATAATCGCCGGAATCAAACCCGGCAGGATCTGCAAGTCCTGTCAACGAACGTCTGGCCAATCCTTTATTCGATTTGCTGCAGGGTGTAATCGTTGAAGGTTCTTGCACAGATAAAACAGGCGATACCCCATTGAATGAACAGGAAGAATAAAAGCCATTTACCCTAATGTCCACGGTTATTGAACGGCCATTTTTCCGGCTTTTGCTATGCTCACTGCGAATACCGGTTGAAATCCGCCGCCCTCGCATGAACATTTCCCTGTTCTACATCCATTCACAACCAAATCCTGGCTTCACCCCAGGAGATGCCCTGGGCAACGACCCCATGTATCGCTCCACTTTCTGCGTCGCTGCAGTCATGCCACTTGCGCATTAGAAGTACAAATGAATTGAAGGGCTCTGTTGCTTTGGGTCAGTAAAACAAGCCAGCTGGCAGTAATGCCAGGCCTGCTGGCGACAGGCATTTTCCTGCTGAGGGGGATTTTCTCAGCAGCGCGTCGTTAACGCTCGAAGCTGTACAGGATATCAGCACCGGTCGCAATCCCGGTCTCGGTCTGCACCGAAAGGTGTTTACTCAGCTGATAACGGATCTGCAGTTTATTCATAGCATCCAACAGGCCTACGCTGTAATTCACATACAAGCGCGGCGAGAGATATTTACCAATCACCAGCGCGGTGGTGTCCAGATCATCGCCGCCATCGATCGATACCTCGTCCAGACCGAAGCTATTGCCGATATTTTGCGCCAGCAGGTTACCGCCCTTTAGCCCCAGAGACGACGCAGCATTGAACAGCAGTTGCCCTTCACTGCCCGATGCGCTTTGCACCGGCCGCCCGAGCAGCAGGTAAGACAGTTGATCTGCCTGGGGCAGGCTTGGCTGGGAATACAACTCCAACTCGGGCGACTGCAGATCGCCATATACCTTCACACCTGCCAGCACATCGCCCGTCTTGCGCACCGCACTGACATCCAGCGCGGGGTTAGCGAGAGGGCCACCTCGATACAGAAGGCGGCCGGTCTCGATCTTGAGATTCTGGCCGTAGGCATTGTATTCACCGTCGATGATACGGAGCTCGCCACTCGCCAGTGTTACACGCCCCGGTTCGTCCACCACATCGAGTGTGCCGGTTAATCGCCCATTGAGGCCAAAACCGTTGAAGCGCACCTTTTCGCCCAGAATCATTCTGACGCGGCTGGTCACGGCCCAGACCGGGGGTGGCTCCTCGCCCTGACTGAGCACTACTACATCCTTACTGGGCGTCTGTGCCCCGTGCAGATCGCGCGGCTCGATGAGCGCTTCGGGGATGGTCAGACTGCCGTTCACCGACAATCGCTGCGGTTGTACATCCAGCTGCAGCTCCGGTGTCAGCAGAACGCGTGCCTCGGGTAAATTAACGGCCTCGAAATCCGCACCGGTGATATGCATCCTGCCCTGCAGTTCGGATGTGCCTACACCTTCGAAATCGCCACGCACGACCAGTGTGCCCGGGCCGCTGCGCGCCGTGCCCTGCATCCGAACACGGCCATGGACTGGTTCTCCGTTGACAGCCAGCTGCAGATCCTCCAGGGTGATACCGGCTGTCCCGATGAAGGCACGCCCCTCCACCAGCTGCAGCTCGCCAGCCAGCCGGGGTTCTGCCGGCGTCCCGTCCAGATCGAGATCGGCGCGCAGCACGCCCTCGAACTGATCAACATCCGCGAGCAGGCCTTCAACCAGTTCGAGATTGCGTACTTCGCCGCGCAACTTCCCGCGCAACTGTTGCCGGTCCGCTGTTACGCCCGGGCGGTAGTCGGGCAACTGCACACTCAGCTGCAATTGATCGTCACCGGTCAGGCGCAGGGTTGCTCTGCCGGTTGCACCCTCGTCTGCCAGGCGCGCATCCACCTCGACGCCGCCGAAGGTGGCGCTTTCCTGGCGCGCGTCCTCCAGCCAGTTCAGTGTCCCAGCGGTGATATTCGCTTCCAGTTGTGCATACAACGGCTGGTCCACCTGCAGGCTGCGCTGTGCCTGCAGTTCAAATGACAGGGCAGCATCGTCAAGCCGCGACTGCGGTGGCAACAACAGGGACGCACGCTCGGTCAACGGCCAGTCTTTCAATACAACCTGCGCGCGTTGCTCGCTGGCCCCGCTATCCAGCTGCACGCACAAATCGGCTGTTTGCTGCTGCCAGCACAAGTTATCGACGCTGCTGCCCGCTTGCCCAAAACGCAATGCGACCGGTGCACGCTGCGTCCAGGCACCGGTTTCGGGCAGCTGCCAGGCACTCTGTTCCAGGCGACCCTGCCATTGGTGTCCGTCCCAACCACCAGCGCCCGCAAGTTTCAGGGCATGAGCCGGACCTGTTGCCTCCAGGCGCAATTGATGTGCTTCAACCTGGCCACTTAGTTGCAGATCGATTTCATCCAGACGGCGTGCACCGATCGAAAGCGTCTGCCCACGGCCCTGAAGTTTGAGCGGAGCACCCGCCGCCAGGCTCACATCGGCCTGCAGATCAAGGTTGGCCAGCCGCAGATCGCCCCGCGTGATATCTGCCAAGCGCGCCTGACCCTGTAGCTGTGGCTCAGTGCGCGGGCCTGTCACGCTGCCCTGCGCCTCAATTCGACCCGTGACGCCAGGCAGAGCCTCCTCAAGATCCGGGGCCTTGAGCGTCCACTGCAAGGCCCAGGCATCACCGACCTGTCCCGCGAGATACAACTCCGAATTGCCGGAGCGCAGCTCAACAGTCTGCGCATCGAGATTCCCGTTTTTGAACTCGACTGCGGCCTGCCCACTGACAGGGTAGCCACGCAGGGTACCGCTGAGCGCCTCGACCCGGGCCGCGAGGTTCAGTTCCCCATCAACCACCGCACCCCGACTATTGGCATGCGTGGCCAACCGCCCCGGCCAGTCGGGCCAGCGCTGCCCGGGGTCGATATCGCGGGCCTCAAGCGTTGCTTCCCACTGCACTTGCGGCGACCAGTCGAGCTTGCCACTGACATCGACCACCCCATCCAGCGTGGTCAGTACCAGCCGCTCGAGACTGAGACCTCGGTCACTGCCTCGTCCCTGCCCAGTGAGGCCCATGGACGGCAGCTCGACACCGGCCAGGTCAGCGTTAATCTGCAACTGATAATCAGCAAGGCGGCCGGTCAAGCGGACCTCGGCCTGCGGGACCTCAAACCGGGCATCCCCTTGCAACGGCCATCGCAGTGTCTGGCCATCCAGCAGCAGACTGAAGTCCTCTGACTGTGGCTGCCAATCGCCGGTCACTCGCAAGCGTGCCGTTTCCTGCTGTACCAGGAGCGGTTGCAGGCGCAGACTGCCGTCGTCGGCCTCGGCAAGACTGAGTTCGGCATGCAGGGGATACAGCTCGGCGGCCTCCCAATCGGTGTGCAGATCCGCGACCAGATCGGCCGCATTCAGGTTGCCGGTCCCATGCACGCGACCACCCAGGCGCCAGGCTGGCCACCCGCTGCTGATGCGCTCGAGGGAGGTAGCCGGCAACTCCACATCCAGGGCCCAGCGCAGTGCCCCGAACGGCTCGGCAAGCTCCAGCCGGGCCGTTGCCACAACCGGTGCCGTGACCTGCTGTTCCAGGGTGAAGGACGCCCAGGTACCGGTAATGTGTCCCCGGCTATGAATCGGGGCAACGCCGGCGGGTGTGGCATCCAGGGTCAGCTGCAAATCGGTTGCGACGTCGCGGCCCAGCCCCAAACGGCCCTGTGCCGTAACCTGCTCCTGCGCCCGTTGCAG
The DNA here is from genome assembly GCA_947259415.1 of uncultured Ectothiorhodospiraceae bacterium. Classification (GTDB taxonomy): domain Bacteria; phylum Pseudomonadota; class Gammaproteobacteria; order UBA9214; family UBA9214; genus CAMYJZ01. Next base: position 258,085 of record CAMYMI010000002.1, on the reverse strand, counting down.
ACTGAAGGTTTCGATATCCACCCAATCCCGGCTGCTGGTGGCCGCGACATGCAGCGCCTGCAACTCGACAGGTTCGGCGTTAGCGCTCTGGATACGCAGGTCATTGAGCGCCAGATCGCGCACCTGGAATTCCAGCGGCAGACGCCAGCCCGGTTCAATTGGCGTGTCATCCGTATCCTCCGTGACGGGCAACTGAATAATGACATTGTCGAGATGCAGCCTGTCCACACTCAGGCGCCGCGCCAACAACCGGCCCGGCGACCATTCCAGCTCCAACCGGTTGACGGCGATGCGCAGGTCACCGTCGACATAGTGCAGATCATGCAACCGCAGCGGACCGATCAGGCGCCCGCTGGCAGCAGCCCAGCCCAGTTCACCCGGCGCGAACCGCTGCGCCAATGACAGACTGAGCTGCAGACCGCCCTCCGTGGCCAAGAAGGCCGTAAGCGCGGCCAGTGCACCCAGCAGCAGTGCCAGCAAGAACCCCAGGGTCAGCCTGAGCGGTCGTTTCATAAATCCGGTCCCAGGGTGAAATGCAGGCGCAGGGCATGGTCCTGACTCACGGCGGCAGCCACATCGACCCGCACCATGCCGATCGGCGATTTCCAGCGCAATCCGATACCGGCCCCGGTCTCCAGGCCTTCACTGAAGCTGTCAAAGGCATTACCCGTGTCGACGAAGGCGGCCACCCCCCAATTACCCGCAAGACGGTGCTCATACTCCAGGCTGCCGAATACCAGGTGCCGGCCTCCCACAACTTCGCCGGAGGCATCGCGCGGACCCAGCTTCTGAAAATCATAGCCGCGCACACTCTGGTCACCGCCAGCGAAGAAACGCACCGATACCGGCAGCAGATCCACCTCGTCGACCCAGGTGGTACCGGCTTCGGCGCGCGCGATGACGCGCCCATGGGTACCGAGGCTGCGGATCCATTTGCCCCTGACCTCGGACTGCACGAAGCTGGTATCGGACAGGAGTGTTTCGGCGGCACCGCGCAGATCGAACTGCACACGCCAACCCCGGCTAGGAACCAGGCGGTTGTCAGCGCGCACCTGCATATAACTGATACCGGGAATCAGCAGGCTGGTGGATTCATCGGTCAGCCCTACCTGGTAATCTTCACGCTCATAGGAAAGCGACAGGGTCTCGCGCCAGCGTTTTCGCGCCACCGTGCGGCCGAGGGCGAGTTTTTTCAAGCTGGAATCGGTGTTATCGGTCTCTTCATCGACCAGCGCCGCCGTGAACTCCAGGCGATCGGTGCGCGGTTTGGCAAGCGGCAGGCTGTAATTCGCCTTCAACACGCTGCCGATCTCTGAACCGCGCAGACTCGCCCCCATGCGATGGCCATGACGATTGACACGCCGGTTCTCCCAGCCCAGCAGTCCGCGTACGCCGGTATCGGTACCAAACCCCAGACCGACACTGTATTTGTTGCGCTTGCGGGTATCGAGTTCGACCTGGACAGGGATCACTGCCCCCTGTGCCAGATCCTGCATCGGCACCACCTCGACGGTCTCGAAGTAGTCGCTGTCCTCCAGTGCGCGCTGCAGATCCAGCAGACGCCGATATGAATAGGGCTGATCGGGTTGGAAGGTGATATAGCGGCGCAGCAGCTTTTCGCTCAATTCGACAGGGGGAAATGTCACCTCGCCGAAACGATACTGAGGCCCCGTATCCAGCTGCAAATACACCTCGGCATCACCCGCCGCGGGATCGATACGTAATTCGTGACGCAGGTAGACGGCATCCAGATAGCCCTGTTCGATGGCGGTTTTCTGTAATTTGGCCTTGGCCGCCTCATAGTCACTGTGCACGGCAACCTGGCCCTGCTGCAGGGAAAAGCCGGCTTTTGCCTCCTTCAGGACTGCGTCCTGCTCACCGGCGCCACCCAGGCTGACATTCACCGCACGATAGCGTACCGGCTCACCGAGTTCGATGCGGAATTCGGCCAGCCAATCCTCGCCCTCCGCTTCCAGACGACTGTCCACCTGCACCGCGTAATAGCCGTATGGCTCCAGCGCATTGCGGATTTCACCGGGTGCACGCTGAAAATAACGTCGAATATGGCTTTTACTCAGTCCCTGGGTTTCGCGTTCGCGCTGCAGTGTCAACAATGCCAGGACATTGCCAAGCAGGGGCTCTTCGATACCCTCCACCCGGACCTGCAGTGCCGCTCTTACATCCACCATCATGACGAACAGCAGAATGGCCAGCAGTAAACGCCGAATGGTCAGGCCAATGCTGGCAGGAGAGGATGAGGCGACAGGCTGCGAATACATGACGGATAAATGCTTCCTGGCAATTACCAACAAGGCCGGCGGGGAACAGGAATAATAATGAGCAGATTGAAAGATAAAAACCCTTTCACCCAAAGTCCATTTTTATTGAACAAGCATTCGCGGGTATTACACCATTTAGTGTTGCCAGGACGGTATGGATGTTGTGAACCCGCTTTGGTTTCGATGACCTGCGGGGGCACGAATTTCTCGAACTACCGGGATGTAATAGGGCGACGCCCGCTGTCTCCATAATCGAAAAGGGCCGCCTGTTAGACGCCCCGGTGATTCTGTATCACATAAAAAAGCCACCCCGCCCCGATACGGTCTCTGTCGAGAACCGCACGGGAACGGGGTGGCCCTGTGTCGCGGCCGGAAGCCGCCAGTCAGTGCGGTTAACCGCCGATCTTGATACCCAGTTTCTCGATGGTCTGCAGGGTCAGGCCGCCATGCGCCAGGTTATTCTTGCGCTGGTAGGAATCGATTGCGCGCAATGTGGCACTGCCGATCACCCCGTCGATGGTACCGGGGTCGAAGCCCGCCTTCTGCAGGGCACGCTGGATATCCGTCACCAGCTCCTTGGTGGTGTTGGTTTCACACAGCACCGGACGCCATTCCAGCTTTGCGCTGGACACCTTGGTACGCTTGGGCACGGTCTCGTACTTGGCCGGAATCGGGATGCGCTTCTCCGAGGCCGGGGCAACCAGTTTGCTCATGCGCATGGTCTTGATGGTCGCGGGCACCTCAACCTTCTTGATGGAGGCCTTCTCCTTCAGCACCGACTTGGTGATGGTCTCATACCTGGCAGGGATCTCCGCCAGACACAGGGTCTTGCCGGTAGCCTTGCCCTCACCGGCCGCGCCAGCCTGGGTCCATGACAGCTTGGCGTCGGAGACCTTCATCCGCTTCTCGATGGTCTGGTACTCGGCTGGGATCGCCTCGCGCTTTTCCTGGGCAGGCTTGGCCAGCTTCTTCACCCGTACGGTCTTGTATTCCGCGGGGATTTCGACCTTCTTGATAGTGACCGGTGACTTCAGCACCCGCTTCTCGATGGTCTTGTACTTGGCAGGGACTTCAACCAGGCACATGATCTCGCCGGTGGCGTGATCGACCTTCTCGTTCAGGCCGCGGCCCTTTTTCCAGGTGGTGTAGGCCGGCGACTCGAGCACTTTCTCGGTAAGCACGTCATACTGCGCGGGTACCTCGATAATCTTTTCAGATGCCTCCTTGATCAGCACCTTCTCTTCCACCCACTCGAACTCGGGCTCACTGGTAATAATCTTCTCAGAGGCGGCTGTCTTCAGGAGTTTTTCATTCTCCGTCTTATACTGGGCCGGCTGGAGGAACTCGTTATAACACTGGCCCGGCGTGGCGGTCTTTGGCAAACCCAGCGCCAGGGCAGACAGTACGGTCTGGTCATTGGCGATCCTGTCCTTGGCACCCGGACCCGTACGCCATACAGTACGCGCCGGCTCAACCTCGACCTTTTCCTTCACGGTCTCGAACGCGGCAGGTACAGCAATCATTTTCTCCGATTCCTGCTGGACAGGGATCCGGACCTCGGTCCATTCATATTTGGCAGGAATCACTTCGATCTTTTCGCTGGCCTCAGCTACCACGACCTTTTCTTCTATCGTCTTGTACACGGCCGGTACCATCACCTTGGCGTAACACTCACCGGCACGGGCATTGGACGGGAGTAGTCCGGTTTCGGCCGGCGCAGCCGCCTCATTATCAGCGGCAATCACTGACGCCCCACCGAGTACGCCCAGGGCCATCCCTGCGGCAAGCACTCGGACACTAAATATCTTTCTGCGGGTTAACATTATCTAACCTCCTGAGGTCCTTATTGGGTTGTTTGTCCAGCATGCAAAATTCTTATCCATTCTCTGGCATGCCCGGGTTATTCAGCTGCAGCACACATCTCGTCATTGACCATGCTGCACCGCGGTCACTATACGCATCGGCCGGGGAAGAATGTGTAAAAAAAAGTAAGCTCGGTCTGCGTGTCGGTAAATGGGCACGCTTTGGCTTTTATATATTGCGGTGGCGATGCTAGCACTGCCGGGTAGCCTGCTCAACAGATCCGGGGCATCCCGACCCAGGGTCCTGAAGTCTCCCGACCTTCCCTCGGGAGACTTATAAACGGGCTGGAGAGCTTTACTAAGGTAGTTTATTAACTATCGCTGGAAATTTGACGGCCATGTACCGGCTTATCAGCACAACCGGGAGACTGATTAACCGAGGATGGGTGAATATGCACGCTGACAGCCTGCAGACTGCGGCCGGCTAATCGGCCACCATCACGATCAGCACCGATTCCTGGACGCGCTCCGCCAGGTCCGCCAGGGAAGCCGCCTTGCCGGGCAGTTCTTCCAGCACCGCCTGCTGCTGTGGCAAGTGTTGTAGCAGGCGGCGCAACACCTCCGTCTTGACGGCATAGCTCACATTGGACAGGAGTTGTGGTTCGGAGCCATCGCTGGAGGCACCCAGCATGGACGCCACCACACCCACCACCTCGCCCTGCATATTAAACAGCGGGCCACCGCTGTTGCCCGGCTGAATGGGTACCGAGATCTGGTAGCTGCCGGGGTTATCCATAAAGCCATTGACCGAACTGATGATCCCATCGGTCAGTTTCGGTGTCGAGCCCATGACATCGATGCGCGGATAACCGATGGTGAAAACGCTGCTGCCGAGACGCGTATTGTTACTGGCCAGAGGTAGGGCAGGCGGCAGGCTGCGGAATTCAGCGACACCGAGTACCGCCAGGTCATGGATCTCGTCGCGCAATACCACGCTGGCTGTCAGCGCCTTGCCGGTAACATCGATCAGGCTCACCTGGTCCACGTCCGCCACGACATGATTATTGGTTACCGCATAACCACTGGCAATGGGCCAGGCCGTACCAGCGGAAAAGGCGGCGTGCGTGTCCAGGATACCGTCTGGCTCCATTGCATGACTGGCACTTGGTTGCAGGCTGTTTTCCGGGCTTGCCTTCAATGCCACCTGCGCCTTAGCGTGTCCCTGTGCTGCGGCCTGGCGCAACCAGCGCTGTACCGCTTCGCTCTGCTGTGGCACGGCCATCACATCCCGCAGGTGTAGTGCCAGTGCATACTGGGCGTCGGCCCGCCCCTGTCCTGCCGCCTGCTGAAACCAGAAGCTCGCCTTTACCGGGCTCTGTTCAACACCACGGCCCTCGGCATACATCAGCCCCAGGTTGAACTGCGCCGCTGCCAGGCCGCCCTCAGCCGAGCGCTGATACCAGTCCGCCGCACGACGGGTATCCTGATCAACCCCGCGCCCGTAGTCATACATGAAGCCCAGATTGATCTGCGCGTTGCTGTCTCCCTGTTGTGCGAGCGGCAACCAGATGGCATGGGCCTGCTCGTAGTGACCGGCTTCGAAGGCCGTCCAGCCACGGGTGAATACATCATCGAAAGATGCGGGAGAGGCTGCCGTTACAAATGCTGCCATTACCAGCAATGGCAGCGAACAAAGGAACCGCAGCGCGGACCGGATGTCTGGCTTCACCTGCATGTCTCCACCTCCAGAGATGTGGGGAGGACCTGTGTGCAGGAGACCCGTGACAAAAGCAGGAAACCTGCCGACAGTTAACAGCTTAGCGACCGGGCTTCGGTGGGGCTTGAACCGGGTCCGCGAGTCCGGCGGGCCTGCGGGACTGGACAAGTCACGGGCTTATAGCGTGAAAATAGGTGAGGTTTAGTTTATATATTACTGTTTTTATTATTATATATATGATTAACTGATGTATAACATACAGGTGTGGAAGCCGCGCTGCTGCGAGGCGTTAGTCAGGGGCGCTGATACCGACTCTGACGAGATACTTGCGCAGGTGACGGATATCCTGTTTGCTGCAGACCCCGCCGTGATGGGGATGGTGCAGGGTACCCTCGATACCGTTCAGCACCACCTTCATGCGGGCGCCGTGACCAGGTTCGATACGGGCACCCAGATGATGCAACAGCGATTCGACTTCGCGCCAATGGACGTTGCCACTGACAGGCTCATCCAGGATGGCGTGCAGCATACGTGTGTATTTCTGGCCCATAGGAACGGCTCGCTAATAATAGTCCCTATTCTAGGCCTCATATACCGGCTTGTGTCATGCAGTAAGACATTGGTCAGGGACGATTGTCACAAAATGCGAAATAACTGCGTCTTGTTGTAGTAACCATACAACTTATATATCATTATTTGATTAATTTCTAATCTTTCTTAGAATTGAACTGAAGATTCAAGCCATGCGTAACAGCAAACTGATGGGTGTCTACGTGCTGGCAGGTACTGCAATCGGCGTGTCACCCACACAGGTGTCGCGGGTCTTACCACTAACCGCCGAGTCGAGCCGATAGCACCCGATAGTTTCCCCGTATTGCAATGACATTCGGCCGCCTTATGGCGGCCTTTTTTTGCCTACAGGGACGGTCACTCCCGGCATCCTGCCTCCCGCGACACTCATACGTCCATGTACATCGTAGGTACATCGCGGGCACAGGAAAACAGGCGACGATTGGCCGGCGTCGATCATGATAGCCATCGGATTTCCAGCTTGAGGTGATGAACGATGGGTTGTTCAACCGGGAAATCTGGATTCTGCCGCACGCTTTCCCCGAACTCGAAGTAGATAACCGGGTCCTCGGTCTGGCTTCGCCCGACAACGTGGGGCTTGCCGGTGAGATCCTCGATGTCGTGACCGGTGATCGGGTCGGTGGCTCCTATGCGTTTAAATGGCACTCTCCAGCGCCTTTGCGACCTGATGATGGGTAGCATCAAGACAGGTTGCCACCATCCGGTTATCAGGCATAGGAATACACACACCCTGCTTGTTATTATTCTGATTGGCCCTGCCCTGTCGGCAGGTAAAATACCGCTTTGCAGGAGACCCTTATGCACGTCACCCTGGTGCATGTCCACGTCAAGCCCGAGCACGTGGATGACTTTATAAGTGCCTCGCAGGCAAATCACGAGGCCTCGGTAAAGGAACCGGGTAACCGGCGCTTTGATGTCCTGCAATCGGGCGATGATCCCACGCAGTTTGTCCTTTACGAGGCCTATATCACGGCGGAAGACGCCGCAGCCCACAAGCAGACCGCACATTACCTCACCTGGCGCGAGACGGTCATGGACTGGATGGCAGAGCCACGCCGGGGCATCCCGTACAACGGCCTGTTACCGGTTACCTGAATGATCTCGCGTTTTTCCCTGGCGCGATTTCCGCGCATCGAGTTCGGCTCCGGCTGCATCGACAGGCTGCCGGCACTCGTGTCGGGCTATGGCAAGCACGTCTTGCTGGTTACCGGCGCCAGTTCATTTCAGACATCGCCCGCCTGGGAGCGTGTTCGGCAAGATCTGCAGCAGGCCGGTATCACCCACGAACACACCCGCGTCAACCGGGAACCCTCGCCGCAGCTGATCGATGCCGTGGTAAACGAATTCAGCGGGCACAACATCGATGTCGTGCTCGGCATTGGTGGCGGCAGTGTACTGGATGCGGCCAAGGCGATTGCCGGCCTGCTGCGGATCGGGGACACGGTCATGGACTACCTCGAGGGTGTCGGCCCCGAGAAGCCCTACCGGGGCCCTGCCGTGCCGTTTATCGCGGTACCCACCACGGCAGGAACCGGCAGCGAGGCCACCCGGAATGCCGTGCTCAGTGTCCAGGGGGAAAACGGCTTCAAGAAATCCTTCCGCGATGAACAGCTGGTACCCGAATACGCCGTCGTTGACCCCGATCTGCTGGCCACCTGCCCTCCGGCGCAGATTGCCGCCAACGGCATGGATGCCCTGACCCAGCTGATCGAATCCTATGTCTCGACCGGTGCCAACCGCGTCACCGATGCCCTGGCACTGGACGGTATCACTGCGGCGCGTGACAGCCTGCTGCCGCTTTATGATGACCCGGCCGGTGCCGGCCACGCGCGAGAGGACATGGCCTATGCCGCACTGGTCTCCGGCATCACGCTGGCACAGACCGGGCTGGGGTCGGTGCACGGACTCGCCTCCCCGCTGGGGGCCTTCTTCCCAATACCGCACGGTGTGGTCTGCGGAACCCTGGTGGCCACTGCCACGCGGGTGAACATCGCGGCCATGCGCGCACGCGAACCGGACAACCCGGCACTGGTCAGATATACCGTCCTCGGTGAACTGCTCTGCCACCAGACCTTCTCCAGCTGCGCCATTGCGCAGGATGCACTGGTCGCCCTGCTGGAGGACTGGATCACGCACATGGGCATTCCCGGGCTGGGAGCGTGCGGTGTCACCCGGGGGGACTTCGACCGGATCGTCGCCAACTGCCGGGGCAGCAGCATGCGCACCAATCCCATCGTCCTGAACGACGCGGAGATCCTGGGAATCCTGCAACAGCGCCTCTAGTGCGGCCCGAGTACGGGCCCGATAACACACCTTCTCTGCCCCCTTGAAAAACCGTTCGCTGCCCCTATCTAGTAGACATGTCAGTTATTTACCGAATTTTCTAGGAGACAATGACATGTTGCTAACACGCCACGAACCCTACAACGTGTTTAACCAGTTCAATAATGAAGTCAACCGCCTGTTCACCAATACCCAGCGCAGAACGGCGGCCGAACATGCCGGGTGGATACCCGCAGTCGACATCCGTGAAGACGGAGAACGCTATGTCCTGACGGCAGACCTGCCCGGTATTGACCGCAAGGATGTGGAAATCACTGTGGATGACGGCATCCTGAGCTTCAAGGGCCAACGTACGACCGTGTCCGAAGAAGTGCAGGATAACTACCGGCGCCGGGAGCGCACCCAGGGCGAATTCCTGCGGCAGTTCACCCTGCCGGAGACCGCTGATGTTGAAAACATCAGCGCCAGCGCGCGCAACGGCGTACTGGAGATTGTGATCCCGAAACAGACCAGACCCCAGCCGCAGAAGATTACGGTTAACTAACAACAACCGCTGGCTAACGGGCCAGGTCTGGAGAGACCTGGCCCGGTTTGTTTGCGGGGAACTCTTTCGTTCCCGGATTTCCTTCAAGGTATTTCGTGACGTCCAGAGGGAACAATCCTGCCGCCTGATGCGTCTTTTTTATAAACACGCAGGTTTTTGGTTTTACTGCCCACCGGACAATAACTTGTGTTGTTTGTAAACGGGAAGACAATGCATGTATCCAGGCCAGACCAAACCGGACCAATACCGCAGACAGCTGGCGTCTGTTGTTATTGTCGTGCTTGTCCTTCTGCCGTCATCAGGCCTTGGCCAGCCGGATGATTTTAGTGACGTAGAGGAACAGGTGAACAACTACAGCCGGCTTATTGACAAGGATCCCGACAACCCCGAATACCTCATCAAGCGCGGAGATGCCTTGTTCCTGCTGCAGCGGTTTTCAGACGCGGTCGAGGACTACACCAGTGCCATCGAAATAGACAATCAGGCAGATGAGGCCTATTTTGGACGTGGCCTTGCGCTGGGGCGGCAGGGATTTATCGAGGATGGTATCGCGGACCTGAGCTATTTCATCGAACGCCGTCCAGACAGTTCCCTGGCCTATACCAAACGCGGGATTCGTTATATCTGGAAGGGTGATTACGCCAGTGCAGAAAATGACCTGCGTAAGGCGTTGGCTCTGGATCCAGACAATGCAGAGGCCCATGATGATCTTGGCGTGGTTCTCGCACGCAAGCGTGAATATGTATCGGCTATAGAGCACTTCTCGGAAACCATACGCCTGGACCCGACTTATCAGAAGGGCTATCACAATCTGGCACTTTCGCTGTTTCTCACCGGGCAGGATACGCATGCCCTGATGGTTGTCGACCAGGCACTACAATTAAATCCTGAGTATCGTGATTCACTGCTATTGAAAGCAAATATTCTTGAGGCCCTGGGAAGAATCGATGAATCAATCAAAATCAAGGAGGATGCGGAATTTCTGCCTAATGGGAACTGGTCGGAGCGTGTGCCACTGCAATGAATAATTGCAGCCAGGATACTCATTTTCTGAAACACACTCATCGCATCACTAAGCCTTGTTCTGTTCCGATCGAACACCCGCCTGGAATACGGGACGATAGCGATAAATGTATGACCCTCCAGGACCGCAGTCGCGCAGGGTCCGAACCGGATTATTCACGGCCCGTAACCGATATATCATGCTGATCCCATGAAACAGTTTTCGGAAGCCTGCGAGGAAAACAAGCAGCCGATCCTCGCGGTACTGGAAATGCAATTCTCCGGCAGTCGAACGGTGCTGGAAATCGGCAGCGGCACCGGCCAGCATGCGGTATTCTTCGCTCGCCAGCTACCCCATGTCACCTGGCAACCCAGTGATCTCCCTGCCAGCCACGCCAGCATCGATGCCTGGCGTGCAGAGGCACAACTCCCCAACCTGCTCGCCCCGCTCACCCTGGACGTCCGTGCCGACCAGTGGCCGCAGCAAAATTACGACGCAGTCTTCAGCGCCAACACCACTCACATCATGAGCTGGCCCGCGGTGCAGGTCATGTTCAGTGGTATCGGTAAGCTACTGCAGACAGGCGGCGTGTTCTGTCTCTATGGCCCGTTCAACTACAACCGGTGCTATACCAGCACAAGCAATGCCCGCTTCGACGAATGGCTGAAGCAGCGCGACCCGGCCAGCGGCCTGCGCGACTTCGAAGACCTGTACCGGCTGGCGGGCGAGAACGGCCTCACCCTGGCACACGACCATGAGATGCCGGTCAACAACCGTCTGCTGGTCTGGCGGGCGGAAACAGGGTAAAAAAAACCGGCCCTGCCAGGGTGGCGAGGACCGGTCTGCGGGTACACACAAGCGACGGAGTCGGGGCCGTCACACGGTGAAACTAGTTTTCCAGCTGTGATATGACCCAGGGAGTCGCCATCAGCGTCATGATGACTACCATAACCGCCTCTCTCAGCACACCGTAGGACGCGAGAAAACTCAGTGTCGGGTCACCAATCAAGATTATTGCCGTCAACACAAGAAACAATCTGTACATAACCATCTCCATCACACATCATGCTGTTGATTATGTTATCGGCACCACGCCAATAACATCCGTGATGAAAGCCGCAAACCGGTGTGAAGCCGATCGCAGAAATGGCACATTAGGGGCGAGATTACCGCTATAACACCCGTTAGGCCCGCCCAAGCAGGCGTAAAACCGGTACGGAGTCAGAGTTGCCCGAGGCGGGCCTTGAGTGACGGTGCAGGGATTTCCGGCCCGTCAGTGTCGTGCATCCTGCCGTCCTGGCGGGCAGCGACATCACGAATGCCTTTCTCCTCCACCAGTTTACCCAGCGTAATTTCATTCAAAAACTGGTAGATCTGGTGGCTCAGGTCATCCCACAATTCATGTGTCAGGCAGGGGCGACCTTCATGGCAGTTGTTGGCACCACTGCAACGCGTGGTATCCAGCGCTTCATCGACCGCCGCAATGATTTCAGCAACCGCGATGTCATCAGCCGGACGGCTTAAGGAATAACCGCCACCCGGGCCACGGGTACTGATAACCAGCTTGTGCCTGCGCAGACGGGTAAACAACTGTTCAAGGTAGGACAGCGAAATATCCTGGCGCTGCGAGATGTGCGAGAGAGTAACCGGGCCAGCCTCGTCGTGAAAGGCCAGATCCAGCATGGCGGTAACTGCATAGCGCCCTTTACTGGTGAGTTTCAATGAGCGGGACCTGCAAGCTGAGAGGATGTCATTTAAACTGACACAAGCGGCCAGACCAGTCAAGAATCGGTTTGTGGATCGTGTTGTGTATTCGTGTGCTCAACGGTCCCGCTGTCCCTGATTTCCTTGTTTTCCACATGGTGTAACTCGCACGGCCCCAGATCGGGCAGATCGATATCACCTACCTCGGCACCCAGTGACTTCATACCCCGGCACATATCCTCGAGGCGTTCGTCCATGGCGTGGATGTGGTCAAGAATGCCGTTGATTGCAGTCGCGACAGGATCCGGCATATCGCGGGTCGTCCCATAGGCATCAAAGCCCATCTTCTTGGCAATCGCCTGACGCTTCTCGTCGGGTATGGAAACACCTGTCACCAGCCGACCCGGCACCCCCACTACGGTCATGCCCTCGGGCACATCCTTGAGCACGACAGAATTGGAACCGATGCGCACACCTGTGCCGATGCGGATCGGGCCCAGCACCTTGGCACCTGCACCGATGACCACATCATTTTCCAGGGTGGGATGGCGCTTGCCCTTGTCCCAGCTGGTCCCCCCCAGGGTGACACCGTGGTAGAGCGTGCAATCGTCGCCAATCTCGGTGGTCTCGCCGATTACCACGCCCATGCCGTGATCGATGAAAAAGCGCCGGCCCATGCGGGCGCCCGGATGGATCTCGATGCCGGTAAGCAGGCGCGCAAGGCTGGACAGCAACCGGGCCAGCCACTTCAGGCCATGATTCCAGAGCCAGTGACTCAACCGGTGGATCAGCACCGCGTGAATACCCGGATAGGTGGTCAACACCTCGAAGGTATTGCGGGCCGCCGGGTCACGCTCGAATGCACACTGCACATCTTCTTTTATTCTTTCAAACATTTTTATATTTTACAGTCACTAATGCGATTTACCTACATTACAGTATATATGCTATTTACGTTCCGCCTGGGCGGCCGTCAGGATCCCGCGCAGGATGTTCATTTCGTTTTCGTCAGGCCGGGCGCGGTTGAACAGGCGGCGCAGGCGGCGCATCAGCTGGCGCGGATTAGCCGGGTTCAGAAAGCCCAGCTCCACCAGGGTCCGCTCGAGGTGCTCGTAGAAACGCTCCATTTCATCCGCCCCCACCGGGCTGTGATCCGCGTCAGCATCCCCTTCCGGAGCCTCCCTTGTAACATGCGCGGCAAACAGTTCATAGCAGATCACCTGCACGGCCGCCGCCAGGTTCAGGGAACTGTAGGAGTCGCTGGCCGGGATCCGGACCAGTGCATGGCAGCGGTCCATCTCTTCATTGCTGAGTCCCGACTGCTCGCAGCCGAACAAAACCGCCACCGGCCCGTGCTCGCTCTCGGCCCGGGCCTGCCGGGCACATTTCCGCGGATCGAGGATCGGGCAAGGAATGCTGCGTACCCGCGCGCTGGCGCCGACCACCAGGCGGCAACCTTGCAGGGCCTCTTCGAGCCTTGTGTACACGCCCGCGCGCGCAAGCAGATCATCGGCCCCGGAGGCCCGCGCCGTCGCCTCGGCGTGCGGAAACTGCTTCGGGTTGACCAGCCGCAGGTCCTCCAGGCCCATGGTCTTCATGGCACGCGCCGCGGCCCCGATGTTTCCCGGATGGCTGGTATTCAGTAATACCACACGGATATTGGACAGCATAACAACTGCGTGATCAGGGTTGGTGGCTCACGCAGAACTGCGCCAGTTCATGCAGGAGTTGTTGCACGGCGCGGTTGGCCGCCACTACACCCCCGTAGGCATCCCCGGCGGCAGCGGGCTCCGTGAGATCAAACAGGCGCGTGGCCAGCACCCGGCCGGCTCGCAGGTCGACCAGCTGTGCCCGCAGGCTAATCCGCATGGCACTGGGCTGCACTGTGAAGTCCTGGTGGAAGCGGATCAGCTCGCTGTCCAGCCGGACATCGGCGGCCACCGAGCCGGGCGGTCGGTGCAGTGCCTGGAACTGACCGGTCTCCTGGATGGCATCGGCCAGCAGGGGCGCGAGCATGTGCGCCGGGGTGGCGGCCCAGCGGCTGCGCGTGTAGTAACGCAGTCCATAGGCCTGCTGCATGTAGGCGAATCGCGTACTGTCATAGCCACCGTGCGCGCGCGGCGTGGAAACCAGCATCACGGGCACATCGCTGCCCGGGGCGGCAGCGGCCTGCAGGTCCGCCGTGTACTCGAGTGTGTACTGGTCGATAGCAGCCGGCGGCGACCCCGGCAGCACCGAACACCCCGTGGCCAGCACCATCAGAATCGATACCAGGCCCGTTATTTTGCTAACAGTCGTCATCGGCTTATTCCCCCGGTCCCGGAATCACCTGTCCACGTCCATAGATGAGCAGGCTGGGGTCGTCTTCCAGTTTCTGCCCGATGCCCTGCATGGTATCCGCCAGTCGTCGCAGTTCGCTCACCAGCTCCCCCACCTCTGGCAGTGTCTGTTGACTGAATTGCTGCAGGCCGGTTTCACTGCCCGTCAAGAAGCGGTCGAGGCTGGCACTGGCCTCGGAAAGATTATTTGCCATGGTCTCGAAGGCAATGGCCGTGCTGTTAATCTGATCCAGCAGTGGCTGCAGCTGCCCGACTGCCTCCGCACCATCGGCAAACAGTTTCGATGCGTTCAGCACTGTCTGTTCAAGCTCCATATTCTGGCGCGCGAAGACGGCAGAGATCTGCCGGCTGTTCTCGAGGATGTCGCGGATCTTCTGGCGTCCTTCCTCATCCAGCAGCTCGCCCAGCCGGTTGGCCAGTGTGTTCAGGTTGGCGAGCAGTTCCATGCCGAAGGTGTCCAGGCGTGCGAAAAAGGACGGCCCCGACGGGATCACCGGGTATTCCGCACCCGCCTCCACCTGCAAGATATCTGCCGACTGGCTACCGCCAGTCAGGTCTACGAAGGCGATCCCGGTCAGGCCCTGCACCGTGAGCACGGCAATGGTGTCGACCTTGATCGGTACGCTGGACTGAATATCCAGTGTCAGCCGGACCTCCTCGGGATTTGCCGGGTTCAGCTCGATGTCGCGGACCTTGCCGATTTCCACACCGCGGTATTTTACCGGTGCGTCGATATACAGGCCGGACACCGATTCCTTCATGAACACCCGGTAGGTGGTGTACTCGGTACGGAAATCACCCAGCGTCAGCCACAGGCTGATGCCCAGCCAGGCACCACCCAGCACCAGCACGAACAGGCCGACGATGGCGTAGTTTATTTTTCTTTCCATGTGCGTTCCTGAGCATTCCGGGCACGTGGCCCCTCGAAATATTCCCGAATCCGCGGCTGCGTAGACCGGGACAGCGTTTCCATGGTACCAACCCCCTGCAGGGTCCTGTCACCGAGCACCGCGACCCGGTCGGTCGCACCCCAGAGCGAATCGAGGTCATGGGTGACCATCAGCACCGTCAGGCCCATCAGGTCCTTGAGCCGCAGCACCAGCTCGTCGAACGCGCCGGCACTGACCGGGTCCAGGCCCGATGTCGGTTCGTCAAGAAACAACACCTCCGGGTCCAGCGCCATGGCCCGCGCCAGGGCGGCGCGCTTGATCATGCCGCCACTGAGTTCGCTGGGGTACAGGTGAGCGGCCTCGGGTTGCAGGCCGGCCTGGACGATCTTCATCATGGCCAGTTCCCTGATCGTATCCTCATCGAGTCGGGTATGTTCTTTCAATGGTACACCAACATTCTCCAGCACCGTCAGGCCGCTGAACAGCGCGCCCTGCTGGAACAGCACGCCAAAACGCCGCCGCAGCCTTTGTGCGTCCGCGTCGCTGATACCGACCAGCTCGGTGTCGAACAGTCTGATCGAACCGCTGTTCGGCACCTGCAACATGATCATCTCGCGCAGCAGCGTACTCTTGCCGCTGCCACTGCCGCCGACCAGGGCGAAAACCTCGCCACGGTACACATCCAAGTCGATGTTTTCATGGATGACCTTGTTGCCGAAGACCGTACCCACACCGCGCAGGCGGATTACCACCTCTCTTTCCGTCGGCTCGTCGGCTGGTCCGGTCTCTGCTGTCATGGCAGTACCCATCTCATATCCCCAGCATACTGAACAGGATCGAGAACAGCGCGTCGGTCACAATCACCAGGAAGATCGCCTGCACCACGCTAATGGTCGTGTGCCTGCCAACACTTTCGGCACTGCCGCGCACCTTGAAGCCCTGGTAGCAACCGACAATGGCGATGATGGCGGCGAACACCGGCGCCTTGCCGATGCCGATCATGAAGGTCGAAAAATCGATCGCCTCACCGAGGCGGTTCAGAAAGGCATTAAAGCCGATACCCAGCTGCAGGTTCGCCATGACCATACCGCCGAAGATAGCCATGATATCGGCGAACACCGACAGCAATGGCAGCACGATAATCAGTGCAATCAGCTTGGGCAACACCAGGATGTGCATCGGCGGAATGCCTATGGTGCGCAGCGCGGCCACTTCCTCCGTGACCTGCATGGTGCCGATCTGCGCCGTGTAGGCCGATCCGGTGCGCCCCGAAATCAGGATCGCAGTAATCAGGGGGGCCAGCTCGCGCAGCATCGAATACCCCAGCAGGTCGGCGACGTAGATACTGGCACCGTATAACTGCAACTGCACCGCTCCCTGGTAGGCGATGACGACGCCCATCAGGAAAGATAGCAGACCGACTATAGGCATGGCCTTGAAACCGGCCTCGAACATCTCGTTGACAATCACCGTCCAGCGGATGCTCCGCGGGTTCCAGATCATCTGTACAAACGAGACGACGGTCTCGCCGGTGAATGCCAGAAAGCCGATCAGGTCTTGGAAGATACCAACACAGCGGGTATAGAAGGCCTCCACGTTGCGACGCGAACTGACTGCCGGGGTGTCACGACGGGTGTCGGCAACCAGGTTGATCAGCGCCGCGTGTTCCGCCCTGAAGGTCTCCAGACGGACCTGTTTGCCAGCCGCCTCGAGACGCTGGCGCAGCTGGTTGATGCGCCAGGCGCCCGCGGTATCCATCGCGGTGACGGCACGGCCATCGATGGCGACAGCCGCGACCCCGGGTACCAGCGCAGCGCCGATATGCCGTGGCAGTGCAGCAATCCCGCGCACTGTCCAGGCGCCACTACATGCCAGGGTCTGATCATTTTCCAGTGCGACCGCCGCCGCAGCCCTTGTTCCGGATTCGGTCTGCTCAGGCATCTCCCAAGTTTCCGTGATAGCCGTCGCGCTGACAAGTCGTTGCTTCAGGCATCATCGAGCGGAAAGGCGATGATGGCGTCGAGCGACTCTGCCCCGGCCGCGACCATCAACAGGCGGTCGACACCCAGTGCGACTCCTGCACAATCCGGCAATCCCGACGCCAGGGCGTCCAGCAGGTGTTCGTCGACGACCACCGGTTCCAGGCCCTGCGTGACACGCCGCGCATTGTCCTGCTCGAAACGCTGCCTTTGTTCAGCTGCATCGGTGAGCTCGTGATAGCCGTTGGCCAGCTCGACCCCGTTGAGGTAGGCCTCAAAGCGCGCCGCAACCTTTCGGGTACCGGGACGCAGTCGTGCCAGTGCCGCCTGGCTGGCGGGGTAATCACGGATGAACACCAGGCCCGGTCCCAGCCGCGGCTCGATGATATGGGTCATCAGCAGGTCGAGCCAGCCATCGCGGTCATCGGCTGCCAGGCCGACGGGGCTAACGATGGCATGTGACTGCAAGCAATCACGCAACTCATCCACAGACGCAGTGAACGGGTCAATTCCGGTAGTCTCCGTGAACAGGTCATGGTAGGTCCGGTGATCGACAGACTCCAGCGGTACCAGGCCCTTGAGTGTAATGCGCAGCAGCGACTCGACATCTTCCATCAGGTCGAAGTGGTCGAAGCCAACGCGGTACCATTCCAGCAGTGTGAATTCCGGGTTGTGCCGGCGGCCTGACTCGCCGTCGCGAAACACCTTGCAGATCTGGTAAATCGAACCGCTGCCGGCGGCCAGCAGGCGCTTCATCGGGAATTCCGGCGAGGTGTGCAGATACAGTCTGGAACCGTGCGCAGGACCCGGCCCGTGGTAGCGGGTCTGGAAACTCTGTAAGGCGGGATCGGTGGCGCCGGCAGTCGACAGGACCGGGGTGTCGACCTCGAGCACGCCGGCCTGTAAAAAATAGTCACGCACCCGGGCCAGCACCCGCGCCCGCAGCCTGTGACTGTCCATCCCTGTCTGCACCTTCCCGGCCCTGTAATGTATGAATTGAGGACTGCTATTCCTTGGCGCGTCCCACGTACTCCCCGGTGCGGGTGTCGATCTTGAGCAGCTCGCCGATTTCGATGAACAGGGGTACACGCACCACGGCGCCCGTTTCCAGGGTGGCCGGCTTGCCGCCACCTCCGGAGGTATCCCCGCGCACCCCCGGGTCGGTATCGGTCACCTTGAGCATCACGAAGTTGGGCGGTGTGACCGCGAGAGGCGCCCCGTTCCACAGAGTGACCTCGCAGACGTCCTGTTCCTTCAGCCATTTTGCGGCATCACCGACAGCGGTCGTATCCGCGGCATGCTGTTCAAAGCTGTTCTGATCCATGAAATGCCAGAACTCGCCATCGTTATAGAGGTACTGCAACTCGACATCCATGACATCCGCAGCCTCGACGGACTCGCCTGATTTGAAGGTACGTTCAATGACCCGCCCGGTTTTAAGGTTGCGTATCTTGACGCGGTTGAATGCCTGCCCCTTGCCGGGCTTCACAAACTCATTCTCAATAATCGAGCACGGGTCGCCGTCGATCATAATTTTCAGGCCACCGCGGAATTCATTGGTACTATACGTTGCCATGACTGTCCTTTTTGACTGGGTAAAGCCGAACGAGGGATAAAACGCTGGCTATGATACCCCGAATGGAGAAATCACGACACACGCCGGCCTGGCAAACCGAACTGATGCAGGCAGTTGGCTCGGTGGACGAATTGCTGCGGCTGCTGCGCATCGATGCCGGAAAGTCCGCCGTCCGCCGTTTCAGCCACAATTTCCCGTTGCGTGTACCACGCGGATTTGTGGCACGCATGGAACCCGGGAATATTCACGACCCGCTGTTGCGCCAGGTCCTGCCGCTGCCTGAAGAGAACCGGCAGCACAGTGATTTCCTGCCCGATCCCCTGCGCGAGGCCGATGCCATGCCCGTACCAGGTCTGCTGCATAAATACCCGGGCCGCGCCCTGCTCACCCTGACCGGCGCATGCGCCATCCATTGCCGCTATTGTTTTCGGCGGCATTTTCCCTACGCTGCGGCCAACCCCCTGACAGGCAATCACGCCCGTGCACTCGGGTATCTGGCCGCTCACACCGGGATCCGCGAGTTGATCCTGAGCGGCGGCGACCCGCTGGCGCTACCCGATACCCGCCTGGAGGCACTGGCGCAGGAACTGGCCGAGATCCCCCACCTGCAGACCCTGCGGCTGCACACCCGGCTGCCGATTGTCCTGCCCGAGCGCATCGACAACCGGCTGCTTGCCTGGCTTGGCGAGCAGCCGCAGCGTGTAGTGGTGGTAATTCACTGCAACCATCCCAATGAGATCGACGCGTCCGTGGTGGCGGCGCTGCACAAACTGGCGCAGGCAGGCGCACTGCTGCTGAACCAGTCGGTTTTGCTGAAGGGGGTCAACGATGAGGCGGATACCCTGGTCAGCCTGAGCGAGGCATTGCTAGCGGCCGGTGTGCTGCCCTATTACCTGCACCAGCTGGACAGGGTGCAGGGGGCCGCACATTTCGAAGTCAGCGACCGCGCTGCGCATGCACTCATGGACAGCCTGCACTCCGCCTTGCCCGGCTACCTGGTACCACGGCTGGTCAGGGAAGTCCCCGACTTCCCTGGGAAATATCCCCTCTGGCCTTAGTTGGACAATAAACACCAGGTCACACCTGCCAGTGTGGCCAGAGCACAAAGTCCGACACATCTGACCGCAGCATACCGCGAGAGGCCATTATATTTGTAAAGGATACGGCGTATCTGACCGATAATAATGATTCTAGTCAGAGTCATAGTCACGCCCCATGAAATTACAGATCCCCGAACTCAGGAAACCCGACAAGGGCGGCTTCACAACCGGTGCCGAGGCTGTCAGGCAATGGATTGAAAACCTGCCACTCATTAATATCGACAAAACCGTCACCCTGCTCGAGGAAGCCCTCGACGAATTCAACAGCTATGACATACCAAATACGGAACGGTTTGAGACACTGGAACTTTTTACCGGGCAGGTTGCCCACATCAACGACTCACTGAGAAAAAAGTACCTCGGCAGGCCGATCCCGCTGAAAGGCAGCAGCCTTGCACATACAGAAAAGGCCATTGACCTCTGCCTGCGCATGGCCAGCGGGTACAAGATCCTTGCTGTCGTTCTCGATCAGACGGGTCAGGCGGGCACACAAATGGCCACGGCAATCCATCGCGCCATTCGTTATTACAGCGAGATCCTGATCAGCAACTATCAGACTTACACCCAGCACCCCGCGGGTATCTGGAGTGACTTGCACGCACTTTATGTACTCGCCGATAAACACGGCCTGGCAAAACAAGCGGTTATCGACATTAC
Organism: uncultured Ectothiorhodospiraceae bacterium; assembly: GCA_947259415.1. Lineage (GTDB taxonomy): Bacteria > Pseudomonadota > Gammaproteobacteria > UBA9214 > UBA9214 > CAMYJZ01. The sequence goes on along the minus strand of CAMYMI010000002.1, from coordinate 237,621 downwards.
GACACAGAACGAGACGACAGTGACGATCGAGGACAACTACAAGCAGATCCTGCTGTTGTCCCTCGCCTGTCCCTACCGGCTGCGCCAGAACGAGATCCGGCAGGTGTATAACCTGCTCGCCCAGTGGGCACCGTACAGCAAACTGCAGGACAGCAGTGATGGAGACACAAGCGGTTTCTTCGCGTGCCAGCTGGACTCAGATGAACCTCCTGCCTATATGGCGTTGCGGCAGACAGACCGGGCATACTCACACTGCAGGTTCCTCAGCACCCGCAACATGGGGGATCCGGTAAACGCAACCCTGTCGGAGTACCGGCCTGCGCGTCAACATATCGGCCTGCCCGAGGAGCGGACTTTGCAACGCCTGCTGATGTCCTGGGGGGTGATGCCCAAGCGCCGCTTCACCCGCCATCGCCAGGATAACGAGGTTTCCCTGTTACGGGGACTGGACAACATTCACGCAGTGATAGCTGAACCGGCAGAATCCTCTGATTCAGCCGGCGACAGCGAAGACCACACCCTCGCGGACAGTGAATACCTGAGCGACCCGACATTCGAAAATAGGACTGTAATCAACATCAACCAGCCTTCCAGGCTCAATTCCAGCGGCAAAGGGCGGGCGACAGAAACAACGCGTGCGAATACCTTCCCCGGTGCGTTTATCAAAACACCCGACAAGCCACACATTGAAACCTGGAAAGTACTGGACATCAGTGCCGGCGGCTACAGCCTGCTACGGGACACTGACGAGGCCTCCGGCGCCCAGGTCGGTGAACTGGTTGCCGTCAATACAAAAGCGGAAATCGATGAAAACAGCTGGCAACTGGGCGTGACCCGCTGGATGAAATCCACCGGGCCCGGAGGACTGGAGTTGGGCATTGAGATGCTGGCGCCCGGGGCCAGTGCCATCGAGGCTACCAACTGCAATGAAAAATCCAGCGTCGGAAACAGGATGAACGGGATCCTGCTACCGGAGATAAAGGCCCTCAATCAACCGGCAACCCTGCTGCTGCCCTCGCTGCCGTTTCACGTCGGTTGCATGATCACGCTGCTACAGAATAAAAATGAAGAACGCATCAAGCTGACCCAGCAGCTGGAGAATACCGGCTGTTTTGCACAGTTCCTGTTTGTGCCGGCGGAAGTCGCCTGATACAGGCTACTCTACGCTGAACGGCTAGTACAACTCGATAAACGGTTCCGGGTACTCGACGTGCCCGCCACCGGCGAGGTTGCCCTCAACGATTTCCATCCCGGTCAGGGCATCAGCGGGCGCCGGCAGATTACAGGTCACCTTGATATCTTTTGCAGGTAGAAAGCCGAAACGCCGGTAATATTCAGGGTACCCGACAACGATTATGGCACCATAACCTTTCTCCCCGGCCAGTTTCTCACTGGCCTTGATCAGCTCGGAGCCGATACCGCGGTGACTCTGTGACGGAACCACCGACATCGGGCCTAGTGCCAGCACGATCTTTTCCTCGCCATCCTTGCGCAGTGGCACCCGGGTCAACAGCACATGCCCGACAATACGCCCGTTCAGCTCGGCGACCAGTGACAGTTCACGGTTATAGGAAGCCGATGCGCGCAGGGAACTGATCAGGCGGGCTTCCGCCTCCCCGCCAAAGGCGCTGATATGGACAACATCGATGGCGCGTTCGTCCCCGGACGTTTCGGGCCTGACAGTAATTTCGTGCATGAGTCACTCCATTTCACGAGACAGGTGAAGAATTCGGCTGTAATTCCCGGACAGCCCGGGAAACAGACTAAAAATATGATTTTCAGTCACTTGCATGCTATCAGGAAATAACTACAGGGAAAACACCCTGATATGTCGAAGATCATAAACAAGCACACCGAAGCCCGGTTAACCGCCACCCTTACAGCTTAAGACTTTCTCCCGGATGCCGTAAATAAAGTAGTCGGGGCTCGTACCGGGGTGATCTGCCAATTACCCGCGCGTGCCACCTATTTGGATCAATGAGGGCATACGGTGAATGACAGCAGAAATCTGCACCTGGTAATCATCGAGGGATCAAGTAAGAAAAGCCGATCATGCGCGCATATGCTTGAAGCGGCGGGCTATTCCGTTCAGCTTGACCAGATACAGGGTATCAAGGCCCTTGAGGCCCTGTTTGATGAAACCGACCCGGACATTATCCTCCACGGTGAAGGCGCGAGGATTCCTGAGCTCGAGGTCGTTTCGGCCTGGCTGGAGGAAAACGACAGTGACATACCACTGGTCGTGCTTACCAGCGACCACGCCGAAGGTAAAGCTGACGCTATCAAGTCGGGCGCAACCGCCGTCGTCTCGTCTGACCACCCAGACGAACTGGTTTCGACCATCCACAAGGTACTGGCCAATGTGGCGTTGAACCGCCGGGTCTGCCAGCTTGAGGAGGCAGTTGAAACCATCAGCCTGCAACAGCGCATCGATCAACTCGAGAAGGCCCTGCAAGAAAAGGAAAGCGAATGCACAACCCTGGTGGAGAATTCTCGCGATGCCATCGCCTATGTTTTTAACGGTAATTTCCTGTACGCCAACCCTGCCTACCTGGGCCGAATCGGAATCGATGACCTTGCAGGACTGAGAGGCACGCCCCTGCTGGAGCGGGTCGACCCGGATGATCACGTGCTACTCGAAGGTCTGCTGCACAACTGCCATGAGGCAGTCGACGCAGTGGAAATAATGATCAGGCTGATGGATAAAGAGGGGCTTTCACACAGAATTGCCGTTGAATTTGCACCAGTCAGGTTCGAAAACAAACGCTGCTCCCGGATGACCATCCATGCACCTGCGCAGGTTGCAGATATCGGAATGATACCGGAAACAATAGCCCGGGGGCAGTTGCCTATCGGGTCACACAACCGCCAGCACTTTATGCAGTTTGTCGAGAACAGTCTGAAGACCTTCGACAAGGCAGGCAAGCACCAGACGCTGACCTATGTGCTGCTGGATGAATTTCGGGCCATACGCGAGAATTTCGGCATCAACGCCTGTGACCGGGTGGTCGAGAACATTGTCGCACTGATCCAGAGAAACTACGACAAAGAAGACACGGTGGTCCAGTTCGGCGACTATGTCTTCACGATACTCAGTACCTCGCAAAACGAGGACCGTGCCTACCACCTTGCCGAATCCCTGCGCAAGAAGGTCAAGAAACATGTCACCGTGGTTAATGGCCAGCCCATGCAAACCACCTGCAGCATCGGCATGTGCGTCATAAACGAACACATGATGAATGCCCAGGATGTGTTGTCGCGTGCAGACCTTGCCTGCGAGGTTGCCCGTTCGTCCGGCGGCAACCTGGTGCATATCCACAGTACGGCTATTGACGATCAGATCGACAGGGAACTCGAGCTGAAATGGGACGGGATGATACGCAAGACCATCGATGACGAACGCCTGTACCTTGTCTATCAGCCCATTGTCAGCCTGAACGGCGACACAGACGAATGCTACGAGGTCCTGCTCAGGGTCGTTGATGACAAAGGTCAGGTCATTCTGCCGGGCCAGTTCATCTCGCTTGCGGGAAAGACCGGCATGGGTGCTGAAATTGACCACTGGGTCATCAACTCTGCAATGAGATCACTGCGCGAAAAACAGGCCGAGAACGGTGAGCTATCGTTCTTTATCAAGATCTCAGGCGCCACCCTCCTGGAGAATGAATTCCCGGCATGGCTGGAACAGAAGCTACAGGAACACGAACTGCAAGGCAGTACGGTCATACTCGAGATTCCGGAGACCACGGTCATGAATAATACCGAGGCCACATCAGGCTTCATCGATGCCATGCGGAAAATCGGCTGCAGAATAGCGATCGAGCATTTCGGCTACATGAGTTCGACCGAGCTGTTAAAAGATATTACCGTGGACTTCCTGAAGATCGACGGAACCCTTATCGAGGACCTGGCCTGCAGCACAGAGAACCAGGCCAGGGTGCGCTCGGTGCTCGATTTCGCCCGCTCCAAAAAGACCCGGTGCATCGCTGAACGTGTCGACGATGCCAGCAGCCTGGTTATGCTGTGGCAGTACAACATCGACTACATCCAGGGCAATTTCGTGCGCGAACCCGGCATGCTGCCCGACTACGACTTTGAAGATGCCATCGCGTTGCACAGCCTGGCAGAAGCATGAGGCCTGCCAGACTGAAATGAAAGATTTATCGAAGTAATGTGCGCCAGAAAACCAACAAACCGACCCTCGACTGGTCCCTTATCCCGGGAAGCTAACTGTACCGAGGATCGGGTCAGCTCAGTCCAGCACGTGAGAGACCAGGCCATCGGCAAGCTTGGGTTCAAACCAGGTGGACTTGGGCGGCATCACCTCGCCGGCATCGGCAACCGCCATCAGGTCTTCGATGCGCGTCGGGTACATGGAAAACGCCACCTGCATGTCGCCACTGTCAACCCGTCGCTCCAGCTCCCCGAGCCCACGGATTCCGCCGACAAAGTCGATGCGCTGGTCACGCCGCGGATCGGTGATACCCAGAACCGGGGCCAGCAGGTTGTCGGCCAGCAGGCTGACATCAAGACGCGCCACCGGGTCTGCCGGGACCCGATCAGGGTGGATGGTCAGGCGATACCATTGGCCGGCAAGATACATCCCGAACTCGCCCGGCCCTGCAGGGTGGCAGGCGCTGCTGACCGGAGACACGCTGAAATTCTCGCTCAGCCCGGCCAGGAAGGTCTCCGGGGTCATGGCGTTAAGGTCCCTGACCACGCGATTGTAGTCAAGAATCTTCATCTGGTTGTGAGGAAAGATAACCGCAAGGAAATAGGCGGCGCTGCTGTCGGCACCCGGCCCGGCCCGGCTGGCTGCTACCCGCGAGGCGGCCGCCGAACGATGATGGCCGTCGGCGATATACAGGGCCTCCATGGCGTCAAATACAGCGGTGATACGCTTGATCAGGGTGTCATCAGGTATCACCCAGAGCCGGTGGCCGATACCGTCATCGGCAACCAGGTCGACGACCGGCTGCGTGTGCGTCACGTCTTCCAGCAGGCCGTCCACAGCGGCCTGCGAGCGGTAGGCAAGCAGCACTGGCCCGGTCTGGGCGTTGAGCGCCTCGATCTGGTTCACCCTGTCATCTTCCTTGTCAGGCCGGGTGAATTCATGCTTACGGATCCGGTTGCTGTCGTACTCACTGACGGCGGCCACAGCAACCAGGCCGGTCTGGCGGTGCTCGCCCATGACCAGCTGATAGACGTAGTAACAGGGGCGGGAATCCCTGCGCAGGATACCCTCGTTTTCCAACCTGGCAAGATTTGCAGCGGCTGTTTCATAGACCAGCGGATCGTAGGGACTGGTGTTCTCAGGCAGATCGATTTCTGCCTTGGAAATATGCAGAAAGCTCCACGGCCGGTCCTGCGCACGGACACGCGCCTCAGCGCTGTTGAGAACATCGTAGGGGGGCGCAAGTACCTCCGCGGCCCGATCATCTACGGGCCGCAGCCCGGCAAATGGACGAATAAGTGTCATGGTGAAGACCCGGTATCGTTCGGTTACGAAAGCCCGCTATTGTACACACCGCTAGAAAGGCCCGCGATTGGTATTGCCGGTCGCCTGGCGACGAACAGCGATCACAGCTGCCGCGACCATAACAGCGGTATCCCGGCAATCCGCCACGGAGAAATGCCATGACGGCCTTTATCTCCATGATGGTCGGAAGTGTCAGGGTCCGGCTGGCCAGGCTGGGCAACAGACTACTTGCTATCAGGAATCGCCTGACCCGCAAGCTGCAGCAGCTACCGCTGGTCTACAAGCTCTCGCTGCTGATCACCATCCTGGTGGTTACCTGTATGACATTGCTGGGATCAATCATCATCCAGCAGCAAACCCGGTTATTCGAGGACCAGCTGCATGACCAGGGTACGGCCCTGGTGAAGCTGATGGCGCAGGCCGCCAAGGAACCGTTGCTGGCCAATGACGAGCTAGCAATGGGCATCATCACGACAGGGTTTACGGACAACAGCAATGTCATGGGGAGCGCCCTGATTTCACTCGACGGCGAAACGATCGCGCATGCCGGCAACTTTCACGACGGGCATAACAAGCGCCAGCACGGGATACTGGTCGAGTTGATCAAGGAGGCGCCTGGGACCCAGGACTGGTATTGGCCAGCGGCAACGGAATCGTCTGTACGCAAGGTCATTTCGTTCATTCAACCCATCACCTTCCAGGATGTGACGGTGGGCTATGCCATCGCCACATTCAGCCAGTCGGCCATGGAACAGACGCTGCGTCGATCAATCCAGGCCATTGCCGGCGCGACGCTCCTGATCATCATGCTGGGTATTGCCATGGCGATCGCCCTTGGTCGGCGCATCTCCGATCCCATCGATCAGCTGGTCAACGCCAGCCGCGCCATCGGCAAGGGCGAATTCACTGCGAAATTCAGTTTCAGGGAGCGCCGCACGGACGAGCTTGGCCAACTGATGGCCTCGTTCAATCACATGGCTGAAGGCTTGCTGGAGAAGTCACAGGTCAAGCAGGCATTGTCACGCTACGTCTCACCGGAAGTCGCCAAGATGATATTCGCCAATCTGGATGACGTCGAGCTCGGGGGCAAGCAGGTCGAGGGCACGGTTGTCTTCGCCGACATCGTTGAATTTACCCGGATTGCCGAGAACACCCGGCCCGAGGACCTGGTGAACATCCTGAACAGGTATTTCACACTGATAACACGTGCCTGTGAAATCAACCATGGGACCGTCGACAAGTACATGGGGGACGGTGTCATGCTGGTTTTCGGTGCACCGCAACCCGACGAGGAGCACCGCTTTCACGCCATCAACTGTGCCGTATTGATAAGACGACTGATCGAGCATGAAAACCGGCGACGCGGGCAGCAGGGGCTGTTTCCAGTCGAGTTCCGGATCGGCATCAATTCCGGCACGATGCTGGCAGGCAATATGGGCTCGAGGGAACGCATGGACTACACCGTTGTCGGGGACACCGTCAATCTCGCCTCCCGCCTGTGCGGGATTGCGAACAGCGGTCAGATCGTAATTTCACGCACCCTCTATCTGAATGCCGATGTGCGGGATCGGGTGCTCGCCGGGGAATACCAGGCCATCCAGCTGCGCGGCATCAAGGAGCCTGTAAGCACCTACCTCGTTGAGACGGTCACCGCAGGCTGGCAACACCAGATTGAGGAGCAGTACCGGGCGGTGACCCGGGCCAGTGAAGATGAACATCCTGATGCGCAAATCGGCTAGGCTGCTGCCGCTACTGGCACTCCTGCCACTGCTTGCAGGCTGCCCGCATATAGACACCCTCCGGGTGACTCCTGATCGCCCGCAGGACCTGGAGGCCCTGCTGAAACAGAACGAGTTCGAGCGTATCCAGCGACTGGTTGAACGCCATCCATCCCTGGACACAGCCGGGCTGCAAACAGTCCTGGACAGCCACATCAGCGTCTACGAGGACAACACCCTGGCCGATGCGCGCACCCTGGAGTCTGAAGGTGATCTGCACGGCGCAATTAAACGACTGGATCATGCCCTGGACAGGCTGCCCGGCAGCGCCAGGGTGGTCGAATATAGAGACACGCTGGAATCCCGGCGTACAGAGCGCCTGCAGGAAAACGCCCGCCGCCAACTGCTGGCACGGGCGCACTGCTTTGCCGAACTATGCCAACTGCAGGACGAGCAACAGCAGCTGAAATCGCCCGGTATCGGCCAGCGCTGGCAACAGGGTTTAAACCGACAGGAGGCCAGGGCACTCGGGGCAGAACTGCTGGCATGCGGGCATGAAGCCCTGCAGCAGGACGACCCGGACAGTGCATCTGCCTGTCTGTACATGGCCGAAAAAATAAACGACGGCCCCGAGGTGCAGGCACTACTGAGACAGCTGGAACCAAGGCATGACAGTACCCGCCGGGTGCGGGATACGCCGGCGCCGGCACGGCCCGTCAGGCAGGCGGTCACCGACAGGCAGCCCACAGGCCAGCGGGAAATCGGCCAACAGCTGCTCGTACAAACGGAACAGGCGTTGATGCAGGATGACCTGGTCACCGCCCGCAAGAAATTTCATGAACTCCAGGCCAAGGCAGGCGACAGCGGTGAAATCGATACGGTGAAGCAGCGTCTCGATGCCGCCATCAAGGACAGCGTTGACAGGTTAACGCGCGAGGGCGACAGGCTGTACCGCGCTGACAAGGTCATCGAGGCCATCGAATCATGGGAACATGCCCTCGAGCTGGATCCGGAAAATGCCGGCCTCCACAAGCGCCTGGCACGTGCCCGCAAGGTCCTGGCGCGTCTGGAGGAACTGAAAAACCGGCAGACAACCCACCCCTGACCGGGCCACGTCAGGAACCGACGACCTCGATGCCATCCACCTTCTGGTAGCCGCGCGGCAGTTTACGCCCACGCCGGCCGCGCTCCCCGGCAAATTCGTCCACCTCGTCGGCCTTCATGGTCTTGTGTTTCTTGCCAGCACGCACCAGCAACTTCTCACCGTCCTGTATACAGGTCATGGCGGCGACATATTCATCCCGGCCCTTCAGCTTTGCTGCGGGGATGTTAATGATCTTGTTACCCTTGCCGCGTACCAGCCGGGGCACTTCAGCCAAAGGGATCACCAGCATGTACCCGGCTGTCGTAACCGCGACGATCCAGTCATCCTCGAGGCTCCTGACAGGTACCGGCTTCAGCACCCCGCATCCGCTGGGTACCGATAGCACGGCCTTGCCGGACTTGTTGCGGGTGTACAGGTCACCCAGCTGCGCAACGAATCCGTAACCCGAGTCCGAGGCGAGTAGATACAACTGGTCCGGTTCACCGGCCATGACACCGACAAAACGTGCGCCGTCAGCCGGCTTCAGGCGTCCACTCAGCGGTTCACCCTGACCGCGCGCCGTCGGCAGCGCGTGGGTCGGCAAGGCGTAGGCCCGTCCTGTGGAATCAAGGAACACCGTCAGCTGGTTGCTGCGGCCGCGCGCGGCCGCTGCGTATTCATCTCCGGTCTTGTAATTCATTTCCGCCGGGTCGACCTCGTGGCCCTTGGCCACCCGCACCCAGCCATTCTTCGACAACACCACGGTCACCGGTTCGCTGGGAATCAACGCTGTCTCGTCCATGGCCTGGGCGGCCTCGCGCTCCACCAGCGTAGTACGGCGGGCATCGCCGAACTTGATTGCATCCGCCTTGATTTCCTTTTTGATCAGCGTCTTCAGTCGCTGTGCCGACCCCAGGATCTTCTCTAATTCGTCGCGTTCCTCGGCCAGGTCCTTCTGCTCATCCTTGATCTTCATCTCCTCCAGGCGGGCCAGCTGCCGCAGGCGGGTGTCGAGGATGTAATCTGCCTGGTCTACGGACAATTTGAAGCGCTTGATCAGTGCCGCTTTGGGCTTGTCCTCGGTGCGTATAATGCGGATCACCTCGTCCAGGTTAAGAAAGGCGATCAGCAGGCCATCCAGCAAGTGCAGCCGGCGGCATACCTTTTCCAGTCTGTACTGGAGGCGTCGACGTACGGTGGTGGTGCGGAACTCCAGCCATTCCCTGAGTATCGTGCGCAGGTCCTTGACCTGCGGACGCCCGTCCAGTCCGATCATGTTGAGATTAATACGCGAACTGCGCTCCAGGTCCGTGGTTGCGAACAGATGCGTCATCAGGGCCTCGCTGTCCACGCGATTGGAACGCGGCACAATAACCAGGCGTGTCGGGTTCTCGTGGTCGGATTCGTCACGCAGGTCCTCGACCATGGGGAGTTTCTTTGCCGTCATCTGCGCCGCGATCTGCTCCAGGACCTTGCCACCCGAGGTCTGGTATGGCAGGGCCGTTATCACGATGTCGCCGTTCTCCTTTTCGTAGCGCGCCCGCATGCGCACGCTGCCACGACCGGTCTTGTAGGCCTCGATCAGTTCGGCCTTCGGGGTAATCATCTCTGCACCGGTGGGAAAGTCAGGCCCCTGCACGTGCTCGCACAGTTCCTCCACCGTGGTCTTCGGCTTTTCCAGCAGCAGTACGGCCGCCGCTGCGACCTCGGTGAGGTTGTGGGGCGGGATATCGGTTGCCATACCGACGGCAATCCCGCTGGCGCCGTTCAGGAGCAACGAGGGCAGGCGCGCGGGCAGCAGCACGGGTTCCTCTAGTGTGCCGTCGAAGTTGGGTGCCCAGTCGACCGTTCCCTGCCCCAGTTCGGCGAGCAGTATTTCCGCATAGGCCGCCAGCCGCGACTCGGTATAGCGCATGGCAGCAAACGACTTGGGATCATCCGGGGAGCCCCAGTTGCCCTGGCCGTCGACCAGCGGGTAGCGCGAGGTGAACGGCTGCGCCAGATGCACCATGGCCTCATAGCAGGCAGAATCACCATGGGGGTGGAACTTGCCCAGTACATCGCCGACCGTGCGTGCAGATTTTTTGTACTTTGCGACTGCCGTGAGGCCCAGCTCCGACATCGCGTAAACAATGCGCCGCTGCACAGGTTTAAGTCCGTCGCCGATATGTGGCAACGCACGGTCGAGAATGACGTACATGGAATAATCCAGGTAGGCCTTCTCGGAAAAGGTCTTCAGTGGCAGCTGTTCGATGCCTTCGTAATCAAGCTCGAGTGTTTCCATTACCAGTCATCCATTCTTTGCTATGTATCCGCCAGGTCGCCCTTGGACTCCAGCCAGCTGCGACGGTCGGCAGATCGCTTGCGGGCCAGCAGCATGTCCATCAGGGCGTGGGTGTCGTCATCGGAATCGATGGTCAGCTGCGCCAGTCGCCGGGTTTCCGGTGCAATGGTGGTCTCACGTAACTGCATCGGGTTCATCTCGCCGAGTCCCTTGAAACGTTGAACCATGACCTTGCCCTTGAGCTTCTCGGCCGCGATCCGGTCCAGCACCCCCTGCCGCTCGGCATCATCCAGGGCATAAAAGACCTCCTTGCCGACATCGATACGGTACAGAGGGGGCATGGCGACAAACACGTGGCCGGCCTCGACCAGGGCACGGAAATGGCGCAGGAACAGCGCGCACAGCAGGGTCGCAATATGCGCACCATCGGAATCCGCATCCGCCAGTATGCAGATCTTGCTGTAGCGCAGGTTTTTCATCTCATTGGTCCCGGGCTCCACCCCGATGGCCACGGAGATATCATGCACCTCCTGGGACGCCAGCACCTCGGTGGAATCGACCTCCCAGGTGTTGAGGATCTTGCCGCGCAGCGGCATGATCGCCTGGAACTCGCGATCGCGGGCCTGTTTCGCCGAGCCGCCGGCCGAATCGCCCTCGACCAGGAACAGTTCGGTGCGCTCGGTGTCGGTGGATGCACAGTCCGCCAGCTTGCCGGGTAGCGCCGGGCCGGAGGTCACCTTCTTGCGGACCACCTTCTTGCCGGCACGCTGGCGTTTCTGGGCATTTTCGATCGCCAGCCAGGCGATCCGCTCGCCGACCTCGGTGTGATGGTTGAGCCAAAGGCTGAAGGCATCCTTGACCACTCCGGAGATAAACGGCGCACACTCACGAGATGACAGGCGCTCCTTGGTCTGGCCGCTGAACTGCGGGTCGATCAGCTTGACCGAGAGGATGTAGCTGCAGCGGTCCCATACGTCTTCCGGAGCAAGCTTCACACCGCGCGGCAGCAGGTTGCGGAATTCACAGAATTCACGCACCGCCTCGGTCAGGCCCATGCGCAGACCGTTTACATGGGTGCCACCCTGCACCGTCGGGATGAGATTAACGTAACTCTCGGCCACCAGCTCACCCCCCTCGGGCAGCCATACCAGCGCCCACTCAGCCGCTTCATGGTTGCCCTCCATGTTGCCGGTAAAGGGTTCTTCGGGCAGACACTCCACCCCGCCCAGTTCGCCCATCAGGTAGGCGCGCAGGCCTTCCTCGTAGTGCCATTCCAGCTTCTCGCCGCTGGCCTCTTCATGCAGGCGCACCTGCAGGCCGGGACACAGCACCGCCTTGGCACGCAACACGTGTTTGAGGCGCGACAGGGAGAACCTGGCCGAATCGAAGTATTTGGGATCGGGCCAGAAGCGCACCGAGGTGCCGGTGTTCTGCTTACCCACCTTGCCGATCTCCTCCAGCTCGGAGATCCGTTCCCCGCCGGCAAAGGCCATGTTGTATTCCTTGCCGCCGCGCCTTATCCAGACCTCGAGATGTTTCGACAACGCATTGACAACGGACACACCGACGCCGTGCAGCCCGCCGGCGAAGATATAGTTCCTGGCCGAGAACTTGCCGCCGGCATGCAGCCGCGTCAGGATGACCTCGACACCGGGTACACCCTCCTCCGGGTGCATGTCCACCGGCATGCCGCGGCCGTTGTCGCGAACCTCCAGCGAACCGTCCTTATAGAGGATTACATCGATTCGCGACGCATAACCGGCAATGGCCTCGTCGACGCTGTTGTCAATGACTTCCTGGGCAAGATGATTGGGACGTGCCGTGTCGGTATACATACCGGGGCGCTTGCGCACCGGTTCAAGCCCGCTGAGTATCTCGATCGCAGCGGCATCATACACAGTACTCATGTTAAAGAACCGTGGTTGAGATTCGGTAAAATACTATTCATCCAGCACCCCACCTCTGGAGTAACGCAGTCTGCGGAGAATTTCGTCACGCTTCAGGGTGCTGCTGGTCGTGTCGCACAGGTAGTCCCGGTGCAGATCGTAACGGTAGTGGCCCATACCGGATTCCATGATCCGCTCCCAAGAGGTCTCATCCAGCGTCTGCCAGCCGCCGTTGGTGCCATAGGCATAGCGGCGATACTCGCGGGTACTGCAACGCAGACCTTCATAGGAGATGTTCCTTGCTCCTGCCGCAGAGGTGATCACGACGGCATAACGCACCACGCGGTCAGTGCCAATGGAAAGCGATTCAGGGTCAATGTAGACGCGGTAGGGGTAGTTGCCGGTAACAACCGCCACCTCGAGCAAGCGTCCCTCTGCAGGATAAGCTGGTAGTTCCACCTGTTGCTCACGCCAGGCCGCCCGTGGAATGAAGCTACCGGAGTTCCAGTCGGTGTCATCGTCGGCCAAAGAAACCTGCCAGTACAGCACAAGCCACAGCGCCGCCAAGTAATAGCTGCAGGATAATCCTGTTGGCAGGCAAGCTCTCATGGGGAGCGCAGTTTAACGCGCTGCCCGCCGCATTTCGAGCCTGTGTTCAGCGCCGTCCGGTCAGTCCAGGTCGGCAATCAGGGACTTGTGGATATTGTCGTCCACCGGTTCGACCCGGTGGCTGTAGTTCTCGTGGTCAATGCCAACGTTGATGGCCGCCCCGTTCCTGGCGGCCTCGACCATTGGCAGCGTCAGTTCAAAGCGCAGAAAGTGGACGGCCGAGGTCTTTTCCTCTGTATTGCGCTCCAGGTCCTCGTCGGCGATCGCGTAGACCGGTTCATAACCCTCGACACTGACCCAGACCCGGTCCTCAATCCCGATCAACCCGGCCAGTAACCGGTGGCGCCTGTCGACATCGGGTTCCTCGATCATGAAGGTCGCCTTCCAGTTTGAGCCTTCAGGTATCAACGGGTTGTAGGCCTCCAGTTCCTCCTCGATAGCCTCCGCCTCAAAGATCCGCTCGATCCGCAGCATCTCCTGAATCTGGTATTGGATGGTGCGGCGGTCTTCGAAATAGAGTGTCGCCACCGGTCCGACCCGGACATGGCGGTCTTTTTTGTGTGCGATGATCTGTGCACGAAACTCGGGACGGACCTCGGCATACTGCTCCAGGCTGTAAAGGTCATTACGCGTCAGCTTGTCCATGATTTCATCTGCTCTAGATTCCGTAGGCCAGGCGCACCAGCGATAGCGGATGCGTCGGTGCCTTGTCGTTCTTCAGCCCGTTCTCGATCTGGTGACCGGCCATGGGGCAGTCGCTGCTGTAATAGTCAGCCGCGGCGCGCTCCACACGGTTGACGACCGGGCGGCAAATCTTCATGGAGGTCTCGTGGAACTCCTGCTTGACGGCATAGGTCCCGTCATGCCCGGAACAGCGTTCTATCGGTTCGATGCTGGTTTCCGGCACCAGTTGCAGGAAGTCACGGGTCTTCATGCCGATGTTCTGCACCCGCAGGTGACAGGGAACGTGGTAGGCGATCTTGCCCAGCGGCTGCTTGAAGTCGGTGTTCAATTTCCCGTATTTGTGACGCAGCATCAGGTATTCAAACGGGTCGAATATGGCGTCCCTGACCTTGATCACGTCCGGATCGTCCGGAAACATCAGCGGCAGTTCCTGCTTGAACATCAGGACGCAGGAAGGTACCGGCGCCACGATATCCCAGCCGTCGTTGACCAGCGCCGCCAGTGCGGGGATATTCGCCTCCTTGGCGGCCTTGACGGACTCGAGGTCACCCAGCTCCAGCTTGGGCATGCCGCAGCAGTGCTCCTTGTCGACCAGGGTGACGGGTATGTGGTTGTGCTGCATGACAGCAATCAGGTCATGGCCGAGCTGCGGTTCGTTGTAGTTGCCGTAACAGGTGGTGAATACGGCGACCTTGCCCTGTGTCGGACCGGCCGGTTCGGCCGCCTTGTCAGCCTCGTTGGGCCCGGCCAGGAACTTGCGCAGGGTCTTGCCATGGTACTCCGGCAGGATGGCATCGGGGTGTACACCCAGTGCCTTTTGCAACAGCTTGCGGCCGGTCTTCGAGCGGTTGCCCGCATTGACCGCCCGGGTCACGATCGGGATACCCGCAAGCTTTCCGACCGTATCGGTCGAGGTCAGCAGCCGGTCACGCAAACGCGTGCGGGCCCGTTTGAACTTAACCGCCTTGGCACGCAGCATGAGGTGTGGAAAGTCCACGTTCCACTCATGCGGCGGCACATAGGGACACTTGGTCATGTAGCACATATCGCACAGGTAGCAGTGGTCCACCACCTCCCAGTAGACCTCGCGCGCGACACCGTCCAGTTCCATGGTTTCCGATTCATCGATGGCATCGAACAGCGTCGGGAACGCATTGCACAGACTGAAGCAGCGCCGACAGCCATGACAGATGTCATAGACCCGTTCCAGTTCCTTGAACAGGTCAGCCTCGTCGTAAAATGCCGCGCCGGTCCAGTCCAGGGGATGGCGTGTTGGTGCTTCCAGGCTGCCTTCACCTGTACCTTCGGTTTTTTGTCCCATCAAGGTGAATCCCTTTGAGGTGTGTCCATGCTGCCCTGAAAATGATACGGGGCCGGTCAGACCGGCCCCGTCGAGCAGTTGTGCCGGATCCTAGTCGTTCAGAGCATCCAGCGCCTTCTGGAAGCGGTTCGCATGGGAACGCTCGGCCTTGGCCAGCGTCTCGAACCAGTCGGCGATTTCATCGAAACCCTCGTCGCGGGCGGACTTCGCCATACCCGGGTACATATCGGTGTACTCGTGGGTCTCACCGGCAATGGCCGCCTTGAGGTTGTCCCCGGTGGGACCGATGGGCAGGCCGGTCGCCGGGTCACCCACCTGCTCCAGGTACTCCAGGTGGCCATGTGCATGACCGGTTTCGCCCTCGGCCGTGGAACGGAAGACCGTAGCGACGTCATTGTAGCCTTCCACATCCGCCTTGGCGGCAAAATACAGATAGCGGCGATTGGCCTGAGATTCACCGGCAAAGGCATCTTTAAGGTTTTTTTCCGTAGAACTACCTTTCAATTCCATAGCACTTTCCTCATGGTTTGTTATTGAATTCGGAGGCCGTAGCCCACGCTCTGATTTAGACTCTGTCTAATGTTATGAAAAATAGCCCAGCAACCTGTCGGAGTCAAGCGTGCCCGGCCTTTTCCACGAAAACAGGGGCTTAATTGACCCTCGCTGCCGAGCTGAGGTAACGTAAGCGGATTACACCAAAGTTTCAAGTAATGGCTAAAAAACGACAGGAAACACCCCGGTTTGAGCAGTCCCTGCAGGAACTCGAGGCCCTGGTGGAGAAGATGGAACAGGGGGATCTGAGCCTGGAGGAATCGCTGCAACACTTCGAACGGGGTGTCCAGCTGACGCGCGCCTGCCAGCAGGCCCTGAAAGAGGCCGAACAGAAGGTTGAAACCCTGTTGAAAAAAAACGGCCAGGAAGAAATCGCACCGTTCGACAGTGAAGACACCTGATCCGCCCCTGCAAACCTTCATGGCAAAGTGCCAGGCCCGTCTCGAGACCAGCCTGTCGCGCTGGTTGCCACCGGCTGCAACCCATCCCGCTTCGCTGCACGAGGCCATGCGCTATGCCGTGCTCGGCGGCGGCAAGCGCATTCGCCCCACCCTCGTCTATGCCAGCGGTCAGGCGGTCGGCAGCGACTGGGAACAGCTGGACGCACCGGCCTGCGCGGTCGAGTTCATGCATGCCTATTCACTGGTGCATGATGACCTGCCGGCGATGGATGACGACGACCTGCGCCGCGGCAAGCCCAGCTGTCACAAGGCCTTTGGCGAAGCCGAGGCCATCCTTGCAGGCGATGCCCTGCAGACACTGGGCGTCTACGTGCTCACGCACGATAAATCTGCCTGTGACAGCGCTACCCGTTTGCGCATGATCAAGACACTGGCCCTGGCGGCCGGTTCACGCGGGATGGTGGGCGGGCAAATGATTGACCTGGCCGCGGCCGGGCGTCAGCTGGATATTGCTGAACTCGAGGATATGCACATCCACAAGACCGGGGCATTGATTCGTGCCAGCGTGGTACTGGGTGCCCTCACCTGCGAGGGGCTCGCCGAAGAGACCCTGGAAAAACTCGACCACTACGCGAAGTGCGTCGGGCTGGCCTTCCAGATCCGTGATGATATCCTCGATGTCGAGGGTCAGACCGGCACCCTGGGCAAGCGCTCCGGGGCCGACCAGTCACTGCAGAAGTCGACCTATGCGGCACTGATCGGGCTCGATGGCGCCAGGCAGCGTGCCAACGAACTTCATGAAGAGGCCCTGGACAGCCTGTCAGGGTTCGATGAGCGGGCCGATCCGCTGCGCTGGATTTCACTCTATATCATTGAAAGAGATAGATAATACAGTAAAAACCGGCAGCTGTGCGATTGCCAATGAACACCTCCAGGGGTAATATCTGACTGTATAACTCAGGAATTCAGGGCGGCTGTCCCCGGACTACCCCTTTATACATGTTCCCACAGCCATCCCGGATGGTTACCCTTGCGCGCCTGCGAGAGATAGTTGCAAGGCAGGCGCAGATGCCTTTATCAAGATCGATCTGGAAAAGAATTAATGAAAGCCACTGATCCAGCACAGCCAAAGTACGATCCCATTGCTGACGTTCAAAACAGCGCGGACACCCGGCGCATACCGATTGACAAGGTCGGGATCAAGGATATTCGTCATCCCGTCCGGGTCAAGGACCGCAGTGGCGGAGAACAGCACACCATTGCGTCGTTCAACATGTACGTCAACCTGCCCCACAACTTCAAGGGCACGCACATGTCACGTTTCGTGGAGATCCTGAATCAGCACGAACGCGAAATCACGGTCGATTCGTTCAAGGAGATGCTGCATGAGATGACCGAGCGTCTCGAAGCCGAGGCCGGTCATATCGAGATGAACTTCCACTACTTCATCAACAAGGCGGCACCGGTAACCGGGGTCGAAAGCCTGCTGGACTACGATGTCAGCCTGATCGGCGAGATCAGCGATGGCAAGGCGAAGATGAACATCAAGGTCCTGGTGCCGGTCACCAGCCTGTGCCCCTGTTCAAAAAAGATCTCCGATTACGGCGCTCACAACCAGCGCTCCCATGTCACGGTCAGCGCCGAGACTCACGGTTTCGTATGGATCGAGGACCTGATCGACATTGTCGAGTCGGAGGCCTCCTGTGAACTCTACGGTCTGCTCAAGCGTCCGGACGAAAAGCATGTCACCGAAAGGGCCTACAACAACCCGAAATTCGTCGAAGACATGGTCCGCGACATCGCCACCCGCCTGAACAACGACGATCGGATCGCGGCCTACGTGGTTGAATCGGAAAATTTCGAGTCCATCCACAACCACTCGGCCTACGCCCTGATCGAGCACAACAAGGAAACGGCCTGAACCGGGTTGGTCGCATCACCCCTCAAACAGTCTGTGTGATCCACCGGGAATTCGTTACTGTCGGCAGGCCGGTCATCATCAGGGTCTGACCAGCATTCGGCTACATCAGTATTTTCTCCGCAGGGTCATCAGCTGCCCGTCATTGCGCATTTCCAGGCGACCCAGAAATGACATGCCCAGTAGCGCCTGCTCGGGCTGTGTTCCCTCCAGAACGATGGCACTGACATTGCTCAATTCGATATCCCCCACCTTGACCGAGTCCAGCATGACGGCCCAGGCACGTTCCACGCGCGATGCTGTGGTAATCGCGGCCGGCTCCCCGACAACCCGGTAGTCGATGCCCAGACGTCGCGCCTGGGCATCGTTCATGGCGATCTGGGTGGCGCCGGTATCAACAAGAAAGCTGACGGGAAGGCCGTTGATACTCCCGACCGTGCTGTACATACTCATGCTATTGCGTCTTATCTGGACCACCTGCATAGAGGGCGTCTTCTTGCGGGCACTGACACGTCCGTCCAGGGTGCCCTTGAACTCCATGCCGTCCACGACGAGGACAGCGGATTCACTGTCCGCGGAAAGCAGCTTCACACCCTCGGGACTGGTCTCCCCCACTGCGAGCAGGCGCTGCTTGCCATCAATCAGTAAGACGGCACGCTGCTTGAACAAGCCGACCACGCGTACATCCGGGCCCGACATGACGGGGAACGCCAGCCCGACCAGGCTGAACACTAGGCCGATCGCAAGAAATCTGGATAATCTCAAGTTCGGTGCTCCATGAATCAGGAAATTCGCTTCCATTATGAAACCCCTTTTCCTGTTCCGCCACATCAAATGCGAAGGCCCCGGCTACCTGGCCGAAGTACTCGACCGTCTTGAGGTCCCCTACCGGCTCATCGCGATTGACCGGAAAGAAGCCGTGCCCGTGGACATCGAGGACTGTTCCGGCCTGGTCTTTATGGGAGGTCCCATGAGTGTCAATGACCCCCTGCCCTGGATCGAGCAGGAACTGGCTCTTATCCGCGCAGCCGCGGACCGGCAGCTGCCCGTACTGGGTCATTGCCTCGGTGGGCAACTCATCGGCAAGGCCCTGGGAGGTGAAGTCACGAAGAACCGGGTACGTGAGATCGGCTGGCACGCGGTGAGCAAGGCAGACAATGCCACGGCCGCCGACTGGCTCGATGGCCAGCCGGAGAGGATGAATCTGTTCCACTGGCATGGCGAAACCTTTTCTATACCCGCCGGAGCTGAGGTCATCCTTGAAAACGCACACTGCCCCCACCAGGCCTTTGCACTGGACAACATCCTCGCCCTGCAGTGCCACGTGGAAATGACCGCGCCCATGGTGCACGAGTGGGCGGCCCTGTACCGGGTTGAACTCGACGACCCCGCACCCAGCGTGCAAACGGCCGCGGAAATGACGGCAGACCTGGATGAGAGGATCACCGCCGCCCAACAGGTCGCCGGACATCTGTATCGGCGCTGGCTGCAACCCATGCTGGCGAAGGGCCGAAGCCCGGCCTGAATAGCGGTCAGCCCGGGGAGACAATCCGATGCCGGTAAATCGTGCTCTCCTCCCTTGCTTGCTGGCCCTGCTGCTTCTCGCATGCGGTGCCGAGCCCGAAGCGCCTGACACTGAATGGCGCCTTACTGAATGGGAACAGGACTATGAACGGGGGCTGGCGAGGGCCAGCAGCATCGGGCGCCCTGTCTTCATCTATTTCACCGCGGCCTGGTGCAGCTGGTGTCACCAGTACGAACGCGACACGCTCGGCGATCCGCGCGTGAGGGCGGCGCTGCAACAGCACTATGTACCCGTGCTGGTCGATTTTGACGATCGCCCGGACCTGGCAGAACGCCTGCAAGTCCGTGGGCTACCCTATTCCGCCGTGCTCACAGCCGGCGGCGAAATGCTGTTACCCATCGTCGGCATCGTCGCTCCCCAGGATCTCGTCGAGGTGCTTGCAACCGCCGCCACCCGCCAGCCAGCCCGGGCAGATACCGAAGACCTCCCGGTCACGATCGTTCACGATTCGGACCCCGAAGGACTCGACGCGTTTCGCAGCGCCTTCCTGGATCACCTCGATCTCCTCTACGACGCGGAGATAGGTACCCTGGCCGCGCGCTTTGAAACCGGTGCCGGTTTCAAACGGCCCGCACCGCGAAGCTGGCGTTACCTGATGCAGCAGGGGCTCTGGCCGGACCGTGTGTTGCGCGCAGCACGTGTGGAGGCCCGGCGTCTGCGCGACCCGGTCGACAGCGGCTTTTTCTATTTCCTGGATCCCCATCGCGAGGACTACCTGGAGACCTCGAAGCTGCTCGAGGCGAATGCCTGGCTGACGGCCTGGTTCGCCGAGGCCGGGAGTCTTTACCGGGATGAAATGCTGCTGGAGGCGGCGCGCTCCGGGCTGGCATTCCTGGGTAACAGGCTCCGGGATAAACATACAGGCGGCTTCTACCAGGCCCAGATTGCGGATCGCACCTATTACAGCCTGTCACCGGGCGAGCGTCGCTCGCATCCGGCACCGCGGATCATGCAGGTACAGCGCAGCGACACCAATGCACAGGCTGTCGTTGCGCTGGTCGCAGTCGCCCGGACAATGCAGAACGAAGAAGTCCTGCGGATGGCCAATGAGGCAATGGACTTCATCCTGTCCCGGATGTTCCATCAGGGCCGGTTGTATCACATACGCGAGGCCGGCCGGTTCGGCGCCCTGGCCGACCGGCCAGCAGATCTTTTCTGGACCCTGGCTGCGGCAGACAGCCTGGCGCCAATACAAGTCAACAAAGCGGCCGGGGAGGCATTAGAGATGATTAGAACAAAGGCCAGCACCTGGGTGGACCGCCAGCGCACAGACCCTGAGACCCGTACAGGGACCAATGAACTGTACGGCCTGGTTGCCATGGTGGCGGGTGAAAACCCCGGCAGCTTCGCGCCCGGCACGGTCGATTGGGCACTATCGAGATTGCGGATTGAGCCTGAGACGCCGCCAGACCAGCTGATCACGGGCCTGGTTGCCTGGGAACGCCGGATATAACAAGCAACGATATCTCTAGGGGTCGGACCTCTACAATCCGCTGAATCACTTGTTACTTACCCATGATAAGGGCTGTATTGAGGGCTTATAACGCCTTTTTCGACCCCCATAGGGCGCGTCCATGGAGTTCGGAACCTCTAATCACTACACCATTTTCTATGCAATATAATTGCTAGCGCCTGTTTGTCTTAAACATATTATCTTGACCCCGAAAAAGATCCGTTAAGGTAATAATACAGACTATATTTCAAACTTATTCAAGCTGCTTTAATTGGTTGGCGAGGTCCGACCCCGTAAAGTCCGACCCCGTAAAGTTGGTTGGCGAGATCCGACCCCGTAAAGCGTAAAGCAGGTGAATACTGTCAAGACGCAGGTTTCCACCCCTGTCAGAAACAGAGAATTACAACAGAACCCGCAGTCGAAACCGAACAATCCATGGCTTGTGGCAAGACTGTAACTTTGTTCTATAAGTAAACCTTATGAAACCACTGTATTTCCTGTTCGGCTGGTGTTTCTTCGGTCTGGGGATTATCGGTACCGTAGTGCCGGGTTTGCCGACTACGCCCTTCATGCTGCTTGCTTTGTGGGCCTTCTCGAAAAGCTCGCGGCGCTTTCATGACTGGCTGTATACGCACCGGGTGTTTGGTCCCCCGCTGCAGCAGTGGCGCTCTCACCGCGTGATTCCGGGCAAGGCGAAATTGCTTGCGGTCGCCACCATGTTACTGAGTTTCGTATACTTGGCCTTCTTCACCGGTGTCAGCGCCTGGCTGAAGGCGTTGACAGCGCTGCTAATGTTGTACGGGGCCGCATTTATTCTCAGCAAACCTTCCCGGGTATCGAAACAGGAAAACTGAGTTCGGCCCGCTGTTGCCGGGGAAGAGGGACTGTTCAGGTTACCATGAAGGGTCTAATTACCGTCCGATCGATAGAAGTGAGGATAACATGTGGCCGGATTACCAGAACATCGTAATAATGAGCGTGCTTGCCGTCGTATTGGTGACTGCCATGGCCTCTGAGTCCACCCTGATTCTCGACAATCGCAGTACAGGCGACCTGCGCTCAGCGCACGGTCCGTCATGGCGCCTGATCACCGACGCTGTCATGGGCGGAATGTCGGATGGCCACCTGACACCGGATACGGTTACGGGCCGACCCTGTCTACGGTTGCACGGAGCGGTCAGCCTCGACAACCGCGGCGGTTTCATACAGGCGGCCCTGGATAGCGCCGCGGATGGTGTGCTGGATGCATCCAGCTACAGCGGTGTGTTACTGGATGTATACGGCAACGACGAGCAATACAATGTGCATCTGCGCACCAAAGACGTGTGGCTTCCCTGGCAAGCCTACCGCGCGTCTTTCACTGCGCCGGCGACGTGGCGCACGGTGCGGATACCGTTCAGCGCCTTCTCGGGCTATCGCATCGGTGCAGCACTGGATACCGCGGCGCTACAACGCATTGGCATCGTGGCGATCGGACGCGTCTTCCAGGCGGATCTGTGCCTGGCCCGGCTTGGCCTGTACCGGGATGACACCGAGTTATACGGGAACTAATCCATTTCCACTCGAACTACCAGAAAAGATACAGCAGCTGCAACACGATCGCAGCGAACACGCCGGCCAGCAGGTCGTCGAGCATGATCCCCAATCCGCCACTCACATGCCGGTCACACCAGCGGATCGGCCAGGGCTTGGCGATATCAAAGACCCGGAACAGGACAAAGCCGGTTACCACCCAGACCCATCCCGCCGGAGCAAATACCATCGCCACCAGATAACCGACGATCTCGTCCCAGACGATGCCCGGATGGTCATGCACTTCGAGCAGGCGGGCAATGTGGGTACAGATCGGGATACCCGCCAGGAACAGCAGGCAGACCAGTCCCAGGTAGAGCCCCGGGTGCAGGTGCTGCAGCAACAGATACAGCGGTACGGCCGCTAGCGTCCCGGCCGTGCCCGGGGCCAGCGGAACCAGCCCGCTGCCGAATCCCAGTGCCAGGAAACCCGTGGGTTTCAGCAGCAAACGCGGGGGAAGACTGTCAGCCATGCCTACCCTGCCTCGTTGAAATGCCGGTAGCCGGATGAAACCGGGTGATAACGCTCGCCATCGTCACGGTAACAACGTATTCCCGACAGCTCTTCGATCACGCCGATCACTGTACAGTCACAGGCAATCTCGGCGAGCCGGCGTTCTGCTTCATTGTGGCGCTTCTCCGGAATCGTGAAGCACAGTTCGTAGTCGTCACCGGCGGACAGCGGCAGTTCATAGAACAGCACCTCAGCCTCGGTACCCAGTGGCTGCAACCCGGCCAGGAATGCATCCGAGCGCGGCAAGGCATCGACCTGCAGCGCGGCGCCCAGACCATCGTGCTCCAGCAGATGCCCCAGGTCGGCCAGCAGGCCGTCCGAGATATCGATCGCGGCACTGGCATAACCGCGCAGCGCCAATCCGGCATCGATGCGCGGCTGCGGAAAATCGAGACGCGCCTGCAGGCTGGCAGGGACCGATACGCCTTCGTGCAGGGCAAGACCGGCATCACCCAGAGTACCGGTCACACAGACCCGGTCTCCGGGCCGCGCCCCGCGACGTCGCAGTGCCTGCCCGGCTGGAACGAAACCGTGTGCCTGCACGGTCACTGCCAGTGGCCCGCGAGTGATGTCACCTCCGACCAGCTGCACCCCGTGGCTGTCGGCCAGCGCGAAGAAGGCATCGGCAAAGGCCTTGAGCCAGTCGGGATGACTGGCCGGCAGGGTCAGCGACAAGGTGGCCCAGGCCGGCTCGGCGCCCATCGCGGCCAGGTCACTCAGGTTGACCGCCAGCGCCTTGTGTCCGATCGCGGCCGCGGTAGTGGACTCGGGGAAGTGCACGCCCGCGACCAGAGTATCCATGCACACGACGAGCTCCGACCCCGGCGCGACATGCAGCAGCGCCGCATCATCACCGATCCCGGCAACAACGTCAGCGCGCCTTGACTGGCGGTCGGTAAAATAGTGCCGGATGATGTCGAATTCGGATTCGGTCATGTTCTGGAATGACCCTGACGAAGGTGAAACCTTCAGAGGCCGTTGACCTTCTCGCTCTTCCCGGCGCATTCCAGCGGCCTGATCTTGTGCGCAGCATGGTCCAGCACGCCGTTGATGAAGACATGACCCTGTTCGGCACCGAACTTCTTGGCCAGGGCTACGGCCTCGTTAATGATGACCCGGTACGGGATGTCTTCGCGGAACAGCAGTTCATATCCGGCGATGCGCAGGATGGCTCGTTCCACCGGGTCAACCTGTTCCATGGAACGGTCAAGGTGATCGGCAATGCTGTTGTCGATGGTGTCCAGTTGTGCGGGCACCTGGTTCAGTAAGTCGGTGAAGTAGGCAACGTCTGAACGTGTGAACTCTTCGTCTTCAGCGAACTGGCGGCGTATCTCGCCCAGCTCCTGTCCGGAGAGGTCCCATTGGTAGAGGGCCTGTAGTGCGTAACGCCGGGCCCGGGCACGCGCATGCGCAGAGAATTTCATCGCCCCCTGCCCACGACCTCAGTTTTCCAGTGTCCGCAGCAGGTTGATCATCTCGATCGTCGACAGGGCCGCTTCTTCACCCTTGTTGCCCGCCTTGGTACCGGCCCGTTCAATCGCCTGCTCGATGGTGTCCACCGTCAGCACACCGTACGCCACCGGGATATCATATTTCAGTGAAACCGTGGACAGCCCCTTGGTGCATTCCCCGGCAACATATTCGAAATGCGGGGTACCGCCACGAATCACGGCACCCAGCGCAATGATGGCGTCGAAGCGCTTGCTTGCCGCCAGCTGCTGTGCGGCGATCGGCATTTCGAAGGCCCCCGGTACCCTAACGATCTCGAGATCGCGCCCATCTGCGCCGTGCCGCTTCAGTGTGTCCAGCGCACCTTCGAGCAGGCTCTCTACCACAAAGCTGTTAAACCGTGACACCAGCAGAACGATACGCGCATCGCGCAATACCAGTTCGCCTTCCTTTACCGTAATATCAGTCATTGATCGCTATCCCGATTGCCTCGAATCCTGTTATCAATACCGCAAAGTCTGCCTCAGTCGCAGTCTACGTACTCAACCACCTCCAGCCCGAAACCGGCGATGCCGTGCACGATCTTGGGTGCACTCAGAACGCGCATCTTCTTGACGCCGAGATCCGCAATGATCTGGGCGCCGACCCCAAAGGTGCGCAACTCCTGCGGCTCTTTAATGGCCTTGGCCTGCTGCGGTCTGTCCGGCAGATGATACCCCTTGATGCTACGGATCAAGGCATCCGCGCCGTTGTCCCAGCGCAATATCACGACAACACCCATACCCTCCCGGGCGATACGTTGCAGTGCACTGCGCAGCGGCCAGTGATGGTCCTGCATCTGAGCATCCACCAGGTCACTGAGGGTGTTTTCCACATGAACCCGGACCAGGGTCGGCTCATCCGGGCTGATTTCCCCCTTGACCAGCGCCAGGTGCACAGCTTCATCGACGGTGTCGCGATAGGCATAAAGGTTGAATACACCGTGTTCCGTCGCCAGCTCGCATTCAGTCATCCGCTCGACTGTGGTCTCGTTCTCGGTCCGGTAGCGGATCAGACCCTCGATGGAGCCCATCTTGAGGCCGTGTTCCTGCGCATAGCGCTCAAGGTCCGGGCGCCGCGCCATGCTGCCATCTTCCCTGAGTATCTCGACAATCACGGCGGCCGGTTCCAGCCCCGCCAAACGCGCCAGGTCACAGCCGGCCTCGGTATGCCCGGCGCGGGTCAACACACCGCCCGGCTGGGCCATCAGCGGGAAGATGTGTCCGGGCTGGACGATGTCACTGGGACCGGCATTCGGCCCGACCGCCGCCAGGATGGTGCGCGCACGGTCATGCGCGGAGATCCCGGTCGTCACCCCCTCTGCGGCCTCGATGGAAACGGTGAAATTGGTCGAATGCAGTGACTCGTTCCCCTGCACCATCAAGGGCAGGTCCAGCTGCCGGCAGCGGTCGGGCATCAGGGTAAGGCAGATCAACCCGCGACCGTGACTGGCCATGAAATTGATATCCTCGGGACGCACATGGGTCGCCGCCATCACCAGGTCACCCTCGTTCTCACGGTCCTCGTCGTCCATGAGGATCACCATGCGTCCGGCGCGGAAGTCCTCGATCAATTCCTCAACGGTGTTCAGTAGCATAACAGCGGGTCTTTTCTAAGAATACTCAACTACAAGGGATTTTATTATCCATGAATAGCACCCCGGCTTCACGGAGAGACGGCGATTAACCTGAAATTCATTTCTCCTTGCCAATAAACCCGTGGCTTTCGAGGGTTTCACGGGTGAGACCCTGCCCACTTTCGGGCCGTGCTGCCCCCTCCCCCTGCAGTAGCCGCTCGAGGTAGCGCGCAACCAGGTCGACCTCCAGGTTGACCTCGCGGCCGGGCCGGTATTCTTTAAGGGTGGTCTCATCCAGGGTATGCGGGACAATATTCAGATTGAATTCGGCGCCGTTGACCGCGTTCACCGTCAGGCTGACACCGTCAACGCAGATGGAACCCTTGGGGGCAATGTAGCGGGCGAGTTCGTCCGGTGCCCGGATGGTGAACTGCACCGAGCGACTGTCCTCACTGCACGCGCTGACCGTGCCGATCCCGTCTACATGCCCGCTGACCAGGTGCCCACCCAGGCGGGTCTCCAGCGTCAGCGCCTTTTCCAGGTTGACGGCATCATTGATCGCCAGCCGACCGATAATCGTCCGGCGCAGCGTCTCACCCGAGACATCGGCAACAATACCCGGGCCGGGCAACTCCACCACAGTGAGACAGACACCGCTGACGGCAATGCTGTCACCGAGGCTGACATCCTCCATGGGCAGCTTGCCGGTATTGATGCCGATGCGCATGTCTCCTCCGCGGTGTTCCAGCGAGGCGATGGTCCCGACTGCCTGTATGATTCCTGTAAACATGATTTATCCCAAAAATATCAATATTCACCGCATCTAGCCTGACACCCTCGCGGTGATGCGCCAGTCCTTGCCCACTGCGCGGATGTCGCGAATATCCAGGCCGATACGGTCTTCCATACGTTCCAGCCCCGGCAGCCTAAACAAGCCGCGGGCGGCATCCCCCATCAGGTGCGGCCCCAGGTAGATAACCAGCTCATCGACCAGCCCCGCTGCCAGCAGGGCACCGCACAGCGTCGCACCGGCCTCGAGGTGTACCTCGTTGATTTCCCGATTGCCCAGGTGCTGTAACACGGCGGCCAGGTCCATGCGACCGTCCACCAGCGGCAGGCCAGTCACTTCAACGCCCGCAGCGAACGGCGCGTCCCCGGCGGCTTGCTGTTCACCGGTAAGGATCAGCGTGTCGCCCGGCAAGTCCAGCAGGCGTGCCTGCGGCGGGGTGCGCAGCCGGCTGTCCAGGATCACCCTCAGTGGCTGGTGTTGCTGTTCATCATCGTCCAGGCGCACCGTCAGGGAGGGATCGTCACACAGGACCGTACCAATCCCGGTCATGATCGCGGAACTGCGGGCGCGCAGCCGGTGCACATCGCGGCGCGCCTCGGTACCTGTGATCCATTGGCTCTCGCCGCTGGCCATTGCGGTGCGCCCGTCCAGGCTCATCGCCAGCTTGGCGCGCACCCAGGGACGCCCTGCGCGCATGCGCATGACAAAACCGCAATTGAGTGCCTCCGCCTCTGCCGCCAGCAACCCCGCGCTCACCTTGATGCCGGCCCCCTGCAAGACCCGTAGTCCGTTACCGGCGACCTGCGGGTTGGGATCCTCCATGGCGACCACTATCTGTTTGACACCGGCCGCCATCACGGCATCTGTACACGGCGCTGTGCGCCCGTGATGACAGCACGGCTCCAGTGTCACATAAAGTGTCGCCCCGTCGGCTCGTGTGCCCGCTTGCTGGAGGGCAAGTATCTCCGCGTGCGGGCCACCGGCCCGTTCATGCCAGCCTTCACCCACCACCTGCCCGTCCTTGACGATGACACAGCCCACGCGCGGGTTGGGATGTGTACTGCAGAGGCCGCGCTCGGCGAGATGCAGTGCGCGGGCCATGTGCCTGTAGTCGTCAGCGGAAGTCATTTCGGGAATAGTGGATTTAAACCGTGAGCGGAAAGTCGGATGGCGGGCAAAACAGCTTGATCATAGACCCATTGCACCACCCCCTCAGCCGGATTCCGGATGCATGAGCTACTCGTCTGGCAGCAGCGAGATCTGGTCCTTTTTCTCCTCCGCTGTCGGCTCGCTTTCCAGGCGTTCAATCTCTTCCTGGAAGGCCCTGACGTCCTCGAAACTGCGGTACACGGAGGCAAAACGCACATAGGCGACCTGGTCGAGTTCGCGCAGTTCGTGCATGACCCACTCACCCAGCAGGCGTGAGGGCAGTTCGCGTTCGCCACTGGCCCGCAGGCGATGCTGAATGCGGCTCATGGCGGCATCCATGCTGTCGGAATCAACCGGCCGCTTTTCCAGCGCGCGCATGACGCCGGCAGCGAGTTTTTTTTCGTCAAACGGTTCACGGGCACCGTTGCTTTTGATGATACGCGGCATCACCAGCTCCGCCGACTCGAAGGTGGTAAAGCGTTCACCACAGGCCAGGCATTCGCGCCGCCGGCGTACCTGGGCACCCTCGCTGGCCAGACGCGAATCGATGACCTTGGTGTCCTGTGCTCTGCAGAATGGACAGTACATGGTGGATCAGTACCCGGGCAGGCCGTACGGATCAGCCGCCATACACCGGAAAGCGCTTGCACAAGGCCAGCACCTTGTCACGGACGGCGTCGATGACATTCCCGTTGTTGACGTCGTCCAGGATATCGCACATCCAGCCGGCCAGGTCGCGTGCCTCGGTCTCGCCGAAACCCCGGGTCGTCATTGCCGGTGTCCCGACCCGGATGCCACTGGTTACGAACGGTGACTGGGGATCATTCGGTACGGCGTTCTTGTTCACCGTGATATTCGCGGCACCCAGGGCGGCATCCGCCGCCTTGCCGGTCAGGCCCTTCTCAATGAAGCTGACCAGGAACAGGTGATCGTCGGTGCCGCCGGAAATCACGTCGTAGCCACGCTCTATGAAGACCTTTGCCATGGTGCGTGCGTTGTCCAGTACACACTGCTGGTAGTCGCGGAAAGACGGTTCGAGCGCCTCCTTGAAGGCGACAGCCTTGGCGGCGATGACATGCATCAGCGGCCCTCCCTGTGTCCCGGGAAAGACCATCGAGTTGAGTTTCTTCTCGACCGCCTCGTTGGCACGCGCCAGGATGATGCCGCCACGCGGCCCGCGCAGGGTCTTGTGGGTCGTCGAGGTGGTGATATCCGCAATTTGCACCGGACTGGGATAGATGCCGGCGGCGATCAGGCCAGCGACATGCGCCATATCCACGAACAACCAGGCCCCCACGGCATCGGCGATATCACGGAAACGCTGCCAGTCGGCCTTGAGCGAATAGGCAGAGAATCCGGCCACGATCATCTTAGGCTTGTGTTCCCTGGCCAGCACCTCGACCTGGTCATAGTCGATCGCACCGGTCTCCGGGGTGAGGCCGTACTGCACGGCATTGAACAGCTTGCCGGAGAAATTGACCTTGGAACCGTGGGTCAGGTGCCCGCCATCGGCCAGGCTCATGCCGAGAATGGTGTCACCGGGTTTCAGCAGGGCCAGATAGACGGCGGCGTTTGCCTGGGAGCCGGAATGCGGCTGGACGTTGGCGTAGTCGGCCCCGAACAGCTGCTTGACCCGGTCGATCGCCAGCTGCTCGGCAATATCGACAAACTCGCAGCCGCCGTAGTAGCGCTTGCCGGGGTACCCTTCGGCATACTTGTTGGTAAGCACTGAGCCCTGGGCCTCGAGTACGCGCGGGCTTGCGTAGTTTTCCGAGGCGATGAGCTCGATATGGTCTTCCTGGCGCTGGCGCTCACCCTGGATGGCATCCCGGAGTTCATCGTCATAGCCCGCAATGTGCATGTCTTTATCAAACATTTCCGGTCGTCCTGCTACAGGTTAAGGTAAAGGGGAAAACGGCAATTCATAAAGAGCCCAAGATAATAGCCGATCTGACCAAGGCCCGCACCGGCATGCTGGAAAAAACCGCGGGAGTGCCGGGGTGATTCAGGACGCGCTCAGCACCTCGACCACCGCGGTCCACGCCAGCGCCAGATTGCTGCGGTTGTAGCCCCCACCGCCCAGTGCCAGCACGCGGCCGGGGCAGTGCCGGTCGGCCAGTTCAACCAGGCGCGTCGCGGCATGCCGGTGCGCGGCCGGGGAATAGCGCAGGTGGGTGATGGGATCACCGGCGATGCTGTCCGCCCCGCACTGAAACAGGATGAACTCGGGCCGGTGCCGCTCCAGAAAGGCTTCGGCCCGCTCCCACGCCTGCAGGAAGTCCCCATCAGTGGCCTCCGGTGCCATGGGGATATTGAGCTTCAGGCCGCGGGCAGCCCCGCGACCGGTCTCTTTGGCGGTACCGGTTCCCGGATACAGGTAGCGGCCGTCCTCGTGCAGGTCGACGAACATCAGGGCCGGGTCGGCCTCGAAGGCATAGAACACGCCATCGCCGTGGTGGGCATCGATATCCACATAGGCAATGCGCTGCAAACCGTATTCATTACGCAGCGTCTCGATGGCCACACCGCAATCATTAAAGACACAGAAACCCGCGGCACTGTCACGGCGCGCATGATGCAGGCCGGCGATGGGCACAAAACAATGCCGGCACTCATGCTCCAGCAGCCGCGCGAGTGCATCCAGCACACTGCCGACGACCACGCAGGCGGACTCGTAGATCCCCGGGTAGGCGGGGGTGTCGCCGCAGTCCAGGTAGCCTGCCCCGCTTTGTGACTGCTCGATAACCCGGTCTACATACTCAGGCAAGTGGAAACGCTCGAGGGCTTCACGCGGTGCGCTGACCGGGGTACACAGCTTCACCCTTTCTTCGATACCGGCGGCCTGCGCCTGCTGCCAGAAGGCGCCCATGCGGTCCGGCCCGAAGGGGTGGCCGTCACCGAATCCGTAACGCGCCAGCTCATCACCGATATATACGCAGCAGCTTGCGGTCATGGCTGTAGTCTAGCGCATGAACCTTTACAAATAACGCCGTTCCGGCGCTTGCCCGTAAATTGGAGGCGCCTATAATGGGCGGCTTTATTCACGTACAGGCTAAACAGACGCATGGCGCAATACGTTTACACCATGAACCGCGTGGGCAAGATAGTGCCCCCCAAGCGCGTCATTCTCGAAGACATCTCACTGTCCTTCTACCCCGGCGCCAAGATCGGCGTGCTCGGCCTCAACGGTGCCGGCAAGTCCAGCCTGCTGCGCATCATGGCGGGTGTGGACACGGAATACGAGGGCGAGGCACGGCCCCAGCCGGGTATCCACGTCGGCTTCCTGCCGCAGGAACCGTCACTGGACCCCGGCAAGGACGTGCGCGGCAATGTCGAACTGGGACTGGGTGAAACGAAGGCACTGGTCGACCGCTTCAACGAGATCAGCGCGCGCTTTGCCGAACCCATGGATGACGACGAGATGACAGCGCTGCTCGAGGAACAGGGAAGGCTGCAGGACGCGATCGACGCCGCGGGCGCCTGGGAACTGGACCGTAAACTGGAGATTGCCGCCGACGCCCTGCGTCTGCCACCCTGGGATGCCGATATCAGCAAGCTGTCCGGCGGTGAACGCCGCCGGGTTGCCCTGTGCAAGCTGCTGCTGTCGAGCCCTGACATGCTGCTGCTGGACGAGCCCACCAACCACCTCGACGCCGAGAGTATTGCCTGGATGGAGCGCTTCCTGGCCGAATACCCGGGCACGGTAGTAGCCGTGACCCATGACCGCTATTTCCTCGACAATGTCGCCGGCTGGATCCTGGAACTGGACCGCGGGCACGGCATCCCCTGGGAAGGTAACTATTCCTCCTGGCTGGAGCAGAAGGAGCAGCGCCTCGAGACCGAGGAGAAACAGGAATCCGCGCGGCAAAAAGCCATCAAGTCCGAGCTGGAGTGGGTGCGCGCCGGCGCCAAGGGCCGGCATGCCAAGAGCAAGGCACGCCTGGCACGCTTTGATGAACTGGCCTCAGGGGAGCGCCAGAAACGCAACGAGACCAAGCAG
Organism: uncultured Ectothiorhodospiraceae bacterium; assembly: GCA_947259415.1. GTDB lineage: Bacteria > Pseudomonadota > Gammaproteobacteria > UBA9214 > UBA9214 > CAMYJZ01. The sequence goes on along the minus strand of CAMYMI010000002.1, from coordinate 205,559 downwards.
CTTTATATCCCGCCCGGACCGCGCCTCGGGGACCTGGTCATCGAGGCCAACCAACTGAGCAAGCGCTTCGGCGACAAGCTGCTGATCGAGGATCTCAGCTTCAACCTGCCTCGCGGCGGCATCGTCGGCGTGATCGGCCCGAATGGCGCCGGCAAGACTACCCTGTTCCGCATGCTGACCGGTGCCGAGCAATCCGACTCCGGCGAGCTGCGCATCGGCGATACCGCCGTTATCGCCTGCGTCGACCAGAGCCGCGACAGCCTGGATGACAGCAAGACCGTGTGGGAGGAGATCTCCAACGATCAGGACATCATCACAATCGGCAAATATGAACTCAATTCACGGACCTATGTCTCGCGCTTCAACTTTACCGGGGCCGACCAGCAGAAACATGTCGGCAGCCTCTCCGGCGGCGAACGCAACCGGGTGCACCTGGCCAAGCTGCTGCGCAGCGGTGGCAATGTGCTGCTGCTCGACGAACCAACCAACGACCTCGACGTTGAGACCCTGCGGGCACTGGAGGACGCCCTGCTCGACTTCCCCGGCTGTGCCGTGGTGATCTCGCACGACCGCTGGTTTCTGGATCGGATCGCGACCCATATACTTGCCTTCGAGGGTGACAGCCAAGTCACCTGGTTCGAGGGCAACTATGCCGACTACGAGGCCGACCGCAAGCGCCGGCTGGGCGCGGAAGCGGACCAGCCGCACCGCATCAAGTACAAACGCCTGAAAGGCTGACAGCTCACGCCGGGACCCCGGATTACCGGGTTGTGCATGTAAAAAATTTTCACGACAGATTAACTGCCGGCATCTGGCATTTGAACGTCAATCCGTGCACAATAAACGCCCAACCTGACCCGTTCAGAATTGGACAAAAAACTGGTGCCCCAGACAGACAGCGATAAGCTGAAAGCGTTTGTGCAGAAACTGCATGATGAAGGGGCCGCCGGCTTCGCAGCGGGTCCCTGGTCTATCGGAAACGGGAGCGCCGCGAGCGGTCCAGCAGTTCGCGACTGGCGTGCCAGCATCCGTTCAGGTATCCGCCACTTCGGTATCACCCTGCGCATTCACAGCGAACCTATCCTGAGCGGGTTGGCCATGCTTTCCATTGCCGCAATTATTGTCGGAATTATCGGCGTCAATCTCACAGAAGAACCCGGAGAGCAACTCGTGGCAGACCGCGTGACCGGCAGCGTTGCGGCACCACCGAGCCAACCGGATGGAAGGCAACTAATTGATATAAAACGTAAAATTCAGATAACTACCCATCGACTGGACACACTGGCTGCCGAGTTCAGGCGACTCAAGCAGCGCACAAACTCCGTCACCACCGCCGACGAACGGCGCCTGCAGGCTCTGGAAAACAAGCTGGTATTGGCCGTGAGCCGTATGGATATATTGTCCGCAGAAATACTCGATCTGAAAAATGCCAACAACATGATTCTCGCCAGCACCAAGGCCGCTCCGCCGGCTGCGGCACCGTTTGCAGCCAGGGCCCCGGCCCGCAGCAGACCGCATTCGATGCCATCATCACAGGCCAAACCGGCCGCCTTGTTTGAACAGGAACAACCAGAGCGCCTGAAAAAACCAGACCCCACCACCCCGATTGCGGCGGTCAGCCCTGCACCGGAGCCAGTACCGGTATCGATCGCAATACCCCCCCCATTATCGGACCCGGAGCCAGACCCAACAGCAACAGTCAACCCCATACCGGAGCCGGTACCGGTAGCAGCAGCGAGCCCTGTACCGGATCCTTTACCAGCGCCAGCGCAGACCACCCGTACAGTCGGCGGCTGGGTTGTCAATCTTGCCTCCTACAACAGGCAAAAGACCGCAGACAGGTATGTCGCTGAATTACAGCAATCGGGTATAAGGGCAGAACGGGCCGAGGCCACGGTAAACGGCAGAACCATGCACCGCGTCAGGGTCGCCGGCTTTGATAACTACTCGGCAGCAAAAGCCCGCGCGGGCACACTCAAACAGAAACTGGACCTGCCAGGCATCTGGATCGCGAAAAGATAGCCAGCTCGCCGTCCGTACCCTCACGGTCGATTTCACGGCCTTCGGTAACAGAGATACCCGCAGATTAACCGGAAGCGGGACCCGCGTGATTTAGGTCACCACTGCAGGCGTTACCAGCGGGCTGCAGTCCTCTCAGGGGTGTGCCGACTTGAACTGTGACGGGTTCAGATGGTGTTTGTGCAGCAGCTTGTAGAACTCTGTGCGGTTGCGTTTGGCGATGCGTGCCGCGCGGGTCACATTACCGTTGGTGATCTGCAGAACCTGGGTCAGGTATTCACGCTCGAACTGGTTGCGTGCCTCGGCGAAGGCGGGGATCTCGCTGGACTCCTCGCGCAAGGCGCGCTGCACCAGGCTCACTGGGATCAGCGGCGTGGTTGACAGTGCCACCGCCTGCTCAACGACATTGTAAAGCTGTCTGACGTTACCGGGCCAGGTGGCAGACAGCATGGCCTCCATGGCCTCTGGCGAAAAGCCGGTAATACCTTTTTTTTCGGCGTCCGGAAATTGATGCAGAAAATGGCTGCATAACATGGGAATATCCTCGCGCCGCTCCATCAGTGCCGGTAGTTCAAGGGTGACCACGTTCAGACGGTAAAACAGATCCTCCCTGAACCTGTTTTCCTGGCGGGCCAGGTCCAGGTCCTGGTGGGTTGCCGAGATGATGCGCACATCAACCGGAATCGACTGGGTGGAACCCACAGGCCGGATGGTGCGTTCCTGGATGGCACGCAGCAGCTTGACCTGGAAGCCGAGCGGCATGTCACCGATCTCATCCAGAAACAGGGTACCGCCATTGGCTGCACGGAACATGCCGGGATGGTCACGGGTAGCGCCGGTAAAGGCCCCCTTGACATGACCAAACAGTTCGGACTCGAGCAAGGATTCCGGTATGGCGCTGCAGTTCAGCGCGACAAATGCCCCCTTTGCCCGGGGACTCGCATTGTGGATGGCGCGCGCCAACAATTCCTTGCCGGTACCGCTCTGCCCGTGAATCATTACACTGGTGTCGCTGTCGGCAACCAGGCGTGCCTGGGTTAACAGGCTTTCCATTAACGGACTGCGCGTTACAATCTCATCGCGCCACTCGGTAGACAGGCTGTCCTGTTCCCCGGCACCAGGCACATCACCGCTGATCTTAAGGGCACGCGCCACCTGCTCCAGCAGGATCTTGCTGTCAAATGGCTTGGTCAGATAACTGAACACCCCACGGCTGGTGGCCTCGACGGCATCCGGGATGGTGCCGTGCGCCGTCAGGATCAGCACCGGTAGCGAGGGATTTCTGGTGTGCACCTTGTTAAACAGGGTCATGCCATCCATCCCGCCCATCTGCAGATCGGTTATGATCAAATGGGGATGAAACAGGGGCAGTTCCGCCAGCGCCTGTTCGCCATTCTCAACTGCCTTGACCTCATAACCGGCCGCTGTCAAGCGCATGGACAAGAGGCGTAACAGGCTGCGATCATCATCGACCAGCATTACCCGGTATTTATCCGTCACCATAATTCATTCTCCGGCAGATTTTTCACGTTGCTGGATGCTCTGTTCAATCGTCGTCAGGTCCCGCTGCTGCTGTTCGAGTTCCTCGATGCGCTGGGCCTGTTCCCTGACCTGTTTCGACAGCACGTTGATTTCACCCCTGTCCTCTTCGTGCTTGGCCAGGAAATTCTGAAGGATCGTGACCAGTTCCTGCTCGCCCGGGCCAAGTGCAGCCGAGTTGATCCCGTCCAGTAGTTTCCGCGCGCGCCCGCGATCACGCACCGCTTTGTCACCGGCAGTAAGCAACAGCGCCAATCTCAGGCGATTATTGGTATCGGGGTTATCACGAAACGCCTCATCCCAGGTTTCCAGGACATCCTGCAGTTCACTCTTGGTCAGGCCGCGGGTATTGTGCAGGTCCCCCAACCAGTCGTTGGTACCCTGTCCACCTTCGAAAACCGGTGGCAGTACCCGGTTGGTGTAGGGCTGCATCTGGCTGCAGCCGCCAAGCAGCACCAGGACACAGAGCAACCCGGATAATCTCTTCATATTCAAGTGACTTGCTCCAGCGGCAACACGACACGCAGGCATGCACCGGCACCCGCGCATTCTACCACGGTGATATCGCCACCATGTGCCTGGGCATGTTCCCTGGCTATGGACAATCCCAGGCCGGAGCCGCGGATATGCCCGCGGTCAGCCGGTTTGCCCTGGAAAAAGGCCTCGAACACACGCTCGCGTTCGGCCATGGGTATACCCGGACCGGAGTCGGCCACCTCGATGAACGCCTGGTTGTCGCGAGTCGACAGGGAAACCGACAGGCGGCTGCCAACCGGCGAATACTTGATCGCGTTGGAAACAAGGTTGTCAACCAGGGTACGCAGCTTCACCCGGTCACCCACCAGGCTGACTGCCTCGAGCGACTTCGACAACTCCAGCTGGCGCGACAGGATTGCGACCTTGTGGACCTCCAGGACATCCCTGATCACAGCATCAAGCTCCACCCTGGCGCGCAGGGTCCTGGATTTGTGTGAATGCAGGATACTGAAATCCAGCAGGTCCTCGATCAGTTTCTGCAGCTGGATACTGTTCTCATGCAGGATGTGGGCAATTTCGCGTTGCTGGCTGTTCAGGCTGCCGACGATCTGTTCATCCATCAGTTCCGCCCCCTCCCGGATGGTTGTCAGCGGGGTCTTCAGCTCATGGGAGATGTGTTGCAGAAACTTTGTTTTTTCCTGCTCCAGTTCCTGCATGCGGTCCTGCAGCCAGTTGAGGCGCTCCCCGAGCTGTTCCAGGTCGCGCGGCCCGGTGATGACCACCGGGTACCTCAGTGTCCCGTCACCAAGCCGGCGTATCGCCCGGTCGATCTGATTAATGGGCCGGGTAATCAATACGGTAAATATGACCATGAGTAATATCGCAATCGGGATCAGGGCGACAGCCTCCATGATCAGGGTATGCTGTAATTCCTGCGCCCCGCTCTGCATCTGCTCCAGTCCCCGGTTTATCAGGGCCTGGTTATCATCCAGAATCTGATTTGCGGTCTCTACCAGCGCGGTGTATTTCTGCGCGGCCGCGATGGCGTCAGGATCGTCATGCGGCAGTGAATCGAGAACCACATGGACTTCTCGTTCCGCAGTGAACAGCTGCTGGAGCAGGTTGCGCTGGTTGCCGGCCAGATCCAGCGCCTTCAGCGAACTTGCCGTATCGACGAAGCGGGCGCGGTTTTCCTTGTAAACGTTCAGCAGCAAGGTATCGCCCAGCACCTGGTACTGACGCACATTGCGCTCCATGGCCGTGAGCGATTCCAGCAGGATCTGGGTGTCCTGAGTGACCTGCACACTCTGGAAAAGAGCATGCTGGCTCTCGGTCACCAGGCGATCCACCGCTACCGTGGCAACCACCAGGGCGATAATCAGCGGCAAAGCGACCAGGGCGAAGCCGATCAGGATCAGCCGCAGGATGGACTTCGGACGGAAGAATTTCATGTAAATAACAGGATCCGGCTCAATTGCAGCGACGGGAGATGACGGCACATCGGCCGGAGTGCAGGGCCCGCCTGGAACGAACTAGGTGTGTGCAATCGGCTTGTCAGTGAACAGATAGTCCTTCAACTCCTTATCAAATGCCGGGTCACGACGCCGGATCCACTCCAGCACCATGGCGGCGTGCTCTTTTTCTTCATCCCGGTTGTGCGCGAGAATCGCCTTCAGGTCCGTGTCCGTGCACGCATTCACGCGCTGGTTGTACCAGTCCACGGCTTCAAGTTCCTCCATCAGCGAGGTGATGGCGCGGTGCATGTCCCGCGTCTCATCGGCAAGTTCGTCCACGGGTTCGTGAAAGCCCTCATTCGCCATAGTGCTCTCCTTCTGGTTGCCGGGCGTGGCCCGCTCCAAACGAGCAGGCACTCTAACCCAGTCATTCGCATTTATAAAAACAAGCACATCATGTCGGGTTATGTACTATTATAATGGTGATTAATTTCAATAAGATATAGTACATTTCAAGATTTACTGTCAACTTGACGAGCGTGCCTGTCAGGATTATGTGTTCACAAATAAGCCCCATCCCCCACGGACACCGGCAGATGCCACACCCGGGAGAGTTGACATGGCCTACGGGATTCAAGAACCACTGTCACAGCAAAGCCGGTTCGACGCCGACGGTTTCATTATCGATCCTGACCTGTGGAACGAAGATATGGCCCAGTTCATTGCCAGGACTGACGGCATAGGTAAACTGACAGCAAATCACTGGCGCGTCATTGATTACCTGCGCGAGCATTTCCTCAAGAACCACACTATCCCGGTGATGCGCCACGTCTGCAGGGTCACGCACCAGGACCCCCACTGCGTGACCAATCTGTTCGGTGAAGATGTCAAGAAAGCCTGGCGGGTGGCCGGCCTGCCCAATCCCGGCGAAGAAGCCAAGGCCTACATGTAGCACGCACGCCGAGACGCAATCTGCAACCCGAGCCTGGCACGATAATTCTCAGCCCACCCACGCGCGCGCATTTCGGAACATGCGTATCCAGGGCGCATCCTCGCCCCAGTCATCGGGGTGCCAGGAGTTCTGTACGGTGCGGAACACACGTTCTGGATGTGGCATCATGATCGTCACCCGGCCATCCGTCGTCGTCAGGCCGGTGATGCCCAGCGGGGAGCCATTGGGGTTGGCCGGATAGCGTTCCGTTACCTGCCCGTGACCGTCCACATAGCGGGCCGCCACCAGTCCGGCATCGAGGACCTGTTGTGCATCTGCCGGGTCCGCGAATTCCGCACGCCCCTCCCCGTGTGCTACGGCAATCGGCAGCACCGAGCCCGTCATGTCGGCAAGAAACAGCGATGCTGAGTCGAGGATCTCAAGCTGCGAAAAACGCGCCTCGAACTGTTCCGAGCGGTTGCGCACGAAGCGTGGCCACGCCTCCGCCCCGGGGATCAGCGCCTTCAGGCCCGACAGCATCTGACAGCCATTACAGACACCCAGTGCAAAGCTGTCCGCACGTTCGAAATAGGCGGCAAACATGTCATTCAGGCGCGGATTGAACAACACCGACTTGGCCCAGCCCTGCCCGGCACCCAGCACATCACCGTAGGAAAATCCGCCGCAGGCCACCAAACCCGTGAATTCCTCCAGGCTGAAGCGCCCTGTCATCAGGTCACTCATGTGCACATCGATCGCCTTGAAACCGGCCCGGTGAAAGGCAGCCCCCATCTCGACCTGGCCATTGATGCCCTGCTCCCTCAGGATTGCAATCTGCGGCCGTAGCCCATGGGCTATATAAGGGGCAGCGACATCCTCATCGATATCGAAGGTGGTACGACACTGGATACCCAGATCCTGCGTGTCCAGCAGGCCATCGAACTCCTCCAGCGCACACTCGGAATTATCACGCAGGGACTGCATCCGGTAGGTGGTCTCCGACCAGGTGCGCTGCAGATTGACGCGTGTATCGCTGAATACCGACAGCCTGTCGTGGGTAAACATGACCTGGTTGGAATCATTCAGGGTACCGATCACGTGACTGTACTGACCCAGGCCGGCCTCATGCAGTGCCTCGATAATGGCATCTGTATCGGTATGGCGCACCTGGATGACGGCACCCAGTTCCTCGGAAAACAGGGCGGCAACCGGGTCATCGGCCAGTTCATCCAGCTGAACGGATACCCCGCAGGCCCCGGCGAAGGCCATTTCACACAGACAGGCGAACAGGCCACCGTCGGACCGGTCATGGTAGGCCAGCAGCAGGCCGGCAACATTCATCTCCTGGATGACGGCAAAGAAGGCCTTCAGGGCCTGCGGATCATCCAGGTCGGGGGTATGGTGTCCGACCTGTTTGTAAACCTGCGCCAGCGCCGAACCGGCCAGCCGGTTCGCACCCTTGCCCAGATCCACCAGGACCAGATCGGTATCCCCCTGGTCCGTGCGCAGCTGCGGCGTGAGTGTACGGCGCACGTCCAGCACCGGCGCAAATGCGGAGATGATCAGCGACAGGGGTGAGGTCACTGCGCGCTGTTCACCGGCCTCGTTCCAGACGCTCTTCATCGACAGCGAATCCTTGCCCACCGGGATGGCTATACCCAGCGCCGGGCACAGGTTCTGACCGACCGCCTTGACGGTGTCATACAGCAAGGCATCCTCGCCGGGATGCCCTGCTGCCGCCATCCAGTTCGCGGACAGGCACACCTTGCCGAGGTCCCCGATATGGCTGGCGGCGATATTGGTGATAGCCTCCCCCACTGCCATGCGGCCCGAGGCAGGACCGTCTACCAGCGCCACCGGGGTGCGCTCGCCCATGGCCATGGCCTCACCGGTATAGCCCTCATAGTCCGACACGGTCACTGCCACATCGGCCACCGGCACCTGCCAGGGCCCGACCATCTGGTCCCTGGTTACCATGCCGGTCACCGAACGGTCACCGATGGTGATCAGGAAGGTCTTGCTGGCTACGCTCGGCAGACGCAGCACCCGGTAGGCGGCCTCCGCCAGGTCAAGCCCCGCGGTGCTGAATTCCGGTTTCTCGAAAGACTGGTGCCTGACCTCACGCAGCATCTTCGGCGGCTTGCCCAGCAGTAGCCCCATGGGCAGGTCGATTGGGGTGTTGTCGAAATAACCGTCGCCGAGGACCAGTTGGTTTTCCTCGGTCGCCTCGCCCAGCAGGGCATAGGGGCAGCGTTCACGCTCGCACAGGGCCTGGAACTCCGCGACACGCTCAGCATCGATCGCCAGCACGTAGCGTTCCTGCGATTCGTTGCACCATACCTGCATCGGCGACATACCCGGATCGTCGTTGGGAATGGCACGTAATTCAAAACGGCCGCCGCGACCACTGTCGTTGATCAGCTCCGGTACGGCATTGGACAGGCCCCCGGCACCGACATCGTGTATCGACAGGATCGGGCTGTCGGTGCCCAGCATCCAGCACGAGTCGATGACCTCCTGGGCACGCCGCTCCATTTCCGGATTACCACGCTGCACCGAGGCAAAGTCGAGGTCTTCCGCACTGGCGCCACTCGCCATGGACGAGGCTGCCCCGCCCCCCAGGCCGATCAGCATCGCCGGTCCGCCGAGCACCACGATCGGCGTCCCCACCGGGATGCTGCCCTTGTTGACATGTTCCTCACGGATCATGCCGCAACCACCGGCCAGCATGATCGGCTTGTGATATCCACGCAGCTCGCTGCCCTGCGGGCCCGGAACGTACTCTTCGAAGGTGCGGAAATAGCCGCACAGGTTCGGCCGGCCGAATTCGTTATTGAATGCGGCCGCCCCCAGCGGGCCCTCCATCATGATGTCCAGCGCTGACACGATTCGTGGCGGCCGCCCGTGGTCGGTCTCCCAGGGCTGTTCAGCGCCCGGGATGCGCAGGTTCGAGACCGAGAACCCGCACAGGCCGGCCTTGGGCTTGGCACCACGCCCGGTGGCCCCCTCGTCACGGATCTCGCCTCCGGAGCCGGTGGCCGCGCCCGGAAACGGGGAGATCGCGGTCGGATGATTGTGCGTCTCCACTTTCATCACCAGATGCCCGGCCTCGGTATGCGGCAGGTATTCGTACGATCCCGGATCGGGGAAGAAACGCTGTACCGTGAAACCCTCAGTGACAGCGGCATTGTCACTGTAGGCGGACAGGATGCCGTCCGGGCTGGCCCGGTAGGATTCCCGGATCATGTTGAACAGACTATTGTCCTTCGGTTTCGCGTCGATGATCCAGCTGGCATTGAATATCTTGTGACGGCAATGCTCGGAATTGGCCTGGGCGAACATCATCAGTTCGATGTCGACCGGGTTGCGCTCCAGCGTGGCGAAGTTCTCCGCCAGGTAATCGATTTCATCGGCAGACAGCGCCAGCCCCAGGTCGACGTTGGCCGCCTCCAGCGCGACACGGCCACCGCCCAGCACATTGATTGTTTCGAACGGGGCCGGCTCAGCGTGCCGGAACAGGCCATCGGTGTCATTGATATCGAACAGCACCGCTTCGGTCATGCGGTCATGAAGCAGCGGCATGATGGCTACGTAGTCAGCATCGGTCAGCGCGGCACCGTGCTGTAATTCCAGGGTATAGACGATACCGCGTTCCACGCGGATTACGTTGAGCAATCCGCAGTTGTGCACGATGTCGGTGGCCTTGCTGGACCAGGGGGAAATCGTGCCGGGCCGCGGAACCACGACCAGGGAGCTGCCGGAAACCTCCACGGTCTGCTGTGAGGCACCGTAACTCAGCAGTTTCTCGAGGATCTCCTGTTGCCCGGCACCCAGACGCTCCTCAAGCTCCACGACATGCAGATAGTCGGCGCTGATCCGGATCACGCCCGGTACGCACTCGCGCAGCTGCCCGAGCAGCTTGTGTTTGCGAAACTCTGACAGTGCCGGGCTGCCGCGCAGATGTAGCATCAGGTATCCGTTATTGCCGGGGTTTGAAAGCCGGCAATCATACTGGAACAACCGGGTGTGAAAAAGTCAGGCAAGGGTGCGCCAGCCCAGCCCCGTCTCCTGCCCGGCAATCGCGATCCAGTCCGGCTCGCAGTCCAGGGCAGTGGCGAGTGCATCGCGCGCCAGCTCCGGGCGGTTATTCTTTTCGCTGAGGTGGGCCGCCACGATGTGCTGCAGGCGCGTGGCGTCTATCCGCGTCAGCAGATCAGCGGCCTGCGCGTTGCTGAGATGCCCAAGCGGACCACCGACCCGAGCCTTGAGGCTACTGGAATACGGGCCCTGCGCCAGCATCAATGGGTCGTGATTGCATTCCAACACCAGGGCATCGCAGCGATCCAGGGCCTCGCAGATATGCGCCGTGATCCTGCCGGTGTCCGTCAGCACACCAAGGCGCCTGCGGCCATCGTAAAACACATACTGGCAGGGCTCGCGGGCGTCGTGGGGAACGATGCAGGGGTGGATTTCAAGATCACCGATTTCCATGCCCGCGTGCGCATCTAACCGGTGCAGCTCGGGCAGCGCCTCATCCTGCAGCATGATGCCGGTGCCACTGGTCGACCAGACGGGGACACCGTACTTGCGTGCCAGCACGGATATACCCCGAATATGATCGCCATGCTCATGGGTCACCAGGAGTGCGGACAGCTGTTCCGGGCTGCGGCCAAGCCGGGCCATGCGACGCTCCGTCTCCCTGCAGGAAAACCCGCAATCGACCATCACCAGGGTTGATGCAGTTTCGACCAGGGTGGCATTGCCCCGGCTACCGCTGCCCAAGGATGCGAATCGCATGGAGATCGCAGGCTAGCGCAATTGTTCCTCCAGCAATGTCAGGATTCGCTTCGCGGTCGAGGAATTATCCCGCTTGCCGGTGGCATCATTGACGATTACATGGGTTTCCGCTCCCCTGGCGAGCAGCGCGATCTGGTAAAGCGTCACCTCTGCATCGTCGTCAGCTGACCAGAAGGCAATTCGTGACAGCAGCCCCTCCTTGTCCTGATCACTCAGTGGATCGTTGTAGCGCACGTAGTAGATACCCTCTGAGCGGTTGCGGTCTTCCACAGCAAAACTCACCCGGTCGAGCGCCACACCGGTACGCCGCCAGGCACGGGAAAAGTCCTCGCCCAGAATCAGCAGGGTGCCGCTCGCATCGCTTACCAGCTGTGCACGGGCCTCACGCGTTGACTGCTGCGCCAGCAGTTTTTGCGCCTTCTGCTCCTTGACGCCCAGGAAGACCATCATGCGTTTGAGCATCTCGGCCTCAAGCTCGGGATCGGAGGGACGCGGTTTCCACACAGTGTTGCTGTCAGTTGCGCCCCCGGTCACCACCTCCTCCACACCACGGTGTGTCAGGTAGAGCTCTGTGGTCCCGGCCTCCGTCCCCTGCTCGAGACGTACCCGGTACTGGTCACGGGTCGCCGCCGAATAGGCGAAATCGACAACCTTGCCCAGGGCATTTCTAATCACACCCTGGGGGATATCAGCCCGGTTCTCCGCCCAGCCGGTTTCCAGGATACCGACCCGCGGATCCTCCTTGTTGATCAGAAAACCCTCCTGCATCCAGAACTCGCGGACCCTGGGCCATACCCGGGGGGGCTCACCAGGAATGACCAGCCACTGCTTGTCCCCGTCACGGACCACGCGCATATTCGCCTGGTCCGGCAACACGGTCTCGGCACCCACCGCCGGCCCGCTGTCGCTGTAATCGGAATACTGCGCACCGGCCTTGTCGAGCATGTCAGGTGCATCGTTAATAGTTGTAGAAGTCAGGTCCGGCGGGACCTCTAGCGCGTCCGTGGTCCTGCTCTTTTTGTAGTCCACCTTCCTGCCGGGGGCCACCTTGTCTACGCTGCCACATGCGCTCAGCAGCAGCATGCCAGTCAATACTGTGATAACAGTCTTTGAAAATAGGCTGGATCTCATTATCAGTTCTCTGTCATGTAAGGACACCGGCCTGCTTCAGTGCCTGCCGTACAGTGTCATGAAATTGTTCTGCCAACGGCGTCATCGGCAAGCGGATACCGGCCGGGATCATACCCATCTCGTACAGCGCCCATTTGACCGGTATCGGATTGGATTCTACAAACAGCGCCTGGTGCAGACTTTCCAGCGGCTGGTTGATGACCGTGGCGCGCTCGCGGTCCCCCGTCAGCGCGACAGCACACAGGTCGCGCATTGCTGCCGGCGCCACATTGGCGGTCACCGAGACGTTGCCCTTGCCCCCCAGCAGTATCAGTTCCATGGCGGTCGCATCATCGCCGCTGTAGAGGTCAAGGCGCTCACCGCAGCGCTCCAGGATCTCGCGTGCACGGTTCATATCACCGGTTGCCTCCTTGATGCCGACGATATTGGAAACCCTGGCCAGACGCTCAACTGTTTCGGGCAGCATGTCGCATGCTGTGCGCCCGGGTACATTGTACAGAATCTGGGGCACCGGTACCGCTTCCGCCACTGTGCGGAAATGCCGGTACAGTCCTTCCTGCGTGGGCTTGTTGTAATACGGCGTAACCAGCAGGCAGGCATCGACACCGGCGTCCATGGCGCAACGGGTCAGATCGATGGCCTCGCGGGTGGAGTTTGCGCCGGTTCCGGCAATTATCGGGATACGCCCTGCGGCTATTTCAACACTGAGACGAATAAGGTGGCAATGCTCGTCCTCGTCCAGGGTCGCGGACTCACCCGTGGTGCCCGCTACCACAATGGCGTCGGTATGGTTTTCAATATGAAAATCGACCAGACGCTGCAGGCTGTCTTCATCAATGGCGCCGTCCGGGTTCATCGGGGTCACCAGCGCCACCATACTGCCGTGAAACATGTAACTTCACTCCGTGCTCTGTCCGAGACCGACATGGTACTGGCGCCACCCATGACTGACAAGACGAATGCCCGCGGCCAGCCCCGTCAAGCCGTTGGGGCGCCTTGAACTGTAAAATGCTAGACTGTGAAGCAAACCACATAATCAGCCCCGCGGGGGCCGCCAGCAGGACACGATGAGTAAACAATCCACCACAAACACGAACCAGCTGGTCCTGTCCGCCCTGGGCGAGGACAAGCCCGGCATTATCGACGAACTGTCACGCTGTGTCCTGGAGTGTGGCTGCAACATTGTCGACAGCCGTATGACCATACTCGGAGGTGATTTTGCCATCCTCCTGCTCGTTATCGGGAACTGGAACAACATCGCCAGGCTGGAAAACCAGATCCGCTCCCTGGAAGAGCGGCTTGCACTGACGATCACGGCACGCCGCACCGCCTCCAGGGAGATCGGCAAGGACCTCCTTCCCTACGGGGTCGACGTGGTGGCGCTCGATCAGCCGGGAATCGTCCACAATCTGGCGAGATTTTTTTCACAGCGCAAGATCAATATACAGGAAATGGTCACCTCGACGTATGCCGCCGCGCACACCGGTACCCCGATGTTTACCGTTCACCTGAGCGTCGATATACCGGCCAATATGCAGATCTCCGTCCTGCGTGACGAGTTTATGGACTTCTGCGACCAGCTGAATCTCGATGCCGTCATCGAGCCCGTAAAGGGCTAGCCCGCATATTGCACCGGTATCCGGGATGATGACGCAGGACAGGTGTGACTGGACGCCGTTCTGGAGCGAAAGTCATAGCCGTAACTATGACTTGAGTGAAGAACAAGTACAGGCATGCATGAACAAGCCAGGGCCCGGATAGGACGCGGGCCGATTACACAGTGTACCCTTGGAATTCTTCTGGATCGTTGAAAGATGCACTATCGTTTCAGTTGATTACACACAGGTCCGCGGCCGACTGGTGCAATATGCGGGCTCGACGATTTCACCCGGACCGCAGGACCATACGAGGACCATGAACAAGATCAACACAGGCAAAAAAGTACCCGATTTCAGTCTGCCGGCAACGGGCGACCAGCCCCTGTCATTAAAGGACTTCAAGGGGAAGAACGTGGTCGTCTATTTCTACCCCAAGGACAGCACCCCGGGCTGTACCCTGGAAGGCCAGGACTTTCGCGACCAGATCAGCAAGTTTCGGCGCCGCAATACAGCGATACTGGGCATATCGCGGGACAGCATCAAGTCACACGAAAACTTCAAGGCCAGGCAGGGCTTCCCGTTCGAACTACTCTCCGATGCCGACGAAAAGGTCTGCAAGCTGTTTGATGTCATCAAGGAAAAGAACATGTATGGCCGTAAGGTCATGGGTGTCGAACGCAGCACCTTCCTGATTGACGACAAGGGCGTGCTGCGCAGGGAATGGCGCAAGGTCAAGGTCAAGGGCCACGTCGACGAGGTGCTGGAGGCGATCAAGGAACTGTGAACCGGGTCGGGCACCGCAGTACCGGGTGTGCGACCGGCGCCAGGATTAAACCGGACCCTAGCCTGCGGGTGCTTGTGATGAATCTTTCGCGGGCGGTTCAACCTCTTTGTCCTTGCGCGGCCAGGCATTGAGCACCGCCTGCACCAGGGTAGCCAGCGGTATCGCGAAAAACACCCCCCAGAAACCCCATACCCCACCGAACACCAGCACGGCAATGATGATGGCCACCGGGTGAAGGTTAACGACCTCGGAGAACAGCAGCGGTACCAGCAGGTTCCCGTCAACCGCCTGGATTACTCCGTAGGCGACCAGCACCCAGGCAAAATCCGCGCTCCAGCCCCACTGGAAATAGGCAATGATGGCGATCGGGACGGTCACCGCCGCGGCGCCTATGTAGGGGATGATCACGGACAAGCCGACCATGGTAGCCAGCAACAGGGCATACTGCAGCCCCATTAAGACAAAGGTCGCAAAGGACACCGCGCCTATGATCACGATCTCCCAGACCTTGCCACGCACATAATTGGCAACCTGCAGGTTGACGTCGTGCCATACCTTGTCGGCCAGGCGGCGCTCGCTGGGCAGGCGCTTGCTGAACCACGCCAGGATGTGGTGCTTGTCCTTGAGAAAGAAGAACGCCAGCACCGGCACCAGAATGATGTATACCATCAGGGTGATGAGGCTGATGACCGAAGCCACCGACATGGACAGCAGACGCTGACCCATAGCCGTGATTTCGGAACGGATCGCCTGGATCAGTTCATTGACCTGCTGCTCGGTAAACAGGTTCGGGTATTTTTCCGGCAGATGCAGCAGGACCTCCTGTCCGTGTCCCATCATAACCGGCAGCTGCTGTACCAGCTGGGTCAGCTGGGATGACAGGCGCGGCACCATCCAGAACATGGCAAATACCAGGAAGGAGATGAACAGGATAAACACCAGAGCCACGGCTGAAATACGCGGCGCACCAAGCCTGGTGCATTTTTCAACCACCCCGTCCAGCAGGTAGGCAATCACCACACCCACCAGCACCGGTATCAGCATATCGCCCAGGGTGATGATCACCACCAGACCGACAATCAATATCCCCGCAAGGATGACAACCTGCGGGTCAGAGAAATGCCGCTTGTACCATTCAAGCAGGATATTCATGACTCAGGAGTCCTGGCCCTGTTTCAGCTGCCGGTAGTGTTCCCGGAAGACCTCCTCCAGGGTGTCGATTACCTCTCCCGTCGCGGTGCCCTGCATGATATGCGTGGCAACGATGTCCGATGTCGCACTGAGCATCTCGCTCTTATCCAGCATCGGGTAGGTCTTTGACAATCGTTTCAGCCCGGCCACCACCGACTCCTGCGCCGGCCGTTCAATCACAAGTGGTTCAGGTACCGGCGCCGGCGCCGTCTCTCCGCCGCCGGCACGAGGAATGGCACCCCTGGTACGCTGCCCGAGGAACTCCGCGAACGCCAGCAGGATTTCCAGGTCACCGGGTCCAAGCTGCCGGCAGACATCCATCAGTTTTTGTTCGCTTGACGCCACTGCAACAAACCGGGTGTTACTTCTCATTGTGGTGCGGACAGCTGATTCAAGAGTCATCCTGGTGCGAAATGCAATAGGCACGTGCAAACTCAAGTAGTTCATCCATGGCACGCTGGCGAAATTTCTGCTTCTGGTGCACAAATGAGAACGGCCGTTCGAGTGGCGGGTCCAGCTCCAGTGCGACCAGGGTACCGAGCTGCAATTCCTTGTGGATGGTCACCTCTGAAACAATGGAAACACCCATGCCCGCCTCCACCGCCCCCTTGACGGCCTCGGGGCTGCCAAGCTCCATGGAGACATGCACGTTACTCACATTCATACCCAGTTCGGTGAGGTAATCCTGGATCACCTCACGGGTACCGGAGCCTTCCTCGCGATCGATATAGGCCGCCTCCAGCAACTCGGGCATCCGCACCTTCTGTTTTCCAGCCAACGCGTGTTGCGGTGAGGCAATCGCCACCAGGCGGTCCTTGCGACACGCCTCCACAACCAGGTTTTTGTTCATGACCGGGGCCTCGACCACGCCCAGGTCAATATCGTTGTTCTCCACCATGTGCACGATGCCATCAGAGTTGGACACCTTGAGGTGGACATTGATATCCGGGTATTTCTTTTTGAAGTCTCCCAGCAGCGCCGGAAGCATGTATTCGGCGATAGTGGTGCTGGCACCGATAATGAGTACGCCGCTGATCTCGCCGGTCATGTCGCGGACGGCATTCTCCATTTCGGCATAGAGTTCGAAAATCCGGTCGGCGTACTCATAGACCCGCGTCCCGGCCTCTGTCAGGCTGATGCGGTTGTGGGTTCGGTCAAACAGGCGGGTATTGAAATACTCCTCGAGCTGGCGAACCTGGAAGGTCACCGCGGGCTGGGTCATGTGCAGGCTCTCGGCCGCCTTGGTGAAGCTCAGCAGGCGGGCGACGGTGTGAAAAACCTGTAATCTGCGGTCGGCCATGATCTTTTCCGTGGACAGAACCCGTTTTTATCCGAGGGATCTCTTATAAGGCCTTGAGACTATAAAATATTTTCAGGGCGTTCACCAATCAAATTTATAGCAATCACGTCATCGATGCGATCCCGGACACTCCATAGCACCACCCGGGGCGGGAGTTACGGTCAGCGGTACATACAGGGTTCAGGCGGAAACAGGGCCAGCGGCGTCCTGTGGTTTGCAGGGCTGGGGGAGTAAAAAAAGGCGGTATATCGAGGAGGAGATTGGTAGGGGGGACGATATACCGCCTTATGAGAACACGCTAGCGGACAGCCTAGCGGAGAAGCCAGCCGCTGGGAATGCGGCGTAGTGTCGCAGCCGCCGCGGTCAGAGGGGATACTGCCAACCGATCGTCAGGGTCCAGTCGGTTTCCAGTTGCGGCCCGTTCAGATCCTGGTGCAGAGGACGGCCCCATTCGGCCGCAAGACGATGCCACTTAAATACCCCGTCAGCCGGGGAAAAGCCCAGCCCCAGCAGCAAATCAAGCCGTTCGCCGCCGCGTAGATCCGGGTCAGCAGTCGGCACCATCGTGGCCATCATTGGCGCCAGCCCGCTATCCCGACCCTCGATGTCGTCCCACCATTGCGCATCGAGACGCAAGGAGGCACCCCAGCCCGAGGTGCCCTCGCGCGACACCCAGGCCGTCATCCGGTACCGGTCGCCCAGGGTATAGTCGTTGTCATTCTCGCCCAGCCGGATCGTGGCCAGCGCCTGCGCACCCCAGGACAGGCGTGCGGCCGCGCCAATATAGGTTATGCCCGGCAGGAGGTCATAGGTGCCGGAGCCGGTCTGCATCGGGTACGGCAGCTGCTGGTTCGTCCCCATCGGGGTATCGTCCCGCTCATCGATGGAACCGGTCGGCAGCCCCAGCCCGGCATTCAGATGCAGTTGATGGCTGCCCCACTGGCCGAGACGGTAGAGTGCGCCGAGTTTGACGTCGCCGACACCGTCTGCTTCTGTTGTGAAGCGACCGCCCATGCCGGTGACATGCTCCATTTCCATATCGAGCCAGGGCAGCATCAGCACCAGGGTCAGATCGTTACTGACACCGTACATGGCACCGAACATGTGCATATCCATGGTCATACGGGTGGGTGCCACCATGTATCCCTGCCCCAACACCTCGCTCGCACTCAGCCGCTCCGTACCCGCCCGATTGCCTTGCATGCGCATGCGCATCCAGCGGTAGGAAAACATCCAGTTGCCTTCATGATGGGTATGCGCACCCATCACGCCAATGGGTTCATTAGCGGGATGCAGGGTATGGCTTGTATCGTGGTGCAGGTGCAGCTCTGCTGCCAGTGGCTTGCCGGATACAGCCACCAGGACCAGAGAGAGAACGGCAGCAACCCGTTCATTAAACATAGAGGTTCCTGTGATTATCGCATTGAAAGGGATATGGATTTGATTCTCGTGCACACGGAGCCCACGATTAGTGGCTTGAATCCAATAGCTTGCATATGGAAGGCCGCCGGGCTGGCAGATGCCCGGCAGTGTCCTGCCAGCGCCTGCTCCATGGCTCGCAACACCGACTCCATGGCGTGGCAGGACAATGACATACTACCTGCACACAGCGCCGGTCAGAATGTGACACAGTGTCGCACCGGTTGCCGTAGCGGACGGGTCGCTGCATCATCCCCACATGTCCACCCGCACGGCACAGACATCCGATGACACTACCCGCCGCAACCTGCAGCGACTGTTTCTGCTGCGCAATATCACCATCCTGGCGGTTGTCACCGGAATATCGCTGGCGATAGGTGTCTACGGAATGGTCCTGCCGCAGCAGCAGCTGATAGTGGTTATCTGCCTGCTGATCAGCCTGAATGTACTGACACTGCTGCGCCTCAAGGCACCACAGACCGTAACGGATACCGAGCTGTTCCTGCAGATGCTGCTGGATGTGGCCGGCATCTCCGCAGTGTTTTACTACACCGGCGGTGCCACCAATCCCTTCGTGTGGTTTTTCCTGTTGCCGCTGATCATTGCAGCGACCATCCTGCCGCGGACCTACACCTGGTTTATGGCAGCCCTGACGGTGGGCTGCTACACCGCACTGCTGTCTTACCATGTCCCGCTGCCGCATGGCGGCATGCACCACAACGGCGGCTTCGAAATGCACGTGTTTGGCATGTGGCTGGGTTTTGTCATGAGCGCCGGCTTTGTCGCTGTGCTGATTGTTGGCATGGCACACAGCCTGCGCGAACGGGACCGCAAGCTGGCCGAGGCCCGCGAGCAGGCCCTGAAGAATGAACAACTGGTCGCTATGGGCACGCTGGCAACCGGTGCGGCACACGAGCTGGGCACCCCCCTGGGCACCATGGCCATCCTGACCGCGGAACTCGAGCAGGAATACACCGGTCCGGCAGACAAGGATCTGCGCGACAGACTGGTCATCATCCGACAGCAGATCGAGCGCTGCAAGGAGACCCTGTCGGTTATTTCAGCATCTGCAGGCGCCAACCGGGCCGATTCCGGACACCGCATGCCGGTAAGGGACTACCTCGAGCAGGTCATCAGCGAGTGGCAGGCCCAGCGCCCTGAAGCCAGACTCCGTTTCCACCCTGACAAGATCACCCCAGACTGCGAACTGATTGCCGAGCGCACCCTCACCCAGGTACTGGTCAACATACTGAACAATGCAGCAGACGCCTCTCCCGAGAACATACAGCTTAAGGCCACCTGCTCAGCCTCCAGCCTGGTGGTCGAGATTTGCGACCAGGGCCCGGGACTGAAACAGTATGTGTTCGAGCAACTGGGCAAGGCCCCAGTGACCACAAAAAACGAAGGCATGGGCGTCGGGCTCTACCTGGCCTATGCAACCATCGAGCGTCTGGGCGGCACACTGTCATTCCGCAACCGGGATGACGCTGGCACCCTGACCCGGATTGTTCTCCCCCTGCTGAAAACACCGGCTGACACGACATGACAATGGAAAACTTCCCTGCACCGGGTGAACACCCGTCCCTGCTGCTGGTTGACGACGACGAGGTCTATTGCATGGTGCTCGGTGACGCCCTCAGCAAACGGAATTATGTTGTCCATACCGCGCATGACCTGGCCTCGGCACTGCGGCTTGCCCGGCAACAGGAACCGGAATATGCCGTGGTGGACCTGCGCATCGGCCCCGAGTCCGGCCTGGAACTGGTGAAACAACTGGTCGCACACGACGAGAACACCCGAATCGTGATGCTGACCGGCTATGCCAGCGTTGCCACGGCCGTGGAAGCCATCAAACTGGGCGCCGTTCATTACCTGACCAAGCCCGCGAATGCCGATGAGGTTGTGGCCGCGCTGCGGCGCGAGGCCGGCGACGCCTCCGTCGCACCGTCCGGTCAGCCGCTGTCGGTCAGACGGCTGGAATGGGAGCACCTGCAAAAGGTGCTGATGGAACACAACGGGAATATCTCCGCCGCGGCCCGCGCCCTGAAGATGCACCGCCGCACCCTGCAGCGCAAGCTGGCCAAGCGACCGGTGAGGGAATGACTGGAAAGCGTGAAAGATCCTTTTGTAGGTCGGATTAGCGGTAGCGTAATCCGACATTATGAGTGTCGTGCTACAGCACTACGCGCCTAACATGACCTACTTTCTGGCCACGGAATCCATGGAAGGATTAAAGCGTGAAAAGCAAGACGTGAGGGTGAAATGCGAGTTGTAGGAGCGCCTCGCAATAGCGATCGAGGATAAAATGTAGGAGCGCCTCGCAGGCGCGATCTGGTGTGCGGTGCGCATTGCGCACCCTGCCACCTTACACGTTTCACTTCTTAATAGTTCACGCGTCGTCAATCGCGCCTGCGAGGCGCTCCTACATCTCACATTCCACACTTCACATCTCGCGCGATGTACCTACATCCCTGTAGGCAAAAGAAAGGCCGCGTGTCCGCGGCCTTTCTGCATACTGCCTGATTTGAGATGAATCAGAACCTGTAGGTATACCCCAGGTCAACCGAATGCTGGTCCATCTCGATGGCGCCCGGAATGCCGAATGCCGTCTGGGATGTTGTAACATCCTCGCTGAAAGCACGCATATAGGCGAAGCTCCACTCGCTCTGCTTGTCGGGGCGATAACTGAAACCGACCGTGGCATGCCGCTCGATGACGGCCGGCGCCAGGATGTTGAACAGCACCTGGCTGTCCGGGATCGTCTGGTCATTCACGGAAAGACCGGCACGGAAGGTCCACTGGTCATTATGGTCATACTCTGCGCCCAGTCGGTAGATGTTGATGTCCTCCCAGCCAAAGCCCATCCCATTGTCTTTACCAAGCCACTCATTGTTTGGACTGGCAGGGCCCTCAAGCGGCAGCGTCGGGGGAACCGGTCCGGCACCGGCAAGGAAGACAGGGCCGGCATTCGAGATCGAATTAACCCCTTCATAGAGGATACGCTGGTAATCAAACGAGACCTTCAGCTTCGGGGTCGCCTGGAAGGTGGCACCGAGGGTGAAGTTGGCCGGGATATCCAGGTCGCCCTGCTCGGCGAACAGTTCCTCATAATCATCGAATTCGCTCATGTAGACCTTGCTGGAGACCGAGGCGCCCAGGGTGACCCTCTCATGCACCTCGCCCAGCCAGCCGACCCGCACACCGGCACCGAAGGACCAGTCACTTTGATTGTCGGTCAGCTTGGTTGAGGGCACAGCCGCAAAACCTTGCGGACAGGTTGCTGCATTGGCCGGGTTGGTCGCAACCGAGTTGGTAAAGCACTGGAAGTTGCCCAGGCCGCGGGCACTGAAACGTTGTACACCGATCAATAGCGAGGCACCGACCGAATGCTGCTCATTGACCTTCATGGCAAGGGTCGGAGCAAAGATGCCCTGGGCCAGGTCGACACCCAGCCTACCTGTATTCGGGAGCCCTGTTTGTGTCCCCTCCGGCACAAACTGTGCACAACCACCCGGTGGTGCGGTGGCTGGATCACAAAAACCTGGTATGCCCTGTGCAGCGGCGCCAAGAACAGCGAAGGCTTCATCATAGATATTGCGGTCATAGGTAGCGTTCAGGCCGCCGTTGCCGTAGTTATTGAAGCCGAACCAGAGGTTGTCCCTGATCTTGAGATTGAAACCGAAGTTGGGGATTATGAAGAGGTCGCGGCGACTCTCATCAGCCACATCAAAGGTTCCGCCAACTGCCGTAGTTCTCAGCACCGCCTCGCGGTTCGGATTGAAGAACCGCAGACCGACATCGACACGCTCGCCAACCACCGTCATAGCACCGGGGTTGACCGCTATGGTAGCGGTACTCTGGGGGTTGGAGACCACCGCACCGGCCACACCCATCGCCTCGGCGCCGTAGCCGAGAGCGAAGTAACCCACTGTGGCCGAGGCCGTGCTGGTAACACTCAGGCCGGCAATCGCGCTGACTGCCTTGAGCCATCCTGGTATTTTTTTCATGGAACTGCTCCTCAGATTTTGGTGAGATGTTATTGAAATGAAGCTAGAGGCGCTGCTGCATTTCTATATGTAATGTTGTTTTATTACTACAATAGGGGCACAGAATCGTTGGCTACTTTGTCAAAGGATTGCCTGTATGTCAACAATGAATGTTGTTTTAATGCTTAGGGTATTGTAGTGTGCAGGGCACATCAGGGGGGGATGCCTCAGAGGTAAATTTAAGAATAAAGTTTCCCGAACATCTGCCAGTCCTGTGCGATCCATTTATTGATAACACTAGAGGAGACAATGATGGCCGATCACCATCCGTTCGTTCGTTGGACCGGGGCCAGCAGCATTGCCGGGCTTATTGCGATCTTGTCAAGCGCGGCAAATGCCAGTGGTTTTGCACTCATCGAACAGAGTGTCAGCAGCATGGGTACGGCCTATGCACAGGGCTCTTCAGGGCTGGATGATGCCAGTACCATCTATTTCAATCCGGCCGGAATGACGCGTCTGCCGGGCAGAAATGTCACCGGCGGTGTGCACGTCGTCGACTCCAACGTTGACTTCAATGGCAGCAATCAGACCAACCCTTCGAATCCCCTGTATAACAACCCGCTCTCGCCAATCAATGGCCTCGGCGGCATCCCGGACACCGTCGGTGATGGCAACGTCGATATCGGGCTCACAGAGCCTGTACCGAATTTTTACTACTCGCATGAATACAACGACCGCTGGTGGTTCGGGTTGGGCGTGAATGCCCCGTTCGGCCTGAAAACCGATTATCCCGGTAACTGGGTTGGACGCTATCACGCCGATAAGTCAGAACTGCTTACAATCAACATCAACCCCTCCGTGGCATTCAGGTTCAATGATCATGCCTCGGTTGGTTTCGGTATCAGCGCCATGTACGCTGATGCCGAACTGTCCAACTGGGTCGATGCGGGCCTGTTCGGCGGATTCCCCTATGCCAATGACATCTTCGCCAAGGTCGAAGGTGATGACTGGGGCTTTGGCTTCAATGGCGGCATCATCCTCGAGCCCTCGCCGCAAACCCGCCTGGGGGTTCACTTTCGATCACAGGTGAATCTTGAACTCGAGGGCGACTACACCGGCCCTGACAGTCCTCAGGACTTTTTTGCCCCTATTAAAGTAGGCGCGAGCGCCGAAGTATCACTGCCGGGGACGCTCTCGCTGAGCGCCTATCACGAATACAACAACCAGTGGGCGGTCATGGCGGATGTCACCTGGACCGAGTGGAGCCAACTCGACTCTCTGGTTATCAGACGCACAGGCGAAGATCCGATTATCTCCGTGTTCGACTGGGATAACAGCTACCGCGTTGCTGTCGGCGCCACCTACAAGTACAACCCGACATGGCTGTTCCGGGGGGGCGTTGCCTTTGATGAAACCCCGATTCGCAATGCCGAATTGCGTACTCCACGCGTTCCCGGCGAGGATCGCACCTGGCTGACCTTCGGCGCCAACTACCAGCATTCAAAAGAGCTGAGTTTTGATTTCGGTTATGCCCACCTTTTCGTGGACGACCCCAAGGTGAACAGCCCGGATTCACATACCCCTTCATCATTCACTGGCCTCCACCTGCTGACCGGCGAATACGATGCCGCCGTGGATATCTTCAGCGTCCAGGTAAACTGGAAATTCTGATAAAGAAATTTTTCTTCACGCACAAAAAACCCCGGCAACAAGCCGGGGTTTTTTAATTCCTGTAGGGTACGGGCCTATCGATTAAGATCAGCCCTTTTTCAGCAGGAACATGAATTTGCCACCTTCCTCAGTGGATTCCATCAATTCATTGCCGGTCTGCTTGGCAAAGGCCTCGAAATCCTTGACTGAACCCGGGTCAGTTGCAATGATGCGCAGCACCTTGCCGGCGTCCATTCCATTCAACGCCTTTTTGGCACGTAAAATCGGCAGCGGGCAGTTCAGGCCTGTGGCATCGAGTTCTTCATCAAAATCCGCCATTGTTCAATCTCCTGTTTTTTTAAGTTACGACGTATTCAGACCCGACCCAGCGGATCCTGTTGAATATTAGAATTCCTTAGACGACTAATGATAGCACGAGCCGCAATGCAAGAAACCATCACCCCTGCCCCGGACCACCAGGCACCCGCCAGAGTGACTGAACCTTGACACAGCAACCCGGTCATACCAGCAGCCTGATGATGATAATTACTGCAAAAATAATGCGGTTATCCGCCCTGGTATTACCCCTCTGGCTGACCCTGCAACCGGTGACTGCACCGGCACAAGACCAGTACCTGAACCTGCCCAGTATCGGAGATTCCGCAGGTGCCGTGATCTCGCCCGCGCAGGAGCAACAGCTCGGTGCCGCCTTTATGCGCCAGTTACGCTCAAGCGGCGTCATTTTCGAAGACCTGGAGATCACCGGCTACCTTGAGTCACTCGGCCAACGTCTGACTGTCAACAGCGAAAATCCGGGGCAGCGGTTTACCTTCTTTGTTGTCAATGAACCCTCGATCAATGCCTTCGCCGGCCCCGGCGGGTATATCGGTGTCCATACCGGCCTGTTCATGGCCTCCGAAACGGAGAGTGAGTTGGCCGGGGTGCTCGCCCACGAAATTGCACATGTCACCCAGCGCCATCTCGCGCGGGCCTACGAGGCCTCCGACCGCCTGAGCCTGCCTTCCATGGCGGCCATGCTGGCCGCCATACTCGTTGCCTCGCAACACAGCGAGGCGGGGCAGGCCGCCATGGCCGCGGTCACGGCCGGCGGGCTGCAGTACCAGATCAACTTCACCCGCGCCAACGAGAAGGAGGCCGACCGGGTAGGCATCCAGACACTGGCCCTGGCCGGGTTCGACACCTTTGGCATGCCGCGTTTTTTTGAACGCCTGCAGAAAAACTCGCGGCTCTATGGCAGCCGCCCCCCTGAATTCCTGAGTACCCACCCGGTCACGACAGACCGGATTGCGGAGGCAACGTCACGGGCCGAGCGCTACGCCGCCAGCAAACAACCTGACAGCCTGGATTTTCAACTGATACGCGCAAAACTCCGCGTCAACAACTACGACAATCCAAACCAGGTACTCGACGATTTCCGGCGCTATCTCGACAAGGGTCAGGACAGCCAGCCTGACAAACTCTATGAATACGCCCTGTTGCTGACCAGAACCGGCAAGACCACAGACGCTCAGGCAGTACTGGCCCGCCTGCATGGTGATGATCCGGACCGGGTTGCCTACCGACTGGCGCTGGCCGACACCTATAACAGGTCCGGGAAACACCGGCAGGCTCTGGACATTTATCGGGACAGCCTCCAGCTTTATCCGGGGGATATCCTGTTCGTGGCTCCCTACGCCCGGACACTTCTGGACACGGGTCAGGCAACCGTGGCCGCTGATATACTCAAGAAGTTTAGTGATAAAGAATATAATAATCCACAGATATACAAATTACTGGCGCAGGTCGCCGGTGCTACCGGTCGCGACATCCAGACCCACAGGGCAATGTCCCGTTATTATCACCTGAACGGCTATACCCGCGAGGCGCTCGAACAATTGAAATTGGCGGCCCGCGTACCCGAGATCAGCAGCTACGAGAGCGCGCGAATTCAGGCCAGGACAAAAGAGTTGGAAGCATTATTAGAAGTTGAAAATAAAATGAAATAAATGTCCCTGTTGCTGCGTCTTATTGTATTAACACTACAGCTGTAATGTTTTCTGGCACTAAAGCTGTCATGACTCACTTAAGTTGTATTGACACTAAAGCGTAACGAATGATAGGTTTGCCGGACTTCCTTATAAGAAAGTTTGTTAGTCTACCCAAGCCACTAAAAACCAACCGGAGTTTACATCGATGAAGATACGTCTTCCTGTCAAGCTATTGACCGCTGCATTACTGACCTCAGCACTGAGCATCGGCTGTTCTGCCCAGCAATCGAAGGGATCCGCTTCGATGGCAAGCCCGGAAGCGACTGCGGCCATTGCAGCTGCCAGTGCAGCGATCAAAAAGGCCAAAGCCAACGACTGGATCTGGAGGGATACCGAGAAGTTTCTGAAAAAGGCCAAGGCAGCCGCTGACAAGGGCGACACTGCCACCGCTGTCAAACTGGCGAACAAGGCCAAGTTCCAGGCCGAAGCGGCAGTCATCCAGTACAACCACGAGATGTCAACCTCGCGGGGATTCTGAACAGTCGCTGGTTAGCAACCAGAACAGGCAACAGGAAACTGAGGAGAAACAAAGATGCAGCACACTGCCAAAAGCATATCCAAGAAGGTAATGACTATATCTGCCGTGAGCGCAATTGCGGCCTTTATTAATCTTTCGCCGGCGCTCGCTGAAGAAAAGGCAGCCACAGCAGTTGAAAAAGGTAAAGCGGTTTCAGTTGACCGCAAGAAAGGCAATTGTCTTGCCTGCCATGCAATGGATGATGGTGCATTGCCTGGCAACATCGGGCCACCCCTGGTCAGCATGAAACTGCGTTACCCGGACAAAGCGAAGCTTCGCGATCAAATCTGGGACGCCACCAAACGCAACCCGAATTCCATCATGCCACCCTTTGGTCGGCATAAAATGCTCAGTGAGGAAGAAATCGACAATATCACTGACTACATCTACACCCTTTAACATTGATAATCAGCATCAATCACAGTTAATTTATCAGGAGAAACACTCGTGACCAGCATGAAACGTAGAATTTTTCTGAAAGGCTCCGTCGCAACCGGAGCTGTGGGCATGGCAATCAGTGCCGGCCTGCTCACCCCCCGCATGGTACTGGCCGCCTGGCCGAAGGCCGCCTTTGAGGCCACCAGCGTCGATGCCGCCGTCAGCGGCCTGTTCGGCAGCAGCACCACGACCGGTAGCGACCAGATCAAGATCAAGGCGCCGGATATCGCGGAGAACGGTGCCGTTGTACCCATTACTGTTGAGACCGGCGTCAGTGGCGCAGAGTCCATCAGCGTGATTGCCGAGAAGAACGCCCAGCCGCTGGCTGCGTCCTTTGTACTCGGCGCCGGCGCGGAAGGCTACGTCTCCACCCGCATCAAGATGGGCAAGACCGCCAAAGTAACGGCCATAGTCAAGGCTGGCGACAAGCTCTACAGCGCCGGCAAAGAGGTCAAGGTTACCATCGGTGGTTGTGGCGGCTGATCAGCCCGCACCTGATGTGAACCCTATTTCAGATTCAGGATTTACCATGTCAATCAAAATGCGCGCAGCGGCCAAAGATGGTGTCACCACGATCAAGGCCCTGATCAGTCATCCGATGGAAACCGGCACCCGCAAGGACAAGAAGACAGGCGAGAAGATTCCTGCCCACTTCATCCAGGAAGTCGTTTGTGAACACGGAGGAAACACAGTCATGACGGCCCACTGGGGACCGGCGATCTCGAAAAACCCCTACCTGTCCTTCCGCTTCACCGGTGGCAATGCCGGCGATACCGTCAAACTGAGCTGGACCGACAACAAGGGTAACAGTGACAGTAGCGAAGCCAGCATCAAGTAACCGTCATCTAACCAAGGACTTTCACGTCATAATCGACCTGGAGGAGAATGACTCAATGAAAAAACTCCTGACTGCAACACTGGCGCTCGGCCTGCTTGGTGCATTCACACTGCCCGCACAGGCGACACCGCAAGAGGACCTGGAGAAGTTCCAGTCTTATTACTACAAGCGCTTCCCCGACACCCCCAAGGGCGACTTCATCAATGGCGTGTACTCCATTGATGCCGCCTCCAGGGAGCAATGGGAATCGATTGAGGAATTCCCACCCTACGAACTGAATATCTCAAAGGGCGAGAAACTCTTCAACACCCCGTTCAAGAACGGCAAGACCTATGCCGACTGTTTCGAGAATGGTGGCATCGGCATCGCCCACAGGTACCCGTTCTTCGATACCAACGGCGGTGAAATCATCACCCTGGAACTGGCCATTAACCGCTGTCGCCAGGCCAACGGTGAAAAACCGCTCAAGTACAAGAAGGGCGCCATCGCCGATATCGGGGCCTACATGAAATACACCTCGCGTGGGGAAACGATAAACATCGTCATACCCGATGATCCGGCTGCACTGGCGGCCTATGAGCTTGGTAAAAAGGTCTTCTTTGCCAAGCGCGGCCAGATGAACATGTCCTGTGCGGACTGTCATATCCACAATGCGGGTAATCTGATTCGCGCCGATAAGCTCAGCCCGGGACTTGGCCAACCCACCCACTTCCCGGTCTATCGTTCCAAGTGGGGCGGTATGGGTACCCTGCATCGCCGCTACACCGGCTGCAACAAGCAGGTACGCGCCAAGCCCTACAAGGCGCAGAGCCCGGAGTACCGTGCGCTTGAGTATTACCACACCTACATGAGTAATGGTCTGGAATCCAACGGCCCGGGCGCCCGCAAGTAGCAAAATTCAAGGCAGCAACATCAAAAAGCCCGGCTAGAACAAGCCGGGCTTTTTTTATGCACATCAGATGCGTCGTTCCGGTACAAGCTTCCGGCAGGCCGCCTGCCATAACTATAACCGCTGTCGATCGCGCACTGCTGGTGCAGTCAGTCCCTGTCATATGTAAAAATTTGTCTCATGGTTAAGGCAACACTGTGAATTGACGCTGCCTGACTGACCGGCTTTTTAGCGACTTTACCCCCTACTCCGCGTTAATCTTCTGTTTTCCCATGATCTGCCCGACTTGCCGAGCAAGCACCCCCGGGTTACCAGGCACCGGATGGCATCCGGCAGTTATCGGCTACTGACCGGTTGATGCAGCTATCCTTTTGATTGATCACTTAAAATTTGAGAGAATGGGAACTATTCATTAGCTATACGAGGATGGGGTTGTGCAGATTGCACTGGTAGAAGACGACTCTGCACAAGCTGAGTTGTTACATTCGTGGCTTAAAGAAGCCGGTCACGACTGTCACCTCTTTCCCAATGGAAAGGCGTTTATCTATGACGCCAAACGCCATACCTTCGACTTGATCATACTCGACTGGATGCTGCCGGATACGACCGGACCGGATCTGCTCAAATGGGTGCGAGAGAATATTGACTGGGAAATACCGGTGCTCTTCACGACCGGTCGTGACAGCGAACAGGATATTGTATTTGCCCTGACCCACGGTGCGGATGATTACATGATCAAGCCAGTCAAGCCGCAGGAAACGATCGCCCGCGTAAATGCACTGCTGCGTCGAGCGGCGCCCGCTGACGTTGATAGCAAGGTTCTGGAGGCTTCACCGTACGTGTTTGATGTACAGAGTCACAGTCTGTCAATAAACAACGAACCGGTTGAACTGACCCAGAAGGAATATGACCTTGCCCTGTTCCTGTTCCGCCATGCCGGCCGGTTGCTGTCGCGCAGCTATCTTCTGGAAAATATCTGGGGTATGGACAGCGGCCTGCAAACCCGCACAGTCGATACGCACATCAGCCGGATCCGCAAGAAACTCGGCCTCGGTCCAGAGGTTGGATGGCGGCTCTCTTCCGTATACCAGCATGGTTATCGCCTCGAACAAATCGATGCCAAAGACAGGACCACCGGCCAGGATGCTGAAAGACCCGTTTAAATGAACCGTAGCATGTAGAGTTCCATGAAAAATCCACAGCTACCCCCTTGGCATGCCGATCGGCCCGACAGTGTCCGGCGAAACTACCTCGCCCACCGTCTTTCCGGTGCGGCCGGCCTGATCATCCTCCTGTTCGGGCTTGCAGGTGCCGCACACGCACAGGAATGGATCTACACGATGCGTCCCGGCGATACCCTGTGGAACTTCACCGAGAATTACCTTACGGATATCAGGTACTGGAAACGCCTGCAGGATATGAACGATATACAGCGGCCGCGTAATATGCCGCCGGGCAGCAAGATCAGGGTACCCATCGCGTGGCTGAAGGTGCAGCCCGAACCGGCACGGGTTATGCAGATCTCGGGCATGGCCAAACTGATACGTGCTGACGGCAAAGGCAGCGAGGTGCTTGCCGTTGGCCACGAATTGCACAGTGGCGATACGATCCGCACTGCGGCGGACAGCAATGTGACCCTGAACTTCGCTGATGACTCCGAATTGCTGATCCTGTCTGACAGCGAGGTCGTCATGGATACACTGAGCAGCTACCACCGGACCGGCATGGTCGATACGCGTGTGCGGCTGCAACAGGGGCGGGTCGACACCCGGGTCAAACCCTCAAAAGGGCCGGGCAGCCGTTATCACATTATCACCCCCGCCGCGGTCGCCGCCGTCCGCGGAACAAACTTCAGGGTCAGCACAGAGGCTGCCCAGCCGGTATCGCGCAGCGAGGTGATTGAAGGCAAGGTCAATGTCAGTGGCGATATCGGCGCCCAGCTCGTGCCTGCCGGTTATGGCGTGGTGGCAGAAAAGGGAAAGCCGACACCACCGCCCAAGGAATTGTTGCCGGCACCGGATGCCCCCGACATGCCGGAGATCCATCAGCGCCTGCCTCTGGCCTTTGTATGGAATGCCGTTGACGGCGCGCACAGCTACCGTTTCCAGGTCGCCGATCATGCGGAATTCTCCACCCTGCTGGCAGACCGGGAAACTACCACAGCCTCGGGACTGTGGCATGACCTGCCTGACGGGGATTACTTCCTGCGCCTGCGAGCCATTGACGATGACAAGCTGGAAGGCCGGAATGGCGACTATGCCTTCAGCGTAGATGCGCGCCCCTTTCCGCCGTTCCTGGTCGAACCCAGGGACGCTTCCACCCTGCGCGATGCACGCCCCACATTTACCTGGTCCGAGCCGGAAGACGCCAAAAACTACCGTGTCCAGCTTGCTGCCGATGCTGAATTCACGACCCTGCTGCACGATGACACCCCTGGCGGCGCGGCACGTTTCAAACCCGACCAGCCGCTCGCCGTCGGCCGCTATTTCTGGCGCACCGCATCCATCGATGCCAGCGGTGAACAGGGCCCGTACAGTGACGCTCATCAGTTCGAATACCGTGCGGTACCACCCAGCCCGGATTTCAAGGAACCCGAAGTGGGCAAGGATGAACTGGTGATCCAGTGGCAATCGGCGGGTGACCAGATCCGTTACCGGTTCCAGATGGCGGAGGATCCCGATTTCGAGCAGCTCACTCTGGAAAGGGTTATCGATGAACCCCGCGTGGCGATGCCACGGCCGATACCCGAGACCTATTATTTCCGCGCCAAGACCATCGACTCTGACGGCTATGAAGGTGAATTCGGACCGGCGCAAAAGCTCACTGTTCAGCCAACCAGTTACTGGTCGCTTCTGATCCCGGTAATTCTGCTGTTCTGATGCAACGCTTCAGGGGCGGCAACGCCCGCACCGACCGCCTGGTTCTACCTTTATTACTGGCACTACTAACAGTCCTGCTGATCCACCAGGACTGGCTCTGGCGCCTGGACCGGGTAATCTACGACGCCCAGTTGCGCTTCTGGTCGAGGCCCGCAGCTGAGAATATCGTCATTATCTCGGTTGATGAAGAAAGCCTCACCGCGATCGGACGCTGGCCCTGGCCGAGGAGCGTCCATGCAAAATTACTGAAAGCCTTGTCTGACGAACAACCCCTGGCTATCGGCTTTGACATCATCCTGGCCGAACCCGACTCCCTGGACCCGCTCTCCGACGCGGCACTGGCCGACGCCCTGGAAAATAACCGCAATGTCATCATGCCTGTCGTGATCGAACAGTCGCGTCTTGGCGGGCAGTTTATCGAGACCCTGCCGCTCACCTCTCTGAGTGGGGCGGCCTCCGGACTCGGGCATGTCCACATCGAGATTGATCGCGATGGCATTGCCCGCCAGGTCTTCCTCAACGAGGGGCTGGGGTCACCGCACTGGGAAACCCTGGCGCTGACCCTGCTCAGGAGCGGCCGACCGGAGCATGCAGACAGGCTGCCAGTTTCAAGCGCCAGCGGCTCTCAGGCAGCGGTCGCACCGCATAGCTGGGTCCGGGAGAATCCCGTCCTGATACCCTTTGCCGGGCCACCGGGGCACTTCAGGCGCATCTCCTACCGGCAGGTCCTGAACCGGGAGTACCTGCCCGGCACGTTTGATAACAAGTTCGTCCTGATCGGCGCCACTGCAGCGGGCCTGGGCGACTACCTGCCGACACCTCTGTCAGGCCTGAACGAGCCCATGTCCGGTGTGGAGATCAATGCCAATATCCTCGATGCACTGCAAAAAGGGATCGTCATCAGTCCGGTTGAGCTCAAGTGGAAGCTCATGTTTTCGGCTTTTTTTGCGATATTGCCTTTTATATTCTTCCAGCGCTTTCTGCCGCATACCAACCTGGCCATCACCGGCATATTGATTCTGGTCTGCCTGGCCGCCAGCACGGCCATACTGACCGTAATGCACCAGTGGCTGCCCCCGACTGCAGCACTGCTTGCCCTGGCCATGAGTTTTCCCTTGTGGAACTCGAGACGTCTCGATAACGCACTGAAGTATCTTGGCACTGAGCTTAAACGGCTCACCGCATACGAACTGGCCCCGCAAATCCCTACGCGCGCCTCCCTGGAGGCCTCGCTGGAATCCCTGGTGAATATCCTGGGACTCGGTGGCTGGTGTATTTCAGACCCTGATGGCAGGCCCGTTGCGCAACACGGGCAATGCCTGTCGTCCGTCACTGCCCCGATCCTCCGGGGGACCTGGACACGCAATGGCGATTACATGCAAACAGCTATCACTGATGGCGAGAATAGATTACTGCTTGCCATTCAACTGCAGTCTGGCAAACCGCTGGCAGCGAGCGAACTGGCTCTGCTGGACCGGCTGATCCAGCGTCATACGGCACGGGAGGAGCCGGTGACCTTCAGCTCATCCGAGCTGGTACAGACACGTATTGAACAGGTGCAGCACGCCACCGAGCGGGTGCGCTCGATGTACCAGTTCATCGATGACAGTCTCGCCCAAATGGCCGACGGCATCCTGGTTACCGATGAATTCGGTGTAGTGACTCTGCTGAATCACAAGGCAAAGCGTTTCCTGGCTGTCGAGAACCAGCACAGCATCCGGGGGCAAGATGCGACACAAGCGCTCCGGTCACTCGGACAGCATGATCAGATCGACTGGAACGGCTATCTGAAACAGGTACTGCTTGAGAAGACATCGGCTCAGCTCAATACCCGCAACCAGGCAGGCCTGGATTTAATGGTGCAGATCACACCCATATCACATACACCGGACAGCCCTGGCGGGGCCATCATTATCCTGTCCGACATCAGCGAACTGAAAAACAGTGAACGCCGCCGCATCGAGGCCGTGAGTTTTCTTTCCCACGACCTGCGCTCACCCATGGTCTCCCTGCTGGCGCTGGTGGAACTGGCACGCGCCAGGGGATTGTCCGAGGAACAGCAGCAGCTGCTCAACCGCATGGACGACTACGCAAACCGTGCCATTCACCTGTCGGAACAGTTCCTGCAGCTGGCGCGCGCCGAAAGTGACGATGAGCTGGTATTCAGTGAGGCCAATCTTCTGGACATCATCAACAGCGCCCGCGAAGAGGTATGGGGTATGGCACAGGCGCGAAAAATGCGGCTGGACGTGGAGACGGAACTCGACGAGGCATGGATCCACGGAAATGCCGACCTGCTGGGCCGGTCCATCACCAACCTACTGACCAATGCCATCAAGTACAGTCCGGAAAATGGCGTGATAACCATACAGCTGTATAAGGAGCAGCAGGAATACCGTTGCTGCGTGCACGACCAGGGCCACGGTATCCCGGCGGAAGAACTGTCTACGCTGTTCAACCGCTTCCGGCGCGGCTCGCAATGGAAACTCAGTGCCCAGAGCGGTGCCGGGCTGGGACTGGCGTTGGTCAAGGCAACAGTGCAGCGGCACCATGGCCGGGTGGACGTCAGCAGCACCCCCGGCAAGGGCTCGCGATTCTGTATCGCATTGCCGACAGGGGAACCGGGCAACTGATCAACACAACCAGTCACCACACAAGGCTCGCCACGATTTGAAGATTGTCATTGCCCCGAATGCCCTGAAAGGCAGCCTGTCAGCGCGGGCGGCGGCGGAGGCCATGGCCCGTGGTGTGCGTCGGGCAGCACCACAGGCAAAACTTCTGCTGTTACCGGTAGCCGACGGCGGTGATGGACTGCTGGAGGTGCTGGAAGACGTCCTGCAGGTGGAGCGGCTACCCCTGAGCGTGACCGGTCCCTTGAACACACCGGTCGAGGCCGGTTTCCTTTACGACCCGTCCCGATGCCTCGCCGTGATCGAGATGGCGACGGCGGCAGGACTCGCCCTGCTGACCCCGGACCGGTACAACCCGCTCAACGCCACCAGCTTTGGTGTCGGTGAATTGGTCAAGGCGGCACTGGATCGGGGTGCCGCACGCATCATTCTCGGCATCGGCGGCAGTGCCACCAATGATGGCGGCACGGGCATGGCGCGCGCACTGGGTGCCAGGTTCCTGGACCAGGCCGGTAACGAATTACCGGGAGACGGGGCCTCGCTCGCGCAGATCAATAACATCAGGCTCGATGGGCTGGACCCGCGACTGGGGCAGGTCGACATTCAGGTGATCAGCGATGTCGACAACCCGTTATTGGGCGAGCACGGTGCCGCCAGGGTCTTTGCCCCGCAAAAGGGTGCCAGCCCCGAACAGGTCATCCAGCTCGAGGCAGGACTGGCACAACTGGCCGATGTTATTGAACAGGACCTGGGACGCGATGTACGCGAGCATCCGGGCGCCGGTGCGGCCGGTGGGCTGGGTGCGGGACTTATCGCCTTTCTGCAGGCAGAGCTGACACCGGGTGCCGAGCTGGTACTGGAATTGCTGGAGCTGAAGCAGGCCCTGGCCGGCGCGGACCTGGTACTGACCGCCGAGGGCCGGCTGGATGAACAAACCCGCCATGGCAAGGCACCGGCGGCAGTTGCGACCCGGGCCCGCGCCTTGGGCATCCCCTGCCTGGCCCTGGCCGGCAGCCTGGGCCCCGGCTCGGAGACCCTGCTGGCCACCGGCATCGACGCCAGCTTCAGTCTGTGCCCGGGGCCGGTAAATCTGGAGCAGGCAATGCAGGACGCCGGTCAATACCTGGCCGCGGCAACCGAACAGGTCCTGCGTTGCTTCCTCGCAGGGTACAATACCCGATTGCCTGCCCAGGACAACCAATAAACATCACCATGATCACAAGGCCATGCCCAAGGAGGTCATGCCGGTACTGGACAAGCCGCTCATCCAGTACGGTGTCGAAGAGGCCATGGATGCCGGCATGAAGAACATCGCCATCATCACCGGCCGCGGCAAACGCGCCCTCGAGGACCACTTCGATATCAGTTACGAACTGGAGCACCAGATCAGCGGCACCCCCAAGGAAGACCGTCTGGAAAGCATTCGCAAGGTCATCAGTGAATGCACCTTCGCCTATACCCGCCAGATCGAGATGCGCGGCCTGGGAGACGCCATCCTCACCGGCGAGACCCTGATCGGCAATGAGCCCTTCGGGGTGATCCTGGCGGATGACCTGTGCGTCGGTAATGAGCTCGGCGTCATGACCCAGATGGCCCGGCTCTATGAAAAATACCGCTGCAGTATCCTGGCCATCGAGGAGGTGGAGCCGCAGGATGTGCACAAGTACGGTGTCATCGCCGGCAACCAGCTCGAGGAAAACATCTACATGATCTCGTCCATGGTCGAGAAGCCCACAGCAGACGAGGCCCCCAGCAACCTCGCCATCATCGGGCGCTACATCCTGACCCCGGACATCTTCGACATCCTGCGCCGTACCCCGCCCGGCAAGAACGGCGAATTGCAGATTACCGATGCCCTGCAAACCCAGGCCCGGGAAAACATGGTACTGGCCTACAAGTTCGACGGCCGGCGTTTTGACTGCGGCAGTGTGGCAGGTTTCGTGGAAGCCACCAACTACTTCTTCACCCAGTGCGGCAATTGCGACTGAGAGCGACGACGAAGGGTAAAAAAGGGACATTCTACTTTTTCAAAACCAAACCGTTAGGTCGGATTAGCGTAAGCGTAATCCGACGAACCCAAGTGTCGGGTTACGGCGCTGCGCGCCTAACCCGACCTACTATTAATTACAAAAGTAGAATGTCCCCTTTTTTACCCTTTTTTCTAGATCACAACCCGGTCATAGGTCCAGGAGAGACCGATCAGGGCGATTGCCATGGAGGCCGGGACGATGATGACCCGGCGGTACCAGTGGTGATTCGAGAACCACAGGCCGACGGCCAGGAAGGCCAGTAAAATCACAGCCAGCTGGCCGAATTCAACACCCACGTTAAAGCTCACCAGTGCGGTGAGAAAGGCGTCATCGGGCATACCGAAGTCTGCCAGCACACCGGCAAAACCCATACCGTGCAGCAGGCCAAAACAGAAGACGATCAGCAACCGGCTTTTGTGCAGTTCCCTGGCAATCACGTTCTCGAATCCGATATAGGCAATCGACAGCGCAATCAATGGTTCCACGATATTGTCCGGCAGGTTGATGATACCGTTCATTGAAAGCCCCAGCGTGATGGTGTGCGCGATCGTGAACATGGTGACCTGCCATAACAGCGGCCGCATGCGTACACTGAGCAGGAAGATCCCGATAATGAACAGGATGTGGTCCAGTCCGCGGGGCAGGATATGATAGAAACCCGCCACCAGGTAGGTGGAGATCACACTGGTGACGGGTTGGCGGGTAAAAACCTCGGTCAGTGAAAAGGATTCGCTCGCCTTGTCATTGCGCAGCCACTGCCAGTCTGACCAGTGCCACTTCTCATTGGCCTCGTCCACCTGGCGCACACGGACCGCGTTATCACCGAAGCGTTCCGGATAATACCAGGTCACGCTCTCCCTGGAACGCTCGACGCTGCCTTCCAGCGTAATCACGCTGATCCGCGGCACCTTCGGGTAGCCGGGCTCGGGGATGTCGACCCTGCTGATGGTCAAAGGTGTCGCCTGTCCGTCAAAGGCCAGTACGACCTCTCGGGTGAAAATCGCCTTGAAGGGCTCGAAGGCTGTTTGCAGTTCGTCGGCCGGCAGCACCCGCAGTTCATCATAGGCCTCGGCGGTGGGTGCGTCCTGGGTGTTCCTGTAGCGGGTATTGATGCCCGTGAGCAGGGCCTCGATGCTGGCTCGCACCTCGATATGGTAGCTGCCGTTGCTGTTGACGCTGATTTCGACCAGCGCGGGTTTGACAACGTCGGCACGGGCAACGGCAGCCAGCATAATGCCGGCCATCAGCACCAGCAGCACCAGCAGCAGTAAACAGGATCTCCGAAGCCGGAATAAAACAGGAACGGGAAACGTCACATACATGGTTGGATTTTATACGCTTCCGCAACCGCTGTCCGCCAGTCGTGGAAACCGTCTGAATACAGGCGGGCATGAACCGGATCCAGGGGCCAGCAGGGTAATACACTAAATAAGCATGTACTGATTATTCCAATATTGATATGGCTGATTTATCATCTGCAGTCCCGTGGCGCTTGTATCGGTATGGCATCACAGGCCTCAGGTGGGGCTGGCCGTGAGTTGCTATCGATAAACCTGCTTGCCATGACAGTGCTTGTTTCTTCCAGACGAAAACAACAAGGGTGAGATTATGCCTCCATTTGATCGTAGAGAATTCCTGAAAATTCTGGGTGCCGGTGCCGTCGCAGGCCCGGGACTCATCGCCTGCAGCAAGTCCGATAACGGGGCGCCTGCCCCGACGCCGGCCACTGAGCCTGCGGTCAGCACCGACCCCTCAGGGGGATTTTATGATCTGCCCATGCAGGGCAATGCGCGTATCCTGCACATTACCGATGTGCATGGCCAGCTGAATCCCGTTTTCTTTCGTGAGCCGAACGTCAACCTGGGCGTTGGGGATGCCTATGGTCGTCCGCCGCATATCGTCGGCAAGGGCCTGTTGGACAAGATGGGACTGAGCACCGACTCACCCGAGGCCTATGCCTACACCTACCTGGACTTCGAGAATGCGGCACGCAAGTATGGCCGCACCGGTGGCTATGCCCACATGAAGACGCTGCTTGACCGCATGCGCGAGAAGGCCGGCGGCCGTGAGAACACCCTGACCCTTGATGGCGGGGACCTGTGGCAGGGTTCCGGCACCTCGTTGTGGACCCGCGGGGTCGACATGGTCGAGGCCTCCAATCTCCTCGGCCTGGATGTCATGGTCGGGCATTGGGAGTTCACCTACCGCGAGGACGAGGTGCTCAGTAATGTCGCGCTGTTCAAGGGTGACTTCATCGGCCAGAACGTCCGCGTCAAGGAGGATGCCCTGTTCGGTGACGAGTACGCCACCATGGTGGAAAAATTCGATGGCCGCGGCCTCTATAACGAGGACACCGGTCACGCCTTCCGGCCCTACGTCATCAAGAACGTCGGCGGGGCACGCATCTGCGTGGTGGGCCAGGCCTTCCCGCGTACCGCCAATGCCAACCCGCAGGAGTTCTTCCCGGACTGGTCATTCGGCCTGCGCGAAGACGACATGATCTCACTGGTCGAAGACATTCGCGCCGACGAGAAGCCGGACGCCATCGTGCTGCTGTCGCATAACGGCATGGATGTGGACATCAAGATGGCAGAACGCGTACCCGGCCTGAATGCGGTGTTCGGTGGTCACACCCACGACGGCATACCCAAACCGGTCGAAGTGAAGAATGTCGAGGGCAATACCTGCCTGGTGACCAACGCGGGCTCCAACAGCAAGTACCTGGGCGTCATGGACTTCGATATCGGTGACGGCAAGATCAATGCGATGCATTACAAGATGATGCCGATCATCTCGGACTGGCTGCCGGCCGACAAGGAAATGCAGGCCTACATCGACCAGATGCGGCAAACGAAGTATGACGAAAAGGTCGTCGAGAGCCGTAACAGCGAGTTTTTCTACAACCCGTCCCGGGTCGGCAAGACCTACGCCGATATCCTCGGCGAGAAGCTCGCCATCGCCGACCGTACCCTGTACCGGCGCGGCAACTTCATGGGGACCTGGGACCAGGTCCTGTGCAATGCCCTGCGCCATGAGTACGGCGCCGATGTCGCCCTGTCGGCCGGGGTGCGCTGGGGCACCAGCACCCTGAAGGGCGACTGGATCACCATGGAAGACGTCATGACCCAGTGCGCCATGACCTACGGCGAGACCTATGTATCGGAGATGAAAGGCCAGGACCTGATGAACATCCTCGAGGGTGTGGCGGACAACCTGTTCGATCCCGATCCCTACCTGCAGTCCGGCGGTGACATGGTGCGCGTCGGCGGTCTGGACTACACCATCGATCCCTCCAAGCCCCTGTATGAACGCCTCACCGAGGCACGCCTGGACAACGGTCACCTGATCGAACCGGATGAGACCTACAAGGTGGCCGGCTGGGCCTCCGTGGGCCGGGCACCGGAAGGTCGCCTGATGTGGGACGTGGTGAGGGATTACATCGTTGCCACCAAGGGCGAGGACGATGTGCTGGTGCTGCCCAAGATCAACCACCCCAAGCTGGTCGGTGTGGCAGAAAATCCGGGCATCGCCGATTATCCCGGCGAGATTGCCTGATACCCTGTTGCCGGACACAACACAAGGCCCCGCATGCGGGGCCTTTTTTATGTTGCATAGGGCAAGACCCGGATACCGTCATTCCACCGTGACTGCGGCCGGAAGTTTAGGCAGCAGCGTCCATGCATTATGACTGACACAAGCTGTCGGCAATATCCTGCAGACCCGCCATTCCGCTATGGCTAACCTGTCAAGGAAGATCTGCCGCGAATATCACTTGGCATCGCCGGCAAGTGACACATCGGCTCCAGGACAGGCTCTGCCTGACGAGGGATAGCATGAAGACGACAACAACGATGACAGCCATTAGCGTGGTACTTATTGCCATGCCATTGCATTCCGGCGGTATAAAGAAGTGGATCGATGCAGACGGCACTATCACTTTCGGAGATGTCCCGCCGCCGGACGCCATTAACATGGAAACCATCAGGCACCATTCCGCGGTAACCGGGCCGGCGTTAAAAACCACTGCGTCGGGAACCGGAGCTGCCGCCAGTGACTACTATTCACCGGAAAAACAGTTGCGCCGTATGGAGGCGAAAAGCAGACAGAAGAATAATCAATACCGGCAACAAAGGAATGCGGCAAGGCAGGATGAGTTGTCAAGGCAACAGTCCATAAACCGGCGTCACGAGGCCGAGAAAGAGAGACGGATCCACAGGGCGAGATGCAATCAGTACAGGGCCAGAATCGATGAATATGAACACAAGGCTATTCAGGCATACAGGCACGAGACTGAGCGCCTGGGCGACAGGTCACAGCTGGCACGATTGAGAATACTGGAAACAGAAGTCTGCGACTGAAGTCATCAATTTCTCCTTCTCACAGCAGCACCCGCTCGATACCCCCATGCTGGGCGTGGCTGACAAACCGCTGCTCCCAGTCCTCGCCCAGTAGCCTGTTGGCCAGTTCCACCACGATGTAATCGGTTTCCAGCCCGGTATCGTCGGCATAGCGTTGCAACCCCTGCTGGCAGGACGGGCAGGAGGTCAACAGCTTCACGTTGCCAGCGGTGGCGGTCTGCTTGCCCGTCAACTGCTCGATGCCGGCACTGAGCTCCTGCTGCTTGCGGAAGCGCAGCTGGGTGGCGATGTCGGCGCGTGACACGGCAAAGGTGCCGGCCTCGCCGCAACACCGGTCCGACAGCACCACCGGCTGCCCCATCAGGGTCGACGCGACCTTTATCGGGTTATGGGTCTTCATCGGTGTATGGCAGGGGTCATGGTAAAGGTAGTGCACGCCCTCCCCGTCCTGGAGGCTCACGCCCTGCTCCAGCAGGTATTCATGGATATCCAGCAGGCGGCAGCCCGGGAATATCTTGTCGAACTGGTATTCCAGCAGCTGGTCCATGCAGGTCCCGCAGGATACCACCACGGTGCGGATATCGAGGTAGTTGAGGGTGTTGGCAACCCGGTGGAACAGCACCCGGTTGTCGGTGGTAATCCGGTTACTACGGGCGGCGTCACCACCTGATTTCTGCGGGTAGCCGCAACACAGGTAGCCAGGCGGCAGCACGGTCTGGGCCCCGGAGTCGTAGAGCATCGCCAGGGTCGCCAGCCCGATCCGGCTGAACAGGCGCTCCGATCCGCAGCCCGGGAAATAGAACACCGCATCCGAGGCCTCGGTTACCTTTTGCGGGTCACGCAGGATCGGCACCATGCGGCTGTCCTCCAGGCCCAGCAGCGCACGCATTGGCTGGTGTGGTATCCGTGCCGGCAGCGGCTTCTTCACGAAATGGACCAGCTGGGAACGCACCGTCGGTGCCCTGTTGGTCGCCGCAGGCAGGCTGTCATCCTGCCGGCTGCGCGGCAGGCGCCGGGCGAGCCGGGTTGCCAGCCGCTGGCTCTTGTAGCCCCAGTCAATCATCAGCTTGCGCATCAGCTTGATGGTCGCCGGGTCGGTGATATTCAGGAAGGTCATGGCGGCCCAGGTGGTCGGGCTGTAACGCTTGTGTCCGCCCTCACGCAGCAGCTTGCGCATGCGGATGGAGACATCTCCGAAGTCGATATTCACCGGGCAGGGGTTGAGGCATTTGTGACACACCGTGCAGTGGTCGGCAACATCATTCAGTTCGTCAAAATGCCGCAACGAAACTCCGCGCCGGGTCTGTTCCTCGTACAGGAAGGCCTCGATAATCAGTCCGCTGGCGAGGATCTTGTTACGCGGGGAATACAGCAGGTTGGCACGCGGGATATGGGTATTGCATACCGGCTTGCACTTGCCGCAGCGCAGGCAGTTGCGGATGTCGTCATTCAGCGCACCCAGTTCACTGGCCTCCAGCAGCAGGGCCTC
This sequence comes from uncultured Ectothiorhodospiraceae bacterium, assembly GCA_947259415.1. Taxonomy (GTDB): domain Bacteria; phylum Pseudomonadota; class Gammaproteobacteria; order UBA9214; family UBA9214; genus CAMYJZ01. Next base: position 163,167 of record CAMYMI010000002.1, on the reverse strand, counting down.
CTGCTGGACCAGGCGCAGGGAAGGTGTGTAGGCGTTACCGAGGCCGGCCCCGGTTTGCAGCTTGCCGCGGTTGAAATGATCATCCGGGTCTACCTCCCGCTTGTAGCTCTCGAAGGCGGCAACGGTCTCGGACTCGAGATACCGGAACTTGGTCAGGCCGATACCGTGTTCACCGGAGATCACGCCGCCCAGGGAAGTGGCGAGTTGCATCACCCGGTCAACGATCTGGTCCGCCTCGTGCAGCATCTGGTAGTCAGAGGAATTGACCGGGATGTTGGTATGCACGTTGCCGTCACCGGCATGCATATGGGTGGCCGCGAACAGGCGGCTGGTGCGCTTTTCGGCATGCAGGGCATCGAGCTTTTCCAGCAGGCGGGCCCATTCATGACCGCTGAATATCTCCTTAAGCGGGCGCTCCACTTCCTTGTGCCAGGAAATGCGCAGATCGCGTCGTAACAGCAAATCGAGGATCCGGTCACCCGCCTGTATGTGGCCCTGCACCTCCGCATCCAGCCAGTCCCGGTAATTGTCCGCCGGGGCATCCAGGCGTTCAAGCAGACCGGACCAGAACTCGTGCCGTGCCTGCAGTAATTCACGGGCGGTAGCCTGCTTGGCCTCTACGATGGCCCGGTTTTCCTCGCTGCCGGCGAAATCTCCGTCCTGGTGCAGTTCCGTAAGGTCGCCGGAAATGAATTCCAGTACCGACTCGACAATGGCCAGCTTGTTGCGCGTCGAGTATTCGATGTTGATGCGCTCGATGCCGGTGCTGTATTCACCCAGACGGTCCAACGGGATCACCACGTCTTCGTTGACCTTGAAGGCATTGGTGTGTGCGGCAATTGCCGCAGTACGCGCCCGGTCGGCCCAGAACTGCCGGCGCGCTTCCGGACTGACGGCCACAAACCCCTCGGCGCCGCGCCGGTTGGCCATCCGCACCACGTTCGAGGCGGCATCCGCAACGGCCGCTTCATCATCACCGGCCACGTCAACCAGCAGCACCATCTTGGGCAGGTCACGCCGTGCCGCCTTGGTACTGTAATCGACTGCACGTACATAGCGTTCGTCAAGGTGTTCCATGCCGGCCAGAAGGACATCGGGGCGGGCGTCCAGGTAGTCCTTGGTTTCAACAATAGCAGGTACCGCAAGGTGCAGATCAGCGCCGAAAAACTCTAGACAGATAGTGCGCGTAAACGCGGGCATCCGGTGCAGGATGAATTCCGCCGAAGTGATCAACCCGTCACAGCCCTCCTTCTGTATACCCGGGAGCCCGGCAAGAAACTTGTCCGTCACGTCCTTGCCCAGGCCTGCCTTGCGCAGTGAACTCCCCGGCACCAGAATGGTCTGCGGCTCCGGGTCATGACGCTGGTCCAGGCTTGCAAAACGGCTCACCCGGAATTCGACCTGTGCCTGTTCATGGACCTTGCCCAGATTGTGGTTGAAACGTTCCACCTCCAGCCAACTGCCGTCGGGTGACAGCATGCGCCAGGACGCCAGGTTGTCGAGGGTGGTACCCCATAGGACCGCCTTCTTGCCACCGGCATTCATGGCCACGTTGCCGCCGATGGTCGAGGCATCCTGGGAGGTCGGGTCCACGGCGAATACATACCCGCCCTGCTCGGCGAGTTCGCCGACCCGGCGGGTCACCACGCCGGCCCCCGCACGGATTGTCGGCACCGGCTCTGCAACCCCCGGCAGCTGCTTCAGCCTGATCTCGTCCAGGGACTCGAGCTTTTCCGTATTGATGACGGCGGTATCGCCGTATAGCGGTACGGCACCGCCGTTGTAGCCGGTCCCGCCACCGCGCGGGATGATCGCCAGGCCGAGTTCGATACAGGCCAGCACCACGCCCCGGGTCTCCTGTTCCGTGTCCGGGCTGATCACCACGCAGGGCATCTCCACGCGCCAGTCCGTTGCATCGGTGGCATGAGAGACCCGCGCCAGGCCGCTGAAGTCGATGTTGTCACGGCGGGTAATACGTCCCAGCCGCTGGCGGATGCGCTTGCGCAGCGCCCGTGTCTGCGGAAACCAGGCAGAGAATTTCCCGACAGCCTCGCGGGTCGCCTGTGCCAGTCGCAGTGCATCGGTATTGCCCTCGGCACGGGACACGACCTGGTCAAGGCGGTGATGCATGGCCTCGATCAGCGCATCCAGGCGTTTCTGGCGGGTCAGCAGGTCGTCCTGGTTGTACGGATTGCGGTCCACCACCCACAGGTCACCCAGCACCTCGTACAACATGCGCGCCGAACGACCGGTCACCCGCGAGGCGCGCAGCCTGTCGAGCAGCACCCACATCTCCTCGCCGAGGTAACGGATAACGATTTCCCGGTCGGAAAAAGAGGTGTAGTTATAGGGGATTTCGCGGATGCGTTCGGACATAAAGGACAATAAACCGGGGTCAGATCCCAGTTTTCTCTAATATAGCGAATCCTACCACATCGTACTCACCCATGATGTCCTCCACCCTGGGCCGCCCATCTTTACCCCGCCAAACCTGCCTCTGGGAAATTCGTTCTATATTGTCTTTGAAATCGTCTCGCCCTAAAACCAATTCCTGATTCAGTGCCTCTCTGAGTTGGCGTAATTGTGTCGTATCCAGCGAATGGTGAAACAGTCCCCGGTAGGCAAATTGCCGTTCGCATGCCTCCCTGCCCAGTTGAACATACTGTGGATGTGGACAAACAATCGGATTGGCTTTCCCGTGAGCATTGGCCGCATAGCTCGACCAGTGGTATTCCCCCGGGCGCTCCACCATGCCGGCTCTGACAGGATTCATCTCGATGTAACGCATACACATGAGCAGATAAGCCTCGCTATCCACCAGGCTCGCCTTGTAGCGCCCCTCCCAGAGGGTGCCCGAGCGCCGATAGGTACGGTTCATGTATTGGACAAACTTGCGCCCGGTATCTTGCATCGTATGGGCGATACCGTGCTCCGCTTGTGGCGTGATGAGCAAGTGCACATGGTTGGTCATCAACACATAGGCATGCAAGTCGCATTGATTGGCCTGAAGCGCCTGCATGAGGTTATCCAGATAACGATGATAGTCCGCCTGTGTATAGAAACACGGCTCGCGGTTATTGCCGCGCTGGATAATGTGCTGGGGGATACCGGGCAATTGAAACCGGGTTTTTCGTGGCATGGTTCACCTCCTTGTGAACAGGGGTTGTCAATGAGTCCGGACTCGGGCACAGCCCGGACAACACCGGGGTATATTAGCAAAAACTGGGATCTGACCCCGGTTTTTAGCGGCCAATGCGCGTGAGGATGTCCTGGCGGGCCTGCACCAGCATCGAATCGCGGTCGATGCTGTCGAGAATATTTCGAATCACCCACTTGGGACCGCCCTCGCCCCAGGAACAGCCCGCCGCCAGGTATTGTTCTGCCGCACGCCCGACAACGTAGGTCGAGTAGTACGCAACGGCACCCTGCGCGCCAGCGGTCAATACGGTCGACAGGCCGGCACTGCCCGCCTTCAATAGTGACGACACCAGGTGCACTAACCAGGTGGCGCCCATCAACAGCAACAATTGTCCGCTGATTGTCTTGATCAGTGTGCCGGACTGGCTGCGCGTCATGGGCAGGCCGTAAACATTGGAAAGGTGTACCACCATTGAAATATCCACAGCCACCGCTGCTGCGAGGTCCGCTATCGGTACCGGGTTGATGGCCACCGCGACTCCCTTGACCAGGCTGTAGCTGCGTATAACCTTTTCTCCAAGCTGCCTGCGGGCGGCAAGCACACGCGCTCCAACCTTGTCACTCAGGTCACCGGCGAACAGACTGGCGTTCAGTGCGGCAAGGGTCTTGCCCTCCGCCTCGAGAATTTCCCAGATGCGGTCTTTGAGTGCCGTAACATCGGGAGGTGCGAGTCGCTCGCTCTCGGTTTCCCGACCATCGGCATCCACCTCGATGTAGACACGCGGCGCCGGGTCGGCAGATACTTCGACCAGGTTCTCGGGGAGGATGACCGGTTCGAGACGCGCCAGCAGGCTGGTGCGCAGTTCATTACGTTGCGCGGCCGTATAGCGGTCGCATTTGTTCAGCACCAGCAGCAGCGGTCGGTGCTCGCGCGCCAGACCCTGTAATGCGCTGTACTCACTGTCAGTCATGTCCCCATCGATAACAAACAGCACCAGGTCTGACCGCTGAGACACCTCGCGGGCCATACGCTCACGTGCATCGCCATCGATTTCATTGATGCCCGGCGTGTCGATCAGGAACAGTGAGCCGCTTCCCTGTTCATCCCAGAGAGCCATTTCGTGATGCCTGGTCTCGCCGTGCAGGGCACTGGTGGAAAAACGCCGTTCACCGATCAGGGCATTGAGTACCGAAGACTTGCCGACGCTGACACGACCCAGTACGGCAATATGGATGTGGCCATGTTCCAGCTTGTCCAGCATTGCCCGCACCTGGCGGAAATCATCAGCAAGCTCCGCGCGTGCCTCGGGTGGCAGCCGCTTGTCCTGCAACAGCAATTCCAGGCTGTCGCGGGCCTGATCGAGATGGCCGTCAGTGCTCATGGTGTCCTCATGGATACGTAGCAGTCACCTGTGGGAGCGCCGTCCACGGCGCGATTGGCGATCGATACCATCACGGACTGTGGGCCAAACCTGCAGGTGGCTAGTATTACAGGTTTCGTGGAAACCGCTGCGCTGCCGCCATGCCACAACCGTAGCCTTAATCATCAGGGCGCTGCTCGTTGCGTATATCGAGCGCGAGCCGTAACAGCTTGCGGGCCCGTGATTCCACATCGGTGACCAGATTGTCCCTGAATGTCAGGCTTGTCGGGGCGGGCCGCAGTTCACCACGGGTCTCCAGTGTCCGCGTCACGGCATGGCCAAGTGCATCGAAGATCAGCCCATAGGCGACGGCATGCATCAGGCCGCCTGCCAGCGTACCAACACCCGGGAACGCCTTGGCGGCATTACCCGTCACAGCCAGCAGCAGTGGTAATGCCGTGCGTAACTGCTTCTGCGACAGGGTCAACAGCTTTTGCAGCTCAATCTCGCCTACCGGTACTTCGTAAAGCTCACACAGTGATTTAATCATGCGCGTGCCAAGATATCCCTGGATCAGGATATCGGTGCCCGGGCTTATCGCCGCCAGTCCGCCGGCAACGGCACGCCGGGTATAGGTCTTCACCAGGTCCGCAGATGCCTTTACCCGGTAGTCCGCCTTTGCTTGATCCAGCTTGCGCACCGTCAGTTCGAACACAGCAGTATCACGCAAGTGCTCCAGCAGTGCCATGTTGCTGTCCAGTGCGGACTGCACAGCCGCACGCAGTTCATCGATCTGCGGTGGCAGCAGTTGTTCTTCTTCGTGCTCGGTCCCGTCCGGACCAACCCTGGTGACCTTGCACATTGGCCGGGTGGCAATACCGGCAATGGTCACCTGCGACTCGGATGAAAACCTGTTCGCCAGCTGCCGGCGAATCAGTTGCCGGTCGTCCTCTGAATAGCGATCCAGCTTGTTGAATGCCACGATCAGCGGTTTTTTCAGTTCCAGTAGCGGCTGCAGGGCCAGATACTCGTCGCGTGTCAGGTCGCCGTCACAGACGAAGATCACCGCGTGCGCCCGCTGTGCCTCGTCCATGACTACCTGGTCATACTCGCGTTCAATCTGACTCAGTCCCGGCACATCGACGAGCACCACTTCATCGCCGGATTCACGCTGCCAGTGGTAGTGCTGGATGGTTGTCGTGGTCCCGCCAATCACGTCTGTCTCTACGCTGGCACCGGGTAGCAGGGCGTTGATCAGTGAACTCTTGCCGCTGCTGATCTCGCCGAACAGCGCCAGGTGGATGATTTCCAGCTCGCGTCGCCGTGCCAGTTCCTCCAGCTCACGCCTGGCTGACTCGACATCAACGCCTGCGGCTGTGGCGGCCTCCAGATGTGCCTGCAGTTCAGCTTCTGTCAAGGGTGCAGCAGCTTTACCGGTCCTGGCTCGGGCCGGACGTACAATCCGCCAGCTGAGCCAGATACCGAATCCCAGTATCAGGCTGGCAAGGGTGCCGATCAGTACCATGACCCAGGCCGGGGCGGCTTGTAATTGCTGCCACAGTGACAGTCCAAACTGTGCTGCACTCAGCATGATGGCCAGCAGTACGATCATCCCGACAAAGACGGCGGCAGCGAGGAACAGTCTGAAGGTTGTGCTACGGGGCATGGTATGCGGGAATTCGTGTTGTCAGGGCCTTAATATACATGAGTTCGGCCGCGTGGTATTGCGCAGGAGCGCTTTACAAGCGCGAACAGACCAACCACCGAAACGCAGATGTATCCGATTAATCGCCGGACACAAGCGATCCGCTCCTGCTACCACTGTCTCTGTGGCACAATATCCACAGTGACACTCTCAAGGACATGACGATGGTTCGATTAAGTCTCCCCGCGTTTATCAAGTATCTGGTCGGGGTATTTCTGCTGCAGGGTGCAACGGCATTATTGCTGATAACCGCACAGGATGCCGATCTTCACAAGAACGGGTGGCTGATCGGCTCACTCGGCATACTGATAGGCGTGATTGCCACGCTGTGGTTTTCCACGATTGCCAGCCACGCAAGCCAGCATTCCTTTGCCCGGGCCAGTGAGAAATTCAACCGGCAGCGTGATCGTATACGCCGGCAGGCCGAAAAGGAGAAAACCAGAGAGATCAGGGACAGCCACCTGCAGATCCTGCGTGAAACCAAGCGGCTGCAGAACCGCTCGACGCTGAAACTGGGGGCGGCGATGGCCGGAATTGCCGGCTTGGGTGTTTTGCTGCTATTTACCCAGTTCATGACACTCGGGCTTCTGGCCGTATCGGCTACCGGCGGGGCCCTGCTGGGCTACGGTATCAGGGCGCGCCAATACCCGGCAATCGGCCAGATGCCTGATACCACAGATGGTGGTCTTCCCGAGAAGCCGGCCGGTCAGGGACATGTACTCGCCGGTGAAAAAGTCGCACGTACACACAAGCCCGAGTAAGTGGCCATACGAACAATCGATGCACACTGGTAAAGCTCTGCGTACCCTGCGACAGTCGGACCTTCACAAGGCCCAGGGATCGAGTTCCCGGCCTTGCGCTGTCCTTCCTGAAGGATTCCAAGACCAGCTGGAGAAGTCTCGCACCGGTCAGGAACCGGCCGGTTCGCAACAGTTAGCTATCCCGATCTGACCCGGGTTTTTCATGACAAGGGACGGCGTGGTAGCGTGGCACCCCGCCGTCCTAACTTGTCTGCGCTAGCTCTGCACGCGCCAGCTGCCATCCGCCTGCCGGCAGGCGGTGCCATAGACCTTTTCCTTCCTGCCACCGATCATGGTATCTATGGTGTACTCCCGGCACGGTCCCGCGTTTGTCTCGTAGGTGCGGGTGGGGACCATGGTGTAGTCGCTGCCCGTATCCGGGTTGTGCCAGCGTGAAGGGACCCCCGTGCGCACCGTCTCCAACGTCTGGGCAGCACGCATGCGGTCGGTCTCATCCATATTATGGCCGATCGCGCCACCGATTGCCGCACCCGCCAGCGTACCGGCAATGATGGCGGCGGTGCGGCCGTGGCCAGCACCCACCTGGTCACCCAGCACACCACCCAGGATGCCGCCGATGACCATACCGGTCTGTTCCTGCGGGCCCGTGTAGGTCGAGCAGCCGGTTACTGACAGCACCGTGGCCAACCTCCCGCGCCCGCCGCTCATGCGTGCGAACACCTGCTCGTCAAGGCTGTCCAGACTCACAGTCTTAATTTGTGCCGCTGACAGGTCGACAAATGTCATTGGACTGATTTGACAGAGAAAAAACTGGGATCTTGCCCGGGTTTTAGTGCCATTTCGGGTTATCGGTCTGCTAACCTTGGGGTAGAGGCGACACAACCCAGCCGCACAGCACAGAACCATGCAGGAAAGCACCGCTCGACAGACATTCACACCCGCCTACATATCGCTGCTCGAGCGCGGCGAGTTGAGCGAGCGTGTCGCGGTTGCCTGGCACCACATGCAAGACTGCGACCTGTGTGCCCGCTACTGCCACATCAACCGCCTGAAGACCACCAAGGGTGCTGTCTGCCGTACCGGCGAGCGTGCCATGGTGTACAGCTTTGGCGCGCACCACGGGGAGGAGGACCCGCTGCGCGGCACGCGCGGTTCGGGCACCCTCTTCTTCAGCTGGTGCAACCTGCGCTGTGTCTTCTGCCAGAACTGGGAAATCAGCCACAAGGGTATGGGACATGAAGTCGAGCCGGATGAAATCGCCGGTATGATGCTGGCACTGCAGGCGCAGGGCTGCCACAACATCAACCTGGTCTCACCGAGCCACGTCACCGCACAGATCATCAGTGCGGTCGAGATCGCCGCCCGGCGCGGCCTGCGCCTGCCCCTGGTCTACAACACGGGCGGTTACGACAGCCCCGAGTCACTGGCCCTGCTGGACGGCATCATCGACATCTACATGCCGGACATGAAATACGGGGATTCGGACATCGCCCGGCGCTATTCAAGGGTGCGCGACTACGTCAAGTTCAACCGCGCGGCAGTCAGGGAAATGCACCGCCAGGTCGGCGACCTGGTGCTGGATGAACAGGGCATCGCGCAACGCGGCCTGCTGGTCCGCCACCTGGTGTTGCCGGAAAACCTCGCGGGCACCGAACAGGTACTCGACTTCCTCGCCCGTGAGATCTCGCCAGACACCTACCTCAACCTGATGGACCAGTACCACCCCTGCTACCGGGCACGGGAACACCCGCCCTTGGACCGACCGCTCCAGGCGGAGGAGTTCGAAACAGCCCTGGCACTGGCCGCAAGGTACGGCCTGCAGCGTCTCGACTCGGAGCAGGGACGCCGGCGGCTAGCCCTTTGATGGCGGCGTCCGGGTGAGCTGTAATGTATAGAAGAGGCCTAATGGAGCTGCTGCAGGACCATCCGGCATCACTCCAGGAACTGGCCCGGCTGCTGGGGGTGCATCCGAAGGACGTGGAGGATGATCTGCGTCACCTGATCAAGTCACTGCGCAACATGCCCTACCAGGCCATGATCACACCCGCCACCTGCAGGAAGTGCGGATTCGTCTTCCACAAGGACAAGCTGCACAAACCCGGCAAGTGCCCGACATGCAAGGGCACCCGGATCAGCGAACCCGTGATCCGCATCGAGGAAAGAAGATGAGCAACAACCGGGAAAAGACCACCCAATCCGGTCATAAAGAAGAAAAGGTTACACTCAGGGTCGAATGCTATGCCGGACACCGCGCAGAAGAATCACCCCGCCGTTTTTTCATCGACAAGCGTGCAATCGAGGTGATCGAGATCATCGACCGCTGGCTGGGTCCTAACCACAGATACTTCAAGGTGCGTGGCGACGACGGCGGCAGCTACTTCCTGCGTTATAACCAGGATACCGATGCCTGGGAAATGACCGAGTTCGACAGCGGCACGTGGGATGAAACCCACCCCTCCTCGACCTGATGCACCATTGATGAAAGTGGTGTCATGAAATATTTACTTCCACTGCTGTCCCATATATTTCGTTTGAATCCAGCGCAACTGGCTGATCAAACCAAGATGAAGTGAGAATATATGGATCAAAGACACGAAACTTGTCTATGCCATTCAAGAAAGAATCCCCTCTCCCATGAGTGGAGCACCCTAAAGGGCATAAAAGGGCCAGGGAGAGGGTTGATAAATCATGCCGTTAAGAAACTTCGTTTCTCACCCCTCATCCTCGGTAACTGTTCCCTGCGTCGCCTAGAGCGCCTACTGTTGGTACTCTACCCCCTGCATCCATGCAGTCGTAACCTTCTCCCCTTGTAGGGGGAGAAGGAATTATGTGGGACAGCAGTGATTTACTTCTAAAAGTATATTAATAATGCGCTCTTACGCCACTTGTCCCGGCGCAAATCCTGCGTCGACAGATACTGCAAGTCGCCAACCTCGAAGACTCCTGATATCGATCATGGACACACTGTGCCTGGCTATCTATGCTTTATACAAGATCTGGTTGCGGCCAAGCGGAATGATTCAGTAACCAAGGGGATTCCGATGAAGGGACAGAAAATACAGGTCTTGTTGTGGATGGCTGTGCTCCTGCTGTTCGCGGAGGCTGCGAATGCAGAAGTTTGGCAACGGACTGTACCAGTCCCCTCGAGGGATCAAATCGATCAGGCCTTGCGTTGGGGGGATCAATTTCAGGAACAATCGCCCTCTTCACAGGGGACGCAGACCATGACGCGGACAATTATTCCGCCTGCCTACACGGCACCGTCACGGACCACGCCGCGTGCAGCATGGTATTACAATCCCTATTACGACTATTGCCGCCAGTATCCCTGGGCCTATCAATGCCGCCCTTACTCCTACAGATATCGCCAACCGGATTATTTTCGACCGCACATCTGGAAACGACACGATGATCACCGGCATCATGATCGTGACAAAGACAAACACCACAGGGATGACCACCATTGATGACGGGCCCCTGACAGGTCGGCAAGGATCAGGAAACCCGAATAGAAAACAATATGCAGGACAAAACCATGAAAAACGCCAAACTGAAATACCCGGCCACCCTGCTGGTCTTGCTATTCTTGCTGCTGGCCGCATCCGGAAAACCGGTATTTGCAGCATCGAAGCCAACGCTGATGGTCATCATGGATGAAAAGGTCATGGGTGTTCTTGGCACCACGAGTTTTGAGGTGCCTACTCAGGCCGAGATCCGCCTCATGCAGCATTTCAGGGAACTGGGCTTCAATGTGGTGGACCCGAAGACGGTTAAACGCAACATCACCCAGTCCAAAGGGCTTCGCCTGCTGGAAGGTGATGATATAGCGGCCGCCGCCGTTGGGCTTCAGCACGGCGCGCAGTACTCGATTATCGGCACTTCCATCAGCAAGCCGGGGGGTGGCAAGCTTTACGAAACGCAGCTGCAATCGATTCATGCGACCCTGACAGCGCGCGTGGTGCGCAACGACGATGCACGCGTGATAGCAACGGCCTCGGCATCAGCGGCCCAGGCACACATCGACGAGGTCCGGGGTGGCGCCATGGCGATCGACAAGGCGGCGCAGGACCTGGCACAGCAGTTAAGCGGGCAGATACTGGCTGCAGGCGTGGGCACCGGCTCTTCAGCAGCTCAAGAACTCACCATGAATATCAGTGGCCTGGTCTCCTACCGGCATCTGGACTACGTCATGGGTTTCCTGGAAAAAGAGGTACCTGGCGTCAGCAGCGTGTCGTTACATAGTTATACGTCTGGCATAGCCGAACTGGGGGTTTCCTACGCCGGAAAGGCGGCTGAATTATCACGCACGCTGGCCAACCAGCGTTTCAAGGGCTTTCGGCTGGAACCCACGCACGTCACCCCGAACCGCCTGGATTTGCGAGCGGTTCTGTCGAGATAGCGCTCAGGCCGGACGCTGAAGCCCGGGTGCGCATCCCGATTCATCCAAGGCCCGAACTTAATTATTGCACCGGGTTTTTAGGCCAGGTTTACCTGCGATCATTGGGTAGCGAAACCATCGACGGCTGGCCAGAGCACGGGCACCGGCCATGTCCTGGCCGCCCGTGTGAAAGACTCACTTGCTATCAGGCACACCCTGGACCGGCGGTTCCGGATCATTTCATTGAAAACGTTGTTCGTAGATCTTCAGGGCCAATGAACCTGTTTTTTCGGCCCAATGACTGAAGAGTGGATCAGAGAAACAGCAGAATTTCACCTTGGCCGGTTTCCCGTGACCGCTGTACACTCCCTCGTAAACATGTTTCGGGTTGTACTGTATGGTCCGATTCGCGGTGAAAGGCGAGGTACCATAATACATGCCAGTATCGAGTTTCAGATATTGATGTGTGTCTACCCGCTGACATCCGCGTTGACGGGTATCCTTGCGGTAACAGTAGGCCGCATCCATGCCGTCCTTCTGCTCCGGCCAGGGACTCATAACACCACTGAATACGAAGCGATAGTTCGTATGCTCTTTAAGAGTTTGGGTGTAGACATCCTTATGCCAGGGTATTGTAAGGGTCTGCACGAGAGTCCACTTCTCAGTCTGAATCCTACCCGGTGCCGGTTTCTGTTCAGGTGTGGGCTGTTGCGCAGGCACGGGTTGCTGTGCGGGTGTGGACGGTTTCACGGTCTCGGCCGGTTGCGCAGCTGCAACCTGTGATTTCGCTGGCGGTTTGGCAGCAGGTTCCCTGCCCGGGATCAGCGGGCCTTCGACGAACTCTTCCACACCGCCTCTCCGGGGCCTTCCCGGCGGCCAGAGCTGGGCCGTAGTTTCTTCCGCTTTCTCTGTTTGTTCACCTCTACCTGCGTATCCCGGAGGAATCAACTGACCTGGCTGTCCGGAGACAGCGCCCCCTGGTTGTTCAGGTTCCGTACCGGGTTGGGTTTCTCTTTGTTCCCCCAGTTGTAGTGCCCTGGCGATCTGCGCTGGAGTGGGGCCGGTTTTCGTAACCCCTCCTCCGGGGAAGCAGGCAGGATTGGTTAGATCAAATTCGATACATTCACCAGGCCTGGCACTCTTACTGGGCCTGGGAACATCAATATATCCAGACACCATAGGATCCACCATGGAAGACGGCTCTTCAACCCATAGAATCTTAAAACTTTTTTTCGCGGTCTTGGTGCCTTCGCTTGCCACAACTGACCCCACGGCTTGCTTCGGCTTTGGCTTCACATTCTTGAGTGTACGCTCTGCCTCATGTCCGTCGCTATACCATATATGGAGAACAAACGGACCGCAGTCTTGCGCCTTATCTGTAATAACAACGCATGGATCCGGGCCTTTAATTTCGAGGTAATCTACGGTCCGTTTCGGCTCTTTCCCTTTAGCTACCTGGCCTTGCTTATCAAGCTGCCATTCAATATTAAAATGGAATTCATCGGTCACACCCTCTTCCGTTGCTTCAACCATTCCTGTGGCCTGGTTCAGTTTTGGTATGATGCTTTCAAGTGGGTGGTCTGCCTTGGTGCCGTCGCTATACCAGATTTCAAGATTGAATGGACCACAGGCTTGCCCCACTTCTTTGATAATGCATGGATCAGCACCTGTGATTTGGAGTTGCTTTACGAACCGCTCCGTATCAATACCTTTGGCTACCTTGCCGTGCTGCTCCAGCTTGACCAGGCAATTGGCCTTTGCCGCCGCAATGTTGTTAAGCCAATTATAGGAACCTTCGATCTTCGACATCGCCTCCATTGCAAAAAGCAGTTTATCGATTGGCGGTTCAGCCTGATCGCACTTCGTAAGATTACCCACTAGCTCTTCAATTTTTCCCGATTCAGAAATACTCTTGGTCAAATCGATAGTCTTCCGGGCCTTTTCGATATCCTGGGCAATGGTTTTAGAGAGCGCTCTGGGTGCCAGCTTGTCTAGCCTGGATATCAGAGCGTCAAGAACAGCATTTTCGATCCATGGATGCTCTCTAGCCAGGGCTATAATTTCTAATCGCAGTGCGCTCTTGTTGTTTTCGACACATACTTTGCCCGGATCTTTCATTTTTTCGAGCACATTGTTGGCGGAATCGAGATAATTGTCCACCGCCTTGGCATCAATCTCAAGCTTTGACAATTTGTCCCGAGTAGTTCCCAGCCGGGCTATGCCATCACGAGCGCCTGCCTGCATGGCACGGAATACATCGCTTCCTTCATTGGCCAGGGTAAATTCCTCGGCTGCATTTTTTGCTACGAGCATTGCACCCTTGATTGCACTACTGACATTATTTACATCGATAGGATAATCCACGGGGCATGTCTGCAATAATTCGACAGCCACCTCATTTGCCAGCCTGGCACTCACGGCCCAGCGGGTGGCATTATTGGCAGATTCAATAATACCTCTGCTGAGTTCCTGGATATCGGCACAGGCAGCGCCGGCATTATCCAGAACTGTTCTGTATTCAGTCAGGACTTGTGAGACAGATGCCTCTATGGTCTGACTGAGTCGCCATGCCTCCTCTGCGCTTTTGCGTGCACCTTCCTCGGCCCTGCACTGGGTTTCCAGTGCCTGGATATCCTGCTCGAGCTTTTTCAACCTTTGAAGCCCTACTAAACGGTCACCCATTAGTCTGATCTTTTCGAATTGACGCTTTCTGTCCTCCACCTCCTTTCTGAGTCGCAAAAGCATCGCCGTAACTTCGCTCCTGCGAGCATAAAACTTAGTCAGATCATCCAGTCCACCATAACCAAGATTGTCTTCTTTAAGATATTCTGCAACCAGACTGCCCAGAAGTTTAAGGCGCGACTCCATATCCGGGACATAACCCGCGAGCAAATCATATGGCTCCGTTATGCCTTTACCGTCATTCAGGTTCTCCTTGAATATTTGCATTTGGCTATCAAAGCTGGCCAGTAAATCTTCCAGTGCTTTCTGATCCCGGATCAGATCTATATAAATGGCATCCGCCCTTTCCCTGGCCTTTTGACGATCTTCACCAAACAGTCGCTCCCACAGACCGGGTTTTCCTGCTGGTGACTCGCCCAGACGCTCAAGCAGAATCCTGTATTGTTCATATTTAGCTCCACTCTTGAGTCTTTCCTCGAGTAATTTATCCAGTGGTGATCCGAACGCCCACTCCCATAACCCTTGTTCGTTGCCCTTGAACCTCTCCCTGGCCTCAGCCAGTTCCTCCGCGCTGAGCTCTCCCCTTGCAACTCGATCCACTAGCCTGGCAAGCTCATCTTGCACGATCTCGGAAACAATCTTTTCACGTAAGCGGCTTTGATTGATCCTGTTTTGTGCTTCCATCGCCTTTAAGATGATTTCTTCTTTGCGTTTAAGTTGCTCGGCCGGATCTCCACTCTTACCCAGGTATGCACCACCCCACTGGTCCTGCTGATCCCATTCGCGATCGACAATTTTCTTGATCTCCTCGGGTGTCATGGTCAGGAATTTTTCTATCGTGTTCTTATTGAGGAAAATACTCTTCATGCTGGCATCCACCTTATAACCACCCAGCATGTTGTTAATGCCATCCTCGGTCCATTCAAGCGCAGCGTGTGTCGCCATGTAGGCAGCAATCGCAGCACCAAAACCCGTTCCAACTCCTACCGCTGTGCCGGCTGCTCCACCAAACGCCCTGGTAGCGGCTCCACCCAGCGCCGGTCCGATGGCGGAAGCAGTAAGGTCCGCCACCAGGGACGCCGTCACAGCCTTGGTGATCTCTTTCATACCTTCACCGGTCTTGGCTTTCAAAAATGCATCAGCGCCCGCAGCCCCATAGCCCAGCAGCATCAGGCCGCGCATAGCCGGTGACAGACCCGCTGCCGCAGCCGCGTCATCAGCCGCCTGGGTGAGTCGGGCCTGATTATTCGTGTTGATGCGACTCATTTCTGTCTTGGCCTGTTTCATAAAATCATCCAGGCTTTGACCTTCCAAAAGCACTTTCACAAGGGCATCGTTTCCCTCCCGAAGGGCCTCTTTTATGCCTACGGCCTTGTTATAGAGCGGGTGATGGCTTGCTTTTACTCCCTGTAAGCGGGATTCAGCCTTGATCATGCGTTGCAACGTCTTGGCCGTAATTTTTTGGTTCTCTAACGTATCGGTGGTGAACTTTTTAGCAAACTTTTCTGTGTATTCCGCACTAAGCTGTCGCATTTGCTCGATGCGCGTGAATTTGGCTTTGTTGACATCTTCAATAAGATTGGCTGCAGGTTGATTCTGGATGATTTGTGCATGATCGCCATCAGTCACAAGTTGCCCCGCCTTGTTATATTTCACGATAGAGGCTTCATTGCTTTTAATCAGGTAATTCTGTTCCAGTGCACGCTGTCCTTGCGGGCCTGGATAGCTTTCACGCACAATCTCGGGAAATTTTTTCTTGAACGCAGCACTCATTTTTCCATCAGGGTGTCGTGGAAATGGAGTGATCTCGCTGTTCTTGAGTACCTCATTGACCTTGTTAAAATCGACAGGTCCATCCGGCAGGCCCCCCGTTGTCCTGGCCCAATTGATGGAGGCGCGTTCAACAAATTCTTCCGCCACATTGGGATTGTTACCGAAGAAAGTGGCATCGATATCGGCATTAGCACCATCAATAATAAACTTGATCTGGTCAGGAAGATCTTGTGAATGCTGATAGGCTAGCGGTTGCTTCCAGCTACCGGTCGGCGCCATACCCTCGATGGGTCTGGTAATTCCCTCCTCCGCCATCTCCCTGACAGTCGATGTCCAGTTCGTTTCCCATGCAGAATACCGATGACTGACAATATCATGTGCCAGATCGATCTTTTCCTGGTTTCCGCTCTTGGCAAACTCGATCAGAATCTTCTTGGCATCACTCCATTGGCCGCAGAGCTGATTCGCTTTGTTTGCATCAAAGCTTCTGTTCAGCACCTGCTCCCTGAGCATTTGATCAACAAGATCATCGGCAGTTGCTGCCAGGGTTTGGCTCGTCAAACCCAATCCGGAGATAACGAAGCTAATTATGAATAGTAAGTCTTTCATCGCGATTACATATTATTAATACGCATATCGAAAATACGGCATCCTTGTCTCGCCAGTATTCATAACCGGAAGTTCACAGGTAAAAACAATGTACACGCTCATGTAATCGAATAACTTCTCATCAGCCCTGTCTCTACCCCTCTTCTTGTCGATATCTGTTATCACGATGCCACTTCGGACCCTTGCCACTGCGCGCAAAACACCATTGCCACAGTCTATCGGGGCGACAGGTTGTCTCCTCGCTTGAACCCGCTCCCGCTCACCGGATAGGCGATGGAGAATTTCTCTTTTACCTCGGCAATCTCGATGGCGCCGATCATCTCGTCGGTGCTGCCGAGCTGTATGCCGGTATCGGGATCGATGAGGGCCTCGCCCTCGGAGTACACCGTGTAGCGATCACCCACGGCGATGCCACGATTCAAACCGCCGTTGATATAGATCTTCCTGCCATCGAACTTGATGATCTTCAGCGCCCCCGCCGATGTTGCACTGGAAGATCCTGTGCGTACTGTACGGCTGACAAACGCCACGGCATCGGCAATGGCGGCACGGGTTGCTTTGCCCAGCGGCGTCTTGCTGAAGCCGGCAGCACCGATCTGCAAATCACGATTGTTGTAGTTGATTTTTCCGCCTGCTGATTGGGCCTCCCGGGCGATGTGGTGGGAGGCGATCACCTGCCCCGTGCTGGCATCGATGAGGCGCAGGTCGATGCCGACATGGGCCTTCTTGACCTTGCCGCCGAGACCCAAGTGGTCGTACTTAAAGTCCCCGCCGTAACCTGAGGCGGCATCGGAGAACTCCGTCACTGCGCCACGGACAATGACCTGCGCGCCCAGCATCTGACCTGTCTGTGCAGCAGTTTCGGACCTGACCAGACCTGATTGGCCGAGTTCCTGTTCCCTCAGGATATCGTCCATGGCCGTACGTTCCAGCACGACAAATTGACCGCTCTTGAAAAGTTCAGTGGTAAGCATCTCGGCCATACCCTCGCCAAGCTGCCAGTTGCCGAATACACCCTCGACCTTGTTCTCAAACTCCGTGACCGCCACGCGCATCCTGGCATCGGCGACCGCGGGAACCATGAGGGCGAGACTGAGAATGACAATCAGAGATACAAATACACCCGCTACTGAATCAATCCACGTTTTGATGCTGCACGCTGTCATTCAGGTGGCCCTCTGGTCGATTTCGTACCATGCAGGCTACTCGAGGCGAACAATATCGCCCCGCTTTACCAAGGACCCGGGTTTATTCATCTGCAACCGGCCAATCGAGAACTTGTCCTTGACATCGGTAATGATCATTGCACCAACGCGCTCCTCCATGCAGCCAAGATTGAGTCCCGTCTGCGGATCGATGAGCGCCTCGCCCCTGCTGTAGACGGTCAGACGATTGCCTGCCTGTATATTCGAATTGGCGCCGCGATTGATATAGGCGCTTGCTGGCGTTGCCTTGATGACGAGGCCTGACCAGGCATGATTTTCACTTTCTCCGATAATGAAGTGGACAGCCTTGTGAATCGCCCCACGTGTAGCCTTTCCAAGCGGGGTCTTGTTGAAGGCCCCGGTGCCGACCCGTAGTGGTGTATCGTCATCCTCATAATCAATCGAAAATCCGGATGATTTTGCCTTTTCCTTCGCATACTCCGATGCAATGATCTGACCGGTAGTTGCATCGATCACGCGCACATCGATACCCACGTGAGCAGCTGAGGATTTCAGGCCCAGATTGAATTGCTCCAGACCAAAGCCAAAACCCTTTCCTTCCTTTTTATACTCGAATTCGCTGACCACCCCTTTTATCAGTAATTGGGCACCTGCCAGGCTGCCCACGCGTGCCGCGGATTCGGGCCGGACCAGCCCGGTCTGACCCAGCTCCTGCTCTTTCAGGATCTCCTTGAGGGCACTGCGTTCGATTAGGATAAAGCGGTTGGTATTGAACAGCTCGGTGGTGAGCATTTCGGCCATCCCTTCGCCGATTTCCTGGCTGCCCCAGCTGCCCTTGGCCTTGTTCTCGAACTCCAGCACGGCGATAGTCTTTTTGGGGCCATGATAGGGGGGATACTGGATCTGCGCTGCGGTCTCTGATGAGGTGTCTTCATCCGTTTCATCGACATCACGACTATTGGCCGAATCCTCCCCCCACCAGTCATCTTCCCAATCCTGGGCGGAAACCGGGTCAGCATTGAGCAAGGTGATGGTGATCACCAGCAGGACACTGATTTTATTCAACATACCCACGGCCTGTCCCTCCCATGCGATATTCGAATTTGCACGCCATAGACCATTGCTTCTCGCAACACTGGCACGCGGCAAGAAATATTCTTTTGTTTTACTGATTTATGACATGCTTACTATTTATATAGTTTGCATGGGGGTCACGGTCAACACGTCTCCGGGTAGCAATCCACACTCGTTGTGATAATCCGTTCGGGATCGTGAAAGCTGTCTGAATCGGCATTCACCCTTGACTTAGCTGACTATCATTAATTCAAAGAGTTAATCCTGAGATAAGCGCCAATTCCACTCAACGATTTATAAACCGGCCCGAAAGGATCACGACAGACTACCCGACTGTCGAATTGGTAATTCAGAGGGCCATATACTTAATTTGAATCAAACTGCAGCTATTGTCCGATCTCCCCTTCCGGCCTGGCCGTGCACGCTTCAATTAATGCCTCATTACCGAGTGGGCGGCCGGTTCGGGTTACTGTTTATTCTGTGTACAGGATCAATATTTAATGATCCAAGGGTACCAGGGGAATAATTCCTGACTGTTTTAGTCAGTTTAACTCGCTACCCATACAGGACATTCAGTGGTTACAGGCTGGAAATATTCTATGCTTTATATAATTAGCAAGGAACGACCCAAATGGACGTCTACGCGTCTTGGATTGAATATCTGGAAGGTGGCAAATCCAGACACACACATATCACCTGACACTCATGCAGGCCGCTCATATCCGTCCTGACACGGTGATTTCCACACACGTCGACTACCCCCGCGACCTGAATCGAGAAACCGGAAAACGACGAACCGCAAGGTCGAGAGATGCCGTGAACAACATTGTGGAGGCCGCTGAAAGCCAGCATCGAGCCATCATCTCCGCACAGTTCGGAGTAATCCTGCTGTTTGTTCAGGCCTGCTCGTTCAGCGCCTATACGCGGTTGACTGGGCCGCTGTTCAGGGGAGGCAGCGGGCGCGGGATGACTATGAACTGCAGTCGGTTCTTCGGGATCCACCGGACCGGCGCGATCGTCGCGCTACTGATTGCGCTGTTCGCCGTCTGCATAACGCCGACAACAGTCTGGGCTGTTGCCACGGTTATTCCGGAGACGGGGCGGCTGCATGTGGCTGACCTTGACCTTGTTGTGGCGGCGAGTCCCATGCGCCTGGAAGTACGACGCACCTTGCTGGCGCGACCCGACCAATACGGTCTGCTGGGTGAGCGTTGGCGTTTGAACTGGGAGCAGGATCTGCTGCGTATCGGCGGCCTTGCGTTGTTAACGGATACCCTTGGTGTAGACACGTTCGCCCCGGCAAAAGGCAATGATGTCTTACTAAACCACCGCGGCGAGCAACTCCATTTCAATGACAATGGCGCTGCTACGCTGACACGTGCCGACGGCACGGTCGAACGCTACGATGCCTACGGGCGGCTGGTCGAGCGCGCCGATAGAAACAATAACCGCATCGTGTTGCGCTACAACGAGGCGGGAATCCTCGAGCATATTCAGGGACCACACAAGGCCGAGCTGCACTTCAAGACAGACGAGGTGGGACATCCGACGCCGCCCAACGCGGCGGGTTTCTGCGTAGAGACCAAAATATTCGGGGGCCGCAATGATTCACGGTGAAACAAGAGTCGCTCTAGCACTGCGGTGGATCGTCGTCTCACTCTTTTCCTTGTTTGCGATGATGACACCGGTAGGGGTGGTCGCGCAGTGGGATCAGCTAAGTCCGCAACAACAGCAGCAGGTACTCGATGATTTAAAAACCCGGCTGTCGGGAATTCTGGCGCCGGGTCCCGCAAGAGACGATCTGGATTACATGCTGACCTATGGCAGGGGATGGTCGCAGCTTGCCGGCTCGCTCAGCGATGGTGATTACGATCAGGCGATCAGGTCCACGATCGAGCTGGGGGAGGGGCACCTTAAAAAGTCGCTCGAGGATGAGCTCAATCTGCAGGTGGCGAGCACGGGTCTCTCTGAGACGACTCAGGGAATGTACGGTTATGTAATGAAAAATAAACTGCTTGCCAAACAACTTGCCATTGCGATGTTTCAGGGCAAGTGGGACGGTGCCAGAAAGCTGGTGTGGGAGCAGGCAAAAAAAGATGCCGCTGCCGCGGCGGAGGCCAACTTCGCGGCCGCGTACAACTGGGTGTTCGATAATCGCTCGGTGGGGGCGGTGACGCCAGCCGCTGCGTTTCTCTATGTTGTTCGAGCCGAAATGGAACTGATTCCCAGATGGGCCGCAGCGGCCGAGGACGCCAAACTCCAGGAGATATTCACGAAGTATCGCGAACTGGGCCGCGACTGGGAGAGTTTTCAGGCGGAACTATCGGACGTCGGTTATACGACCAAGTTTAGGGGCGGATTCGCTACCTGGGACTTCAAACCGGGTGAGATGCAGGCGTTGTTCGAGTCCTGCCGGAGAGAGTTCATCACCCATTGTATCAACGACGCGAAAATGAAAATAAAACGCGAGAGGGAGGCCGTAGCGAGATCACTCAAGAAAATAGGACAACAGCGTTCGGATCGACTTCATACTGAGTTGGAAAAGCTCAGCAAAGAGATCAACAGACTATCGGCGGAATTCGACGAAAAGTTCAAGAACGCGTTCAGTGAAGCGCAGTCCATCGCCACACAGATCAAGAGTCTCGCGGGTAGCGTGAGCGTCCAGTGCGCTGCATTCAAGGCGGCGGTCGAAAAGGCGGAGGCGGCCCTGCAGAAGGTGAGGGATGCCGAAGCCTCGGTAGCTACGGTTCAGGGCTTTATCAGCAAAGGCGAAGACTGTGTGTCCCTCGAAGAAGACTTCAAGAAACTTTCCGGCGACCTGGACCGGCTGAAGAATCTCAAGACGGATTTCGACACGTCGCTGTCTCAAGTGGAGACCGCGTCCCGGGAGGTGTGTGCCGCGTCGGACGGGGTATGGCGGGCGGCATCCCGGACTGCCGGTCGGACCGCTCTGGATACGGCCGTCCAGAGGGCGCGCTATCTGCAAACGCTCGTCAGGGCAGTGGAGGATACGGCGGCTTCCATTCGTTCGGGTAACGCCGAAATGGCTACGGAGGTAAAGGACAAAAAAGCGCAACTCGAACAGCTCACGTCGAGTGTCAGCGATACGACTGCCGCGGAGGCGGCCTTCACCGCCATCGAAGTGGCAGAGGACGCCAAGCAGGAATTCGATACCGCACGTGCGGCCATGGAACATGCCGTCAAACTACTGGACAGCCTCACCGCTGAATTCGACCGGGTCAACCCTGTCGTCCCTGGCCTGATGGACAGGGTGACTGGACTCCTGAGGGGCGGTTACAACAAGGATGAGAAGCGAAAGATGCTGAACCTGTTGCGCAAGTACAGGGACTATCCGGGTGTGGACGAGCTGCTTGTCATCCACGCGGATGCCCTCAAAACAATGGCCTGCGCGGACACGGTTCACAGACAATGGGACAGCAGTGGGTCGCGAACCGGGCGCTGGAGCTTTCGGCAGTGGCGGGAACCGAACATCCCGGCGAACCTGCGCAACGACTATCAGCAAGCGCTGAGACAATGTGCCGACCTTCCCGCGTCAAGCGAGTTGGATGACATCGCCGAACAGGCATCACGGTTGACGGAGCAGATGGAACTCCGGGAGGTGGAGCTGTGGTTGCACAAGAACGATGCGGATGAGTGTGTCGCCGTGGCGATCGCTATGTATGACTTACTGCCCGGGGACCAGGTGGATACCTCCGCAACGGGATTGATCGAGGCGGCGGAAAGAAAGATCGCTACGGCCCAGGCCAGCGGGACCACTTTTAAAGAAGTCAAGGGAAAGCTGGAGGCCGCCGGCAGCAAGTACACGGCTCAACTGGGTAGTCTGAGAGAGGGCCCCGTGTGGTGGCAAGGGGCGAATACGCGGATGGGCAGGGGGGTCGACCGACTGAAGCAGGAAATGGCGCGTACGCGCCAGGAGATGCAAAACATACAGAATGCCTATGGTCGACTGGCCGATGCCGGACCGAATCTCAGGCAACTGGCCGGTGAAGTCTGTGCGGTCAGCACGGCTCCACAGGATCGGATAACGGCCTGGCGGAGCAAGCTGCAGGACCTTACCGCTGAAGTGGGTGCGATAGCGACAGATACGGAGACTCAATACCTGGAACGCCTGCTCGACAGAGTGAAAACGGAGCGACAGAATCTGAAGGGGGAAACACAGGCGGCGCGACTGCAGTACATCGTCATAGAGGGCAAGGGTAACAAGGCTGTAAAGGCGGCGAGCAACGTACTGACCCACCGGGAAAAGCTGCGGGCTTTGAATGAAGAGATCGCGTCGCTCAAGACCGAAGCACTGGGGCTGTTGGATCAGGCCGAGGCCGCGCTCCCCAATGGCGCGCCGGATCAGCGTGCGAATCTGGCCAATCGTATCCAGACAGCCAGGGCGAACGCCAATGCCCTCGGCACAGGCTTGAGGGTTCCGAGTTATGTGGCGCTGGGAATGGACACAGTCCCGGAACCGAATGCGCTCCGCGCGCAGGTCGGGCGCCTGCTTTCGATGATAGACACGCGACTCGACGAGGTGGATAAACTGATCGCCGAAGCCGAAGCGCTGCCCGGGGAGGCCGAGGGTATACGAGTGGCGGGCGAGTTTGCCACGCGCACGGTGCCCGAACATCTGGCCCGGGCAACGACCTGTCTCGCCGGGATTACACCTGAGACCCGGACCGTCACGGTGGAAGACAGCACCGGGCCAAGCCTGAGCAACGTCCCCGCGGACATCACGGCAGAAGCCACCTCGGCTGCCGGCGCGGCGGTGAGTTATAGCTCGCCTACGGCCAGCGATGACGTGGATCCAACGCCAAGTGTTAGCTGCAGTCCGGCTTCGGGGAGTACCTTCGCGCTGGGTAGCACCTCTGTGACCTGCGTGACCACTGACGCTTCGGGCAACAGCAGCGATGCAAGCTTCACAGTGACGATTCAAGATACTACGCCACCGACGCTCGAAACGCTTGCGGGTATCAGAGCAGAAGCCACCTCGACTTCCGGCGCGGCGGGGAGTTACCCCCTGCCCACGGCCAGTGATGTCGTGGATCCAGCACCCAGTGTTAGCTGTAGCCCGGCTTCGGGCAGCATTTTCCCGATTGGCAGTACCCCTGTGACCTGCGTGGCTACGGACGCTTCGGGCAACAGCAGCGATACCGGCTTTATGGTGACGATTGTAGAAGGGACGTCCACACAGCCACCAACCGGTACAGGCAGAGACACTACGCGCAGAGGTGACTGCGATCCCACGGATTCGCGGGACGATTGTTACGATCCGACAGCCGACATCGGCGGCATGCCGGAGGTCTCGGAGGATCAGGTGCGTCAGGCGGCCGCCGCCGCCGAGGCCGCACAGGCTGCGGGGTGGGCCGGCGAGGCCGTTGGTAGCGCGAGCAGCGGGGTACCCGAAGGCGTCGCTCCGATTGCCATCGACTGCGAATATACCGGCACCTGCCCGGAATCTGCTGAAACGGCAGCCTCCTCAGGAGGAGAGGAAGAGATCAGCGTTGCGGGGAGGGATGGGGTTGTTGATGATATAGCTGAGCAATACGGCACGGCTACACTTCCGACATGGCCCTCTCATCCAGCTCAACCAGCGCCAACAACATCTGCCGTTCCAGGACATCCGGCGTCCACAGCGCCAGCAGAACCACCAAAGGATCAGAGAAAGCGTGCGCCGACACAGCCAGAGCAACCCTCTCCGCCGCAACCCCGGCAGGATGTAAGCTGCTGCGCGCTGACGGGTGATATCAGCGTTCCGGATCAACGCTACATCGTCAGCACCTCAACCCGGTCGGCGAGCAGGGGCGGTGTTCAGGGCAACCCGGAATGCACCCGTCTGACCTTGGTAGATGTGATTTCCATTGATGCGAAAAATGCAAATGACGCGGCCAGTGGCCTGCGCTCAAGGGGAAATCAACAGGTCCAGATATTCACATCGGAATCAGCCGCCTTATCCCGGGCCAACGCCTTATGCAGGAAGCCGGTATGGGACAATATGGTGAGGCCAATACAGAAGCCGAAAGATGGACAGGGATGCGCAGAACTAAAGGCATGGTGGCAGCGTGCGAGATGCGATGAGAACCTGCTCCGTGATCCGCGGAATCTGTCCCGTTCCTCGGGACCTGGCTATGCGGCCTATCTGGCGTGCAAGAATGCGCTGTCGCGTAAAAACCAGTGTGCAAGTTCGGGGCAGTGGTAATACAGTAGATTCCCTCCGAGTATAATTTGCCGGACATTCTGTTCACCCGGGGTTGAGGGGCGCTCGCCGCTGGATGATGCGCATGAGACCATGCCTCCTGAAGGATGTGGTCAAACATTCAAAAACCGGGGTCAGATCCCAGTTTCCTCTAATATTAGGGGAAACTGGAATCTGACCCCGATTATTCCTGCCGCTTGCAGGCCGCAAGTTTCTCACCCCAGTTTTGAAGCAAGGACGCGCGTACCCGGGTATCGTCACGACTGGCGAGCAGCTGTTCCTTCTCCACGAGCAGCTTGATGGTCGTCCATCCCGC
The DNA here is from genome assembly GCA_947259415.1 of uncultured Ectothiorhodospiraceae bacterium. Classification (GTDB taxonomy): domain Bacteria; phylum Pseudomonadota; class Gammaproteobacteria; order UBA9214; family UBA9214; genus CAMYJZ01. The sequence goes on along the minus strand of CAMYMI010000002.1, from coordinate 138,002 downwards.
ATCGATGGCACACTCGACAACGAGCTCCCACTCCCCCTCATGCGGCTCGATCTCAAAGAGATGAGCCTCGAGGCCAATGTCATCCAGAAGTGCAGCCGCCGCCTCCCGCGCCGCTGCAAGCTCTTCGATTGATAAAGGCATAACCCTGCCCCCCGTATCACCAGTAATAGTTGATGTTATCAGACTCAATAGCCACTATGATATTCAACCACTTTCAGCCTGCATCCGGAATTGCCATCACCGCAGTATCCCGGTGCGCCGGCAGCGCGCCTGTTGTTCCCTCACTCGATCAAACCGTGGGATATCCGAATTTCTCTATCCAGAGCTGGCACGCCACGGCTATGCAAGATACGCTATGCAATAATATACGCTGGTAGCAAAGATGAACGGTGAACCCGACAAACAGCCGCAATTCCCGCCGTGGGCGCCTTATGTGCTGGTCGGTTTCATATTGGCGCTGATTTATCTGTCTTTTCAGCAGATCACCCCCCGGGAACCGGGATATGAAATTTCGTATACCCGGTTCAAGGAGCTTGCCGGAGCGGGCCGCGTGGAGGAATTGCAGCTACGCGGCTATACCATCGAGGGGACACTCCACTCGCCCGAAGAGATCGGCCCGCAACGTGAGATTGCACGGCGATTCATCACCCGCATCCCGTCATTTGGTGACGAGACCCTGCTGCCTTTACTCGAGTCGCAGGGCGTCAAGGTCTCTATCGCTGACGAGGACCGGGGCCGCGGTGACGCGCTACTGTTTTCATTTCTCCCGTGGGTCATCCTGATCGGGTTTTTCTACTGGTTGTTCTATCGCGCATCGCGCGCGATGGGCGGGCGACTGGGCGGGCCGGGCGAACTGAAAAAGTTTCTCGAGGCCCCTGCAAAGGAAGCGAAAGTCCCGGAGGTCAGTTTTGACGATGTGGCCGGCCAGGAGAATGCCAAGCGGGAAGTGACCGAGCTGGTCGAGTTCCTCAAACATCCCGAGGACTTCCAGAAACTCGGCGCGGAAGCACCGCGTGGCGTATTGTTGATGGGGGCACCCGGTACCGGCAAGACCCTGCTGGCACGTGCACTGGCTGGGGAAGCCGGGGTGCCGTTCTTCTCGATTTCCGGGTCCGAATTCATTGAAGTATTTGTCGGTGTCGGTGCCGCACGGGTGCGCAACCTGTTCGAGGCGGCAAAGAAGAATGCCCCCAGCATCGTGTTCGTCGACGAACTGGACAGCGTCGGACGTACCCGCGGCACCGGGCTGGGCGGCGGCCATGATGAACGCGAACAGACCCTGAACCAGATCCTGGCGGAAATGGACGGGTTCTCCGGACACGAGGCCGTGATTGTACTGGCGGCCACCAATCGCCCGGATGTCCTGGACCCTGCCCTGCTGAGGCCGGGTCGCTTTGACCGGCATGTCATCCTGGATTTGCCGGATCGCCAGGACCGTGTAGCCATTCTCAAGGTCCATATCCGCAAGGTGCCGCTCGCCGACGATGTCGATCTCGACAAGATCGCTGCCGGCACACCGGGCTTTTCCGGAGCGGATATCAAGAATCTGGTGAACGAGTCGGCCATGCTCGCCGCCAGAAAGAAACGCACCGAGGTCAAGATGCAGGACTTCGAGGAATCACGTGACAAGCTTCTGCTGGGCACCGTGCGGACCATGGCAATCCAGCCGGAAGAGCGGCATCGTCTCGCCGTCCATGAAGCCGGTCATACGCTGGTCGCCTATTTCCTGCCTAACGCAGATCCCCTGTACAAGGTGACCATCATCCCGCGCGGACGTGCACTTGGTGGTACCCAGCAGCTGCCTGAAGAGGAACGCCATACCCTGCCGGAGGAATATCTCCGCGACAGGCTGGCGGTCATCCTCGGGGGACGCGCCGCCGAGAAGGCCCTGCTCGATACAGTGAGCAGCGGCGCCGATGATGACATCCAGCAGGCCACCTCACTGGCCCGTGCCATGGTCGGTCGCTGGGGCATGTCCGAGGAGATCGGACCGGTGGATTTGCGGGAAAGCGAAGAACATCCCTTCCTGGGGCGGGAGATCGCACAGCCGCGTCGCTACAGTGAGCACTCCGCCGAGGCAGTAGATCATGCGGTACAGACGCTGTTGCAACAAGCGGAGCAGCGTGCCCAGACGGTGATCAAGGAACACAAGGCCGAACTTGAGCACCTGATCAAGACCCTCAAGGAAAACGAAACCCTGCATCGCGAGCAGATCGAACACTGTCTCGGTCCGGTAGACCAGAAAAAAACGGGGTCAGATCCCGGTTTTCCCTAATATTAGTGAAAACTGGGATCTGACCCGGGTTTTACGGGTTTTGCTCTTACAGCCATTGTTGATGGATATCGGCAATCTGCAGGTCCTGGGCCTCTTCGCACAGCTGGCGGACCCTGGCCATGTCCGATTCCAGCCGGCGTCTGTCACTATCCAGCATACAGACCGCTATGACCGCCCGCTGCCATTTGTCCTGATAGGCCACCTCGGCAACCGAGGCGTTGAAACGGGACCGCAGGCGATCCTTCAGACCGCGCACGGCGCTGCGCTTGTCCTTCAGGGACTGGGCCCAAGGAATCCTCAGGTCGATGGTAAGCAATGAGATGAAGATAGCTGGATCAGACATGGTGAGAATAAATAGTGTCAGAGCTTATCTATTTAGGAATAAATAAATCCGTCCCCTGTTCTTTACAACGGGCCAGGGCTTTTGCCAGGCCCTTGTCCAGGCTGCCCATCTTCTCATCCTGCAACCGGACACTGACTTCGTGTAGCTGAACACAGCTGAGCGCTGGGTTCTCAACCATTCGTTTCAATGTACGCCGGTCTGCACCGGCGAGTAGTGCATCGAGAAGGTCGGCCGGCGTGTTCGGATTTCCCGCCAACCCCGGGGCAATGCCGTAATTCTGCGCGCGCTTATGATACAGCTCGGCCAGTAGCCAGGCGGGAGTATTGGCGTTGCCTGCCATAGTGGAGAAGAAATAGTCGGGATAACTGTGGGTCCGATAGAGCCGCACGATAGCCTCGGCCGGCACATTGACATGACGTAATGCGCTCAGGGCGACACCGAAATCCGTCGACTGACTCAGTCGGTCCAGGGTCAGGGCGGAGGCATGTGGATTCGATGCCAGCGGTATCAGCCAGGTGCGCTCATCCGTTCCGGCCGCTAGCTGTTCGATGATCTGCGCCTCGCGACCCGGTGCGGCGGCCAGCTTTTCGACCAGTGAGTGCTTGTTGGCCTGTATCGCCTCACGCTGGCGTTCCACCTCCTGATCCCGCGACTGGTTGAGCTGGCGGGTATCGTACCAACCGTAGAGCTGGACCGTGAGCACCCCGACCAGTCCAACCAGGGTAACAGCCATCCCGAGTAGCGGCCAGGTGGTCGGGCGCTCGTTTTTTCTTGAAATACTGAGGTAATACTGGGCCACCCCGAGGCCGAAGCCTAGCACACCGGGCACCACAGCGATCAGGGGAAGAAACATAAACCCGATGCCCGAGGTCGAGCTGCGCGATTCCAGGATGGCGAAGGCGCCGAGTGTGAACGCGATCAGGTAGGCCAGCAGACCGTAGATACCGGCCCGCCGCCAGAAGGTGCCCGGCTTGCGCAGGGACTGCACGAGGCAGCCGAACACGAACACAAGGGGGACAACCGTGTACCAAGTCAGGAATAACAAACGCGCTTACCAACCTGAATAACTGGGGTCAGATCCCGGTTTTCAATAATATTAGGGAAAATTGGGATCTGACCCCTATTCTTCCGCCTCGACCCTCAAACGCCCGCCGGTGGTCTTGTTCAGATCCACCTTCAGCCGGTTCGGAGTCCAGCCGTGTACCTTGTCGTGGGCCTCGATGTAAACGGTCGTAATGCCATCCGGCACCTTCACGCCTCCCAAGCTACGGGTAAAGGGCTGTTCGTTGACATGGGGGTGGTAGAGCACCCGGTCGCCCAGCATGTTGCCCTTGTCATCCACTACCCGCCAGTTATCCGCGTAGTGATCCCAACCCGTGTCACCATGTTTGAGGGTCACGTTCACCGACCAACGGCTGCCGCCACTGCTGTGAAATTCTGCGGCAAGAATCTTTACATCATCAGCATAGGCCGTGTTGAACACTGTCAGGGCCAGAATGCCTGTCGCCAGTGTGTTCGTTCTATTCCACTTATGCATAGTTAATAACCGGGATCTGATTCCTGTTTGTTCTGTTTCTTCACCTTGCGGCAATCATGACATTCTACGGCGATGGCATCGATATGGCCTTTGGCTTCTTCGTAGTACCACTTCTGATCCCTTGCACGCCAGATCTCCCTCTTTCCGCACAACCGACATATAAACGCTTGATCAATATAGTACTCCGGAAGAGATCCGTATGTATTGATGTGATCCAGCTTGCTCGGATCAGCTGGAATGGCTGATGGGTGATCTTTTTGCTGGGTTGGGTGAAGCTGAGAAACCCGATCTGCTTCTCTGAGATCTTTCAGGCTTGGATTGCGCCCGGTGTCCGGTTTCTTGTTCATTGAGAGATAACTCGGGTTAAATCCTGGTTGTTAGTAATATCAGGGAATACCGGGATCTGATCCCTATACTTTATTCTTTCCAATTATTTGTCTATACCATTCGTTATGCGCATCGACATCATAACCAAAACCAGCCGACATAAATAAATCGCGCCAGTCCACATTCGCTAGTTTGATGGCACTCTCAAATTTCTTCATGTCTCCTTCACTTAGCTTTATTACAGAGAATCTAATCCTGTCCATTTCTTCTGGACTTGACTTCTCGCAGAACGGCACGCCATTTCCACATTCATTGACTAACATCGACCGAATAATATTTCTATCCGCCTGATCAGTGAATACACTATTTACTAATCTTTCTGTTCTTTCGCTCAGCGCCAACATAATTGAAATAACCGGGATCTGACCCGTGTTTTTTATATCGTTTAGCGACAAAAAATATAAGTGTCATAACCATTAACACTATTCCAAGTGCGGATACGATTAAGAGACCAAAAATCTGCAACACCAGATAACCCTCCAGCTTGGCAGGATGAAGCCCCACCTCAATATACGGATCTGCCTGGTTCCAGTCGATGCTCTTATTCTTTGTAACGATATCTAAAGTATATTCGTTTCCTTTCTCGGCACTGAAACTACCAATGGCTAATCCCGAACGGCCTCCACCCCGTATAGGAGAATAGCCATATTGAGTAATAGAACCTTGTGCAATAACAGCCTCGTCAAGAGTAACTTTCCATGACACATCTATATTTCCGCCACCTCCCGCAACAAAATTCCCAAGGATTTTATCCATCTTTTCTTTAGTGAAGACCGTATTCAGGTGGATTTCAACCATGTACTCCTCCGAACGATCCACTGTAAATCGGCCTTGATGTTCCGAGGGTGTTTGTAAGTCTACAGGCAGATTCACAACTTCTGTTCGGTAGAAAGGGCCCTTCATGCCAAGTACCAACATCAGTAGCCCAGCAACGATGCCGCCTAGTAAGAGCCCAACGGTAACTCTTATATTCCGTACCATTATCATTAATAAATAACCGGGGTCAGATCCCAGTTTTTCCTAATATTAGAGAAAACTGGGATCTGACCCCAATTTTCGATTCTCAGGCCCCTATCCTCAATGTTTGGCTGATCAGGACGATAGATATTGTTGTTTAGAATCTATCTTGCAGTGAGGGTAGGCAATTATTTTAAGGAGAGTAACCATGAATGCGCAAAGGCTGATTTCCCGGTTATCTGTATTAATCCTGTCCCTGGTGACCGCAGCCCTGCTGGCGGGCTGTGGTGGCGGTGATGGTGGCGGCGGCGGTGTTGGTGGCTCCCTCGGCGGCACGGCGGCGACCGGAGCACCCGTTGACGGGATTGTCTATGTTACCGACAGTAATGGTATTGAAGTGAATGTGCCCGTAGAAACCGATGGCTCGTTTTCTGTTTCGGTTGAAGGCATGACGCCCCCCTACCTGCTGCGCGTGGTCCCTAATGGTGGCGGTGATGTGCTGTACTCCTTCGCCTCGGAAAAGAATATTACGGTCAATATCACACCTCTGACGACACTGGCGCTGTACCTGGCCCATAATGGCGACCTCGACGTATTGTATGCGGCGTGGAGTGCAAACGTTGATGCCCTGGATGATGGGCTCATTGAAGCCCAGCAGGAGATCATTAACGCCAACCTGGCCACGTTGTTCGATGATTACACCGTCGATGCCACGTTCTATGACTTCATGAATGTGGCCTTTAATACTGACGGTACCGGTATCGATGGTGTGCTCGATACCCTGGATATCTCGATTGATTTCAACGGCGGGAACACCACGGTGCTGGTTGACGGTGCCCCGTTAGCCTGGGTGCCGAATATCGATACCTCCGGGGTCAATATCGGCGACTTCGCAATCGCGGAAGGCAGTACCTGGCTGCTCACGGTCAGTGATTCGATCAATAATATTCAATTTAGCGAACAGGCCCTGTTGTCTTCCGTCCCAAATGACCTGGAGCAGTTTGAAGCGCTCAGCCAGAATGACATCATGGCTGAGTTCCAGTTCGAAGGACTGGAAATCAGTGTCAACATAACGAATCTAACCTATGGCGTAACCGGATCTGGCGAGGTCGGCACCGTCATCAGCGGCAATCTGGTCGGAACAGTACGCATCAATGGCGAGTTCGATGGTCAGATAATCAATGAGACGGTGAATCTCAATACCGTCTTTGAATGGGAGAGAATTGACAGCGTACCCGCGTAAATCAAAGCGTCTCGCTCTTCTACAAGGGGACGGAGGAATGATCATTTAGTCCCTCCGTCCCCTTTTACTTTTCGGGTTTTCCGGCGCTTGCCATGGCCGCGATCTGCTCACGTGACAAACCAATAATCCTGGCCACATCACGGTTAATACTAATATTAGGGAAAACTGGGATCTGACCCCGGTTTTCTTTTACTGGCCAAGGTACCACTTGTGGTCGTCATTACCGAGGACCTCGTTCAGCTTGTTCTGGAGGTCACGGGCCGCCTGGGCCTTGGCCGGATCGGTGGAATCGCGGTGCTCCTCGATCAGATGCTCCAGCTCCGGCACCATCTTGGTATAGAAGTGCTTGGCCAGGTCGTAGGTCCCGTGCCAGTGGGTGTAATCCGGGGCCTGCATGGAGGCGGCCATGCGGGCACGGCGACCTTCGTGATGCCAGAGCTCGAACCAGGTCCACTCGACCTTGTTGCTGAATTTGGCCGGTTTCAGCAGCGGCTTGGCTGCTTTCATGAGTGCCTTGCCGGGCTTGGCGTACTTCTCGTTGTAGAGTTCGATCAGGGCGTCATACTGGATGTAGAACTGCTCCGTATGATTCTCGCTGTGACAGGCGTCGCACACGTCTTTCATGTTCTTCCGGCGCTCTTCCCATTTCAGGTTGGCGCTGGCGAGACCCATCTTGGCATCCATGGTTTCGGGACGTACCGAGACCGGTGGCCGGTTGGTCCAGCTGATCCGGTCACCGACATTATGACTGGACGGCTGGTCCTTGGTCGCGCCCATGTGACAGGTTGCACAGGTGGGGGCAGCCGTGTAGTCCACGCCGACGATCCATTTGGCGCTGTCTAATTTCAGCTCGTCCTTGTAGGCCTTGTAGGCGATACCGTGCTTGGATTCCTCGTAGATCTCCTTCTGTGGATGATCCGGTCCGAGGTGGCACTTGCCGCAGTTATCGGGCTCGCGCGCCTGCGCGGTCGAGAATGCATGACGGGAGTGGCAGGCCGAACAGCTGCCTTCGGAACCGTCCGGGTTGATACGGCCGATACCGCTATTCGGATAGGTGGCCGGATCCAGCTGACCGTCTTTCAGCACCTTGACCCGGGAACCATGGCATTGCCAGCAACCGTTGACCGCAGCGGCGGAATTGCCACCCGGGAAACCGGCCGTCACCATTGCGCGGTTACCCTCGACCACTTCCGCGAGCAGGTTATCCAGCGAGTCAATGATATGTCCGGCCTTGGCATGGCGGGAGTTTGTCATCTCTCTGGCCGCCTTCTCATGGCAATTGCCACAGTCCTTTGGCGTGACGAGAATGGCAACCAGCTTCTTGACCTTTTTGTCGTCGTGTATATAGGCATCGACATCACCCTGCTCAGCCGCGTGACACTCGTAACAGCCAACGTTGGCGCCGTAATGCTTGCTCTTGCCCCATTCCTGCACAATGCCGGGGTTGTGCTTTTGATGACACTTCACGCATTCCTTGGTTTCCTCGGACAACTCGGACGGCGCCGATTTGACCGCCGCAAGTCCTGTATTCTGCATGCTAATAAAGACCAATCCGATAACCCAGAACCAGCATCTTCCAGTCATGATTATGCTCCCTCTTCTTGGTTGTTTTTCCAGCGTCCCGGAGTCCATCAGAAACTATTTATGCCCGGGACGTTACCGCCACAACCAAAAGCTTAGTCCTTGAGTAACAAATCACAAGAATAACTGGGGTTAGATCCTGGTTGTTATAAATATCAGGAAAAACCGGGATCTGACTCCTGTTCTTAACAATATTGTGCTATATATTAAGTAATTGCTTGTAAAAAGACCGGGATGTGTTCTGGTCAAAAGCATGTCCTGGATCATGGAAAATTAATCCAGGATAAAGGAATCTAATAATAATATTATCTAAGGAGTTCGATATGTCGCGCACATCGGGATGGGTAATAGCCCTGTTGCTGGCCGTGAGCAACATGGCCAAGGCAGAAGACAGGGATGCGCTGCTGTTAAATATCGGAACGGACAGCAATCAATGGCAACCGGTCAACCCCCAGATGACACCTGAAGATTACAGGGAGTTATCCCGGAATAATCTCCACCTGGCACGCCGCACCCTGACATCCTACTCACAGGAAAGTCTCACCTCACTGTGGATGCCGGAAGTGGGCATTAACCTCCTGGGTACGGCCGTTGGCCTGGCAGGCAGCACTGCAAGATTCCATGTAAACAAAAGCAAGACCATGGCACTGGAGTTCGATAACATGGCCAAGGAGAAACGGGCATTGATGTTCAGAGTAAAGATAGACTGGTAGCCCTTCATTTCACGGCATCACCAGACGAGAGAAACCGGAAATAGCAGCTCTGATCGCACAACGACTGGCCGGATTAGAATAACCCGGGTCAGATCCTGGTTGATACTAGTATTATGGAAGACCGGGATCTGACCCGGGGTTTTCCGACAAGGTGGAACTGGCATGAACATGAGTGAGGCCAAGAAAGAAAAAGCAGCCCGAGATGCGGCTATACATGAGCACTTAAAGAAGAGCAAAGAATATTATAAGAATAAAAAGCAAGTGGTTGCTGATTCTGTGGCTATAGCCAAGCTTCACTGGGAAAATACAGGAAATCCTTTAAGTGTATGGCGCGCCTATTCTGAAAGCCGTAATGCAGGTCTCGCAGTGCCAGACTGGGTATATGAATATTTTGACCGGGTAGGTCTAAACCTGTGGAATCTGTCTGTGACGGAAGGATTAAACCCGCCGAAAAATAAACGGCAGGTGGACAGGGCGATAACTAAAGCCCTTGAAATGAAGGCCAAGGGGAAATGCGGGGGCAAGAATGTGTTTTCCACTTTCCATGAGAAAGATATGGAATTGGCCACTGAAGTGTATCTGTATATTATCGATGGCAATAAGCCGGGACTGTCATGCAAATACGTATCCAATGACCACAAGGGCAAGCCCAGCACATCTACCGTTAAACGTGCCTGGAAAAAATATAGCCCTATTTTCTTTCCCGAGAAAATCAAAAAGTAACAATTCAGGGGACAGTATACTTAATTAAACCAGTCAATCCCGGATGTCCGACCGCCTCTTCCGGCCAGGCCGTGCAGGCTTCAGAACACGCCCTGTCAGCCTCTCTGCCGCTTCTATAAATGCCTGGTTACCGAGTGGCCTGCCGGTGCGGGTGTGTTTGCGGAGGACATCAGTGTTCTTCAGGGAATCTGCATGCTCAAGGTAACTCAGCCAGTCGCTTACCCGTTCAAGCATCGGTGTAACCTGCACTAGCCGGTCATCACAACCTTGAAGATGTGCACGTGTACTGGACCAGGGCCAGTCCCGGGCACGTGGGACCAGGCGCGCACGAACCGGGTTCAGCTCAACATAGCGAACCGCCGAGTACAGGTGTTTTTCATCCATCGGGAATGAATGAAAACGCTCCTGCCAGAGATGACCCCGCCAGCTATATCGAAAGTTGATGCGTCGGGTGTAATGCCGATGCGCCTCGGCAAGTGACTTACGCAGGCCGTCAGTACATCGCGGCACCAGGACTAGATGAACATGATTGGGCATGAAACAGTAAGCCCAGCATTGCGTGCCTCCCGCCTCGCAACCATCAGCAATATAATCGAGATACGCCTGATAGTCGCCACGCTCGAAGAAGACCTTTTGCCGCCGATTCCCCCTCTGGGTGATGTGATGGGGATACCCGGGCAGGACAACCCGTTGAATACGCGCCATACCGTTCCTCCCTGAACAATTTCACGAGTACTCTACCCCCAGATCTAACCGTAGCGCGATAGGATAATTAAGTATACTGTCCCCGGAATTAATCGTACGAGGAGGAAACAATGCTTAAAAAGCTGAAACATAAATCTTTCAACCTTATCGTAATCACGGGTCTTGCCATGTTGTTTATGGGGTGTAGCTCTGAGGAGAGTGTACCCAGCATCCAAAAACGGGTTGATATCTATAATAAAAAAATGATGAATAGCAAGGACGGTCCGAAGCTGAACGAGCAAGACAAGGCGGTAATGCAGGAAGCAGCAGATGATCTTGCCAGGACTTTGACTGATCCCGGATTGAAGGTGGGTGATACGGCGCCTGACTTTAGTTTGGGCAATGCAAATGGTAAACCGGTTAGCTTATCCAGCAAGCTCAAACAGGGGCCGGTAGTACTTATCTTTTATCGCGGCGCCTGGTGCCCTTACTGCAACATACAATTGCACGCTCTTCAGGAAAGTATTCCGGCATTCAAAAAATATGGTGCCCAGCTGGTCGCTGTCACACCGCAAACGCCTGACAAATCCCTGGAACAAGTGAATAAAGACAAGTATCCATTTGAAATCCTGAGTGACCTTGAGTACAAGGTGGCGAAAACCTACCGATTGTATTTTGAGGTGCCGATGGAATTGCACGAGTTTTACAAGGATAAATTTGGGCTGGATATTGAATCTTATAATGGCAAGGGTCGATTAGGACTGCCTGTCCCTGGTACCTTCGTGATAAATACTGATGGTAAAATCATCGCGACGCATGCTGAACTGGATTACAAACAGAGAATGGAACCGAAAGCTATTCTACAAGCTTTGAAGTCTATTAAAGGTTAAGAATTTAAATTCAAGGTCAGAGTGCTTGAAACACCCCATTACTCTTCAAGTACTCTGACCCTTTGATTTAGACCCTTTGATTTACCGCTTGCGGCGGCAGCCTTAACGTTTAAGCCCAGCGGCGGCGAAACCAGCCGACCGGGCCGCCTTGCTATGGGCTTATTTCTCAGCTATATCCTTCAAAGCTTGATTCATTGAATTTAACATTGGAGGAACACCTTTCTCCATCTGCCCACAAAAAATCGGTGCAAGTAAACCCTTGAACATTTCTTTGTGTATTAAGCGCGTTCCTGAGTTTGATTCTTCCAGTTTTAGGACCTTGTAGTTGGTGAAAATAAATCCAGTCAACATGTGAGCACGCCAACGTAAATAATTTGGCTCTTCGAGCCCAGTGATTACTGGATTATATTTTGGGCCATCCTTGCCCTGTTCTTTACCTATCGTAGTTATCGTGAGTTCTGATCCGACAGAGGCTGTCCCATGTGAATCCTTAATTATCGGGCTCCATTCCTGCCAATTGTTAATGTCTGTCAAGATGCTCCAGACTTTGGATGGTGGCGCAGAAATTTCAATTTCTGTTGTAATTACCTGCAATTTACTTCCTGCAACTGCCAGGTAGATGATACCGGCACCCACCAACGCTATTAATAATAGTAATATTTTTTTCATGTTTTTATTCGCCTCTCAGGTTATTTAAATTCATACTAAGCCTATAGAGAAGTGTCTGCTATGGTTTTATTCCAATATTCTACGGAACACATAACGACACGCATCAGCGGAAAAGTGCGCGCGCAGCGCGCGCTTTGTCCGGCTGCGTGCGCATGTTATGTGTTCTGCCCGGCCCCATATTTTTCTATTACCTCTGCTTCGGTCATCTCGTTTGTTTTATTGGCAAAGCTGTAAAATGAAGGTTTTCTATCAATAAAAACTTGCAATTCGAAATTGAAACTCTCTTGGTTATCAAAGAGACCTGCGGGCAATTGATGTTCATTGATTTCTTTAAGCCGGTAAAATAAGTGGCTACCGCATTTCTTGCAAAATCCTCGCTCTGCCCAGTCAGAAGAGTTATAGACAGTAATATTCTCTTCTCCCTCAAATGTGACTTCTGTCCCACAACTAACAACCATCAGAGGCCCGCCGCCCCATCTCCTGCACATGCCGCAATGGCAAGCGTCCACATTATTATTCATGTTCTTTACGGTAAACTTAACCGCGCCACAAAGACATCGCCCTTTTCCTTCAGTCATTTCTCCTCCAATACTTCAATCTTGTAAGAACACATAACTACTGTTAGGAAGCCTAAAAGTTGGTATTGTCTTACGACTTTTAGGGCATATTTATACTTCCGCCATTAATACTATCAACGAGATTACGTCATGTTATATAGCCTAATGGTTTTATCAAACCTGGCTTTAGAAAATGCTGACTAATCTGACAGAAGCGCACTAGCCACAGATGAATACCGGATCTGCACCTGAGTGACACTTGTCAGCAATCCGAGGCCATAGCCTGGACGTGTTGGGAAGGGTGCAGCGTGCTTACATGACTGGTACCCAATAGAAAGGCAGTATGTAACCTATTGAATTTAATGGTGGATCGTGAAGGATTAGAACCTTCGACCAAACGCAGGGCTTCACGCTACACGCCAGGTAGACCCCCAAAGACAGACTGAATACGTGGTCTGTCCCCCATTTTCACCCCATTATGCTTACTGATCTAGCGGGTGCTGTTCAGGCCAACGAAACTGCCACCGTTGGTTTCCGCCAGCTTGCGCATCAGCGCCGCGTAGCGCATGGCGTTTACCGGGATGCCGCTGCCCTGGCCAAACAGCACCGGAAATCCCACGGTGTGGATGCGCACGCGCCGCTTGCCGGACTTGTTCGCCCGATTCAGTTGCGCCACGGTATCGACCACGGCCTGGATCGAACCGCGCGCGAAGTCGTCGCCGAACACGTACAGGCTGATGCGCTTGTCCTGTGCATGGAAGCGCCGGATGGCCGCCTCGATGCCCTCCACCGGGCTGGAATTGGAGAACGGTTGCCAGCCAGTGAGCCGCGTGATAATTGCCTTGCGGCGTGCAGGCGTGTCGGGGATCCACTTGCCCTTGTACTGCGAGAACATGTAGTCCCCCATGTCGTTCATCACCTGGATGCCCTTGACCTGCGGATAGATGTCCAGCACCTCGCCGACCTTCTTCAGCACCAGCGGCCAGGCAGTCTGCTGCATGGAACCGGAGGTGTCGATGATAAAAATGATGTACTCGCTATCCACCGGCACGCCGCCGATGGTGGCCGCCAGCTTCTTGCGCTGGTAGCCGCTGCCCAGCAGGCGCCGCATCTCCTCCGTCAGATCCTGTTTCGCGGAGGCCAGTTGACTCTCGATGATGGTCTGGGTGTCATGCTCGTTGCGGGTCGTAGCGTACTGGCCGCGAATGGATGACATGTCGCCCTGCAGGCGCGCCAGTTTTTCGCGTTGCACGGAGAGCTGCTCCTGCCGGGCAGTCAGTTCACGGTTCAGTACCACAGTCTCGCCGCGGATCTCGTGCAGTTCGGCCTCCAGTTGCGCGACCAGTCCACTAAGGTCCACCGCCAGTTGCTCGATGACATGCGGCTCGGAAATCTTGACGATCACCAGCAGCAGAATGATGGCGCCGAAGCCGCAGGAGACCACGTCCAGGAAGGACAGGTTGAAGATGTCGATACTGCGGCGGGTGCGCCGTCTCATGGCCAGTCCCGCGCTGGTGTCAGAAAGGAACCGCGGGTATCCTGCGCGAGCTTCCAGTAGGCCGCCGCGGCATAGGCGTCCCCCTCCATCGGCAGCAGCACCGTATTCACCGAGATACCGGACGGCAGCGCCTTGGCGGCCGCCTGAAAGTGCTTGAGCCGCGCAGCAGCAGTCACCGTGGTCCCGCCGGGTTTGCCGCTCCCCTGTGTCGGCAGGCCGTCGGTGATCAGCAGGATATTGTCCGGCCGCGGCGACAGCTTGCCGGCAACGGCGAACGCATGATACAGACTGGTGCCAGCACCCGGCACGGTCTGGCGCAAGGCGCTGATGGAGGCGTCCACGTTCTTGCGGCTGGATGCCTGCAGCCAGGACCCGTCGGTGCCGCTGACCGCGGCGCGTGCGCTTGTATTGAAAGTGTACAGTTGAAAACGCGCCGTCGATGGCAGGTTGCTGACCAGCCAGTCCGCGGTTTTCAGTGCGCGGCGCCACTTCGGCGCGCTGCGCTTGCTGTTTGTGTCCATGTTACGCCGCCGTACCACGTTGATAATGGTCTCATCGAGCATGCTGGCCGAGACATCCACCAGAATCAGTACCCGCTTGCCACCCATCTTCAGTCCGGTCAGGTACTGGCGGTCTCCTTCCCCCTGGATCTTGCGCACCTTGGTGCCGCTGTCCCGGTCCGCCGGCCGCGGCGCACCGAGACGTTTTTTCTCTGCATCCCGGGTCTTCAAATCAGATGCCAGTTCATTGATATGCTCCCGGCTTGCAAGCGTTTCATTTTCCATGCGCGCCACTTCAATCTCCAGCGTCCTGATGGTCTCGATGATGCGCTCCGCCTCACCACGGGTCGTGACCAGTTCCGTATCGGCAGCGGCCAGGCTGTTACGCGCCGCTACCAGCTGTTCACTGCCGACGATCACTTCCTGTTCGATGCGCACCACCTCGGAGCGCAGGTCGGCGAATACAGCATTACGCGCGCGCACGGTGTCGGTATTCAGAATCAACACCAGCAGCACCACGGCACCGAAGCCGCAGAACATGATGTCGAGGAACGACAGTGAAAACGGTGAAACGGGACGGCGTTTCATGTTACCAGGCCTGGAGACACGTGATTCAGCTGCGCAGCCGTCGAATCAGCCAGTGATCGACATAGCGTTCGCTGTCGAGCACCAGGCGCTCCTGCATCAGCTGCAGCTGGTGAATGAAGAACATCAGCACGATACTGATGACCAGCGCGATAAAGGTCGAGTTGAAAGCCACACCCAGGCTGGACGTGACGCCGGTGATATCACCTTCGACGGCACGGTGCGCCTGTCCCAGTGCATCCCCGATACCGCGCACTGTGCCGATGAAGCCCACCGAGGGGATGGCCCAGGCGATGTAGCGGATGATGGACAGTTCGGATTCCATGCGCTCGCCTTCCGAGTCGCAGATATCGCGTGCCGCCGTCGATACGTTCTGCACGTTGCGGGTCGCGGCAAACCGCTCGATAGCGGTCAGCAGCGCGCGCGGCAACAGGTAGTGGTGCATGGACGCCGGCAGCGACTGGATACGCTCCGCCAGGTCGCGCGTATCTTCCAGGCCTATCGGCAGTTCCGCCGGCAGCCGCAGCAGGTCCTGGTCAAGTAGCTTCTGCTGACGGTAAGCCGTACGGCCCTTGAAGACAAGGATCGCAAGGGCCCACAGCATGAGGATGAAACAGGTCTCCTGTTCGTAGTCCTTGACCACGACGAAGAACGAGCGCTGCTGCACATACGCGGCATCGGCCTGCATCTGCAGCGTCTCCTGTTCGATGAAGGCCCGGGCCTGCGGCCGGACGTAACTGACATACAACGCATGGATCAGGATAAAAGCAATCAGCAGCGAAAACACCTGAAATACGAGTTCAACGGGGGAGCCTCTCTTCATAACGCGTTCAATCCTGTATTCGTTGGGGTGTACCTTCAGATATCCACGGGGAAGGACACAGTGCTGTCGGCGCCTATCCTTTCCGAGGGTTTAAACGTCGCCGCGGGTTTTGCCGGTTGCCGCGGAGATTTAGTGGCCGGTGTCCTCTGTTTATCCGACTGAGTCCGCTGTGTTGATGTCGTCTTACGATCCTCCACCGCAGACTGCGCGTACAGGTTCATGGTTGCAACCATACAACCAAATATCACGACCAATGTAGAGAATCGCATCATCATTGTTCCCCTATCACCTGTAGGAGCGCTGCCCACGGCACGATTGGCTGTAACCCCATCGCGGCTTGGGGGCCGCTCCTACACTGCATTATTCCGCATATCGCGCCACACGAAACCCGAGATCGGGCCGCGCCGTGCGGCTGTAGTCGCGGTAACTCAGACGCAGCTCGGTAATCGTCCCCCGCCGCCAGCTCGAGTCGCGCACCACGTGGTGCTCGCCGGAAACCGGGCCCAGCGGGTCCGTTACCGGCTTGTCGGCCTCCCCCGGGTACACGGCATAGTAATCGTGCATCCACTCGGCCACGTTGCCGCCAAGGTCAAAAAAACCCGGCGGCCGGGCAGCGAAACTGCCCACCGGCGCAGACACCCGGTGACCATCATTGTAGTCCGGAACGGTGTTGGCGAGGGTATCGGCGATACTGGCATCGGCAAAATTGCCGGCAACGGTCACGGGCGGGAAACCGCCGGGCCACGGGTAACGCTGCTCTGACTGATGCGAGTGCTTGCGCGCCAGGTAGGCCCACTCCGCCTCGCTCGGCAACCGGTAGCCAGTCGCCAGCGGCAACGCCGGCTGCATATGACCGTTGCTCTCGGCATACGCCGGCGGCAGTCCCGCGCGGTCGCTCAGCCAGTTGCAGTAGCGGGCCGCGGCGTCCCAGCTGACATTCACCACCGGCTGGCTGGCGCTATCCAGACTCGCGCCTTCGGCTGATCCCGAACTGTGTGCCGGATCGAACTGCCGGTACTCGGCGTTGGTCACCTCGCGACTTGCCACGTAGACGGGGCGCACCAGCTGCACCTGGCGCGCGCTCTCGTTGGCGCGACGTCCGGCCTCACGCCGGGATGCCCCCATGCGGAAACTGCCCTGCGGACGCAGCAGCCGCAGCTGCTGTCCGGCGGGGCTGTTGATCACGGCCGGTGTGGCGGCGGCCTGCTGTGCAATTTTTGCCTGCGCCGTCGTGACCAGGGTGACATCCACATTCCGGCTGGTGCCGGCGCGCGGCGTGACCGTAACGGTTTGGGTGACGTAACCGGGCTTGCTGAACACCAGTGTATGGCTGCGTGTCGTCAGCTGCAGTCGCTGCGTGGCCTTGCCGATGTCCCGGCCGTCCACCTGCAGGGTGGCATCCGCCGGCTGCGCGCTCACGAACACGATGCCGTATTGTGGCCGCAGCTGCGCAGCGAATGCCTGCTCCTCGTCCGCAGCCAGTTGCAGTGATTTATCAAAACGCCGGTAACCCGGCTTGGTCAGGCGCAGAGTGTGTTCGATACCCGAGGCAAGGGTCAGGGTCACCGGCGTGGTGCCGTGAAACACCCCGTTCACACTCACACTGGCACCCGCGGGAACACTACCGAGCACCAGCCGGCCATCGGCCGGTTGCAGCTGCAATGGTTCGAGCACCTGTTCGATGCCAGCCAGAACCTGCAGCGTCAGCGTCAGCTCCTTGTGTTTATCCAGGGTCAGTACCAGGCTGCGCTCGCCATGCACCAGTTCTGTCTTGAGTGGTGTCACGCCGGCCGGCTCGCCGTCCACCTGCACCGTGGCACCCGCCGGCCGGCTGTCGATGTGCACGCTCGCCCAGGCGGGTTGCAGCGCATGCGCCACCAGCTGCGCCGCGCCCTTGCCGGCCACGGCAAGCGTCTCCTCGACGGGCAGATAACGGTCCGTTTCGATACGCAGGCGATGGGTCCCGCCCGGGATCTCGGCCAGGTTGCCGGCGTCTGTTGCCACGGCCGTATCATTGACGAAGAGCCGAAACGGCACATCCGGCTGCAACGCGATACTGACCTGTCCGGGCAGCTCCTCGAGTTGCAGTTCGAACAGCTGGAAACCGCCTGACGCGACGTCGATGATCTGTTCAAGCGCGCGGTAACCCGCACGTTGTGCCGTGACCGTGTAACGGCCGGGCAGGACCAGCTGCCGTCCCCCGAAAGAAACGGCGGGGGGAAACCCCGCGAGAGAGTAGCGCTCCGGCTCCGGGGTAATGCGCACCGCGACGGGCGTGGCGAGCAGCACGAATGCAACCGCCAGCAGTAACAGCACGAACACACCCGTCACCACCCGCCGCAGGGTGCGCTGGCTGCGTGCGGGGGCGCGCGGCTGCGGCACCTCGGGCAACGCCCGCCTGGTTACCGGCGGCGGGCCGGCCGGCGGCACCAGCACCGGCGCTGCGGCCCGCGCCTGCACACTGATATTCACCTGGTCACCCTGCACGATCCAGTGCATGGCCGCGTCACCCACCTCCACCACGTCACCTGACTTCAGCCACTGCGAGGCGGTCAGATGCTCGTGGTTATGGAACAGCTGCACCTCCGTCTCCGCCGGTTGAATAAAGGCATGGCCGTCGTCCAGCCCGATGTGCGCAACGACAGCCGCGGCAGGCAGTCCGGGCAGCACGATGCCGCCCTGCTCTGTACCGCCGATGTGCAGCGGCAAATCCCGAGCGCCGAGGCGGCGCTCGCCGCGCGCATCCCGGATAAAATAGACGCGGCTCAAATGACTTCCTCGCAGCGCACCAGCAGCGGTAGCGGGGGCATACCAGGCCGCACCGTGATCACCTTGCGGACATCACGGTAACCCGGGCGGCTGCCGACGATGGTGTAATCACCCGGCAGCAATTCCAGCTGTTTGGTGTTGAACTCGCCCAAACGCCTGATGCGATAGACCACCACACTGGTCAGGCCGTCCGAGTTCAGGGTCACCGTGACCGGCGTGCCGGCCCGGGCCACCAGGTCGCGCAGCGCCGTGATTTTTTTTGCCAGCCGCGGTTCATCCGGGGGCGCCTCGCTGGCCGCGGCAAGCAACTGTTCGGCATTGGCCAGCGGCACGGCGGAGTACACCCGGTCCGGCGTATCGAGGTAGTGATCGAATTGCGCATGCAACTTGACCCGCTCCTGCGCGCGCTCCAGCCCCGTGCTCGCGAACCCGGCCGCCGGATCGATGGCCAGCGCCTTGCGGTACAGTTCGACGGCGCTCAGCCAGTCTTCACTGTTGACGCTGGCGGCCACCTGGCGGCGCAGACTGTTCAGGCCGGACTGCACCTGTATCCCCTGCAGGCGCTGGCGCGCGTCCCGCACGGCGGTGTCGCCGGGCTGCAGGCGCTCGGCCTCTGCCAGCGCCGTGCCGGCCGCACCGGACTGGCCGGCATCCAGCGCGGCCAGCGCCCGGGTCATTGCCGCATTGAAGTCGCGGACGTTTATCTCACCCATCACCCGCGCCAGCGCAGTCCGTGCCGGTTCGTAGTCTGCGTCTAGCTGCGCCGCCTGTTGGTAGGCGCCCCGGGCTGCTTCAAGATCGCTGTTCGTTTCCGCCGCCTGGCCGCTGTTCATATTTTCGAGCACGGCAGTGCGGCTGCCCGCCTGTGCAAGGCCGCGCGTCGCCGCCGGATGTTCCGGCTCGATTGCCAGTACGACATTGAAGCGTGCGCTGGCGGTGTCTACATCATTCTGCGCGAGGGCGCGCTCCGCCTCCGCGAGCGCCGTCGTCAGCATCACGCTGCGGTTGGCATCGAGTTGCTGCAACTGTTCGAGCGCTGCCTGGTAGTCAGCACCCGCCGCAGTGAACCGGTGTTGAGCGAAATGACGGTCGCCCGCGGTTGCCCGGGCCGCCGCCTCGCTCCAGTACGGTTCACCCCAGGCCGCGGCATTATCCAGGTCAAGCCGGGCACGCAGTTGCAGGTAGGACTGCAGTGTCTGCTGCACCGCGTCGCGCACCACCGCTGTGTCACCGGGCGCCAGCTGCGGTTCTGCAATGTCAGCGGTTTCATGTACCGGGCCGACCAGCCGCGGCAACGCGAAGATCACGGCCAGCCCCAGCAGCAGCAATGCGGCCAGCGTGGCCCACAGCCAGCGATGGTTAGCGGGTGCGTCCGCAGCGGGTGACCGCGCCGGTGGTTGCAGGGCAGTCGTGTCCGTCACCCCGGAGTGTTGGCGTGCACCCATCGCGCCGCGTCCCGGTCAGGAACCGGCCAGGCCGGTTTCAGAGGCATAGATGCGTTTCAGCAGTGCACGCCACTTCGCGTATTGCACTTCGGCCGAACCGGTGAGTTCATGGACTTCGCCCTCCACCACGACCACCATCGGCCGGGCCTCGGAGGAAAAGGATTCGTCCAGCTCGATAATGGCGTCGCGGTGGATGGCGGTCTCCGCCGACTTGTCAAAACCGGTCTTGATGGCATACGCACCGCCCAGCACCATGGCGTCACGCAGCACACTGGAGCCGGCACTGTCGCTGGAGGCCTCGACAGCGATGGCGCCGATGATGGCGGCCGCACCGAGCAGCTTGCGTTTCAGCGCGTCCTGTTCCAGTCCACGCAGGGCGGCCGCCTCTTCGCTGCGCGCCTTGCGCCACTCGGTATAGGGTGTCTGCATTTCCCGGTTGAAGTTATCGAAATGACCGTTCAGGGTATCGATCAGTAAAAAGTCCCGGTCACGGATTGCCAGTACCCGGTTGTACATCGGGTCGTCCGTTGACGGCAGGTGCGCGACCGTATACACGTCATCGTCTTCATTCACGTAACCGGCGAAAGCGTCCGGCGCCAGGTCCGCGGCAAACCGCAGTGCAGCAATACGCCGTATCTCCATGATTTGCACGGCGTCCAGCCTGGTGCGAAACTCGGCGAGGTCATTGGCGATGGTGTTATAGAAAGATTGAAACGCCTCACCACCTTCCTTGTTACTGGCCAGGTACTGCGCGAACTCGACTTCTTCCTTGTAGGTGCGCTTGAACCACTCACGCCCCGTCGCATCCAGCGCCCTGATCTCCAGCACCAGGCGCTCACCGTCGGATTCCAGGATGGTACCGCGCACCCGCAGCTCGCTGCCCGTGATGTTCTGCGGCACCACGCGCACGGCACCCCAGTAACCGGTGTTTTCCATGGTAGTGCGCAGTTGTTCCGGCAGGTAACGGGCTTCTGCCGCGCGAATATCCATGGACAGTCCCATGGCATCGTCCTTGTCTTCCGGCAGTTCGCCCGGATCGAACAGTTCCACCCAGACATCCAGCAACTGGTCTTCTGACAACTCGGTAACAGCCCTGTTCAAGGCCACCTTGCCGTCGACCGTGCGCGCCGGTCCAAACGTGCTGCAGCCGTGCACCAGCGTGAGCAGCAGCAACAGCGGCAGCAGCTTGTATATTCGCATGATCATGTTTTGCATCAGCGTGTACCCTGCTTGTACTTGCGGTATTCCTCCCAGAGCTTCTTCTTCAGCTCGGGATCGGTCTCCTTCTCGGCGGCCTCCCGCAACTGCCGCGCAACCACGTCATCATCACTGCCGTCCGGGATATCCGCCGGCGAGCCCTGCCTGCCACCCTGGTGCTGTGCCCCGGGACCCGCCCCGGCACCCTCGCTGGTATTGCCATCGCCGCTTTCATCCGACTCCGTCCCAGCTTGGCCATCTTCACCCGCATCACCCTCTGCACCTTCAGCCGCACTGGCGCCATCAGCACCGCCAGCGGCGCCCTCCGCGGCATCCGTCATGGGCGCCGCTGCCCGAACGCGGTCCTGTTCGCGCAGCAGCATTTCATCGAACTCACCGAGACCGGCAGACAATTCCGCATCGAGGCCGGCGATCTGTTCATCCACGGTTTGCTCCCCCACCTGGTCGATCGCCGCCGGAGCAATCAAGCGCGGTGGCTGCGCGGTACAACCCAGGTCTGGCGGCAACGGCAACCCCGCCCTGGCCAGTGCCACACAGTCCTCGGCAACCAGGCGATGCAGACGCGCAACATAGGTGGCGTAGTCAACGGCTTCTGTATCATTTAAGGTGCCACGCTCGCGCCGGTCATGATAATCCTGCTCGGCAGCCACCATGGCAGCGTGATCGATGCGCAAACGCTCGAGCAACATCGCATCGTTGGCAGCTGCCGCGCAGGCCGCCACCAGTAATCCAGCTGTTAGCAATAACTTGCTGTACTTCATCGCCACTTCCACGTTCCGGATATGCCTGCTGCCATGTTAATACGCAGTGCCGGTGGATAGGAAACATAACCCGCATGCTTTAGGAGGAATATAGCTGAATATCACAGTATTCCGCATGACATATCTCTGAATCCTGTCCGGAAACCGTCACCGGGTCACACCCATCAAGCGTTACTGCCGCACATTGACAAATTACAATCCTTTCGTGGTGTCCAATTGATTATCCATCTGCACAAATGCAAACAATTGTAAAACCCGGGAAGATCAGATTATGTAACCATTCGACTTCACTGCGTCGAGGACGTTCAGTACCTTATGACTGATTGACGCGGCAAGTTTAAATCCCGGGGTCAGAGAAGCCGAGACAAAGGAGAATAATTGCGCTTTGTCTTCGATCCTTCCTTTAACGAATTTTAACTTCGCAATCCAGACATTCCACCCGCACCTCGATCTGCTGCACGACAGATCCCTGTGTTACATGCGAGCGGCCCAGGCCGCCCTGGCTGCTACTGGTGGTGTTATTGATTCCCCCCAGGCTGATCCATTCGCCAAGCCTGCCGCGTACAACCGAATCGGTGCTCTGTGTTTTAATGACACCGCGCTGCGGGCCGGGCCGGTCATCTCGCTGGTGGATTTCAAGGGTAACGTCCTTGCCGCTCACACGAGGCACCACATAGAAGCCACTGCTCATATCGTGCATGCGAGTTATATGTCGCTCATGCACCTGTCCATGCTCAATGTAACTCTCGACACCATGAACCGGGAAGCGCGAACCACTGGCGATGAAGGCGGGCCGGCCTTCCAGGGCCTGGACCTTTTGACCTGTCGTGCGTGTACGCTGATTGTTCGAGTCGTGGATACGCACACGGGCACGGGTTTCATCAACCGCATGCCCCGGTGAATTAATACTGATTTGCCCGTCACCCGCCCTGATATCCGCACTGGCTGAAGAGCCCGATGAAGCGCGTGCGCTGTCACCCTGTTTACTAACCGTTATCAGTAAGCGCTTTGGCGGGCGGTCGATCTCCAGTAGCAGTTTCCTGATTTCGCGAACCTGCTCCGGCGCAGCCTTGAGCACAAGACTGTTACCCATACCGGTCGCGGTACCATCCACCCCGATCAATGGCCTGATCACCGGCAGGATTTCCTCCAGCGGCCGCGATGTCAGCTGGATAACCTCGATGGGGTAATCGGCCGAGGCCGGGTAACTGTTCAGAAGCGGCAACAGCGCAATCATTCGTATTAACAGAGTAAATATTTTCATATCAGGTAGTTCAAACCCGGACAATTGGCAGAACCGGGATCTGACTCCTATTTTATATCAAGCCCTATCGGGCAATCGGGGTTATCTCGAGAGAGGCTATCCGGTTGCCTATTCGATAAGGAGGAAGAGAGGGAAGACTTTATAAGCTCTATAAAATAGTGGTGGGTCGTGAAGTATTCGAACCTTCTACCATCGGATTAAAAGGACAGAAAGGTGATTTATCAGCCTTTTATTTCAACAACTTACCGTGGCGCCCGTTGCGATCTGTGCCCCACAATGCATAACGATGCACAACTGATCCCCGCAAAATCCCCACAATAGATTTAGCCGCAACAAGTCTTACTGGTACGCCTGTTATTGGGTAACAATCCACCTACGGCGTTTACACAGGGACTCCTCAATATGAACAAGCTCCCAAATACCATTATGCTTGTTTCAGGGGTACGGTCACGTTGACCACTACTAGCACCCAGCCAGCTTGAAGGTAGTGGATGACCAACACAGGTTCCGCATACTCCCCGCATGTATTCCTGCTGTTATGCTGCCCTTTCGCCTCTATAACGAAGACCTGCAGCCAGCGCAAAAAACACTCCCGTTAGTGCCAACACCCATACTACTGCCGGACCCGCAGGCCAGTCGAACCACAGTGAACACAGAAGGCCACCGGCATACGACAGGACACCCAGCCCGTAACCGGTGGCAATTGCGGCAATGCCCTGCAAACGACTTATGGCAACCGCCGGCACGATCAGGCTGGCGAATACCAGGAAGACACCGGCCAGTTGCACGGACACGGTCACCGTCACCGCGAACAACAGGTAGAAGCGCAGGCGGCCGGGTCCGAGCCAGTACCAGAGCACAATGACCGGCAGGTAAGTCACCGCGGCAACCAGCAGCTGTTCAGCAGTCACCCACAGCAACTGACCCGCGAGCAGCCCTGACAGATGCTCCGCACCATGTGGATCGCCGGCCAGCAGCAGCATACCGGCCGTTGCTGCCATCACGAAGGTAATACCGATGAGCGCCTCCTGGATATCCGGCCAGTGGCGCTCGAAGCTCCGAATCAGAGTCGCACCCAGCAGCGCGCTGACGACTGCAAAACCCTGCGTAACCCAGTCCCCCGCCTCCCGGCCCAGCCAGAGCGCCACGATAACACCCAGTCCGGCGATCTGCGCCACGGACAGGTCGATGAAGATAATCCCGCGGTGCAGCACTTCCCGCCCCAGCGGCACATGGGTTGCCACGATCAGCAAACCGGCCAGAAAGGGTAAGGCAATGATATCGAGTTCACCCACCATCACTGCACCGCGACCAGTAATTTGTTCAGGGTCTCGTCAAAGAGACCGAACAGGTCATTCGCACCATCCGAGCCGCCAACCGTGAACGGCAATACCACAACCGGAATATCCGTGCGATCGGACAACCATTCGGCACCCGCGTCGTCCTGATAGGCCGCCCGTATGATCACCTGCGCCGGCTGCTGCTGCATCTGCTTGACCAGCCTGGCGAGGTGACCGCTGCCGGGCGGCACGCCGGGTTTCGGCTCGATGGCGGCCACCTCCTCCAGCTCCAGCCACGCCTGCATGTACACCCAGCTACGATGCTGCACGACCACTTTCATGCCACGCAGGGGTACGGCCGCCTGCTCCCAGCGCAAGATGGCCGCTTGCCAGCGGTCGAGGAAGTCATCCAGACTGGCCTGGTAGTCTTGTGCGTACTCAGGATCGATGATCGACAGGCGCTCGGCGAACGCCTGTGCAACCGACGCCAGCTTGTGCGGACTGGTCTGGATATGCGGATTGCCCTGGGCATGGATATCACCCTCGGCACGGTCGAGTCGCTCCGGCCTGTCCAGCAAGTCAACCACCGTTGTTGCTTCCAGATACCCTGGCTGACCGGGCTGTACGCGCGGATTGTTCGCCCGGCGCAGCAACAACGGCAGCCAGCCGGCCTCGAGTCCGGCACCCGTGCAGATCAGCAGGTCCGCCCTGCGCAGCCGTGCAATGAGGCTCGGCCGGGCCTGGATACGGTGCGGATCCTGCCGGGCAGTCGTGGCCGATATCGCCTCGACCCGGTCACCGCCGACTTCCCGCGCCAGCGCCGCCCATTCCGGTTCGCAGGCAAACACCGACACCGCTGCTGCGACAGGCGCAGCAACGGCCATCATTACAGTGAGCGTCAGTAACTGTCGAAACATGGCCGCCCCCTCAGAACTGATGCGCCCCGTGGGCGCCCAGGCTCATGAGGTATTGCAGGTACCAGCGATCGACTGCGTCGATATTGGACTCATCCCGGCTATACTGCAGGCGCAGCCGGCTGAATTCGCTGTGCGACCAGTCCAGCATGGCCGAATAGATCTTCGGCGACACACCCTGCGTATCCAGTGATGTACCACTGAATAAAGCACCCGGGTCGTCGGCATCGAGCCAGTCGTAACGCAGACCGGCCCGCCAGCGCGGCCTGAATTGGTAGACACCTTCGAGATAGCCACCCTGCTGTGCCTCGTCATATACCAGCGCGCCGCCGCCATCGGGTATGAACAGCCCGTCGTGTTCCTGCCAGAATAGTCCACCTTCCAGTTTCAGATTGGTGCGGGCAGGATTGCCATCCGGTGCCCATTTCCAGACAGCGTCGAGGATAGCCAGATCGACATCACCGTCGAAACTGTCTCCGTCACCGGATTCCCGCCCCGACGCGCGTGCCGACAACCAGGACAATCCGGCCTGCCAGCTGTGGCTGCTGCCAACATCGCCGCCGGTGCGCCCGAAAAGGCTCCACGCACCCTTGCCATCGCGGTCGGCACCACCCGCCGGGAATCCTGCACCGCGCAGCCACTCCGCACCGAACTCCAGGTACCGGTCCGTCGGCGCCAGCCAGCGCACCTGCACACCGTCGTCGATGTACTGGCCGTTCATGAACGCGCGATACGGCAGCGGGCGGCCGACAAAGTCATCCGCATGACGGTGAAACTGGTTGCGATAGCCGATACCAGAGAAAAACCGCCCGCCGCGCAACTGCAGTCCATGCGGCAGGGCCAGTGTCTCGAACCACGCCTCCTCCAGCTCGACCTCGGTCGAACCGTCCTCATCGGCCACCGCCAGGGTGAAATTGCCGAAGAAGCGGTCATCGATATTCACCTTGGCATTCAGTTCGGACTCGCCGACCGAGAAGCCGTCCTCACCGGGACCTGCCTCTTCATCTACCATGAAACCGGGCACGGCGAAATCATTGTCCGGCGAGAAGTCCGCGGCCGTACCCACCAGCACCACGCCGATTGCCGGATTAAAATCACTCGGCTTTTCCTGGACAACAGTGACTTCCGGACTGGCAGTATTGGCAACCGCCGCCGGTGCCCGGGTTACGCTTTCCAGTTGTCTGATGCGCTCTTCCAGCGCCTCGATCCGCGACTCATACGTCGCTTTTATCTCCGATAACTCCTGTTTCAGTAAATCGAGCTCGGCCGATTCACCCGCCAATACAGCAAGACTGGCGAGCGCACACAACAACGCCAGAAAAAACTTTTTGAGGAACATGAATGCCTCCTGATAGAACTGACAGTCGACGCAGTGAGGCAGTCGACTACACCATATGACCGGGTTTACAAATCAGCAGGCGTTGGCAGGTGGCGCACGGGAGTGGAAGGGTAAGATGATCGCTGCAGCCGGCTGTAGCCGGGCTGAGCAGGCAGATTCGGTGTGGGACGTCTGCAGCAGCTGGCTATGAGCGGCCGACTGTATAAAGGTATCGGACTGCTGTGCATACACACACAGCGCACAGGGCGCTTCACCACCCTGGTGTGCATCATGATCGTGTCCCAGAGCGAGTGATTGCCCCAGCAGCAATACCATGATCAATGCCCAGTGTGTCAGGGCACGTCGATGCAGCGGATGTTTGCTCGATAACATCATGTTGCCGGGAACATAGTTTCTCAGTAGCCATCCGTCAACCACTAATCGCTGACAGGCCATGTCAGCCCTTACCCACAGGGTAAACAAAAAAGTCCCCGGCTTGTGCGGGAGGCTTTGATATCTAACCGATTTGGTCGGGGCGAGAGGATTTGAACCTGCGACGACCTGCACTTTACACATATGGTCGCCTAACCCTTTTCTCTTTGTTTTCTAGGGCAACGGGATTTTTAAGCAAAACCATCGCATGTAGAAATAACTTCCGTATTCTCATCTAACTGCCTGCTCGGCCACCTGACCGGTTGTTATTCGATGCTGTATTGGCCGCCAGTTACTGCAGACTGGTCGCGTGGTCTCTGAAACCGGGCATCGCCAGGTTCCTTTTCTTGTGAGAAATGGGACTGCAGTTCGAGCGAGTGTAGAGACCACTCTACAGTCAGCCAATAACCGGATGTATTAGTCGATGGGCACTAGACTTGACCTGTTGCTCGCCATAGGTGCTTGAAAAGTATTGTTACGTCTCATGCTTCTGCACACGAAATCGAGCATCGGATTTTTGGTCCAGAAAACAGCGGTTCGATTCAGTTACTGATGCGCAACCAATTGAAATTACTACAGGCGAAAATGGGCCAGCGGGAACGAATTGCGGTTAATCCCCACAAATTGGTGGGTCGTGAAGGATTCGAACCTTCGACCATCGGATTAAAAGTCCGGTGCTCTACCAACTGAGCTAACGACCCGTGATCGTCTAATGACCGCCCTGAACAGGACGATGGAATCATACCGGGTATGCCTGAAATGGCAAGCCCCGGCGCCTGTAAGTCCTTGATTAGCGTCTAAACCTTGTCCAGCTTGCGCAGGCCATCCGGCAGCAGGTGGAAGTCGGCCAGGCCGGCCACCAGGGCCTTCATGAGGCTAGCCTCGTCTTCGTAGACCATTTTGTAGTACTGGACTTTCATGGTCAGGGCGCTGCCGAGGATGATGGCGCCCAGGGTGACGAAGGCGCCGAGTGCCAGGGTGGAGGTGCCGGTGATCCCCTGGCCGATGGTGCAGCCCATGGCGAGCACGCCCCCGAAGCCCATGAGGATCGCGCCGATGAGGTGGGTGACGAAGTCACGCACGGAGCTGAACCATTCGAAGCGGAAGCTGCGGCTCAGCAGTGACCACAACAACGAACCGGCGAGTACGCCGACGAAGGCCATGACACCGAAGGTTAAGAGGGTGTGGTCGAAGCCGCGCGCGGCGTAACCTAATGTCTGTCCCATGGGGTTGATGAAGGTGAACGATTGCGGACTGAGTGGCCGTGCCTGCGCGGGCTTGCCCTCATCCGAATCCGCCAGCATGTCCCATTCGCTGTAGTAGCCGCCGAGTGAGAGCAGGTCACCGTCTTCGTCGATCTGCACATTGCTGGTGACATACCAGGCGGCAAGTACGGCGAGTCCCACCGCCAGGCCGCCGAGGATGTTATCGAGGCTGCCGCGGAAGTCGGCGGACTTGAACACGAACCACAACAGGAACACGCCGATCAAGCCGCCGATGACGAGGCGCGCGGTATTAGCGGCATCCCCGCCGATCAGGCTGCCGAGGTCCTGGCTGACGCCGACATCGATCGACAGCGGCCGGATCCAGTCGTAGAACAGCACAGTGAACAGGGTCTGGTCGCTGCCCGGGAAGGGATTGATCATGTAGTAGGCGATCACGCCGATGATCAGCATCACCATGATGGACTTGAGGTTACCGCCGCCGATGCGGATCAGGCACTTGTTGCCGCAGCCGCTCGCGAGCGTCATGCCGATGCCGAACAGCAGCCCGCCGATCAGGTTCTCCGCCAGCAGCAGGTTGCCACCGCGGTAGGGCGGGAAGGCCTCGTTTGGTGCGACCTTGCCGAAGTGCTCGAGGACGATCACGCCGATGATGGCCACGGCGATGGCCAGCATCCAGGCGCGGAAGCGGCCCAGGTCACCCATGTTGACCATGTCGGACACGGCGCCCATGGTGCAGAAGTTGGTCTTGTTCACCAGCGCGCCCATGAGGAGCGCGATACCGAAGGTGGCCCAGAGGAAGAAGGACTGGGCCGCAAAGAAATTCTCAAAGGTCATGGCAGGTCTCCCCGGCTCTGGCGGCCGGCAATGTCGTTATTGAGATTGTAGGCGATTTTAGCGAGTCGCCCCTCAACCCGCCAGCGTGGGGCGGTAACGCGTCGGATCGGCCACGCCGGCGACATGGAAGCCGTCGGCACGCAGCCGGCAGGAATCACACAACCCGCAGGCGCGGCCTTCGGCATCTGCGGCATAGCAAGACACCGTCTGGGCATAATCCACGCCCAGCTCCAGGCCCTTCTGGATGATCCCGGCCTTGCTGAGCTGGATCAGCGGCGTATGGATGTGGAACTCGCCCCCCTCGACCCCGGCGCGAGTTGCCAGCTGGGCCAGCCGCTCGAATGCCTGGATGTATTCCGGCCGGCAGTCCGGGTAGCCGGAATAGTCGACGGCATTCACGCCGATGAAGATGTCCCAAGCGCCCAGCACCTCGGCCCAGCCGAGTGCAAGTGACAGGAACACCGTGTTGCGGGCCGGCACGTAGGTAACCGGGATGCCCTCCCCCGGTATTTCCGGTACGGGGATGTCGGTATCCGTGAGGGCCGAGCCGCCGATCTCGTCCAGGTTGATTCGGATGGTCTTGTGTTCGACCACGTCCAGCGATGCTGCGACCCGTTGCGCGGCCGCCAGCTCGGCCTCGTGGCGCTGACCATAGTCGAGGCTGAGTGCATAGCAGGCGAAACCCAGCTTGCTGGCGAAGGCCAGGGTGGTGGCGGAGTCGAGTCCGCCGGAGAGCAGTACAACGGCTTTAGTCATTTCTAGTCAACCAATACAGAGATACAAGATCGCGCCTGCGAGGCGCTCCTACAAACAATCATGGACCAGTTCGCATCAACAGCGAAAGGCTATTTTACCGCAGAGGCGCAGAGGGCGCGGAGAAATACAGAAGAAAGTGCAAATTGTGTAGTCTGTAGGTTGGGAAAGGAGCATCAGCGACGTGCCCAACATGGTACTGATTGTTGGGTACGCTGCGCTTCCCTACAGGGATGGTCGCTCCCGACGGTCGCTTCGGGCTCCTGACCTCTCGCGACACTTATATTTCTCTGAATGTCGTCCTGCCTCCCGCGACACTCGTATATCCTTATACATCGTAGGTAAGTGGCGTAAGCAGGGAGTAGAAGCTTTGCCCAATCTACGCACGCAATTGCTCCACACAATCCCTTCTCCCCTTCAAGGGGAGAAGGCTAGGATGAGGGGTGAGAAACGAAGTTTCTTAACGGCATGATATATCAACCCTCTCCCTAGCCCTCTCCCACTCATGGGAGAGGGGATCACGTTCTTCTATGGTGTGTGTAGGTCGGACAAAGTCCATGATCGCGCCCATGGAGCGCTACAGGCATCGATACAGATATCTCAGCGTCCAGGTTCGTTGCCCCAGAGGTATTTGTGCAGCTGGATCTGCAGGCGCACCGGCAGGTGATCCTCCAGGATCCAGTTGGCCAGCTCGGTCGCATCCTGCTGCGGCTGGGCGGGCGAGAACAGGATCTCGCAAATATTATTCAGGTCATATTGCCTGATGATGTCCTTGGCCCACTGGTAATCATCCCGGTCACAGATGACGAACTTGACCAGGTCAGTGTGACCCAGAAGCTGGATATTCTCGTAGCGGTTGCGTTCAAGCTCGCCTGAGGCGGGTGTCTTCAGGTCCATGACCCGGGTGACCCGCGGATCGACCGCGCCGATATCCAGGGCCCCGCTGGTCTCGAGCGAGACCCGGTAGCCGGCATCGCACAAACTACGCAACAGGGCCAGGCAGTCCTTCTGGGCCAGCGGTTCACCCCCGGTCACGGTGACGTAGCGGGCCTGAAGAGCGGCCGTGCGTTCCAGGATGGTATCGAGGTCCATCCATTCGCCGCCCTGGAAGGCGTAGGTGGTGTCGCAATACCCGCAGCGCAGCGGGCACCCGGTGAGGCGGATAAAGACCGTGGGACAGCCGACTGTCAGCGCCTCGCCCTGCAGGGAATAGAAGATCTCGGTGATGCGCAGTTTGCCGGTTGCAGACTTGTTCATGTGATCAGGAGGATACAGAAAGATTTATGCAGAGGCGCGGAGGACGCAGAGAACACTAGTGGAAGAGATATTCACCGCAAAGGGCGCAAAGGAGAGATAAGAATATTTCAATAAAATAAATGCCGTACGTAGGTTGGGCAAAGGAGCGTCAGCGACGCACCCAACATCATCCTGATTGTTGGGCACGCTGCGCTTTGCCCAACCTACACATTATTAAAATGTGTTGTAGGAGCGCCTCGCAGGCGCGATTCTCATTGTGTGTATCGCGCCTGCGAGGCGCTCCTACAGTTCGTAATCTGGGTTGTGGGGCACTCTTTTATTGCAGGTTTTTCTTTGCGTTCTTTGCGCCTTTGCGGTGAATATCCCCTGATCAATGCCCCTCTTTTTTCATGCGTGCCAGGCGGTCACCGGCCAGACGTGCGGCGGTGCTCCCCGGGTGATCGGCAACCAGGCCATCGAGTTCGCGCCGGGCGCTGGTCCAGTCCTTCTTTTCATAGTGGATGAAGCCGATCTTGAGCCGGGCATCCGGCAGCTTGGGGCTCTGGGGGTGGTTCTCGACCAGCTTGCCGAAGGTCGCCAGGGCACGATCAAAATCACGACTGACATAATAGGTCTCGCCCAGCCAGTAACTGGCGTTATCGGCGTAGGTGCTGCCGGGATAGCGTGTCAGGAACTGGCTGAATGTCATTGCCGCATCCTCATAGCGTCCCTCCCTGAGTATCGCCAGGGCCTTATCGTATTCCGCCTGTTCCTCGCCGGATGGGGGTGAAACCGGTGAAACTGGTGATATCGGTGAGACCGGTGATACGGGTGGTGAGGGAGGTGCCGCCACGCTCCCCGGGACGGGTAACGGCGGCGGCGCCGTCGTCACGGGGACATCCGCTGCCGGCGCCATGGGCTGGGCCACCTGCCCTGTCTCCAGCTGCTGCATGCGCCGATCGATATCGAGATAGAGCTCGCGCTGGCGACGCTGCATGTCTTCCAGGGTATGAGTTTGTACCTCGATCTCGCCGCGCAACTGCTGGACATCCCGTTGCAGCTGCTCGATCTGGGTCAGCATATCGACCAGGCCACGACCCTCGAGCTTGCGTTCGAGGTTGTTAATGCGCGTCTCGAGTTCCTGTTTGCTGACGGCCAGTGCGGGCATCGCGGCGAACAGGGTAAGCAGCATGGCAACCAGTGCCAGGGGGGTACAACGCAATCGCATATCAGCGACCTATGTAGACGATCTCGACCCGGCGGTTCAGGCGCCAGGCGGCATCGCTATGCCCTTCCGCGGCCGGCTTCTCCTCACCGTAACTGACGGTATTGACCTGCTGCGGTGCAACGCCCTGCAATTCGAGGATGCGGCGTACCGCCTGGGCGCGCCGGTCACCCAGACCGATATTGTATTCACGCGAGCCGCTCTCATCGGCATGGCCTTCCAGGGTTACCATCTGACCGGAGTTGCCGGCCAGGTAGGTGGCATGGCTGGCCAGCAGGTCCTGATCTGCGGCTGAGACATTGCTGCTGTCGAATTCAAAGTAAATCACCCGGCGCGATAACGGACTGGCGGGATCGTCCAGTGAATAACCGGCGAAGCTGCCGGCAGCGCCTACCCCACTGGTCACGGCCGTCGTACCGCGGTCCTCTACCGCCGCATCACCGACAGCGGCCTTGTCTCCGGTGGTGGAGCAACCCGCCAGTATCCCAACCAGCAATACAGCAAACAAACCATTCAACTGATATTTCATTTTCTATCTCCCGGGTATCGATATACGTTGTGTCAAAACAAACCTGTCAGTTACCTGCAGACGGCGACCAGGCCGGCTCGCGTACATTGCCTGCCTGTAACGACAGACGCTGACGGAAACGGCCATCCACGGATACAGCGGCCAGCACCTCGCGGTTACCTGTACCTGTGGCATAGATGATCATGCTGCCATTGGGCGAGAAGCTGGGCGATTCATCCAGCTGCCCATCGGTCAGTACGCGCAGCAAGCCGGTTTCCAGATCCAGCACCGCGATCCGGTATGCCCCACTCTTGCCGTGAACCATAGCAAGTTTACGACCATCCGGCGAGAAATCCGCACCGGCATTGTACTTGCCCTCAAATGTCAAACGCTCCGCCCGGCCACCGCTGGCGGCTATCCGGTAAAGCTGGGGTGCCCCGCCGCGGTCCGATGTAAAGACAATGCTCCTGCCGTCGGGCGACCAGACCGGTTCGGTATCGATGGCGGCATTGGTGGTCAGCCGCCGCAGTGCCCGGCTGGCCAGGTCCATGCTATAGATTTCCGGGTTTCCGTCTCGTGACAGCGTTAACGCCAGACGCCGTCCATCCGGACTCCAGGCCGGCGCACCGTTGATCCCCTTGAACGCGGCCAGTTTGCGACGTTCGCTGCTGGCAACATCCTGGGTGTAGATCTCCGCCGTCTCGTTCTCGAAGCTGACATAAGCGATTCGCTTGCCATCTGCCGACCAGGCCGGTGACATCAGCGGCTGGTTGGAACGCAGGATGGTCTGGGCATTATAACCATCGGAGTCCGCGATCAGCAGGGTATAGGACTTTTGCGCACCCGTATTCGCGGTCGTGACATAGGCGATGCGGGTATTGAAGGCGCCGGGCTCACCGGTCAGTTTCTCGTAGATCAGGTCACTGATGTGATGGGCCACGCGGCGCAGATCGGCATGGCTCACCGGGAAGCTGTAACCGATAAGCTGCTTGCCGCGGAATACATCAAACAACTGAAACTGGATGGTATAGCCTCCGGCGCCGGTTTCTTTGAGCTGTCCGACCACCAGGTTATCGACATTGAGCATGCGCCAGTTGTGGAATTGCACCTGCTCCGCTGTGGTCGGATTGGCCACCAGATCGCGATCGGGCAACGGTGCAAAGCGCCCGCTCCTGCTCAGGTCGGATGAAATGATCGCCGCAATATTCTCGGGTGCGGCCGCGGCGCTGCCGGTCCAGCCAAACGGGATGATGGCAATCGGCATGGCACCCTCCATGCCCTGGGTAATCTCGATGGTCAGTGCGGCCTGGCCCGTGCCGGCCCCGATGGTCAAATACAGCAAGATTGTCCTGAAAATCACACGCATAAAAATCCTTCCCTTGGTCAGTACGGTTCAAAATTGAAGTTAAAGTCGCGGAAGTGCCTGGCAATGGCGGCGTCCTTGGGCATCGGCAGGGGCGAGGCCCTCAGCACTGCATTCTCGGCCGAGCGGTCAAAAACCGCATCGCCACTGCTCTCGATCACCCTGACACTGGCCACATCACCGCCGGGGATCACCTTGACATTCACCTTGCATCTCAACCCCTTGGGCGAACCCGGCGGGCGCAGCCAGCTGCGTTCCACCTTGTCCGCGATATAGCCGACAAATTCTCCGAGCGCATTCTGAATGCGCTGCTCTTCCATGAGCGCCTGTTCAGCCGCAATCGACGCCTGCAGCGCGGCCTCGGCCTCCTTTTTGGCCTTCAATTCCGCCTGGCGCTTGCGCTCCGCCTCGGCCTTTTTCTTGGCCTCCAGTTCCGCCTTGCGCTTACGCTCCGCCTCGGCCTTCTGCTTGGCCTCCAGCTCCGCCTTCTGCTTGCGTTCCGCCTCGGCCTTCTGTTTGGCCTCCAGCTCTGCCTTCTGCTTGCGTTCGGCCTCGGCCTTTTGTTTGGCCTCGGCCTTCTTTTTGGCCTCCAGTTCTGCCTTCTGCTTGCGCTCCGTCTCGGCCTTCTGCTTGGCCTCCAGTTCCGCCTGGCGCTTGCGTTCCACCTCGGCCTTTTGTTTGGCCTCCAGCTCCGCCTGCTGCTTGCGTTCCGCCTCGACCTTCTGTTTGGCCTCCAGTTCTGCCTGGCGCTTGCGCTGCTCGATGACCTCCAGTCGGCGCTGATCGATCAACTCGGCCTGGATCGGCTTGGTTTCTCCGGCCGTGCGGCTGGTCTTGGGCGTCCAGTCCAGATTGAACACCAAAAGCACCAGCAGCACGAGGTGCATCAGCACCGCGTAGGCCACGGCACGTGGATTCTCGCGTATCGCCTTCCACATAGTCCGCTATTGGTTTTCCGGAGGCTCTGTGACCAGACCGACCGCCGGAACACCGGCCTGTTGCAACAGGACCATTGCCGCGACCACGCTGCCGTAGTCCACAGCATGATCCCCCCGCACCATAACGGTCTTGTCCTGCCGGTGCCGCAACACCGCTGATACCCGCTGGATCAGGGTATCGCCGTCAATTGCATCATTCGGGGCATCACCGATATTGAGGTACAAAGATCCGTCGACCGCCACACTCACTACCAGCGGCTCCTGCTGGTCAGGGTCCAGGGCCTTTGCCGCCGCCTCGGGCAATTCGACATCCACACCCTGGGTGAGCAACGGCGCCGTCACCATGAAGATGACCAGCATCACCAGCATGACGTCGATATACGGCACCACGTTGATCTCTGCCATCGGCCGTTTACGAATCCGGTGTCGCGCCATGTTGTCTTCTCGGTTACCCGGCGTGCTAATCAGGCATGTACCTGACGCTGCAGGATTGTCGAAAACTCCTCCAGGAAATTGTCGTAGCGGTTGATCAGCCTCTCTACATCATTTGAATAGCGGTTATAGGCGATCACTGCCGGTATGGCGGCAAACAGCCCCATCGCCGTCGCGATCAGGGCCTCGGCTATGCCGGGCGCCACCATGGCCAGGGTCGCCTGCTGGGCGTTACCCAGGCCGCGGAAGGCATTCATGATGCCCCAGACCGTCCCGAACAACCCGACATAGGGACTGGTCGATCCGACCGTGGCCAGGAAAGACAGGTGCGTCTCCAGGTGATCGGTTTCGCGTGACAGGGCCACACGCATGACGCGCTGCGCGCCCTCCACAATCGCCCGGGGTTCGATGCCCGCCTGCTTGCGCAGGCGCGCGAATTCGTTGAATCCCGCCTGAAATATCCCGGCCATGCCCATGGCCTGTTGTTCCCGTGCCGACACCTCACGAAACAGCGTGGACAGATCACCACCCGACCAGAAGCGCCCTTCGAACTCGTTCGAGGCCACGCGCGCATCACGCAATGCCGTGCGGCGCTTGAAGATCATGGTCCATGATGCCATCGAAACCACCAGCAGCAGCAACATGACCATCTGCACCACAAAACTGGCACCCGAGACCAGGTGAAAAAACGACATGTCAGTCGACATCCGGTATCTCCCTCATAATTTTTTCCGGTATGGGCCGCGGGGCGAGTGATTCGGCATCCAGACAGGCGACTTTGATGGTCGCGCTGCACAGGGGACCCTGCTCATCCTCGAGACGGCTCACCCGCTGTTCAAAGACCAGGCTGGCACGGCGGCGTTCGGTGACGCGCACGGTGACCGTGAGCAGGTCGTTGAAACGGGCGGGACGCTGGTATTCAAGGCTGGCCGATCTCACTGCAAACAAGAGCCCTTCATCGCTGATCAATTCATCCTGCTCAAAGCCCAGTGCTCGCATCCACTCGGTCCGGGCACGCTCCAGAAAGCGCAGGTAGTTGGCGTAGTAGACGACACCGCCGCTGTCCGTGTCCTCGTAATAGACCCGTACCTGCCAGTGAAACTCAGCCACCGCCGGACACATCCTTTTTAATGACCACACCCGGCTCGATTAATTCCCGGGCAGCACCCTCAAGGCGACACGGGACTCTGGCAGGGCTGAGTGACCGGGCCGAGGCTAACCGATTAATGCGAATAATCCTCACCACCGCTATCGGGGAACATCTCGAGTGATTCGGCCACGGTCTGTGCAGCGGGCGGGGTGAGACCGCAATGCAGGTAGGCATTGCGCGTGGCCATCCGCCCGCGCGGGGTGCGCATGATATAGCCCTGCTGGATCAGGTAGGGTTCCAGCACGTCCTCGATGGTCCCGCGCTCTTCCCCGATGGCCGCTGCCAGGCTATCCACACCGACCGGCCCACCATCGAATTTCTCGATGATCGTCAGCAGCAACTTGCGGTCCTGGGCATCGAAACCCTGCTTGTCGACATTCAGCATGTCCATGGCACGGCCAGCCACGTCCACGGTAATACGGCCGTCGGCCTTGACCTCGGCGTAGTCTCGCACCCGCCGCAACAGACGATTGGCGATACGCGGTGTTCCGCGCGAACGCTGCGCCAGCTCCATGGCGCCCGCTGCATCGATCTCGATACCGAGGATGCCGGCGGCACGCTGCAGGATGGATGACAGGTCCCGGGTATCATAGAACTCCAGCCGCTGCACGATACCGAAACGGTCGCGCAGCGGGGATGTCAGCAGGCCGGCCCGCGTGGTCGCACCGACCAGCGTGAAGGGCGGCAGATCCAGCTTGATGGAGCGTGCCGCCGGGCCCTCGCCGATCATGATGTCCAGCTGGAAATCCTCCATGGCCGGGTAGAGTATTTCCTCCACTACCGGACTGAGTCGGTGGATCTCATCCACGAACAGGACGTCGTTGGCCTCGAGATTGGTCAACAGGGCAGCCAGGTCACCGGGGCGCTCCAGCACCGGCCCCGAGGTATGCCGCAGGTTCACGCCCATCTCGTTGGCGACGATATGGGCCAGGGTGGTCTTGCCCAGACCCGGCGGGCCGAAGATCAGGGTGTGGTCCAGGGCATCGCTGCGCTGGCGTGCCGCCTGAATAAAAATCTCCATCTGTTCAGAGACTTGTGGCTGACCCACGTAATCTTTGAGTGACTGGGGGCGGACACTTCGGTCGAGGGCCTCATCTTCATGAGAGCCATTCGGGGTGATCAGGCGATCGACTTCAATCATAGGCTGCTAGTTTCGGTGCTCCCGGTGCCTGAATCAAGTTATTGCAGGGTCGATTGCAGGGCATTTCGAATAATATCCTCGGAGGACAGGTCGGCCGTCTCGATGGCGCGTACCATGCGGCTCGCCTCCTGCGGCTTGTACCCCAGCCCGATCAGGGCGGTTACGGCCTCTTCCGTTGGATTGGCAACCATGGTGCGTACCATCCCGGCCTGCCCCCCGGTCACCTGCCCCGCAGTTATCGCTCCCAGACGGTCACGCATCTCCATGATCAGGCGCTCCGCCGTCTTCTTGCCGACACCCGGCAGGCGCACCAGCGCGGCTGCATCGCCTTCGTGGACACAGCCGGCGAAGGTCGTCGTGTCCATGCCGGAGAGGATGGTGAGCGCCAGCTTGGCACCCACACCGTTGACGCGCAGCAGGCTGCGGAACAGGTCGCGGTCGTTGAGTTTTGCAAAACCGTAGAGTGTATGGGCGTCGTCGCGCACCGTCAGATGGGTGAACAGGGTGACCTCGTCACCCACCGATGGCAGCTCATAAAAGGTGGTCATCGGCGCCTCGATCTCGTAGCCGACGCCGTGCACGTCCAGCAGCAGGTGCGGTGGTTGCTTACCGAGGATCTTGCCGCGCAGCAGCCCGATCATCTGGCCAGTCCCGGTTGCGGGTGTTGCCGGTTACCCATGCGCCTGCGGGTCTCGTGGATATGGCCATGGCAGATGGCCACGGCCAGGGCATCGGCGGCATCGCTCGGTGGTTGCTTGTCGAGCGACAGCAGCACACGGACCATGTGCTGGACCTGCTCCTTGGCGGCGCCGCCCTTCCCTACCACTGCCTGCTTGATTTCCCGGGCGGCATATTCATTCACCGGGACCGTACGTGTCACCCCGGCACAGATGGCGGCACCGCGCGCCTGGCCCAGCTTCAGGGCGGAATCCGCATTCTTGTTCATGAAGACCCGTTCAACTGCCATTTCCCCCGGCCGGTATTCGTCAATCACCTGTTGCACACCGGTAAAGATCATCCCCAGCCGCTCGGCCAGCGCCTCGCCCTTGATGCGGATACAGCCACTGGCCACATAACGGAGCGCCTGACCCTCCTGATCGATTATCCCGTAGCCGGTAACCTGCGAGCCGGGATCGATGCCGATGATGCGGGTCATTCAGGCCAAACGCCGTTAATAAATCCGGATTCAGTCATGCCTGTGATTCTCGTAAAAATATTTTTCACCGCACGACTCCAGGAAAGGAGGAGGTAGAGCAATGCAGGAGCATTTGCCGAAAGACGCAAAGAGCGCAATGTGAATACCCATAAAAAATTCCACTGCTGTCCCATAAACTCCCTCTCCCTCCGGGAGAGGGTTGGGGAGAGGGGGTGAAATCAAGCTAACAAATTGATTTCCGATCCCCTCATCCTGTCCTTCTCCCGGAAGGAGAAGGGACGCACTGTTTCTATGGAGGTGACTGTATACAAGTCCGGCGTGTAATTACAGTCAGTAGAAAAATATGTTCATTCATGTCTTTACATTGAATCCAGTCAAGGTTCATTGGACAGCAGTGAAAAAATTCGTATTTATGTTCGGGGCATTATTTTTCACTTTTCATGGATTATCTTCGCGGCCTTTGCGGTTATAGAAGTCGTTTCATCCCAGCTGTGCCAGCACGTCCTCGGAGATGTCCGCATTGGAATAGACTTCCTGCACATCATCGAGGTCTTCCAGGGTGTCCAGCAGACGCACCATCTTCTCTGCATCATTCAGTTCCAGCGGGGTTGAATTGGCCGCCCGCATGGTGACCTCTGCCTGCTCGGGTTCCAGGTTCGCGGTCAACATGGCCTCCCTGATGTCAACGAACTGTTCCGGTTCGGTAAGCACATCGATGGAGCCATCGTCATTGCTGATCACATCATGGGCGCCGGCCTCGAGCGCGGCCTCGATGATCTGGTCCTCGTCACTGCCGATGGGGTAGCTGAGGACCCCGGTCTTGGTGAACTGGTAGGCCACGGATCCGTCGGTCCCCAGGTTGCCGCCCACCTTGGTGAAGGCGTGGCGCACCTCGGCCACGGTACGGTTGCGGTTGTCAGTCATGCAGTCGACCATGACGGCCACGCCGCCGGGACCATAACCCTCGTAGCGGATCTCCTCGAAATTCTCACCGTCCTGCGCACCCGAGCCGCGCTTGATGGCACGCTCGATGGTGTCCTTGGTCATGTTGCCGGCCAGCGCCTTGTCCATGGCCAGGCGCAGGCGTGGGTTGGAATTGGGGTCGGGATCCCCCATGCGCGCCGCCACCGTGATCTCGCGGATCAATTTGGTAAACAGTTTGCCGCGCTTGGCGTCCTGGGCGTTCTTGCGATGCTGGATATTGGCCCATTTACTGTGTCCTGCCATCTTCAGCTACCTTGTCATTCAAACTGCCGGCAGTTTAACACCGCCGGACGGGAGAGATAAGCGAAGTGCGCAAGATCCCGCGTATTTTAGCCCTGATGAATCAGCCGCTTGCCGCGGATGCTTCGAAATGGCCGTGTTTAAGAAAGTGGCAGACCCGCGCGGCAACCGGCCGTGAAAACACCAGACCGGTGTGGTTGGTATCGAGCACCACGGCCGCCTGCGCCCCGTCCAGTTCGGTTTCCGCGACCGCGACGGTACCGTCATGGGCACCACTCACCCCACCCAGGAACACCCCCATCCCCAGGGGCCGGCGACCGGCGATAATCCCGAGTTCACGCCGGCCATCCCAGACCGGTGCAGCGTCGAGCAGCCCGCCCTCGGCGCTTCGGCCCAGCAGCCAGCGCCCCCAGGCTGCACGCTGCAGACGCCGGGCAACCCCGCTGCCCTGCACCGGGGTACCCAGCAGGACGACCCGCCCGGGCGGCAGGTCCGTGTGCATCCCGAGGGCACGCAGGATGACCAGTCCACCCAGACTGTGACCCACCAGGTGGACCACCGGCACCCGCAAGGCCTCGATGAATACAACCAGTGCCCGCGCATGCTCTTCGATGTTCCGGTGACGTGACGGGTAATCGAAGAAGACGGGTTTGAATCCGTACTGGCGCAACCGCCTGGCGAGCAGGAACAGTTCCCTGCCATTCATCAGGATGCCGTGAACGAGGACAACTGACTCAGGCATAGGCTGGACTACCTCGTATAAGCATGGACATGTTGAGGTCGATAATCCTACCCGACAGTGCACCGCACCTTGAACAGGATCTGATCCTGTTGAGACACACATTCATAATCAGATACTGGAATAACTGCGGCACCCATCTGAGTCACACTGATACCAGAAGCACTTCTGATGGAAAAAGCAGCAATGCACCCGGATCGATATTCATACCGCCAATCCTGGCTAATAATGTGCAGAGCGCCTAACCTTATCAGGTTTCATACTATTTATAATGGCTCTCATTGCTCATCAATGTAATCTCGACGAGCCAATACCACTACACTCAAAAAAGACATTTCCGCATCACGATGCCTGAATCGTGATGCCATATGAGGCTGTGTTCTCCGTAAATACTCATTATCAACGACATGCGTCGGTATAACAGTAATATCCGACCATCCATTCAAACTGAGTGTTTTAACATACTCATCGGGCCTAACCCGATTAGGGATACCCGGGTAATGAAAACCACGGTAATACCAATCTGGCAAGCGGTAAATGCTGAGTGGATCGATGTCACGGACAAAGGGCGTGTGTGTCATGAGGTCAACCTGCGCGAGGAACACACCGCCCGGCCTTACTACTCTGGAAAGCTGATTGATTGTTTGCAAAGGGTCATTAAAGTGTTCGAAAGCCGCCTGACTTAACACTAGGTCAATGCTGTCTGCTTCTAGTATGCCAAGGTCAAAATCGGGCTGGCAAATATATGAGAATAACCCTGAATTGTCCGCCTGGTATTTCTCAAGTATCTGCGCAAGACTTTTCGCCACAGTGGTACCGTGCGAGTCTTTGATCAGAGTCAATACCTGATTGTAGAAGTCTTTTGAGGCACGTTTTATCAGTGGATTAACGTCCATTGCCTGATAAAACGCCGCATCTTCGGCTAATAGAAACAAGCCAGCACCCAGATCAGGACCCGGCCCCAGTTCAAGACACCGCTTTTTCTGAAAAGGGTTTTCATCACCCGTGTATTCAACGAGATAGTTTCGCCATGACTTGACGATCTGCTCATCATAGCGGGCTGCACCTTCGATATCGGTTTCCGGCGAAGTTCCCGGGCTGGTGTAACCACGAATTCGATGAAATACAGTTAAAGCCGCATGAG
This sequence comes from uncultured Ectothiorhodospiraceae bacterium, assembly GCA_947259415.1. Lineage (GTDB taxonomy): Bacteria > Pseudomonadota > Gammaproteobacteria > UBA9214 > UBA9214 > CAMYJZ01. The sequence goes on along the minus strand of CAMYMI010000002.1, from coordinate 95,567 downwards.
TAACAGCTGCCAGTGGAGAAAGCATCCACTGAGGTCGGCGCGGAGGTGTTTCAACACGGGGTATGTTATTCATATAGCACAGCGAATGATCAACGAAGAGCGTTTTAACCGATCATGTTAAGCGATAAATGACTATATCACGAGTCGGTACAAGAGCCGTGCTCTGAGAACAGGTCTCGAATAAGTACCTTACTCCTGTTCGTCAATTCGCCAGATGGGAACATGATTGATAATGGCATCCCTGTTGGTCCAGGAACTGGCGAGCTCCGCAGCCGCCGCACGCTGCAACCAACGATATGACTGGTGTTCCTGTGGATTCAGGCAGACCTCGGGTCGGTTGGCGAATTCAGCACGGAAGACATGCTCGAGGTTGGTTTCCGTGCCTGGCGCATAGCGTGCGCGCCACACTGGATGAATCGGGAAACGGTTGGTCTTGTGGCAATCGATGATGTCCGCCTCCAGCCCGGTCTCCTCGCGGAGTTCACGTTGCGCGGCTGCGAGGGGCGATTCACCCCGCATCAGGCTGCCGGTCACCGATTGCCAGAAATCCGGAGGCTGGCAACGCTGCAGCATCAGCACCTCGCCGGCGCTGGTATGGACGACAACCAGGACCGACTCGGGACGTTTGTAGTCTGAGTGTTTCAATAATCAACTGTAAAAAAACATTCACCACAGAGACGCGGAGAACGCAGAGAAAACAGGGAAAATTAACAAATCAATTCACCGCAAAGGCACAAAGGACGCAAAGTTAAAAACATAATTCTTGCTAACAAAAACCAATCTCAGTCAAAACAATTGACGGTAGGTTTGTCGTTCCCGGAAGTTTGTTGTTGCAATCATGCTGTCTTTGCGTCCTTTGCGGTGAGTATTATTCTGACTCTGCGCTCTCCGCGTCTTTGCGGTGAGAATTGTGCTTCAGCTGCAAATAGAGGTAGAAAATCAGGAATCAACCTCGGGCGGTTTGCGCAGGTGGATACCGAGCTCGATCAACTGGCCGGCGGCCACGACCGAGGGTGCCTGTGTCAGCGGGCAGGCCGCAGTCTGTGTCTTCGGGAAGGCCATGATTTCCCGGATCGAGCTTGCACCGGTCATCAGCATCACCAGGCGGTCGAGTCCAAAGGCAATGCCACCGTGTGGCGGGCAGCCATAGTTGAGTGCATCCAGCAGGAAGCCGAACTTGTCGCGGGCCTCTTCATCACCGATACCCAGCAGCTTGAACACGGCCTGCTGGAGCTCTGTCTGGTGGATACGGATGGAACCACCGCCCAGTTCCGTGCCGTTCAGGACCATGTCGTAGGCCCGTGACAGGCTGGTGCCCGGGTTTTCCCCGAGTAGTGCGGGATCATCCACATTGGGCGACGTAAACGGGTGATGCAGGGCCATCCAGCGGTTTGTCTTCTCGTCCCATTCAAACATGGGGAAGTCCACCACCCACAGCGGCTCCCAGTCGCCCTTGACCATGCCGCGGTCATGCCCCAGCTTGACGCGCAGCGCACCCAGCGATTCGTTGACCACGCTGGCCCGGTCGGCGCCGAAGAATACCAGGTCACCATCCTCGACCCCGGTGCGTGCCACAATGGCTGCAACCACATCGTCCGGCAGAAATTTCAGAATCGGCGACTGCAGGCCATCACGCCCGGCAGCCACATCATTCACCTTAATATAGGCCAGGCCCCTTGCCCCGTATTTGCCGACATAACTGGTGTAGTCATCGATGTCCTTGCGGCTGATCACCGCACCCCCCGGGACCCGCAGCGCGGCAACCCGGCCGTGCGGGTCATTGGCGGGCCCGGCAAATACCTTGAATTCCACGTTCTGCATCACGTCGCCCAGGTCAACGAGCTCCAGTGGAATGCGCAGGTCGGGCCGATCGGTCCCGAATCGCTCCATGGCCTCGGCATAGCTCAGGCGCGAGAACGGGTCGGGCAGCGCCACATCCAGCACCTTGGCGAACAACTCACGGATCATGGTCTCCATCAGGGACATGATGGCATCCTCGTCCATGAACGAGGTCTCGACATCCAGCTGGGTGAATTCCGGCTGCCTGTCGGCACGCAGGTCCTCGTCACGGAAACAGCGTGCGACCTGATAGTAACGGTCGATTCCTCCCATCATCAGCAGCTGCTTGAACAGCTGCGGGGACTGCGGCAGGGCGAAGAATGCCCCGGCATGAGTCCGGCTGGGCACCAGGTAGTCACGTGCACCTTCCGGGGTCGAGCGCGTCAGTATCGGCGTCTCGACATCGACAAAATCGCGTTCATCCAGGAACGCCCGCAGGGTACGGATGATCCGGGCCCGTAGCCGCAGTTTTTCCTGCATCTCCGGGCGGCGCAAGTCGATGTAGCGGTAGCGCAGCCGGGTCTCATCGTGGATGTCTTCGTCATCCAGCTGGAACGGGGGTGTATCGGCGGGGTTGAGGACGGTCAGGCCCAGGCCCAGGACCTCGACCTCGCCGGTTGGCAGATCCGGGTTGATGGTGCCCTCGGGGCGATTGCGCACCCGTCCCTTCACCCGCAATACATACTCGTTACGGATACGCTCCGCCGTGCTGAAGATCTCCGGCGTATCCGGGTCGAAGACCACCTGTACCAGCCCATGATGGTCGCGCAGGTCCACAAAAATCACCCCGCCATGGTCACGACGGCGGTGCACCCAACCACAGAGTGTCACCTCCTGATCGAGGTGGGATGCGTTCAATTGACCACAATAGATGCTGCGCATTGCTGACAACCTGTTATTTCAAAATGGGAAACGCGGAATGGTACGGGGTGGTCGCAGCCAGCGCAATAAGCAGGCCCGCGGCCCGGGATCCCGGTGCCTCAGCTACCGGTCGATTTCTTGGTCGCTGCAGTGGAACCGGCCTTGGCGTCGGACTTGCTGGCGGATTTGCCATCAGTGGGGCTTGCCTTGTCCGCTTCCACGACATTCTTTTTGTTGCCGGTCTTGAAGTCGGTCTCATACCAGCCACCGCCCTTGAGACGAAACGCGGAAGCGGAAATCAGCTTCTTCAGGGCCGGCTGCCCGCACTTGTGACACTTGGTCAGGGGTGGATCGCTGATCTTTTGCAGGGTTTCCAGGTAATGCCCGCATGCTTCGCATCGGTATTCATAGATAGGCATGTCAGACCCTCTGCTTAAGGTAAAAACACTCTGTTACAGCTCAGCATCGTGGATTAGCGGCCGGTATTATAGCCTCAGGGCCCGGGCAGGTGTAAACGCCGCCTTCCCCGGAATAACACCGGGGCGGCAGTGGTTTCCCCGGTTCCGTGGGATCCATGATTCTGTGACAATAGGATCCAGACCATTCATCCCGGGACCTGCCCGCCAATGCACACCCACCCGACCACCATGCCCAGCAGCAGCGCCGCGGATATCAAGACCCTGCGGGCATTGACGCCGTTTCTCTGGATCTACCGGGGTCGGGTATTGTTCGCCCTGCTGTTCCTGGTGCTGGCCAAGGTCGCCAACGTGGGTATCCCGCTGGTGTTGAAGGACATCGTCGACAGCCTGGAGGCCAAGGAAGGGATACTACTGGTATTGCCGCTTGCCTTTCTGATCCTGTACGGCGCCTTACGACTGGCAAGCTCCCTGTTCAACGAACTGCGCGACGCGGTGTTCGCCCGGGTGCGCCATGGCGCCACGCGCAGCATCTCGGTCAAGGTCCTCGATCACCTGCACAGGCTTTCGCTGCGTTATCATCTGGAGCGCAAGACCGGCGGCCTGTCGCGCGATATCGAACGCGGCACCCGCAGTGTGAGTTCCCTGCTGAACTACATGGTCTTCAGCCTGCTGCCGACGCTGGTCGAGATCACCCTGATCGCAGCCATTCTGCTGTCTCGCTACAGCGTCTGGTTCGCCATCATCACCTTCGTGTCCGTGGTGATCTATATCGTCTTCACCATGGTGGTCACGGAATGGCGCATGAAATTTCGGGTTTCGATGAACGCCCTCGACTCGAAGGCCAATACCCAGGCCATCGATAGTCTGTTGAACTACGAGACCGTCAAGTATTTCGGCAACGAGGACTACGAGTTGCGGCGCTACGATGACTGCCTGAGGCGCTGGGAGACCTCGGCGGTGAACAGCCAGACCTCGATGTCGGCACTTAATTTCGGGCAGGCGACTATCATTGCCATCGGTGTCACCCTGATTATGATCCTGGCCGCCCGCGGCGTGGTCGACGGCAGCATGACCCTGGGCGACCTTGTGCTGGTCAATGCCTTCCTGCTGCAACTGTTCATCCCGCTGAATTTCCTGGGCATCATCTACAGTCAGCTCAAGCATGCCCTGACCGATATGCAACTGATGTTCAATGTCCTTGATAGTCAGCCTGAGATCACCGACCGGCCCGATGCCCGGGAACTCGACGCCGGCAGTGCCGAGGTCCGCTTCGAGAATATCTCCTTTGCCTATGAAAAGGACCGCCCGATCCTCCACGAGGTCAGCTTCCGCATCGCCCCGGGCCAGAAGGTCGCCGTTGTCGGACCGAGCGGGGCCGGCAAGTCCACCCTGGCGCGGCTGTTGTTCCGGTTCTATGATGTCTCATCGGGCCGCGTCCTGGTCAACGGGCAGGATATTCGCGAAGTAACCCAGGACAGCCTGCGCCGCGTGATCGGCATCGTTCCCCAGGACACCGTCCTGTTCAACGAATCGCTGTACTACAACATCGCCTATGCCAGGCCCGGCGCCAGCAACGAGGAAATCGAGCACGCCGCCCGGCTGGCCAACATCCATGACTTCATCATGTCCCTGCCGCAGGGCTACGAAACGGTGGTGGGCGAACGCGGACTGAAACTCTCCGGCGGCGAAAAGCAGCGCGTCGCCATTGCCCGCGTGATTCTCAAGAATCCACGCATCCTGGTGTTTGACGAGGCCACTTCCAGCCTGGATTCGCACTCCGAACAACTCATTCTCGAGGCCCTGCGTACGGTCGCCGCTCACCACACGACCCTGGCAATCGCGCACCGCCTGTCTACCATCGTGGACGCCGACAACATACTGGTCATGGATGCCGGGCGCGTTGTGGAACAGGGAACCCACCAGGAATTGCTGACCAGCGCAGGGATGTATGCACGACTGTGGACACTGCAACAGGAAGAGGCACGCCAGGAGCTTGAGACCGACAAGCAGCCGGCACTGCAACCGGTGTGAACCTGCCCTGCACGCGCTGGGATTCCCTGGATAACAATCGACGTCGCAACCAAGATGACATCAAGCCGTCCACACCGCGCGCCTGATAACCCTTGCTGCACAACAAGGGCCTACCCTGAATAATGACTGACAGAAGTGTACTCATTACCGGCTGCTCCTCGGGTATCGGCCGCTGCGTTGCCGACGGCCTGGCAGTGCGTGGCTACCGGGTGTTTGCCACGGCGCGCAATCAGGAGGATGTGGACCGCCTGCAGGCCGATGGACTGGAAAGCCTGCAGCTGGATCTTTCCAGTTCATCATCAATCGCGACAGCCGTTGATGAAGTCCTGGTACGCACAGGCGGGAAGCTCTATGCCCTGTTCAACAACGGCGCCTACGGACAACCCGGCGCGGTCGAAGACCTGTCACGCGCGCTGCTGCGCGAGCTGTTCGAGACCAACCTGTTCGGCTGGCACGAACTGACCAACCGGGTGTTGCCGGTCATGCGCCGACAGGGCCATGGGCGCATCATTCACAACAGTTCGATACTGGGTTTCGTGGCCCTGCCCTTTCGTGGCGCCTACGTCGCCAGCAAGTATGCACTGGAGGGACTGACGGATACCCTGCGCCTGGAACTGCGCGACACCGACATCCATGTGGTGCTGGTACAGCCGGGGCCGATCATCAGCCGCTTCCGGGAGAATGCCTATGCCGCCTTCAAGCGCAACATCGATTCGGAAACGAGCGCCTATCGCGACAGCTACCAGGTGATGGAGAGGCGTCTGACGACAGAAGGGCCCGTGGTCCCCTTCACCCTGCCACCCGAGGCCGTGCTGAGGAAGGTAACTCATGCACTGGAAAGCAATAAACCCCGGGCGCGCTATTACGTGACCTTTCCGACCTACCTGTTTGCCACGCTCAAACGCCTGCTGCCCCAGAAGATACTGGACAGGATCCTCGCCAGCATCTAGCCCCGGCAAACTGGCAGTTCTATATCAGCCAGCTAGGCCGCCGAGGCCTCCTTGCCGGTCGAATGGGTAAACGACAAGGTATCGTCTTTTGCATCCACCCGGATCACATCACCGGGCGCGAAGCGACCGGCCAGAATCTCCTGCGCCAGCGGATTCTCCAGCTGGCTCTGGATGGACCGCTTCAGCGGCCGTGCACCGTAGACCGGATCGAAGCCCGCCTCGCCCAGCAGGTCGAGCGCGGCATCCGTCAGCAGCAGGCCGATATCACGTTCCTGCAAGCGCTGCCGCAGGATTTCGATCTGCAGCCCGGCGATGGTACGGATCTGCTCGCGTCCCAGCGGATGGAACACTACCACGTCATCGATGCGGTTGATGAATTCCGGGCGAAAGTGAGTGCCGACAACCTCCATAACCGCGGATTTCATCGCCGCGTAGTTCTCTGCGCCCGCCATCTCCTGGATCATCTGGCTGCCCAGGTTCGAGGTCATCACGATTACCGTGTTGCGAAAGTCCACGGTGCGCCCCTGACCGTCGGTAAGGCGGCCGTCGTCGAGCACCTGCAGCAGCACGTTGAAGACATCCGGGTGCGCCTTTTCCACCTCATCCAGCAGGATGACAGAATACGGTTTACGCCGCACCGCCTCGGTGAGGTAACCGCCTTCCTCGTAACCCACGTAGCCGGGCGGTGCGCCGATCAGTCGTGCCACGGAGTGCTTCTCCATGAACTCGGACATGTCGATGCGCACCATGGACTCCTCGGTGTCGAACAGAAAGTTCGCCAGCGACTTGCACAGCTCGGTCTTGCCGACACCGGTCGGCCCCAGGAACAGGAACGATCCGTTCGGCCGGTTGGGGTCCGACAGACCGGCGCGGGTGCGACGAATGGCATTGGAGACCATGGTAACCGCCTCGTCCTGGCCGATCACTCGCTCGTGCAGGGCTTCCTCCATGCGCAACAGCTTTTCGCGCTCGCCCTCCAGCATCCTGGACACCGGGATGCCGGTCCATTTCGAAACCACCTCGGCGACCTCCTCGTCACTGACCTTGTTGCGCAGTAACTGCATCTCCTGCATCTCGGTCTGGCCGGCGGCAGCAAGCTGTTTTTCCAGCTCGGGGATACGCCCGTACTGCAACTCCGAGGCACGTGTCAGGTCACCGGCACGGTGCGCAGTCTCCAGCTCCATGCGCGCGCGCTCGAGTGCCTCCTTGATATGGTGCGCCCCCTGCACGGCCGCCTTCTCGGCCTTCCAGATCTCCTCTAGGTCCGAGAACTCGCGTTCCAGCGCCTGGATCTCGTTCTGCAGGGCATCGAGGCGCTTGAGCGAGGCATCGTCGGACTCCTTTTTCAGGGCCTCGCGCTCGATCTTGAGCTGGATCAGGCGGCGTTCCAAACGGTCCATGGCCTCGGGCTTGGAATCGATCTCCATGCGGATGCGGCTGGCGGCCTCGTCGACCAGGTCAATCGCCTTGTCCGGCAGTTGCCGGTCACTGATATAACGATGCGACAACGTGGCCGCCGCGACAATCGCCGGGTCAGTGATCTCCACCCCGTGATGGACCTCGTAGCGTTCCTTGAGTCCGCGCAGGATGGCGATGGTGTCCTCGACGCTGGGCTCATCCACCAGCACCTTCTGGAAACGCCGTTCCAGGGCAGCATCCTTTTCGACATACTTGCGGTATTCATCCAGGGTAGTGGCGCCCACGCAGTGCAGCTCGCCACGCGCCAGTGCGGGTTTCAACATATTGCCGGCATCCATGGCGCCCTCGGCCTTGCCGGCGCCAACCATGGTGTGCAACTCGTCGATGAACAGGATAATCTGCCCTTCCTGCTTGGCCAAATCATTGAGCACACCCTTCAGGCGTTCCTCGAATTCACCACGGTACTTGGCACCGGCGATCAATGCGCCCATGTCCAGCGACAGCAGGCGTTTGTGCTTGAGACCTTCCGGTACCTCGCCGTTGATAATGCGCTGCGCCAGCCCCTCGACAATCGCGGTCTTGCCCACACCGGGCTCGCCGATGAGGACGGGATTGTTCTTGGTGCGTCGCTGCAGCACCTGGATGGTGCGCCGGATCTCGTCGTCACGACCGATTACGGGATCGAGTTTGCCCTGCTCGGCGCGTTCGGTCACGTCGATGGTGAACTTCTCCAACGCCTGGCGCTGGTCCTCGGCATTGGGGTCATCCACCTGCTGGCCTCCCCTGAGGTTCTCGACCGACTTTTCTATCAGGCTCTTGGTGGCACCGGCCTTGCGCAGCAGTTCACCGACACCGCCCTTGTCCTCGAGCGCCGCCAGGATAAACAGTTCACTGGAGATGTAGCTGTCCTTGCGTTGCTGCGCGAACTTGTCGGTGATGTTGAGCAGCCGTCCAAGATCATTGGAAACGTGCACCTCACCTGCAGTCCCCTGGACCGTGGGCAGCTGGTCAAGCAGCTCGCCCAGCTGGGAACGCAACAGGTTGACATTCACATCCGCCTGCGCGAGCAGGTGGCGCGCGCTGCCGCCCTCCTGATCGAGTAGCGCGATCATCAGATGGGCCGGTTCGATAAACTGGTGGTCGCGTCCGACGGCCAGACTCTGTGCATCGGCCAGCGCCAGCTGGAACTTGCTTGTCATTTTATCCATTCGCATGGGTGATTCTCTCCGCTTGTGCAGGCTCTACCCTTTAGATAGGGGGTGAAACGGGAACTTTCAAGTCCCCGGTGAAGAACCTCCTGGGGATGAGGCCACCGGGCCGACCGGCACAAACCGGTAATCAGTGCAGAGTCGCGTGGGTGAAGTAAATCACCACTACACCGGCCGCGATCAGAACCATCTGCTGCAGGGTTGCCCGGGCCTCGACGCGTTCGTGCAGCGTCGGAATGAGGTCAGCCACCGCGATGTAGATAAAGCTCGAGGCCGCCACCGCCAGCACATAAGGCAGCAGCATCTCCATGTCCTGCAGCGCGAAGTAGGCCAGCAGCCCGCCGATCACCGTGGTCAGGCTGGACAGTATGTTATAGAGGAAGGCACGACCGCGCCGGAAACCACTATGCAGCAGCACGGCGAAATCGCCCACCTCCTGGGGTATCTCGTGCGCAGCCACGGCCAGGCTGGTCACGACACCCAGGTGAATGTCGGTAAGAAAGGCACCGGCAATCAGCATGCCGTCGAGAAAGTTATGCAGGCCATCCCCGATCAGGATCAGCGTCCCGGTGGAACGTTTGCGCCCGTTCTGTTCCGGTGCGTGCACCTCGCAATGATCGATATGGCAATGACGCCACAGCACCATCTTTTCCAGCAGAAAGAAACCGAGCAGCCCCAGCAGCAAGGTCATGGGAATCACGTGCAGGTCGGTGATCGCAGGATTATTGAGCGCGTGCGGCAACAGGCCCAGCAGCGCGGCGCCCAGCAGGGCCCCCGTGGCGAAACTGACCAGATGCGGCAGCAGGCGATCGCGCAGGGGCTCGCGCAGCACCAGGAACAGCGCAGCAGCCAGGACGCTCAACACGCCGCCGACCAGGCAGAAAATGACAATCCAGGCGATCAGTGACATCGGGTGCGAATTCCCGTTTCAATGCAGCGGGGAATCATACCCTACCCGGTGGATCGAGAAATATGCCATAGGGAAAGTCTGATCAAGCTGTCATTCCGGGCAGCGCGTAGCGGAGAGCCGGAATCCAGTTGTTGGTAATCAGGCAGTTACTGGATTCTGGCTTTCGCTGGATTGATGAAAGATGAGTTAATCAGATCTTCTTCAGGTCTCCAGCAGCCAGATCAGACTCGCCATGCGCCCGGTCACGCCATCGCGCCGATAGGAAAAGAAACGCTGTTGCTCGGTGAAGGTACAGAACCCGCCCCCGTAAACCGCCCTGACTCCGCAACCGGCCAGTCGCTGACGTGCCAGCTGGTACAGATCGGCATGCCAGCCACCGGTTGCAGCCGGAAGAAAGGCATCCCGCGCCTCGGCCGCATGATCAAGAAAGGCCTCCCGGACCTCATCCCCCACGATATAGGCCTCGGCACCGATGGCCGGTCCCAGCCAGGCCAGCAATTCAGCGCCCGGGGCCTGCAGCGCCGCCACCGCCTGCTCCACGACACCGGTGGCCAGGCCGCGCCAGCCGGCGTGGGCCGCGGCCACCCGGGTCCCGTTTGCGTCACACAGCAACACCGGCAGGCAGTCGGCAGTCAATACCGCACAGACCACACCGGTCCGGGCGGCAAAGGCGACATCGGCCTCGACGGACCTTGAGGTGCTGGCGGCATCCACCCCCCGGGTGCCGTGCACCTGTCGCAACCAGAGCGGGGACGCCGGCAACTGCAACCTTTCCGTGAGGCGTGCACGGTTAGCCTGCACATCAACGATTGCATCACCGACATGATCGGCGAGGTTCATGGAGGTCCAGGGGCCCTGGCTGACGCCGCCCTGGCGGGTCGTGGTGACGGCACGGACGGTCACTGGAGCCGGCCAGTCGGGAGTGATCCACTGCCCGGGATCCATGTGACTATCCATTCCCGATATCCTCCCGCAAAGCGGCGACGAGTCGTTGCATGTCCTCCGGCAGCGGCGCCTCCCATGTCAGCGCGCGCCCGTCACGGGGATGGGACAGGGACAGGCGCTCGGCATGCAGGGCCTGGCGTTTGAACTGCTTCAACACAGCCAGGAGCCGCTCGCCGGCCCCGCGCGGCAGACGCAGGCGGCCACCGTAGACCGGGTCACCCACCACCGGGCAGTGCAGATGCGCCATGTGCACCCGTATCTGGTGAGTGCGCCCGGTTTCCAGCCGCACCCTCACCAGGGTGTGGGCACGGTAGCGCTCGAGTACCCGGTAATGCGTGATTGCCTCCTTGCCACCCGACACAACCGCCATGCGCTTGCGGTCAACAGGGTGCCGTCCGATGGGCGCATCAACCTGACCGCCGGCGGTCAATACAGTGTTCACTACCGTCAGGTACTCACGCCTGACCGTGTGCGCCTGCAGGGCCTCGACCAGCCGCTTGTGTGCCGTCAGGTTGCGAGCCACCACCATCAGTCCGCTGGTGTCCTTGTCGAGGCGGTGCACGATCCCGGCACGCGGCAGACTGGCAAGTGCGGGATCATGATGCAACAGCGCGTTCTGCAGGGTTCCGTCAGGATTGCCGGCAGCCGGATGCACCACCAGGCCGGGTGGCTTGTTGATCACCAGCAGGTCTTCATCCTCGTAAACAACATCCAGTGGAATGGCCTCGGGCCGGCAGGCACTGGCCACGGAGATCTCGGCCCTGATCTCGACCGCCTCCCCGCCGTGGACGCGTTCCCTGGCCCTGGGGATCCGGTTGTCCATGGTCACCTGGCCAGCGCGAATCCATTGCTGCAGGCGACTGCGCGAGTACTCGGGGATGAGTTCGGCCAGCGCCTGGTCCAGGCGGTAACCGCTCATGGTTTCCGGGAGACTGACTGACAGGTGAATGAACGGCGGCATGTTCAGTTCGGCTTTAGGTTATACTGTGCGCCCTGCCCTGGCAGGACCCTGTTGATACCGTTATTTCAGATACCCTAAGCCCATGCGTTTGTCGAGTTATTTCCTTGTGATTGCACTGTTCATGACGAGCGGCTGCGGATTATTGCCCGAGCAGGTGGACAAAACCAAGGACTGGTCGGCCAGCCAGTTGTATTCCGCCGCCAAGCAGTCCATGAGCGACAAGAACTACGAAGAAGCGATCGGTTATTTCGAGAAGCTCGAGGCACGCTACCCCTTCGGGCGCTACGCGCAGCAGGCCCTGCTCGAGACCGCGTATGCCTACTACAAGTATGAGGAACCCGACCTCGCGATCGCCACGGCCGACCGCTTCATCAAGATCCATCCGCGCCACCCGAACGTGGACTACGCCTGGTATATCAAGGGACTGACCAACTACACCCGCGGCAAAACACTGGTTGACCGCCTGCTGCCCCAGGACATCTCCGAACGTGACACCCGCATCATGCGCGAGGCCTACGAGTCCTTCGCCCACCTGGTCAAGCAGTACCCTGACAGCAAATACGCCAGTGACTCGGCCCAGCGCATGATCCACCTGCGCAACAACATGGCACGCTACGAGATTCACGTGGCCGATTACTACCTGCGCCGCGGTGCCTACGTTGCTGCCGCCAACCGGGGTAAGTACGTGATTGAGAACTACCAGCGTACCCCGGTTGTCCCGGATGCACTGGTCATCCTGGTGCGCGCCTACCGGGAACTCGACGCGGATGACCTGGCAGACGATGCCTTGCGTGTTCTGCGCCTCAACTACCCCGACCATCCGGAACTGGCCAGGCTGGAAAAGCGCTGATCCGCTTCAGTATGCCTGGATCAGCTGGTGATCCTCAGTCCGGTTTAACTGACCCGATATTGGTAAAACCCGAGGTAATCGGGTAGCGCCGATCGCGACCGAAGGCCCGCTGGGTAATCCGGACACCGGGCGGTGCCTGGCGCCGCTTGTATTCATTACGATCCACCAACCTGGCGACGCGCGCCACCACCTCGGGATCGAATCCCTCCGCAGCGATCTGCTCGATGCTCTGGTCACGTTCGATATAGCGTTCCAGGATGGGATCGAGCACGTCGTATGCCGGCAGACTGTCCGCGTCCCTCTGGTCCGGCGCCAGCTCGGCCGAGGGGGGCCGGTCGATGACCCGCTGCGGAATGACCTTCCCCAGACTGTTGCGGTATTCTGCCAGCCGATAAACCATCAACTTCGGCACATCCTTGAGGGGGGCGAAGCCGCCGGCCATGTCCCCGTAGAGGGTGGCATAGCCGACCGCCATCTCACTCTTGTTGCCGGTGGTGAGCAGCATCCTGCCTGTCTTGTTGGAGATTGCCATCAGGATGTTCCCGCGGCAACGCGCCTGGATGTTCTCCTCGGTGGTATCCAGCGGCAAACCGGCGAAGGTCTCTTCGAGGGCGTAGAGAAAGGCCTTGAATACCGGTTCGATGGAGATTTCGTGGTAGTCAACCCCCAGCGCCACGGCCTCGGCGCGCGCATCCTCCAGGCTCATCGCCGCCGTGTAGCGCGACGGCATCATCACAACCTCGATCCGCTCCGCACCGATCGCATCCACGGCGATCGCCAGGGTCAGGGCCGAGTCGATTCCCCCGGAGAGCCCGAGCACCGCTCCGGGGAAACGGTTCTTTTCAATGTAGTCGCGCACCCCCAGCACCAGCACCTGGTAGATGGCCTCGACCGCGTCCAGATGTGGCACACATTCCCCGGAGACGGGCTCGACTCTGTCGGGCCCCGCCTGAAAATCCACCGGATAGAGGCCTTCCACGCAAGCCGCGACTCGCTGCGTCACCTCGCCACGTGCATTGAGCACCACGGAACCGCCATCGAATACCAGTTCATCCTGACCGCCGACCAGGTTCACATACACCACCGGCAGCCCCGCCTCGCTGGCACGTTGTTCCAGCAGGACCTCACGCTCGAAACCCTTGCCGGCATGAAACGGCGAGGCATTGAGATTCACCAGCAGGCGGGCGCCAGCCTCAGCCGCCTGCAGTGCCGGACCGGGCTGCCAGATGTCTTCACACAGGGTGACTCCAACGGGAATGCCGTTGACAGGGACGACGCAGGGGGAATCGCCGGCAGCAAAATAGCGTTTCTCATCGAATACCCCGTAATTCGGTAAATACTGTTTCCGGTAGCAGGCCATGACTTTACCCTGGCCAATCACCGAGGCGACGTTGTAGAGCGTGCCGGCCTCGGCCAGCGGGTGACCCACGATTGCCACGATGCCTTCGACCTCGTCCACCAGACGGTCCACCGCGGCCTCGACGATTTCGATGAAATGAGTTCTGAACAGCAGGTCTTCCGGCGGGTAGCCTGTGAGCGCCAGCTCCGGGAACACGATCGCATCCGCCGCCAGTTCATCCCGGGCCTGGCGACAAGCAGCAATGACCTTGTCGGCATTGGCATCGATAGCGCCTACCAGGAAATCCAGCTGGGCCATAACGATGCGCAAGTCCGCTGCAGAAGATTGTGTTGTCATAGGATGACGGATTTTCCAGGTGCGCTACGGTCTTAACAAACCAATAAATCTACCGCAGAGACGCAGAGGACGCAGAGGACGCAGAGATAATAATTTCATAAAGAAACCCTTTGGATATGACAAGTTGACATAAATTATTCAGGGCATTTTTCCAATGATTATTTTTAATGTAATTTTTTCGCTGCGTCTCTGCGGTTAATAACCTTGTGTTAACTTTCCAGAGCGACAGATATCATGCTCAACCCGACAAGGCCGCTTCCATGCCCGCGCCGATCTCGGCCGGCGAGCGCACCACCGTGGCACCGGCTGCCTCCAGTGCGGCGATTTTGGCCGCTGCCGTGCCCTGGCTGCCGCTGATAATTGCGCCGGCATGTCCCATGCGCTTGCCGGCAGGCGCCGTCACGCCCGCGATGTAGGCGACCACCGGTTTGCTGACGGCGGCCTTGATATAGTCGGCCGCCCGCTCCTCATCGTTGCCGCCGATCTCCCCGATCAGGACGATGCCGCGGGTTTTTGGATCCGACTCGAACAGCTCGAGGCACTCAACAAAACCCAGGCCATGGATCGGGTCGCCCCCCATGCCGATACAGGTGCTCTGCCCCAGCCCGCTGCGCGTGGTCTGGAACACGGCTTCGTAGGTGAGCGTGCCGGAACGCGAGACAATGCCGATGCTGCCGGGAGTGTGGATCACTCCGGGCATAATGCCGATCTTGCAGGCGCCGGGGGTAATGATGCCCGGGCAGTTGGGCCCTATCAGGCGTGCCCCGGAATCGTGCAGCACGGCCTTGACCCGTAGCATGTCCAGCACCGGAATGCCCTCGGTGATACAGACGATCAGTCCGATCCCGGCAGCGGCCGCCTCCAGGATGGCATCGGCCGCGAAGGCCGCGGGCACGTAGATCATGCTGGCCTGTGCGCCGGTTTCCTGTACCGCCGCCTGCACGGTATTGAACACCGGCAAGCCCAGATGGGTCTGGCCGCCCTTGCCCGGCGTCACCCCGCCGACCAGGCAGGTACCGTAGGCGATGGCCTGCTCGGAATGGAAACTGCCCTGCGACCCGGTAAAGCCCTGGCAGATCACCCGGGTGTTTTTGTCAATCAGGACACTCATGGGGTCGTTGCCTGGCTGTCCTCAGTTTCCGGTAGCGGCTGCCACGGCCTGGTGCGCGGCTTCATTCAGGTCGGCGGCGGTCACGATGGGTAACCCGGTCTGCTCGATCAGGGCCAGACCTTCCCGCGCCCGGGTACCTTCCAGCCGCACCACCACCGGTACCCTGACATCTATTTCCTTGAGCGCCTGGAGGATGCCTTCGGCGATGAGGTCACAGCGCACGATACCCCCGAAGATATTGACCAGGATGGCGCGGACGTGGGCATCGGAGAGGATCAGCTTGAAGGCCTCGGCAACACGCTCGGCCGTGGCTGTGCCGCCAACGTCGAGGAAGTTGGCTGGCTCGCCGCCGTGCAGCTTGATCAGGTCCATGGTCGCCATCGCCAGCCCGGCACCGTTGACCATGCAGGCGATGTTGCCATCCAGGGTGATGTAGTTGAGGCCGTGCGCCCGGGCCTCGACCTCGCGGGTATCCTCCTGGCCGGGGTCATGCAGCTCTGCCAGCGCCGGGTGACGGAACAGGGCGTTGTCATCGAGGTCGAGCTTGGCGTCCAGCGCCAGCAGTTCCCCTGCCGCGGTGACCACCAGGGGGTTGATCTCGATCAGGCCGGCATCGCATTCGTTCATCAGACGCCAGGCCCCGTTCAGCAGGTGCGTGAATAAGCCAATCTGCTTACCCTCCAGACCCAGCGCGAAGGCCAGGTTGCGACACTGATACGACTGTAACCCGGCCGCCGGTGTGACGACCTCGGTGACGATCGCCTCCGGGTCCTGTGCGGCAACCGCCTCGATATCCATGCCGCCGGAGGCCGAGACCATGATCACGATGCGTTCCCGCGAACGGTCGACCAGCATGCCCAGGTAGCATTCCCGGGCCAGTGCTACGGTCTGCTCGACCAGGACCGCATTGACGGGCAGGCCTTCCGGTCCTGTCTGCCGGGTCACCAGTCGCGAACCGAGCAAATCGGTAACCGCTGCCTCAAGCCCGGCGATGTCCACAACACGCCGCACCCCGCCGCCCTTGCCACGACCGCCGGCGTGAACCTGGGCCTTGACGACCCAGGCCTCAGCGCCGAGCTCAGCGGCCACCGCAGCGGTATCGCCCGGGTCAGTCAAAACCCGGCCCGCCGGCACCGGGATACCATAGTCCGCAAACAACTGTTTTGCCTGGTGCTCGTGAAGGTGCATACTGTCAGTTTCCAAATTAGGGCTGCCATTGTCCAGAAAAGTCGCGGCCCGCGCAAAACAATCTGACTCGCCCTGTTTCCAGGTAATAGCACAAGAGACTGATCCCTATGCCGCTTCGAACACTGCTCATCCTGATCGCGATCGCGGTCGTGATCCTCGCCGTCAAACGCCTGTTCTCCCCTGGCCGTCCCCGGGCCAACAAAAAACTCGAGCAGGGCAAGATGGTCCAGTGCGCGCACTGCGGGATCTATCTGCCCGAACCGGACGCCATAGCCAGGGAGGGTCGGTTTTATTGCTCTCAGGCCCATCTTGACGACGACCGGGACCGGTCGCACAAATAGCCGGACCCGAACACCACAGCCAGCGATTTTTTCAGTACACTCGGGCCATGGAATTGTCATACGAGGACCGTATTGCGGAACAGCAAAGCCGCAATACCCTGACCTGGAATCCATTACGGCTGCTGACCTTGTACCGGCTGATCCTCGCCAGCCTGCTGATCATCCTTTACTACAGCATCCCCGAGAACGTCACCTTCGGCGAGTATCGACCGGCCCTGTATAGCCTCATTTGCTTCTTTTATCTCGGCTTCAGCCTGGTAATGGGCTTCATGGCGCGCCTGCAGTACCCCCGCTACGAGTTCCAGACCACCTTTCAGATCCTGGTCGACATTATTGTCATTACCCTGTTGACGCATGCCAGCGGCGGGCTGGCCAGCGGCCTTGGCATCCTGCTGATTATTGCCGTGGCTGCGGGTAGCCTGCTGGTTCCGGGACGCATCGCTTTCCTGTTTGCCGCGGTGGCGGCCATGGCGATGATCATTGAACAGTTCTACAGCATCCAGCTACTTGGGTTGGAGCGCAGCATCGGCTATACCCAATCCGGGCTGCTGGGGCTCGCCCTGTTTGCCACGGCGACCCTGGCCTATTTCATGGCACGCCGGGTGCGCGAATCGGAGGCGCTTGCCCGGCGTCGCGGCATCGATATTGCCAACCTGTCAAAGCTGAATGAGCACATCGTCCAGCGCTTGCAGGCCGGCATTATCGTGACCGACCAGCAGCATAACATTCGGCTGATCAATGCAACCGCGCGCAAGCTGCTGGGCTCGCCTGATAACAGTGAAAACCAACCACTGGCGCAGCTGGCGCCGGCGCTTCACCGGCAGTTGCTCGGCTGGCAACGATCACCCGACAAGGAAGCAGCAGCGTTTGAGTCCGCTGTCACAGGAACCCGGATAATGCCGCATTTCACCCCGCTGGGCACGGCCGAGGGCCAGGGTGCCCTGATATTCCTGGAAGACATGGCCGCCATAGTCTCCCAGGCACAGCAAATGAAACTGGCCTCGCTGGGCCGCCTGACCGCCAGTATCGCCCATGAGATCCGCAACCCCATCGGGGCCATCAGTCATGCCACCCAGCTACTGGATGAGTCGGATACGATCGGCAAACAGGATCAGCGCCTGATGACGATCATCGGTGAGCAGACACGGCGCGTGAACACCATCGTCGAAAACATACTCCAGTTGTCGCGTCCCGGTTCCTCCATGCCCCAGTCCATCGAACTCGAAGCATGGCTGACGAAGTTCCTCGACGAGTTCGTCCACAGTGGCGCCTGCGATGCGGGCCAGCTGAGTGTGTCAGTCACGCCACGGGACATCACCGCCTGGATGGACCCCAGTCAACTGCACCAGGTCATCTGGAACCTGTGTCAGAATGCCCTGCATCACCGGGACGATGACATCGGGAGCGTCAGGATACAGCTGCAGGCAACACTGTCAGGTACGCCCGGTACCCCGCAGCTTGATATCATCGACAATGGCCCGGGGATTGCAGCCGACATGACAGACCAGATCTTCGAACCCTTTTATACCACCAAGAGCAGCGGCACCGGACTCGGCCTCTACCTTGCGCGCGAGCTCTGCGAGATAAACAACGCACGCCTGAGTTATCATCCGACAGCGGAGGGTGGCACCTGTTTTCGGATCACTTTCCCTGAAAATACCGGACCTGCTGTTTCAATCACTGCATGATCAAAATCTGGCGCAAATGAGTACCCACCTGGCACTGATCGTTGATGACGAGCCTGACATCCGGGAACTGCTCGAGCTGACCCTCGGGCGCATGAATATCGATACCCGCAGCGCGGCCAATCTGGCCGAGGCCAAGGACTGGCTGACAAAACAGCACTTTGACATCTGCCTTACCGACATGCGCCTGCCGGATGGCAACGGCATCGACCTGGTCCGGCACATCCAGCAACAGGGACTCAATGTCCCGGCCGCAGTGATCACCGCCTACGGCAACATGGAATCCGCCGTCGAGGCGCTCAAGGCGGGCGCCTTTGACTTCGTCTCCAAGCCTGTGGATCTGCAGGTGCTGCGCAACCTGATCAACAGCGTCCTGAAACTGAGTGACGATTTTCCGAAACACGACCGGCGCAGCCGTGAGTCCCTGCTGGGGGAATCACAGGTGATGTGCAACATACGCTCCACTATCGAGAAGCTTTCGCGCAGCCAGGCCCCGGTCTACATCAGCGGCGAGTCCGGCACCGGCAAGGAACTGGTGGCGAAGCTGATCCATGACAAGGGCCCGCGCGCTGACGACCCGTTTGTCCCGGTGAACTGCGGCGCCATTCCCACGGAGTTGATGGAAAGCGAGTTCTTTGGCCACAAGAAAGGCAGTTTCACCGGTGCCCTGAGCGACAAGGACGGCTTGTTCCAGGTCGCCGCGGGCGGCACCCTGTTCCTCGACGAAATCGCGGAGCTGCCCATGCACATGCAATCCAAGCTGTTGCGCGTCATCCAGGAGAAGGCCGTACGCCCGATCGGCAGCCAGCACGAGGTTCCAACCGATGTCCGCATCCTCTCCGCGACCCACAAGGACCTGGGCAAACTGGTCGGCGAAGGGCTGTTCCGCCAGGACCTCTACTACCGGCTCAACGTCATCGAGCTGAACGTGCCACCACTGCGGGAGCGGCCCGGGGACATCCGCCTGCTGGCCCGCCATTTTCTCCAGCAGCTGGTCAGCCAGAACCATCAGCCTGCGCTCATGCTGGATGAAAAGGCCTTGCAGGCGCTCGAGCATTACACCTTCCCCGGCAACGTTCGCGAGCTCGAGAACATCCTCGAACGGGCCACCGCCCTGTGCGAAAACAACGTAATCACACCGGAGGACATGCAACTCCCCGACCTGCAGGCGGGAAACAGTAGTGCCCCGGGAGAAGACACAGCGGAACTGGAACCCGGGGCGGTGCCGCTGGACACCTACATGGACAGCATCGAAAAAGAGGCCCTGCTAAAGGCACTGGAGCAGACCCGCTACAACAAGACCGCGGCCGCCAAGCTCCTGGGCATCACCTTCCGGGCGCTACGTTACCGCTTGAAAAAACTGGGACTCGAGTAAGACCCAGTCCGCACCAAGTGACGCGCTGCGTCACATTCTGCCGTCCATTGTGCGTCATTTCACAATTCGGATGATTGTCTTCATCAGGACTCCGTCCAGTCTCGCTGACATCCCCACCACCTCCCCCCAAACTAAACCATTATCCTATTGTTTTTTCTAGTATTTATGCCTCAATAAGCAGCCCCATATCAGCGCACGCTCCCAAGCGACAATAAACTGGCACGGATCCTGAATGGATAATATCAGCCAAAGAATCCGGGCCAGCGTCCGATATAGATGGCTGAACACGGAAGCTCGGTGTCGGGCTGCCAGACAAACAGTCTCAATGAACCAACTGAGGGCAACATCATGAAACAGCAAAAAGGTTTTACACTCATCGAACTGATGATCGTGGTTGCGATCATCGGCATCCTGGCAGCCATCGCCATTCCGGCCTACCAGGACTACACCATCCGCTCCAAGGTCTCTGAAGGCCTGAACCTGGCCGCCAGTGCCAAACTGGCCGTTGCCGAGACACTCGACAGCGCGGGTCAGTTTGTGTCAGCAAATAATGCCAGTTACGGGCTGGCTGCTGCCGGCGATATCAATGGTAACTATGTATCGTCAGTCGGTGTGGGCGCTAGTGGCCTCGTCACCATTACCTACAATCAAAACATGGGCGGCAGTCCCACGGCAAATAGCATGACCATTACCCTGACACCCACCACCAATGCCGGGTCATTGGAGTGGGTCTGTGACCGGGCAAGTGGTGGCGCAGACAAATACGTGCCATCAAATTGTCGTTAATACGCAGTACTGCAGAGTAGTGAACTTGAAACGCCCCGGTGACGGGGCGTTTCGTTTTTGTGCCTGTCTAGACTAGCACCGGGTTTGTACAATCAATTATCCTCACCTGTAGTATGCGATTCAGCCACAAGATGACAATGCAATATTCAAGAATGAACATGGACTCCGTACCTTCCAGAACTGTCTGGTTTTTAATACTGAGCGTTCTGCTGACCGTGTTCGTCTACTATCCCGGTCTGTCGGGTGACTACATGTTTGATGACATGCATAACCTGCTCGACAACCAACGTCTTGATATTGAAACACTGGACATCGATTCTCTGCAGAGTGCCGCCTATTCTTCAGGATCGGGACTACTGAGACGCCCGGTGAGTATGCTCAGTTTCTCGCTGAACCGTTATTTTTTCGGCATTGAACCTTACTCACACAAGGTGATCAATCTGGTAATCCACCTGCTTACCGGGATCTGTCTGTTCCTGCTGAGCCGGCGGCTGATGCTCAGCTACCGCACCTATCACAAGCCTCATTTGCCCGATGTGTATATCGCCTGGCTACCCCTTATAGTCAGTGGTCTGTGGCTGATACACCCGTTGAACCTGACCTCCGTGCTGTACATCGTACAGCGCATGACCAGCCTGGCTTCATTATTCACCGTCTGTGGTCTTTTGTTTTATGTGGCTGGGAGACAGCGCATGCTCAACAGAGAGCACGGGCTAGCGCTGATTCTTGTTGGTCTGGTTATCTGTGGTGGGCTTGCGGTTCTCAGCAAGGAGAGCGGTGCCTTGCTGCCGCTGTATATGCTGGTGGTGGAAATTGCGCTGTTTCGGTTTCGTGGATACGCCAAAGAGCTCGACAAATCCATTCTCGCCTTCTTTATCCTGGTTGTTGCACTACCTGCTGCCATTTCTCTTGTTTACCTGGCAATCAACCCTGCCTTCTTCCTGGGCAGCTATAATTTACGGGATTTTACCCTTACCGAACGCTTACTCACCGAAGCACGGATACTGGTCTTTTACCTGAAACTGATCATATTGCCATCGATCACCGATCTGGGCCTGTATCACGATGATATTACCTTATCGCGCAGCCTGCTGGATCCACCTTCCACGCTTTACTCACTTATTGCCTTGGCGGGACTTATGCTGGGGGGCTTTCTGTCATTAAAAAAACAACCACTGCTGGGGCTCGGCATCCTGTGGTTCTTTGCCGGGCATATGCTCGAATCTACCCTGCTGCCCCTGGAAATTGCCCACGAGCACCGTAACTACCTGGCGGATTATGGGATCATACTCGCAGCCAGCAGTGTGCTTGCCGAGGTAAAAACTCATCGCCTGGAGCTGGTAATCAAGAAAGCTGCACCCCTATTGTTTCTAATTCTGTTTGCTTCCACGACATGGCTGCGCGCCGGACAGTGGTCTGACAATATCAGTCATGCTGTCTACGAAGCCATTCACCATCCGGACTCGTTCCGCTCGGTTTATGCGGCCGGTCGAATACACGCTCGCCTTGCACTACATCACCAGTCTGACAGCGAGGAAAAGGCTTACGATTTTCTTGAGCAAGCCAGTAAATTAAGCAAATCTGACATTATGCCCAGCATAGTCATGATCAAGCTGGCCAGTCTGCTTGGGAGTCCGGTCAAACAAAAATGGTTTGACAATATATACGACAGTCTTGCCCACTATCCGATAAATGCAGGTGATCTAAATGCGCTTCTTGAATTGTCCACTTGCATGGCAAGCAAATGCGAAATCCCGAACGAAATAATGGAAAAATTTTTCGGATTGGCACTCGATAATCCCAGCCTGGATTTTTCGTCAATAATGCGCGCGCAGCTTGTTACAATATACGCGATTCACTCCATCAATAACCTCGGAGACTTCCATAAGGGGCTACAGCTGTTTACCCAGGCCGTCGAACTCGATGATAAAGAGCCGCAACGCTGGATAAATCTGATCCATCTGTTAACGGAAATGCAAAGATTCGATGAAGCGGAACAGAAACTGGCCTTGTTCAAGGCAACTGACACACATGGTGGCAATCCAGGAGATTACCGGAAACTCCAGGATAAAATAGACCAACAGCGAGAAGAACATGCCTCCATTACATCAGGTAAGGATCCAGTAAAAGGTTAATCCATGTCATATAATCTAAGCATCATCCTGCCGGCCAAGAACGAGGCCAAAAGCCTGGTGTCTTTATTACCCAGGCTTCGTGAACTGTACCCAGATGAAGAGATCATCGTGGTCGATGATGGATCAAATGATGACAGCGCATCAGTCTGCAGTGCCAATAGCGTCAAGGTTATCTCTCATGCCTATTCAATGGGTAACGGCGCCGCCATAAAAACAGGTGCACGTAATGCAACCGGTAATATCCTGGTATTTATGGATGCGGATGGTCAGCATGACCCGTCCGATATCGAGCATCTTATTGCAGGAATAGACAATAACCATGACATGGTGATTGGAGCCAGGGCATTTGATTCTCAGGCAAGCATAGGACGTGGATTCGCCAATGCCTTTTATAACCGCTTTGCATCCATGATTACCGGACACAAGATTGATGATCTCACTTCCGGGTTCAGGGCCGTGAAGGCAGACAAGTTTCGTGAATTCCTATATTTATTGCCAAATGGCTTCTCCTATCCCACAACCAGCACCATGGCTTTTTTTCGCTCCGGCTATGCTGTCAGCTACATACCGATAAAGGTCCACAAACGCGTCGGCAAGAGTCACATTAATCTAATCAAAGATGGCGTGCGATTCATGTTAATCATCTTCAGAGTCGGGACGCTGTATTCTCCTCTCAAGCTTTTTATTCCGATTAGCGGGCTGTTTTTTATAATTGGCACTGGCTATTACCTCTACACATATATCTCAGACGGCCGATTTACCAACATGAGCGCACTGCTTCTGATTACCTCTGTCCTGGTATTTCTTATTGGACTCGTATCAGAGCAGATTACAAACCTGTTATATATGCATCTAGATAAAGACTAGCTTCTACTGCTTGATGAATATAGTCGTTGTCACTACGTCGTATCCGTTGACTCAACAATCAACAAGCGGCATATTCATTAACCGTCTCATCCGGCATCTGTCCAACAACGTGTCAACAACCGTTGTAACACCCTGCCCTAACACTACTATAACGAGCCAACAGGATGGCACAATCAAAGTGCAGTGTTTCAGATATGCCCCCCGGAAATTACAACTAATTTCCCACCAGCCAGGCGGAATACCTGTCTCCCTGAAGAATCACCGATGGCTCTTGTTGATACTTCCGTGGATGCTGACAGTAATGCTTTTTACCTGCATAAGAAAATCCCTGAGTGCCGATCTGCTACACGCGAACTGGTCGGTAAATGGTGTAATCGCCGGTATTGCAGGACGCCTGACTGGTACCCCAGTTGTGACAACCTTGCGGGGAAGCGATGTTAAACGCGTTGCCGAATCAGGGCTTTATCGGTGGCTCATGAAGCTTTGCCTGCAGCTGAACTGCAGGGTCATAACTGTCAGCGATGCAATTAATGATCTTATCTCCGACTATTTTCCCCAATATCGAGACAAGGTGTGCACGATTCCCAACGGTGTTGGCAACGATTTCCTCAATCTCCCCTCGGAAAAGCCAATTCATAGAGAACGAATCCGGGTTACATCCATTGGCAGCCTTATCACGCGCAAGCGCATGGATATCGTCATCAAGGCAACTGCCAGTGTATCGAATTTTACGGATATCAGGTTGAATATCATTGGGGATGGCCCTGAACTTGGTCCCCTGAAGACACTCGCCACAGATATCCAGGACAAGCGTTTAACGGTCATATTCTCTGGTGATATAACACCAGACCGCATTCCCGAAAGCCTGGCTGAAACGGATATTTTTATCCTGGCCAGCCAGTTCGAAGGCAGGCCGAATGTGATACTCGAAGCAATGGCGGCCGGTCTGCCGATAGTTGCATCGGATATCGATGGCATCCGGGAACTGATAAAGCATGAAGAAACCGGCCTGTTATTCAATTCCGGCGAAACCGATGCACTGGCAACACAGTTGAAGAGGTTGATAGCTGACAGCAATCTGCGCTACAAGCTGGGGCACACTGCGAGAGACTTTATATTGCGCGAAGGACTGACCTGGGAGCAATGTGCTTCAGAATACGAAGAACTGTATTCCCACTGCATTTTGCTGACTAAATGAATCTGCCATGTGTGGCTTCGTATTCCTGTTTCACCGAAATCGATCAGCTGATAACCTGCGCATGACCGGTACCCGGGCATTGCAGAGAATCGTGCACCGCGGCCCGGATGAGCGCGGTCTGGTTATCGATAATTCCTGGTTGATGGGACACCAGCGCCTCTCCATCGTTGATCTACAATCCAGCCGACAGCCGATGTTCTCACCCGATAAACGCCATGTGCTGGCATACAATGGCGAAGTCTATAACTACAGGGAGCTGCGGAATCAGCTTGAAGATGAATGGGAATTCACTACCCAGGGTGACACTGAGGTTGTTCTGGCCGGCCTGGTTCGTCATGGCCCCGACTTTCTTATGTCAATGGAAGGCATGTGGGCGCTGGCGCTCTGGGACAGTCGCGCCAAGACACTTCTTCTGACCCGTGACCGGATGGGTAAAAAGCCGCTTTACTACCAGAAGACATCAAATGGCTTCGCATGCGCATCCGAACTGCCGGCACTGGCTGCACTCGAGCTGGCACCTCTTGATGAAGACATTAACAGTACAGCGGATTACCTTCGTTATGGTTTCTATCTTCCGGGAACGACAGCATTCTCAGGCGCTCATGAAGTACAAGCAGGCCATTTTCTGGAGTGGAGCGATGCGCAGCCTGTCAAACAGAATCCATACTGGACGCTGAAAATAGACAGATTCAAGGGAAGCGTCACTGAGGCGCGTGAGCTACTGTGCGATGCCATGGTAAACGCAGCTCGCAAACGGATGATTGCGGATGTCGAAGTTGGTGCTTTTTTATCCGGTGGTGTTGACTCTTCACTGGTGGTCTCACTATTGAATAGAGAGCTCGGTATATCACCCAAGACATTCTCTATCGGTTTCACCGACAGGACATTCGATGAACGGAAATTCGCACGCTTGATCGCACGGCAATGTGCAACAGACCATTACGAGGAATGCCTGGAGGACCTGGATCCGCAGCGACTGTCACAGCTGATTCTGCAACATGTCGGCCAACCTTTTTCTGATCCATCACTGTTACCGACATCACTTGTTTCCGAGCTCGCCAGCCGCCATGTCAAGGTTGCCCTTTCCGGAGATGGCGGAGACGAGCTGTTCAGCGGTTACCAGCGCTACCAGGCGCGTGCAATCCTGCGCTGGTATAGTCGATTACCACGCCCGCTCCGCAAGGCTGCGGGCATGGCGGTACGGGCACTACCGGAACCTGTGGCACACCACAGCCGCAGCATCATCAAGAAGGCGCATCTGTTCATTGATGCAGCAAACAGACATACAGAAGATAAACCCTATATTGCCCCATCACTATATTCAGACAAGGAGTTTGAACGTCTGGCGCCCGACCTGTATGACAAAGGCCATAAAGCACCGGGCTTGCCTGAAAGCTGTGACTTGGACTGCGTGACACAAATGATGTATGCCGACACACTGATCTATATGCCGCAGGACATACTTTTGAAGGTCGATCGCGCCAGCATGGCGCATAGTCTGGAAGTGCGCGCACCTTTCCTAGACAGGGAAGTCGTGGAACTCGCTTTTTCACTACCCAGAAACTGGCACCGTCGCCACTTTTCAGGAAAGCGAATGCTCAAAGAAACGTTCTATGACTATTTGCCACCCACACTGTGGAAACGTCGCAAGCAGGGATTCAGTGTGCCGGTACACGAGTGGTTTCGCAACGAACTGAAACAGGAATTATCAGTCATGCTCGAAAAAGAAACTGGTCCTGTCAATTTATCGTTCACACACTCCCTAATTAAGGAGCATGAAAATAAATCACGTGACAATGGTCAACGACTATGGAACATATATATCTACTTATCATTTATTCAAAAGACCAGACAACAGGTATCAGCAAGTCATAGCTGAAACTAGAAATTGGTTTATATTTAAAAAAAGTAATTGAGAACTCAACTAAGGTATAAATATCTAGATGTATACACCTCAAAGAATATTCAAGGCAATTTACTGGTTGTTTTTCGGGACAACCGGACAGCGCCGAAGGGTCCGACTGGAACTTGCCAGGATTTCAGCCAGTCTGTTTGGCGATCATTACATTGGTGAAGACTACAAGCTCTGGCTGGATGACAGGGAATTTCGTGAAAACTACAAGAAACTGTCACCGGGCAATCCCTATTCCGCTGACCGTAAATTCACCTTGAGAGAATTTACGCGACTCGTAAAAGAGGTCCCGGGCGCGATGGCTGAGTGTGGTTGCTATGAGGGAGCCAGCGCTTGGTTCATGGCTAATGAATTGCCTGAGGTTCCTCTGTACTTGTTTGATTCATTTGAAGGCTTGTCGGAACCAGATGACAAAGACAAGACAATACCTGAAATAGATTTCTCCTGGAAAAGTGGTGATTTGACCTCACTAGAAGAAAAAACCATGCAAACGTTACGCAATTTTCCAAATATCTTCTTGTTCAAGGGCTGGATACCTGAACGCTTTTCAGAGGTCAGTGACGAGATGTTTCGTCTAGTCCATATTGATGTCGATTTGTATCAGCCAACAAAGGATAGTCTGGATTTCTTTTACACAAGAATGTCCGCCGGTGGCGTAATCGTTTTAGATGACTATGGGTCGACTATCTGTCCAGGCGCCTACAAAGCTGTCAATGAATTCATGCATAACAAAAAAGAATATGTATTAAATCTTCCGACGGGCCAAGGTGCAATCATTAAACTATAGACAACTATCCACAAGATAAATAGTAAACTCAAAATACTCTCAGCAAGACAGACCCCAATAAACGCGTATACACAAAAACATATTTTTAATATGTACCAAGAACCCGACTATGAATGGTAGTTAGATGAATTTATTGCTAATAAGACTGCGTCTTATATTTATATTTTTTACAGTATTGGGCAAATAAACAAATGTATTTAATCTATTGTTTATAGTGCATTCAGTCTTTGGATGTAACTGTCATAATGATGAGGCAGCTTGTGATGTGCGCTACCCTAAATAGCAAGGCTATACTAAGTGCAGTAGCCACCGCTGCGCCTCCCAAATGTGCGACGTACCCTATCAAAAGCTCTTGTATTCCAAGATTATTTGGTGTTACTGAAAACAAACTGGAAAGCATGAATAGAACAGCCATAAGGATTGACTCATGCAGTGCAATAGGAATATCGAACATATGATATACACCATAGAGCACTAGCGCACCAAGAATATACTGCGCAATAAAGCTCCACATCTTGTATGGCGACACACCGATTTTATCCAGATCCAGTACAGTGCGTAACAATACAAAAAATCTGGAATTAGAGCCGATCTGATCAATAAACTTGGACGCCGCTTGCAGCATTATTGGCATCAGGATAAATATTAAAATCCCGGTAATTGCAAATAATTTGATCGGCATATATTCACTGAAAAGCCCGACCACAGAAATACCTGAAGCCAACCATAGACTGATCATTAACTGACGCACACTGGCATGTGTTGTCTCGTTGACGGAAACCCCCATGCTTTTGAAATATACTAACCTCACTGCAATTCCCGGCTGAAATGGGCCTAGATAATTAGCAAGGTTTGCTGTTCCCCATGTATGTAACGCACGAAAATATGGGACTTTGTTCGATGGATGCAATAATTGAAGGAAGTTGTATGTTTGTATTGCGAATGCGATAAGTGTCATGAATATCGCATAAACAAGAGCAGAAAAATGCTCTGTGAAAATAGTGGTTACCTTCTCAAAGTGAATAACTGTCATATATCCTATTACGAGCAGGACGACAAAAAAGATAATCTTTTTAAATTTCTTGCCCAGCACTGATATCGAAAAATCGGAAATATCCATTTTATTAGTATTATTTTCTATTAGTATCTATGTGTCTTGACACTATGAATTGCGGGGGGATGTCAAATCGGCAACAGTACGTTAATGATAAAAAATCACCAAATTCTATGGATATAAATATCTGCAATAAGATCTTTTGATTTTAAATCTACATATTGATAATGCCTCGAGAATTCGCGGTGTTAGAAATATATACGTTACTGCATGAATAGTAGTTGATTTAATATCTATCTTGACAAAACAAAGCCTCATCCATTCACTATTATTATCGAATTAATGGATTCCTGCTTCATCAAATTAATTATTTCCAGCAATAGGCTGGTACAGATCACTGGTCAGACTGTTTGCGTGCGACATCGTTAATCTCAATATTTTGAGCTGAGAACAATAAACTCTATCGTCAGCATTCTGGGTATCTGAAGGTTGAGGCTGATCCGGCAGTACGTCTCAGACCTCACCTGACAAGATCTCAATGTACTTGCGCGCTATCCGTGACACTGAAAAATCATTGGCCCTTTGCTGAAGAATTTTCTTTTCAGGAGGATTATCAAGCGTACTTTCAATAGCCGCAGCAAATGCACCAACATCTCCTACAGGGATAAGCTGGCCTATACGTCCGTTCTCGAGTATTTCCGCCGGTCCGCTGTGACAATCAGTTGAGACAACAGGCGTCCCGATTGCAATGGCCTCGATGATCACATTAATCATGCCTTCCCATTTTGAACTGACGCCAACTATGGCAGCATGTTTGATAAAGTAGTAAGGGTTTCCTACAAATCCGGGAAGCGCAACATCATCTTCCAGCCCAAGCTCTGTTACCAGATTCTCAAGCTCCCTTCTTTTATCACCTTCACCGAGAATCAGCAGACGCGCATTCCGACTACGACGGATAACAGAGAAGGCACGTATCATCATGGCAAAATCTTTCTGCTCCGAAAGCCGGCCGACACCGAGGATAACAGGCGGTTCTCCTGCGCTGAACCAAGGGTGTGACATATTCTGGCATGCCAGTTCATTTACAGCAGGGATATCGATCGGGTTATAGATAATCCTGATCATCTGTTTCCCGATAGTAGGTAATGACTCAAGGTCATGCGCTATACCTCGAGAAACTGCGACAATAATATCCGCTCTTGGATAGAGATATCTGGTAAGCAGCTGTGTCAATTTGCCTGTGTTATGAAAGGTATTGGCTTCCCTCAGGACCAGACGGGTACCGGCGCGAGAAAGCTGGCGCGCCATAACAGCAACAAGATTGCCCCTTGACAGGCTGGACATTAGGGCAGCGGGACGCTCATGCCGCAGATAAGCACTCAGGCCAAACAACGCATTGAAGCCCAGGCCCAATGTTGTCGGGAGTGATAGCCGTTGACTCAGGTTGATGATCCTGATGCCATCAGGAACAAGCTCAGCCAGCTCACCGCGAAAACGGCCAAGAACTAAATCCACTGAATAGCCTTCCTTCTGCATGAACCGTGCGAGTGTCAACATCACACGCTCTGCTCCACCCCCAGCCAGATCCGGAAGAAAAAAGGCAATTTGATTCACGTGTAGAAACTGTACAGAAATAGTCCTTTATTGATCGGCAAATTCACGTAGAAAGGCTCAGGCTGGCAGGAAATAGATCAAGGATCTTGTGGATAAGATGTGAGTCAGAATTATGCCGGATCGGATGTTAAATTACTATAAACTCAAACATCGAAAATAGATTTATATAAGCAACATGACACTATATATCTCTTGATCTCCAGGATTGAGAATATAGTGTGGCGGCGAAACTGATAGCTTTAAATCGGTAAATAAAAATCATGATTAATATGCAGCTGTCTGAATTGTTGACCATTAGCACTATTAAATTTCAAACTGTACCGGCAAACCGTATCAGCATGGTTATATTACTATCCAGTCAACAAGATCAATTCGTATAGTCAGGAGTAATCATGGGCAATAATTACATAAGGACACAGGTTTTGCCTTCATCCTGATCTGCCTGGCCGTGCCCATTTCAATTAAAGTTTGGTCATTTTCTGACGAAGTATATGTAACTTAAGATTTATACTGGCTGGTAGCACAATTCAGTGTTATCAACCATATGACTCACGCCCTATAGAATATGTAACATATTGAGTTAAATAGGATTTATTGTAAATTCAACCGTGACCTGCAAGGGATATTATTATATTAGTATTTTCTACTTTGTGAGCTTTATCAAAGAACGCATTACGCTGGATTACTATAAATAAGGGACACATGGCCACAACCAACCCTACAGTTCACCTCAGCGGCCTGGCCCGCAGGCTGGTCATGGACGGCCTGCTCGAGGAAGGTGACGCGGTCAAGGCGCACGACACGGCTCTCAAGAAGCGCAAGCACTTCGTCAGCTACCTGGTAGACAACAAGATCCTGAAGGGCCGTGACATCGCCTGGTCCGGTGCCCAGGAATTCGGCGTACCGCTGTTCGATCTGCGTGTCATGGACATGGAAACGGCCCCGGTCAACCTGGTCAGCGAGAAGTTGATCCGCCAGCATCACGCCATGCCGCTCTACAAGCGCGGTAACCGCCTCTTCGTGGCGGTGTCCGATCCGACCAACCTCAGTGCCCTGGATGAGTTCAAGTTCCACACCGGCATCAACACCGAGGCCGTCCTGGTCGAGGAGGAACAACTCAGCCGCGCCCTCGAGACCGCCCTGGATGTCATGGACACCACCATGTCCGATCTCATGGACGCGGACCTCGACAACCTGGATATAGGCTCTGGCGATGAGAATGATGCCGGAGGCGATGTATCCGAATCCGACATCGACGACACACCCGTCGTCCGCTTTGTCAACAAGGTGCTGGTGGATGCCATCAACCGGGGTGCATCCGATATCCACCTGGAACCCTACGAGAAGGAATTCCGGGTACGCTTCCGCCAGGATGGCGTTTTACACGAGATCGCCTCGCCGCCCCGCTCCCTGGCCATGCGCATCGTGGCACGGCTCAAGGTGATGAGCCGTATGAACATTGCCGAACGTCGGGTACCGCAAGATGGCCGCATCAAGATGAACCTGTCGAAAAACCGCTCCATCGATTTTCGTGTCAACACCCTGCCGACACTCTATGGCGAGAAGGTGGTGCTGCGTATCCTGGATGGCAGCGCCGCGCAGATCGGTGTGGATGCCCTTGGCTTCGAAGAGGAACAGAAAAATACCTTTATTGAAGCGATTAACAAACCCTATGGGATGGTGCTGGTCACCGGACCGACCGGCAGCGGTAAAACGGTCACCCTATATACCGGCCTGAATATGCTGAACACCCCCGACCGCAATATCTCGACCTGCGAGGATCCGGTCGAAATCAATGTCATGGGAATCAACCAG
Source organism: uncultured Ectothiorhodospiraceae bacterium (assembly GCA_947259415.1). GTDB lineage: Bacteria > Pseudomonadota > Gammaproteobacteria > UBA9214 > UBA9214 > CAMYJZ01. Next base: position 63,610 of record CAMYMI010000002.1, on the reverse strand, counting down.
GTCAATGTCAACCCGAAAGCCGGCCTGGAATTCTCCCTGGCGCTGCGGGCATTCCTGCGACAGGACCCGGACATCATCATGGTCGGCGAGATCCGCGACCTGGAAACGGCGGAGATTGCCGTCAAGGCCGCACAGACCGGTCACCTGGTCCTGTCCACCCTGCATACCAACGACGCCCCGCAGACACTGACGCGCCTTGCCAATATGGGGGTACCGCCCTATAACATTGCCTCGGCGGTCCACCTGATCATGGCCCAGCGCCTGGCACGACGCCTGTGCAACAAGTGCAAGAAGGAACTTGATATACCACATGAGGCACTGGCCAAGGCCGGTTTTACCGAACAACAACTTAATGAGCTCACCCTGTACGGACCCATCGGTTGTGATAGTTGCACCGGTGGTTACAAGGGCCGGGTGGGTATCTATCAGTGCATGCCGGTTTCGGAAGAGATGGGACGACTGATCATGGAAGGGGGTAATTCCATGCAGCTGGAAGAACAGGCCAAGCTTGAGGGGATCGCCGACCTGAGGGAATCCGGCCTGAAAAAGGTCGCCGCCGGCATCACCAGCCTGGATGAAGTCGATCGAGTCACCAAGGAATAAATCATGGCAGAGAAAGCACTTAAGGAACCGGATACATTCATCTGGACTGGCACGGACAAGCGCGGCATGCGCGTCAAGGGCCAGACCCGCGGCAGCAACCCCTCACTGATCAAGGCTGACCTGCGCAAGCAGGGCATTAAGCCGCTCAAGGTCAAAAAACAGTCTGCTCTGTTTTCCAAGGGGGCCAAGAAAAAGATTGTTCCCAAGGATATCGCGGTATTCTTCCGCCAGCTGGCCACCATGATGGGAGCCGGCGTCCCCCTGGTGCAGGCCTTCGAGATCATCGGCCGCGGTCATGACAACGCCGGGATGCGCGAGCTGCTCCTGAAGATCAAGAACGAGGTCGAATCCGGCACCAGCCTGTCGGAAACCCTTGCCAAGCACCCCATCTACTTTGATGACCTGGTGGTGAGCCTGGTCAGTGCCGGCGAATCGGCCGGTGTACTCGAGACCCTGCTCGACAAGATCGCCACCTACAAGGAAAAAACCGAGTACCTCAAGTCAAAGATCAAGAAGGCCATGTTCTATCCGGCCGCGGTTATCATTGTTGCCGTCATCGTCACCGCCATCCTGCTGATTTTCGTGGTGCCTCAGTTCGAGGAGTTGTTCAGCGGCTTCGGCGCCGACCTGCCCGCCTTTACCCGCATGGTCGTGGGTCTTTCCGAGTTCATGCAGCAATGGTGGTGGCTGGTCTTTGGCATTGCCATTGGCAGCTTCGTTGGCTTCCTGCAGGCCAAGAAGCGCTCGCGCAGATTTGCACGGGCGTTCGACCGCTTCATCCTGAAGGTCCCGATTGTTGGCCCGATCATGCACAAGGCCGCCGTGGCCCGTTATGCGCGCACCCTGTCCACCATGTTTGCCGCCGGCGTACCCCTGGTCGAGGCGCTGGAATCGGTGTCCGGTGCAACGGGTAACGTGGTGTATTCCGATGCCGTCCTCATGATCCGCGACAGTGTCGCCACCGGCCAGCAGCTCCAGTTCGCCATGTCGCAGACCGGCCTGTTCCCCAGCATGGTCGAGCAGATGGTCGCTATCGGCGAGGAATCTGGATCCCTGGACAGCATGCTCGCCAAGGTGGCAGACTTCTACGAGCAGGAGGTGGATGACGCCGTCGATGCCCTTAGCAGCCTGCTTGAACCCCTGATCATGGCGGTCCTGGGTATCCTCATCGGCGGTCTGGTGGTCGCCATGTACCTGCCGATCTTCAAACTGGGCGCTGCGATCTGATCTATTTACCGGGGGGCTGTCAAGCACCGGTACCGCACCTGCGCTCAACCGCATGGGTACACTGAATGGACCTGCTGACACTGCTTGAGTCATCGCCAGCGGCCTTTGCGACCGTGGTCGCGCTACTCGGCCTGCTGATTGGCAGCTTCCTGAACGTCGTCATCTATCGACTGCCGATCATCCTGGAACGTACCTGGTCGCAACAGTGCCGGGAACTGCTGGAAACCGCTACGGCAGATACAGGCGAGGACAGGCCTTTCAACCTGGTCAGACCCGCCTCCAGCTGTCCGAAATGCGGCCACCGTATCCGAGCCATTGAGAATGTCCCGGTTATCAGTTACCTGTTGCTCAAGGGTCGCTGTGCCGCCTGCAGGGAGCGCATACCGGCACGCTACCCGCTCATCGAGCTGGCAACGGCGATTGCCTCGGTCGTCACGGCCCTGCATTTCGGATTCTCGCTGCAGGCCGCTGCCGCACTCGGATTCACCTGGGCCATCATCCCGCTCTGTATCATCGACTACGACCGGCAGCTGCTGCCCGATAACATCACCCTCCCATTGCTCTGGGCCGGGCTGGCCCTGAGTCTCTGGGGTGTCTTCGTCGACACCCATGCCAGCATCATCGGTGCCCTGGCGGGCTACCTGTCCCTGTGGAGCATCTACCATCTGTTCAAGCTGGCGACCGGCAAGGAGGGCATGGGCTACGGTGATTTCAAGCTGCTGGCCGCTATCGGCGCCTGGGTCGGCTGGCAAGCACTACCCGTGGTCATCCTGTTCTCCTCGATCGTCGGGGCCGCGACCGGGATCCTGCTCATCCTGCTGAAGGGGCGTGAACGCAGCCAGCCCATCCCCTTCGGACCGTTCCTGGCCTGTGCAGGCTGGATCACCCTGTTGTGGGGCCAGGACATCATCAGCTTCTATCTTAACTAGACCCGGCCGCCATCCGTGGACCCTTCCAGCAGCGTCAAACCCGGCCCGAGCCAATCCGGGGGGCCACTGGTCGTCGGACTTACCGGCGGCATTGGCAGCGGCAAGTCCACCGTCGCCGATTGCTTCAGAGCCCTGGATGTCCCGGTCATCGATGCCGATGAAATCGCCCATGCCCTGGTTGCGTCCGGGCAACCCGCCCTGCAGGAGATCATCACAGCCTTTGGCGAACACTGTGTCGACGCCAACGGACAACTCGACCGGAACTGGCTCAGGGAACGAGTATTGTCAGACAGCACCCAGAGACGCCGGCTCGAGGCCATCCTTCATCCAAAAATCCGAATGAAAATCAGAGAATTAATCAAGGCTGTCGATGCACCCTACTGCATTGTCGTCATTCCACTGTTGCTGGAGACCGACCAGACGGACCTGGTAGACCGGATACTGGTCGTGGATTGCACGGAAGACAACCAGGTCGCCCGGGCTGCTGCCCGGGACGGTCGTACCAGGAAAGAGATCAGGGCGATCATGGAGATACAGGCATCACGCCAGAACCGGCTCGCACTCGCCGATGACGTCATAAAAAACGATGGCACGCTCGATGAATTGGGTGCACAGATCCATACACAGCACGAAAAATACCTCGAATTCACTGCGCACGGAGCGGCCTGAAGAGCATTTGCGCACTGCCTGCAGGTAGGCGACAATAGGATCCCGTGGAAGCAGCCCTAGACAAACAGCCCCATCCCGCAGCACAGCGAGTTCTCTACGAACACCCTCTCAATGAAAGGGCAAGAACGTTTCTGCGTCTGGAGTACCTGTTCAACCAAGCCGCACATCATGTCAGACGCAGTTCCGAATGGGACAGCCGGGCAACGCTCACCTGCATCCTTGAAATCCTCTCGATAATTTCGAATACCAACATCAAGTCAGAGGTGCTGAAAGAACTCGAGCGCCATGCCAGCAATCTGAAACGACTCGAGCAAAGCCCGGACATCGACCGTCAGCAACTGGGCAGCTTGCTGGAGGACATCGACGTGCGGGTAGACGGCCTGCACAGGATCAACGGGCAGATCGCCAGCGAACTCAAGACCAGCGAGTTCCTGATCAGCATCCGGCAGCGCAGTGCCATCCCGGGTGGAACCTGTGACTTTGACCTGCCGGCATTTCATTACTGGCTGCAGCAGCCCTCCAGCCAGCGCACCGACGACCTGTTCCGCTGGCTGCATAATTTCGATGCCATCGGGCAGTCCATCCAGCTCATACTCAAACTGACGCGGGGCAGTACCGACCTGAAGCCGCAGATTGCCTATGGCGGCGTCTACCAGGAGACACTGGACCCGAAAATGCCGTGTCAGCTGGTACGTATCGCATTACCAGCGGATGTGCCCTACTTCGCGGAGTTGAGTGGTGGCAGGCACCGTTTTACTGCGCGCTTTCTGCAATTCTCCACGATAGAAAAACGAGCCAGGCAAACCGAGCAGGACATCGATTTCGAACTTGCCTGTTGCGTCATCTGACAGAACCTGTCGTTTCAACTAAGCTTTACGCTCATGACAGCCCCATCGGAGCAGAAGCTGGTGCAGTGTCCGACCTGCGGCAAACCTGTGGAGTGGTCGGAACAGCAGCGCTGGCGGCCTTTCTGCAGTGAACGCTGTAAATTGATCGATCTCGGCGAATGGCTTGACGAGTCCAACCGCATCCCGGGCGAGGTGACACCAGGGACGGGACAGGATGTCGACGTGTAACGACTTTCCCTGAAACCGGTAGCTTCGATGGGCAAGAACGGCCAGGACCATGCACTGCTGGGGAAGGAACAGGAATCGGATCATGAGAGACATGATGAAAACATTGCTTATCGTGCTTCTGCTGGCCGCCTATCCCCTGAGCGGTCTGGGTGAAGATACCATCGATCCCGTGGGGACCGGCAGCACCACGGCCGGACCAGACGGCGATGATCTGTTCATGTTCAACGACATTGAAGAGATCATCGTCTCCGATCCCCTTGAGCCAATCAACCGCGGTATCTTCTGGTTCAATGACAAGCTGTATTTCTATCTTATGAAACCGGTCGCCCGGGGTTACCGGCGCGTTGTCCCGGAGCTGATGCGGGTGTCGGTGCAAAATTTCTTCAGCAACCTGGCCACACCGGTACGCTTCATTAATTCAGGCCTGCAATTCAGATTCAGGGATGCCGGAAACGAACTGACCCGTTTCGCGGTCAATACCACATTGGGTATCGGCGGCTTTTTCGATCCCGCGAAAGAACACTTCAATATCAGGATGAAGGACGAGGACACCGGCCAGACCCTGGGCCATTACGGCTTCGGACCGGGTTTCTACCTGGTGTTGCCGATACTGGGTCCCTCCAGTTTCAGGGATGGCATTGGCCTGCTGGCGGACTCGCGCATGGACCTGGTTTACTATGCCTGGGAGGATCAGGACTATATTGGCGCCAAGGTCCTGGATGCAATTAACGAGTTGTCGCTCGACAAGGATACCTACGAGGGGATCAAGCGGGATGCCCTCGACCCCTATCTTTTCGTGCGCGATGCCTATATCCAGTACCGCCAGAACAAGATCAAGAATTGACCCGGCGGTCATTCATCATTCTTCCCGTTTGACCTGCTCCCAGTAACCGTCCAGGGTCTCGAGGTCCGCCTCAGAGACACTATAGCCGGCCTCCCGGCAGAGGGCCTCGACCCGCTGGAAGCGCCTGGCGAATTTCCGGTTGGCCTGGTGCAGGGCAGTTTCGGGGTCGATACCGGCATGCCTGACCAGGTTGACCACCGCGAACAGCAGGTCGCCGGCCTCTTCAGCCAGGACAGCAGGGTCTGCGGTCTCACCGAGCTCCGCGCGCAGTTCCTGCAGTTCCTCCTCCACCTTTTCAGCGACGCCGTGGCTATCCGGCCAGTCGAAGCCCACCCGTGAGGCCTTCCTCTGTAACTTGCAGGCACGGGTCAAGGCCGGCAGCGCCATAGGCACACCGTCCAGCGCGCTCCCGGCACCTGCCTTGCGCTCGCTTTCCTTGTGCCTTTCCCAGGCGCGGGTTTGCGCCTCGGCATCGGCAATCTTTTCATCGGCAAACACATGGGGGTGACGGCGCACCATTTTGTCACAGATGCTGTGCAGGACATTGGAGAAATCAAACCGGCCGGCCTCATTGGCCATCTGGGCATGGTAGACCACCTGGAACAGCAGGTCGCCAAGTTCGTCCTGCAGGTCATCCATGTCATCCCGGTTGATGGCATCGACCACCTCATAGGCCTCTTCAAGGGTAAACGGCGCGATGCTACGGAAATCCTGCAGCTGATCCCACGGACAGCCGTGCTGCGGATCACGCAGACGTGCCATGATTTCCAGCAATGTTTCAATCGTTGCGGGTGCCGTCATAGATTGTCTTGGCGAATACGAGTCCTGGCGGGACACGGACAATACAGGCCAGGCCTGCGGTGCGCGTTAAGGCTGTGGATAATCAGCAGCGACCGGCTTATCCAGGTGACGCTGGGTATGGGGACCGGGGCTGGTCCGGCGGTACAGCTACCAGCTGCGTACCGGACCGACGTCGACGTGGATGAAGTCGGAGGAAGGATAGTAGCCCACACCACCGGCCTTCAGCGCCAGCGCGGCACGCTGCAGGTTTTTGATCTCACAGCCTTGCAGGCGGACGTCGATGGCCATGCCGCGCATGTGGTAACTGCGTTTGGCAACACCCTTGCTCTTGCCATTCAACATGGCATTGGTTGCCGGTGAACGGTAGCCGGAAATGATGTGAAAGACGTCCTTGCTGTCTACTTGGGACTGCAGCACAAACAGCAGATCAAGCAGACCCTTGTCCATGCTGTACGCCTCGTTGGTACGATGGTCGCGCAGGATGCTATTGATCTCCTGCAGGCTGCCATCCAGGTACTCCCCTTCCACCCAGTAAGTCGTTTTCAGGTTCTCGCCGGTGTGGGTGTTACTGAAACGAAGGTTGCGCTCCTGGGCTGTGGCGGATTTGGCCAATGCGGGCGGCAGAACCAGCGCACCGGCAATACCCGCACCGAGACGTAGAAAATCGCGCCGGTTCACTTCAACCGGGGTCTTGGAAATGAGGCTGTCCTGCGAATGGTATCTGCCCGTTAGTAATCTGCTCACGTAACTCACTGTATATAAAAGATAAATTATTTGCCCAAAAATTAGCGCCCGATTATACACCAGATCCGGGAAATGTAAATACCTTATACAATCAGGGGAAGTGCCGCGTATCGTTTGGCCACAACTCCCTGTCCCGGCAGGTATTTTTGAGCATCTCACAGCCCCTTGGCCAAATCTGTGCGGGGGATCACACTGGTGACACCCGGGTGGGCCAGAATCAGCCGGTCACGGCATTCCAGGCCTTGCGCACCAGGTGATCACGACCATAGACATCATCGCGGAAATGCGCCCGGCCTGCGTCATCCACCCAGGCCGTCAGGTAGAGCATATATACGGGGACCTTCCGTGGCAGGATCAAAGCGCTGTTTTCCCTGCTCTCGATGATTTGCATCACGTTCTCGTCCGTCCAGCGGCGCTCGTCCTGCACCAGGTAGCTTGCCAGACGCAGTGGCTGTTCAACACGTATGCAGCCTGAACTGAACGTCCGCACCGCGCGCTTGAACAGGTGTTGTGCCGGCGTGTCGTGCAGATAGACGGCGTAGGGATTCGGCATCATGAACTTGATCCGTCCCAGACTGTTGTCTGTCCCGGGTTCCTGACGCAAGCGGAAGGTGAAGTTACTTGCGTCGTATTGCGACCAGTCGATGCTGTCCGGATCGATCTCGGCAGCGTCCTTGCTCCAGTCCGCGAATACCCTGAAACCCTTTCTGGTGAGGTACTGCGGATCTTTTTGCTGTGCGGGCAACAGGTCCAGCACTGCCAGCTTGTGCGGTACATTCCAGTAGGGGTTGAAGACCAGGTGGGTCATTTCGGCGACAAAGGCAGGGGTTGAACGGTAGGGACGGCCGATGATGACCCGCATATCCATGACGGTCACCTGATTCTCGACCACCTGTAAATCGAAACCGGCCATATTCACCAGCAGATAACGGGGACCCAGTTCCTCTGGCAACCAGCGCCAGCGCTCCATGTTCAGAAGTATCTGCTGGATGCGTTCCTCAACCGGCACATTCAAGGCGGCCAGGGTGTGTCGGCCAACAATGCCATCGATTTCCAGGCCATGGCGCGCCTGGAACCGCCGTACGGCAAGCTCGAGTTCCGCATCGAACTCGAAAGAATCGATGACATCAACTGCATCGATATCACCTGAAAGCAGCAGCCGGTGTCGCAGGGAATGCACGCGCTGGTCATACACCCCTTTCTCCAGCTTCGGCCCCGGCGGGACTGTCGGCCAGCCCCCGGCACTGGCCAGGGAGAGGTAGCCCCGCAACAGGTCCTTCAAACGCTGGTAACCCCGATACCCGGGTGATAAGGCAACCAACGCCCGGTTAAGTGATGCGGATTCAAGTGCTGTTTGCAATCGCGCCACGGCATCGACGGGCGCTGAGTGGATAAGCCATTGCGGATCAGCCAACTGTGGATTCAACCGGCCATTCTGGATATGACGGATGTACTTGAGCAGCCCGTCCGACAGCATGATGTCCAGGGAATCCTGCGACAACGTTACCGACAGATCCAGACCGGCCTGAATTTCATTCAGGTGATACTCTTCAGGATACAGGCCTTCGCGGCTGGCCGAGGCAATCAACCCCGGGATCTCGATCGCCCCGGGCAACAATGCTCCATTCTCATGCCAGGCCGGTTGAAACTGTCTGGCTGCATAGAAGGACCGGACCAGTGTCCAGTCGATATCGACTCCCTGCAGGGGAAAATCCCCGGCTTCGAGCTGCAACGCAAGGGTATTGACTGCCACCGTGGTTGCAGCAGGATCCTGCGCCCCGGGCAAGCCGGCAGCAAACAGCTTTACAGGCAATACACCACCCGCTAACAGGCAGAGCAGTAAACCGATTACGGGAAAGGTTCCAGAACGTAACGTGAGGTGCTGCGCGGGTGATCTGCAGGGTAAGGGTATCTGATTATGCGTATGCATACTCTTCAGGCAACCATGCCGGGGATCGGTTGCCACCATCCATGGCTGCCAAATGACGGATTTCGCCAGGGCTAGTGAATCGCCCCGTTCATGGCCTTGATGACCCGATCCTCGAGCTGAATCCGCTCTGCCAGGCATTCGCCCAGGCTGGACAAGTCCATCGCCAGGAATTCCACGCTGTTATCCAGTGACATTGACTCATACTTGTCATTGAACCGCAGGATAACGTCAGTGGTCTCGACAATCCTGGGATAGATCTTGTCGGCAATCGCCAGTACCGATTGGCGGCGTTCCCTGTTATCCGCCAGGTAGCGATACAGCTGGAAATGGGCGCTGGCGGTGTAATCAATCAGGGCCTCACAAAACCGGCGCAGTGCCTGTTCCGTATTGGGCTCGGGATTGAATGGTTGACGGCCCGCCAGTTCTGTCAACAGTGACAGAGTTTCGGTTCTCGATTGGACAAGGGCAGCGAGTTTCTCGCCCGACTTGCTACGGCGATCAACATCCGCCTGATTCTGTGATCCCATAATCTGCTCCTGCCATGTTGTTATTTGGATGATTGTAACAAACTCATCGGTACTGGGGATGTCTTGTCCTACCCGTCAAGGGCAAAGATAAGCCGATGTTAATAAACCCCTTTTAGATGCCAACAGATTCAGCTGGGCTGGTATTCGGCTGTTGGCACCGCAAACCGGGAATACCGGCCTTTGATATATCCCCTTGAGGATAGGATTTTCCATATCTATCTGTTTAATATGAATATTATTTCATTTTTCGGCCTGTTACCCCGCATCGGCAAGGGGATAAATCTTGATTAAAAGAGTCAACTATTACTATTATTATCACCAAGCATCCTGCGAACCACCGCGTGGTTCAGGTACCGAGCTCTGCACAGGATACGGTCCAGAGCCGTCGGCATCGATAGAATCAGAACCGTATTCATCTGAGGTTTGTCATGAAATTATCAACTAAGGGCCGTCATGCTGTCACCGCAATGATGGAATTGGCCCTGCGCCAGGACAAGGGACCCGTCACCCTTGCGGATATTTCTGCCCAGCAGTCTATTTCCATCTCCTATCTTGAACAGTTGTTTGCGCGCCTGCGCCAGAATGGCCTGGTCACGGGCATGCGTGGTCCGGGTGGTGGTTACTCCCTGGCACGCGCCGCGAGCGAGATCACCATCGCGAATATCCTGAATGCGGTTGACGACATGGTAAAACGCCAGGAAATGACATCGGCAGAAACCGAGATAGCCGGCAGTCTGATGATGTGGCAGCGTCTGAGCAACCAGGTCTATGATTACCTCGATGGAATCACCCTGGCCGAGGCCGTTGAGTCACAGCTTGAAGACACGCAGGAATCCTTGTTTGGAACCGGTTTCCAGAAGTCTGCGGCCTGACCTTTTTAAATTTATTATCTAAAACCTGATCCTAACTTGGTTTGTCTGGAGATATTGATATGGCGTACAGCGAAAAAGTCCTTGATCACTACGAGAATCCGCGAAATGTGGGCTCTTTTAACAAAGAAGACAAGCAGGTGGGTACCGGCATGGTCGGCGCACCGGCCTGTGGTGATGTCATGAAACTGCAAATCAAGGTCAACACCAGCGGCATTATCGAAGACGCCCGCTTCAAAACCTATGGCTGTGGTTCGGCAATCGCCTCGAGTTCGCTGCTGACCGAATGGGTAAAGGGCAAGACCCTTGACGAGGCCCGGGATATCAAGAACACCGATATCGCCGAGGAACTCGCGCTGCCGCCGGTCAAGGTTCACTGTTCGGTCCTGGCCGAGGATGCCATCAAGGCAGCCATCGAGGACTTCCAGGGAAAGAACACCGCAGATCAGGTTGCCTGAGCCCGCGCGTTTCTCTATATCCGGAACGGGGCCGCGAGGCCCCGTTTTTTATTGCGGCCGATACGCCCCGTAACGAGCCGTGCAAGCCATTGGATAGTGGTACCCTGCACGCCTCCTCCTGGAAACGGGGAAGACTGGCTTGCGTGTATACTGAATGCCAAAAGAACGCCCCGCCATGAACAAGCCAATCACACGCCTGTATCCGCTCCCCTCCGGGGAACATACCCTCCAGGGGCTGTATCTGGCGCAAGCGCTCCATGAACTGGGTAGCCCCGGGAAACCCTTCGTCTACAGCAACTTCATTACCTCGCTGGACGGCCGCATCGCCATCGCCAGCGAAGACCGGGCCACCCATCAGGTACCCGCGGCTATCACCAATCCGCGCGACTGGCGCCTCTACCAGGAGCTTGCCGGTCAGGCCGACCTGCTGATCACCAGCGGGCGCTTCTTTCGGCAGACCGAGATCGACGAGGCCCAGGACGTGCTACCGATCAGTACTCAGGCCGACTATGCTGATATCCGTGAATGGCGCAGTCGATATGGCCTAACCCCACAACCGGACATCGTCATCCTCAGCCGCAGTCTCGCCATCCCGCTGGAATCACTTGAGGCCTATCGCGACCGCCGGATCATGGTGGTCACCGGCAGCGCGGCCGACCCCGGTCGGGTGGGCCAGCTCAGGGCTGCGGGAATCGAGGTGCTGTTCGCAGGTTCGGGCCATGGGGCAGACGGAGGCGAAATGGTCGCCAAACTGGCGGACGAGGGCTATCGCAGTCTCTATGCCATCTCTGGCCCGGATGTGCTGCATACCCTGCTGGAGGCCAGGGTGCTGGACCGGCTGTACCTGACGACAACCCATCAACTGCTGGCCGGTGATGTCTTCGATACCCTGACCCGTGGCAACCTGCTGGAACCCGCGTTCGGCATGCAATTGAGCAGCCTCTATCTGGACACGCACGCACCCAGCGGTGCCAGCCAGTGGTTCACCATGTTCGAGGCCCGCAGGTCCTGATCCCACTCAGTCTCGCTCCGCCCGGCAGGCGTTAATAATTTTCCGTATCCTGTCGATCGCAACCACCTTGCCGCGGTTGATACCCTCGCAGCGACGCGCCTCCCGCTGCCAGGCCGTCTTGCTGCGTACCAGCTCGGGCCAGAAGGGATAGCTCCGGCACTGCAATGGCCGTACCGGGTAGATACGGCACTGCCCCTCGCTGTCCAGAAATATGCAGCGCCCGTTCGGCCCGGAGGCGGCCACCAGCTCGCCCTCCTCCAGGCATTCCAGGTAGCGGCGCCGGAACCAACGGCGTGACAGCCGTAAATAAGAACGGATCGCCTCAGCCTCCGCAGTGTTCAAATAGACATAGTAGCCGTCCCCCGCCACGCAACAGCGACCGCAGCGGGTACACTCGAACCGCAGGGGTTGTTGTTCAAACAAGGGGTTCATCAATCCACTGTCAATCCAGGTGCCGCACCATCTGCTGCAGTATCATGGAAAGATCACACACAGCATCGCATACAAGGAGAGCGTATTGTCCCATAACATCCGGTCAATCTACGAGGGCAAGGTCATCACGCTCAACATCGAATCGCTGAGCCTGCCTAACGGGAAGCCGCTGGATCTGGAGGTGGTACGCCATCCCGGTGGTGCGGCCGTTGTGGCACTGGATGACGCCGACCGGGTCTGCCTGCTGCGCCAGTACCGGCATGCGGGCGGTGGCTGGCTGTGGGAACTGCCGGCCGGGAAGATCGACCCCGGCGAAGCGCCGCAGTCAACGGCACTGCGCGAACTGGCCGAGGAGGCCGGCCTGCAGGCGGGAGACTGGCGGAAGCTGGGAGAGTGCCTGACCACGCCCGGTTTCTGCGACGAGGTGATACACCTCTATCTGGCACGTCGTCTGGAGACAGTACCTGCGCAGCACCACGAACACGAACTGATCGAGGTTCACTGGCTGGCATTTGAGGAGGCACTGAAGCAGGTCCGCGACGGCACCATTAATGATGCCAAGACCATGCTAGGGCTGCTGCTGGCAGAAAGTCATCTATGATCTCTGGCTTTTAGATAGAGATTCCCTCTCCCATGGATGGGAGAGGGCGAGGTAGAGGATTGATAAATCGTGCCGTTGAGAAACTTCATTTCTCACTCCTCATCCTCGGTAACCGCTCCATGCGTCGCCTAGGGCGCCTACTGTTGGTGCTCTACCTCCTGCATCCATGCAGTCGTAACCTTCCCCCCTTGAAGGGGAGAAGGAGTTATCCGAGCAAGCAGCGGGCATTGACCCCTTGATTCAGGGCCCAAAGTTATGTTCCAGGGTTTCGTTGGCGGTAATTCCGACCGTCGTAGCACCACTAAAAGCCACCGGCGGCTCCCCTGCAACGTCGTTATCGATCTCCGGATCATCAACCCCCGCATCACAGGTGAAGACAACAAGGTAGTCGCCTTCCAGCAGGAAACCGACCGTGTAGGTCAGCGCATCTGATAGCAAGGCCGTGGTAATCGGGTCCGTCCCGTCTGCATCACTGCCATCAACATCATCCGGCTCAGTGGCTGCGACATCGAACACATAAACTGCACCGCTACACCCCTCTGTAATGAGGCTCGGATCAACAGAGCCGGTCAGAACCCCAACCTCGAGGTTATCGACAAGCCTCAGGGTCGGTCGCAACTTGAAGGTACAGAGATCGTCATTCGGTTGCGGTTCATGTACCGACTTGCGCAGGTCAAAATCGATTGTCAGGTCGGTTACGCCACCGGCTGCCACGATGAAGGGCCTGTTCAATTTGAGCCCTGTCTCGGCACCACTCGGTATATCCAGCTCATACATACCGGGGGCACAATCAGGATGATCACTCAGCTCGATATACGAATCGAAGACCGTATCGAGTTCGGCATTGACCTCGAGACGCATCCAGCTGTACTGCCCGGCCGGGACCTCAACACCGTCAAGAATGGTGACAGATTGGGTCCCCGTGAACTGCATCAGGTCAATCTGACACAGTGTTGGGTCGACGTCACACTTGCCACCGGTATCTTTCAGATCGAACCTGATGCGCTCGCCCTCGGCCGGCTGTAACACCACCGCATCGAAATCAACAACCACTCTATCAGCCGAGTCGATCGGGGCATCGGTCAACGACAGATTAAGCGTACCGGTAGAAGAACCGTCGCCACCGCCGCACGCCGTCAGCATCAGCACCATACCCGACAGACCGATCACGAACAGTACAAGAAACCCTTTTCTAATTTTCATAACCAGCACCTCACGCAACCGGGGAGAAAATGATTTGAAATCGTTACTTGACCAGAATTATTTTTATACAGTCATGCAAACCATTGCGTGCGCCAACTCACAATATGCCTGATCAGGCCCGCAATTATGATGAGTATCTCAATCCTGAGGTATACTTGATTGATATGCCATTGTCCCAAAGTAGCACACGCACCAGTCTGTAAAAAACAGCAGATTTTATAATGATCTATTGCAGCACATGCGGCGCCCGGGTCATCGAGAAGGTACCCATGGGCGATGACCGCTCCCGGTTTGTCTGTGAGGCATGCCACACCATTCACTACCAGAACCCGAAGATCGTCGCCGGGTGCATCCCCGAATGGAATGGCCGCCTGCTGCTGTGCCGGCGCGCCATCGAGCCGCGCCACGGACTCTGGACGATGCCGGCGGGTTTCATGGAAAACGGCGAGACTACCGAACAGGCAGCCGCGCGCGAAACCTGGGAGGAGGCCCGCGCGCGGGTTGAAAAAATGATGCTCTACGGGGTATTCAGTATCCCGCATATCAGCCAGGTCTATATGATGTTCCGTGCCAGCCTGCAGTCAGAGGAATTCGCCCCGGGCCCCGAGAGCCTGGAGGTGCGCCTGTTCGAAGAGCATGAAATACCCTGGGACGAACTGGCGTTCCCCGTCGTCAGGCTGTCTCTGGAAAAGTATTACAGTGACGTTAATAAGGATGACTTTCCCGTGTATGTTGAAAGCATCAACCGGCACCCCGCAAGGCACGGGTGACGGGGCCATAGCCTGAATGACCACTCGATTCGAACACCGCACCCGGAGATAACAGCATGCGCAATATTACCTTTCTTCTTCTTTACAGCCTGCTTGCAACCAGCACACCGGTCAGTGCCCTCCAGTTTGCCGGTGTCGACATCCCCGACACGGTCACGCTGGCGGATAGTGGCCCCTCACTGGTACTCAATGGCGCCGGCATCCGCAAGAAATTTTTCATGGACATCTATATCGGTGCACTCTACCTGCCCGACAAGACTGCGGATACCGCGGCCATCCTCGCTGACACAGGCCCTGCCAGTGTGCTCATGCATTTCCTGTACAAGGAAGTCAGCCGTGAAAAGATCACCGCGGGATGGAATGATGGCCTTGCCGCCAATCACACGGCAGAGGAAATGGCGGCGCTGCAGCCGCAGCTGGACGCGTTCAATGCCCTGTTCGACACGGCGCACGAAGGTGACGTCGTCCGGATCGACCACCTCCCCGGGATCGGTACACAAGTCCTCTATAACGGTACTTTGAGAGGCACCGTTCCCGGTGATAACTTCTACCGCTCCCTGCTAAAGATCTGGCTGGGCGCGCACCCGGTCAGCAAGGCATTGAAACAGGGCATGCTGGGCAATCACTGAGCGCGTCATGCGCGGCATATTCCTGGATGTCGATACCATCGACCGGGGTGATCTGGAACTGGGGTCGCTGTTCGCGACCCTGCCTGAGTGGACGCCCTACCCGCGCACTGCGGCGGACGAGGTCAACCGGCGGATACGGGATGCCGATGTCGTAGTCAGCAACAAGGTCGTGCTCGACCGGGAAGCCCTGCTGGCGGCGAAACACCTGAAGCTGGTCTGTATCGCCGCCACCGGTACCAATAATATCGACCTGGAGACGGCTGGCGCACGCAACATAAACGTCTGCAATGTGACCGGCTACGCGACCCCTTCCGTGGTCGAGCATGTCTTTGCCCAGATCCTGATCCTCAACAGACAACTCTATGCCTACCGCGACGCCGTGACCCGGGGCCGCTGGCAGCAGGCCGATGGATTCTGCCTGCTGGACTTCCCTGTCCGGGAACTCAGCGGGCAGATACTTGGAATCATCGGCTACGGCGAACTGGGCAGAGCCGTTGCCCGGATGGGGGAGGCCTTCGGCATGCGGGTACTGGTCGCCGAGCGCGCGGGTGCAACACCGCGACCGGGACGCGTCCCCCTGAAAACCCTGCTGGCGGAGTCCCGCGTGGTCAGCCTGCATTGCCCCCTGACTGATGCAACCCGCAACCTCATCGGGGCAGCGGAACTCGGGCTGATGCGCCGCGACGCCGTTCTCATCAACACAGCGCGTGGCGGCATGGTGGATGAAGCTGCCCTGCTCCATGCCCTGCAGACCGGCCGGATCGCCGGGGCCGCCGTGGATGTACTAAGTGAGGAACCGCCACGTCACGGGAATCCGTTGCTGGAAGCCGCGTTGCCCAATCTGGTGATCACACCGCATATCGCCTGGGCCAGTATCAATGCACGGCAACGGCTCGTCGATGAAATAACGCGCAATATCCAGGCCTGGTTGGCCGGCTCGGCGCGCAACCTTGTTTGTCCCTGAACAACTGTATCCGCCACCCCGCCCACATGACGACAACCTTGCCCGATATTCAGCACAACCTGGAAACGCTGCGCGAACGTATCCATCGAGCAGCAGCATCCGCTGGACGTAATCCGGACACGATCCGGCTGATCGCCGTGTCCAAGTTCATGACACCCGAACATATCACCCGCGCCATGGCGGCAGGGCAGCATGTATTCGGTGAAAATACCGTGCAGGACGCCCTGACCAAGCTGCCGCTGATACGGGACCCGCAGAACGAATGGCATTTTATCGGTCACCTGCAGACCAACAAGGCCCGGTATATCGCCGAGAACTTTGCCTGGTTACACACTCTTGACAGCCTCAAGCTCGCACGCAAGCTGGCCCGGCATGCCGAGGTGGCCGGCAGGCACCTGCGCGTGCTCATCCAGGTGAACATCTCGGGTGACCCCGACAAGTTCGGGCTGGCACCGGAGGCTGTTGCCGGGTTTGCCGAGTCATTCCTGGACGCCGGGCTCAGCAGCATCTCCCTGCATGGTCTGATGACCATCGGGCGGCATGGGGTCGCTGATTCCGAGCGTCGCCGCGAGTACGCGCGCCTGCGCGAACTGGGCGCTGCCTGCGCCATGCGTTTCGGGGCAACCCATTTCACCCAGCTGTCCATGGGCATGAGCGGTGACTACGAGATCGCCATCGGCGAAGGGGCCACCATGGTGCGAATCGGCACCGCCCTATTCGGTCCGCGTCCGCAGCAACACAGCTGATCACTTCCGGATAAAACCTAAAGTTTTCTTAATTATCTGTTTTATATATAATTTATTGTGACACACGCGGGTGTGGTGACACCGGCGGATGCCGCCTCCGAGACGACATCATCCCGTACCATCAGCAGCCGGCAGGACGCGTATCACACGCTTGCACAAACCCTGAATCAGATGAGTTTATCGGGTAAGCTACAGCGACTGTTCAATCTTAACGGGAGAGACCACAGATGATTTCACTCGAGGGGACAGCGTCAACCTGGGCATTCGGGATTCTGGTTTTCGTGATCGGCCTGGTACTGGGTTGCATTGCCACCTACCTGGTCATTGTCCGTTATGGACGGACCCGCGAACTGCAGAAAGAACTGAACCAGCTCAAGGAGCGTTTCACCGATTACCGTGATCAGGTCACCCAGCATTTCATGCGCACATCCGAACTGGTTCAGGAAATGACCCAGAGTTACCGTGCCGTCTATGAGCACCTCGCCAACGGGGCGCAGCACCTGTGCGGTGACGAGAGCGAAACCAACCGATTGGACTCCTCCAGTAAGGGCCGGCTCACCAATCCCGGTCAGGATGTGGCTGGCGAGGCGGCCGAGGATCAGTACCCGGAAGACCTGATGGGTGACTCGCCCCGCATTTCCGATCTCGACATCAAGTCGAACGCCGAAACGCAGCAACCACTCCCGCACTGAACGGGGCTGCTATTCCCCGTAGACTGTGACCGTCAACCGGCGTTGAAACGCCGATTTGCGGTGCTCCCACAGATAAAGGCCCTGCCAGACACCCATTTCGCATCGATGCCGGTTCACCGGAATGGTGATGTCGGTGCTGGTCAGGATATTCCTGATGTGGGCCGGCATGTCATCAGTCCCCTCAGCCGTGTGTTCAAACAGCGGGTCGCCGTCCGGTACCAGCCGTTTCATATAGCGCTCCAGGTCCGAACGCACATCCGGGTCGGCATTCTCACAGAGGATCAGCGAGGCACTGGTATGGTGAAGAAACACATGACACACACCCGTCCCAATACCGGAACGGCGCACCTGTTCATTCACCTCATGTGTGATCAGGTAGGTACCACGCCCGCGAGTGGCGACCTGGAAGCGTTCCTGAAAGACCATTCCCGTCAAAGGCCCCTAAATGTCACAGGCACCGTCATAGACGTCCATGATGGCGATGAGTTCCCGCAGCACCGCCCGGCGCTCCGGAATACTCAGATGCGCCACCTCCGGGAATTCCTCGCCCATCTCGAGTGCCTTGATGTAACCATTCACCTGGTCGCAGCCTCGCTGACACAAGGCTTCAATGCAGGATTCGATCTTTCGCGACTGCCCAGACATCAACCCCTGTTCCCCTGTCTGACGGCCCGGTGACCGCTTCAACAGAACACGCCTTGCCGGCCCCGGTCCCGATAATCACAGCAGTTATTGCCGCCCGCTCGGGTGGCCACGGTCTGAAAAACCCAATAATAACAGTTCTGCGACCCATGACGGGCTGATCACCCCGGGATGACCCTGATTTCGGAAGGAAATCACCTCACTGGCTGGTCGATGTGTCGCCGCTCAACACCAGATCCTTCAGGGTGCGGGCACCCAGGGTGTCCTGATAAAGATCACCGATATCCGACATTACCCGGTGAACCGCCGCGATGGACTCCAGTTGCTCGGCATTGAGGACACGGTTCTCCCCCGCCTGGCGGACATCCGCGAGCAGATCGGCAAGGCGCATGGTGCCGATGTCGTGTACCGGCAGGTAGACCGGCGGATCTTCACCACCGACCTCAATCAGGTACCCGGCATCGATCAGGATGGCAATCACCCGGTGCACCGGTTCGCCTGGCAGGTCGAGGGTTTCGATCAGGGCATCCAGGTTCCAGGGGGGTTTGTTGAAATAATGATTTGTTCCCACCAGGCACATGATCTGCAGTGCCAGGTGCTCACGCAGGCGGTTGCTCAGCGCAAAGCGCACCCGGTGCAGAGTCATGTATTTCGGATACTGTACAAAATAGGCAATCTGTGACCCAACCAGCAAAATAAGCCAACTGATATACAGCCAGATGAGCAGCATGATCAGGATGGCAAAGCTGGAGTAGATAGCCGCATACTTCGTGGAAGAGGCGATAAAGGTAGCGAAACCCCACCCGGTAGTCTCCCACAGTACCCCGGCAATAACGCCGCCCACCAGTGCCGCTTTCAGCCGCACACGGGTATTTGGGATAAAGATGTAGATAAACGTGAATGCCAGGCACACCAGCAGGTAGGGAATGAGTTTCCCTGTATACACAACCATCGTACCCAGCGGCTCGAGTGACATCAGTTTCTGGGCAAGTTCGGTGTTGAGGATGGTGGCCGTGAGACCGAGAGCGCTGAACACCAGCACGGGGCCGACCAGAATGACGCTCAGGTAATTACTGAAACGCTGCGACATGGTTCGCAGATGATCGATCTGCCAGACGAAGTTAAAGGCCGCTTCGATCTTCTGCAGCAGCGCAATGACCGTATAGATCAGCAGCGCGAAACCCACAGATCCGAGTACACCCACCTGGACATTCTCGACAAAGCTGATGATCCTGTCTGCAACTTCGATGCCCTTGGGGCCAAGGGGCATCATGAAATTGTAAAGGAGCGGCTCGATCTTTGTGTGCACCCCGAAACCCTTCAGCACCGAGAAACTGACAGCAAGCAGCGGAACCAGTGACAGTAGCGTGGTATAGACCAGGCTCATGGCGCGAAGATTCAGCTGGCCACCCAGGAGCTCCCTGAACAGCATGTGCAGGACACGCAGGAAAAATACCAGCACCTTGCGCAGGCCACCCAGATGCCGCAGGTCGTCCTCCCACACGTAGGCGGCCAACCATGCCTTCAGTTCCTGTAATTTATGCTTCATTCCGGCTCGCAGTTGACACGCCTCACGGTCCTGATCCACACAGCCACTGGCCCCTGCAACCGGGTCATGGGACAGGGCGGCGCAGGACTCTGCCTGCGCTCCCCATCATAGCACCTCAGACGTAATCGCATGAATGTCAGCAGGCCCTGGCTGGCTGCTGTCCAATGGCAGTAATCGGCTCTAAAGATCGGGCGCCGGAGGTCGATACCAGTATGTGCAGTTTAACCACCGGTTTGAGATCTGGAATGAGCAATAGCCCCGAAGCCAAACAGCGCCTGCTGATCGTTGATGACTCCAAGGTCATTCGAGTAACCGCCCGAAAAATCCTGCGCGACCATTTTGACACGATTGAAGCCGTCGACGGCGAGAATGCCTGGGAGATACTGACCACCCAGGAAGCCTTCTCTCTGGTGGTATCCGACCTTACCATGCCGAACCTGGATGGCTTCGGACTGCTGGCACGCATCAGGAACTCACCTCTGCCCCATATCAGCGAACTGCCGGTCATCATCATCACCGGCGCCAATGACAGCGAAGGCACCATGAAACAGGCACGCGATGCCGGTGCAACAGATTTTATTGGCAAGCCATTCGACTCGGTCCTGTTGCTGGCGCGGACCCAGTCGCATGCCAATGCGCATGTCTCAACCAGCACCCTGAAGCAGGAGGTGACGTGCCTGGAAGACCATGCAACGGTGGATGCGCTGACTGAACTGGCCAATGAAATCTCATTCATGGAACGCGGCTATCAGCAACTTTCCTACGCCATCCGCCACGACAGCAGCCTGGCCATGTACCGACTCGAGATTGATGACTTTGGCCACCTGTTCCAGCTATACGGTGAAACCTTTACCGAATCGGTCATTCAGGCGACTGCCAATATCCTAGCCTCGGCAATCCGCCAGGAGGACACGGCCGCACGCATCGGCACGGCGCGCTTTGCTCTGCTCTCCCCCGGTGTCAACAGCGGCGGGGTTCGCAATCTCGCCGAGCGCATCCGGCGGGAGATCAATGCCCGGATATTCAAGCACGGCAACACCGTCGTGCGCGTGAGTATGAGTATCGGAATCGCCGCACCCGATATCCGCAGGAATACACGACTCGATGAGCTTATTTCCCTGGCGGATCAGCGCCTGGCGCGCGCGATTACCCAGGGCGGCAACCAGGTCGTCCATCAGGGCAGTGGCCCGACCCTGGCAGAGGAACAGTTTTTCGAACCGGTCATGGAGCCGGTCACAGAAGATGCGATGACCGCCCACCCGGCCGTGGAAGAACCCGGACGCGTCGACACCCGCATGAGCCTGGCGCTTGATGAGATCGAGGATATCGAGGAAATCGAACTGTTCACCCCGGAACAGCCACTGGAAAAGAACGATACCGGCAACGCGGCCATGATGGCGCGTGCTGACAGCCCATCCGAGCCGGTCCCGCAGACCTTCGCCGGCCCGGTACCTGAAAAACCCGGCATCGACTTCACAACCGAATCAACAACGACGGAGCCCGCTCCTGCAGACGAAATCCCCACGCTCTCGATCGCCATATCAACGGAGGCACCACCCGCCGGGCCGGGTGCTGACTGGTTCGAGGAAGCAGTGCAGGATGCGGCTGCGGCTGATGAAATGATCACGGACTTCTATTCAGCGGACTCGCCCGGCCTGCCGGAGACCACGGCCGCAGCAGACCACCAGACCAAATCAGGCGTTGATCCGTCACGCATCGAAATCGACCGTTTGCAATGGCAACCACCGGAGGAACCGGTTGAACCGGCGCGCGGTATTATCACCAGGGTACTGGCCTCGCTGGGTGCCCTGTTTGGCCGATTACGCTAGTAAAACCAGTCAGCCCGCCCCCCCGACAGTGATCCTGGCACCCCGTTTGTAAACTTGCAGGTTTCTCAGCCGGCAGCTGAGTGATTATAATAACGCCCCGAGCTTACTCCGCCCGTCGCCAGGGCCACCGGGAGCCAGTACATGCCCTCATTCGATATCGTTTCAGAAGTCGACACACACGAGGTCACCAATGCAGTCGACCAGACCAACCGTGAAATTGGTAATCGTTTCGATTTCAAGGGGACCGGGGCCAAGGTCGAGCTGACCGATGCCACGCTCACACTGAAGAGTGAAAATGATTTCCAGATAAAGCAGATGCTCGATATTCTGCACAAGAAAATGGCCAAGCGCGGCATCGACATTGCCGCCCTGTTAGAAGGAGAGATCGAGGCCAGTGGCAACAAGGCCTCTCTGGTCATCACGGTTCGCCAGGGCATCGACCAGGATACCGCCAGAAAAATCGTCAAGCAGATCAAGGAAACCAAGCTCAAGGTACAGGCCAGCATCCAGGGCGAGAAGGTGCGGGTCAACGGCAAGAAGCGCGATGACCTGCAGGCAGTCATCGAAATGCTGCGCGATGCCGGCATCGGCCTGCCCCTGCAATATATCAATTTCCGCGACTGATCTGGACTCTATCCAGACAGGAGTCAGCGGCCACCATCCCGCACACATCGGGCGGGGTATTGCATTCCATAGCTGCTGTTCCTGCTGCACTGCTGGGCGCCCTACCCATCAGACGTCGGCAAATGACTGCGGCTATTCAGACTGGCCATAAAGTAGACTAGAATACACACCTTAACTAATACAGGGTATACGCCGCAGGCATGACACAATCCACCCAGACACCGGTTCAACCATCCCGCTCTCACAAGAGCAACTATACCTACGAGGAGTTGCTGGAATGCGGACGCGGCAAGATGTTTGGTGCGGGCAATGCCCAACTGCCGCTGCCCCCCATGCTGATGTTCGACAGGATTATCCGTATCAGCGACCAGGGCGGCACCTACAACAAGGGTGAGATCATCGCGGAACTGGACATTAAGCCGGACCTGTGGTTCTTCCAGTGCCATTTCGAAGGCGACCCCGTCATGCCGGGCTGCCTGGGACTGGATGCCATGTGGCAACTGGTCGGTTTCTACCTCGGCTGGAACGGCGGCCCTGGCCGCGGGCGCGCACTGGGTGCGGGCGAAGTGAAGTTCACCGGCCAGGTCACACCCAGGAACAAGCTCGTGACCTACCGGATTAACATGAAGCGCGTCATCCAGCGCAAGCTCAACATGGGCATTGCGGATGGCGTCGTTTCAGTTGACGATCGCGAGATCTACTTGGCCAGTAGCCTGCGTGTCGGCCTGTTCACATCCACAGATAATTTCTAGGAAGCTTGTCATGCGTCGTGTTGTTATAACCGGTCTGGGCATCGTTTCGAGTATTGGCACCAATAAGCAGGAAGTCGCCGACTCACTGAGGGAAGGGCGTTCCGGCATCGAATTCGTACCCGAGTACGAAGAACTTGGTTTTCGCAGCCACGTTGCCGGTAACGTCGATATCGACATAGAAGCAAACATCGATCGCAAGCTGCGGCGTTTTATGGGCAATAGCGCGGCCTACAACTATATTGCCATGAAGGAGGCCGTCGAGGATTCCGGCCTCGATGGAGACATGATTTCCAGCCCGCGCACCGGCCTGATAGCCGGTTCCGGCGGCGCCTCCACCGAGAATGTCGCACTGGCGGTCGATCTGCTCAGGGATAAAGGCATACGCCGCGTTGGTCCCTATATGGTGCCACGCACCATGTCCAGCACCAATTCGGCCTGCCTGGCCACCCCCTTCAAGATCCATGGTGTGAACTATTCCATCAGTTCCGCCTGCTCGACCAGTGCACACTGTATCGGCAATGGCTACGAGCTGATCCAGTTCGGCAAGCAGGACATCGTGTTCGCCGGCGGCGGCGAGGAATTGCACTGGACGTTGACCCTGATGTTCGACGCCATGGGCGCCCTGTCCTCCAGGTACAACGATGCGCCGGCTACGGCATCACGGCCCTATGATGCGAACCGCGACGGGTTTGTCATTGCCGGTGGCGGCGGCATGGTAGTACTTGAAGAACTCGAACATGCTCGCAAGCGCGGTGCGAAGATCTATGCCGAGCTGGTTGGCTACGGGGCCACCTCTGACGGCTACGACATGGTACAGCCTTCCGGTGAAGGTGCCGTGCGCTGCATGCAGCAGGCCATGGCGACGGTCAATACCCCGATCGACTACATCAACGCCCATGGCACCAGCACCCCCGTCGGCGACATGCGTGAACTGGAAGCCGTGGGCACGGTCTTCGGAGAGGACATTCCCCGGATCAGCTCCACCAAGTCCCTGTCCGGCCACTCCCTGGGTGCCGCGGGTGTCCACGAGGCCATCTTCTCGCTGCTGATGATGAACCAGGATTTTATCAGCGCCTCGGCAAATATCGCCGAACTGGACCCGGCCGGCGCCGGCTTTCCGATCGTGCGCGAACTGCAGACCGATGCTGGCCTGAACACCATCATGTCCAACAGCTTCGGATTCGGTGGCACCAACGCGACCCTGGTGTTCGCTCGCTGGCAGGGCGACTGAGGGCTGCCCGTACCCCTCAACCGGCCTACTTCAGGAACAACTTCGGGCTGCGCGAGGCACGCCAGCTCTGAAACGTCGGATATTCACGGTACCCACCCGTCAGCACATAATCGAGAATATTGCGCAAGCGGTAGAACTGCACGACCGAGTCAACGCGGATTATCTCGACCCCGCGCTCATCGTAGACAACCAGGGTCGGTGTATAGAACAGTCCCAGTGATTCTGCCCATTTCCTCGACGTGGTGCGCTCGCCGGCGGGGGTAATCACGGGCGTATCATCCCAATAGGACAATTGCACAGTTTCGAGCTGGGCGATACGCTGGTGTATCTCGGGATCCAGCAGCGGGCCGCTGTGCAGGACATCACAGGCATGGCAATTTCCCTGCTCGAAGAACACCACCAGCGGCCGCTCGCCCCGTATCCGGCTCCGGTCCAGCATCATCGGCCCGCGCATGAAGAATGGTTGTTCGTTCAGGTCGCCCGGCTCGAATACCAGCGGCACGTCAGCCCGTCCCAGGTACTCCCTGAATGGCTCGTTTCTGTAGTGCCCATCCGCGGCATACTCCAGTGCCGCGCGGAACCGGTAAGGCGGATAATAACCCCTCAGGCGCAAAACCTCATTACCCTCGCGGTTATAGAACACCACTGCGGGGGTGAAGTTTGTCTTTTCCCGGACAGCGAGCTCACGCTCGGTCAGTTCGTTGCCCGCCAGATCGACGACCATACGATCACCGTGAATATCGATGCCGATAACATCGAATCGTTCGAGCGTATAGGCCTGGATATCCCCCCTGGCGAGGTCCTTTTCCAGAAACTGCATGCAATAGGCGCAGTACTTCTGACCGTAATAGACCAGCAGACCGTCCTTGCCCGAATCCAGTGCCTCACTCAGGTCCTCGCGCAGATCGAGAAAACTGAGCTTGAACCATTCAGGGAAGGCCAGCGGCTCCTGGAGTGGCTGGTCATCAAAGACCAGGAAGTCCTTTTCGGCAACGGCAAATGCACTCGCAGGCAACAGTGCGCACAGCGAAATATAAAAGATCAATGCTAACGTAGATCGATGGATCAACATCAATCTGCCCCCCATTCTTATCGATATCGGGCCCGGCATCCTGATGCCTCGACAGAGACCTGAAACGCTGCACCTCTTGCCTCAGTGAATTGCACCGTTAAGACAATCTGTCCGCTGGCCTTATTGTTATTGTAGGAAGACTATCCAACTATGACTATACAGGACGGTCATAAAATCATTAGAATCTCTTCTATGCCCAGCACTCAACAGTTCCCGGGATATCGATGATGTCCGTCATGCCCACCTGGACCATCCTTGGTGGTGGTTACCAGTCCTACCTGAAAGGCGACTACCGGGCCGCCTACAAGGAGTGGATGCCATTGGCGGAACTGGGTGATGCCGAAGCCCAGTACAACATTGGCGTCCTGTTCGATGAAGGCGCGGGCGTAGACCAGGACCTCGTCGCTGCCGCCGACTGGTACCACAGGGCCGGCGAGCAGGGCTTCATGGATGCCCAGACCAACCTGGGTATCATGTACTACCATGGGCAGGGCATAGACCGTAACCACCAGGAGGCCTCGAAGTGGTTTCGGATGGCCGCTGACCAGGGCGATCCCGAGGCCAGGCGCTACCTGGATCTGATGTCTTCCGACTGACGTAGCCTGCACCCGCCGTCCAGCCAGTACCGGGAAAGCCGCTGCAAATCCCGCGCCTACCCGCTATATTTTGGTAAAACAGGAATTTGTATAATTCCAGGTCACGAGCACCCTACACCGGGTAACACCGCAATGACACAGACAGACGCAGAGCCACTCGCACCAATCCCGCTGCATCCGTCCTATCCGCTGCCGGGCAGTATCGCCCGGCCGGATTATGCGCCGGGTGAACGCGAGGCCCTGATCGACGAAATCAGACAGCTGCTCCGGGTAAAGGACGCGGTCCTGGTCGCCCACTACTACACCGACGAGGATCTGCAGATGATTGCCGACGAGACCGGCGGCACCGTCGCCGACTCGCTCGAGATGGCACGCTTCGGCAACCGCCACCCGGCCAGCACCCTGGTGGTAGCCGGGGTACGCTTTATGGGCGAGACCGCCAAGATCCTCAACCCGGAAAAACGGGTACTGATGCCCACGCTGGAGGCCGAATGCTCGCTGGACCTGGGCTGCCCGCCGGAAAAGTTCATCCCTTTTTGTGATGCCCACCCGGACCGGACGGTCGTCGTGTATGCCAACACCTGTGCCGCGGTGAAGGCGCGTGCCGACTGGGTCGTGACCTCGAGCATTGCCGTCGACGTGGTCAGACATCTCATGGAAAAGGGCGAGAAGATCCTGTGGGCACCGGACCGCTACCTCGGTAACTACGTCAAGCGGGAGACCGGCGCTGACATGCTGCTGTGGCAGGCCAGCTGCATCGTGCATGAACGCTTCAAGGCCGGGGCCCTGCAGAATCTGGCACACCAGTACCCGGATGCCGCGATCCTGGTGCACCCGGAGTCGCCGGAGGCGGTCATTGAGATGGCAGATGTCGTGGGCTCGACCACCCAGCTGATCAAGGCCACCAAGCGACTGCCCAACAAACGCTTCATCGTCGCCACCGACAACGGTATCTTCTACAAAATGAAACAGGCGGCCCCCGACAAGGTCTTCATGGAGGCCCCCTCTGCCGGTGAAGGCGCTACCTGCGAAAGCTGCGCTCACTGCCCGTGGATGGCGATGAACCACCTGCGCAATCTCGCCGAGGTGCTCCGGAACGGGAGCAACGAGATCCACGTCCCGGAAGACATCCGCATAAAGGCCCTCAAGGCCACCCAGCGCATGGTGGATTTTGTCGCCACCCGGGATTAGACAGCCGAATCCTGACGTTCAGAACCAATAGCCAAGGGCAGGCTCCACTCACTTATGCGCGCATAATATGGTGGCCTGAGTCCACCTGCTTGCGACAACGGACCCTGTATGGAACCATTCGACTACGACCTGTTGATCATCGGCTCCGGGCCAGGGGGCCAGAGCGCCGCACTCCAGGCCGCTGCCCTGGGTAAACGTGTCGGGCTGATCGAACGCAAGCCCTACCTCGGTGGCGTTAGCCTGCAAACCGGCACCATCCCGAGCAAGGCGTTACGCGAGGCCGCCTACCTGGCCTCGCGTTTTGCGGGACGCGGCATGCGTGAGGCCGTGCAGACCCGCGGCCGGCTACCGAGCAGTTTCCTCACTGAGGCGCTCGCCTGCGAGAAACACGTCATTGAAAGCCAGGAAAGCCTGCTGCTCAGCCAGCTGATGGCTGCCGGCGTCACCCTGATGCCGGGAGAGGCCTCGTTCCATGACAAACATACCCTGAACCTGCGGCGCCCCGACGGCGATGTGACCCGGCTGCGCGCCGGTGTCATTATCCTGGCCACCGGTTCACGGCCGCGCCGCCCGGCAGGGGTGCCTTTCGACAAGGAACGGGTGCTGGATTCCACCGGCATCCTCAAGCTGCAGCGCCTGCCGGCACAACTGCTGGTGGTCGGCGGTGGCGTGATCGCCTGTGAATTCGCCACCCTGTTTGCACCGCTCGGCGTGCAGGTCCAGCTGGTGGACTCCCATGATCACCCGCTTGCCTACCTGGACTCCGATATCCAGCAAGAGCTGGAGGAAGAACTGCTGGACATGGGCATACAGTTGCACATGCAGACCCGGGTGCAGCGTATCCATCGCGAGGGGGACCGGGTACTCGCCAGCCTGGATAACGGCGCAACCCTGGAATCCGATGTCCTGCTTTATGCCCTGGGACGCGAACCCAATTATGACAGACTGGCACTGGATGCCGCTGGCCTGGTGGCCGATGATCACGGCTGGGTACGCATCAATGAAAACTTCCAGACCGCCCAGCGCCACATCTACATCGTCGGTGATCTCGCGGGCCGGCCGTCGCTGGCCTCTACCGCCATGGAACAGGGACGGGTCGCCGTCAATCACGCCTTTGCCCATGAAAACGCCCACCCCGCCGGGGTGCTGCCTATGGCCATCTACACCATCCCCGAGCTGTCCTACGTGGGCGAAACGGAACGCGAGCTGCTGGAGCGCGGGGCCGCCTACGTTGTCGGGCGCGCACACTTCGCCGAAACCGCCCGCGGCCAGATCATTGGTGCCGAGCGCGGCTTTATGAAGCTCCTGGTGGACCACGGCAGCCATGCGATTCTCGGCGTCCATATCATCGGCGAGTCAGCCAGCGAACTCATCCACGTCGGACAGATGGCCATGAACTGCCACGCCACGGTGGGCGTGCTGGCCAACAGTGTCTTCAATTACCCGACGCTGGCCCAGTGCTATAAAAGTGCGGCGCTGGACTGCCTGCGCCAGCTCCAGCCGGCTCAGTCTCCTTGAATTTCGACACCCAGCCAGTCGCACCACTCCCGGAACAGGTCAACATCCAGAGCCGCCGCGGTAGATCGCGGCGTCAACGCCATGGGCGGGTGGGACTCGCCCTCGAGCGTGACCGAATGGCCGCCGGCCTCGTGCAGGATGGTCAAGCCGGCGGCATAGTCCCACAGGTTATGGCGGCCGTGCAGGTAAACATGCACCCGTCCGGCGGCCAGCCAGCAGAAGTCGAGCGCCACCGAGCCGAAGCTGCGTTGTGAACTGTAAGGCGCGGCTTCGGCAAGCCGCCGGGCCAGCTTGGCTGGCAGTCGCTTGTAATCCACCAGCCCTATACCATGGCGCAACGGGGTCAATGGGCGCCGCCGCCCCAGCGGCGCACCGTTCAGCCAGGCGCCCGCACCGGTCCGGGCATGAAACAACTCGCGTCGCACCGGGTCGTAGACCAGTGCCAGTTCCACCTCGCCCCGGACAATGAGTGCCAGCGACACGCAGAAATAGGGGATTCCGATCGCAAAATTGCTGGTGCCGTCCAGCGGATCCAGCACCCACAAGCCCTCATCAGCGCCTGCCAGCAGTTCCCGCTGCCGCCCGGCATCCATCTCCTCGCCCAGCATGACACTATCCGGGAAAAGTACACTCAGTTCCTGCTGCAGGCGTGCCTGCATGGCATGATCTGCCTCGGTCTGCAGAGAACCGTCCGCCTTGACCTCGACATCGACCCGATTGAACCGGGGCAGGAGTTCTTCCTCGGCTGCTGTACGCAGCCGTCGCTCCAGTTCGGGGAATACTTCCTGGTTCATTGATTCATACCGTGATCACTCGTCGCCGAATTGATTGACCACCATGTACATACCAGACAGTGGTCATTGCATGCAACCGGCGCCACGTCCGACTGGTCATATGTACAGATGACGTTTTAAACTGGCTGCGTGAACGAGCCTGCGAAAATTCTCGGCCTGCTGATCCTGCTGACAGCCATGACCGGCTGCTCCAGCGACCCGCCCAGAGACCTCAGTAACAGCTGCAAAATCTTCGCGGACAAAAGCGGCTGGTACCGCAGTGCCCATAAGGCCTATGAGCGCTGGGGCGTACCGGTGCACATCCAGCTGGCCATCATCTACCAGGAATCGCGTTTCGTGCACGATGCCAAGCCGCCACGCGACCGGTTACTGTGGGTGATCCCCTGGGGACGCATCTCCTCCGCCTACGGCTACGCCCAGGCCAAGGACTCGACCTGGGACTGGTACATCAAGGAATCCGGCAACCGCGGAGCGGACCGGGATGACTTCGCCGATGCTGTCGACTTCATTGCCTGGTACGGCAGCATGACCCACAAGCTGCTGGGCATTTCCAAGTGGGACGCCTACAACCAGTACCTTTCCTATCACGAGGGCCATGGCGGCTACAAACGCAAGACCTACAACGCCAAGCCTTGGCTTAAGCAGGTCGCGAACAAGGTGGCCGCACGTGCGCAGGATTACCACACCCAGCTGTCCAGCTGCGAGGACGACCTCGACAAGGGCTGGGATCTTTGGCCATTCTGAAAAACAGGGGTCATAGAGCAATTTTCTCTTATATTAGAAACAATTGCGCTCTGAACCGGGTTTTCAGAAACTCGTCTGGTACGTCGTCATTCACCTGAACTTCGTGCTCTCCACACTGGGCATGGCCGTGGTGGACAGAACGAACAGCAAATAGCACTAGTCTTGCCTCAAGAATAACAACGCACCCTGATACCCTTGCTGTGATCAATTACTAGACGCTAACCCTGCGGGTCAGCGTCTTGCAGCGCCTGTTAGCGTGCGGGCCGAAATTCAGTTGCGCGTCAGCGCGGAATTCAAATCGGGGGAGAAATTAACTATTTGAAATATGGTGGCTACGGGTGGACTTGAACCACCGACCCCAGCATTATGAGTGCTGTGCTCTAACCAGCTGAGCTACGTAGCCAAAAGGGGTGCAAAGGTTACCTGAAAACGCAGTGCGGGGACAAGTTATCTGGCGGGGTTATCTCCTGCTGCCGGACACGAATCGCGCCTGCAGATTCTAGATAAGCTATCGCGGCGGCTAGGAGTTGATACAGACTGTAGACACCACATTACGCTGCGAGGCGCTCCTACACATTGAAGCGGAAGTGCATGACATCTCCGTCCTGCACTACGTAGTCCTTGCCCTCGAGGCGCAACTTGCCTGCCTCGCGCGCACCATGCTCCCCGCTACACGCGACGAAATCCTCATAGGAGACCACCTCGGCGCGGATAAAGCCCTTCTCGAAGTCGGTATGAATCACGCCGGCGGCCTGGGGGGCGGTGGCACCGATCTTCACAGTCCAGGCCCGCACCTCCTTTTCGCCCGCGGTGAAATAGGTCTGCAGGCCCAGCAGCCTGTAACCCGCGCGGATCACGCGGTTGAGCCCCGGTTCCTCCAGCCCCAGCTCCTCCAGGTAGTCCTTGCGCTCGGGAGCATCCAGATCGACCAGCTCGGCCTCGATGGCGGCACACACTGCGACCGTCTCGGCGCCCTCTTCCTCGGCGTGCCGCCTGACTTCATCCAGGTAGGGGTTGTCCTCGAAGCCGTCCTCTTTCACGTTGGCCACGTACATGACCGGCTTGGCGGTCAGCAGGTGCAACTCGTAGATCGCTTCCCGCTGCTCCTCGTCCAGGCCCATACTGATAACCAGCCGGCCCGAATCCAGGTGCTCGCGCACCGCCTCGAACACGGCCAGTTGTGCCCTGGCTTCCTTGTCACCGCTCTTGGCGACCCGGGAAACACGCTGGATGCCTTTCTCGACGGTCTCCAGATCAGCCAGCGCCAGCTCGGTATTGATGACATCGATATCGCGCACCGGGTCGATGCTGCCGCTGACATGGACCACATTGTCATCATCGAAACAGCGCACCACCTGGCAGATGGCGTCGGTCTCGCGAATATTGGCCAGGAACTTGTTGCCAAGCCCCTCGCCTTTGGAAGCCCCCGCCACCAGTCCGGCGATGTCCAGAAACTCCATGGTGGTGTGGATAACCTTTCGGGGCTTGACGATCTCTGCCAGCTTGTCGAGGCGCGGGTCCGGAACCGGGACCACACCGATATTCGGGTCAATGGTGCAGAACGGATAGTTCTCTGCCTGGATGCCCGCCTCGGTCAGGGCGTTGAAGAGGGTGGATTTGCCCACGTTGGGGAGGCCGACGATACCGCATTTAACGCTCATGTGATCCTGGTTTCCATTGTGTCAATCGTAGCCCGGATGGCATGCAAGGGAATCCGGAAACAGCTACAGGAAATCCCGGATCACACCCTGCCTGGTCCGGGCTGCCGTTGCCAAGGTTGAAAATATTACGTTGCGGTATGAAGTTTCTTCATGGCCTTGTCGAGCCTGCCTGCAACGATATCCGGCAGCGCCCCGAGCGCCGCATCGATGGCGGCATCAATGGCGACCCGCTCATCACGGGGCGCGGGTTTCAGCACGTAACCGACGACGTCGTCGCGGTGGCCCGGATGCCCGATACCGATGCGCAGGCGCAGAAAGTCATTACCACCCAGTTTGGGAATCAGGTCACGCAGGCCGTTGTGACCGCCATGGCCACCACCCTGCTTGAGCCGCACGATCCCGGGTGGCAGATCGAGGTCATCATGTACCACCAGGATGCAGCTGCGTGCTATTCGGTAGAAGGCCGCCAGGGAGGCCACCGGCTGACCACTGCAGTTCATGAAGTCCATAGGTTTCTGCAAGCGGCAGTCATGACCCGCGATGCTGCAGCGGGCGATATCGCTCTTGTAACGGCTTTCGTGATGGAACTGCCCGGCGTATTGACGAGCGAGTGCATCCACAAACCAGAACCCGGCATTATGCCGGGTCTGTTCGTACTTTGCTCCGGGATTACCCAGCCCGGCAACGAGCTGTATGGCAGTCAACGGTCAAATGCCGGCTGATCAGTCGGCGCTTTCACCTTCACCGGACTCCTTGGGCTCCTCGCCACCCTCTGCCGTCACCTCCGGTGCCTCCTCTTCCTCCTCAAGGCTCACACGGCGGGCGTGTATGGACGCCACGGCCAGGTCATGACCTTCACCGCGCGCCAGTTCGAGCACGGTCACACCCTCGGGCACCAGGAGGTCGCTGAGGTGAACCGAGTCACCGATCTCCAGCGCTGAAATATCGATCTCGAAATACTCCGGCAGGTCCCTGGGCAGACACTCGATCTCGACTTCAACGAGTTCGTGCGAGACCAGCCCGCCAGCCTTGACACCCGGGGCGACGTCTTCACCGACGAAGTGCAACGGCACGTTCATCTTGATTTTTTCCGACTCGCTGACGCGCTGGAGGTCCATATGCATGATGACCGGCCGGCTGGGATGACGCTGCAAATCACGCAACACGGCTCGTGTTTCCGCGTTACCGACCTTCACATTCAGGATGTGCGAGTAAAAGGCCTCGTGTTCCAGGTTGCGAATGACCTCGTTGTGGGACAGGGTCAGTGTTTCCGGATCTTTGCCCCCGCCATACATGATGGCAGGAACCTTGCCCGCATGACGCAGGCGGCGGCTCGCACCTTTACCCGTATCACTGCGTGGCTCTGCATTAAGTTCAAAGCTGATAGCCATTTTCTTCTCTCCAAACATCCGCCTCGCGGCGGTCCATTGCACCTTCCCCGCGACCAGGGTCGGCATGAATGCAGGCCCGTACCGTCATGGCAACAGGTCCGCGGTTAAACCGTATCAATCCATATATATGGAGCTGACGGACTCTTCCATGCTGATACGCCGCATGGTTTCCGCCAGCATGGCGGCAATACTCAACTGCCGTATTCGCTTGCAGGAGCGCGCATTCTCCTGCAGCGGAATAGTATCTGTCACCACCAGTTCGTCAAGCTCTGATGCCTCGATATTCTCGACCGCCTTGCCGGACAGGACCGGATGCGTGCAGTAGGCCACCACCCGGGCCGCACCCTCGCCTTTCAGGGCCGCGGCTGCCTGGCACAGGGTACCGGCGGTATCCACCAGATCGTCGATCAGGACACAGGTGCGCCCCTTGACCTCGCCGATTATGTTCATCACCTTGGCCTCGTTCGCCCGCGGCCGGCGCTTGTCGATAATCGCCAGGTCGGCATCATCGAGGCGTTTGGCCAGCGCCCGCGCCCTGACCACGCCGCCCACATCGGGTGACACCACGATCAGGTCAGGGTACTTCTGCCGCCAGACATCCCCGAGCAGAATCGGCGATGCGTACACATTGTCCACCGGGATATCGAAGAACCCCTGCATCTGGTCGGAATGCAGGTCGACCGTGAGCACCCTGTCGGTTTTGACGTTGCCGATCATCTGGGCCACGACCTTGGCTGTGATCGGCACCCGCGCGGCACGTGGCCGGCGATCCTGGCGGGCGTATCCGAAGTACGGGATCACCGCCGTGATACGCCAGGCCGAGGACCGGCGCAGCGCATCGATCATAACCAGCAGTTCCATCAAGTTGTCATTGGTGGGTGCACAGGTCGGCTGCAATATGAAAACATCCTTGCCGCGGACGTTTTCCATGATCTCCACCAGCACCTCACCGTCGCTGAAACGGCTAACAAGGGCCTTACCGAGCTGCAGGCGCAACTGATCCGCTATATCCTGCGCCAGTTTCGGGTTCGCGTTACCGCTAAACACCATCATGCGGGTGTCGGAATCAGATGCAGGCAGACCTTTCATATCGGGTTCAACTTTAATTACTTAATGGAAACACTATCAGTTAGTTGCACTCAGTTTATCAGCTGCATCCTGCCGCCATTCAATCTATCGCCAGTGCCTGCGGCGCCGGCTTGCTTGTGGCTGGGACGGCAGGATTATTCGTCGCTGTGCGACTCACCCCTGCGGGGCCGGCGTCCGCTACGCTCCCGCCGTTCTGTCGCGCTACCGCGCTCGAGTCGAACCTTGAGGTTCTCATCCTGCTTGTGGCTGGGACGGCAGGATTCGAACCTGCGAATGCGGGGATCAAAACCCCGTGCCTTACCACTTGGCGACGTCCCAATGATTCATCAAAGCGACGCGGGTTATCTTTCTTCAGGAAAACCGCCAGAGGCTCACGTGATTGCCGCCAGCAGGGGTGAACGATTGACACCCCGGGCAACAAAACGG
This sequence comes from uncultured Ectothiorhodospiraceae bacterium, assembly GCA_947259415.1. Classification (GTDB taxonomy): domain Bacteria; phylum Pseudomonadota; class Gammaproteobacteria; order UBA9214; family UBA9214; genus CAMYJZ01. Next base: position 28,775 of record CAMYMI010000002.1, on the reverse strand, counting down.
GACCACTCCTGCGGGACCTGTCGTTCGACGGTTCGCGCCCTGGCTTCTGTTTCGAAGGCCGCGAACACGCACCCGCCGGTCCCGGTCATCCGCGCCGTGGCGTACCCGTTCAACCAGTCGATTACGGCCCCGACCTCGGGATACATGCGCCGTACCACCGTCTCGCAGTCATTATGACCGCCGCCCGAAAGAAAGTCGCGTATTGTCATGCCGGGTGTGTCCCGTGTCAATTCCACGTCGGAAAAAATATCGGCCGTTGATATGCTTACCACGGGATTCACCACCAGGTACCATGGTTCCGGCAGGGTCACCGGGGTCAGGATTTCACCCACCCCCTCCGCCCAGGCCGCCTGGCCGTGAATGAAGACCGGTACATCGGCGCCAAGCTGCAACCCCAGCGCTGCCAGCTCGATGCTGTCCAGATCCAGCCCCCACAGCCGGTTGAGCACGACCAGGCTGGTCGCTGCATCGGAACTGCCACCGCCCAGGCCACCCCCCGTGGGAATGATTTTTTCATTATAAATATCAATACCTTTTCGAGATCCTGTGTGCTGCCGCAGGAGCCGCGCGGCGCGCACACACAGGTCGACTTGCGGCGCCAGACCCGCGGGACCACCATGGCGGTGGATAGCGGCGTCCTTGCGGACATCGAAATAGAGCCGGTCACCGTAATCCAGAAACTGGAAGACCGTCTGCAGGGTATGGTAACCGTCGGCACGCCGCCCGGTGATATGCAGGAACAGATTCAGCTTGGCCGGCGCCGGCCAGGGTCCCTGCGCGCTGGCGGGGATCTGCAATCCCGTCATGGGGCCTGGCTGGCAGCCTTGGTGTCCATTGAACCTGGTACGTGCCCGCCGGCCGACAACCGCCATTCATCGATCACCAGGCGTACCGAGATGTCACCGGCCGCCAGATGCATGCGGGTCGGCCAGTCCCGACCGTCGACATGCTGGAAGCGGTTATAACGGATGTCCCAGCCGGATTGCAGCAGACGTGCCAGGCGTCCGTTTTCGTCGGTGAAGGCCTGGGCAGGGGCCGCAGGCGCCGGCACCCCCCGCACCCAGTAACGGATCCCGGTCACGGGAAATTGCCAACCGATTGCCGATTCGACCAGGGCATCGGCATCCCGTGCGGTGAGTTCCTCGCCGTTGGCGGTCCTTAATCTGACGCCATCGCCGTCACCATCAAGCTGCATGGCTGCCTGGCCCAGGGGGCCTGCCAGGTTCAGACGGTAATGCCCGGATGCCTCGCGCCAGTTGAGGCTGGCATGCCAGCCCTGCTCGCCCTGTGTCAGCGACACGCGTCCCCTGAATTGCCAGACGGGATAGGCCTCAATCCCCGGCCCCGGATAGGCCCCCTTGCGACTGTCGATCGGGGCCATAGCACACCCTGCCAGGTAGAGCGCCAGGAGTAGAACGGTAAACAGTCTCACGGCATGAAGCGGTCGAGCACTTTTCTCAGAACAGGATTATCTGGGGCGTTCTTCCGGGCCTCCTCCCAGATGCGGCGTGCCTCGTCATGCTCACCCTGCATCCACAGGACCTCTCCCAGATGGGCGCCGATTTCACCGTCACCGGTCATGTCCCAGGCCTGTTGCAGATAATTTTTGGCCTCATCCAGCTTGCCCAGCCGGAAATGGACCCAGCCCATGCTGTCGATGATGGCCGGGTCGTCCGGGTTCTGTGCAAAGGCCTTCTGTATGTACTGCAGGGCCTCAGCATAACGATCGGTGCGGTCGGCCAGTGTGTAGCCAAGCGCGTTGAGGGTCCTGACATTATCCGGGTCAGTGGCCAGGATGCGCCGCATGTCCTCCTCGGCAAGATCGATGCGATTGATCTTTTCCGCAACCAGTGCGCGTGAATAGAGCAGATCTTCATTGTCCGGGTTGTTCACCAGCGCCTGCTCATAAAGTGCATAGGCATCATCATGGAGGGCAAGGTCCGACAACACCTGCCCTTCTACCAGGTAGATGGCAACGGCATTATCCGGATTGTTCCGGCGCAGCACCCGCATTTCAGCGCGCATTTCCTCCAGCCGGCCCTGCCCGGCCATGAGCTTGCCGATGCGCAACCGTGACTGCGTCCAGTATTCGCCCTCCTCCACCTTGCGGTACCACTCGATGGCGCTTGCATCGTTGCCCTGCTCCTGTGCGGCATAGCCCAGGTAGTAATAGACACTCTGCTGTTTCTCTCCCAGTTCCAGCAGCTGCTTCAGGTGCCGTTCAGCGGCCCTGGTCTCCTTGGCCTCCAGCTCCAGCAGGGCGAGCGAATAGAGTGCATTTGCATTGGCCGGATCCAGCCCGATGACAGTGCGCAACTGCTGCCTGGCACCTTCCTGGTCATCCGCATCGAGCAGCAGATGGCTGTAGGCAAACAGCAGCTCGGCATTCTTGGGATCACGCTCAACCGCCTGCGCCAGTGCCTGCAGCGCCTCGGTCTTCCTGTCCTGCTGAATCAGGATCTGTGCCCTGAGGATCTCTGCCCCCGGTGTGCCCGGTCGCTTCTCTAGGGCCTGCTCAACGGCCTGCAGGGCACGCGTGAACTCCTCATTGAGGATGGCTAGCCGGCTGACACCGAGCAGTGCCTCGGGACTCTCGGGATAGCGTGCGGCCAGGCGTTCCATGGCCTGCAATGAGGCCTTTTTGTCAGCGTGCCTGGACAGGATAGCGGTGGCGAGACTGAATCCCGCTTCGAGGTCGGCGGACGCACTGATGAGGTATTCCAGCTGCATGACCACCTCATCCGTTTCACCTGTACGCAGGGCCAGCGCGGTCAGCACCTTGCGGGCCTCGAGGTTCTCCGGATCCAGCGCTATCCAGCGCTGCGCGGCCTGCGCGGCCACGTTGAACTGCTTGGCAAACGTAGCCATGGTAACCGCCCGCTCGGCGACGCGTGGATCATAGGAGTCCATGGCGGCCTGCAGATAATGTGGCACAGAGACATCGAAGCGCCCGCGCTGGCCCGATATTTCACCCAGCAGGATATCGTAGAGTAGCTGCTGGGTAAGCGGCTCAACCTGTCTTGCGGGCACACTCTCGACAACCTCTTCAGGCGTTTCGACAATTTCAGTTTCGCTGGCGCGGGTTTGCGTACCGCCCGGCATAGTGCAGGCAAATAACGTCCACACCAGTGAAATAATCAGACCCGTCCTGAGCAGGTAACCGGGAGTAGATGGCTGTTGTGCATACATGCCCGACATTCTAGCAGCTTGCCCGTGGGATAGTTTGTTAATTCAGGTAACACCACGTGCAGCCTCCGTTTTATACCTGTATGACGGCCGGCATAATGAAATGCAGCTTGTATTCAATCAGTTCACCATGCAGAATTTTGGGTTTGTTTCAGGGTTGTTCTTATTCCGACATGCGCCTGACGGTTCTCGGTATCAATCACCGCACAGCTCCCGTGGAAATTCGCGGGCAGGTTGCGTTCCCGCCTGAGCGCCTGCCAGGGGCGCTGGGCGAACTGATCGCACTGGAGGGTGTCCAGGAAGCGGCCATCCTGTCGACCTGCAACCGCACCGAACTCTACTGCACGGAACAGGGGCAGAAACTCGAAACCATCGCCGACTGGCTGTGCCGCTTCCACGGTCTGGAGCGGAACAAACTGCAACCGCACTTCTACAGCTACGAGGATGCCGGGGCGGTGCGCCACATCCTGCGGGTCGCCGCCGGTCTCGATTCCATGATACTCGGTGAACCCCAGATCCTGGGACAGATGAAGGCAAGCTACCAGCAGGCGACCCACGCAGGCACTCTCGATACCCTGGGGAATCGCCTGTTTCAGCATACCTTCTCGGTTGCCAAGCAGATCCGAACTGACACGGCCATCGGCGCCAGTCCGGTATCGGTGGCCTTTGCCGCCGTCAGCCTGGCTCGCCAGATCTTCGGGAGCTTCGAGAAGAATACCGCCCTGCTGATCGGCGCCGGCGAAACCATCGAGCTGGCCACACGCCACCTGCACGATCACGGGATTGGTAAGATCATTATCGCCAACCGCACCATCGAACGCGCCCACGAGCTCGCCGACCGGTTCAACGGCTACGGGATTGCACTGGACCAGATTCCGGCGCACCTGATGGAAGCCGATATTGTGATCTCGTCGACCGGGAGTCCAACCCATATTCTCGACAAGGTGATGGTCAGCAAGGCGTTGCGTAAACGCAAGCACCGTCCAGTGTTCATGGTGGATATCGCTGTCCCCGGTGACATCGCCCGCGACATCGCCGAACTCGATGATGTCTATTTCTATACTGTGGACGACCTGCAGGAAGTGATCGAGGAAAACCTGAAATCACGCCAGGATGCAGCCGAACAGGCCGAGGAGATCATTGATGTCCAGGTTGAACACTTCATGTCATGGGTGCGCTCGCTGGATGCCGTGCCTGCCGTACGTGCCTACCGCGAGCATGCCGAGTCCGTCGGCGCCCAGGAACTGGAAAAGGCCAGTCGCCAGCTCGCCAGCGGCAAGGATCCTCAGGAAGTTATGGAGTCCTTGACGCGTAACCTGATCAACAAGCTGGCACATGAACCCAGCGTCAACCTGCGTCAGGCGATTGTGGACGGCCAGACCGGCCTGCTCGATGCCGTCCGTTCCCTGTTCCGGCTGAAGAACAGCTGAGCCAGCCGTCACCCGCATTATGAAAGCATCCATTCTTGGCAAGCTTGAAAGCATCGAAGAACGCCACCTCGAAATCAGCGCCTTGCTCGCCGATGCCGAGACCATTGCGGATCAGGACCGTTACCGGAAACTGTCAATGGAGTATGCCCAGCTGACGCCACTGGTGAATCATTACCGCGCCTACCGCCAGGCCCGGGAGGACGTGTCATCTGCCAGGGAAATGCTCGCTGACCCTGATCCCGACATGCAGAACATGGCCGAGGACGAACTCAACTGGGCTAATGAACGCATTGCCAAACTCGAGGTTGAACTGCAGAAACTGCTGCTGCCGAAGGACCCTCATGACAACAGCAATATCTTCCTGGAGATTCGAGCCGGCACCGGCGGTGATGAAGCGGCCCTGTTTGCCGGTGACCTGTTCCGCATGTATTCCCGTTATGCGGAAATCCGCGGCTGGACGGTGGAAGCCCTAAGCGAGAGTAGCGGCGAGCACGGCGGTTACAAGGAAATCATTGCTCGGGTTATCGGCCAGGGCGCCTATTCGCGCCTGAAATTCGAATCCGGTGCGCACCGCGTGCAGCGTGTGCCGGAGACCGAGTCCCAGGGGCGCATCCACACCTCCGCTGCCACGGTTGCTGTGCTGCCCGAGGCCGATGAAATCGACACTATCGAGGTCAATCCCGCGGACCTGAAGGTGGATACCTTCCGTGCATCCGGGGCCGGCGGGCAGCATGTCAACAAGACTGATTCGGCCATTCGCCTGACCCACCTGCCGACGGGGATCGTAGTGGAATGTCAGGACGAACGCTCCCAGCACAAGAACCGGGCACACGCCATGTCCCTGCTGGCGGCGCGCCTGCTGGATATAGAACTGGAGAAACAAAAGGCCGAGGTAACGGAAACCCGTCGCTCCCTGGTGGGTAGCGGCGATCGTTCGGAACGCATCCGTACCTACAATTTCCCGCAGGGACGCCTGACCGATCACCGCATCAACCTGACACTCTACAAGCTGGACGAAATCATGGCCGGCAGCCTCGACCAGGTTATCGATCCGCTGGTCAGCGAGAATCAGGCCGACCAGCTCGCCGCACTGGATACACAGGGCGCCTAGATCACAACCCCGCGGTGATTGATACCCCGTCTATCAGAACGCTGCTGGAACAGGCCAGCCGTGAACTCGGTACCGAATCGGCGCGCCTGGACACAGAGATACTGCTTGCTGCCTGTCTCGGCAAACCACGTAGCTACCTGCGCACCTGGCCGGAGCGCAGCATTGATCAACGCGAACTGGAATGCTTCGGGCAACTGCTCAGGCGCCGTGCCCGCGGGGAGCCCGTGGCTCACCTGACCGGTGAGCGCGAATTCTGGTCACTGCCACTGGCCGTCACGCCCGACACCCTGATCCCGCGGCCAGAGACCGAAACCCTGGTGGAACAGGCCCTGGGCAAGCTGCCTCCTGATACACCGCTGCGGGTGGCCGACCTGGGTACCGGCAGTGGCGCCATTGCGCTGGCCATCGCGACCGAAAGGCCGCGCTGTGAAATCATCGCCACGGACATATCGGAACTGGCCCTGACGGTTGCCAGGCACAATGCGGAGCGGCTCGGCCTGGGCAATGTCCGGTTCATCGCAGGTGACTGGTGCAAATCCCTGCCGGCTGGCCGCTTCGATGTCATCCTCAGCAACCCCCCCTACGTGGCCGAACGGGATCCACACCTGGATTCGGGTGACGTGCGCTTTGATCCACGCCAGGCACTGGTAGCCGGTCCCGAGGGCATGGACGCGCTGCGGCAGATTGCGCGCTGCGCAAACGATCACCTGCGCCGGGATGGCTGGCTGATAGTGGAACATGGCTACGACCAGGGGGGAAAAGTCATGCAACTCCTGCAGGCCGAGGGCTACAGCGAAGTCAGCACCCATAACGACGGCAGCGGACTCGGCCGGGTCACCATGGGCAGGTATGGCCCGGGATCGTGACCCGGCTGTCGCACGATTACTTTGGCGTTATACTCAGAGAGTGACCGAGAAATACAAACGGCGGACAATCCGGCTCGGTGGCGCGGACGCAAATCCGGACAGGGTACGATCCGCGGCCCGGCTGCTGCGTGACGTCAAGGGCGTCAGCGAGGTCCGTATTATTTCCCGTAACCGAATGGTGGTCCGTTACAACGTCCGCCAGATCACCCTCCAGGTAATCGAGGCCCTGCTGAATGAATTCGGCTACCAGCTGGAAACCGGGCTGGTGTGCCGCTGCATGCGCGCCGTGTTCTACTATATCGAAGATATTGAATGCAGCGACCCCGTTCACGACCAGGCGGAATGTACCCGCGATGTGTTCATCACGCGCTACCTGCGCCGGCCGCACGGCTGCCGTGACCAGCGGCCTGATTACCTGCGCCGCTATCTGTAAACAAACAGCCCGGGATCCGGCATGCCGTAGTTCAGGGACGGCACCGGCGTTGCAACCCTACCGGCACAGGTACCCGACAAACGACCCGGAACCCGCCAATGAACGATGACCAGCTGCTGCGCTACAGCCGCCAGATCCTGCTTCCGCAGGTGGGCGTCGCAGGCCAGGAAAAACTGCTTGCAACACGCGCCCTGATCGTGGGGGCAGGCGGGCTGGGCTCTCCGGCCGCCATCTACCTGGCAACGGCAGGTGTGGGCCACCTGGTCATTGCCGATGATGACCAGGTGGAACTGTCCAACCTGCAACGCCAGATCCTTCACCACGAGAGCGACATCGGCCGGGACAAGGTCGCCTCGGCACAGGACACCCTGGCCGCTATCAACCCGGAGGTAAGGATCACCCCGATTGTCGAGCGCCTGCAGGGCAACCGGCTGGAACAGGCAGTAAACGAGGCCGACGTGGTGCTGGACTGCAGCGACAACTTCAACACCCGCTTCGCCGTCAACCGGTCCTGCTTCACTCACAGGACACCGCTGGTCTCGGGTGCCGGAGTTCGCCTGGAGGGACAGGTGGCCGTATTCATCCCGGGACGCCACGACAGTCCCTGTTACGGCTGCCTGTACCGGGAAGGTGAAGACCCGGACCAGAACTGTACGGACAATGGGGTATTGGCGCCGCTGGTCGGCATTATCGGCAGCCTGCAGGCGCTGGAGGCTATGAAGGTGGTGTTGTCACTGGGGGAAGACCTGTGCGGGCGCCTGGTCGTATTCGACGGTTACCACCACGAGTGGCGCACCCTGAAGGTGCCACGCGACCCGGAGTGCCCGGTGTGTGGCCAAGCCGCCTAGCCTGGAACACCCGGCGTCCGCTGTCAGTCGCCGCAGAGCACCTTGAAGCCCAGCCCCTCGAACACCGGCCGCAGGGCGGCATGCGGGCGGCCCAGCCTGAGCGTGGTCTCGGAAAACTCGCGCCGTAGGGGGTATTCCTTGCGCAACCGGTCGAAGTAACCGGCACGTTCTGCCGGCTCCAGACCCAGCAATTCCCGCAAACGCCGGTCATCGAGACGTATATCGTAGGCATGGAACACCACCCTGCGCAGGCACGCGTCCGGGTCGGTATCAGCCGACGCCGCCAGGTCCAGTGACTGGCCGGCCGGCAGGTCGTCTGCCGCCTGCCATGGCCCGGCCAGGCCGAAGTGCGCGCACACGGCCCGGTAGACCATCTCGGTGCCGCGCATCTTGCCATCCAGGCTGTAGCCGGCGATGTGCGGGGTACCCAGGACGACCTTTTGCAGCAGCGCGATATCAATCGCCGGCTCATCTTCCCAGACATCCAGCACAACCGACAAATCCGGCCGCCCTTCGAGCAGCCGCTCGAGAGCACGGTTGTCGACGGCCGCGCCGCGCGCCGTATTCACCAGGATGGTGTGCGGCCTGAGCCGTTTCATGAAGGCTTCATCGATAAGATGAAAGGTCGGATACCTGCCTGTGTGCGTTAGCGGCACATGCAGGGTAATGATATCGGTCCCCAGGATTTCATCCAGCCCGACGAATTCCTGCACCCCGCCCTGCTCCTGTAACGGCGGGTCATTCACTAGGCACTGGACACCCAGTACGCCGAGCTTCCGGCACACGCGCGACCCGACATTGCCATAACCGATGATGCCGATGGTCTTGTCGGCAAGTTTGAATTGTTGCCGCTCGGACAGCGCCAGCAGTGCGCTGACGACATATTCGGCAGCCGAGACAGCATTACTGCCGGGTGCCGTCGAAAAACCGATATTGTGTGTCTTGAGATAGTCCAGATCGACGTGATCGAAACCGATGGTGGCCGAACCGACAAAGCGTACACGCGAGCCTTCAAGCAGTTCCGCACCCACTCGGGTCACGGAGCGCACCAGCAGGACATCGGCATCGCGCACCTGGCCGGCCTGCAGTTCCCGACCGGAGACCAGGGTCACATCGCCCAGCGTGGAAAAGGCCTTCTCCACGCAAGGGATGTTCTCGTCGGCAATGATCTTCATTGGTTAACCATAAAGACAAAAAATCTCACCGCAGAGGCGCAAAGGTCGCAAAGAAAAACCTAAAAAAGTTTTATTGTGGTGAGGGGAGTTCGGAACTCTTGACGTCTATGCAATATCAGCGGGCCGCAGTTATTTTCTAACCATTATTTTCCTGTGTTTGTTCTTTGCGTCCTCTGCGCCTCTACGGTGATATTTCAAACCCGACTGAAGTCGGATCGGTTTCAGACACGTCACCCCAGGAACAGGATCCGCAATCAGTCATTTATCATCTTTTTGAGCAGTTCGTTGACCTGTTTCGGGTTGGCCTTGCCCTGAGTGGCCTTCATGACCTGGCCGACGAAGTACCCGAACACCTTTTCCTGGCCATTGCGGTATTGCTCAACCTGCGTCGGGCTGTTCTCCAGTACTTCCCTGATGATGCCCTCGATCGCTGAACTGTCAGTGATCTGCTTCAACCCCTGGCTTTCAATGATCTCATCGGCTGTACCCTCGCCAGCCCACAGGGCCTCGAATACCTGCTTGGCGATCTTGCCGGAGATGGTGCCATCCTCGATACGCCGCAACATCCCTCCCAGTGCGCCGGCACTGACCGGGCTCGCATCGATCTCCAGTCCGGCCTTGTTGAGAGCACCGGACAACTCGCCCATCACCCAGTTGGCGGACAACTTGCCCTGTCCTCCGGATGACTCGACCACGGTCTCGAAGTAGTCGCCCAGTTCCCGCGTTGCCGTCAGAACGCCCGCATCATAAGCTGACAGACCGAAGTCATCCATGAAACGCTGCTTCTTCACGTCGGGCAACTCCGGCAGGGACAGTGTTACTTCAGCGATAAATGCCTGGTCGATTTCGACCGGCAATAAGTCGGGATCCGGAAAATAGCGATAGTCATTCGCTTCTTCCTTGGTACGCATGGGGCGGGTCTCATGCCTGTCGGCATCGAACAGGCGCGTCTCCTGTACCACCGTACCACCACTCTCGAGCACGGCAATCTGACGCTCGACCTCGTAGTTGATGGCCTGCTCGACAAAGCGGAATGAATTGATGTTCTTGAGCTCGGTACGCGTACCGAACGCCTCCTGTCCCTTTGGCCGCACCGAGACATTGGCATCACAGCGAAATGAACCCTCCTGCATGTTGCCATCACAGATCCCGAGATACCTGACCAGTGAGTGGATCTTCTTCATGTAGGCGATGGCCTCTTTTGCCGAACGCATATCCGGTTCGGAAACGATCTCCAGCAGCGGAGTCCCGGCACGATTGAGGTCGATGCCGGTCATGCCGTGAAAATCTTCATGCAGGGATTTCCCGGCATCTTCCTCGAGATGGGCACGGGTGATGCCGATGCGCTTGACAGTGTCTTCATCCAGCTCAATGTCGAGGTAGCCGTCATGCACGATCGGCAACTCGTACTGGCTGATCTGGTAGCCCTTGGGCAGGTCCGGGTAGAAATAATTCTTGCGTGCGAATACCGATCGGGGTGCCACCGTGGAATGCGTCGCCAGGCCGAACTTGACCGCCATGCGCACCACCTCCTCATTCAGCACCGGTAGCACGCCTGGCAAACCGAGGTCCACGGCGCAGGCCTGGGTGTTCGGTTCCGCGCCGTAGCGGGTGGAGGCGCCGGAGAATATCTTGCTCCGGGTCGCGAGTTGGGCATGTATCTCCAGCCCGATGACTGTTTCCCAATCCATAATGTTAACGTTTATTGCGAGTCTCGCAGGTCGGATTACGCTGCGCTAATCCGGCCTACACTATTCGTATCCCTGCGGGACACGGTTGTGCCAGTCAGTCACCTGCTGGTAGCGGTGCGCGGCATTCAACAGGTGCGCCTCCTCGAAGTAGTTACCGATGAGTTGCAGTCCCACGGGCATGTCCGCAGTGAAACCGGCCGGTATCGACATACCCGGCAGCCCGGCGAGGTTCACGGCAATGGTGTATATATCGGACAGGTACATGGTCACCGGATCATCCGATTTTTCGCCGACCCGGAAGGCCGCCGAGGGGGACGTCGGGCCCATAATGACGTCCACCTGCTCGAATGCGCGCATGAAGTCCTCGCGGATCAGGCGCCGCACCTGTTGCGCCTTCAGGTAGTAGGCATCGTAGTAACCGGCCGACAGGGCATAGGTCCCGATCATGATGCGGCGCTTGACCTCTGCACCGAAGCCCTCACCGCGCGAACGCTTGTACAGGTCCTCCAGGTCAGCGGGGACTTCGGCACGGTAACCGAAGCGCACACCGTCGAAGCGTGACAGGTTGGAGGAACATTCCGCCGGCGCCACGACATAGTAGGCCGGTACGGCAAGCTGCGAATTCGGCAGCGAGATTTCCGTGATGACCGCGCCCAGCTTGCGGTACTCGTCCAGGGCCGCCTCGACGGCAGCGGTAACGCCGCTGTCCAGGCCTTCGCCAAAGTACTGTTCAGGTAGCCCTATCTTCAGACCCTTGATGGATTTGTTGAGTCCACCCGTGTAATCATCGGGCGGACGCTCCACGCTGGTCGAATCACGCGGGTCAAACCCGGCCATGGCCCCGAGCATTAGCGCCACATCCTCGGCCGTACGCGCAAACGGTCCCGCCTGGTCCAGACTGGATGCAAACGCGATCATGCCGTAGCGGGAGACCCGCCCGTAGGTCGGCTTGAGGCCGGTGATCCCGCACAGGGCAGCGGGCTGGCGAATGGAACCACCTGTATCGGTACCTGTACTGACCGGCACCAGGCGCGCGGCAACCGCCGCGGCCGAGCCGCCTGAGGAACCACCAGGAACGGTCTCGCTATCCCAGGGATTGGTCACCAATCCATAGAAACTGGTTTCATTCGAAGACCCCATGGCGAACTCATCCATGTTGGTCTTGCCGATCATTACCGCGCCGGCGTCGTTCAACCGCTGCGTCACCGTGGCGTCGTAGGGCGCAATAAAGTTGTCCAGCATGCGCGAACCGCAGCTGGTCTTCACGCCACGGGTGCAGAAGATGTCCTTGTGCGCATAGGGTATCCCGGTCAGGGGGCCAGCCTCACCGGAGCGGATTCGGGCATCGGCCTCCCTGGCCGCCTGCAACGCCAACTCTTCGGTGACCGTGATAAAGCTGTTGAGCTGCTTGTCCAGCAAGGCCACCCGATCGAGGCAGGTACGAGTCAGTTCTTCGCTGGAATATTCTCCTTGCCTGAGTCCAGCGCTTAGTTCAACAAGGGTCTTGTGGTGCATAAATCAGGTCCGGACTGAATCATCCATCCAGTATTAAATGACAGTACTCCGCAGCGCGTTCCCCGGTCACTCGATAACCTTGGGCACCAGGTACAGTCCGGCCTCGGTCAGGGGTGCGTTGCTCTGGAAATTCTCACGCTCGTCGGCCTCGGTCACGACGTCCGGACGCAGGCGCTGGACAGCCTCCAGTGGATGCGCCAGCGGTTCCACCCCGCAGGTATCGACGCTGTTGAGCAGCTCAACAAATGCAAGGATATCCGACAGATTGCGGGCGTAGTCGGGAATATCGTCCGGGTCGATGCCCAAGCGGGCCAGGTGCGCGATCCTTTCGACTTCCTGTGCTTCAAGTGCCATGGAGACTCCGGTCACAGACTGACTGACTTTCAACAGGGGCGCAAAGGTAGCATACACACCCACCCAATGCATGATGGAATCAATACGCGGGTAATTCCTTGCCCAAAGCGCCCCCCGTTGATAGATTACCACCCTGCAATGACGACCGATCTCTATGGACAAGGAATAAATGGTAATTAAAAGTTTATTTGGCCTGTTTTCCAACGACCTTTCGATTGATCTTGGAACTGCCAACACACTGATTTATGTGCGTGGCCAGGGGATCGTTCTGAACGAGCCGTCCGTAGTGGCAATTCGCCAGGACCGTGGCCCGGGGGGCCCCAAGAGCATCGCCGCCGTAGGCACCGAGGCCAAGCTGATGCTGGGACGCACCCCCGGCAACATCACCGCCATCCGCCCACTGAAAGACGGCGTGATCGCCGATTTCACCATCACCGAAAAGATGCTGCAGCATTTCATCCACAAGGTGCACGAGGCGCGCTTCTTCAAACCCAGCCCCCGGGTACTCATCTGCGTACCCTGCGGTTCAACCCAGGTGGAACGGCGTGCGATCCGGGAATCGGCGGCCGGTGCCGGTGCGCGCGAGGTCTACCTGATCGAGGAGCCGATGGCGGCCGCCATCGGCGCTGGTATGCCGGTCGACGAGGCGCGCGGCTCCATGGTGCTCGATATCGGTGGCGGCACCTCAGAAGTTGCAGTTATCTCATTGAACGGAATAGTATATTCCTCCTCTGTGCGGATTGGTGGCGACCGCTTCGACGATGCCATTATCAATTACATACGGCGCAACTACGGAACGCTGATCGGCGAGGCCACGGCCGAGCACATCAAGCACGAGATCGGCTCCGCCTACCCGGGAAAGGAGGTCAGGGAACTCGAAGTCAAGGGGCGCAACCTGTCCCAGGGCATCCCGCGCAGTTTCACATTGAACAGCAACGAGATACTGGAGGCCCTGCAGGAACCGCTTACCGGCATCGTCGGAGCGGTGAAAACGGCCCTGGAGCAAACCCCGCCGGAACTGGGTGCTGATGTGGCCGAGCGTGGCATCGTTCTCACCGGTGGTGGCGCACTGTTGCGCGACCTCGACCGCCTGCTGATGGAAGAGACCGGCCTCCCGGTTGTCGTCGCGGATGACCCCCTCACCTGTGTCGCCCGGGGTGGCGGCCGTGCGCTCGAACTGTTCGATGAGCGCGGTGGAGACGTGTTCACGGTGGAATAAAACCCCGGGCGGTGGCGGCAGCCTTACGCCCGAATACGCTAGAATAGTCCTCAGTTTTTCGCGGCAAGCGGTTTTCCCGGCAGGATTACACCAGCATTTACACAGGGGTGCGTTCATCAAGCTCATCTTCACACAGGGCCCATCGATCACGACACGAGTGGTGCTGCTCGTGGCGTTATCCATAGCCCTGATGATGATGGACCACCGCCAGAACCACGTTGATTCCCTGCGCGCAGGCCTGTCAGTCCTGGTCTACCCCTTGCAGCTGGCGATTGAGATGCCGAGGACCGTATCGGAATGGTTCCGCGAGTCCCTCGCAACCCGCCGCCAGTTGCAGGAGGAGAACGTCAGCCTGCGTACCCAGCTACTGATGCTCAAGGCCCGGGGCCAGAAGATGCAGGCGCTGGAGACCGAAAACATCCGCCTGCGCGAACTGCTGGACTCGTCGTTCAAGATCGGTGAGCGGGTGCTGGTCGCGGAACTGATGTCGGTCGACCTCGACCCCTACAACCACCAGGTCCTTATCAACAAAGGGGAACTCGACAAGATATATCCGGGCCAGCCGATCCTTGACGCGGACGGTGTCATGGGGCAGGTCGTTCACGTCGGCCCCTACACCTCGACTGCGGTCCTGATCACCGATACCTCTCATGCCCTGCCGGTACAGGTCAACCGCAACGGCATCCGCACCATCGCCCTCGGCAGTGGCACCATCAACCGGCTGGAATTGCCGTACATCCCCAACAACGCGGACATCCAGCCCGGCGACCTGCTGGTCACCTCCGGGCTGGGGGGGCGTTTTCCGCCAGGCTATCCGGTAGCCATTGTTCAGTTCGTGCAGCATGACCCTGGACGCTCCTTTGCGGCCGTGGTCGCCACCCCGAGCGCAAAGCTGAACCGGAGCCGGGAAATACTGCTGGTCTGGCCGGATGATACCAGCACCCTGGAGACCAACGGCACTGTGCAGGCCGAAACACAACTGCCCGTGGAAGACATTCAGGGCGACGCCGGGCCAGTGCCCGCGGTGACAGAGGAAAACCCGTGATCCTCGGCAGGCACCATGGCGGCGGGGTTATTGCCTTAACGTTTGTTATTGCGCTGCTGCTGACCATCGTCCCCCTGCCCGACTGGGCGCGTACCCTGCGCCCGGACTGGGTCGGCCTGGTCCTGATCTACTGGTGCCTGGCCTTGCCGGATCGAGTTGGTGTCGGCATCGGTTGGTTCATGGGCCTGCTGGTCGACCTGCTGACCGGCAGCCTGCTGGGCCAGCACGCGATGGCACTGGCCATCGTCGCCTATCTGACACTGAAATTACATCTGCGCGTCCGGCTGTTTCCGGTATGGCAGCAGGCACTGACCGTGCTGGTGCTGCTGATCCTGCACCAGATGCTGTCACTGTGGGTCAGCCGGTTTATGGGCAGGCCAGGGGCCACGTTGTTCTACTATGTCCCCTCCCTGCTGGGGATGTTCATCTGGCCCTTGATCTATACCACACTGCGCTCGCTGCGGCGCGGCTTCAGGGTAAGCTAGCGGAACGCCCCCTCCCATACGTTAATACCTGCCTTCATGCTCCGCCAGCTCACACTGAAAGACCACTTTGACGAGTACCGTTTGTTTTCCAGCAGGACGATCGTCCTGCTCGTGTTCAGCGGCCTGCTTTTGCTTGTTCTCTTCAGCCGGCTCGTGTACCTGCAGGTCATTGCACATGAACATTTCACTACCCTGTCAGAGGATAACCGGGTAAAACTGCGGGCCATCGTACCCACTCGCGGTCTGATCTATGACCGTAACGGCATCATCCTCGCCGATAACCTGCCCTCCTACCGGCTGGAGATAACCGCGGAACAGGTTGATGACATGCCCTCAACGCTGCAGGCACTCGAGGAGATCGTGCACATCCGCGAAACCGACCGCAGCCGCTTTGAAAAGCTGTTAAAGCGCAAGCCGCGTTTCGAAGCCGTACCGTTGCGTTTTCACCTCAGTGACAAGGAGGTAGCACGCTTTTCCGTCAACCGGCACCGCATGCCGGGCGTCGACATCCAGGCCGGTCTCGCCCGGCACTACCCACTCGGTAGCCTGGGTGTACACGCCCTGGGTTATGTGGGACGCATCGACGAGCAGGCCCTGAAGACCCTGGACAGCTCGAATTACAGCGGCACCACTCATGTTGGCAAGACCGGCGTCGAAAAGAGCTACGAGTCGGTGCTGCATGGCACGGTAGGCCTGGAGCATGTCGAGACGACCGCCCAGGGCCGGGTACTGCGCGTGCTCAAGCGTGTTCCGCCGGTCCCCGGCAATAATCTCTATCTGACACTGGATTCGCGCCTGCAAGCTGCCTCGGAAAAGGCATTTGGTGACTACGCGGGTTCAGCCATTGCACTGGACCCGAAGACCGGCGACATCCTCGCCATGGTCAGCCTGCCGGCCTATGACCCCAATCCTTTCGTGAATGGCATCGAGTACACCGACTACACCGCGCTCAGGGAAAACGACAAGGAACCCCTGTTCAACCGCGCCCTGCGGGGACAATACCCCCCAGGTTCAATAGTCAAACCCTTTATCGGCCTGGCCGGGCTGGAACAGGGCATAACCGGCCACAAATCCAGCACCTACTGCCCCGGCTTCTATACCCTGCCCGGCAGCACCAGGAAATACCGCGACTGGAAGCGTACCGGACACGGGACAGTCAAACTCGATGATGCCATCACCCAGTCCTGCGATGTTTATTTCTATGACCTGGCATTATCCATGGGCATAGACCGTATTCATGACTACCTGCAGCACTTCGGCTTTGGCAAGCGCACCGGCATCGACATCCAGGGCGAGCTGCCTGGCCTGTTGCCTTCTCCGGGCTGGAAACGCGCACGCCATGGGGAACCCTGGTTCCCTGGAGAAACCGTCATCACCGGCATCGGCCAGGGCTTTTTCCTGACCACGCCCCTGCAACTTGCAGTCGCGACGGCAACGTTGGCCAACCAGGGGCAGCGGGTAAAACCGAATATCATCCATACCGCAGGGCAAGCCGGCAGTTCGGTACTGCAAACAGTATCGCGCCAGAAAGACAAGGTCATCGCCATAAATGATCCGGCACACTGGGACAGAATCATCGCCTCCATGGTTCATGTCGTCCACGGCGTACGCGGCACAGCACGCCATATCGGCAGCGACAGCCCCTACCGCATTGCCGGCAAGACCGGCACCGCCCAGGTGTTCGGCCTGAAGGAGGAGGAGGAATACGACGCCGAGGCAATCGCGGAAAAACTGCGCGACCACGCCCTGTTCATTGCTTTCGCACCGGTCGATGATCCACAGATCGTGGTGGCCATTATCGTCGAGCACGGCGGCAGCGGGGGCGCCATCGCGGCACCCATTGCGCGTAGCATCTTGGACAGTTATCTGCTGGACAAGGCCTCATGAGACCCAGGCTCCCGGCCAGCCACCATGATGCCAGCCGGCGCGGCTGGCAGTATAGTCTGCACATCGATGCGCCGCTGCTGTTCGCGCTCGTCGGCGTCTCGATCCTAGGGCTGATGGTCCTGTACAGCGCCAGCGGCGAGGATACCGACCTGGTCTGGCGTCAGCTGACCCGCCTGGGGATCGCCTTTGCCGGCATGTTCGCCGTTGCCCAGATCACCCCGCAGGTGTTACTGCGCTCGACCCCCTGGGTATTTGTGACCGGCATCCTGTTGCTGTTCGCGGTACTGGTCATGGGTGAGGTCAGCGGCGGTGCGCAACGCTGGCTGGACCTGTATATCATCCGTTTCCAGCCATCGGAAATGATGAAACTCGCCGTGCCCATGATGGTGGCATGGTATCTTGCCGATGTACGCCTCCCCCCCAACCGTTACCACTTGCTTGCCGGGGGTGTAATCATTGTCGTCCCCGTATTGATGATCGCCAAGCAGCCGGATTTGGGCACCTCCATGCTGATCGCGAGCTCGGGTTTCTTTGTCCTGTTCCTGGCAGGCCTGCAATGGGGCCTGCTCGGCTTTCTGACGGTGATTGCTGCCGCGGCTGCCCCGCTGCTGTGGCATTTCATGCACGATTACCAGCGGGTACGGGTGATCACCTTCATGAACCCGGAAAGAGACCCCCTCGGCGCCGGCTACCATATTATCCAGTCCAAGATCGCCATCGGCTCGGGCGGACTGTTCGGCAAGGGCTGGCTGAACGGCACCCAGTCACAGCTGGATTTCCTGCCGGAACGCTCGACCGACTTCATCTTTGCCGTGCTTGGCGAGGAATTCGGCTTCCTCGGTATCCTGCTACTGTTCGCCTTCTATATTTTCATCGTGATCCGCAGCACCCTGATCGCCATTCAGGCCCAGGACACCTTCACCCGCCTGCTTGCCGGCAGCCTTGCACTGACCTTTTTTGTTTATATTATTGTCAATACCGGAATGGTGACGGGCCTGCTGCCGGTCGTGGGCCTGCCATTGCCCATGATAAGTTACGGTGGCACATCGATCGTCACCCTGATGGCCGGCTTTGGGATTCTGATGTCAATCCAGACACACCGCAAGCTACTGCCGACGTGAAGTGTTAGAATACGGCCGGATTTACCAATCATGGAATGCACAGTGATGCTGCAAAGGATTCTGAAGACCGCTGTTGTCCTGCTTTCATCGCTGGCCGCCATGCCGGCCTGCACCACGACCGCTGCCGCCCCGGAATCCCCCGGCTATATAGCCCATCCGGAAGCCCGCGCCTTCATCGACGAGATGGCGGCGCGCCATGGTTTCAGCAAAGACGAACTGACCGCGATATTCAGCCAGGCCCAGCGCCGCGAGGACATCCTCGAACTGATGCGCCGGCCCGCGGAAAAGCGCCTGGCCTGGTACGAATACCGCAAGATCTTCCTGACCCAGAGCCGTGTCGATGGTGGTGTCGCCTTCTGGAACCAGCATGCCGAGATACTGGAGAGTGCCGAACGGGAACTGGGCGTCGATGCCCAGATCATCGTCGCCATCATCGGAGTTGAAACCCGCTACGGTGGCAATACCGGCTCGCACCGTGTGCTCGATGCGCTTTCTACTCTGGCATTCGACTACCCGCCACGCAGCAAATTCTTCCGTGGCGAACTGGAGAATTACCTGGTGCTTGCCCAAGAGGAGAGTATCGACCTGCTGTCCACCAAGGGCTCCTATGCTGGCGCAATGGGCTACGGCCAGTTCATCCCCAGCAGCTACCGGCAATATGCCATTGACTTCGACCAGGATGGAAGGCGTGACCTCTGGAACAGCCCCATGGACATCATTGGCAGTGTAGCCAACTATATGCACAAGCACGGTTGGGACCTTGGGGCACAAGTGGTAATCCCTGCCAGCGTTTCGGGTAACGCCTATAACGCGGTACTGGACAAGGGCCTGAAACCACAATTGGCAATGAAACAGCTGCAGCAAGCCGGCATCACACCATCAGCACCACTACAGGATGATGTATTAGCGGCATTGGTTACGCTCGAAAACAAGGATGGTCCAGGGTACTGGCTGGCCCTGAACAATTTCTATGTCATTACGCGCTACAACCGCAGCCCACTCTATGCCATGGCGGTCTACCAGTTGAGCGAAGAGATCCGGCAGGCGCGCCAACAGTTCTTGCAGGCGAGGCATGATTAACCGGCCGGTAATCACGCCGTTTTTTCTGGTTGCACTGTTAAGCGCCCTCATCGGCGCCGGCTGCAGTTCACGTGGTCCGCTGGAACCCGCTGACCAGGCCCCGCCACAGCCGCAGGACATCTCCAACATCCAGGACGCCCTGCCACGTGCCGAGCCGCCAAGCCGTTACGGCAACCCAAGCTCCTACAAGGTCAACGGGAAACGCTACTACACCATGCCGAGCAGCCGCGGCTACAAGGAGCGCGGTATCGCCTCCTGGTATGGCACCAAGTTCCACGGCCGGCGTACTTCCAGCGGCGAGGTCTATGACATCTACAAGATGACTGCGGCCCACAAGTCCCTGCCTCTCCCCACCTATGCGAGGGTTACCAATCTGCGCAACGGGCGCTCCGTGATTGTCAAGATAAATGATCGTGGACCGTTCCATAACAACCGTATTATCGACCTGTCGTATGTGGCAGCCGCCAAACTCGGCATCCTGGAGTACGGCACTGGCCTGGTGGAGGTCGAGGCGGTTGATGCCACCGTCCCTGCCCCTGCCTCTCCTGCCGAAATGACAATCGAGGCGAGCATGACAGCCAATCCACCTCACGCGGGAGTGCAACAGGCCCGCCTGGGGCAACCTGTCAGCACCAGGGAAATCAGCCTGTTTATCCAGGTCGGCGCCTTTCGTATCAGGGACAACGCGGAACGCCTCAAGGACCGCCTGGCCGCATCGAATCTGGGGCCGGTACGCATCGTCTCGAGGGCCATGGCCAGTGACCCCCTGTATCGTGTCCAGGTCGGCCCGCTGGCCTCCGTGGACGAAGCTGACCAGGTCGCAAACAACCTGACATCTCTGGGAATCAATGATACCCAGGTCATCCTCGACTGAACCCCTAGCACGCACCCCGGGTGCCATTGCAAATCGTCCGTGACATGCGGACAATGCGGGGAGTTTTTTTCACCCACATCAATACAGGAACGTCATGTCGCCTCGAATTATTCGCATCATTACCCTGATTCCCTTTTTACTTGCGCTCGCCGCTGCCCAGGCTGCCCCCCTGCCGATTCCCAAGCCGCCTTCCAGTGGTGCCAAGGCCTTTGTCATCCAGGACTTCAACAGCAAGCGGGTTATCGCCGAGCAGGAGTCTGATGCGCAGGTGGAACCGGCCAGCATTACCAAGCTGATGACGGCCTATGTCGTTTTCAAGGAACTGCTGTCAGGTAATATCGCCTTGAGCGACATGGTGACGGTCAGCGAAAAGGCCTGGCGCACACCCGGTTCACGGATGTTCATCGAGGTCGGCAAGCAGGTATCGGTGGAGGACCTGCTCAAGGGCATGATCATCCAGTCCGGCAACGACGCCACCGTGGCGCTGGCGGAATACATCGCCGGCAGCGAGGAAACCTTTGCCGCCCTGATGAACCGTCATGCCGAGGAAATTGGCCTGATCGGCAGCCACTTCATCAATTCGACCGGCCTGCCCGATCCCGAGCACTACATGACGGCACAGGACATCGCCCGAATTGCCGGACTGCTGATCGAGGAGTTCCCGGAATACTACAAGTGGTACTCGCAAAAGGAATTCACCTTCAACGAGATCACCCAGTACAACCGCAACAAGTTGCTCTGGCGTGACGAAAGCGTTGATGGCGTCAAGACAGGGCACACCGATTCGGCAGGCTATTGCCTGGTAACCTCGGCGAAGCAAGACGATATGCGCCTGATTACCGTGGTGCTCGGTACCAAGAGCGAGAATGCCCGTGCCGATGCCAGCCAGGCGCTGCTCAATTACGGATTCCGCTTTTTCGAGACTCACAGGCTGTACGCTGCCGGAGACACACTGACCACCACGCGTATATGGAAGGGAAAAACGGATTCCGTCACATTGGGACTCGACCGGCCGCTCTACGCGACCATCCCGCGGGGGCAATATGAGTCGCTTGATGCCTCCATGATCATTGACAACCACATCACTGCCCCGGTCGTTCAGGGACAGGCTCTTGGCAAGGTACAGGTACAACTGGGCGATGAACTGATTACCGAACAGAAACTGGTCGCCCTGCAGGGCGTTGACGAGGGCGCCTTCTGGCAGCGGATTATCGATGAGGCCCTGCTCTATTTCGAATAGGCCCCGGGCACCTCAAGGACCTCACGACCACGACCCGCCATTATGTCCACTGCCTACCTGAACGGTACCTTCCTGCCACTGGACCGGGCACAGGTATCGGTCATGGACCGTGGTTTCCTGTTCGGTGACGGGGTCTATGAGGTCATTCCGGTCTATAACGGCAAACTGTTCCGGCTCATCCATCACCTCAAGCGCCTGCAGAACAGCCTGGATGGCGTGCGTATCGGCAATCCGCTGACAGATAACGAGTGGACCGAGATCCTCACCGAACTGGTAGTGAACAATGCCGGCGAGGACCAGGCCGTTTACCTGCAGGTCACCCGTGGCGTGGCCGCCAAACGTGACCATGCCTTTCCAATCGACACCCGTCCGACGGTGTTTGCCATGAGTATGCCGGCAGCCGCCGTGCGCACCAGCACCAGCGAGGCCGGGGTCAAGGCCATCACCCTGCCGGACATCCGCTGGCAACAATGCGACATCAAGGCGATCACCCTGCTGCCCAATGTGTTGCTGCGTCAGCAGGCTATCGATGCGGCGACAGCCGAGGCGATCCTGGTTAAAAACGGTTATGCCACCGAAGGTGCTGCCAGCAACCTGTTCATGGTCAGCAACGGCGTCCTGGTGACACCACCCAGCGGGCCTGACCTGCTACCCGGCATCACCCGCGATCTGGTTCTGGAGTTGGCTGCCGCCAATGGCATTCCATTCCGGGAGGCCGGCATCCCGGAACAGGAGCTCGCACAGGCCGCGGAGATCTGGCTCACCAGCTCCACCCGGGAGATCTCACCGGTCACCCATCTCGACAACAGGATTGTCGGGGACGGTCAGCCCGGACCGCTCTGGAGACGCATGATCCAGCTCTACCAGGATTACAAGGAGGCCCTGCGCCGCGGGGAGGCGAGCTGAAAACTGCCTTTCAGGGCCAGGCTGATATACCCTCCCTGTCACAATCAATAGCACCCGGAGGAGAAACCGATGCCAGCAACCAGCCAGTCGATCGTCGTTCCCGCACCCCTTGCCGAAGTCTGGGCCCGGCTCGGCAACTTCCATGATTTTTCCTGGGCACCGAATGTCATTACCCATGTCGAGCAGGTCGGTGACCGGGCCGGTAACGAGGTGGGGGCCAAAAGGATCCTCAACCACGCCTTCCATGAGACCCTGATCGAAATCGACGCGGACCAGCACCTGCTGAGGTATTCCATCGATGACGGTCCCTCCCCGGTGTCGCAGCAAGATGTCTCGAATTACATCGGTTTAATCAGACTGGTGCCCGATCCCGAGAGCAGCGGGACACGGGTTGAATGGACCTCATCGTGGGAGTCAAAATCCGAAGATGCTGTCGAGTTTTGCCATGGGATCTATGTGGCACTCCTCGATGCACTGGCGAAGTCGTTCCAGCAGTGACCCGGGCACTGTGGCCGGGAAGCAAGTCCCCAGCCTGCTGAACCTGCCAGATGCCGACCCTGCTGTCCATTGTAGAATCACCCACTCACCCCGATTTTTCCGGTATCTACAGCCGGCTCGGGATCAACGAGACCCGGGTGGGCACGATCCGCAAGGCCATCAGCCAGCTGAAGTCACAGGCCCCCGATTTTGTGGTGGCCGAATTCTTCTATGGCTACGGTAACAACTACGCCGGGATCAACATCAGCAACCTGGATGTGTTCCTCTACAGCTTGCAGAAGTTCGCGCCCGCTGCACGGGTCATCGTGATGGTGGATAAAACTGAACGCTGCCACGTCGACAAGCTCAACCAGATCCTTCCACTGCATGCAGTACTGCAGCAACCGGTACGCGGGACGGCCATGGAAGACCTGCTGAAGGCCGGCCTGATATGACCGGGTAATGTGCCTAGTTTCGGGTTCCGCTATACCGGGGCAGTGCCGGACAGGCTGTTACCCTGATCGTCCAGCAGGTAGACCGCCCGCCCAACGGCATCGGCCTCCAGCCTGAGTCGCAGCCCGACTCCGGAAGCCGTTACCGGTTGCGTCTCCAACCGGAACAGTATGCCGAGGCTGCGACCGATGCTGGCGGCCTTTTCCAGGCGTTTTGCCATCAGCTCCGTCGTGCAGCCCGTCCATCCCATCACCACACTGAAATTACCGGAGCGCAACAACGACTCCAGCGTCCACAGCCCGCTGCGGCCCTTGTGCGGATTGACTTGCAGGATTCGTGCTACTTCCAGGGACGCATCTGTCAGTAACCGTGCGCGCGCCCGATAAGGTGGCGCCACCATGCCCAGCCAGCGGCCCTGGCGCCCCAATCGGGACAACGCCGGGAGAAACAGGGACAACGCATCGGTGTAGTCGTCCGGCACCAGCATCTCGATGAGACCGCGTTTCGGCCAGCCACTGGCAGGCAGGAGCTCTTCCAGTTCGGGTATACCGGCAGGGATAACCGGCACCTGGCGGGCGCGTTGCCTGTCCCAGGCGTTCAGGTGGTGTAGTTTGGGGGAACGATTCATAGTCATATCTCCTTGCGCAGTACACCGACACCCAGCCCCTCGATCACCAGGGGCTGCTCTCGTAAATCAATCCTGATGGATTCGTAGGCCGGGTTCTCCGGCAGCAGGCGCACGACGGACCCGCGCCGGCGGAACCGCTTGACGGTCACCTCCTCGTCGATGCGGGCCACCACGATCTGGCCGTTCTCGGCATGCGGGGTGCGGTGAACCGCCAGCAGGTCGCCGTCCATGATGCCGATGTCTTTCATACTGTCGCCGTGCACCTGCAGCAGGTAATCCGCACGCGGATGAAACAGCCCGGCTTCGATCTGGCAGTAGTCCTCGATATGCTGCTCCGCAAGTACCGGTTCACCCGCAGCCACACGCCCGACCACCGGCAGGCCGGGATCTTCCTCCATGAGCCGGATACCGCGCGAGGCACCGGAAACCAGCTCAATAACCCCTTTGCGTTCCAATGCACGCAGGTGATCCTCCGCGGCATTCGGGGAACGGAAACCAAGGGCATTGGCAATCTCGGCGCGCGTAGGTGGGCAACCCGCGTTTGCAATGTGGTGGCGGATCAGCTCGAGGATCTCGGCCTGCCGGGCAGTGAGTGTGTCTCTGGCCATAATCGGATAACTGTTTATCTGTACAGGTACTGTAAGTATATACAGTATCCTGTCGGGTGCAAGCGGCTATCCATCTTATTGTTATAATAGTCATTTACATGAAGCCGCGTCGATGCCACCACTACTGTATCCAGCACCCCGCTGGTCAGCGGACGGCCCGCATCCCGGCCCTGTGCAGGCCTGGAAAATGAATTATCATTACCGGCCTTGGTACAGGTATCCATTGCATGGCTGTCTCCCCAACCCTGATTTCGCCCCGTCATTCAGTAGCGGTCCGCATTGGCAGTGTAACTGTCGGTGGTACGGCACCGGTCATGGTGCAGTCAATGACGAACACCGATACCGCGAACGTGACCGCGACCGTGCAGCAGGTGGCCGAACTGGCCCGCGCCGGCTCCGAGCTGGTGCGCATCACGGTCAACTCCGGAGAGGCGGCGCGTGCCGTACCCGAGATCCATGAACGCCTGCTGCAGGCCAACCTGGATGTCCCCCTGGTCGGCGACTTTCATTTCAACGGTCACAAGCTGCTGGCAAATCACCCCGGATGCGCTGAGGCGCTGGCCAAGTACCGCATCAATCCCGGTAATGTTGGCCGCGGCAAGAAACGCGACGAGCAGTTCACCGCCTTTATCGAAACTGCCTGCCGCTATGACAAGCCGGTGCGCATCGGTGTGAACTGGGGCAGCCTGGACCAGACACTGGTCGCACGGCTTATGGATGAGAACTCGCGGCGCAGTGAACCCAGAGAATCCCACGAGGTAATGCACGAGATCATGGTGACCTCGGCACTGGAAAGTGCCGCCCAGGCGGAGTCCATCGGGCTCGGGCGCGATCACATCATCCTGTCAGCCAAGATGAGCGGGGTTCAGGATCTGATCGCGGTCTACCGCGAACTCTCCTCACGCTGTGACTATGCCCTGCACCTAGGCCTGACCGAGGCCGGTATGGGTAGCCGGGGCATCGTGGCCTCCACGGCGGCCCTGTCGGTGCTGCTGCAAGAGGGTATCGGCGACACCATCCGCATCTCCCTGACGCCTGAACCGGGTGGTGACCGCAACCGCGAGGTGGTTGTGGCCCAGGAACTGCTGCAGTCGATGGGACTGCGGCATTTCACTCCCGCGGTTATCGCCTGTCCGGGCTGCGGCCGCACCACCAGCCACTACTTCCAGCAACTCGCCCAGGACATTGAGGAACACCTGCGCACCCGGATGCCGGTCTGGCGCCGGCAGTATCCGGGTGTTGAGGAGATGACCGTGGCCGTCATGGGCTGCGTGGTCAACGGGCCCGGGGAAAGCAAGCATGCGAATATCGGCATCAGCCTGCCGGGCACGGGTGAGAAACCGGTCGCGCCGGTCTATGTCGACGGCGAGAAGACCGTCACCCTGAAGGGTGACGCCATCGCCGCAGACTTCCAGAAACTGGTCGACGACTATGTGCAGAGGCGTTTCGGGCCGTCTGCATAGGCCGCCATACGCACTGCCTGCAGCGCTGGTAAATTAAATGCGCCCTGCTGCCGGCAGGACGCGCTCTGTCTGCGCGGACAGACCACTACCAGCCGTAGCCCAGGTTGAACATATAGCGCGTATCCACCCGGTCGTTGCCCGGTGCCGGGGTGTTGTCCCAGTCGACATCGACCTGTGCAGTGGCGGTGAAACCGTCGATCAGCATCGCACGCAGACCGGTACGCGTGATGATAATGATGTCATTGGTATCCTCCAGTCCCAGCAGGCCCTCGTGGAAGTGGAAAAACTGCAGCTTCTTCGGATACAGGTAATTATCGTAATTGAGTGACCAGCGCGCCGCCGGATAGCTTTCATCCGGCGCCAGTTCGAAGTCCTCGTTCACATACGACAGGCCGCCCTCCAGCGACAGGTTGGTCAGATCCGACTCGATAAACTGGTAGCCGGCGCCCAGGCCCAGGGTGGTACGCAGGTTCAGGTCCGCGAAGTCGTCCTTGAACAGCACCGTATTGGCGTAGGAGTACCACTTGTCGGTGAAGAAGTGGTCATATTTCAGGTAGGCCGTGGCATTGTTCTCGCTTTCCACATCATTATCCAGTGCCTGGTTGTAGATCGCACCGGCTGTGAAACGGTTCTGCTTGGTGCGTGCCACGGCCTCGATATCAGCGTGGTAGGCCTCCTTGTCGGTGTTGCCCTTGGCGATGTAAACACCGGCATTGGCAAGCCCTTTCAGCTTGACCCCGTTCTGTGGCGCCGGCGGGTTGATCAGGGCAACCCGTTCCACGGGGACCCGGGACGCCTGGACAAGTTCATTGCCCTCGATGCTGACAACACCGTCATCCGAAAGGGCCAGCGTACCCTTGATCAGGGTCGCGTCATCGAGCTGCAACACGACTGGCGCCTCGGTCGACACACTGACAACCTTGTCCCAGGCGATCCCGATCTCGCCGGCAAAATCCGTCTTGACCGTCAGGAGATCCCCCGATTTATTGACCACCGTGCCACTGATACGGTCGCCGTTGACCAGATACACCTCGTCGGCAACCACTGGCAGTCCAAAGGAAAACACACACAACACACACAGCAAACGTAAAAACGTCTTCACACTCATCTCCTTCGTTGATGGAAAAAAAACTGGTCAGATCATGAGAACAGCACGGAAATTGGCCGTCTCTTACCTGCCAATGACCGGCTGACAGGTAACCAGTAGCCCCCTGTGTCACTCACACCGACACGACGGCACCCACCGGAACATGGCCGTAGCGCAAGTAGCGGTCAAAACCAGACGCTCCCTGTTGAGCCATTAAATTCAGTTAATAATAACAACGCCATGGGGGACAGGCGCCACAAGACACCATTTTTTACTTCCTTAGAGCCCCTTCGGAGAAACCATGCTGCGTACCTATAGCGGCATGCCGGCCATCATCCAGAGACGGTCAAGCGGGAAGTTTGCAAAACAATTGGCGGCTTACGAGGAAACCC
Organism: uncultured Ectothiorhodospiraceae bacterium; assembly: GCA_947259415.1. Taxonomy (GTDB): domain Bacteria; phylum Pseudomonadota; class Gammaproteobacteria; order UBA9214; family UBA9214; genus CAMYJZ01. Next base: position 1,201 of record CAMYMI010000002.1, on the reverse strand, counting down.
GACTGCAACTGATGCAGCCCGGTCAGTAGCGGTAGGGTCCGGGGATTGCCAAAACGCGATGATGGATCATCATGGTCCGGAATAGATCTTCAAGGGACTGGAAAAAAAGGGCCCTGACGGGGGACAGCGGTGCCAGGACCCCTGGTCAAACGCGTTACTGTGCCGCGTCAGCGGTCTTCGCCTGTGACAGTTCCTGCTGTTCGGGTACCGCTTGCGTTCCTTTGTCGATAACTTCAACAGCTTCCGCTGCAGCACTGGCAGCTGTCTCAGCACTTGCATCAACACCGGCAGCGGCGTCCCTGGCCATTTCGGTTTCGGCATAAACGAATGGAGCTGCAATAACCAGAGAGGTAATCAACATCAATCTCTTCATGCTTGTATCCTCTTTTCAGATTTGTTGTTTCAGGCACATGCCTGCCCGAAGAGAGGCAATACCTGTGCCAATACGCGCACATACCTGCCGGGACCGCCTCAAGACAGAATTTTGACGGGGCATCAGAGGAGGATAAGGCCTTCGGAGGCAAATTGTGTCGCCGGATCACTACAATTAAAGCCAGTAACACCTTAAGCCATTGGACAAGGATAGAAAATACTGTCGTTATCTGGCAACGCCTGGTACTTAGAGCAGCCACCGGGTCGTCGCTCCCCGTCACTCGCGACTGGCACCCTGTCACAACCGGCCGGTGAAAGCGCCACTCACGCAGCCAAGAGGACACTTAGCGCATCCTGAGATAAAATATATATTATTGTTTTTATTAATTTTTTCTATGCCACCGCAGGCGCTACATTCGGGCTCGCAGATCCCGGCATATTTCCTTTCCAACAGGCAACCTGGCACCGGCCCGTCCGATTGGCTGGCATGTTACTTGCAGTTCTTTTAGAACAAGGGATAATCGCGCCGTGGATAAATCCCTCTGGCAGGCATATAGAGTTTGCACGGATGCCCGCTATAAACGGAAATATCTGCGATTACCGGCACGGCTGATATGTGTCTTGCGTCACTAGAAGGGTTGCACAGATGAAACGATACCTCACAGTAATATTGTCACTGGGTCTGATGGCATACGGTTCCCTCGCACTCCCGGGGCAGCCGCCCGTGGAACTCGTGCGGGATACATCCACCCAGATGATGACACGGATCAGGCAGGAGAGCCCGGTCATTGAACAGTCACCCGAACGGCTGTATGAGCTGGTGTCCGAG
>CAMYMI010000001.1 GCA_947259415.1 uncultured Ectothiorhodospiraceae bacterium | reverse complement strand
GCGCAAGGTCAGGGGCAGGGGCGGTGTCATTGTGATCGACAGGGACGGTACCTGTGCGAGTGGTTTTACGACAAAGAAGATGATCCATGGCTGGATCGAGCATGGCGGGGACGCCGTGGTTCGTTTCTGACACCATTTGGCTCATTTCCGGAAAGTCCAGTAGCGGCCCTGGCTGGTTTCCTGGGCCTCGAGCCCGAAGCGGTCGTCGGCGCGCTGCCCGGTCTGCAGCAGTCCGAAGATGTCTTCCATGATGCGACGGTCCTCGGCGAAATAGGAATGGCCGAGCAATCCGCCCGAGGCGTCACTGGCATCGATGGTTTCCATACCGTTCACCACAACCAGTGCCTCACCGGAATCCCCGGCGCGCGGATAACCGTGGAAGGCTTTCGATGCCAGCAGGGCGCGATCCTTTGAAGAGGCATACAGCGTCATGTGGATTCCGGTGCGTGCCAGGCGAGGTGCGATGTCCTTGCGGAAGACATCCGCGTCGATATCCGGTGCGATCATGATGATTTCGCGAAACAGCATCAGGTCACTTTCCAGGCGGTCACTTGCCAGTGTGATCATGGCGCGTCCGATGATGCGGTTGCCCATACTGTGTCCGACCAGGTAGATGTTGTGCGCCGGGACCTGCTCCAGTAAGGCTGACATCACCTGCACGAAGTGCGACTGCGCCCATTCCGCATTGGTTTCATCCACGGTGTATCCAGTCAGGCTGCCCTGGGATGGCCAGCTGAACAGCATGACGGGACCGGAGAATTTAAGGTCGTCGGCGAACTGCGCCACCATCCGAGTGGTATCAGGAAACTCTTCGTTGTAGCCGTGGACAAATACCATCAGCTTATTGTCCGGCGAGGCATCGATGGCACGGCCGAGACGGGCGTTGAAATCATCCCGGGTCAGTCTCAGGACGTCGAGCAGCTTGATGTGCTTGTCCTCCTCATGCGTCCACTCGAACTTGAGCAGGGACGGTTCCTCGTGACGGCCCATAACGTGGCCTGGTGGAATGCTGATATGTGATACCCCGTAGCTGAGGTCACCGCGTGCGCCGCTGAAATAACCGCCACCGTCGGCATCCGGGGCACGATCGGTGATGAAAAAGAGGTCGACCTGACGCGGTTCCGGTTCGGTTTCTGCGGGTTGCGGGCGTGTGCCGCCGAGCATTGTGCAACCGGTCAGCAGCGTGATCTGAATAAGAGCCAAAAATATGGCGAATCGTTGACGAAACGTGCTTTCCATAACATTTAGTGTGGTTGGGTTAAATGATGTGAGATATACCGGCTGTGACCGCGAAGTCAGGTTCCTGGCAGTTTCCTGCCAGGGCGATTCACTATTTCCGGCTGTGGTGATTATAGGGTCCTTGAAACAAAAGTGGTGTGACCTTTCGGAACGCGATATGTTCCTGTGAATGTTTCGGGAGGCCGGGCCGAATCCTGGTTTTCGTTAATATAACTACCTGCCGGAGGGGCTGGCACGTTTATTTCCGTTCGTAGACCCATGGATGACGCGCAACGCGATAAAAAGATCCTGGAGTGGCAGGAGAAGGCCCGGGTAGCGGCGAAGCGGAAACAGGGCCGCAATCTATATGTCGTTACGCTGGATCCGGAGGTGTTGTGGTGCAAGGAGTTTCGTCAGGAGAATCCCGGGTATATCGAGGGTATGCCCTGTGTTTACGTCGGGCTCACCATTCATGAACCGGGCGATCGCTTCGAGCAGCACAAGGCCGGATACCGGAGCAGCAAGTACCCGCGCAAATACGGTATCGAGCTGGCGCAGGAACTTATTGAGGGATTTACCGCGGAGGGACTCAGCGATGAAGAGCAGGAGGCCGCGCTGGCCGAGTGGCTGCGACGGCAGGGCTGCGCGGTGTGGCAGAACTAGGAAGCTGTCGGGTTTGTAGGCTGCGTCATGGTGCTTCCTGACTCAATATAAGATACTACCGGTATTGACAGGGATGCGCATGAACGACAGGGTGCCTGTCCCCGTTGATTGTTATGATTGTCAGGTCAACTACCCAGGGACGATAATGGCTGACTCGCCGACCGATAGACGGAAATTCCAGCGCCAGAAGATCAGGTTGTCATGTCACCTGCAATTAAATACCGGACTGCTGGTGCACGGCTACACCCAGAACATATCGCCTGATGGGTTATTTATGGAAACCCAGCCCCTGCAGACACACCAGCAACATCTCAGGCCGAAAGTGGGCGATGTGGGGATACTTATCCTGCAATACAAGAAAAACGGCCACCCGGACACACTAAAGGTTGGCTGTCGAATCATGCACGCCGTGGCGAATGGCATAGGCGTTAACATATTTTCTTCCAGGTTGTCGCTATCCGACCAGAAGACAATCGCCATGATTCTTGAGAGTGGATCAGGTGTCCTGTGAGAGTGCTTAATAGCGGGTAAGAGTCCGTTTTTCACTCGGTTGATGATTACCAGGGTAGCGTAATATATACCAAAGGACGGCTATGAGAAGTTGCCATCAGTGTACATTTGTCTACGAACGTGATTGTTTTCTCCCGGCGCGGGTTTTCCGGTGACAAAGCCAGCGCGCTGCCATTGTTACGGCTTATGCATTCTTTTGTTGGGATGCGCATTAACCGGAGGGGTTATGGCCCGGTCGTCTGAGAACATCCCGCTGCCGGAGCCCGCGTATTCCGGCAATACGCCCCTTGAGCAGCTCCTGCAGCAGCGTCGCTCGGTGCGCGATTACCGGGCCGTTGCACTGCAATTGTCCGAACTCAGTCAGCTGCTCTGGTCAGCACAGGGCATTACCCATCCGCAGGGTTTCCGAACCGCGCCCTCGGCCGGTGCCTTGTATCCGCTCGAGCTTTATGTGGTCGCCGCTGATGTGGATGGTCTGGAACCCGGGGTGTATCACTACCATACCAGGAGTCATCGACTGGCAAGAACGGGCCATGGCGATCTACGCAGGCGGCTGGAGCGGTGCGCAGTTGGCCAGACCTGGATCGGTGATGCAGCGGCCGTGGTGGTGTTTGCGGCCGTGTACGAGCGGACCACGCGGAAATACGGCGAGCGAGGTGAGCGTTACGTGCATATGGAGGTCGGCCATGCCGCGCAAAACCTGTTTCTGCAGGCGGAGGCACTGGGGCTGGATACCGTGGTCGTCGGTGCCTTTCATGATGATGCCCTGGCCGAGCTGTTGCAGCTGCCGGACGATGTACAACCCCTGCTGCTGATGCCCGTCGGTAGAGGGCGTTAGCCCGACAACACTCAGAAAAGCAGAAAAGGGGACAGATTTATTTTCCGCTAAATATGAAAATAAATCTGTCCCCTTTTCGTTCCAGACAGTGTCTACCCGATGACACCAAGTTCCCGGCTGATGGTGGTGAAGGCATCGATGGCCTTGTCCAGGTGTTCGCGCGTGTGTGCTGCGGAGACCTGGGTACGGATGCGTGCCTGGCCCTCGGGGACCACAGGATAGAAGAAGCCGATGACATAGATGCCGTGTTCCAGCAGGCGTGTTGCCATCTGCTGGGCCAGCGCAGCATCGTAGAGCATGATCGGGACAATGGGGTGGTTGCCCGGCTTGATGTCAAAGCCGGCGGCGCCCAGCTGTTCGCGGAAATAGTGCGTATTCGCCCACAAGCGTTCGCGCAGCTCATCGGATCGGTGCAGCAGCTCGAGTGACTTGATGCCGGCTGCTGCCAGCGCCGGGGTCAGGGTGTTGGAGAACAGATAGGGACGGGAACGCTGACGCAGCAGATCCACGACCTGCTGCGAGCCGGCGGTGAACCCGCCCGAGCCACCGCCCAGTGCTTTACCCAGGGTGGAGGTGGTGATGTCGATGCTGTCCAGCACACCAAAGTATTCCGCCGAACCCCGGCCACCGGGCCCCACAAAGCCGGTCGCATGGGAGTCGTCGACCATGACCAGGGCATCGTAATGCCGGGCCAGCCGGGTGATCTCGTCCAGCCGCGCCATGTCCCCGTCCATGCTGAATACCCCGTCGGTCGCAATCAGGCGGGTGCGGTGGCGGGCGGCGGCCTTCAGCTGCACCTCCAGATCGTCCATGTCGCTGTGCCGGTAGCGATAGCGCGCCGCCTTGCACAGGCGGATGCCGTCGATGATGGAGGCGTGGTTGAGCTGGTCACTGATGACGGCGTCCTCTGCGCCGAGCAGGGTCTCGAACAGGCCGGTATTGGCGTCGAAGCAAGAGGTGTAGAGGACGGCGTCATCGGTGTGCAGGAAGCCAGCAATCGCCTGCTCCAGCTGCTTGTGCAGGTCCTGCGTCCCGCAGATGAAGCGCACCGATGCCATGCCAAAGCCGTGGGTCCGTAGTGCAGCGATGGCCGCCTCCACCAGTTCAGGATGGTTGGCCAGGCCCAGGTAGTTGTTGGCGCAGAAGTTCAGGACCTCGCCGGCCTCCCGGGTCGTGATCTCTACCCCCTGCGGTGTGGTGATGATGCGCTCGTGCTTGTAGAGGCCCTGTTGCTCGATGCTCTCCAGTTCGGCCTGGAAGCGCCTGGTCGGTGTTGTCATTGACGGCATCTCTGGTTGATTGTCATATGCGTGCGAAATCGCTGCCGGGAGACCGTTCCTACTGCCAGTCCAGGATCACCTTGCCGCACTGGCCGGAATGGACCACCTCGAAGGCCTGATGATAATCGGCGACCTGGTAGACGTGCGTGATCACTCCGGCGATGTCCAGGCCGCTGCGCAGCATCTGCGTCATCTTGTACCAGGTCTCGAACATCTCGCGTCCGTACACGCCTTTCAGGTGCAGACCCTTGAAGATGACGTCATCCCAGCTGATCTCCGTTGCCGGCGGCAGAAACCCCAGCAGGCCGATGTGACCACCGTGGTACATGTGGGTGATCATGTCGTTGAAGGCTTGCGGGTTGCCGGACATCTCCAGGCCGACATCGAAGCCGTTCGACATCTTCAGCTCGCGCACCACGTCATCAAGGGACTCGCGGCTGGCATTCACGCTGCGACAGGCGGCCAGCTTTTCTGCCAGTTCCAGGCGATAGTCGTTCACATCGGTGATTACCACGTGGCGGGCGCCGGCGAAGCGGCAGATCGCGGCAGCCATGATGCCGATAGGGCCGGCACCGGTAATCAGTACGTCCTCGCCGATCAGGTCGAAGGATAACGCTGTGTGAGCCGCATTGCCGAACGGGTCCATGATGGCGGCGATCTCCGCCGGGATGTCTGGATGAACCTTCCACAGATTGCTGGCGGGTACGACCAGATATTCCGCGAAGGCACCGTCACGGCCGCCGCCGATGCCGATTGCCTGGTGGCACAGGTGGCGTTTTCCGGCCCGGCAGTTGCGGCAGATGCCGCAGGTGATGTGGCCCTCGGCGGTGACGACATCGCCAATCTCGAAGCCTCTGACGCCGGGCCCGATGGCGGCGATTTCACCGACGAATTCATGGCCGATGATGCGCGGTACCTCGATGTTGCGTTGCGCCCAGTCGTCCCAGTTGTAGATGTGCAGGTCGGTGCCGCACACGCCGGTCTTGTGGATCCTCACCAGGACCTCGTTGGTCGAGGCAGTGGGGACCGGGACTGACTCCAGCCAGATGCCGGGTTCCGCTCGCTGTTTGACCAGGGCTTTCATCGATGTCGGCATGAATCAGTTGGTGCACTCGGGTGATGACAGGACTGACAGCATATTAGTCGGCGAAGTCCTGTTCGCGCAAACCGAAGCGTTCGATGAGCTGCTCCCGGGTGCCGGCGCGTAATATCGCGGTTGCCACAGGCGGATGTTGTTCCGCGACCATGCGTTCGGTCTCGTCGTCGTAGCGCCAGGCCTTTGAGAGCAGGCGTCCACCGGCATCCAGCCAGATGTAGTACTTCATGAGTATCTCATGGTACGGGTCGGGTGATGGAGAAGATCTCGTCCGGGGTTAACAGGGAGATGGCTGTCTCCGGGCCGATGATGTCAACCCATATGATGCAGTCCGGGTTGTCCAGGTCCACCTTGCGGTCGATGTCTGCGGCCAGGTGTTCAATAATCTCACTGGTGTGATATTGCTGCCAGCGGCGCTTGTTTACCTTCATGCCCCAGGTCTGGTTATCCCCGATCCGGTCTCTGAACTCGTCATCAATCAGGCGTTTCATTGCATCCAGATCGGTAGTGCACCAGTGATCGACGGGCACCCACTTGGTGGCGAACTCGAAAGACTCAAGCGGTTTCTCATTCCACAGCTTCCGGCAGCGTTTGATGACCGTGCGGTTATCCAGGCTCGTGCGCACAATCGCAATACCCATGACGTTCGTTTTCTCTATGTGGGGGGCGGGGTCACCAAACAGCCGCAGGATGCGGATGACCTCGGGCTTTGCCCGATAGAAGTGGCTCCACGCATATGAGATGATGATATCCACTCCGTTGGGGTCCTTTTGAGGCGGTTCAGGAAGTCTTTGGAACAGTATACGACCAGGCATGCAGAAATGATGTCAGGTCAGGGGTTTTCCCCAGTATAAACGGGAAAGATACCCTGACAACGATATGAGGAGACAATCATGCAAGTCAGCGAGGCAGTGCGCGCACGGCGCGCGATCAAGTGGTACGACCCGGCGCACAAGATGCCGGAGGAGACCTTCAACAAACTGATGGAATACGCCATCCTGGCGCCGACCGCGTTCAATATTCAGAACTGGCGCTTTGTGCGGGTCACGGATCCCCGGCAGCGTCAGGCGATCCGTGCGGTGGCCTGGGACCAGGCCCAGGTCACCGAGGCCTCGGAACTGCTGGTGCTGTGCTTCAATAACCAGGCCTGGTCGCAGACGCCCGAGCGCTACTGGCGCAAGGCACCGCAGGAGGTGCAGGACTTCCTGGTGCCAGCGATCGCCGACTATTACAGTGGCAAGCCTCAGGTGATGCGCGATGAGGGCATGCGTTCATGCGGTCTGGCGGGCCAGACGATCATGCTGATGGCCAAGGAACTCGGCTATGAGAGCTGTCCCATGGACGGCTTTGACTACGAGGCGGTAGCAAGGATCATCAATCTGCCCGATGACCATAACATCGCCTTCATGATCGCAATCGGCAAGGGCATCCGGGAACCGTGGCCGCGGCCGGGGCAGTTGCCGCTGGACGAGGTTTTATACGAGAACAGTTTCTAAATCCAACTGGGGATGAGGTAAACATTACCCCACACGCACCGTAATTCGAGCTATGACAAAACGAGCAGAAGAAATCAGAGAGCAGGGGATGACCATTGGCCTCAAGCGGGCAGAGCTGGATCCGGACCCGTACAAGGAATTCGAAAAACGCTTCACGCTGGCGATCGAGTCCGGCATTCCCGAACCCAATGCCATGAGCCTGGCCACGGTCGATGAGAACGACCAGCCGTGGGTGCGCACCGTGCTCCTGAAGACCTATGATGAGCGGGGCTTCGTGTTCTTCACCAACTACGAAAGCCGCAAGGCCGGGCACATCGCGCACAATTCCCGGGTTGCGCTGTCATTTCCCTGGTTCGCGCTCGGCTGGGAGGTCAAGGTCACCGGCGAGGCAGCCAAGGTCTCCTTCACCGAGTCGGCCAGGTATTTCGCCACCCGCCCGCGTGGCAGCCAGATCGGGGCCTGGGCCTCGCCCCAGAGCCAGGTCATCACCTCGCGCTCGCTGCTGGACGCCAGGGTGGATGAGATGAAGAAAAAGCTGCACGAGCACGAGATTCCGCTGCCGGCTTTCTGGGGTGGTTTCCGGGTGCGGCCGTCCACCATCGAGTTCTGGCAGGCGCGCACCAACCGACTGCATGACCGCTTTATCTTTACCCGCGATGAGGATGAGGGCGGCTGGCTCATCGAGCGGCTGGCGCCGTAGTCTTTATCCGGCTTGCCCCGCGCCCTATATTCGCGCCTGTACCCGATAAAGCGCCGGGCATAAACGAGGCGCTCCTATAGGCACACGTCTAGCTGTTTGTAGGAGCGAATTCCCGACCGCGATAGGGGTTGAGTCGCGGGTCGGGTTGGGCGCGAAGCGCTGTAACCTGACAGTGGTATCGTCGGATTACGCTGGCGCCAAACCGACCTGGCGTTGATTTTGCTTGAGACCGATATGCAACGCGTAACCGAACCGGAGCTGATGAACGATCTCTCGCAGGCCATGGCCTACGCTGAGGCAGATTTCGACGAGGCCCATAGCCGGATAGTGGAGGCATTCGGTGCGTATTTCCCGGGGGTCGAGCTCGCCGGTAACATACTGGACCTCGGCTGCGGCCCGGGGGATATCAGCTTCAGGTTCGCCGTACGCTTCCCCGCAATCAGTGTGATCGGTGTGGACGGTGCTGCGGCCATGATTGAACTGGCCAATCAACGCAAGGCACGCGAGGCCATGACCGGTGATCGCGTGAGCTTCATCAAGGGGCTGATACCCGGTGCCGCCATCCCCCGGATCTCCTATGCGGCGATCATCAGCAACAGCCTGCTGCATCACCTGCATGACCCCCGGGTCTTGTGGGAGACCATCGCCCGTTATGCCGGCGCCGACACGCTGATATTCGTGGCGGACCTGTTACGACCGCCGGGCACCGCCGAGGCCAGAAGGCTCGTGGATGAATATGCAGCAGGAGAATCCGAGACTCTTCGGCGGGATTTCTACAACTCCCTGCTGGCGGCTTTCGAGCCCCGCGAAGTCGAGGCGCAACTCGCCGCGGCGGGATTGGAGGGGCTGTCAGTAGAGGTAATCAGTGACCGGCATCTTGTTGTGCACGGCATCAAGGGCTGAGCCACAAACTCAATACTGATGTTTCCTTCTGTTTAGCCAGCCGCCGGTTGCCTGGAGGGGTTCCGGTTTGTCGGACGCGCTAACCCAGACAGCCACGCCGTATCGTCCGGCTTGATCGTGCGTCACTTTTGGCAGACGGACGTCCCAGTGCCCGTTTGTCGAGTCATGCATCTCGTGTGCGAGCACGACGAATTCCTGCCTGAGGGTGCTGTTCCGGTTTTCACCGCGTTCGATGGGGGTGACGATTTCAAAGCCCAGCAGGGCGATATGGAGTTCCAGTGGTGCGGCTTGTGGATAGGTGGCCGCGAGCTTGTCGTCGTCGATAGTCACCGACAGGTTCCCCGGCTGCATGTTACTGGCGCGCGGTTTCAGCCTGAAGGTCCAGCCGCGCCACTCACGCCCATTAACAAAGAAGCCCGGCGTATAGACCGTCCTGGCCCTCGCAGAACGGGCATAGTCGCGCTGGCGTTCGCCGTGTTCCGGGGTGGCAAAAATATCCTTCCAGCCAATGTAGTCCCAGTAATCGACATGGAAGGCGAGCGGGACGGTCCTGGTCCACAGATCTTTGCTGTCAACATACTCATTCAACCAGCGTTCAGCCGGCGGGCAACTGCTGCAGCCCTGAGAGGTGTAGAGTTCCAGCAAGGTGACCTGTGTCGCACCGCTGTTGAGAATCAGCGGTTCGGCGCTGGCACTACCCGTCAGTAACAGGAAACCTGCAAGCAGTACAAGCCTTGGCAGACTGGTAATGGAGATATCGGTATTCATCCTTGCCCATCTGACCCACCTCTGCTAAATGAGTTCCGGTAGAGACTCAGAAACCAGGGATGTCAGGCTCGGTTGAATTAGATTGAACCGGCAGCAATATGGCGTTTCAATAGGGTTATTCCTGCCTGACAGAGAGTATTATGGCGTTCAGATGGCGAAGAAAATTCACTGCGAGTTGATTTCATGGGCGGAGGTGCAACGCCTGTGCCGGCGTCTGGCGGGACTGGTCAGGGCGTCGGGCTACGATCCCGATATCGTCATCGCCATCGGACGCGGCGGGTATGTGCCGGCCCGGCTGCTGTGTGACTGCCTCGATATCATGGCGTTGACCAGTATCAAGATCGAGCATTACCTCTCCGGTGCCAGCCGGCAGGAACAGGCCGTGGTCCGTTATCCCCTGAAAGCCGATATCCGGGGTCAGAGGGTGCTGCTGGTTGATGATGTGAACGATACGGGCGACACCCTCGATGTTGCCATTGAGCATCTGCAGACGTTCCATCCCGGCGAAATTCGTACCGCCGTCATGCATCACAAGACGACTACAAGTTTTATTGTGGATTATTACGCCAGAAAGGTGATCAAGTGGCGCTGGTTGATCTACCCCTGGGCGGTCTATGAAGATATCGCGGGGTTTCTGGGGCGGATGTCACCGCCACCACAGTCGCTGGCTGACGCCCGGCAACGGCTTGCCGATCAGTTTGATATCGCAATTCCGTTGCAACGGCTCGAGGATATTTGCACCTGCATGAACATCCGGATCGGCTAGCACCCGTTAACCAACCGGGTCTGCTCCCTTTGTTTACGGCTAGCGGTTTGTCTGTTCAGGTGAAGCCATGAACAGGCTGACTGTCATACAGGCCAGGCCCGCAACATAAAGGGCCCACGGAAACCCGGCGGGTTGGTAGCCCTCGAAGGCGGCCTCGCCTCCGGGCAGCAACTGTGCGCCGGGCCAGAGGAAGGCGCTCAATCCAAGTGCGGCGCCGAGCAGGAAAAGCAGGCTGCGTCGCCAGGTAAACCGGGGACCGGTTTTCGCCACGAGTGCCCGGGCGCCCCATACCGCAAACAACAGGGCGATAGTGGCTGGTGCCAGCCACGGTCCCAGCCATGGCCAGGGAATCAGAAACAGCACATCCCATTCAAGCCAGGTTTGCGGCCAGTCGATGAGCAGTTTGAGAAACGCATAGTAGCCGAGGTCCCAGGCGCCGAAGACGTAGACAAAGGCGGCAAATCGGCGGCTGGTTGTGTCTGCCGCCAGCAGCGCGACACTCAGGATCATGACGAGGGTGGCCGCTTCACGGGCCAGTTCGATGCCAAGGTCTGCGTGCGACATCAGGTGCAGGGGAAAGAGCGCCAGCGGATTGTCTGCATAGTAGATGTGGCGCAGATGGACGACCAGCGCGGCCTCGACATAGGCCATCGCCACGGCATACAGCGTGAGCCAAAATAATAAACGCCCTCTCATGCGCTGACTCCTAAGCTTTGTATCGGCCCTGTGTGATTACTGTAGCACGGAGCAGAAGGGACGGCCTGCACCACAGGAGCGGCCGGGTTAAACTTGGAAAGATGGGGTGATTTAATCCTCGGCACAGCAATTTCCCTGGATACGAATGGAACCATTTGACTACACAGATCATATTGCCCTGGCGCTGCTGGTTGTTGGATGGTGTGTCCTGCACAGTGCGTTGATCTCGATCACGGTGACGGTATACCTCGAGCGGCATCTGGGCAGGCACTACCGGTTCTATCGCCTGTTCTTCAATCTCTTCGCCATTGTGAGCCTGGCCGTTGTGATCCTGTACCAGTGGTCGATAAGGACCGCGCCGGTGTTCGACTGGGAGGGTTATCTGCGGGTGATCCAGGTCGTTCTTATCCTGTTGGGGCTGTTGTTGTTTGTATTGGGCGCACGCAAGTACGATGCGCGCAGATTTCTGGGCCTGACCCAGATCAAAGACGGTGTATCGACCCAGGCCATGACAGAAACCGGCGAGCTGGATACCTCCGGGATCTCAAGCGTGATACGGCATCCCTGGTACCTAGCCCTGCTGCTGCTTATCTGGGCACGGCCACTGGATCTTTCGGTTATTGTGCTGAATACGGTGTTTTCGGTTTACATTATTATCGGTGCCCGTCTTGAGGAAAGGAAGCTGGTGCGGGAGTTCGGAGGGATATACCGTGATTACCAGCAACGGGTTTCGATGTTGCTACCCGTTAAATGGTTAATCGCCAAATTGAAACGCTGATATATGACAATCTGTGGAGTTTGACCCCGCTGATTTAGCTAACCGTCAAGTCCGCCCTCGATCCATTTGCGGATGCGGTTGGAATCACCGATGGGGGTCAGCTTACCGTAGGAGTTCAGCAAGACGATGGTGAGGGGCTGGTCGGCGATCTCCGCCTGCATGGTCAGGCAGCGTCCGGCTTCATTGATATAACCTGTCTTGCTCAGTTGTATTTCCCAGTTCGCGTTTCTCAGCAGGCGGTTGGTATTGTGGTAGTGCAATGGACCGCGCCTCTTGTAGGGAAAAACGCTGATGCTGTGCGTGGTAGTCGCTTCGTGGACCAACGGGTACTGAAGTGCGGCGCGCACCAGCTTGACCAGGTCGCGGGCCGACGCGACATTGCCGGCATGCAGCCCGGAGGGGCCGGCAAAGCGACTGTCATGCATGCCCAGGGAGAAGGCCTTCAGGTTCATGGTCTTCACGAAGGCCTGCTTGCCACCGGGCCAGGTGCGGGCGAGGGCGCTGGCCGCGCGGTTCTCCGAGGCCATCAGCATCAGCCGCAGCAGTTCTTTCCGGGTCAGCGTGGCGCCGAATCCCAGTCGCGATCCCGAGTTGCGAATGCGATCGCGGTCATCCCGGGTAATGGTGATCCTCTCCTCAAGCGGCAGCTCCGCATCCAGGATGACCATGGCTGTCATCAACTTGGTAATCGAGGCGATGGGCATGGGGGCATCCGCCTGCTTGGCATAGACCTCGTTGCCGTGCCGGTCCATGATCAGGGCGGCGGCCGACTTGAGCTTCAGTTTCTGCGGTTTCAGCACCTGCCAGGGAGAGGACGCTGTGGCCTGCCCGGACCGGGTGTCGGAACCGAGACTGGCCAGCTGCAGTGGGGCGTCACCGGCGCTGCTGGCCGCTGCGAGCAGGCTGGCAGTGAGTCCGCACATCAGGAGGTGTTTTTTCATGATCCGCATTGGCGATGTCGTCCGGTTGGTGGCCTGAAAATCCGGGGTCGCTCCCATATAATGAGGCTTATCGGCAGTGGGACGGCATTCCTGATCCGGCTGATGGCACGGGGTGGTTATTTGTCTCATCCTGTTGATTTTATGTAAGAAGAAACCTTTTTATCTCCTCCGGGGGGATGTCCCTGGTCATGCTCCGGTCAACAACCCGGCCAGACGGTGGTCGTATAAGCGCTCATGCATATCCTGTTAATCATCGTGTTCCTGTTGCTGCTGGTGTTCGGCCCGCAGTGGTGGGCGCGCTATACCTTCCGGCGCTATGCGGACGCGCTGCCAAGCATCCCCGGCACTGGCGGGGAACTGGCCCGTCACCTGCTGGACCGCTTCGAGATGCCGGGCGTGCAGGTGGAGAAGACCGACAAGGGCGATCACTATGACCCGGAAACCCGCACGGTACGCCTCAGTCCCGACAACCACGATCACAATTCGCTGACAGCCGTGGCGGTTGCCGCGCACGAGGTCGGCCACGCGATCCAGCACCAGCGCAACGAAGCGAAGCTCGCGCTGCGCCACCGGCTGGTCAAGCTGGCGCAGACCACCCAGCAGCTCGGCGCCGGGGCCATGTTCCTGATGCCGGTGGCGGTGGCCATCACCCGCGCACCCGCCTCGGGGCTGGTATTGGCCGCCATCGGGCTGGCCAGCATGGCCAGCGCCACACTGGTGCACCTGGTCACCCTGCCGGTTGAACTTGATGCCAGCTTCCGCAAGGCGCTGCCGATCCTGAAGGCCGGCAACTACATCGAGCCCGGAGACGAGGCCGCGGTGCGCCGTGTACTGAGGGCGGCAGCATTTACCTATGTGGCCAGTTCGCTGGCCAGCCTGCTCAACCTCGCGCGCTGGCTGGCCTTTCTGCGGCGGGCCTAGGGCAGAACGGCCGGAAAGAAGCCATGAGCCCCGATTGGGAGTCGGGGTGAGCAACGGAGTCGCTTTGAATACAATGACTGATGTTCACCTTACCGGGATGCCCTATGTATCGGGAACCGCCCGCGGAATCCTGCAGCGCGGCCTACAGGCCAATCCCACTGGCCGGATCGTGCTGCTGGAGCAGCCGCTGGCAGGGCCGTTTCAACCAGCACCGGCCGGTTTTATAGTGATCCACGGGGCACCGTTGTCACATGCGATGATCCCGCTGCTCGGTAGTGGAGTGCCGACCATCATCATTACGCCTGATCAGGCCAATGCATTGCACGAAGGCATGGAAGTGGCATTCGATGGCGCGACTGGCCTGATCACCTCCGACACCATCCGCATCAGCCGGGCACCGACACCGAACGCATCGGCTGCGGGATGCGCTACAGCCGACGGAGAGAGGATTCACCTGCGCGTCAGCGCCCGCAATCGGCGTGCAGTGGATAGGGCGGTCGAGTTCGGCGCCGAGTCCATCGGCCTGGTGCGTTCCGAGTTCCTCGAACCCGCCGATGGGCGGGTGCCGGATACACTGTTCTACCAGCGTGCATTCCGTGACCTGTGCGAATCGGCATCCGGCCTGCCGGTCACCATCCGCCTGTTCGACGTGGCCGCCGACAAGCGTCCGGCCTGGTTGCCAACGGACGTTGCAGTGGACGGGGTGCTGGGTCGTCAGGGCGTGCGTCTGTACCGGGAGGAAACGGTACAGTGTATTTACCGGGCGCAGCTCGAGGCCATTGATGCACTTGCCGGGGAGTTCGCGCTGCGGGTGCTGCTGCCCTACGTGGCAAACAGCGCAGAGCTCCAGACCTGGTGCGGTGATGTGCGTCAGCGGTTGTCTCACCCGATGCCGATCGACGCCATGGCCGAAACCCCGGCGGCTGCTCTGGAGATCGGTGCCTGGTTGGAGACGGCGGACTTTGTCGGCATCGGCTGCAACGACCTGATGCAGTGCCTGTTCGGTGCCGATCGCGACCGACCCGAAGTCGCCTGTTATCTCGATCCCTATGCCCCGCCGCTGTACCGCTTCCTGGCGCAGGTCGCCGGGGCCGCAGGAGAGCGGCTGGATGCCGTTCAGCTGTGTGGTGTGTTGCCGCAGCTGCCGGGTATTCTACCCATCCTGCTGGGGCTCGGATTCCGCGTGTTCTCGGTGGAGGCGAACCTGCTGCCCTGGCTGGTGCGGGCCATCGCGCAGGTCCGCCTTAGTGATGTCCAGGCACTTGCGAAACAGGTCTGTGCGGCACGCGATGCCGACACGGTCAGGCAGTTGCCTGGTGTTTCTAAAACAGGACATAACTGATCCGGACACCAGCAGTGCAGTCCGTCGCCCGCGTAGTTCTACTGCGTCGCGAGGCCCGGCCGGAGAGCTGCGAGCAGATTTACGGTATAGTCTCGCGCCACACGTTTTTTCTACCCTATACAGAGGTGCTGACTGATGGAAATCCAGAGCCTGGACAACCTGGTAACCCTGGGCATGCTGGTTCTGCTGCAGGCGGTGCTGGGATTTGACAACCTGCTGTATATCTCGCTGGAATCGAAACGTGCACCGGCGCACCAGCAGGCCACGGTCGGCGCCTGGGCATCGGCATCGCGGTGTTCCTGCGTATTGCGCTGCTGTTTGTAGTGTTGGAGATGGTGCAGTCTTTCCAGGACCCGATGTTCGGCATCAATATCCCGAACATGATTAACAGTGAATTCAACTTCCACAGCTTGATCGTACTGCTGGGTGGCATCTTCATTATCTACACAGCCACCAAGGAGATCCTGCACATGATGAGCGTGCCGAACCTGGAACACGAGGCGCGCAAGCCGGGCTCGACAGTTAAGGTGATCTTCCTGATCGTGGCCATGAACCTGGTGTTTTCCTTCGACTCCATCCTCAGCGCCATGGCCCTGAGTGATGTCTACTGGATAATGGCGACCGCGATCGTCATCGGTGGTGCCCTGATGATCTGGTTGTCCGACCGGGTGGCAACCTTCCTGGAGAAGAACCGCATGTACGAGGTGCTGGGCCTGTTCATCCTGCTTGTGGTAGGCATCATGCTGCTGACCGAGGGCGGGCATCTGGCACACCTTAAGCTGTTTGGCGACGAGATCGTGCCGATGAGCAAGACCACCTTCTACTTCGTGATCACGGTGCTGGTCCTGACCGACCTGGTGCAGACACGCTACAAGAAGCGGCTGGAGCTCCTGCGGCGCGGCGAGGCGGTGTGACATGCCGTCAGCTCGGAAAGGCCGGCGGCCAAGTAGTCCCATGCGGGTTCGGTAAACCATCTCAGCCAAGGACTGAGCATGCATTTTGAGACTGCCGACATCGTCGTTTCCGTCTGGTTGCTGCTGGGCTGGGGGGTACTGGTAGGTTTTGTGTTCTCGACCGTGGGCGCAGCCGGCGGGATCCTGGCCTCGGTGGGCCTGATCTCGGTGTTCGGGATCCAGAATCCGAACCTGGTCAAGCCGATGGCGCAGGCGCTCACGTTGGTCACCCCGCTGATCGCCGTACCGTTATACATGCGCCAGTGCCGCGTGGTCTACAGCCTGGCCGTGCTGCTCGGCGCGGGCGGGGTGCTGGGGGCGCTGCTGGGCAGCAGCTTGTCCGTCAGCCTGCTGTCGGACATGCAGGTCTTCAAGCCGGTCTTCGCGGTGCTGGTGTTCTTCATTGCTGCGCAGCTGGCCTGGCAGCTGTTTCACCACAGCAGGGAAACCACCGAACTGACCAAGACCATGCGGGCCGCGGAGACCTTCGAACTGCATGTGAAAAGCGGTGGCCGCTTGTGTGACGTAGGCGTGGAATGCGTGTTCTTCTCCCTGCGCCGGATCATCATCCGCTTCGGCAAACAGAAGTTTACCTACAATCCCTGGTTGCCGTTCTTCACCGGCATGGGTATTGCGGTCCTGTCCTCTGCGCTGGGTGTCGGTGGGGGCTTCCTGCTGGTGCCGTTCATGAGTATTGTGATGCGTCTGCCAATGTACGTGATCGCGGGGACCTCGGCACTGGCGATCGCAATCCATTCCATCACCTCCATCAGCAACTACGTGCGCATGGGTATCGAGCTGGACTATGCCCTGCTGGGCATACTGATGGTTGGCGTTATCGTCGGCTCGGCGACCGGTCCTGCGCTCAGCAAGTACATTCCGGAAAATGGCCTGCGCATCTTTCTATGCGTGGTGCTGGTGCTGATCGGTCTGCGCTATGCCGGTGTGCTATAGATATATGAGGGGCTGGTTCCTGTGCGGATAGTGTGACGGACTGGCCGGTACAACAGAGGTATCAGATGAACAGATTCAAGATCGATCTATCCTGGTGGGTGGTCCTGGGCACCATGTTAGTAACCGGTACGGCGGGATGCAGCACGTACTATCGTGATGGGCCACTAGTTTACCGGTCCGAATATTATCACCACCCGTATCACTACCATTACTATCCAAGCACGCGCGTCTACTTTCATATTTTCTCCGGGCATTACTATCACCGCGACCGTTATCACTGGAAGCGCGTCAGGGAGCTGCTGCCCAAACACCGCCTGGGCCGACGCGATCGAGTGCGGACTCTGGATAGATGCGGACAAGCCGTATTCCAGGCACAAGCAGCATAGTGAGAAATACAGGCCGAACAGGCATTACAAGCACGATATGAAACGGGACCGCGAGGAACGTCGTTACAACAAACAGCGCCACGAACGCTATCGCGACAGAAAGGACTGAACCCTGCTGCTGCCCGGTATTATTTTTTCATTTTTGCCTAGAGTTTTTGCGGCAGGTTTTTTCGGGGTACAGCCGGGAATTTATCCTGGGAGACAGTGACACAAGCGGGGAGGCGGACTGCGATGGCGAGGTTAACAAGGATGAGCGGATTGCTGATGCGGGTCTGTATTGTCCTGTTATTGCCGTTGACAGCAGTCAGTGCCGAGAAACAGCACATCCCCCTCTTTGATGCGCATATTCATTACAATGCAGATGTCTGGGACGCGCTGCCGCCCGCGCGAGTGCTGGAGAAGCTGACCGAGGCCGGCATTACCCGCGCACTGGTCTCGGCCACGCCCGCCGAGGGGGCGGAAAGGCTCTATCGCCTCGCCCCGGGGCGTGTCATTCCCTTCCTGCGCCCCTATGCCAGTCGCAGCGCGCGCTACACCTGGTTCAGGGACGAGAACGTGCACCGGTATGTGCGCGAACACCTGGCACGCATTCCTTATCGCGGCATCGGCGAGTTTCATGTCTTTGGTGACGATGCCAGGACAGCGGTCGTAGCGGAGCTTATCCAGCTGGCGCGCGAGCATCAGCTGGCCTTGCATGCGCACACCGATCGGGCAGGAATAATGGCCATCCTGGAACAGGCGCCGGACATCCCGGTGATCTGGGCCCATGCGGGCTTCGATGTGCCGGTTTCGGCCTTACTATACCTGCTCGAGGGACATGGCCAACTCTATCTGGAACTGTCGTTCCGGGAGGGCATCACCCGGGACGGGGAGCTGACACCCGAATGGGAAGCTTTGTTTGCCGATTACCCGCAACGTTGCCTGGTTGGCATGGACACCTATACCCCCGGCCGCTGGGTGGAACTGACTGAGCTGGCAATAGCAGCACGCCGCTGGCTGCGCCAGCTGCCAGCCGACATCGCAGCCGGGATCGCCTATGGCAATGCCGAGCGGCTTTTTGCTTCAACAGGAACGGAACAATTGCCGGTTTCCGAAAAGGGCGGCAGCTGATCAGGGTGTCTGCCTGTTATCATCCTGGTCTGAAATGATACAGGGCATCTTAATTATGAAACGATCTTATCCCTGGCTGGCGCTGTGCCTTGGTCTGATACTCAGCCTCGTACTGATGCGCTACGCTGCACCCGGCGGCGCAGGCGTCCACAAGCTGCCCCTGCTGACCGGCTTGCTGATGTCCGAGTTCGGTTTCCTGGTCACCGCTGTCGCCGCCGGTATCTGTATTCGTGACCTGTTGAAGCAGGGTGTTGAAAAATTGGCCGTGGTGCTTCTGGTCGGTAACCTGATGCTGGCAGCCAACTTCATGCGCCTGGGTCTGCAGCTGTGGCCGGGCGCGGTTGGCGGTTAACACACCAAATTCCAAGTCTGTATATTTATTACGGAATATTCCTGGCCAGGAATTACAAACCACGGTCAACCGGTGTGTGAAGTCGGGTGGTCGCGATGCGTCACTTGTCAATTTGTCCCATCCCTCTTATGGTTGAGCTATGAAAAAACTCAAGCACGAAGCGGAGCTGGTCAAGGAAGCGATCCGGGCCGGTGTGAAATACGGCGAGGAGCGAGGTGTGGTCAAGTTCGAGCCGACCGATTCTGCAAAAGAGAAAATCGAGTACATCTACCGGTTGCTGGTCCACGACAAGGTGATTCAGCCGATGCCCGAAGAACAGGTTTCGCAGAAATCGATGCGGCACAGACTTGCCATGTGGATCGCCAGACAGCTGCCGAAGGACCACCCCTTGCTGAAGTAGGTTGGCCAAGCGGGCGGTTTGAACCGTTGGTCCCGCTTGCGGCTTATGTCACTGGTTCGTCGCTATTGTAGCTAGGCAGCAGCGGCGAGGGTCTCACCGATCTGCTTCAGGGCCGGCTGAATTGTACAAATATTGAATGACAGATGCAGCGCCACCGTTTAACAACGCAGGTCGGTGTCTGATTCAATCCCAGAGGATGGTCTCGTCATCCTCGAAGCCCTTGTACAGGTCAAGGGAACAGGCCTCGGGCCTCCGGGGCTGGATCTTGAGGAATTCCCGCCGGCTTTGCTCGGACTCAAAATGGATCTTGAGTGCATTTTTCCCGCTGCCCTCAATCACAAAGGGTGCCGTGTCACGATCTGCTACATCATTGCCTGTCATGGGGTCGCGTGTCGTTACTCGCATGGCTCTCTCCACTCCGGGGCCGGTACTGCCGTTGTTGCTACATTTCCCTGCCGGTGCCCGTGGTCTGGTTGAAGATGTCAACGCTGTGCCCTCCCAGCTGTTCGGTTTCGATCTCCAGGTAGAGCCGCCGGTTTTCAACCGAATCGAAGTAGATCTTCAGGGCATCATCACCGTCGCCTTCGATAACGAAGGGCGCGTGTTCGGTGACAGTTACATCCTTGCCGTTGATCGGGTCAGTGGTCTGGACTCGCATAAAGATTCTCCTCTATGTATCAGGGATAATCCTGCCTGTTGCAGGATCAGTTCACTCATGGAGCTGGCAGCGCCAAGATAGGGCGCAATCGTGATTTCAATGTCCGGATATTCGTTTGAGATCTCGCTGACCTCGGCCGGTATGTCTGAGGCGACATGACGACCGGCGGACAGAAAATAGGGAAAGACAGTGACACAGGTTGCACCACGCTCTATGCATTGCCTGATACCATCCGGTATCGAAGGATCGGCCAGTTCGAGAAACGCGCAGGATACACTGGCAAAAGCGTTCCCTGCCACGCGCTGCAGTTCTGTGGTCAGAGACCTGATCTCGTCATTGGATGTTTCCCGGCGACTTCCGTGGGCGACAAGCAGTAGGCTGTTCATATAGTCATTATCCTGGCTGGAGTTGTTCGTCAATCGGGTGACTTGCGTCTCCCCCACACCGCGTAGACCGGATCCGCTAACAGACGCTGCGGGTAATACTTGTCATCATCTGGACGTGCCCAGCCCCGGTAGGACTCGGTGGACAGGTCGCAGAATTGACCGCTTTGCCGAAAATATTCCAGAACCAGACCCATGCGTTCGAAGGGATGCAGTTCGGTCCATAACTGGATAACCTTTGGCGGGAACCAGCGATCAGAGAAGGTGACGATGAAATGGCCGCCGGGTTTGAGTATGCGCCCGACCTCTGTGAATATTTCAAAAGGCCGAATCAGGTATTCAACGGAAACGCTGCAAATGACGGTGTCAAAGCTGGCATCAGTATAGGGCAGGGAGGGAGTTTTGTTTAAGTCATGCAACTGATAACTGGCCAGTCGGGGGTTGGCGGCAAGTTCCGTTGTGTTCATGCCCAGCCCGGTCACTTCTGCAGATTCAGGCACGCCATCCAGGTGCGACACCCAGCTGCTCATCAGGTCAAGGATCCGCATGTCCGGTTTGATGAAGCCTTGATAGATCCCGTTGATAATGGCGCGTGCCTTCGAATCGATATGGTGTACCAGGCGTGATGGCTGGTAGAACTCGGCATCATCGGTGTCATCTATACGGTCGAAGGCATGCGGGTGGATAAAGCTCACCGCAGTGTTGTCCCGACGGCACTGCATACCGGGGCCCATCTCAGCGATGTCGGCAACAATGTCGTTGCAGTGACCACCGCGCTCTTCCCGTGTTCCCAGGAAGCGATCGATCCTGGCGCCCACCTTGAGGGGATAGCCGGCCAGCGGGTGATTGAGGTCGACCTTGATGTCTTCGTCTTCGATGCGGCTGACCCGGAAGGGGTGGGGGTCTTGCCTGAAAATGTCACTGATACCAAGGCAACCCGCCAGCAGGCCGCGCGGATAGAAGCGGCCTTCACAGGGCTCGGTCAGATGGCGCACGCTGAACGCGGCGCTCACTTCCTGTTTCCGAACAGAGTGAACCGCCCGTGCATCCACGTGCGGAATCTGTTCACCAGGGGCTACATCGACTTCTGCATTGATACCGGGCCCGTTGTCCAGTAGTTGCTCGCCAAGGCCGCCTGGCAGGATGTCGCGCCAGAAGTCGATTTTGCTGAAAAACTGCCTGTCGGTGTGCCGGGCATCCGCAGATTGCCACTGAATGAAACAATCTCCGCTTGCCAGCTTGGTACGTTGCATCGTTGCCTCCCTGGGCGCGCTGCGCCATCTGAATGAGTCACCATCCATGTGCTAGAAGTTGTATAAGTATTGCATATGTTGTGTACATGTCAAGATGTGCGCTTCACAGGATCCTGTGGGCCCCATGATCGCTGATATATCACATTGTTAATTATGATAATTTAGTCGATATGACTGTGCACACAGCCGGGTTACCCTGCCGGGTAGCAGCAGTGTGGCTGGCGAGGCCGACGACGCCAATACGGTATTCCGGCGTGATGAGGTGCGTTATGCCGGTGGATGCTAACGGAGCAGCAGCGCGGATATCTACACACAAGGTCCGTTACGGTTGGCGTTCGTCACGCAGGTGCCGGGCGCCGCTGACCAGCCAGGTGCCGTCTGCTTTAGTGAGCAGCACCTCGACGGTGTGAATATCGAGGAACTGGTCCTGTTCACCCCTGATTGATCCCCGTGCGGTACCCCTGATCCTGGCCCTGGCCGTGTCACCCTCGATGTCCACCCGGGGTTCGGCCAGGCTGAGTTCCAGGGCGGTGATCCTGTTGCGAGCGCTGAGAATCTTTTGCTCCAGTTCCTGGCGGCTGGAGATTTCGGTGATGCCATAGCCGGCATTGCTCAGGTCAAAGACCGTGTGATTGTTGAATTGCCGGGCAATCTTACGGGTTCTGGTGAGTTGCTGGATGCCGTTCTCCGGGGAGGTGATTTCTGCCAGGTCGCGGATCCGCTCGAGCTGATCGAGGATCTTCTCCTCTTCACTGTCGAGTAACAACGGCACGACAATCAAAGCCAGTACGCCACCAAGGGCAATTATCCAGTACCTGCTCAGCATCGCATTATTGTTCTGCCTGTCGTTTCTGGAAGCGCACCGTCGGGCATTGCCGGCATTCGGATTAGGTGCCCTTGCTCTGGATCAGGTACCACTGTACCAGCTGTGCGGCCAGCGCCTCGGCGGCTGATTGCTGACCATGTGCGTACAGCCATTCAACGACCCAGCGGTGTCCCCAGGCGCTGGCATTGCTATTGCTGGGCTGCTGATCGGTCTGCCGGGTATCGGCAAGAAACAGAAAGATCGCCCGTGCCAGGGCATGCACGGTTGCCGACAGCCTGTCCGGGTAACTCCACTCGCACATCCCCCGGGTAGTGTAGCGTTGGTTCGTGCCGCGTCGACGCCGCAGGGGACGTGCCGGCACCCGACCCCAGTCGCGTTCCAGGGCCGGATAATCCGTTCCCTGCCAAACATTCACCTTGATCCGGTACTTGTGTTCCGACATTGGTGGCCCGGCATCGAGGTAGCGTTCCCGCGGGGGCCAGCAGACGCTCAGGGTAACCGGTGGATAGTCATCCGCGATCCTGGGTTTGTGTTGTTCCTCGGTCATGGGGTAGACACGAACCCAGTCCAGCAGGCGGGTGTCATAGGCGGCCAGCTTGTCGAGGATGAAATCAACCGCAGCAGATGCATCGGTCCTGTCGCGGATTGGCAGCACTGGATTGGGCATGCAACACCTCCGTGAATGCAAACGGGCCGGATTCCTTCAGGTCATAATGAATCAGTATCAAAATTGCCGACAGACCACAATTAAATTATGTTTTTAAAAGGAAAAACAGGCATCTTCCCGGGCTGCGGTGGATGTGTCTGCGACCTTGGTCCGATGGACGATGCCCCGTATTTTCACAATTATACAAACGGGATAGCGTGCGGCAGCGGGTGCCGGGCAGGGAGGTTCGCACTGTGGCAGGAAATGGCAGTATAATACGGGGCGGAAGAATAACAATCATTCAACAACAACAATAAGTGCCTCAGAACACCGATGGACTGGCAACACACATTACAAACAATAAAACAGCATGTCTTCCCAAGGAAAGCCGCGCTGGAACGCGAACTGTCCGCTGCACGGGTCGAAAGCCAGGCCCTGTCGGCAGAACTGCAGGACGTGCGCGCTGAACTCCAGGACACCCTCAGCAAAGACACTCAACAGATCGCCGAGCTGCGCCAGCAGCTAGGCAGCGTTCAATTCGAGCACAGTGCGGCACGCCACCAGGTACAGCTGCTGGAGGCCTCCCTTGAACAGGCCGGGCAACGCCAGGCAAGTACTGAACAGCAGCTCAGGTCGCTGGAACACAGCCTCGAACAGGAACAAAGCCAGGCGCGGCTGCTGGAAGAGTCGCTGCAACAGGCCACGCAGCGCCAGGCCAGCACCGAACAGAAGCTGGTGACGCTGGAAAGCAAGCTGGAGCAGGAGCGCCGGCAGCATGAAACCAGCCTGGACATGACCCGTGAAACCTTTACCCTGTTGCAGGCCGAGCAGCAGAACCTGCTGTCGCTGCAGTCAGATCAGGCCAGGGCATTCAACGACGTGGGCCGGCAGCTGCTGGAGGCCATGCAGGCTGTGACCGCCAGGTCGCCACGGCCGTTATTCCAGATTGTGGCCGTTGCCAGCTTGCTGTTTCTGTGCGCTACCCTGGTGGGTGTCGTAACGATGCGGGGGTTCCAGGAGGACGGTGGCGAACTCGCTGAACTTGCAGATCTCAATCTGGGCATCCGGGATATGCAGGTATCCATGGAGCAGTCGTTCAACGAGCAGAACGAGATCCTGACGGGCCTCATAGAGGCGCTGAACAGGGAGACTGCACAAGCCGGCGTGTCTGATGCCGTGACCTTGAAGGAGGATGAAAGCGAGGAGACCCCGGTGAGCGAGCCGCTTGCTGCCCCTGTCGTGATCAAGCCGGGCAGGCGGTCTGCCAACGACAAGTGGGGTCCGCTGTTGCTGATGGAAGATACTCAGGTAGCGGGGACCACCGGGGAGCTGGTGTTTGACCCGCAGGTCAAGGAACAACAGGCCGACCTGATGGTGCTGGGCTTTAACCTCGGCCAGCAGCATGCGGACGGGCTCAAGGGCAGAGAGACAGAAAAGGCGCTTGAGGAGTTCAAGTTGTTGTACCTGCCGTTGGCGGGTATGGATGATGCGCCCGGCGCTGATCAACTGACACCCGTTATCAAAAGGTTCGCTGACGCAGCCCGGGAGGATGAAAAGACCTACCAGGTTGACAGCGGAGTACTGGCTGCAATCCGCCTGGGCAGCATGCACACCGATATGGACTTTTCCTTTCTCATGGAACTTGCCGCTGTAGAGAGCAGCTTTAACCCTTTGTCTCTGTCGCAGACCTCTTCGGCTGCCGGACTTTATCAGTTCAAAAAAGATACCTGGCTGGAAGTCATCCGGAAATACGGGGACAAGTACGGCATTGGGATGTATGCCTCCCAGGTTGAAGAGGTGGTCAACAGCAAAGGAAAAACCCGGCCTGTCATCCGTGACCCGGCCGTACACCGGCATGTGCTCGAGCTGCGGCACAACCCCAGAATTGCTGCACTGCTGGCAGCGGAGTACGTCAAGCAGAACATGCAGAGGTTGTTGTACTCGCTCGACCGGAAACCAGGCCGCACTGAACTTTACCTGACTCACTTCCTGGGGGCATCAGGTGCAATTTCGTTCCTGAAGGCGCTCCAAGAGGATCCCGACAGGATCGCACGTGATGTTTTCCCGAGCGCAGCAAGCCGCAACCTGAGCATCTTTCGCAAGCGCGACAGCCAGCCACGTACACTGGCCGAGATTTATAAAATATTCAGCAGGCGATTCAATACCTCACGCTATGAGGAAGGTTAGGCTGACTGATATGACCTGAGCGGATCTGCCCGCTAGGCCGCACAGCCCACCCAGAATGACATATCCTTGTCGAGGAACTCCTGCCACGACATGTAGTGCGTGCCGTCGCAGGAGAAGGTCAGGCTGATCATTCCGTTGAAGATATTGATCGAGGCCGAGCGCAGGTAGAGCGTCTCGTCCGCCAGCCGCAGCTGGCGCATGCCATTCAGGATGGGATCGATCCGGTCCTGGGGGATGAGCGCGTCCCCGGGGTAGGGCCTGCGTGGATAGAGCATGCAGACATCCGGGTCACTGAGTGCTTCGTGGTCGAGGATGCGGTAACGAAACGGATCATCCAGCAGCCAGATGGTGGTGCGACTGCTGGAGAAGTGGATCACACTCTGGAACATGCCACGCTCGGTTAGCAGCTCCTCGAGGATGGCCATGGCCGGCTCTATATTGCGGTCCATCAGGCTGTCGACGCGGCATTGCTGGAAGACCGTGCCGCGGATGGCCGGATCACCCTTGACCTGGCGCCAGTCGCTCGATTCCTCATAGCGTTCGGCCGTCACCGGCAGGTCGCGCAGGTCGAAATCGGCCGCCAGGAAGCCAAGTATTTCATCTCCCCGACGGACCACCTGGAGGGCCGTCAACGAGGGCCGGTTGCTGCGCAGGCTGAGGTAGGCATCGGACAGCAGGAAGCCCCAGGAGGGGACGGTCTCGCGCATGTAGGGACGCCGCGAGCGGTCGCGGCCGTAGTGTTCGGGCAGCAGCCCGGTGCCGCTGACGTTGTCACTGATCTGGACACCACTGCTATCGAGTGCATACAGGAACAGGCAGTGCGGTACGCTGCGGAACCCGTCGGTCATTACGATGTCGAGCTGCTCGCGCTGACCCCACACGGCCGCACACTTCCCGGCCAGATCAGCCAGCGGTGTGGACAGTATATCCGCTAGCATGAGCCGCTGGCGGTGAACGGCATCTTTCAGGGTTTCCTTCATGGCGGCAAGTTTAAACGCAATCCGGCTCCACGGCTACGAAGGCACGCCGGGACTCTGAAGGGCAGGATCGGGGACACAGGGTGCGGATTTTGTATGGGATCGCGGCTTGTGCCAGTATCGCAAGTCAGTATGACATCCCGGCAGGACGGAGGATACATGAGCAAGGACAGTACTTCACTCAGTCGTCTACGCGCCGAGATGCAGGCTTTTCGGGCCGGCTTCAACAATCTCTTTCTTGCAACTGTCTCACCCACGGGTGTACCTGAAGCCAGCGCCATGCCAATGGTCGCGGGGGATGCCGGCGAGTTCTATATCTATGTCAGCGCACTGTCGCGGCATACCTCGAACCTCGAGTCGAACCCGCAGGCCGGGGTGCTATTGATACAGGATGAGCAATCAGCACCCAATGCATTCGCACGTGAACGCTTGAGTTACCAGTGCCAGGCTACCCGGATAGAACGGGACAGCCAGCGTTTCAATGACATCATGCGAGTATTTGGACGGCGCTTCGGGAACATCATGGAGACACTGCAGAATCTGCCTGACTTTCAACTGATCTGCCTGACACCGGTGAGCGGGACCTACGTGCGTGGTTTCGCCCAGGCATGGCGCTTGAGTGGACCGGCCCTTGATGACCTGCAGCACCTGAACCCTGCCCGCGACGGCTGAGTCAGCTATCGTGCTGCCGAGGTGCTGCTTCCTGTGTCCTGAAGTGCATGATTTGTTCACTGATGTAGGCATCCCTGGGCAGGGCAGGGTCAGCCAATGCCCCGGCGGCGCTTTCCAGGAACTGCAGCCTGACGCTCAATGTGAAGCGGTCCCCACCGGTACGCTTCAGGTAATTTACGAGTTGTGCGGTATCGGCCCCGTAGGTCAGTGTGGCCGGTTTGCCGTGCTCCGGTGTCAGTTGTAACACCTCATCGCCAATGGGAAGCAGCCGTGCATAACGCCGGTCTCGAGTGATGGCAGGGTGGCTGGCATTCAGTGCCAGCGTTACCTGCGGGATCTGTGCGTTTTCTGTACTGCCCCCGTCCAGCTGTGCGGTGGTCGTCAGTGCATAGGCCCCGTAGACGGGTTTCTCCGGGGTAAGGCTTATGGTGATGGCAAGCTCCCTGTCCTGCTCGAAGCTCGCCGTGAGGGTTTCGATCCGGGCAACCCTGTCCGGGTCAACCCGGGGCGCGGCCTGGTCGGCGCGGATCTGCCGGACCCTCGCCAGGCAGGCGTGCTGTGAATATCGGGAACCGTCGAAAAGCAGGGACTTCCGCTCTATGACAGACCTACAGTGCGCCTCGTTCAGTGATGCGATTGCGAGATCATGGTAGCACTGCGACCGGTAATAGTAGGTCTGCATGCCGGGCGGATTGAACAGCAGTCCTGTCGGGCCGCAGCGATGCGGTGTCAGCAGGCAGCGTGCTTCGGGAGTCATGTCGTTTGGAATTAGTTTATACAGGTTATTTATGTTTGCCTTGTATGCCGAGCAGGAAAGTGTGCCGGGTGCCTCGGGTTCGAACAGACTGTCGGTTTCGTATGCCCATAGCAGGATAAATACCAGCAGTGCTGCAGTCAGCAGGATTCTGCGTCTGAGTACATCGGGCTGCCCCACCGGACTATGCCTGTTGTCCGGGGCACGGGTTCATGGCAGTGACGTGCAGAGTTCCTCCCAGGCCGACCGCAGGTTCCCGGGAATATCCTTCAGTTTGGGTCGACGGGGCTGCCTGTGGACGTCATCCAGCAGCAGCACACTGGGTGGTTTGCCCTTGGGGAACCTGGCATTGTGGGTGAACAGATGCAGGCCCCTGATCGGCACCTGGGGCAGGAGGGTCCTGACTGCACCGATTTGGATCTGCAGATGTTGATCCGGATTGGGAAACCTGTAGCTGCGTTTGTTGATTACCTGGGTCCAGATGTCAGTCTTGTCGCTGCCGAAGATCATCCCGTCAAATCGCTTCACATCGACAACCAGGATTGCGTCCGTCGCCAGCAGCAGATTGTCAATTATGACCTCGCCGCCCAGACCATCGGGCAGTCTGATATTGTGCAGTCCACTCACGCCGAGCCGCTTCAGGGCCCGTCTGATCTGATGTTCCTGGTGCCAGTTGCGCAGGGGTTTGCGGGACAGGAATAACAGCACTACGAGAACGGCGCCAGTAATCAGCGTAAGCCACAGGTGCTGTTCAGTGATCTGGTAACGTTCCATGAAAGCAAGTATGGATTCTGGCATGGCTATCGTGTCATCCCGCGGAGTGTTTCCGAAACAAATAATTCGTAGCTTTCGGCCGTATTTTACGCAAATTTTGCAGGGCAGGGACCGGTGGTTGGCCACCGGGTGTAAATTCAGGAGGCTGCACTAGCCAGCGCTAGCTGGAATGACGTTGTCCGGGGGGTGGTTGCTATGAATGCAGGACGGATTTAGCTAAATCGTGAATCATCGCAGCCGTTAATGAGCCCATCATGATGGCGTTTCTCCAAAAGCTGTACAAGGGTGCAGCCCAGCAGCTGGCCGACGTCTTCCTGGGGGAACCGGTCAGGGAATGGGGTGTGGTCTACGAACAGCAAGGCCGTTTTTTCAGCGAAGCCATTGCCGTTGACCTTTATCAAAAAGACGCTCAGCTGGTTCTGTGGCTGAAGTCCATCTACAAGAGCAGGATCAGTTACAACAGCTACGGCTTCGCGATTACGGTCCACGACCTGCACGACTTCGTGGACACGCTGCAGTCGCGTTATAAGGAACTGTGCCGGCTGGCACACATGTCGCGAGCGATAGTGGATAATCGCCATGACCGACTGCCTTTTGTGCATCGCCTGCTGCTCAAGGCGATCTTTGGGCTCAGGGCCAGCAAGTTGCTACTCGATCACCGGGACCCGGTCAGCCACGAGACCGATTACCGCTTCTACGGCTTCGTCACACGCACGTCGGATAAGAGGATCTTCATCCAGTCAGACCCGAATATTTCAAACCAGCATGGCACCGTTATTTCCGGGGAGTGCCTTGCCGCGACTCTGCAGGTGTTGGCGGACTATCTGGACTCGGAGGAATCGGCTGTCGTTTTGTCCCGTTAGGACTGCTCCCGGGCTGTCCTCATCCGGCATGGCAGAGCCCCAGTGGGCCCAAGGCCGGTTAAAGTCACAGCCATCAATGCCGAGATATCAGGTGTTAGATCAACAATTTATCACTACCGGATGGTTCGGTAGCGGACCGTGATTTCAAGGATGCATAAAGTGGCTAGCAAACCATATCAATCTGATAAATATAGTGATTACTCAATGGAGCCGCTGAGCACCCCGCACCGCCGGCGGGTTGAGTCCACCTACCTCGTCGACCTGCGCAGGCACCCCCGGTTTGATACCCGCATTCCGGCCCGGGCATGCTCTGCCAGTGGTGTGGGTGTGGATGCAGTGATTACCAACATCTCGCTGTCCGGCCTGCGCCTGGAGGGCGATCTGCTGATGATTCAGACCCTGTTGCCCGGACTCGAGCGGCTGGACCAGCATGCACCGACGCCATTACAGCTGGCGTTTGTAATGTCAGATGATACGGTCCGTCCGACCGGCGTCACAGTCCGCTGCCAGACGGTCTATGCCCGTTCAGAAGGGGACGACAATTATCAAATCGGCGTGATGATCACCGCCTTTGATGAAGGGCGCGATGCCTACGCCGAATACATCCTGACCAGGCAGGCCGAATCCTAAGGCAGATCGCCGTGACCGGCGGTTGCCAGGCCAGCTGGATAGCATAAACTCGGCGTTCGGCGCAGATTGAAGCTGCAGGGCCTAACTGGTCCCGAAGGTGTCGCAGCTGTTGATGTCACCACTCAGGATACCGCGCTTGAACCATTCGACCCGTTGCTCTGAGCTGCCATGGGTGAAGGACTCCGGCACCACATAGCCCTGAGCCTGGCGCTGCAGGCGGTCATCACCGATAGCACTGGCCGCACCCAGGGCCTCCTCGATATCACCCTGTTCCAGCACCTGGCGGCTGCGATTCGCATGGTTGCCCCACAGCCCCGCAAAGCAGTCGGCCTGCAGTTCCTGATTGACCGAAAGGGCGTTGGCCTGTGTCTTGCCCAGGCCGCGCTGCGCCGATCTCACCTGCTTGCTGATCCCCAGCAGATTCTGCACATGGTGGCCGATCTCATGCGCAATGACATAGGCCTGTGCAAAATCACCGGGGGCGCCGTGACGACGCTTGAGGTCATCGAAGAACGAGAGGTCGATATAGACCTTCTGATCGGCCGGACAATAGAACGGTCCCATCGCGGCGCTGGCCATGCCGCAGGCGGAGCTCACCGACCCGCTGAACAGGACCAGGGTCGGTTCGACGTAGGTCTGCCCGGCCTGTTCAAAGATGGCGTCCCAGGTGTCCTCGGTGTCCGCCAGCACCACGGAGACAAAATCAGCCGCCTGTTGTTCCGCCGCTGTCGGCTTCCAGTCCGACTGGCTGACAGCGGGCCCGCTGCCGGTCTGCATCTGCAGAATCTCCAGTGGATTGATGCCGAGAAAGTAGCTGGCCACCAGGATCAGCGCGATGGTGCCGACCCCGCCCTTGAAAGCAATCGGGCCAGCAAGACGTGTGCCGCGCCGGTCCTCGATATTGGAACTTCTGCGCCCCTTTCTCCAACGCATGCTGTTTGCCTCCTACCTGAACTGCACTTCATTATAGATGAGTCGGCGACGATGAAAATCGCTGTGTCTGCATCAGCAAGTCCACCAGCAAGGCTGTGCGGGTGCGCGTGAGCCGGACACGGGGCGGGCGGGTGTTTACATCCGCCCATGTCAGTCATTACAGGGTTGTAAACAGTTGTTTATCGCAGTGGCGGGGCTGTGGAGAGGGGTTGCCGCGGCCGGCACGGCTGGCAGGGTGGTGCGATCGGAATTAGCCGAAGTGGCAGGGGCAGGATTGTAAAAGATTGTGGCCAGGCGTGGTCACCGCTTCTTTACTCATAGTCGGGCGCGTAACTCTCGAGGATCTTGATATAGTTGGCGCGTTCGAAGGCGCTGGGGTCAAGGCAGTTGGCCTGACTCATGGAGCCGCGCATCTGGGCCACCGAGCTGTATTGTTTTTCCTCCATCCAGGCCTGCAGGCCGTCAACCAGTGTGGTGAGGAAGCCGATCCCATACCTGAGCAGGCCCGAGGTGGTCATGACAACGTCGGCACCGGCCAACAGGTATTTGATGACTTCCACGGGGCTGTGCACGCCGCGGGTGGCCGCGATCGAGGCATTGATGCGACCGTAAAGCACGGCAATCCAGAGCAGCGGAAGTCGGATCTCGGAGGGTGTGCTGAGCTCGAGGTCCGGGACCACCTCCATCCTGTCGAGGTCGAAGTCCGGCTGGTAGAAGCGATTGAACAGCACCAGTGCATCGGCCCCAGCCTCGTCGAACTGGCGTGCCATGTTGCCGATGGCGCTGAAGAAGGGGCTCAGTTTGAGGGCGACCGGGATGGTCACCGATTCCTTGACGGCCTTGAGCACATCGATGTAGCGCTGTTCCACCTCGCGGCCAGTCATGTAGAGATGTGCGGGAATATAAAAGGTGTTGAGCTCGATGGCGCTTGCACCCGCGTCCTGCATCATGCGCGCCGTATTCACCCAGCCCTCGTTGGTGATGCCATTGAGGCTGCCGATTACAGGGATGTCGACCGCCTCCGTGGCCTTGCGCAACAGGTTGAGGTATTCGTCCGGCCCGGTCTCGTAGTCGGCGAAATCCGGAAAATAGCTCAGCGATTCGGCATAGCTCTCGGCGCCCGATGTGATCAGATGCTCGATGGCGGCGATCTCGTGTTTGATCTGTTCCTCGAACAGGGAGAACATCACCACAGCGGCGGCACCGGCATCCTCCATGCGCTTGATGTTATCCAGCTTCTCCGACAAGGGGGATGCGGATGCAACAATGGGATGCTTGAGCTCTATACCCATGTAGGTGGTCCGAAGGTCCATGGCGTAGTCTCCTGCGGTAGCAATAATTCAGGTGGCGATACGTCCGCTATCAGGGTGCTTGTCGCCTGGACCCCGGCGTTCCTTCCCCTGATAGCCGGCACGCTCATACTGTCGCCAGGTCTGGTTGACATGCTGCTGGGCCATCTCCATCAGCATGTCGGCCTCGGCGGGATTGGTGCGGCTGAGCATCCGGTAGCGCAGCTCGTGATCGGCATACTCCCGGAAGGGTATGTGTGGCCGCTGTGAGTCGAGCACGAAGGGGTTTTCACCCGACTTGCGCACCTCGGGGTTGTAGCGCATCAGTGGCCAGTAGCCACTCATAACGGCGCGCTGCTGCTGCAGCAGCCCATGCTGCATGTTGATGCCGTGTGCAATGCAATGGCTGTAGGCCAGGATCAGAGACGGTCCGGAGTAGGCCTCGGCCTCGCGGAAGGCCTGCAGGGTCTGCTGTGGATTGGCACCCATGGCGACCCGCGCGACATACACGTTCCCGTAGGAGATCGCCTGCAGTGCCAGGTCTTTTTTGGGCACGCGCTTGCCGCCGGTGGCGAACTTCGCCACGGCTGCCAGCGGCGTGGCCTTGGACATCTGCCCGCCGGTATTGGAGTAGACCTCGGTGTCGAGTACCAGCACATTGATATCGCGACCCAGTGACAGCACATGATCAAGCCCGGAAGAGCCGATGTCGTAGGCCCAGCCATCGCCACCGATTGTCCAGATACTGCGTCGCACCAGATGGTCGGAGACCGACAGCAGGTGCCTGGCCTGGTCCGAATCCAGCTGTTGCAGCATGCGCTGCAGCTCCGCCACGCGTACGCGCTGGGCCTGGAACTCGGAGTCGGTGACCTGTGGCGCCATCAGGATCTGGTCGACAAGTCCCTCACCCAGCTGCGGCATCAGGTCCTTGAGCAGGCGCTCGGCCATGGCCAGCTGCTTGTCGGTGGTGAGGCGGAAGCCCAGACCGAACTCCGCGTTGTCCTCAAATAACGAGTTGGACCAGGCCGGCCCCCGGCCTTCTGCATTCTGGCTCCAGGGGGTGGTGGGCAGGTTGCCGCCGTAGATGGAGGAACAGCCGGTGGCATTGGCCACGATCAGGCGGTCCCCGAACAGCTGCGAGAGCAGCTTGACGTAGGGGGTCTCACCGCAGCCTGCACAGGAACCCGGGAACTCGAACAAGGGTTCCAGGTACTGCACACCCCGCACCGTGGAGAAGTCCACCCGGCTGCGGTCCACGTAGGTCAGTGAATCGAAAAAGTCGATGCTATCGCGCTCGCCGGCCAGTACCGGTTCCTTCGGTTGCATATTGATCGCTCGCCGGCCTGGCTCCTTGCTGCTTTTGGCGGGACAGACCCCCACACACAGTCCGCAGCCGGTACAGTCCTCCAGGTAGACCTGCAGGGTGTAACGTACGTCGGGCAGGCCGCGGGCGTTGATGGCCGCTGACTTGAAGCCCCCGGGTGCTGATTCCAGCTGCGACTTGTCGTAGAACTTGGCGCGGATCACGCTGTGCGGGCAGACCAGGCTGCAGTTGCCGCACTGGATACAGATGTCCGGTTCCCATACCGGAACAAACATCGAGATGTTGCGTTTCTCCCAACGGGTCGTCCCGGTGGGGTAGGTGCCATCGACGGGCAGTGCACTCACCGGCAGTTCATCCCCGCGGCCGGACATCATCATCGCTGTGACATCACGTACAAAGGCGGGTGCTGCAGGCGGGACGGCTGGGAGCAGGTCCAGGCTGCTGCTAACCCGGTCCGGGACCTCGACCTCGTAGAGGTTGGCCAGCGTGTTGTCGACCGCATCGAAATTCCTGCGCACCACCTCATCGCCTTTCTTGCCGTAGGTCTTCTCGATGGCGG
Source organism: uncultured Ectothiorhodospiraceae bacterium (assembly GCA_947259415.1). GTDB lineage: Bacteria > Pseudomonadota > Gammaproteobacteria > UBA9214 > UBA9214 > CAMYJZ01. The sequence continues at coordinate 160,028 of CAMYMI010000001.1, read as the reverse complement.
TCTTGATCTTGGCAATGGCCGCGTCTTTCGGGAGCACTCCGGACAGGGCGAAGAAACAGGTCTGCATTACCGTGTTGATACGGTTGCCCATACCGCTCTCGCGGGCGACCTTGTAGGCGTCGATGATATGCAGCGACAGGCCCTTGTCGATTATCGTCTGCTGGATAACCCGTGGCAGATGGTCCCATATCCCTTCTGAATCGACAGGGCTGTTCAGCAGAAAGGTCGCGCCGGGTGCCGCTTTCTCGAGGACGTTGGTCCGCTCCAGGAAATTGAACTGATGGCAGCCGATGAAATTGGCGGACTGGACCAGGTAGCTGGAGCGGATCGGTTCCGGGCCGAAGCGCAAATGGGAAACGGTCTGGGAGCCCGATTTCTTGGAATCGTAGACAAAATAGCCCTGGGCATGGAAGGCCGGGTCCTCGCCGATGATCTTGATGGTGTTCTTGTTCGCTCCTACCGTGCCATCGGCTCCCAAGCCGTAGAACAGCGCCCGTACCACGTTATCGGGCTCGATGATGAATTCCGGGTCGAATGCCAGGCTGGTGTGGGTGACGTCATCATCAATGCCGATGGTGAAACCGTTACGGGGCTTATCACTGTTCAGCTCATCGAATACGGCCCTGGCCATGGCGGGTGTGAACTCCTTGGAGGACAGGCCGTAACGGCCACCGATCACGCGCGGCATGTTGCCGCCCGGGAGCTCGCCGTTTGCGTTTGCCGTTGCCAGCGTGCCGAGTACATCCAGGTAGAGCGGTTCGCCCGGGGCACCGGCCTCCTTGGTGCGGTCCAGTACGGCAATGCGGCGTACAGTCTCCGGGAGACTGGCGATGAAGTGCCTGGCCGAGAACGGCCGGTAGAGATGGACACGGAGGATGCCGACTGCATCGCCGCGGGCCTGCAGATATTCCACGGTCTCACGCACCGTGTCGGCCGCCGAACCCATGATGATGATGACCCGTTCCGCCCGGGGGTCGCCGTGGTAGTCAAACAGCCGGTAGTGACGCCCCGTCAGTTCGGCGAACAGCCGCATCTTGTCCTCAACGATGTCTGGCGTCGCGGCATAGTAAGGGTTGACGGTCTCGCGGCCCTGAAAATACACATCGGGATTCTGGGCGGTACCGCGCATGAACGGCTGGTCCGGATTGAGACCACGCCGGCGGTGTGCGATCACCTGTTCATCCGGGATCATTGCGCGGATCTCGTCAGTCGTCAGCAGGGTCACCCGGTTGACCTCGTGTGAGGTCCGGAATCCATCGAAGAAGTGGATGAAGGGTACGCGTGCCTCGAGCGTGCTGGCCTGCGCGACCAGCGCCATGTCGTGCGCTTCCTGCACCGAGCCGGAGGCGAGCTGGGCGAAGCCGGTGGTACGCACCGCCATCACGTCCTGGTGGTCACCGAATATAGACAATCCCTGGGCGGCCAGTGAGCGGGCCGCCACGTGAAACACCGCTGCGGTGAGCTCTCCGGCGATTTTGTACATGTTCGGGATCATCAGCATCAGACCTTGCGACGCAGTGAAGGTCGTGGTCAGGGCGCCGGTCTGCAGGGCCCCGTGGGCAGCGCCTGCGGCACCGCCTTCGCTCTGCATCTCGGCAATGATGGGGGTATCGCCCCAAATGTTGGTCTTGCCCTCCGCCGCCCACTGGTCGGCGAGCTCGCCCATGGTAGAGGAGGGCGTGATGGGATAGATCGCGCAGACCTCGTTGGTCCGGTAGGCCACATAGGCCACTGCCTCGTTACCGTCGATGGTCGTCATTTGACTGTTTGGCATGCTTGCTCCAGGCGCCGGTGGCAAACCCGGCCGGCCGGCGATAAATAATCCATGTATGGGTTCAGGCAGGCTCGGGAATCATTTCCATGGCATGGCAGGGGCACTGTTCGAAGCAGGTACCACAGCCCGTGCACAGTTCCATGTCGACCGTGTAACCCCTGTTCTTTCCGCGCTTGATGATGGCGTGTTCCGGGCAGGCACCGAAACAGCCGTCACACTCGAAACAATTGCCGCAGGACAGACAGCGTTGGGCCTCGAACACCGCGTCCTTCTTCTCCAGGCCGTGTACCACTTCCTCGAAGCCGCTCTGGCGGCGCTCCGGCCCCAGGCTGTCCTGCGGGCGCTGATCGGCATCCGTGAAGTACCAGAGGTGCAACTTGTCGAAGCTTGCCAGGTCGTGTTTGCGCGGGCTGCTATAGCGCTCGCCGCGCAGCCAGCTGTCGATGTTGCGGGCCGCCTTCTTGCCATGGCCGACCGCGATCGTTACGGTGCGTTCCGAGGGCACCATGTCGCCACCGGCGAAGATCCCGGGATGGCCGGTCATCATGTGTTCGTCGACGATCACCGTGTCCTTCTGGAACTCGACTCCCGGGATGTTCTCGAGCAGGGTGATATCAGTATTCTGGCCCAGGGCCAGGATCAGGGAGTCGGCCTCCAGGGTTTCCAGCTTTCCGGTACCCCTGGGCCGGCCGTCCTCACCGATCTCCATGACCTCGACCGTGAGCGTGGTCTGGTCGATCTCCCGAATGGTACGCAGCCAGTTTATCTTGACGCCTTCCTCAAGGGCCTCCTCTGCCTCGAACTCGTGTGCGGGCATTTGTTCACGGTTGCGCCGGTAAATGATCAGGGCCTCTTCCGCGCCGAGACGCTTGGCGACCCGGGCTGCGTCCATGGCGGTGTTGCCGCCACCATAGACCGCGACGCGCCGGCCAAGCACGGGTGCTGCGCCGGCCTCGACGCTGGCCAGGAAGTTGACTGCGGACAGCATTCCGGCGGCGTCCCGTGCCGGTATATCGATATGTTTGCTGATGTGGGCGCCGATGGCGACGAACACGGCATCGAAATTTCCCTGACGCATCTCGGCCAGCAGGTCCTCGACCTTGTGATCGAGGACGATCCTGACACCCATGTCCTCGATGCGGCGAATTTCTGCATCCAGGATATCCCTGGGCATGCGGTAGGCGGGGATGCCGAAATGCATCATGCCGCCCGCCATCGGTCCGGCCTCATGGATCTCCACGCTGTGCCCCATGCGGGTCAGGTGGTAGGCGGCCGACAGACCGCTTGGGCCGGCACCAACCACTAGGATACGCTTGCCGGTGGGTGCGGCGTCGCACTCGATCTTCCAGGCCTTGTCGATGGCATGATCACCGAGAAAGCGTTCCACGGCATGAATACTGACCGGCTTGTCGAGCTGGCCGCGGTTACAGCCGGATTCACAGGGGTGATAGCAGACCCGGCCGTGTACCGCAGGCATGGGATTCTCCTCAACCAGTTTCCGCCACGCCGCCTTGAAGTGTCTTTCCTGGGCCAGCGCAAGCCAGGCCTGGATATTCTCGCCGGCCGGGCAGGCCTGATTGCAGGGTGGCAGCAGGGAGACGTATTCGGGCCGTTGTATGCGCATGGGTCCGATGCGTTTTTCCCGGGTCAGATCCGGTGGGCGTGTCAGGTCGTACTTCATATCCAGCGTCTCTCCTGGTTACTGCGATCGGCTGCGTGACAAGCGGCGGCAACCGGCAGGTTGTATGGCCGTATGCGTCCGGTATGGAGTCTTGCCCGGGTCATCAGCAGGGACGGCCGGGGCAGGATACCTGTCAGTCATTTCTGGATGCACGACCATGGCATCTTAAACAGCCGTTCGCGCCGCTTCAAGGAAACGGCCACGTACTGTTCATGGCCTGTGACACGGCCTTTCAACATATAACCGGCCATGATTGCCGCTCCGCTCACAATACCACCAGCGCCTGCAGCGGCATGACCGAACTGTACCATACTGCGTTTTGTATGCGTGCCTGCTTCTGTTGCGATATGATTTTGTATCAGGCCTTGCCTGCTGTGTTAATTTCGAACACCCTCAAAACCAAGGAAACCCTATGTTCGAAGCACCCGAGAGCCCTTATCTGGCGCCATTCAACGGCAAATTCAAATGGAAAGCCGCGCCCACCGGGCCAGCAGGGGAGGTGCCCGGCAAGAAGGAGCAGAAACGGCAGCTGGCCAAGCTGATCAGCCGGATCGATGAACTGCAGCGTATCTTTTATGCGCATGACCGTCATTCCCTGCTGCTGGTGTTTCAGGGCATGGACGCGGCCGGTAAGGACGGCACCATCCGGGCCATACTCAGGGGCGTCAACCCTGCCGGCTGCCAGGTGTTTTCCTTCAAGCAGCCGACGCCGGAGGAACTCGACCATGACTTTCTCTGGCGTACCACTTGCTGCCTTCCCGAGCGTGGGCGTATCGGTATTTTCAACCGCAGTTACTACGAGGAGGTGCTGGTGGTGCGGGTGCACCCCCACTACCTCGGAAGCCAGAAACTGCCGGCTGACCTTGACCTCGAGACGATATGGGCCGACCGTTATGCATCCATCCGCCAGCACGAGGAGCACCTGGCACGCAACGGGACGGTGGTGCTTAAGTTCTGGCTGAACGTGTCTTGGGAGGAACAGCGGCAGCGCTTCCTGGCGCGACTCGAGGAGAAGCAGAAAAACTGGAAGTTCTCGGTCGGTGATATCCGCGAGCGTGGTTTCTGGGATGAGTACATGATGGCCTTCGAAACCGCGCTGGCCGAGACCTCGCGCCCCTGGGCGCCCTGGTATGCGATACCCGCTGACAACAAGGCCTACATGCGGGTGTGTGTGGCCGATATCCTGGTGCGCACCCTGGAATCACTGGACCTGCATTACCCCGTGGTCGATGCGAAGAAGCTGGCGGAATTCGAGGACATACGCCAGCGGCTGCTGGCGGAATAATCAGCGCTGGCAATCCGTCGCTCAGTGTTGCAGGCGGTTGCTGGTCAGCAGCTTGAGGATCAGCAGCACCAAGGGTGCACCATGCAGGAACAAGTCGAATATATCGACAGGCCTGGACAGCGTCCCGTCAGCCAGCATCTTGAGCTTCTCCCACAGGTGCGGTTCCGGCACGAATGGGGCGAGCGCCAGCAAGACCGCCAGCGGCAGCAGCAGTGCAAGGGGGATGTTATCCAGCCATTTCATCGCGCTTGTCTGTCAGATCCAGTGTTGCTTCCGGTGACGCCGGCGGTCAGGGTAAAGCGCATCGCCTCTTCCATGCTCATGTCCAGGGGGCGCACGGCGCTACGCGGCAGCAGAACCGTGTAGCCGCCGATCATGTAGCTCAACGGCAGGTAGACCAGGATGCTGTCGTCACTGCGGATGCTCTTCGGCAGTCGTTCCGGTACGGCCTGGGTGACGAAACCGATGACCTGCATGTCTGCGCTGCCGAGGCTCACCGCTACCACCTGCTCGAATTCCCTTTTCGTGCTCGGGGAGATGAAATCGAAGAAGTCGCGCATCGCCCGGTAGACGGAATTGATCAACGGCAGGTGATAAAACAGCGCCTCCCCCTTGGCGAACAGCCAGCGCACGATGTAGGCATGCATCAGCAGCCCAACCAGGAACACCACAATAAGGCCGGCGATCACACCCATGCCCGGCCAGTACATACCCTCCGGCATGACCTGGCGGATCGCATTGCCCAGCACCGACTCCATCGAGATCACCAGCCAGTAGAGCAGGTAGAGTGTGAGTATGACCGGCAGGATGGTCACCAGGCCGGTCAGGAAGGTTCTGCTTATGGATTTCATGGTGCTGGCCCCCGGTCACAAATGACCTATTCAGACCCGGTGCCAATGCAACGGGCTCCGGGAGAAGGGTACAAGATTGACCGTTGGATTAGCAAAATTCATATCGGCCTGCGCTGGATCCGTTTTCGGTACAGCCAGTGCACCGCTGATTTTTCGATTCCGGGACGGCTTTCGGGTTAAACTTCCGGTTTATTTGTCTGCCAGAGAACCTGCACCATGAAGTTCAGTGTTGACGAGTTTCGCGCCTGGAAGCACAAGAGCATCACCCTGCTGGGTATGTCCGGGGTGGGCAAGACCTATTTGTCCATGCTGCTGCGTCAGCACAACTGGTTCCACTACTCGGGAGACTACCGCATCGGTACCCGCTACCTGGATGAGCCGATACTGGACCTGATCAAGCAGCAGGCCATGCGGGTCCCGTTTCTGCGCGACCTGCTGCGGCGCGACTGGATCTATATCCGCAACAATATCAAGGTGGCCGACCTGGGGCCGGTGCTGAGCTTTGTCGGCAAGCTAGGCAACCCCGAACTGGGCGGGGTGCCGCTGGGGGAATTCACCCGGCGCCAGGCCCTGTACCGTCAGGCCGAGATCGATGCCATGTACGATGTACCCGGGTTCATTCGCAAGGCGCACGAGATCTACGGTTACCCGAACTTCGTCAATGATGTGGGGGGCAGCCTGTGCGAACTGGAGGAGCCGGCGGTGATCGACCTGCTGGCCCGGCATACCCTGATTCTCTATATCCGGGTGACGGAAAAGGAGGAGGAGCAGGCCCTGATTGAGCGTGCCCAGAGTGATCCCAAACCACTCTATTACCGACCGGCCTTTCTCGAGGAACAGATGCAGGAGTACCTGCGACTCAACGGGTTTGAATACGCGGCGGAGATGGACCCGAACGACTTCACCCGCTGGGTCTTCCCGCGCCTGTTCCACTCGCGCGTACCACGCTATGAGGCTATTACCGAACCGCATGGCTATAGCGTCACCTCGCGTGAAGTGGGAGCGGTACGTGATGAACAGGATTTTCTGGAATTGCTGGAAACGGCCATCGCCCGCAAGGGGGACTAGGGGTCAGCGTTGCCGACCGCTGCCGGGGAGACCGCATGCCGATTGTTGCCCACAACGAACTGCCGACATTCCAGCGCCTGCGCGAGGAGGGCCAGACTATCCTGGACCCGGACCGCGCCATGCACCAGTACATCCGTGAACTGCATATCGGCCTGCTGAACATGATGCCGGACGCGGCCATCGCGGCCACTGAACGGCAGTTCTACCGGCTGGTTGGGGAGAGCAACCCGATTGCGCAGTTCTACATGCACCCCTTTACCCTGAATGAGCTGCCGCGGGGCGCACAGGCCCGGACCCACATCGACCGCTACTACGAGCCCATCGAAAAGATCCGCGCGGAGGGCCTGGATGCCCTGATCATAACCGGCGCCAACGTCACGCATGCCGATCTCTCCGAGGAGCCTTTCTGGAAACCCTTGCGGGAGGTGATCGACTGGGCGACACAAAATGTGACCTCGGTGCTGTGTTCCTGTCTTGCCACCCATGCCGTGATGCAGTTCCATCACGGCCAGAAACGCACGCCGTTACCAGCCAAGCGCTGGGGAGTGTTCCCGCACCGGGTAAAGCGCTCGCGCCATCCCCTGGTGAATGATGTCAACACGGTGTTCGACGTGCCCCATTCGCGCTTCAATCAGATCGGCCGTGCCCAGTTCGAGGCAGCCGGACTGCACGTCCTGGTCGAGAGCGAGCAGGCCGGGGTGCACCTGGCAGTGAGCGCGGACGGGCTGCGCGTGGTCTACTGTCAGGGACACCCGGAGTACGACACGGTGTCGCTGCTCAAGGAATACAAACGCGAGGTGCAGCGTTTTGCCGCCGGTGACCGCGCGGATTATCCGCCGTTCCCGGAAAACTACCTCAAGCCCAGGGAGCAGGCCATCCTTGACGATTACCGCCAGCGTCTGGAGACAGCCAGGGAAACGGACGTGGAGCCACCGGAGTTCCCGGAGACGCTGGTAGCCACACGTCTCGACAATACCTGGCACGACACCGCCGAGGGTATCGTGGGAAACTGGATCGGCCAGGTCTATCAGCTGACCCACCAGGACCGGAAACTGCCGTTCATGGAGGGCGTGGATCCGGACAACCCGCTTGGAATCGATTTCTAGCGTCGTCCCGGTATAGCCGGAGTATTGCCTGCGACGAGCACTATAGCAGCGGGGCCAGGTGCCGATCGGCATTGATCACCACCAGCCGGTAACTGTTGCCGCTTACCCTGGACACGAGCCATGGCCCCAACAGCGTTAACAGTCGCGGCGTCGCGGCCAGTCCCGGCAGCGGAGCGAGGATCACCGCACCGGCGGTATTCAACGTGACCTGGTGGTGCTCGCTTCCCGGCAGGGCATGGATGGCGAGGCTGTTCCAGTCCACCCGGACGCCACTCGATCGGCTGTGGGCAATACCCCGGACGAGCGTGTCCAGCTCGGCCACTATCTGTGCGCAGGCCTTCCGGTAGCCAGCAAGGTTCTCCATAACCCTGAACTGAAACTCCAGGCCGTCAGCGCTACTGCAGACGGGCCCCGCGTCCTGACTGAAACTCCAGTGCGTGTCAGACCGGTCAGGCTGTGATGGCGGGAGCGGGGCCTGGTAACCGGCAAGCAATTCGTTACAGGGATACAGGGTACAGAAGCGCTCGATGATCTGTTGCTCGAAGGCTGCCTGCTGAGTGGCCACGGGGCCGCTTACCATAACCGGTGTGCCATCGATGATCAGGTAGACGTCGTTCGCGGCCCCGGTTTTGATGAGCAGTGATTTCTGCGGGCTTATCCGCCCGGCAATCGCCAGCAGCTCCGCGACATAGGCGTCCACCGCCCCGGCCCAGCGTGTCGGGTCGCGGTCCTGTGCCAGCTGCGGTGCCTCCAGGCGGGCACGTTCAGCCTCGGCCCTTTGGGCCTCGGCCATATGCGCGATCGCGATCACGGCAAAATCGGCGCGCATCGATTCCGGTGCGTCGGCGAGGGCCATGCCCAGCTGGCTGAGCCGGGAGGCCGGTGCCGGGTTTTCTGCATCTGCAGAACCTGCCATGAGCGGGGACAGTTCCAGGCTCCACAGCAGCAGCCACAGCCACAGGCCCTTGTAGCCACGGGCTGGTCCGGGGGCTGAGTTGGACGGGGACGGTAGCAAGGCTTGCGGGTTCATGTGTACGTGCAGTTGGAACACCTGACGGATGCGAGTCTTCACCGGGCAGCCGGGTGCGATGGGTGCGGCAGCGACGCCGGGGTGTATTTCTTGTAGCTGGCCGGATTCTAGCATGTGACAGTGGATTGAACCGGTGCGAGCGTGCTGCACCGGCGGGCGGGATGCGCGGGACAGCGTCACTTGTGCGCTGGATCACGTTAACGGCTTGACCTGGCAGGCACACCGTATGCTGCTCCTGTTGAAGGCTCAGGAAATGCTGTCATTGGCCGCTAACCAGCAAGTCAGTACCGTCGACTGAACAACACATCAACTCACTCTGACCGGGATGCAAATCGTTATGTTATGTGAATCCAACTTTAGGACACTGATTGATAACCGGCTGCCGGTCTTAGGTGCCGTGCTGATGATGGTTGCCTTGTTAAACGGTTGCGCGACCCTCAGCAAGGAGGAATGTCGGGTAGCGGACTGGCGTCTGATCGGTTACCAGGATGGTGTGGCCGGAAAATCCGCCTCCATGGTGGGCAGGTATCGCGAGGACTGCGCAAAACATGCGGTCGTGCCGGACCTCGCTGCGTACCAGGCCGGCCGGGAGGAGGGTTTGCTGGATTATTGCCGGCCCGAAAACGGCTACCGCCTGGGCGAGATCGGCCATGGGTACCCGGCAGTCTGTTCGTCCGCTACCGGGGCCGATTTCCATGCGGCCTATGCGGCCGGCAGAGAGATCTATCTGGCGAGCTCCGGGGTCAACAGGACGCAGGCGCTTATTAATAAACAGCGACATCGGGTACGCACACTGGAGCATGACCGGGAACACAAGCTGTCAGAACTGGTCATGGACGGGATCAGGAGCGAGCAACGCGTCCTGCTGCTGTACCAGGTCCATGAGATTGAAGTAGAGATCGCCGATGTGGAGGCCGACATCAGTGACCTGGAGTATGAACTGGCGAATCAGCAGGCGCAGCTTGACTCGCTCAGGGACAACCGGACCTACTGACAGGCTGCATCCGGTGGGCTGGTGTACCCGGCCACACCGGCCCGAGTGAATTTCCAGCAGGAATATCCTTTCCCGGGAGAGACGGCTATACCATACTCCCGGTATGAACTCGTCGATCTTTGCTGCCGCCTGTACGACCGGTCCTGACTGGCAGTCAATTGCTGCCCGCTGTCTGGAGGAACTGGGAGACGGCACGTTCCCCGCCAGCCTCGGCTGGCTGTATGTCACCGAACCGCTTGCCCCGCAACTGGGCGAATTGCTGGGCCACCTGCGCACCCGGACGGACGTCCACGACTGGGTGGGCACGGTCGGTGCGGGGATTTGCTGCACCGGCCGGGAGATCTACGACGAGCCGGCCGCGGCCATCATGCTGGCGAATCTCCCGGAGGACTCAACCCGCCTAATCCCGCCCGGCGTGGTGGCCACGAACGAGATGCTTGACCGTAACCGTGGCTGGATTAATGAACGGGGTGCCCACTTCGCGATCGTGCACGGTGATCCACGCAGTGCGCAGCTACCGCAACTGATCGAGTCCCTGTCGGAGAGGCTGGATCCCGGTTTCCTGGTCGGCGGGCTGACCTCTGCCGGCGTCGAGGATAACAACATCCAGATCGCCGGTAACCTGTGTGAAAACGGACTCTCGGGCGTCCTGCTGGCATCCGACGTCCCGGTGATTACCGGTCTGACCCAGGGCGTTTCCCCGCTGGGCAGCAAGCATACCGTCACGGAATGTCGAAACAATATACTGGTTACGCTGGACGATCGACCCGCGCTGGACGTATTCCGCGAGGACATCGGTGATGTACTGTCGCGTAACCTGTCGCGCGTGGCGGGTTATATCTTTGCCGGTCTGCCGGTGCGTGGATCCGATACCGGCGACTACCTGGTGCGTAACCTGGTCGGCATCGACCCCGAACAGAAGCTGGTCGCGATCGGAGACCTGGTCGAGTCCGGTGATCCGGTGATGTTCTGTCGCCGCGACGGGGACAGTGCCCACGAGGACATGCAGCGTATGCTCGATGATCTCGGCCGCCGGGCCGGGGGCGTGCCCAGAGCCGGGGTCTACTACACTTGTCTGGGCCGTGGTCGCTACCAGTTCGGCGAAAACTCGGTGGAGCTAAACATGATCCGAGAACGGCTGGGTGATTTCCCGCTGGTCGGGTTTTTCTGCAACGGCGAGATCTCCCACAATCGCCTGTACGGTTACACCGGTGTGCTGACCCTGTTTATCTAGTGGAGCCCTGTCTCTTCGGGGTCTTGGTTCACTCTGTGCAGTTGAACAACGCACAGGTTCCAGCATGAGTAAACCGTATTGCGCCGCAGGCTGCCAGACGGGATTCGATTGCCCGACAGACCGCGCACGATCGTTGATCGGCCCCGGCGGATGTGAACCATCGCCGAGCAGGCCATAGTCGGCCACGAGCCGTTCTTCGATGTCCGCCTGCTGGTATTCCCCGAATTTGATCATGCTGCACCGATCTACGACAGCTTTGAAAAACTGCGTGACCGGTGCAGCCTCTGAAGGACTGGTTTGGCCACTTCGTCGCTGCGGATACGCGCACGATCCTGCCGGTAACGGGCGCCCGAGGACGGTCTGGTGAACGGACGAGATCCACCCGCACAGCAAGGGCTTCGCACGGCTTGCAAGGCACATTCAGCGGGTGGCACGGACACGCGGCTACTGGCCGGATTAGGGTCTGTCGGTATTTATATTTTCTATAAGGTATAGCCGACAACTTACAGATATAAAAAGATAATATACATAGTTTCCCGGGCCTGAACCGCTTCCGGCGAGGCGCTGCCCGGTAGCATGACAGAATGGCGTGTCACCCTTTTTCGGCCCCTGGCGTTAGCGACAGATAGGCAATCCGGAAGACCAGGAGTCAATCATGAAAATGCATATCAAAGTACCTTCACTGCTGGCTGCAGTCCTGGCCATCTCTCTGGCCGGTTCGGGCGCGGCGCTGGCTGACGACAACCGCCGTAACCATGACCGGCATGATTACGGTTCACACCAGGACCGGCAGCATTCCCGGCATAACTCGAAGGATCACTATGGTGACCGGCACAATTACAAGCGCCGCCACGCATACGCCGACAAGCATGACCGGCGTCACTACAAGCATAACCGGCGTCACTACAAGCAAGACCGGCACCATTACAAGCATGGCCGGCGTCATTACAACAGGCACAACTACGCCTATGGCTACGATGATGACGACGACGAGAAGCTGCTGATTGGCCTGGTCCTGGGTGGTTTGATTGGTTACGCCATCAATAATGCCTATGACCCGGACATCTATGACGATTGAGTCTGCTGCAGGCCAGTGGTGCTGAATGCCGGGGATGATTTCCCGGGTCCGTAAAAAAAAGAAGCACGCCTCGGATTGTGGAATCGAGGCGTGCTAGTGGCATACGATGGAGACAACCTGTTTATTATTATGTGTATACCACTGGTTAAAATGGTAGTTAGTCAGAGGTTGTCTGTATATTGTCCTTAAGTACATCGTCCGAAAGTATGACAATGAAATCAGGACAAGTGAGTCAGCCGGCGTCGATTGCGCCCCCCTTCGGGAGATGCGTACGGCATACAGCCTTGAGTGTGGTCATGGTGTCGTCATAGGACAATTCCGGTACCTGGATGCCCCGGCGGCCGCGTTCGGCGTTCGCAATGAGATCTTCGATGGATATGATGCCTTCCACCTGTCCGCTGCTATTGGTCACCGGCAGGCGACGTACCTTCTGGTATGACATGGTTTTCAGGGCGTTCATGATGTCGCTTTCCGGCTGGCAGGTAAACAGCTGGCGACTCATGACCTCCTGGACCTGTATATCGCTGGCGGGCCTGTGCTGCAGGGCAACTGCCATGCAGATGTCACGGTCGGTGATTATGCCGATCGCGTTGCCGGCATCGTCCACGACGGCCACGGTACCGCAGTCGTTATCCCACATCAGGATGGCGGCCGCTTCCAGCGTAGCCTCTGGTCTGCAGGTAGTCACCTCACGGTTCATTATCTCTCTGACGATCATTGAGTTCCTCCTGGTCTGTTTGACGGGTTTATCCTGCCTCTATAACGGGCGAACCTGCCGGCGGCTAGTGTATTTATTATTCCCATCCATCGCTGTCCGGTCAGGACAGGGTGGCGATGAGTGCCACAGGATGTGAGGCCAAGCCTAAAGTACGCCAGCCTGCCTTTTTGTCAAGGAATAAGTGCATCCGCAGCGGCCGGATCTGGTCTTTTGAAGAGTTGATCATTGATCCTGTCCAGGAAAATGAATTATCGTCTGTCCTTGATTGCTGTCCCGGTCATTGGCCTCGCAGCCAGACTGATCCAATAATCCTGCAGGACCTGATATGTGGTTGATTGACAGGCTGGCCGAAGAACACATCAGGGAGGCCCAGGCACGCGGCGAGTTCAACAACCTGCCAGGTGCCGGCAGGCCGCTGGTGCTGGATAATCATGCCGCAGTCCCCGAAGAGCTGCGCGCCGGTTACCGATTGCTCAGGAATTCTGGCTATCTGGCCCCTGAGGTGCTGTTCTACCGGGAAATCTCCCGGGCCGAACAGCTGCTGGCACTGGCCCGGGAACCGGACCGGCGCTCAGACTGCTTACAGCGGATCGCCTCGCTGGTGACCTCTCTTAATCTGGCGCGGCGCGGGCCCGAGAATCTTCAACTGCAACAGGTCTGCTTCGAAAAATTCCGCCGCAGGGTACGGCAACGACGGGGCGGATATGTATGAGCGACGGCATGCAATTATTCCTGCTGTTTATGGTCTGGGTCATTATCGCTGCCGGGGTTCACTTCGCCGTCAAACACTACTTCCTGGCATCGTTTCTGGCGGCCGGTGCCATGGTTGTGGCGACCCAGATCGCGGGTTATCTCCAGATAGAGGAGCTAGATCCATTCTGGCTGATTAGCTCCATCGTCGGGTATTTTATGGCGCTTGTCGTGGCGTTGCTTGTGGGTCTGCCATTCAGGCTGCTGCGACAGTTGCGCAACAATGACCCGTTGGGATCAGGACCCGTTGACTAGTTCGGACTTCACGGGGGCATCCGACTCACTTTTTCGCGGGTTGGGTCAGGGAGCATAAGTGCAGGATCTGACAAGACAGGTGTCCAGACTATCCGGGATGTTTAAGCCCGACCGGTCTGATCAAGCACATAAAGGCCGTCCGGCTCGAGTTGTTCGATCAGGCGCTTCCAAAGGGTTTCAGGGTCGGTGGAGAAGATAGTATTTGTTTCTTCCTCCACGAGATGCCAGCTGTCAAGCTCCAGTTCGCGGGTGAGTTGTCCTGCCGACCAGCCGGTATAACCGAGATAGAAATGCAGTTCGTCCTCTGGTTTGTTTTCGGCAAGCAACCGGTTCATTACATTGCGGTCGGCACTGACATAGACATCATCGACGATGTGCTGTACCAGCCGGGTCTGACGGGCGTTGCGTATCAACATGATGATCTGGTTATGTTGCACGGGTCCGCCGAAATACAGGGAATATCTGGCGGCGACTTGCTCCCTGATGTCGCTTACGGCGTCTGATAGTTTAATCCCGCTGGGGCGGTTGACTATCAGTCCCATGGCCCCACCCGGGCCATGCTCCAGCAGATAGATCACGCTGCGGCTGAAGTGGGGATCTTGGAGATCACGCCGCGCGACCAGGAACATGCCGGCCGCCGGCTCCCTGTCCAGGGTCCCGGGCATCCCGGGGTTAATCATTGCCGGCATTATCGCAGCATGCAGCGAGACTGTGCCCCCTGGTTCAGGCAGCAGACAGAGACAGGCGATCATGAGTAGTGAACGCAGGCACATATGCCAGAAGTATAGTGAATAATCCGTGTTTGTGACCGGGGCCACGGGGTAACTGGATGATTCCGATACAAGAACTGCTCAGCCGGATCCGCTGGGACAGGGATTTTGGCAGGGCGGACTTTGTCATCGGCTACTATGACCGGGTGACTGATGGAATCATCCGGGTTCCGCTGGCCGATTTGTATTTTGAAGCCGACGACCATTTTTCATTCGAGCTGGTAGATGATACAGGTGCACTGCACAGCATCCCGCTGCACCGGATCAGGGAGGTGTTCAGGGACGGGGTGCTGATCTGGCAGCGCCAGCGCTGAAGCGCCTGCGGACCTGATTTGCTCAGCCGATCGCGGTGAAAGACACACGAAACTCCGCGCCGGGCGATTTATTGACGACATCCACCTCGCCGTCCATGGCCACGACCAGCTGGTTTACCAGTGCCAGTCCGATCCCGGTGCCGACAGTCTCACGGGTGAGCTCGTTCTCCGAGCGGTAGAACAATTTAAAGATTTTTTTCATCTGGTCGCGGGGGACTCCGGGACCGTAATCGCGGACTGTGAATACCACACTGCCATACTGTCCAAGTGCGCAGGTAATCTCGATCGCGCGGCGTTCGGTCCGGGCAGAGAACTTTATGGCGTTGTCCACCAGATTGATGATGATCTGGGTGAAATAGTCCGGATCGACCCGGATGGTGGAGCGGGCAGCAGCGTCGGTGCAGTCCAGGATGAATTCGAAGCCCGCACGTTCAACCTGGGCACCGATCCGGGAACGTATGGTATCCATCAGTTCACCCGCACTAACGGGTTTCAGGTCGATCTGGAGATCATTGCGTGTCATTCGTGCCAGTTGCAGCACATTGGTTATCAGGCGTGACAGGCGTTCACTCTCGTCGAAGATATAGTCGTAGTACGCCTGTTTCTTCGTATCATCGGCCCAGCCTTCGCGCAGCATCTCGCCATAGAGGCGAATCGAGGTCAGCGGGGTCTTGAGTTCGTGACTGACAGCCGAGACAAAATCCTGTTGCTGACGCGCGAGATCGATCTGTTCTGCGCCCAGGCGGTACATCAGGTAGAAGCCACCAACCAGCACCAGCATCAGGATGGCAGCAACCCAGCTGATTACTCTGCCGCCGGGCCCGGCAGGCAGCTGGTTGACGCTGAAGATCAGCTCCATCCCGTTCAGGGGTGCAGACAGGCGTCTTTGGTAGAGCAGTTCACCACGCAATTCCTCTGCGCTGGACAGGTAACGGCTGGCGGTCTGGCCGCTGAATGCCGCGAGGACATTACCCTGGTAGGCGACAATCAGGTCGCTCATCTGCGACAGGGCGGTCTCCCGGAAGGTCGACCGGATCACGCCCTGCAGGAACGGCTGTTGTTCGAGCAGGGCTCCCTGGATGTAGCGCTGCCCATTACGCCAGACCCGTCGGAACAGGACGAAATGGCCGCTGTCGAGCAGACTGACCTCGAAGGGATCGATTTCGCTCTCGAAGGTCTGGATGCGCAGCGGTAATAGCGCCGAGGGCGCCAGGGCAGTTTCAGTCTCATGCAGCGGTTCGGCCTGCGAGAGTGCCGTGCCAGGCAGCGCTTCCGGCAGGGCGCTACGCTCCTTGCGGGCGGCGCGTTTCTCCGTCAGTGGTGCCTGTGTATCGTCAGACCCGACTTGCCGCTCTTCGGCAGGCAGGGCCTGGAAACGTGAATCCAGCTGCAGGTCCTCGACCCGGCCCAGCGCCTTGCTGCGTTTCTGCCTGAGTTCCTGTTCCCGTGGGGCGACGGCCTTATTGAGACGGTCGAAGGCGGCCTGGCCGGCTGGCGGTTGTCCCGGCTGCCGGGTATGGGTGGCAGCATCATCGAGGGACAAGCGACCGGCAAGGTTCTTGTCAGTGGCAGCTTCGGGTGCGGTCGCTGCAGCGGGCCTGTCGCTGCGCGGGCCGGGCTGCGCGTGCTCTGCCTTACCGCCGGTGGCGCCGGACTCTTCGTCACGTACCAGCCGGTTGCGGCCGAGGATCTGTTGCATGCGCCCGGCAAGTGCCAGCCGCTGATCGTGCTCTTTCGCGGAGATGCCATAGGCCGCCGGTTCCACGCCAGCTTGCGGGAGCAGGGGGGTGCTGAAAGTGCCCGCGGCATCCACCTGGAAATAGCCGAGCATCCCGGGAATGGCGGTGCTGACCGGGTAGGCCGACAGTGGTGAACGCTGCACGAAATTGGCGGCGGGGTCGCCGGCCACGACCAGGAAGGCATAATCGGTGAAGGAGCGGGTTTCTTCTTCATTGAGCAGCTGGCGGTAGCGGCCGTCGATGCGCGCGGCCAGTTCCTCTGCCAGTAGCCGGTGCTGGTGAAATGCCTCCCACTTCAGCTGGCTGTACGCCTGGTAGATCAGGATGCCCGCCGGGATGGTCAGGGCCAGAAAAAAAACAACCAGCCAGCGCTGCAGCTGTTTACGATCCAGTCCGGTAAGTGCGGTCCGCATCACGCTATTCCGTCAACAGCCGATATCCCGCACCGCGCACGGTGACCAGGTAACGCGGTTGCGCGGGCTCGGGCTCGATCTTGCGGCGCAGCTTGGCGATATGGATGTCGACGGTGCGGGTCTCGATATTCATGTCCCTGGCATAGCCCCAAACCCTGGTCAGCAGTTCCTCGCGCGAGACCGGCCGCTCCGAATTGGCATTCAGGTACTGCAGAATGTCCATCTCGCGGCGGGTAAAGGCCAGTGGTGCCCCGGTGCGCGTGCCCTGCAGGTTGCGGGTGTCGACCTCGACATCGTCACCAAGGCGGATCTGCATATCCAACTCGATGCCAATGCGCGCACGGCGCAGCACGGCCTGTATGCGTAGCATCAGCTGGGTCACCGAGAAGGGTTTGGCGACATAATCGTCGGCACCCAGTGACAGGCCCTGGATGATGTCTTCATCGCTGGTCTTGGCCGTCAGCATGATGATTGGCTGCTCGGGGTCCCGTGCGCGGATTCGGTTGCAGATGTCGAAGCCGTTCACGCCGGGCAGCATGACATCGAGCAGGATGAGGTCGAAGCGGCCGCTCACCGCCTTCTCCAGTCCCGAGTTGCCGTCAGCTGCGCAATCGGCTTCGTAGCCATGGAATATCAATACATCCACCAGGCCGTCGCGGATGGCGGCCTCGTCTTCAACGATCAGTACGCGGATCTTGCGTTGCATGGTCAGTCGGTCATCCCGTATTTCGATGCAAGGTCGACGTGGACACGACGCTGCACGCGCTGTGGCCGGCTACTGCTTAAAGCCTATCAGCTTGTCCCATTCACGGCATGTAAATCTTTTGTAAAACCGCCGGTAGAAGTTTTACCAAAGCCTGTCTACCGGCGTTCCGGTGCGCCTCCTAGACTGAATTCACAGTCAACCGAAGTATTCGAAAAGGAGGTGAACCATGGCATTGATAACCCGCGTATCGAGACTGTTACGGGCCGATCTTCATGCGGTCCTCGACCTTGTTGAAGAACCCGATGTGCTGCTGCGGCAGGCCGTTCGGGAGATGGAGGAGGAACTTGCCCGCGATGAACAGCGCATCAAGATACAAACCCATGAACACGGGCAGCTGGTCAACCGGCACAGGGACATAAAGCAGTCCCTGGAGGGAATCGAGTCGGAGCTGGATGTCTGCTTCGAATCCGGCAAGGATGACCTTGCCCGTGCACTGATCAGGCGCAAGCTGGAGGCGGAGCAGTTTACCCGTTTTCTCGCCCGTAAACGCGAGGCTTTTGAAACGGCACTGGCCGGACTCGAGGAACGAGTCGACGAGAACCGGGCGCGGCTGGACAGCATGCGCCAAAAGGCAGAACTGCTGGCCGCAGATAATGCACCAGGTCATTCCGATGACAGCTGGACGACTCCGGACACCTCTGTGCGTGATGCAGATGTGGAGGTCGCCTTTCTGCGTGAACGGCAGAAGAGGGGGTTGTCATGAAACGCCCGGGCTTCATGGAGGGTGTCGGATTGGCGCTGGGTGTGAGCATTTTTGCCAGTGTGCTGTTTGCTGTCCTGGGCCCGGTATTCGGCGGCGCTGCGGTATTGCGTCTGCTGATCGCTGCCAGCAGCCTGGTTTATGTCATTTACCTGCTGGCTCGCAGCCGTGAACGCGTGGGTCGCGTCACCACGCTGGCTGCCTGGGCTGTGGTGGCGCTGGCGCTCTTTTGGCTGGAGCCGCCGCTGCTTTTGTATGTGCTGGCGCATGCCGGGTTCATCTGGCTGATCCGCTCGCTGTATTTTCATTCCGGCTTGCTTTCCGCTCTGGCCGATCTGGGCCTGAATAGCCTGGGCCTGGTGGCGGCGGTCTGGGCAACGTTGCAGACGGGCAGCCTGTTTCTCAGTCTCTGGTGTTTCTTCCTGGTACAGGCGCTGTTTGTCGCTATCCCGGCACGACTCGGCCACAAGCCGTCATCCGGGCGCACCGAAGACGACACCGGGGACCGTTTTCAGCACGCCTACCGCGCCGCCGAAGGGGCGCTGCGCAAACTCACTTCAATCAATTGAATCTTCAGGAGGCAATAAAATGAAACCGAGAATCATTGCAATGGCATTATTCATGGCGACTGCCGCAAGCGTAGCCTTCTACCCGGCGTACCAGAGTGCGGGCACGCTGATAAAACCGTCGCTCGACCCGGTCACGATCGACCTGCCGGTGATTGACCCGCAGACCGGTGAACGGCCCCGGGTCGATGTCGTATTTGTACTGGACACCACCGGCAGTATGGGCGGGCTGATTCAGGCCGCCAAGGAGAAGATCTGGTCGATCGCCACCACCATGGCCTCGGCGCAACCGGCACCCGATATCCGCATGGGCCTGGTTGCCTACCGTGACCGTGGCGATGCCTATGTGACCCGGGTGGTGGACCTGTCGGATGACCTGGACTCCGTGTATGCAACCCTGATGGACTTCCAGGCCAATGGCGGTGGCGACGGCCCGGAAAGCGTGAACCAGGCCCTGCATGACGCGGTCCACAAGATCTCCTGGAGCCAGGACAGCCAGGCCTACCGGGTGGTGTTCCTGGTCGGTGATGCGCCACCGCACATGGATTATCAGGACGACATCAAGTATCCGGAAAGCCTGGCCGCCGCTACAGCGCGAGGCATCGCGGTAAATACGATCCAGTGCGGCCATAACGGTTCGGCAAAACAGGAATGGGAGCGGATTGCCGACCTCGGTCATGGCCGCTATTTCCAGGTAGAGCAGGCGGGTAGTGCCGTGGCGATAGCCACGCCCTTTGACGAGAAACTCGCGCGGCTGTCAGCCAGGCTCGATGATACGCGACTTTACTACGGCACCGAAGAGGATAAGGAAAAACAGCGCCTGAAGCTGAATGCAGCCGACAAGCTGCACGCTGAATCCTCGGTCGAGTCGCGCGCCCGCAGGGCAGCGTTCAATGTCTCGAAGAGCGGCGCATCCAATTTTCTCGGCGATGGCGAACTGGTCGATGATGTGACCAGTGGGCGCGTCGACCTGTCCGGTATCGACAGAGACAAACTGCCGGCTGCGATGCAGGTCATGGCGCCGGCAGAGCAGGAGGCGCTGATTACCGAGACAGCGGCACGCCGCAACGCTCTGCGACATCAGGTGCAGGAGCTGGCAGCGCAACGTTCGGCCTATCTTGAAAAGAAGGTCGAGGAACTCGGCGGCGCCAGGGACTCGCTCGACCACAAGATCTACAGTGCGGTGCAGGTACAGGCCGGCAAGCTGGGCCTGCGTTATGAGGCCGACGCGCCCGACTACTGAGTCGAAATGCCCTCAGCACGGCCCGGTTGCAATACCGGGCCGTGCGCATGAAGGTTATAATCAAAGCCGGCCAGGAAATCAGGACAGGACCCGGTATGAGCAACATGATGGCGGTTTTTCTGAACGGGATAGCGCAGCTGGAATACGACCGTGACAAGCCGCTGCCGGATCATCAGGCCGTCTACCTGGAAAAGATGGATGCCAGGATGGATGCCGGAATCCTCGTAGGTGAGCACACCATAGCGCAGCCTGACGAAAACCAGCGTGTGCAGTTCGTGGCCGCCAACCTGCTGTACGCCATCAAGTCCGATGATGAACCCATGGCTGCCGCCCTGTGCAGTTACCTGGCAAACCGCCTGCCCGACCTCAAGCAGGTCAAGTTCGAGGACAACGAGGATGACGTCTCCATCGAGCTTATCTTCGACCAGGACTACCGCAAGCAGGTCCCCGTACAGTTCACTCCCATCCACTGAGGACCGGCCTCTCGGATTCAATGCAGGCTCGATGCCCTGCGTGCTGCCGAATCCGGGTACAGAACAGCCAGTCCGGCCTATTCAACGGGCCATCCGGGCCGGGTAAAGAAATCCACTGCTGGACCGATCTATTCCGGGTATGGGGGAATATAACCCGCTAATTTTGCTACAAATCCCTAGCTAATTGATTTCTATGGAAAATAATCTGTGATCGATATAGCAAATCCAGTCTCGGGGACATCCTGTCATGCGTTTATAGCACTGACGAAGCGGTTACACAGGGTGCTCGTGGCACTCGGAGTGACCCTGCTGTATATCGCCTCAGCCCAGTTGGGGTTACAGCTGGCGGTGGTGCACGGCAACGTGACGGCGGTGTGGCCACCCAGTGGTATCGCCCTCGCGGCCCTGCTGTTATTTGGAACCCGGATGTGGCCGGCCATCCTGGCGGGTGCCTTCATAGCCAACTTCTGGAACGCTATGCCGTGGATGACATCAATCATGGTGGCGGGGAGCAACACCCTGGCCGGGATAGTGGGTGCGGTTCTGGTATCTCAATTCTGCGGGTGCCGCAATCCGCTGGACAATCGCCAGGGCCTGCTGGCACTCGTGGTCGGTGGTGGGCTGACAGCCACAATAGTGAGTGCCACGCTTGGGGTGACCGCCCTGGTCGCAACGGGGTCTGCCACTCCCGAAGGTTCGGGAGAGCTCTGGCTGACCTGGTGGCTGGGTGACGCGGCCGGTGTCATCGTGTTTGCCCCGCTGTTCCTCGCCTGGGCGACTAAACCTGTCGTGCACTGGAATTGGCTGCGTATCGCTGAGGGTCTGGCACTGGCCATCACGCTTATGTTCACCGCCCAGCTTGTGTTCAGCGGCTGGTTCCACCTGGGGGCCGAAAACTACCCGCTGGCGTTTCTGATGATCCCTGCCATGATCTGGGCGGCATTACGCTTCGGGAGGCGCGGTACCACCCTGGTGGTCACCATTATCTCGCTGTATGCAATCCGGGGGACGGTGAATGGATTTGGCCCTTTTCTGCACCACGATCTGAATGAGTCATTGTTGATGTTGCAGGCCTTTATGAGCATCATCAGCCTCACCGTGCTGGCGCTGGCTGTCGTATTACATGAACGTAAAATGGCATTGCAGCGACTCGAACAATATCAATCTGAAATTGAACAGCGAGTAGCAGACAAAACCCGTGATCTGTCGACGGCGAACATTCACCTGCTCAGGGAGATGCGCCGGCGTTCCCAGAACCAGGATATGGTGAACAACCTCGGGCGGATACTCGAGGATTCGCTCAATGAAATCTACATTTTTGATGCGGATACACTGCAATTCCTGGATGTCAACCGGGGGGCGCGCAATAACCTCGGTTACACCATGAATGAATTGACCGGAATGACGCCAATCGATATCAAGCCTGAATTGTCCCGGGAATCATTCGATCGCCAGCTGGCAGCGCTGCAGGACGGAAGCCTGGATCGCCTGTGTTTCGAGACCGTACACCGCCGCAAGGACGGCAGCCTGTACCCGGTAGAAGTGCACCTCCAGCCTGCCAAGCTCGGGGAGCGGCAGAGCTTCGTGGCAATTATTATGGACATCAGTGAACGTCATGATTCTGATGCCAAGTTGCGTCAGGCGGCAACTGTATTCGACAACTCCAACGAAGGCGTCCTGGTGACTGACGCCGACTGGAATATCACTGCAGTCAACCGTGCATTCACCGGTATGACCGGCCATGTCGAGGCAGACGTGCTCGGCAAGAAGTTCGATATCCTGAAGTCCGACAGGCATGACCAGGCATTTTTTGAAAAAATCTTCGTCACGCTGCGGGATCAAGACTGCTGGCAGGGCGAGGTATGGCATCGCCGTGAGAATGGTGAGGCCTATCCGCACTGGACCAGTATCAGTGTGGTCAGGAACGAGGCGGGTATTGTCACAAACTATGTGAACGTGTTTACCGATATCACCGCCCTCGAGAACGTTCATGAGCGCGTCAAACACCTGGCCTATCATGACCCCTTGACCGACCTGCCCAACCGGGCATTGTTCAACGACCGTCTGACACACGCGCTTCACCAAACCCGACGGACAGGCAAACGGGTTGCACTGCTATTCGTGGATCTTGACGGCTTCAAGGGTATTAATGACACCCTGGGCCATATGGTGGGTGATGAACTGTTGCAGCAGGTAGCTGATCGGCTGGTGACCACGGTGCGCGAGTCGGATACGGTTACGCGCTATGGTGGGGATGAATTCACTATCATTCTCGAAGGGATAGAGGAGTTGGTAGATGTGGTCAGTATCGCAGAAAGGATTCTCCATGAGCTACAGAAGCCTTATAGTGTCGGGACGCAGCGGATGTTTATTTCTGCCAGCGTCGGTATCAGTGTTTATCCCGAAGATGGCAGGGACGAGAGCAAATTGGTCAAGCAGGCCGATATGGCCATGTACCTGGCGAAGGGGGAAGGTGGAAACAGATTCAGTTTCTGCCTTGACGGCGTGGTCCCTGTTGCGAATCGGGGTGTTGCAACGGAAACTGATAAAGAGGAGCGGCAGGAGCGCAATTGAAGCCACTTAACCGGGATAGGCCGCGCTTATTATCAAAGAGTCCTTCATAATCCTTCTTGTCTGGCTGCCGGCACTCTGGCTATCCAGCATTGCCCACGCCAATAGCCGGTGGTCGGGTGATGTTGCCTACTACAGCGGGCCGATATCGACGGAGGAGAACCAACGGTTCTTTTCCGGGTTAGCAGGCCGGCCGGTAACACGTCTGGTGATTACCTCCAGCGGCGGTGAGGTGGAGGCGGGCATCACGCTGGGAACGTGGGTCTTCGAACACCGGCTGGACGTGGAAGTGCCCGAATATTGTCTTTCATCCTGTGCCAATTATGTCTTTCCGGCGGCCAGGCGAAAGACTGTCGCGCCCGGCGCCGTTGTTGCCTGGCATGGCAATTACCATCACCTGAAAGCGACCGGGCTGTGGACGGACGATATTGCTGTCCGCATGCAACGCTATGGCGAAGACGCTGCGACGGCCAGAGAACAGGTTCGTGCTGAGGTGGAGCGGCTGGTCAGGCTCGAGCGGGACTTCTTTACTCGTATCGGGGTCGACCAGTATCTTTGCTGGGTGGGCAAGATGCCTCCGTATAATGCCCCGAACTATTATTTTCTTTCGCCTGTAGACATGGCAGGATTCGGTGTAACACAGGTGCAGACATCCCCCGGCTACGAAAATACGGATGTTTCGGACCTCAAGGCATCGGTTGTATACATCAGGCTGAACAACACGGACCCACCCGCCGACCGTTAGGCAGGAAGGTCCGGATACAAGCGCTGCTGAGTGTTATTGTCACCATCCCCCAATGCCATATCTTTAACCGGTATGGCCCGCATTTAACGTATGTAGAGGATCAGCTGATGGCCAAGAATACTGTAACCGTCATCGACAACAGAACCGGTAAACAGATCGAGTTACCCATCAGATCGTCGACTCAGGGTCCGGATGCGGTGGATATTGGCCGATTCCTGCGCGAGACCGGCTATTTCACCTATGATCCCGGCTTCCTGTCCACGGCCAGCTGTCACAGCAGCCTGACCTACCTGGACGGGAAACAGGGTATGCTGCAATACGGTGGTTACCCGATCGAGCAGCTGGCGGAACACAGCAGTTTTATCGAGGTTGCCTACCTGATGTTGCACGGCGAGTTGCCGAACCGGGCGCAGCTTGACAGTTTCCAGGATTCGATCACCCATCACAGCATGCTGAACGAGTCGCTGAAAGGGTTTTTCCGCGGTTTCTATCATGATGCACATCCCATGGCGATCATGGTAGGCGTGGTTGGCTCCCTGTCGGCCTTTTATCACGATTCCACCGATATCAACAATCCCAGGCACCGCGAGATCGCGGCGCACCGTATGATCGCCAAGATGCCGAGTATCGCTGCGGCAAGTTACAAGCATTCCATCGGTGAGCCCCAGGTCTACCCCGAGAATTCCCTCAGTTATACCGGCAACCTGCTGAATATGATGTTCAGTGTACCGTGCGAGGAGTACGAGATCGATCCGGTCGCGGAAAAGGCACTGGACCTGATATTCATACTGCACGCCGACCATGAACAGAATGCCAGTACCTCCACCGTGCGCCTGGCGGGCAGTTCCGGAGCCAATCCGTTCGCCTGTATCGCTTCCGGTATCGCGGCGCTGTGGGGCCCGGCACATGGCGGGGCCAACGAGGCCGTGCTTAAAATGCTGGATGAGATCAGCGATGTCGGTAATGTGCCGAAATACCTCGAGCGTGCCAGGGACCGGGAAGACCCGTTTCGCCTGATGGGCTTCGGTCACCGGGTCTACAAGAACTATGATCCGCGCGCGCGGATTATTCGCAAGATGTGCCATGAGGTACTGGAAAAGCTTGGCAAGGATAATGACCCGATGTTCGAACTGGCGCTGCGCCTGGAGGAGATTACACGCAGCGACGAATATTTCATTCAACGCAATCTCTACCCGAACGTCGATTTCTACTCAGGACTCATCTACAAGGCACTGGGAATACCCGCCAACATGTTCACAGTGATGTTTGCTATCGCGCGCACCGTGGGCTGGGTGGCCCAGTGGATGGAGATGATCGGCGAGGAAGACCAGCGCATAGGTCGGCCGCGGCAATTGTACGTGGGTGAGAAACAGCGCGATTATCTGCCGATCGGGCAGCGTTAGCCGGGGGAAGATTCTGCCCGACAGCTAGCGGATCACGATATACAGTGCCCCGTTCCCGCGACGGATATTCATCAGCAGTGTATCCGGGTTGCGCTTGGTGGCGACAGCGACATCGTCCACCGATGCAAGTGCCTGCTCATTGATCGATACAATTATGTCATCGGCACGCAAGCCGGCCGACCAGGCGGGGCTGCCGCGTTCCACATCCAGGACCTGTACCCCCTGCACCTGTCCCGCGAGTGCATGATTATCCAGGAGGTTGCCAAGGATGGCGCCAGCCAGGTGTTTGCTCGACTGGCCGGCGGCAGTGGCCGTTGCAAGCGGATCTGCGATCACGGCATGGAACGTCACAGGCCTTCCCTTGCGCAGTACATCGAGCCGGACACGCGTTCCCACACGTAGCATGCCAATGGCATTGCGCAGGTCCCTTGAACCACCGAGCTGTCGCCCATTTAGGGAAACAATCACGTCGCCGGGCTGCAGGCCGGCTGTTTCGGCCGCCGACCCCGGCGTCACCTGGGCGACAATGGCCCCGCGCTGCTGTTGCATGCCAAAGGCGCGCGCGAGCTCGGGGGTGAGGTCCTGTGTCACCAGCCCCAGCTGTCCGCGGCGTACATCACCGTATTCTGCAAGGTGTTCCATGATCGTGCGGGCCATGCTGCTGGGTATGGCGAAGCCGATGCCGACGTTGCCACCGCTCGTGCCGACGATCGCCGTGTTGATCCCGACCAGTTCGCCGCGCATGTTTACCAGTGGACCGCCGGAGTTACCGGGGTTGATGGAGGCGTCGGTCTGGATGAAGTCCTCGATACCCTCGATACCCAGGCCGGTGCGTCCCAAGGCACTGACGATGCCGTAGGTGACGGTTTGTCCAAGCCCGAAGGGGTTCCCGATTGCTACCACGAAGTCGCCGACACGCAGTTTCTCTGAATCCGCGATCTTGAGTGCTGTCAGTCCTTCGGCCTTGATGCGCAACAGTGCAAGGTCCACCTCCGGGTCGGCGCCCACCACTTCTGCGCTGAACTGGCGCTGGTCACGCAGGGTGACGGTAATTGCGTCGGCGCCCTCGATCACATGATGATTGGTCAGGATGTAGCCCTTGGCGGCGTTGACGATGACGCCCGAGCCCAGGCTGTGTTGCTTGCGTTCCCGTCGCTGTTCACCGGGCAGGTCGAAGAAGCGCCGGAAGAAGGGGTCATCCAGCAAGGGATGGCTTTGGATGGTGACCCGGGTACGGGTCGATATGTTGACCACCGTCGGCAATACCTGCTCCAGCATCGGGGCGATGCTGTTGCCCGGTGGCGCTACCCTGGCATAAGCGCCATCGACCAGAGTGCAAAGCAGCACCAGTGCGGGGAGAAGTAACTCGCAACAGGATCGCAGTGCCATCAGGCGAAACGCTGTGTCTGTCATTTCATATGCTCCTGTATCCAGTTTGACTTTGCTAATGCAGGCTGATCTCCTGTACCAGTACCCAGGGTGCCACGACGATTGCCCAGAACGCCGGATCGTAACTGCTCCAGCGCAGCGCATCCGCATCGGTGGCGCGCCAGATGTTGCCCCGTTCGAGCCACTGCTCGACACGGGTATTGTCGTCCTGCGCAAAACTTGCTGCGACTTCGACCAGGTCCAGTTCCGCGGACAGGGTGATCACGGTCCCGCGGGCGAAATGGCGTTGTAGTTCAGGCCAGCCCAGTCGACCGGTTTCGAGGTTCAGTTTCCTGTGCAGTTCTTCACCATTGAGTTCGGCTGGCTTATCGGCCATGATGCGTGTGTCCTGGTATGCCTGAAGTAAATTATACTTGAGTGGAAGTCACCGGTTACCTTATTGAGTGCCCGGTTTTCAAGGTCGTCTTGTGATATCGATCACGGGGGAGTGATGCCTGCCGATCCATGGTGTCCCTGCGGCACGGCCAGAGAGTATGCCGCCTGTTGCGGACCCTACCATGCGCGTGAAACAACGCCCGACACGGCGGAGGCCTTGATGCGTTCGCGTTATTCCGCTTTTGTAATGAACGATGCAGCCTACCTGCTGGAGACCTGGCATGCCTCGACCCGGCCCGCGTCACTGGACCTGGCCCGGGAGCCGGCGACCAAGTGGCTGGGCCTGGAGATCAGGGCCTGCGCGGCCGGCAGCGGCAATGACTCTGCCGGAACGGTCGAGTTCATTGCGCGCTTCAAGGTCGGGGGCCGGGCTGCGCGTCTGCACGAGACCAGTCGCTTTATCAGGCAGGATGGGCACTGGTTCTATATCGACGGGACAAGTCCCCGGGAAGCGACCTAGGCCGCACACCTCGGGGATTCAGTTTTACCTGGGCGGGGTTTTCCGACCGGGTTGGGGGGCAGCCTGTCTGAGGCATGCAAACCTGGATGAGTCTATGGGCGAGGTCATCCACTTCAAAATGCTGAAGGCCGCGGACAAGGCCCGGGGCAAGACGCTGTGCTGGCGGGGCTTCCACAAGTGGCTTGTTGACAAGGGAAAGCAGTTTGACGTCAAGCAGGGGGCGCCTGGTGACGGTATACCGCTGAAGTCGCTGCGGGGTGTTAAAGACCAGTGCGCAATGAGGGGTTTGGTTGGAAAAACGTTTGTAATTTACCGGATCTGCTGCCGACACCAGCGTATTCTGTTCATATACTTATTAACATAAGGGGAAAACAGGAGCGGATCACGATGCAGTCGCACGGGTACGATATCAGGGACCCCGCCCTGGCGGAGCAGGGAGACAGGCGCATTGAATGGGCCTGGAAGGAAATGCCCGTGCTGCGCCAGCTCTCCGGGCGTCTTTCCCGGGAGCGGCCATTAAAGGGCATTCGCATGAGCGGCTGTCTGCATATCACCACCGAGACCGCCAACCTTGCCCGCACCCTCAAGGCGGCCGGCGCCGAGCTGGTGCTGTGTGCCAGCAACCCGCTCAGCACCCAGGACGACGTGGCGGCGGCACTGGTCGAGCGCTACGGGATTCCCGTGCACGCCATCCGTGCCGAGTCGACGGAGACCTACTACCGGCACATAAACGCGGCCCTCGACCATCGCCCCGTGCTCACCATGGACGACGGTGCCGACCTGGTCAGTGAAATCCACAAGAACCGTACCGAACTGCTGCCGACAATGCTCGGTGGCACGGAGGAGACCACCACCGGCGTCATCCGCCTGCGTGCCATGGCCCGTGAGGGTGCACTCCGCTTCCCGGTCATTGCGGTCAATGACGCCATGACCAAGCACCTGTTCGACAACCGCTACGGCACCGGACAGAGCACCCTGGACGGCGTGATCCGTGCCACCAACATCCTGCTGGCCGGCAAGACCGTGACGGTAGTCGGCTATGGCTGGTGTGGCCGCGGCATTGCGCTGCGTGCCAAGGGGCACGGGGCACTGGTCATCGTGACCGAGGTCGAACCGCTGCGTGCGCTGGAGGCGGCCATGGACGGTTACCGAGTCATGCCGCTGATCGAGGCCGCCGGGCAGTCGGACTTCATGATCACGGCCACCGGTGACAAGCATGTCATTGACCGGGCGCACCTGGAGGTCATGAAGGACGGTTGTGTGCTGGCCAACTCGGGGCATTTCAATGTCGAGATCAACATCCCCGCGCTGGAGGAACTGAGTGTCAACAGTCGCCGCCCGCGTCCCTCGGTGGACGAATACACGCTTGCCGATGGCCGCACCCTGCGCCTGCTGGCCGAAGGCCGGCTGGTGAACCTAGCCGCCGCCGAGGGCCATCCCTCCGCAGTGATGGACATGAGTTTCGCCAACCAGGTACTGTGTGCCGTGTACCTGGCAGCCGCTAACGGCCGGCTCGAGCACCGCGTGCACAGCGTACCCGCGGAGATCGACCAGGAGGTGGCGCGGCTGAAACTGGCGGCGATGGGGCTGCACATCGACAAGCTCACCCCTGAACAGGCCCGCTACCTGTCATCCTGGGAGGAGGGCACCTGAGCAAACCCTGTCATGGAACTGTTATGAAAAAGGCCATCAGACGCATGCTCGACACCATCGAGAACGAGGTGCACTACACCCGCTCCCTGATCGGCAGGGATGCGCTCGACCCGCGGGTGATGGCGGCGATGGGCCGGGTACCGCGCGATCACTTCGTTCCGCCCAATCTGAGGCCGCTGGCCTTTGACAATGGCCCGTTGCCAATCGGTCAAGGCCAGACCATATCCCAGCCCTACATCGTGGCGCTGATGACCGACCTGCTGCAGCTTGAGCCTGAACACGTGGTGCTGGAGATCGGTACCGGTTCCGGTTACCAGACGGCAGTCCTGGCAGAGCTCGCGCGCAAGGTGTACACCATCGAGGTCATCCGCGAGCTGGGCGAGGCCTCGCAAGAGCACCTGCGGGCGCTCGACTACACCAACATCGAGTACCGCATCGGTAACGGTTATGCGGGCTGGCCCGAGCATGCCCCCTATGACGGGATCATTGTCACCGCCGCGGCCTCGCATATACCGCCGGCGCTGGTCGAGCAGCTCAGCCCCGGCGGGCGGCTGGTCATCCCGGTCGGTCTGCCCTATATGCACCAGGAGTTGATACTGGTGGAAAAAGATGCCGAAGGGAACACCCATAGCCGCGATATCCTGGGTGTCGCCTTCGTTCCGCTGCGCGAGGGACAGGACACTCAAGGGGATACCATGAACCTGCACTGAACCGGCGGGTCGCTTACGCGGGTGTGTTTGCCACGCCGGTTAGTGTCGGAATGCCCGCTCCGGGATGTCCGTGCAATTCAGGGTAGCCGGCGCAATTCGACCCGGCGATTGCGTGCGAGCCCTTTGCGGGTAGTGTTGTCGTCGATCGGCTGTTGTGCGCCGTAACCGCGTGCCGTGAGATTGTCCGGGCTGACCCCCTGTTTGACCAGGTAGTCCATCACACTGGCGGCGCGCTGCTGGGATAGCCACTGGTTGTAGGCCGGGTTGCCCTGGGTGTCGGTATGACCCGCGACCTCGAGTCTCAGTGAGGGGTGCTGAATCAGTATGGCAGCGATCCGGTCGAGGTTGGCACGGGACCTGGCGCTGAGTTCGTGCGAGTCATAGCGGAAGCTGACACCTTCCAGGATGACGGGTGCATTCCCGGTGCAGCCGGTCGGTCCAACGCTCGCACCTGGCTGTGTGTCCGCACAGAGGTCGTCGCTGTCCGCGACACCGTCGGCGTCGCTGTCCTGCAGGGCGGGTGTGGGTGTGGGTGTGGCTGAGGCTGCCGCTGAGGGTGCCGAGCTTGTGGTCATTTTTTCGATCTCAGCCTGTGCCGTTTCCAGGTCGGCGCCGGCCGCGGTCAGTGCCGAGTTGCAGGCCGTCAGATCGGACTGCAGGGCAGTACGTGCCGCCTCAGTTTCTGCGAGTGCCCGCTGGGCGTTTGCCAGCGTGCCGCTTTCCGCGTCGAGCCGATTCGCAAGGCGCTCACTTTCCGCCTGGCATGCCTGCTGGCGGGACTCAGCTTCATCGCGCTGGGTACTTGCCGCGGCCATTTCTGTCTGTGCCCGAATCAGTGCATCGGCGGCGGCCTGAACCTCGGTTTTCATAAGGGCAAGCTGTAGCTCGAGTGCATCCAGCTCGCTCCGCAACCCGCTGGCTTCAGCGTTCCTGGATTCCAGCAGCGCCTCGAGTTCGGCCAGTCGTGCCCCACGTTCCGCCAGCAGTTGCTCCCGTTCGGTACGCTCGCTGGTATGTGACGCCTCTTGCGCTTCCAGCTGTTCAAGGCGATCCACGGCATGGGCCAGCTGTTTCTCCGCAGCCATCAACTCGATGGACAGCTCGGTATCGCGCTCGCGGGCGCTGTCCCGCTCGGTCAATGCTGTGGCCAGTTCGGCTTCGAGGGTTTTATTGCCGGCCGTGACCTGGCGGTATTCGTCATAGGCCCGGTCGAGTGCCAGCCCGGCATCCTTCAGCAGGGCACGGGTCTGCTTCAGCTCTTCACGTATGGCATCGAGTTCTGCATGGCTAAGTTCCAGCTCCGCCTGCAGGCGCTCCCGGGCGGTGGCAGCAGTGACTGCAGGAGGGCTGATCTGTCGGGGCTGTGTAGGCGGCGTGTACGCGCGCTGACGGGTGCCATATGGTGGCGTCAACCCCGGTGCCGGGTAATCACGGCGCATGGTGTTCCGGCCGGGCCGTGGTACGCCCGCGGGGGCATAACCGCGCCAGGGCGGGACGGGACGGTACCCGGGCGGTGGAGCGAACTGACCGGAGGGCGGGGTGGTTGTTGATTCCGTGGACCAGGCCGGGGTGGTAGGGCCTATAATCAGGCAGAGACAGACAAGGGTTACCTTCAGGGTAGTATGATTCATGATGTAAACCTGCTTTGTTGTTATCTATCGGCGCTAACAGTGCGGCTGGGGCGGGCCTTGCCGTGAATCACACGGCGACCATTCTTGCAGCCAGATACACCAAGTATAAGCACAGCATGGCCTGAATGTCGCGTGGGACCCCTAAATTTACCGCCCCGTTGCTACGCGGACCGCCAGGATATAGCCGGTATATACTGTTTCAGCCGGCACGCAAGCAGGCCGGTTTCAGGGGTCGGGCCGTCCAGCAGGAGCTGCCTCCGCCAGCCGCCGACGGATAATTTATTCGCTATGATCGGTTTTAGGCAGAAAATACAACCCTGATTTCTGCTCTGTTGACCTGGATCAATTCTGCCGGTTGGAAAAAAGCAGATGATTCGGAGAGGTTGTCGTCCGCTGCTGCCAGTGTCACGCGCTTGGTCGGTCGGGTATGGCAGGCGGTTGTTTTTCAATTTATCGAGCTGAGGTAATCAATATGAGTGATGTTAGTGATGATGTCAGAAACTGGACCGCAGCCGAAGTCATGCAACGCAATGTATTGTCCGCTGATGCGGACTGGTCGATCGAGGCGCTGGCCAATTTCCTGACAGACAATCACATCTCGGGAGCACCGGTTACCGCCACCGGGGGGGAATTGATCGGGGTTGTGTCACTATCGGATGTGGTGCGTCACAGCAGTATGCCAGAGAGTGATACCGTCCCGGATAAAACACATGATATCTATCTTTATGCGCTGGAACGCCACATGGGGCACGAGGAGATACGTCTGTTCCATACAGACAACGAGTCACCGGTAAAGGTGCGCGACATCATGACGCCGATGATCTTCCGGATTGATGAGGAAGCCAGCGTTCAGCAGATTGCCGACTTGCTGATCAGGGGTGGGATCCACCGGGTATTCGTGACCGATGGCAGCAAGTTGACGGGGATTGTCACGGCGCTCGACCTGCTGAAGGTTTTGGCCGCACTTTAACTGTCAGGCGCCGGTCTGGCAGTCGGTTTGATTGTCGGCAGAATCTGGCTGGATAACGGCATCCCCGTGTCGGGGCGTATTCAGTCGAGCGCTTGTCGGCGCAACTGATCCGGTATTGTACAGGGATGAACTCCGGCACCGGATTTCCACGGGTGATTGAAAAGTGGGCACCCGACTAGATGATTTGCTGGCAAAAATCCTGGCGCGGGTGACCGCTGGCAAGGCGCCGCGAGGGTTAATAATTACTGCCCGGCAGGTACAATAGGCGCATGAGTGGTTCATTGCATATTGTCTGCGCCCCCTGCGGGGCCGTGAACCGGATCCCGGCGGCGCGGATTGCTGAGCAGCCCGGTTGCGGCAAATGTCACCGCCCCCTGTTCAATGCCCATCCCATGGAGCTGACGGCCACTAACTTCAAGAAGCAGATCACCCGCAACGATGTGCCGGTGCTGGTCGACTTCTGGGCGCCCTGGTGCGGGCCCTGCAAGATGATGGCCCCGGCCTTTGAACAGGCGGCCGCTCAGCTCGAACCGCGGGTGCGGCTGGCCAAGCTCAATACCGAGAATGAACAGGCCATCGCCGGCCAGTTCGGTATCCGCAGCATCCCGACCCTGGTCCTGTTCCAGCACGGGCGCGAGCTCACCCGCCAGACCGGTGCCATGGGTTTGCGGGATATCGTCCGCTGGGCCGGGTCGCACGCGCGCAGCTGAAGCAGGCACGATCTTGCGAGCCGGTGCCCGGGTGTGGTCTCCCGACAGTGATGCAAACCGCTGCTGCAATATTTTTCAGCCGATTAACCGATCGATTGCATGCTGAAGATATCCACCCACGTTTCGATTCCCGGCAGCGAGGTCGAGATCAGCTCGATCCGAGCGCAGGGTGCCGGGGGGCAGAACGTCAACAAGGTATCCAGTGCTGTGCACCTGCGTTTCGATATCGGCGCGTCATCGCTCCCCGCGTTCTACAAACAACGCCTGCTGAAGCTGAATGATAGGCGTATCAGCAAGGAGGGCGTCATCGTTATCAAGGCGCAGCGCTACCGGACCCTGGAAAAGAACCGGGAAGAGGCCCTGGAACGGCTGCAGGCGCTGGTCAGGAGTGTCGCCAGGATTCCAAAAAAGCGCCGGCCAACCCAGCCAACCCGCAAGTCACGTGAAAGACGCCTCGACGAGAAAACCCGGCGCGGCAGGGACAAGCGGCTGCGACGCAAGGTCTCGCAAGAGGAATAACCGCCAGGTCCCGGACCGGAGAATATTGATTCTGGAGGCCATCCTTGTAAGCTTGCAGGAAACAGCCGCCCGGGAGCAGCTCAATGCCAGGCAGGAAGAACCAGACAGACAATGCCAGACTGGACCGCATCGTTGCCGAGGCCCGGCGTAACCGGGAGCAGCGCGAACAGGGTTACCGGGAACAGGCGCTAAAGCTGTATCCGTGGATCTGCGGACGCTGCTCCCGCGAATTTACCCGCGCCAACCTGCATGAACTCACGGTCCATCACCGCGATCACAACCATGACAACAATCCTGAGGATGGTAGCAACTGGGAACTGCTGTGCCTGTACTGCCACGACAACGAACACGCCCGCTACCTGGACAACGCCAGCGGGGGAGATAGCAAGGCAGGCGATGCCGGCGAAGCGGATGCCACGCACAATCCGTTTGCCGATCTCAAGGGACTACTGGGTAATAAACAGCAGTCGGATGATTAATACGAGCGTCGGGGTAATGCAGGACAACAAGCATGCTGCCATATTCATGTGCTGGTACCTGGTATCGCATGAAATATAACGACCGGTAATGCCCCAGAAAAAAGAAAAACCCCGTCACCCGGGACGGGGTTTTATGACAGCGGGACGGGCCGGTGCGATCAGTCCAGGTAAGCCACCGTGCTGGCCAGGCGGCGGGAAGCCGCCAGATCGCTCGTCAGTTCCTCAATGACCCCGCTAATGGCTGCCAGGTCATTTTTAGCGCGGCTATGTTCGCGTTTTCTGTAACCTGCATAGAGCAGGCCGCCCGGCATGATGACCGTGATAACGGCGTCACCGGTATTCAGCCGGGTGTCTTCGACTTTTCGGGCGAGATACTGCTGGTTCTGGACAAAGTCATCGTGCAGGGTCTCGATGTTCTGGGCAAGCTGTTGCGGATCGACCGCGGGCACATGTCCAACGAATCCGTAACGGTCAATGGTCTCAACCCAGTCAAGGTTAAACTGGTGGGTTTCGTGGCTGATGCCCTGTTCGGCTAACACACTGCCGGTTGCCAACATGGTGGCAAGCAGGGTAGAGAGTATGACCAGGTGGTGCTGTGGTTTGTGCATCGATTGTGCCTCTTCATGAACGGTGTTTCCGGCGGTCCGCGGGAGAGCCTGCCGGTCGAATAAGGCAAGATATTAGCAGAGTTAATGAAGAAAAAACTATAGATATAATGAATGAAAGGATTAATTTTATACTTGAATAATAGTAATAAAACGAATCTTAATTAGTATGATTCTATTTTGAATTTATTATTCTGATTTTCAGTTTACTAATTATTATCTTACAAGACATCTGTGGAAAATGAAAATCGGGTGCCGGTTTTTATCCTGCCCAGTGCATCCAGAAAATTATTTTATTAGTTGAAGCGGGGTGGCGTGGTGTGCTGATAAAAACGGCTTTTATTAGACAATTGCGGATTACTGTTTGGCGCCCATGGCAAGGGCGCGACGGCTGCACTGTTCGGCCTCGAGCCGGGCAGTATCCGGATCCCAGGCATCGATGTCCGGCCACCCGCGGATGTTTTGCATCACAATGTCCGTGAGTGCGCTTATGTGTTCCGGGTTATCATTGAGTGCGGGGATGTAGCGGTAATCACCGCCGCCGGCCTGCTGAAAGACTTCCTTGTTCTGCATGGCCATTTCTTCAAGTGTTTCCAGGCAGTCAGCGGAGAACCCGGGACAGACTACGTGGACGCTTTTCAGGCCCTGCTTTCCCAGCTGTTCAAGTGTTTCGTTGGCATAGGGGCGCAACCATTCCTCGCGACCAAACAGGGACTGGAAGGCCACGCTCCACTCTTCATCATCAAGTCCGAGTTGCTGGACGACCAGGCGCGCGGTTTTCTGGCATTGACAATGGTAGGGATCACCCGCCATCAGGGTGCGCCTGGGCATTCCGTGAAACGAAAACAGCAGTCGTTCGGGTTTGCCGTGCTTGTCCCAGAATTGCCGAATGCTGCTGACCAGGGCGCCGATGTAACCGGGCTGGTCGTGGTACTGGGCAATAAAACGCAAATCCGGTAGCCGGCGCCATTTCTGCAGTGTCAGTGCCACTGCGTCCAGGGTGGAGGCGGTTGTAGCTGCAGAATGCTGCGGGTAAAGCGGAAACACCAGGATGCGCTGGGCATTGGCTGCATGCAGTTCCTCCAGTGCCGAGGCGATGGAGGGATTGCCGTAGCGCATGCCCAGGGCAACCTTCACCGGTCCCTTGATGTGTATATCGAGTGATTTCTGCAGCTCATCGCGTTGTCGTTTGGAGTGGGCCATCAGCGGCGACCCGTCGTCGCTCCAAATCTGTGTGTAGGCATGGGCTGATTTGCGGGGGCGTGTGGTCAGCACAAAGGCGTGCAATATGAGCCACCAGACAGGTCGGGGTATCTCGACCACGCGGGGGTCCCAGAGAAATTCCTTCAGGTAACTGCGTACGGCCGCGGGCGTCGCTTGGTCCGGTGTCCCCAGGTTGGTGATGAGAACCCCGGTGGTCGGAATCGAGTCGTGTGAGTAGTCGGTAAGTCCCTTGTGCATGCCCATGGTTAATCTCGCCAGCAGATGATTTTACACTATCGGAAAATCATCAAGTATACCGGTCAGGCCATCTTCCGAATAGCCGGACATAAGGCGGCGCTGAGGCCTGCTCAGCTGCAGCGGGCACACGGGATCAGGAATGGTAGCCGTTGTGGATGTTTGTCAGGTAAAAATCGTCGATCGAGATGAACTCGACAGCGATATTATTAAGGCGCCGGTCCGGGATCGATCGTTGATCGGTATTGGGTACCCGTCCTTTCTTCCCCACGACAACACGGACTGGGTTCGAGACGGACCTGCGCCGTTCGGCTGCTCTGCGATCTTTCATGTGTGCGCCTTCCTTGAGCGCTGTCTGTCGGCACAGTCATACAGCGTGCCGAAAACCTGGGCTATTCAAAGTATAGCATCAGATGAGGCGGCTAAAGACGGCATTTTGACAGCTATTGCGTGTTGCGTGGTGGTGGCACCTGGCGAAAGGTGGTTGCAGTCCGGGTATGCTATCAAAGGGTGACAGCGGGTCTGTGACCGGGCTACCTCCCGTGCCGGTACGGGATGATTGATATGGATATGAGAAACTCTCTGATGTGGTTGCCCGCGGTGATGGCCATAGTCATGGTAATCAGTCTGGCCGCATGCGCTGCACAACCCACCGGTGTAAAGGATACACGGGGAGATCTCATGCCGCTCCCCAGCGCTACCGATACCCTTGAGGCTGCGCCCCGGGTTGTGACGGCATTTATGTTCCGGGACAGGCTTGGTGTTGCGGTGAGTACAGGCTCGGGAACCGGGTATGCCGTGGTGACTCTCCCCGCGGTAGCGCATGAGTTCGTGACCGTGGCCGGGAACAGCGGCACGACCGCCAGGCTGGAGGTAATGGCGGCTGCACCGTTCGAAGTGTTGCGCACGGATGGCGTCGCAATCGAAGTGCGTGGACCACGGGCGTGGCAGGCCCTGCTCGGGGCGACCCTGGAACAGCTTGCGCCGCTGGAGGACGGCCGCGGTGCAATAATCGATATCCTGCACCAGCATGAACTGTTCCTGTACCGGGACGCGGCGGGTACCGTACGCGCCGTGCCGAGTGTCTACAAGCCTGCCGAGATCGAGGTGGCGCAGAGTCGTGATTTCATGCAGGTGCTCGCCGTCATGGGCCGACAGCTGCCGGAACGGCCCGGTGCTGACAGCCGCCTGCTGTTCGAGACAGGTGACGACAGCGACTATGGCTATCCATTTGTCTATGCCGATGGCGCCAGCGGCAGAATCGTGTTCCTGCAACACACCCCAACCGAGGGCGGTACAGGTCAGGGACTGTCATTGGGCTCGGCGGTCGGGTTGTTCTCGCGCACGCTCATGGATCATGTGCGTGTCGCGCTTAACCAGCCGGTGTCGTCCGTGGCGCGCCTGTTCACCCTGGCGGTCACCTCGACGGTGGACCTGGCTCAGCCCCACACCTTCATGCTGGCCGGGCAGCAGCCGGTCCCGCCGCTCAACCAGGGCCCCGGCATGGATCTGGTGGCGTGGGAACAGTCGCTTGATGCCCTTACCAGCAGCGAGCAGTCAGCCGGCCAGGTGAAATACAGGGTGGATGGTGCCGGCTTCTTCCCGCGGCTGATCGACCTGATCAGCGCGGCCCGTGAATCCGTCTATCTGCGTGTCTACATCTTCGACAATGACGACTATGCCCTGCGGATTGCGGACCTGCTCAAACGCCGCTCGGCCGATATCAAGGTAAAGGTCCAGGTGGACGGTCTCGGTACCCTCGGGGCCAGCCAGGTCCAGGCGGCGTCGCTGCCACCGGATTACCAGCCGCCGCTATCCATGGTGAACTATCTGCAAGCGGACTCGAGTATCAAGGTGCGCGTGTTGTCGAACCCGTGGCTTGCCGGAGATCACACCAAGGCCATTGTTATCGATGGCGCTACCGCGTTCATCGGTGGCATGAACATTGGCCGCGAATACCGCTACGACTGGCATGACATGATGGTGGAGACAACCGGGCCGGTGGTGGCGCAAATCGTGGAGGATTTTCACCGTGCCTGGGCACGGGCCGGACTGCTCGGAGACCTGCAG
The DNA here is from genome assembly GCA_947259415.1 of uncultured Ectothiorhodospiraceae bacterium. Classification (GTDB taxonomy): domain Bacteria; phylum Pseudomonadota; class Gammaproteobacteria; order UBA9214; family UBA9214; genus CAMYJZ01. The sequence goes on along the minus strand of CAMYMI010000001.1, from coordinate 121,412 downwards.
GGCCTGTTCCAGCAGAAGCAGGTCGCGCCCGCTGCAGTCACGTCTGACGATTATCCGCTGCGACTGCTGTATACACGACCCGGTAATTCGCAGATCCTGCGTGCCCAGATCGCCGCTATCCGAAATGCCCGTCAACACATCTATCTGGAGAACCCGTACCTCACCAGCGATGCCGTGCTCTATGAACTCACCCAGGCACGTCGACGCGGCGTGGATGTCCGGGTGATCATACCCTACCGGAGCGACAGCGGGGCGATCAACAAGAGCAATGCCCTGGCCGCCAATACCCTTTTGAACCACGGGGTGCGTGTCTTCATATACCCGGGTATGTCACATCTGAAGGCCGCGTTATATGATGGCTGGGCCTGCCTCGGTTCGGCCAATTTCGACAACCTGAGCCTGCGCGTGAACCGAGAAATGAACCTGGCAACATCCCATGAGCCGGCGGTAACGGCGCTGGTGGAGCAGGTCTTCCAGCCCGACTTCGAACGCTCGCTGGAACTGGAGGAACCGTTGCCGAATGACTGGTCCCACTATCTGGCAGAGTTGCTGGCCGATTTACTCTAGTCGAGTAGCTGTTGCCAACAACAGCAGATCATTACGCTCCCCGTCAGGGTTCGCTGTAGTGTACTCCGATAACGGTGTAGCAGACCTTCCCGTTAGGCGTTTTCACCAGGACCTCGTCATCCAGGGTCTTTTTCATCAGGGCCCCTGCCATTGGCGAGTCCATGCTGATCCAGCCCCTCACCGGGTCGAACTCGTCGGCCCCGACGATACGATAGATCACCTCCACGCCGTCCTCGTCTTCCAGAGTGACCCAGGCGCCGAAAAAAATCCGTGACGGATCGGACGGCGGTTCGGAGACCACCTTTAGTTCCGGGACACGTTTCTGCAGGTAGCGGATGCGCCGGTCGATCTCGCGCAGTTCCTTCTTGCGGTAGATGTACTCGGCATTCTCAGAGCGGTCACCTTCCGCTGCCGCGGCCGTTAGTGCCCGGGTAACCTGGTCACGGCGTTTCCAGATGGCCTTGAGTTCGTCCTGCAGAGCCTGGTAACCCTCCAGGGTGACATAGGGTGAGGACTTCGGTGCAGGCGGGCGATAGCGTCCCATCGGGGGCGGCTGTTCAGTCGAGCGCGGGACCGAGTATGAATTCCACGGCCTCGAAACCATGGTCCTCCAGTACGGGCGCGATGTCATCCCAGTCATAGTCCGGGTTTTCCACCTCGACCTGTGCGATCAATCCCGTTACATGGCGATAGACCTCGTGCTGCTCGAAGTCATCGGGTACCCGGACCAGCCGGATGGCGCTGGAGTCCCTGGCAGGTAATATCATGAGGGTTTCACTCATACAATTCTCCAGGTTGCTGAAAGGCGATCATACGGGCAGGGACCATTCCCGTGCCGGCTATTCAGTCATGGCAGTGGCGTCGCCGTGCAGGCGTCGTATACATCGCGCGCCGCGACCGCACGGGTTTTCCGTCTTTATGACCGGGGATATTGCAGTACACGCCAAAATCCTGATTCCTGCTATCTTAAACTATATGGAGGTGTGAAAAACACAATGATGTTCAGTGCCGACAGTCGCTGCAGCCTGTCTTGTGCTTCCCTCATAAAGGCAGCCGTCAGGCCTTGCCGGTCCGCGTTGTTACCGTATGCAGGGCGCGCCGTCCGGGGGTTGCTTGTGCTGCTTGTGCTGTTTGCCGGGCAGTCCATGTCTGGCCGGGTGCAGGCATATACCGACCTGGTCGAGGAGGGCAGGTATGTGTTTGCGGCTGCCGGCTGTGTTTCCTGTCACCGCAATGACCAGACCCTGGCCGGTGGACCGCCGATCGTCACGCCGTATGGCACCTATTTTCCCCCCAATATAACACCGCACCGGGAGCAGGGGATCGGGCGCTGGTCAGAGGAGGACTTTGTACGGGCCTTGCGCATGGGCATCAGTCCCGGGGGACAGCATTATTATCCGGCCTTCCCGTATCCCTCGTATACCCGGATGACACGCCGCGATATGCAGGCCCTGTATGCCTACCTGATGACGCAGCCGGAATCTGCCCGACAAAGTCCCCCGCATATTATTCCCTGGCCACTGTCCTCGCGTGCCCTGATCAGTCACTGGAAACAGGGGGGCTTCACACCGGGGGTGGCCGTTGACGACCCGACAAGGATGCCGCAATGGAACCGGGGCGCCTATCTGGCCAAGGCGCTTGGACACTGCGGCGAATGTCATACCCCGCGCGGGTTTCTGGGTACACCGCGCAGCGACCGTTACCTTGCCGGCACCTGTTCCGGACCGGAAGGCCTGAGGGTGCCCAACATCACCCCGGATGAAGAAACGGGCATTGGCCGCTGGACTACAGCGGAGCTGGATACCTTCCTGGCTACCGGCAGACGCCCGGATGGCTGCTACGCGAGTGGATTGATGATGGAGGTGCTGGGCACCAGTTGCATGCAATTGACAGATTACGATCGGCAGGCGCTGGCGTTCTATCTGGCCTCGTTGCCACCAATTCACAATAACCTGGATAGCCTGTGCGCATCGTTTGAGGATTACGATTTTCTCGAATAGCCACCGGCAATGCGGTCTATAATCCGGGTACTGTCTGCCGGCATCTGCCGATCACGATGCATGTCGGGTCGCCGTCAGTTTTGCAACGAAGTGCCAGACTTACTTCAGGAGATAACTATGTTCCGAGCCATCCCGACAGTTTTGCTGATGTTGATCAGCCTGCCGTCTCAGGGCTCCCTGGTCGGCGAGGAAGTGAGTTACCAGGCCGGTGACACCACGCTCAAGGGTTATATTGCCTACGATGCAGCCGTGGAGGGCAGGCGACCCGGTATCCTGGTGGTGCATGAATGGTGGGGCCACAATGACTATGCCCGCAAACGTGCCGAGCGGCTTGCTGCCCTGGGTTATACCGCGCTGGCCGTTGACATGTACGGCGAGGGCAAGACGGCTGACCATCCCGATGATGCCGGCAAGTTTGCCGGAGCCATACGCCAGAATCTTCCCCTGATGCAGGCGCGTTTCGAGGCCGCGCGTGAATTTCTCACTCGCCACCCCACGGTCGATCCGGAGTCAAATGCTGCGATCGGCTATTGTTTCGGTGGCGGGGTGGTGCTGGAAATGGCGCGCCAGGGGCTCGACCTGGACGCGGTGGTGAGTTTCCATGGCAGCCTCGGTGGCGGCACCAGGGCGGAGGCAGGGAAGGTCAAGGCGCGGATCCTGGTGGCCAACGGTGCCGATGACCCGTTTGTCAGCACCGAGCAGATCAGTGCCTTCAAGGCGGAGATGGATGCCGCGGGTGCCGACTACACCTTCATTAACTACCCGGGTGCCAGGCACAGCTTCACCAATCCGGATGCCGACCGGTTCGGTGAAAGCTTCGATCTGCCACTGGCCTATGATGCTGCTGCCGATGCCGATTCCTGGCAGGCCATGCTGGAACTGTTCGCTGCGACCTTCCGCCAGGCCCAATAGCCACCAGACAGATCCGCCGCCGGTGTCGGTGCCTGAGATAACGGTGGCCGGCGTGGTCTGACCGGCCGGGCCCTGCTGCCGGTAAATAACGCTGGCGGGTGATACCGTCCTTGCCCATAATGTGGCGCTTTTTCAGGGTGCTCACATGTGGTTCAGAAACCTTCAGTTGTACCGCCTTGGCCAACCGTTTGGTCTCTCGGCAGAAGCGCTGGATAGGCGCCTCCGGAAACAGGCCTTCAAGGGATGCAGCCGCATGGACCTGGCGGCCAGCGGGTGGGTGCCGCCACTGGGCCGGTACGGCGAGCAACTGGTGCATGCCAGCAATGGCTATTTCATGATCTGTGCGCGCAAGGCCGAGAAGATCATTCCCGCGAGTGTCGTGAGGCAGCTGCTTGACGACAGGGTGGCGGAGGTGGAGGCCGCTGAGTCCCGCGATGTCTACCGGCGGGAGAAGCTGCGCATGAAGGACGAGATCATGATCGACCTGTTGCCGCGTGCGCTGACCCGCAACGCAGACCTGTATGCCTATATCGATACCCGATCAGGCTATGTCGTGGTGGACACGCCCATGCCGTCCCGTGCCGAGGACCTGATCAGCCAGGTCCGCTCGTCCCTGGGGAGTTTCAAGGCCACGCCGGTTCGGGTGAAGCGCACCTGCATGAATACCATGACCCAGTGGCTGAATGGCGAACGCCGCCTGCCGCAGGGCTTCGAGCTGGGACAGGAGTGCGAACTCAAGCACCCCGATCCGAATCACGGTATTGTCAGCTGCAAACACCAGGACTTGCTGACCAACGAGGTTCGCAATCACGTCAGGAGCGGGAAATACGCGACCCGGCTTGCCATCCGGTGGAAGGAGCGACTGTCCTGCGTGCTGCAGGATGACCTGTCGATCAAGCGCCTGTATTTCGAGGACGTCATCCGGGAGGCAGAGTGCGAAACCGAGGCTGGCGACCCGGCGAGCCGCTTCGACCTCGATTTCTCCCTCATGACCCTGGAGCTGGCGGAATTCCTGCCGCGACTGCTCAAGGCGCTTGGCGGTGAGGAGATTGAGGAATGAGGCCCCCGATCGTGATGCGGGCAATCGAGAGGCTGCTGGTATTGCTGCCTGTACAACAGCGGCAGCCGGTGCTGCCGGGTTCGGTCGACTTCGCTACGGGCTTTTCCCTGCCCCTGCTGCGGGACTGACAGACCCTGGTACGGGCAGTATCCCGAGGCGTCTACTATAGTAGGATTAAAAACAGGTGGAGGTCATGGATAGCGTGAAAGGTTTCTGTTCAGCGTTACTTGCCGGGCTGATAGTGGCAGCGCCGGCCACGGCCGAGACCTTTGATCGCGGCCAGGCGCTCTATGAAAACCATTGCGAGGCCTGTCATGATACCGTAGCGCATACGCGCACCGAGCGTCGCGCCGCTTCGCACAGTGATATTCGCCAGTGGGTTACAACCTGGAGCTTTCATGCCGGACTGGGATGGTCGGACGAAGAGGTCGATGATGTGACCGATTATCTGAACAGGCGCATTTACCACTTCAGCGACCAACCCTAACCTGTGCCGTGCATGCAATCCAATCCAGTCAGTCCCATCGATGAATACCGGCGTCAGCAGGTATGTGCCGCAACCGGGGACTGTCTGCGCCGCGCTGCCGGGATCTGTCACTACCCATTCCCCCTCATTGACATCAGTTTCGATCTGAGCGGTCGGGCCGCGGGTATGTACCGAGTGCGCCAGGGCCGGCGCTGCATCCGCTACAATCCCTATATCCTCGCCCGCTATTTTGACGAGGGCCTGGCCGAGACGGTGCCGCATGAGGTGGCGCACTACGCAACCGATGTCCTGTATGGTCTCGAGAATATCCGTCCGCATGGCGCGGAATGGCAGGCGCTGATGCGCGCCCTGGGTGCGACGCCGCGGGCCACCGCCAAATACGACCTGACAGGTATCCCCGTGCGGCGCCAGCGGCGCTTTGTCTATCGCTGCAGTTGCAGTACCCATCAGCTCAGCACCCGGCGTCATAACCGGATTCACCGTGACAGTGCGGCCTATCTCTGCCGGCGCTGCAGGGTCCCGCTGGTGTTTGCGGGCTGAGGCGAAGTCCGCCAGGCAATACGGGCGACCGTAAAAACACATGGTCGAACTGCATCCACAGCTACTGAAGGACTGCCTGGTCATCGGGCGCTTCCCGCTGTGCCGCCTGCTGCTGATGCGGGACGCAAACTACCCCTGGTTTATCCTGGTGCCGGACCGGGAGGCCGTCACCGAAATCCATCAGCTGAATGTAGACGACCGCGAGCAACTGATGCGCGAGTCCTGTGCCCTGGCCGCCGTGCTGGCCGGGCGTTTCAATGCCGACAAGCTCAACATCGCCGCACTCGGGAATATGGTGCCACAGCTGCATGTCCATCACGTAGTGCGTTACCGTATTGACCCGGCCTGGCCGGCACCGGTCTGGGGCTGTGTACCCCCCAGGCCCTACACGGCCGAGGCGCTTGCGGAAGTGCTGGCTAAGGTCAAAGAAGGGGCGCCGGAGGGCTTGGAAATGCTTGTTTAGGAAGTTGCTTTATCTATATGTTAATTAATATAAAAATATTTCGATCCGTGCCATTTTCATCACTTAAAATACTTGACTAATTTACTTGGTTATTATCTAATCACCAGCAACTGCCGGGTGCGCCCGGCCCCATATGTAATATTGAATTGGAGAGTGTGTAGATGGAAATCCCTGAACGCGACGGTGACGGTTATCTCACCGATATGAATGCCTGGACTCCCGAGATCGCCCGCGCCATGGCGGCAGCCGACGAGGTCGAACTCGATGATGAAAAGTGGGAACAGATCCTCAAGGCGCGCGAGTACTTCGAGAACAACAATGTGGTCCCGCCGATTCGCAAGTTCGCCAAGTACCTGGGTGCCGACCAGAAGGCCATGTTCAAGATGTGGATGACCGGTCCGATGAAGCCGATCACCAAATACGGCGGCCTGCCGAAACCCACCGGCTGCGTCTGACCGCGGATGCCGGTACGGCATTGGTTAAGCTGCCGGTGCTCCGCTTTTGCAAGCCCTGATTTCAACCTGACAGCGCAGTTATCCGCCCCGCGTAGAGCTCCAGACCTGATCCCTTGATGACGTGAACCCGCGGCGCGTGCGTTGCTGCCCGCTTGACGTCATGAGGGTTGACGGTCAGCGCCATGTTTGAGCAGAAATTCAGTCACAAATGGCCGGACTGCCCGCAAGACCACCGGGTGGTCGTGCTGGGTGCCAGCCCGAAACCGGCCCGCTATGCCAACCGTGCTGTGCGGGAACTGATCGCCGGCGGTTATCTCGTCATTCCGGTGCATCCGAAGATCAGGGAAATCGAGGGCCTGCCGGTGGTGCACAAGCTGAGCACCATCCAGGAACGGGTCCATACCCTGACGCTGTATGTCGGGCCTGAACGCAGCCGGGGTCTCATCGATGACATCGTCCGGCTCAATCCGGGGCGGGTGATTCTCAACCCGGGTACGGAATCCGACGAGCTGGAAACACGGCTGCGCGCCCGCTACATCGAGTGTTTGCACGCCTGTACCCTGGTCATGCTGCGGACCGGGCAGTTCTGATCATTGCCTGAGATACACCGGGCTTCAGTCCGAGTGCCTCAGTAACTGCAGCAGGACGAGCCCGCCGAGGGCAGCAAACAGCAGCAGGGTCTGTTCCGGGATGCTGAGTCCGAGCAGGGTCCACTGCACATCGGCGCATTCCCCCGAGCCCTGCAACACCTTGCGCAGGGTCTGGTGCAGGGGCAGGGTCTCGAGCATGTAGTCGAGGCTGGCACCGCACTCTGGCACCCGGTCGGCCGGCAGGTGCTGGAGCCATACATGGCGTCCCGCCACCGCACAACCCGCTGCCACCAGGACCAGGTTCAGGCCGGCATAGGCCCGCTGGCCACTCCGTCCGGGGTTGTGCACGCTGGCAAGTAGGAACACCAGGCCGATGCCGGTCAGCACCACGCGGTCGATGATGCACAGCGGGCAGGGCTCCAGGTAGAGCATGCCCTCAAGGTAGAACACCGCAAACAGCATGGCTGCGATGATGAGCAACAGCCCCAGTCCATTTGCCAGCCGTGAGCCGGGCAGGAGGGCGGCGAATGATGTGTTCATGTAAATGCACGCTCCTTGCGTGTCACCCGATCAGACAGATTATGCCAATCCGGTAGCGGCTATTGCAAAGGATGGCACTAACGGGTTGTGGTGAGTTGTTACTGACAATTGTTTACAACCATTTGCCATTCTGGAACACAAAGTTTCCTGATGCGCCTCTATAATAGACGCGGACATTAAGGCCGGGATCATCCGGCCGTCATGATATTCAATTTGACGCATGATGGGTTGTCGGGAAAACAGATGATCAAGGTGATAAGCAGACGCAAGCTGTTGGTATCAGCAGCAGGCCTGGCACTGTGGGTGTGTGCGGTTCCGGCATCGGCAGTGATGGTCAGCCTGTCGGGTTTCGACCCGGAGCCCGGCAACGCAGTCTGTAGCACCGTTGATTACACCGTCAGCCGTAACCTATTCACCATGACGCCGATCACCAACCACGACATATTGGCGGGTGTGCCGGACTATTGTGACGTCCGGCCGTACACGGCGATCCCGGTACCAGCCGCTGTCTGGCTGATCGGTTCCGGACTGCTCGGCATGGTCGTGGTGGGAAGGCGGCGTAAGATGGCCTGACAACCCGGCCAACCAACACCCGCAGCGGCGGTCTTCGGGCTGCCGCTTTTTTGGCTGACAAACGGGGTTCGCTGCAACGCTGGTTTGCTGACCCGTAAGGGTCGTAACTACGACTTTTGTACCATAGACACCCCGGGTCGGAGCATTATACTGGTAACCAGACAGACGATCGGAGATAGCAGGAAAAAAGACTATGATGAAACAGACACTAAAGGGCCTGCGCAAGATCAAGGACCAGCGCAAGATCGAAGACCGGCGCAGTTTCAGTGCCGACGAGGTATACCCTCACAACCATCGCAGGCAAGTCGACCGTCGATTGAATAATATACTGGTTAAAGAACTGCCGCTGGAAGATATCGATATCAACGTCGCCACCTGGTACCTGTACAAAAGTACCCGCTGATCGTACACCCGAAGGCCCTGTCGCTGGCACCGGTTCCACTGCCCGGAGAGGCTGGTTGCTGTTTCAGCACATCTGAGTACATGGCCTGTCCGGCAACCGCAGCCCACGCACCCATCGATTCAATTTGCCACCGAAGCGCTCAGGCCGAGGCAGCACGGGCCGCGCGCTTGCGTTCGTGTTCCTGCAACTGTTTTTTGCGCAGCCGGATATGGTTCGGCGTGACCTCCACCAGTTCATCGTCATCGATGAATTCCAGTGCTTGTTCCAGACTCATGCGGATAGGGGGCGTGAGCAGGATATTTTCATCGGTGCCGGCCGCGCGGATGTTGGTCAGTTGCTTGCCCTTAAGCGGGTTCACCACCAGGTCGTTGCTGCGCGAATGGATGCCGATGACCATGCCTTCGTAGACCTCCTCGCCATGGCCGATGAACAGGCGTCCGCGTTCCTGCAGGTTGAACAGGGCGTAGCCGAGGGCCTTGCCGGCGCCGTTGGCAATCAGCACACCGTTGATGCGTTGGCCGTAGTCGCCTGCCTTCATGGGACCGTAGTGGGAGAACACGCTGTAGATCAGGCCGGTGCCCTGGGTGCCGGTGAGGAACTCGGTGCGAAAGCCGATCAGGCCGCGTGACGGCATCACGTAGTCGAGGCGCACCCGGCCCTTGCCATCAGGGACCATGTCGGTGAGTTCACCACCGCGTTCGCCGAGTTTCTCCATGATGGTGCCCTGGTGGGTTTCCTCGATGTCCACGGTCACCTGTTCGTACGGTTCCTGCTGTTCCCCATCGACTTCCCGGAGGATGACCTCGGGGCGCGACACGCCCAGCTCGAAGCTCTCGCGCCGCATGGTCTCGATCAGGACCGCAAGATGCAGTTCACCGCGGCCGGATACCCTGAACTTGTCCGGGTCGCCGGTATCATCGACGCGCAGTGCCACGTTGTGGATCAGTTCACGCTCCAGGCGCTCAAAGATATTTCGGGACGTAATGTACTTGCCGTCCTTGCCGGCAAACGGCGAGTTGTTTACCTGGAAGGTCATGCTCACCGTGGGCTCGTCGACCGTGAGCGGCGGCAGGGCCTCGACATGGGCCGGGTCGCACACTGTGTCGGAGATGTGCACCCCGTCGATGCCGGTGAAGGCGATGATGTCGCCGGCCTGTGCCTCGGGTACCTCGATGCGCTCCAGTCCGAGGAAGCCGAAAACCTGTCCGACCCGGGCGTTGCGCTGCTTGCCGTCGCGGTCGATCAGGATGACCGGCATGTTGGTCCGGAGCATGCCGCGGGTGATTCGGCCCACGCCGATGACGCCGACATAGCTGCTGTAGTCCAGCGAGGTGACCTGCAACTGGAACGGGCCCTTAGGGTTGACCTGCGGCGGATCGACATGTTCGACGATGGCCTCGAACAGCGGCGTCAGGTTTTCGGCCAGCTGGTCGGCCTCGAGACCTGCATAGCCCTGCAGGGCCGAGGCATACACCACCGGGAAGTCGAGCTGCTCATCGGTGGCCCCGAGGCGGTCGAACAGGTCGAAGGTCTGATCCAGTACCCAGTCGGGGCGCGAACCCGGCCGGTCAATCTTGTTGATAACGACGATCGGTTTCAGTCCCAGTGCGAAGGCCTTCTGGGTGACAAAGCGGGTCTGCGGCATGGGGCCTTCCACCGCATCCACCAGCAGCAGCACCGAGTCGACCATCGACAGCACGCGCTCGACCTCGCCGCCGAAATCGGCATGGCCGGGGGTGTCGACGATATTGATGCGGTAGTTACCCCAGCGGATGGCAGTATTCTTCGAGAGGATGGTGATGCCGCGTTCGCGCTCCAGGTCACTGGAGTCCATGACCCGTTCCGGGATGACGGCGCGTTTGTCCAGGGTGCCGGACTGGCCAAGGAGCTGGTCCACCAGGGTGGTCTTGCCATGGTCGACGTGCGCGATGATGGCGATGTTTCGCAGGTTGCTGATCATGATGGAATGTCGTCCGCGATCGCGGAGGAGGGTTTCAAAGGGCAGCGATTATACTGGGAAAACAGGGTCGGTGCTAACTGTCCGGGCAGCCGGACGGATCCCGCCGGCTCAGCTACCCCGGTAGAGAATAAAGCTCATGTCGTCCGGTTTGTGAGGCTGGTCGTCGCCGGCACGGGTCATGCGCTCATGGCAGTGACGGGCAAGCTCTGCTGCGGCCTCGGGAAGCGGTCCCCGGCGGATGGTCGCGATGATCTCGTCTACCTGCAGGTTGTCGAACAGGCCGTCGCTGGCGACCACTACCGTATCATGAACTGCAAGGATCATCCTGGGCCCCATTTCGACATGCATCCCGGGCATGCCGACGGCATTGGAAATCAGGTGGCGCTCCTCATGGTAGATGGCGTCATCGGCATCCAGCATGCCAGACTCCACGGCATAGCCCACCGGCGAGTGTGCAGTGCTCTGGTACTTGATCTTGCCGCGTTGTCCGGTGATCAGGGTCATGGAATCGCCGACATGGTAAGGGCGTACCTCCCGGCCAAGAATCTCGACGATCGCCACGGTGGTGGCGGCACCCAGGTTCATTGCGCCAATACGTGCGTTGGCCTGTTCCACACCATTGAGAATCGCATCGCGTAGTGCATCGGTATTGTCGCAGCCACTCCCGGTCGCCACGGACAGGGCATTGACTGCCTCACGCGATGCCTGGTCTCCGGCGCGAGACCCGCCCATCCCGTCCGCGATCACCAGAATCCCGGCCCCGGAATTACATGAGATCAGTGCAATGGAATCTTCATTGGGCGTGGCTTTCCCCGGTGCGCGCCTGGTAAAGGCACAGGCCACACCGGAGGCGAACGGCAAGGACACGATGTCATCCATATCCGTGGCACAATAGATCAGCGGCTGATTCATTGTTATTGCCACTCCATCGTCTCGAGGTGTTCCTGCAGCTGTCCGGCACTGCGGAACTTCTCCAGGATGAGGGTGCGCTTCAGGCCGCGGCAGATGGCCTTCACCTCCGGGGGTTGGCGGCTGTAGTAGCGGCTTCCGCCGAGCGCTTCATGGAAGATCTTGATCAGGTCAACGATGTCGTGGCGCAGGTTTTCCCTGCCCGGTGCGCCCCAGTGGTAAAAGTCCAGGAGCTTCAGGTCAAATCCCAGGCCATAGCGCAGCACGATTATGTTCTCGGTGTGCAGGTCGCCATGGTATTCCTTCATCTGATGGATGCATTCGATACCACTCGCCAGGGCGTGCAGCAGGTGCAACGCCTGGAAGGCGCTCAGGCGCTTGCCGGGTTGCCGGGCGATAAAGTCGCTCAGCAGTTCACCCTCGACAAACTCGGACACCAGCAGGGTGATCGGGATGCCACGAAAGATGAAGCTTTCCCGGTTATAGTACTGGATCACCATGGGGCAGTGACGCAACTTGTGCAGCTTCTGTGCGTAGAACAGGGCCGCACGGTCCTTCAGGTTGCGCTGGGGGAAGAACAGCTTGATGGCCCGTTCGATCCGGGTGGCGGTTTCCCTGACCAGGTAGACCTCGCCTTCCCAACCCTTGCCGAGTGGTTTGATAACCTCGTATTTACGGGCCAGAATACGTCCCGGTTTAAGGTTGAAGTCTTCTACAACGGTCTTTTTCGGTTTTCTGTTCACGGCCGCTGTATGTCGCGTTAGTCCAGTTTGCATCGTGCTGTTGGATTGCGGAAATGGTATGCCACGACGGTGGCCGACACCATCCCGAGGTCGGCCGCGTCAATATGCCGGGCCTGCGGCGCAATCGCTAATCAAGGCACCGGATCCGGGACCCTGCAGTCTCCTATCCGGCCAGAAACCGGCCGCCTTCCAGCAGCAGGCGAATGATCCCGCTGACCACCAGAGCGACGCTCACCGAAAGGAACAGCGAGAACACCGCATCCTTGCGGCCAATGGTTTTGAGCATGACCGCGAATGTGGACACGCAGGGGATGTAGAAGGTCAGAAAGATCAGGAAGGTCACGAGTTGTACCCAGTCGAGGTAGTCGCCAACCTCGAAGCTGCCCAGTGCCTGGTAGATCATCAGCAGCGAGAGTTCCTTGCGCAGCACCCCGAACAGGATCGGGACGCCCAGTACCACGGGCAGACCCAGCCACCAGCTGGTAATCGGGGTAAACAGCAGGTTGATGAAATCGTCGGCGCCGACATGGTTGAGCAATGCCAGCACCACACTGCCGCCGACCAGCAGCGGGGTAACGATGGTGAGGATATCGCGGGTCCGGCCCCAGGTCTTGGTCAGCAGGGCCTGCCAGGTCGGCAGTTCGTAGGCCGGGATCTCCTGCACCTGGCCGGGGCCGCGTTGGGCATAGCGCCGCGTCAGCAGCGGTCCCATTACCGCAATCACCACGATGGTCAGCATGAAGATCGCGAACACCCCGAAGCCGCCAAGGTATTTGCCGGCCAGGGCCAGGATGACGGCGGAACGGGCCGAGCAGGGTACGAAGGTGATCAGTAGCGAGGCAACGACGCGTTCCCGGCCGCTGGCGGCCATTGCGGCCCCGGAGATGGCCGGTACATTGCAACCCAGGCCCAGCAGGAAGGGGACCGCGACCCCGCCGTGCAGGCCGATGCGGTGAAATCCGCGGTCGACCACGAAGGCGATGCGCTGCATGATGCCGGCCTCTTCCAGCGCCACCAGCAGCAATACCAGCGGAATCATGTAAGGGACGACGATTCCCACCAGGCCGATCAGGCCGTCGGTCACGGCGCGCCCGATCACGCCGCCGGTTGTCTGCGGCTGCCAGACCGACACCCAGTCGATCAGGCGTGCCGCGGTCATGGAATCGAGCCATACGCTGATCTCGAAAACCACGAACAGGACGGCGGCGAATACCATCAGGCTGCCCAGCAGGCCCCACTGGGGGTGCAGGAACAGTTCGTCCAGCCAGTAGCGCCAGCCGCGTCCCTCGTGCGGGGCGCCTACGCGTGTGACCGCCTCGAACAGGGTGGCCGCACGATGGTGGCGGTCGGCATGGATCTCGTCGTTGAGTGCGCGCGGCAGGGCACTTTCCGCCTGGCTGCGTAGCTGCTCCAGTTCCGGCACCAGTGCGGGGAAATGCATTTGCATTTCCTGCTGGAAGTAGCTAGTCCCCGCGGCTATTTGCATCACCAGGAAGGGGTGGGGGACCCGAAAGGCAGCGTGCAGGTCGCTACGGTTGAGCGCCTTGCCCAAGGGCTGGAGGTTGTCGCAGATGTGATGGCTGGCCGGCTGTGGCAGGGGACAGGCCTGGGCGCGCACTGCGGCCACCGCGGCCTCGAACAGCTCCGAGATGCCCTGGCCCATCAGGGCAACCGTCGGTACCACCGGGACTCCCAGCAGCTTGCCGAGTTGCTTGCTGTTGATGTGCAGCCCCTTCTTCCAGGCCTCGTCCATCATGTTCAGGGCGATCACCATGGGGCGGCCCAGCTGGCTGAGTTCCAGGGTAAGTTCCAGATGGCGTTCCAGTGCCGTGGCATCGACGACCTGGATAATGACATCGGGCGGGGCGAACGGGGCCGGTGGCCCACCCGGTTCATGCACCGATATCGGCGGCTGTTCGTCACCCCACAGCAGGTACTGCAGGGCGACCAGGTCGTCATGCTCCTGGTGGTGCAGTGTGTGAATACTAGGCAGGTCGACCAGGCGCGCCTCGTCAAAGCCTATCTGCACCGCGCATTCCTCGTAGGCGCGGTGGGTCCCGGTCAGTTCGCCGGTATTGATCGCGGTGCTCGATACCGCCTTGAACAGGGTGCTTTTGCCGCTGTTGGGCATGCCCACCAGCGCGATGCGCAGCCGGTCTGCGCCGCGAAACAGCTGGCCGGGTACCGGGATGGCAGTATCACTGACGGGTTTGTCCATCCGGCTATTGTCGGCCACGCGTGGCAACGCGACAAGCCGAAATGACTGGATATACCCATTTATAGGGGTATTTTGCCGGGACGATACCCTCACAAGGTGGGTTAGTTGGTAGCAAAACCATGCTGCTGGTGGTGGAACAGTCAGAACAGCGCAGTGCTATGTCCTGATATGTTTCACTTCATCCCGGGCCGCCAGGGCATCGCGCCGGCTTTGTACCAGGTCAACGATGGGTTCCGGGTATGTTTCGCCAAGCCGTATGGCGACGTCTTTGAGGACATCAGCCGATGTCGATACAGCCTCATTCGGGCCCCGCTAGGCGACGCAGGCGAAACAGTGCATGTACACCACTGTCGCTGGTGAAATACAGTGCGCCGTCAGGTCCAATGGCGACACCGACGGGCCGAGCCCAGCGCTCACCGTTCGCTAGCTGGAAGCCGGTAACAAGGTCATCGACGCCAACCACCGTGGTGTCCTCGAATCGCACCCGCACCAGTTTCGGAGGTCGCCGGGTAGCAGGGTTGCCCCAGGCCTTGCCGGAAGGCCGCGTCCCCCAGGAACCGCGCAGTGCGACCACGGCGTCGTTCGCGAAACCTGCATCGAGTGCGCCCGCGGGCACAAAGGCAACTGCCATGGGCGCATTACGCGCGGGGAAGGTCGCGACCGGGATCGATACCGCTGACAGCGGGCGTTGTGGCTGGCTTGAGATGCACTTGTCACGGCGAACACTCTGGCCGTCGAATTGGAACCAGGGCATGCCGTGAAAGGAGTGGGCCTCGACGCGGCTGAAATATTCACGCGGCTGTTCGAAGCCCAGGTGGTCGGGGCCGTTGTTGCTGGCATAGAGCACACCGCTTTGCGGATGCCAGTCGAACCCGACCGGGTTGCGCAGGCCGGATGCAAACGGTTCCAGGCGGGGTTTGTCGCCGTCTTCGTTCAACACCAGGATGCCACCGCGCCGGTCCTTGAATGGGTAGTCGGCCCCCAGGTACTGGTCGCTGCAATTGCCGCTGATGCCGAGACTGACATAGACTCGCTCATCGGGGCCAATTCCAACAGTGCGGCTGCTGTGGCCACCACCGCCCGGCAGTGCAGCCAGCCGGGTGACTGATTCGGGGTCTACGCGGGCCTGCCTCGGTCGGTAAGGTGCACGGTAGATACCGTCGGTCTGCGCGATCAGTATTTCGTTGCGGCGCAGGGTCACGCTGTGCGGGTAGTTGTCGAGGGTCACCAGTACCTCGGGGCGCGTATAGGGCGGCACCAGACGGTACACCTTGCCAGATTTGGAGCCGATGAAGAGGTCACCGTTTGCAGCGAAACTGAGCAGGCGCGGGCCGTCCAGTTCCGTGGTCAGTATTTCCAGGGTATAGCCCGCCGGCAGCTGGACGCGCCGGGTGAAATCCTCGACCGTAATCTCCTGCTGGCGGTATTCCAGTACCTGTGCCAATGCGGGTTTAGTGATAACCGTGCAAGTTATGAGAAGCAGGGTGCATACCATCCTCGCCGCTCGGCAGCTGTCCCGGCCGCAGCCAGCCGGTGACGGCCCGGGAGGGTACCTCGCCGGATCATGGTTCATCAGGTTTGCAGGTCCGCGGGCATCAATTCATTGCTGCCGATGCGCTCGTAGTCGGAGATCACCTGGGCGCCCAGCAGCAGGATGATGGCGCCCACTTCCAGGCTTAGCAGGATGATGATGGCGGTGGCGAAGGTACCGTAAACTACATTGACGATCGACAGGGTGGAGAAATACCAGATCAGGAAATGGCGTGTCAGTTCCCACAACGCGGTTGCAGTGATCCCCCCGATCAGCGCATGGCTCGGGGCCAGACGGCCGATCGGCATCACCAGGTAGAGCGAGGATAGCAGCAACACTTCGCCGACCAGTCCGATGGCGTAGATAATACCGGTGGTTAGTCCGCTGAGTGACCAGGCATGGCCCATGAAGGTGAAGCTGCGCGCGTCGATGGAGTCCAGGATGCCGCTCACGGTACTCACCAGGAACAGGCCGAGTGCGAGGAACAGGATATAGCAGTAGGGGATGATGGCCGAGATCAGGAAGTGCCGGCGGTGGATCGCCACCCGGTGGAAGAAGATCACCGACATTGCGTTTTCCAGTGTCGTGAAGGCCAGTGAGCTGAACAGCAGCAGCATGAGCAGGCCCAGGACACCGACCAGTTTCCAGTCATGCAGGAAGGCCGTGATCTGTGTCGTCAGGTTGTCCGCCTGACCGGGTGCCACCAGGCTGAGGTATTCACGCGTTGTGTCCAGCAGCAGTTGCAGGTCGGTCAGATGCGACAGCACGATGAGGATCAGTGCCAGCATGGGAACGATCGACAGCAGGGTGTAGTAGGCGACCGCACCGGCCAGCAGGAAGCCCTGGTTGGCGCGAAAACCCCTGATGACAATGCCCGTGAAGTGCAGGGGGTTCTCGAATACGTACCTGATGCGGCTGATCTCGGTGGCCATTGTCCGTCCCGCTGTATGATTCTATACAGGCACTGCAGGGTCAGAAGTCCGGTTCGGGGACTGTCAGCGGGTGACCGGCGGTCTGCCAGTCGGCCAGCTTCATGTCCACGGCAGTGACACTGGTAAAACCCAGTGCCTGCAGGGACCTCGCGGCCAGCGCGCAGCGGCCGCCCGTTTTGCAGTAGATATACAGGCGGATGCCGGTGTCTGTTGATTCAGGATAACCGGTGAGGACCCAGATCCTGAATTCGATCACCCCCCGGGGAATATTGATGGCACCCGGGATATGGCCAACGGCAAATTCATCCGGCTCACGGACGTCGATGACGTAATCATAGGCCTTGCTGTCGATGATTTTCTTGAAGGTCCCCATGTCAATAGTGTTGACCTGCGTCTTTGCTTCGGCAACCAGGTCGGTGACGACCTGTGGTAGCTCGGCAGCATGGACTCCACCCGCAGTGAAGGCCGCGAGCAGGCAGGTTATTACAGTGCCGGTGATATAGAATCTCATATGTGCTTACTCCTGTCTGAGTGATCTGCTGGATATTGCCCGTCACGCGGTTCATACACTCGCTGCAAGAACTGCCGTACAGGAAGCGGATCCACCCTGGTTGATTCATAATCAGGGAAATGGGTTATTATCATAATAGCAGTGTATCAATCATTCTCATTCTTTATGGGGTAACAGCGCATGTCTTCACTTACACGTATCGTGCTTGACGTGCTAAAACCCCATATCCCAAACGCGCTGGAATTTGCCAGTGCCATAGCCGGGCAGCACGAGAAGTGTCGCATCAAGCTGACTGTCACCGAGATGGATGAGAAAACCGAGACGACGGTAATCACCATCGAGGGCAAGGATATCCCCTATGATGCGGTGGTCGAGACGATTACCCACCTGGGTGGCTCGGTGCACAGCATTGACGAGGTGGAGGTGCAGGGTTCCGGGTATGCACCTGCCGACGAGGCCTAGCGCACGCCCACACCATGCTTGAGCGACTGCGCCTGCTTGTCCAGCTGACTCGCGCCCACCGGATTGCCCGACGCTATTTCGTGACCAATGGTTTCGACGGGGCGTTGACCATGCTGGGGTTGATCATGGGCTTCTATGCAACTGGCGGTGTGCCGGTTCCGATAGTGATCAATGCCTGTCTGGGGGCCGCCATTGCACTGACCGTGAGCGGCTTGTCCAGCGCCTATGTGAGCGAATCTGCAGAACGTGAACGGGAGTTGCAGGAGCTTGAGCGGGCCCTGGTGCGCGACCTCGAGGATACCGCCCACGGTGCGGCGGCGCGACAGGTGCCGCTGCTGATCGCCGCGGTCAACGGCCTGGCACCCTTGCTCATGGCACTGGTCGTTATCACACCGTTATGGCTGGTGGATGCCGGGGTCAGCCTGCCACTGGGGCCGCTGGAGTCTTCCATTGTGGTGGCGTTTGCCACGCTGTTTCTGCTCGGGGCATTTCTGGGTTCGATCAGTGGCCGCTTCTGGTTGTGGAGCGGGCTGCGCACCCTCGTCATCGCCTTGTTGACGGCAGGCGTTATCCTGTTGATCGGCTTGTGAGGTCTCAGGATGGCGTACGCCCGTTTCGGGGTATCCAGGCTACCGTCATGGCCTCTTCAGGAGGTATACAGACGCCCCTGTCTGATCAGCCACTTTTCAGCTTCCACGGCAATCATCACCAGTGAGGACAGGACAAAACACAACACAAGGTCGGGCAGGGGCAGCGGCTGGGTATTGAACACGGCGTTCAGGGCGGGTGTGTAGATCACCGCGAGCTGAAGTGCAACCGTGAGCAGTACCGCTCCCAGCATGGGAAGGTTACTGGTCAGCCCGAGGCGGAAGATCGACTCGCGCTCACTGCGTGCCTCCAGGGAGTGGAACAGCTGCGAGATGGTGAGTACGGTAAATACCACGGTCTGCCAGTATTCGAGCCCGCGGCCATAGGCCCAGGCCTGGGAGGCGATGGACACGCCGCCGACAAACAAACCCACCCATATAATGTGTTGCCACATGCCGTGGGCAAAGATGCTCTCATCGGGCGGGCGTGGCCTGCGTTGCATGCTGCCCGGTTCGGCGGGCTCGGCTGTGAAAGCCAGCCCCGGCAGGCCGTCGGTGACCAGGTTGATCCAGAGGATGTGGATCGGTAGCAAGGGCAGTGGCAGGCCGAGGAACGGGGCCAGGAACAGGGTCCAGATCTCCCCCGAGTTGGAACTCATTGTGTCCTTTATGAATTTGCGGATGTTGTCGAAGATGCGGCGTCCCTCGGACACCGCCGCGACAATCGTGGCGAAGTTGTCATCGAGCAGCACCATGTCGGCGGCCTCACGCGCCACATCGGTACCTTTCTTGCCCATGGCGATGCCGATCTCGGCGCGTTTCAGTGCCGGGGCATCGTTGACCCCGTCACCGGTCATGGCGACGAATTCACCGCGCGCCTGCAATGCCTGCACGATCTTGATCTTCTGCTCCGGGTTGACACGTGCGAATACCGGTGTACGTGTTATGCGCGCCTGCAGTTCTTCCGGCGAGAGCTGTTCGAGTTCCTGGCCGGTTACTACGCTGTCATTTTCCCGGGCAATTCCCAGGCGTATGGCAATGGCCTGCGCCGTGCCGGCATGGTCACCGGTGATCATGACCGGTGTGATACCGGCGGAACGGCACAGGTTGACCGCCTCAAAGGCCTCGGTACGCGGTGGATCGATTAGACCGATAAACCCGAGAAACTCGAGTTCCTGTTCGACGATATCGGGCTGTATATCAGCAGGCAGTTCCTCCAGGGTGCGGGCCGCATAGGCCAGTACCCGGTAGCCCTTCTTGGCCAGCCGCTCCGCCGTCGCCTGCAAGGCGGGCAGGTCCGCAGCAGCGTGGTTATCCTCGATTAGCCGGCTAACGCAGCGCGACAGGACTTCCTCCGGTGCCCCCTTGACGAAGGCAACGACCCCGTCATGGTTCCGGTGGATCGTGGTCATACGCTTGCGTTGTGCGTCGAACGGCAGTTCAGCAAGCCGGGGCATGGATTCCTCGAGCACGCCCTTCACGAAACCTGCATCGCTGGCTGCCTGGTACAGCGGTACCTCGGTGGGGTCACCGCTTGCACTACCGTCGGGCTGAGGATGAACGTCGTTATTCAGGGCCATTGCCTGACCCAGCTTCTGCCAGTGTATCGCCGCATCTGCTGCTGCCGGGAGGGTAGCCTGTTGTTCGTTGCCGGCGAAGAGTGCATCCGCACGCATGCGGTTTTCTGTCAGGGTCCCGGTCTTGTCTGCGCAGATATAGGTGACCGATCCCAGGGTCTCGACCGCGGGCAGCCGACGGATGAGTGTATTGTGACGGCTCATCTTGCGCGCCCCCAGGGCCAGCGATACGGTTACCACAGCCGGCAGCGCCTCCGGGATTGCCGCCACTGCAAGGGTGACCGCGGTGAGAAACATCAACAGCAGGGGTTCGTTGCGTAGCAGGCCGGATACAAAGACGATGGCGCATACGCACAGTACGGCGATCGCGAGTCGCTGTCCAAAGCGGGAAAGTCGCAACTGCAATGGTGTCCTGGGTATTTCATGCTTGTGTAGCAGCGTGGCAACCCGGCCGAGTTCCGTCTCCATCCCGGTGGCAACCACTACGCCGGTACACCGGCCGCTGGCGACAAGGGTGCCCTTGAAGGCCATGTTGCGGCGATCTGCCACGGCCAGGTCCGTGCCCGGCAACGTCCCGGTGTCCTTTTCGATGGCCTGTGATTCACCTGTCAGCGCCGCTTCGTCAAGTTTGAGCTCGGCAAGCTCCACTAGGCGCAGGTCGGCGGGCACGATGTTGCCCGCCTCCAGCAGCACAATGTCGCCGGGGACCAGCAAGGTTGCCGGGATCGACTTGACCTGGTTATCACGGCGTACCCGCGCCTCCGGTGCGGCCATGCTGCGCAGCGCGACCACGGCGCGCTCGGCACGGTATTCCTGTATTGCGCCGACCACGGCATTGAGCAACACGATCACGACGATGGCAGCCGCATCCTGTGGTTCACCGACGATGCCGGAGATCACGGCCGCGATGACCAGGACAATAATCATGAAATCGGCGAATTGTCTGGCTACTATCTGCGGGAAGCCGCGCTGTTTTTGTTCAGTGATTTCGTTAATGCCATAGCGCTTCAGGTTCTCTTTGACGTCTGCGTGGCTCAGCCCGCGATCCGCCTGGACCCGGAGCAGGGCAAGCACCTGCTCTAGAGGCAGCTGGTACCAGGAATGGGCCAGGTTTTTCGTCTCGGTCATTGTCAGGATTACTCCGGACCGGCAGGGCGGTAAGGACTGTCTGCTGCCTGATGGCTCACGGGAGCGGTGGGCTGGGGTATCGGGGTGGGGTTATGCCGGTGCGCTACTGCAGCCGGGCCGCGGTTTCGACAGGCCGCGAACATTTCTCAATGTCCGTGTGAGCTGCAGTTTTGCCGGAAGTGCGGCATCGAACACCTCGCGCGCCTTGTAGAACTCGAGCATGCGTACATTCATCAGGTCGGGTTTGACGTAGATTTCAGGCTGCCGGTAACGCAGTTTCTCGGTGAGGATGTTCTGGCTCATGATCTGGAAGCTGTGGAACACCACGCCCATGGAGGAAAGCTCCTCACCGTCCTCGGGCTCATGGTTGCCGCTGACATCAATCGCGATCACCAGGTCGCACTCGTCACGGAGCAGGTCGAAGGGCAGGGGGTTGGCGACGCCCCCGTCGACCAGTATGAGCCCGTCGCGTTCGACCGGCGGGAAGACGCCCGGGACCGCCATGCTGGCCTGCACCGCGGACAGCACGGGACCGGAGTCGAGTACGACCTGGGCCCCGGACCACAGCTCTGCGGCGACGACCTTGAGCGGTATCTCGAGATCGCGGAAACGGTGTGCCGGGATGGCCTCGCCGATAAAGTCGATAAAATCACTGCTATCGAGCAGTCCACCGGAGCCGAATGCCGGATCGATGAAGTCCAGCCAGCGCAGTGAATGCGGCAGGCCGAACAGACTACTGTCGTCCTCGCTCCGGTTTACCAGGAACTGCTCGACCAGTGCCCGGATCCGGGTGCCGCTGAGACCGCTCGCGTAGAGGACGCCGATAACGGCACCGATGCTGGTGCCAGTGATCCGGTCTGGCCGAATACCGAGTTCATCCAGGGCCTCGAGCATCGGGATGTGCGCGAGCCCCTTGGCACCGCCGCCGCCAAGGGCCAGGCCGACGCGCGGCCGCCGTTCGCGCAGACCGTCACCGCAGGCGGCAAGCAGCAGTGAAACACCCGTGAACAGCAGGAACTCCCGACGGGACAAGACAGCTGGCCGTATGTTGGTTGAATTATCCGGCATAGTGAACAAGGTTCCGGGTAATGGGTGTTGGAAACTCAAAGTATTGCCTGCGGGCAGGCGCTGATTTCAAGTCTACGCCTCCGGATACGGCTTGTGTACGAGCGGACCGGCACTGCTGCCGGCCCCTTGATTTCGTTACTATAAGAGGATAATGGAACGAAGAGGGGATTGTCTCTGGTGTTTGCTGATTTGGAACTTGCCGTCTACAGGCGGCGCCTCGAGGCGTTGCGACAGGAACTGACCGGTCTCAAGCAGACCGGTGACGAGGCGGCCGGGATCGTTGAACTCGATCAGACCAGCGTCGGGCGCCTGTCGAGGATGGATGCGCTGCAGGGCCAGGCGATGTCGCAGGAACGCGGCCGGCGCCGGGAAATCGAGCTGCGCAGGATAGCGGCCGCACTGCAGCGCATCGAGCAGGGTGATTACGGGTATTGTGTGAACTGTGATGAACCGATCGCCCGCAAGCGACTCGACTTCGACCCGGCGGCTACGCAGTGCATCGCCTGTGCAGAAAAGGCCGAGCGAGATCGGCGCTGAGACGGAACCAAGTATCGTTGATGGAGACTAATGAACATGCCGATAAATCATTACCGGGTAGATATTCCCCGGCCACTCTCATTGTCCCGATGAAATCTGGACATTCACTCCGCCGTCGCCTGCCGTGTCGGTTCGCCCTGTGGCTGGCGCCGATCATGCTGGCAATGTGTGCAACCAGCATGCAGCCTGGGCAGGCGATGGAGCAGATCGGCGAACGGCACTCGCACACGGATTCAGGACACGGTCATGGTGACGCCCTGATGCAGGCGACCGATACCCCGGTGCTGGATCTGCGTGCCGCGACGCGGCTGGAGGACATCATTCCCGAGCTGGCCGATAAGCAGGTGATCCTGGTCGGTGAGACCCATGATCGCTATGATCACCACCTGATGCAGCTGGAGATCATCCGCCGCCTGCATGCCCGCAATCCGCGCCTGGTCATCGGCATGGAGGCCTTCCAGCAGCCGTTTCAGGACATCCTCGATGGTTATATTGAAGGCGAGCTGGATGAGCAGGAATTACTGCGCGGGACCGAATATTACCGCCGCTGGAAATATGACTTCCGTCATTATGCCCCCATCCTCGCATATGCCCGCGAGCATGGTTTGCCGGTGGTGGCGCTGAACCTGCCGGTTGAGCTCACTGACAAGGTGGGCCGGGTCGGTATCGACGGCTTGACAGAACCCGAGCGCGACCAGCTGCCCGCTGCAATCGATCATTCCGACACGGCTTACGCAGAGCGGCTCCGGGGTATCTATCACCAACACCCTGACACTGAAGGACGCGGGTTTGAGGGGTTTCTGGAGGTGCAGCTGATCTGGGATGAGGGCATGGCGGAGCGTGCTGCCGAGTACCTCGAGGCGCATCCCGACACCCGCATGGTGTTGCTCGCCGGGGCCGGACACCTGGCCTATGGCAGCGGTATACCCCAACGGTTGCAGCGACGCCTGGGGGGCGGCATGGCCATCATCCTGAACGACTGGCACGGCCAGTTGAAACCGGGGCTGGCCGACTACCTGTTGTTGCCGCAACAGCAGTCGTTGCCGCCGGCCGGCAAGTTCGGTGCCCTGCTTGAGGAGCATGAAGACGAGCTCCTGATCAAACAGTGCCTGGCGGACAGCCCCTGTGAGCAGGCCGGAATCAGACCGGGTGACCGAATCCTGTCCATCAATGACCTGCCCGTTAACGACCTGGCCGACCTGCGTATCATCATGTGGAACCTGAAGCCGGGCGACAGCATCACGCTTACGCTGAAGCGCCGGCGCTGGTTGGGTGATACGCAAGCGCTGAGTCACGAGATGGTGCTCTACTAGGTGTCCTGAGCTGTATGGGTAACGCCGCAATGACCCGTCACCGCGTCCTGCAGTACTTGCTGCTGGCCACCTGTCTGCTGCCGCTGTCGCTGCAGGCCCGGCTGCATCACCGACTGGAGGTGCAGCTCAATCCGCAACAACACAGCATCGTGGTGATCGACACTATCACCAGAACGGATACCGCGACCACCAACCTGGAATTCCAGCTGCATCCCGACCTGACCCCCGAGCTGGTCGGCAGCGCGGGTCGTCTTGAGGTCCTGCCCGCACAGGCCGGAGGGGAGCTGTCCACGCTGAATATCTCCTCACACAATGCCGGCCTGGTCCCGCGCCGCTACCGTGTGGTGTTGCCTGCCGGCCAGGAGCGCTTTGTACTGCGCTACCAGGGTCGCATCCACCATGCCCTGCGGCAGCAGGGAGAGGAGTACGCGCGCGGTTTTCGCGAGACATCCGGGATGATCGCTGCCCAGGGCGTGTTTCTTGCCGGGCAGAGTTACTGGTACCCGCGTGTCGAGGGAGAACGGGTCAGCTTCGACCTCCATGTACAGCTGCCGTCGGGCTGGAACGGCATGACCCAGGGCGAGCGCCTGCTGCGGGATGCCGGTGAGGCGTACGCGCAGGAACACTGGCGCTGCACCTCCCTGCAGGAGGAGATCTACCTGATTGCCGGTCGTTTCAGCGAATACACCCGGACGACCGAGAGAGTACAGGCCATGGTCCTGCTGCGCGAACCCGACACGGCACTGGCACAGCAATACCTGGATGCGACGGCTGAGTACGTGCGGCTCTACAGTGACCTGATAGGACCCTATCCCTATAGCAAGTTTGCGCTGGTGGAAAATTTCTGGGAGACCGGCTACGGCATGCCGTCGTTTACCCTGCTTGGCCAGAAGGTGATCCGTTTTCCCTTCATCCTGCATTCATCCTACCCCCACGAGATCCTGCACAACTGGTGGGGCAACAGTGTCTACGTCGATTATGAAAGCGGTAATTGGGCGGAGGGACTGACCAGCTACCTGGCCGATCACCTGATCAAGGAACAGCGCGGGCAGGGCGCCGACTACCGCCGCGGTGTACTCCAGAAATACACCGATCACGTGCGTCACCAGCAGGAATTTCCCCTGACGGCCTTCCGTGGACGCCACAGCGCGGTGAGCGAGGCCGTTGGTTATGGCAAGACACTGATGCTGTTCCACATGCTGCGCCGACAGCTGGGTGACGCTGCATTCAGAGAGGCACTGCAGGCACTGTACCGTCAGCAACGCTACCAGGTGACCGGTTTTACCGACGTGGAGGCCGTTTTCAGCACGGTGGCGGGACACCCGCTGCAGGATTTCTTCGAGCAGTGGGTGGAGCGCAGCGGGGCCCCGTCACTGCGGGTCAGCGAAGCCAGCGCGCGGCGTGAAGGCGGGCGCAACCTGCTCACCGCTGTGATCGAACAAACGCAGCCCGGGCCGAGCTATACACTGCGGGTACCGCTGGCCGTGCAGCTTGAGGGCGAGGAAGTGGCCTGGCAGACCGAACTGCTGCTTGATAAAAAAGCGGTGAACCTGGAGCTGGAACTGCCGGCGGCGCCGCTGCGACTCGACATCGACCCGGAATTCGATGTGTTTCGCCGCCTGGACCGTAACGAGATCCCTCCGGCCATCAGCCAGGCCATGGGTGCCGACCGGGTGATGATGGTGTTGCCGGCCGCGGCACCGGCGGCGTTGCTTGCGGCCTACGAGGCGCTGGCTGCCGCCTGGCAGGCGGGTGATCCGGACAAATTCAGCCATGCCATGGACCGTGACCTGGAGAAGCTGCCGGATGACCGTGCGGTATGGTTGTTCGGCTGGGACAACCGCTTTCGTAAACAGCCGGTTGATGCCCTCACCGGTTATGCCTTCAGCGCTGCGGGTGACACGCTGACGATCGCAGACACGCCGCTGTCGCGCACCCAACATACCGTGGTCGTCATGGCGCGCCACCCCGGCAATTCCGACCAGGCGCTGGGCTGGCTGGCCGCGGATGACCCCGCGGCACTGGTGGGTCTGGGCCGCAAGCTGCCGCATTACGGTCGCTACAGCTACCTCGCCTTTACCGGCAGCGGGCCTGACAATGTCCTCAAGGGGCAGTGGGCGGTGCTGGATTCACCGCTGTCGGTCATCCTGGCGGATGCCGCCGGGCCGGCGCGCCTGGCACCGCGCACTCCGCTGGTTGCCCCGCAAACGCTGTTCTCGACTACCCGCATGCAGCGCGACATTGCGCTGCTGGCATCCGAATCCCTGCAAGGCCGGGGCCCTGGCACACCCGGATTGGACCGGGCGGCGGATTACATCGCGGCCCAGTTCAAGGCCGCGGGTTTACAGCCGGGCGCTGCTGGCGGTGATGCCTTCCTGCAGTCCTGGGAGGTCCCGGAGGATGAATCCCGACCCGGGGCCATGTTGAAGAATGTCATCGGCATCCTGCCCGGGAACGACCCCCGGCGAGCCGGCGAAAGTCTGGTGATCGGTGCCCACTATGACCACCTCGGCTACGGGGAAACCGGGGCACGTGCCGAAGACCGGGGTCGGCTGCACCCCGGCGCCGACGACAATGCCAGCGGTGTGGCCGTGATGCTGGAGCTGGCACGGGTGCTGGCCGGCCAGCCGCGTCCGCGCAGTATCGTCTTCGTTGCCTTTACCGGTGAGGAGACCGGCCGCCAAGGTTCACGGCACTACCTGGAGCAGGCCGCTGCCGTCGGCTATCCGGTGGAGAAGATGATCGCGATGCTCAACCTGGATACCGTCGGGCGTCTCGGCGAACAACCCCTGACGGTGTTCGGCACGGGTACGGCGGATGAATGGGTGCACATCCTGCGCGGGGCCGGTTACGTCACCGGGGTCCCGGTACGCCAGCTGGCCGATGACATCGGGTCCAGCGACCAGACCAGCTTCATTGCCGCCGGTGTGCCGGCCGTGCAGTTCTTCAGCGGCGCCCATGCGGATTTTCACCGCCCCGGCGACACCCCGGAAGCTATCGATGCCGCGGGCCTCGTGAAGGTCGCCAGGATACTGAAAGAAACGGCGGACTACCTCGCGCGGCGGCCGCGGCCCCTGAGCGCCATGCCGGGCGGGACACAACAGGGCATCGCTGCAACGGCAGTGGAAACACCACGCCGGGTGAGCCTGGGTACGCTCCCGGATTATGGCTGGAGCGGGGCGGGGGTGCGACTCGACGGGGTGAGCGCAGGGACACCGGCTGCACAGGCCGGGCTCGCGGCCGGCGATGTTATCCTCGAGTTGAACGAAACGGCGGTCAACAACCTGCGCGATTATTCGCGGGTGCTGAAGCAACTGACACCGGGCGATGAACTCAGAATCCGCTATCGACGTAATGGTGCCGAGGCCCGGGCCACCGCCCGCGTGGTCGATCGCTGACATTTAGAAACAGGGGATACGCAATGACGGCTCACGGCATCATCACCATCACACTGTCCGCCCTGGCAGCCGGGGTGTGTGCTAATGGAATAACCGGGGTGGATTTGGCCTATCCCGACGAGGGACATCTTGCCAACGTGCGCCAGCTCACCTTCGGCGGCCAGAATGCGGAGGCCTATTTCTCTCACGACGGCCGCGAACTGATCTTCCAGTCAACGCGCGATGAACTGCAGTGTGATGCGATCTTCCGCATGCAAAGCGATGGCAGTGATGTGCGCCAGCTATCCTCAGGGCAGGGCGTGACCACCTGCGCCTTTATTGCGCCCGATAACCGCTCGATTATCTATGCCTCGACCCACCTCGAGAACACGCAATGCCCGCCCCGGCCGGACCACTCGAATGGCTATGTATGGCCCCTCTACAGCAGCTATGACATCTTTACAGCGGGACCTGGTGGAGAAGATCCCGTGCCCTTGACCCGCTCCGAGGGCTACGATGCCGAGGCCGTGTACTCGCCCATAGGTGACAAAATCGTATTCACCTCGCTGCGTAGCGGCGATCTGGAACTTTACCTGATGAACCCGGACGGCAGCGCTGTCGAGCAGTTGACCCATGCAGCCGGTTACGACGGCGGGGCGTTTTTCTCCCTGGACGGCAAATGGATCGTCTGGCGTGCCTCCCGACCTGACGGGCAGGCTCTGGAGGATTACCGGGCACTGCTGGCCAGGGGCCTGATCCGTCCCGGTAAACTTGAGCTGTTTATCATGAACCTCGAGGAACGCTTGCCCATCCAGATCACCCGCAACGGGGCGGCCAATTTCGGTCCCTACTGGCACCCTGATGGCAGGCGCATCATCTTTTCGTCCAATATGCACGACCCCAAGGGGCGCAACTTCGATCTTTATCTGATCGATATCGAGACCCGCGAGACCGAGCGTGTCACCAGCTACGAGGGCTTTGACGGGTTCCCGATGTTTTCCCACGACGGCAAGCAGCTGGTGTTCGCGTCCAACCGCTTCGGCAAGGTGAGGGGGGAGACCAATGTGTTCATTGCCGACTGGCGGTGAACCGCGGAATGGGGCGCCGCGCTGCCGTGCGCCCCATTCCCTGTCGCTTGCGCTAAAATGACACCACAGTGATCACTGTGTTTCCATCCATCGTCATATCCTGTTAATCACACGCTCGCTACCCATATGCCACTGCTGCGACTAGACAAGGTTTCCCTCGCCTTCGGCCACCGTCCCCTGCTGGATGAGGCGGACCTGGAGCTGAGGCGGGGCGAGCGCGTCTGCCTGGTGGGGCGCAATGGCGAGGGCAAGTCGTCCCTGATGCGCATCGTCAACGGCGAGATCGTGCCGGACGATGGCAGTCTCTGGGTGCGCCCGGCAACACGCATCGCCTACCTGGCGCAGGAAGTCGCCCTTGACAGCAATGATTCCGTCTTTGATGTCGTGGCCGGGGGAGTGCCCGAACTGGGCCAGTTGATCTGCGCATACCACCACACCGCCACTGCACTGGAACAGGCGCACACCCCGGCCGCGCTCCAGCGCCTTGCCGAGTTGCAGCACGAGCTCGAGGCTGTTGACGGCTGGCAGCTGGAGCAGCGGGTCGAGACGGTGCTGTCGCGCCTGGGCCTGGATGGTGAGGCCGCCTTTCAGTCGCTATCCGGGGGCTGGCGGCGGCGGGTGATGCTGGCACGCGCGCTGGTGTGTGAACCGGACGTGCTGTTGCTGGACGAGCCTACCAACCACCTGGACATCGAGGCGATCACCTGGCTGGAAGATTTCATGGCGGAGTTTTCCGGTGCCCTGCTGTTCATCAGCCACGACCGCGCCTTCGTGCGCCGGCTGGCAACGCGCATCATCGAACTGGACCGTGGCCAGTTGACCTCGTGGCCGGGCAACTACGACGACTACCTGCGCCGCAAGGCGGAGCAGCTCGAGGTGGAGGCCCAGCACAACGCGCAATTCGACAAGAAGCTGTCCCGGGAAGAGGCCTGGATCCGCCAGGGTATCAAGGCGCGCCGCACCCGCAATGAAGGCCGGGTGCGTGCACTCAAGGCCCTGCGGGAACAGCGTCGCCTGCGCCGCGACCGGATCGGCAAGGTCAACCTGAGGCTGGCAGAGGGCGAACTCTCCGGCAAACTGGTGTTCGAGGCCGAAGACGTCAACTTCGGTTTTGGCGAATCTACGGTCATACGGAACTTCTCGGTGAACATCCTGCGCGGCGACCGCGTGGGCATTATCGGGCCAAACGGTGCCGGCAAGTCCACCCTGATCAAGTTGCTGCTCGGCGATTTATCACCGGACAGCGGCCGCATCCGGCGCGGTACCCGGCTGCAGAACGCGTATTTCGACCAGCAGCGCTCCCAGCTGAATCCGGATGCCTCGGTGATGGACAACGTCGGCGATGGCAGTCAGCGCGTGACCATCAATGGCCGCAGTCGGCATGCGGCCGGTTACCTGCAGGATTTCCTGTTTCCCGCGGAACGTCTGCAATCGCCCGTGAGTACCCTGTCAGGCGGTGAGCGTAACCGCCTGCTGCTGGCGCGGCTGTTTGCCCAGCCGGCAAATCTGCTGATTCTCGACGAACCCACTAATGACCTCGACGTGGAGACGCTGGAGTTGCTGGAGGAGTTGCTGATGGATTACCAGGGCACGCTGTTGCTGGTAAGCCACGACCGTGCCTTCCTGGATAATGTGGTGACCAGTACGCTGGTCTTCGAGGGTGAGGGCCGCATCGGAGAATATGTCGGCGGCTACAGCGACTGGCTGCGCCAACGCAAGTCTGCAAAAGCCCCTGCCGCAGCAAAACCTGCAAGGCGGCTGGCACCAGCCCGGGCGGAACCACCGGCAGGGAAGGTGCGTAAGCTGTCCTACAAGGACCAGCGGGAACTGGACACCCTGCCTGCAAAAATTGAAGCACTGGAAGCGGAGCAGGCCAAGTTGCAGGCAGCTGTCAGCGATCCCGGTTTTTACCAGCAGCCGGGTGAAGGGATCGCCACGACCCTGGCGCGCCTGGAAACAGTAAGCGGCGAACTCGAGGCCTGTTATGTTCGCTGGGAGGATCTCGAGGCGCTGACCACAGGGTGAACGTGCAGCACCCGTCGCTCTAGGGTGTCGATCCGTCGGTACGGTCTCGGCGTCTAGCCGTGATTGTCATACGCATCAGCTGTACCGGTGCCGTGGAAGATCCTGTAGATTTTCAGGATGTATGTGCGAGATCATGAATCATGGCAGGTTAATCAGGCAGCCGAATTGACTTATACCTGCGCACCAACCTGCTCATAAATACGGTATATCTTCTTGCAGAGTGTTGCGGATTATTATTCAGAACCAGACCGAGACATACAGCTGCAGCACATCGGCACTGAAACTGTACAGAGGCTCTTCACCCGGCAGTGCTGTCGTGACTCTAAGGTCACGGAAGTCTTCGTAGTCGAACAGGATATGGTCCCAGGCGACGTTGATCGTACCCTTGTCAATCGAACGCCAGCCATTCTCTATGAAATCATAGCTTAGCTTGACACCGAAGGTGTGGCTCGAAAATTCGCTCAGCTCCTTGTCGCGAGCCAGGAAGTTCTGTGCGTTCTGATACGGGAACAGATCGCTGTAGAAGTCGGCCGCTTTCTGTGTGTAGTAGCGGTAACTGCCTTCCAGAGTCCAGCCGCCTTGCAGCGGATGGATGTAGCCGATTTTCACGTTGTGCGCGTCAATACCCCAGGTGTCGTCGAAGAAGCGGTATTCACCGGAGACGGCGGCACGGTAGGGCAGGTAATAAAGCGAACGGATCGCGACCGCGTTACTGGTGCGAGTGTTGGGGTACCGTTCGGCTTCGGTTCCGTAGCTGACACCGTCGGGGTTAAGAAAGCGCACCGATCGGTAGGGATTGTTCAGAAACCCTTCATCGGTGATCCCCTCGTAGTTCAGCTCAAGCAGCATGTCTTTGGTGATCACCTGCGTCAGGCCCAGCTTGTAGTTCTGACGGTCGAGGTCACGCGAAAAGCTGCTGTCCTGGTTGTTCATGACCGTATCCCAGCCGCGTGAATAGCCCATCGACACTGTGGTCATGTTGCCGAACATATCCATACTGATGCCAAAACTCGCGGTATTGGCATCGTAATCATCTTCCGAGCTGTTGGTGTAGGACAGGCTCATGATCGAGTTGTTGTGCATGTAGTCAACGCCACCCGAGAACTCGGTGCGGTCTTCCGAATAGGCGCTCGCGCCACTGGTCACAACGTCGATCGAGGCGCTGCTGATGGAATCGACGTAGTAGTTGCCACTGACCGCCACGTTCTGTCCGAACTTCTTCAATACCATCAGCGAGGGACCGGTGATCTCGACACCGCCACCTTCATAGGAGTGATACAGTGCGTCGGCCCGGTCTTCGGGCAGCACGCCGGCCCGGATCAGCAGACTGCAGCAGAGCAACGCGGAACCTGCCAGCCAGCCGGTTACTTGTCTAGTTACAGCCACAGCCACCACCGTGTCCGCCCTCGGCGCCACGTGCCGCCTCGCGTGCCTGGTATACATGGGTCATATAGGCCCCGGAAACCGGATCGCGGTCAAAGCTCATGATCGGATCGGCCAGATGGGCCCGTTCATAGGGCTTCACCCAGGGCTCGATCGAACTGCAGCCCGCCAGCAACAGGGCAGTTAGCAGTAGACAACGGGCGCGCAGACACATAAGCGGCATTACTCCTTGATCAGGTTACGCACCTGCTCGACATAGGTGTCTTCGAGCCCGGGCTTGTAGCCCCTGTGCAGGTACCGCATATTGCCGTTGCGATCGACCAGTACAGTGCTTGGCATGGCGGCCACGTCATACTGCTTGCTGACGCTGCTGTCGTTGTCGAACAGCACAGGAAAGCTGACCGGCATGTCCTTCAGCAGCTTGCGGGCCGCGCTGGAGTTTTCCTCCACGTTGACACCCAGCACGGTGAAGCCCATGGTCTTGTACTTGTCATGCAGCTCGCTCAGTATCGGCATCTCCTGGCGGCAGGGTCCGCACCAGGATGCCCAAAAATTGATCAACACCACCTCGCCACGCAATTCACTGAGCCTGATGTTCTCGCCGCTGTTGCTCTTCAGGGTGAAGTCTGGCGCAGGCGCCTGGGCGGTAGTGGCAGTTACCGCGGTTGTAAACAGTACCAGCACCGCTGCCAGTGTATGTTTCAAGAAACCAAATTGTGTGTTATGCATAACGGACTCCTCAAAAGAACATGGAAAGGCCAACGGTGGCTTCCAGATTGTGGGTATACTTGTCGGTACCCAGCAGGTCCGACTCGAACACGTGATCCTTGATATCCAGGTGCAGTGTGACCCAGTCATTAAGCAGAAAACGGTAGCCTGCACCGACGTTGTAGGTAAAGTGACTGTCGTCGGCAAACTCGGTATTGCCGACACCGGCAATAAGATAGAGCGCGCTGTTGAAGGCATAGCGGCTGCCGATGAAACTCTCGCCCGGCAGGATGTTATAGCCCAGCGAAAGGTTATAGTAATAAAGATCACGTTGGCTGCCGGTCAGCAGCTGGGCTCCGCCGCTGAGGGTTTCATAGCTGGTCTCGTCGGCCTCGGTTGCACCCGCAGCAGCCTCGAAAAAGAAATCCTCGGTGGCATGGTAGGCTGCCCGCACACCGTACACGGCGTTGCTGCCGAAGTCTTCGATGCTCATCACCCCGACGAACGCCCCGACCTCGAAGTCCTCGCTGTCGATATCCGCCTCGGTTATGGTGCGTCGCTCGATACCCGGCTTGATTACCGGTTCAGACTCGCTGTATACCGTTGGTTCCTCGGTACGCAGCAGTGAACAGCCACTCGACAGACCAAGTACCACCAGACATGACAACGACTTCAAAAGAAAAATGCGAATCCGGCTTTCCATTCGTTTATCTCCTGGTTGTCATCCTTGTTCTGAAAGATGACATGATTCTGGTATTCAGCTCGCAGAATAAAGCGCCGCGTCAGGTACCAGCGCACACCCACACCGACATTGCTGATCTGTTCGGTACGGTCCTGTTCGTTCACTAGCGTTACATTCGGGTCGGTATAGATTGCACCGATGCCAAGCAGGAAATACGGTGACAGGCGCCATTCCGGAAACGGCTGTGCCAGCAGATTGGCGCTAGCCGTTAGTGCATCGGAGAAATTGCCGAATACCTGCGACATTGCCAGTTCAACGGAAAGGTTCTGCGTCAGGTAATAGCCTGCATACGCCGAGACTATGTTCGCCCCCTCGAAATCTCCCGCGAGGAAACCGGCCTCCCAGCGACGGCGCGTGAAATCACCGAATTCCGCCTCGGCAAATTTTGTCGATTCGCCGTTCGGGGTCAAGGTAAGCTCCATTTCCGCACGCTTGCCCCAGCCTTCCTTGCCGCGCTTTGTGCGTACCATGAACCAGTCGGTGCGACGCTTGATAACTTTAACCAGTTCGCCCCGATCCACCACGTGGTATACCGGGTAGCCACGTCCCGGACCGGTGTGCATCTCGAGGTACGGTTCGGCGACCCGTACCTCGAAGAATTCCTCCTCCGCAAGGGCAGGCGCGCAAAACAGGCTCTCCAGCAGCAGGATGCTGACGAGTACGAGCTTGCAGGAGTGAGGCCAGGCATTAGTGATCACTTGCGTTCATCTTTCCGGCCTTATGGCGCGGCAAATGGGTCGTTGTAGTACTGTGCACCGATATCCATCCATTCGGACAGCAGTCGCAGTTCATCCGGCTCGAGCCTGCCGGCATGTGTACCGCCTGCGGCAAAGCGCGAGAAAAAAGTAGTGCTGGCGTTAGCCCCCGCTGCATTCATGGACGCTGCCACCGGAACCGGTACCTGTGTCGGCAGCCCGGTATTCGGGTCAACCGGACCTGGAATCATGATGTCCTGCAGCCCGTTGGGGCCGATCTCCTGAGCGAAGTCGTTGAACAGCAGTTCGCGGTAGGACTTGAAATGCTCTGGCACCTGGGAATCCAGGCCATCAGTGAGGTCCAGCTGCTCATCCGGAACCATCAGCATGCCAGCGGCATCGGTCGGCGTATGGCAATTGACGCAGGTATCCGCACCCCGGTCACGGCTCCACAGCGGATGGATATGCTGTTCGTAATGAATTACTGTTCGACAGATATTGTTCCAGCTGGTCTGGCACGCCGGTGTGACCGGTGCCGGGGTGTCCAGCGCTGCATAGGTGTATGAAAAACTGGCATCCTTCAGTCGTCCTGCAGCCGTCTCGTCGGTCCAGATATCGTCGTAGAACAGGTCAACTGTCGGCAGTAGCTGGTCTGGATCGATTCGCGTCAGGGCCTGTGCCATGGTCTCGCCGGCATCCGCCCAGAGTGTGGAGACCGTATTCGGGAACGGCAGGCCGGTCACCGGCGCACCGGGATACAAGGATGCGAGGCCACGCGACATCGGGTCAGCCGGCTGGCCGTGCGGGGTACCGCTGCTGTGGTCGTGGCAACCGATGCATGTCAGGGTCTCTCCCGCACGCACCTGCAGCCAGTTCTGGTGACGCGCACCGATGCGGCGAGCGTCCTTGTCCAGTACGCTGATAGCGAGTGGCACGTTCGCGGGTACCTTGACCCTGACGGACCCGTCCGGCTGCACCGGCGCATAACCGATAATCTCGCGCATCAACTGCGCACTGCTTGCGCCAAAGGCCGTGCCCTGCAGCATCAGGGTGTCATTGTCGGGAATACCGACAGCCTTGACAATGCGCAGGAAACGGGCAGGGCGGTCGTCAGCCACTGCCTGCGCCGGATCGGCCAGCGATGCAATACCCAATGGCGTTGTGTCGACGCCGTCCTCGTCATAGACGCTGCGGATATCGAGGATACCTACACCTTCATCGTACGCCTGCTGGTCAAGACCGGTGCCAGGTGTTTTGTCGAAGATGAGAGATGGCAACGGACGCGGTGCAGCCGCGACGACATCAGTGAACGCAAAGCCTTCCTGGGGGATGACAATCGGTATTTGCGTGTCGTTATCCATGTCGTAGATGAATATTCCGTAAATCGGGTTCGCTTCCACGGCCGCCGGGTTAGCCAGTCCGGCCGGTGTACAGGGTACGATCTGAGTATTCTCGATCAGCCGGCAACTGCTCCAGCTGACCAGGGCCCGGTTAGTACCATCCAGCAGCGGCCAGGCACTCATGAAACGACCGCCAGGGGATATGGTGTTATCGGTATGTACGTCGTTAACTGTTGCACCCTGCTGGGCTGGACCGGAAAGGACCCCCTGGTTCGCGGCCGTCGGGGAGGCGTTGTCCAGATAATTTCCGGAATCGATCAGCACCAGTTCACCGCCGCGCCAGGAATTGGTGAACGGCAGCATCACGGTCATGAGGCGACCATCAAACGTCTCGCGCGGCTGCAGGAAGTGCACCTCTGCGCCGCTGGTGCCAGTATCATGGCTGTGCGCGCCGTAATACAGTTGCAGTTCCGAGCCGTCGGGATGCATCTTGTAGAGGCTGATGGCATTACGGCTACCCATGTTATCCCAGCGGCTGAACACTATCTGGCCGGAGTCCAGACCGGCAGCCAGCACCATGGGATCGAGGTCATGGCTCTGGTTGTACGAAACCTGGTGGATGTTGCTGCCATCACTGTCCATGACGTGCAACACGAAGGCAGGCTCGTTACGATTTTCATCCACTGCGGAGAATGCAGTCTTGCCCTCATCCAGTAAGGTGGCGCGTGACTGACGTTGGCGCGTGGAGGAAAAGATGATGCGCCCGTCCGGCAGGTAATGCGGTGCCACGTCATCGCCGGCCTTTGCCGTGTTATCCGTTGCTGTCACGCGGCGCAGCGAATCGGCTGTTATGTCGTATTCCCAGATGTCCCACTTGTTCTGATCTGCCGGTGTCGCGTTGGGAATATCCGGCTGATGCAGGGAAAACAGCAGCCTGGTGCCATCGTAGGACACTTCCACGTCCCTGACGTCGCCCATGTCCTGGGTGATGGCACCTGTAATATTGCGCTCCGCTGCACTCGGTGAGGCGAGATCGCGATAGAACAGGTCACCACCGGGGGTGAAGGATTCCATTTCGCGGATGTCCGACTGAACTGCCACGCCGGTATTGTCCAGCTCCAGCGGGCGCCTGACAAAGGCGATGCCGAAATCCTCCACCAATGGGTCCGGATCCTGACCATCACCCCCGCCACAGCCCCCCAGCAACACTCCTGCCAGCAACGATGCAGCAAGGCTGCGGAAGCTTGGTCTCATGGGGGGTATTCCGGAAAGTGCATGCATATTCATAGCTGATCGGCCCTCCGGGCGGTAAACCTGATACGTGGGACGGTACGGGTCACATAACTGTGACCTGGTGCACACTAATCGATCCCCGTTGCTCGCAGCTCAACTATAGGTTGGTGCGGAGACCCATTCCGCGAACCACGTCATAGAAAAAAAACGCTTATCGCATCAGTATCTGCCTGCACGGGCCGAAGACAGGTCCTGAAACCATAACAAGCCGGGATAGAGCGCATGTGTTTTCAAACTGATCTGGGTGCTGAGTTTTTTCGAAGTCTTGGTCGTGCCGTTGCAGTCCTTGGGCTGGCCAGCGTTTTCGCAACGCATGCGCTGGCGGGTGACCAGGAACGCCGTCAGGCAAAGCGCATGCATGATCGCCTGGCAGGCATACCGCCGTCAGAAACGGTGCTGGATGCCATGGAAACGGCGATCGTAGCCGGTAATGCCATCAGTGCCGCCATGATGGCGATAGATGACAGCGCGTTTTACAACGTCACGCTGAAAAACTTTGCCACACCATGGACGAACCGTGAGCAGACCGTGTTTGCGCCACTGAACGACTACACAGCCACTGTCATAGGTATGATTCGCGACGATGTTCCGTTCAATACGCTGCTGTCTGCCGATCTTGTCTACATCGGTGCGTCGTCATTATCAATCCCGGCCTACTCGATGACGGATAACACGCACTATGCTGCGATGGAAGACCAGGGTATTGATTTGAAGACAAATCTGGTTCCGATTGCACAATCCGAGATCACCAGCCTGCCGGCAGCGGCCACGGCCGGCGTTATGACCACGCGTGCCGGTGCCGAGGCCTTTTTTGTCGCTGGAACCAATCGCGCCATGTTCCGCTTCACCCTGCTGAACCACATGTGCAACGACCTCGAGCAGGTCAAAGACAACAGCCGCTCACCGGACCGGATTCGCCAGGACGTATCACGCAGCCCCGGCGGAGACAGCCGTATCTTTCTGAACTCCTGTGTCGGTTGCCACAGCGGGATGGACCCGATGGCCCAGGCATTTGCCTATTACAACTTCAACGAGGCCACCGGCAGCATCGAATACACCCCCGGCATCGTTCAGCCCAAGTACTTCATCAACGCCGACACGTTCAAGTACGGTTTTATTACACCGGATGACAGCTGGGATAACTACTGGCGCTCTGGTCAGAACTCCCTGCTTGGCTGGGACACGGTGCTTCCGGGAAGCGGCAATGGCGCCAAGTCGCTGGGTAATGAACTCGCCAACAGCGATGTCTTTGCCAGTTGCCAAGTAGAGAAGGTATTTCGGGCAGTGTGCCTGCGTGAACCGGGCAACAGTGCGGATCGAAACGAGGTTGCGACTATCACGGCCGATTTCAAGGCCAGCAACTACAACATGAAGACAGTGTTCGCGGAAACCGCTGTCTACTGCAAGGGTGACTGAGGCATGAAATACCCAATTCTTCCCAGGTTGCTTGATAACATCCTTGTGCAGGCGGTCATCGTTGGCATAGCTGCCGGTTTGACGGCCTGTGGTGGCGGGGAGAGTACCTCCCAAATCCCGAATACCGCCGCGGTAGCGTCGACCTCGAATTACAGCGGGCCGCCACCGGCGACTACGGATGTGCAGGCCTTCAAGCTGAACGTCTGGGATAACCTCAGTCCGAGTAATCGTTGCGGTAACTGTCACGCCACCGCTGGCCAGGCCCCGACCTTCGTGCGCGATGACGATATCAATCTGGCGTATGCTGATGCCAACGCCATAGTGGACATGATTACGCCGGCTAATTCTCTCATGGCCACCAAGGTGGCTGCCGGGCATAACTGCTGGCTGGCCAGTGATCAGGCCTGTGCCGACGTGATTACCGCCTATATCACTGCCTGGGCCGGTGGTCTGGCAGGTTCCGGCACGGTTATCCCGCTGACCGCGCCACCACTGAAGGATCCGGGCGACAGCAAATCGTTTCCGGCCGACTCATCCGGTTTTGCAGCGACAGTGCATCCTGTACTTACCGCAAATTGTGCAGGCTGTCATACAGACTCATCCACCGACGCACAGTCACCGTTCTTTGCCAACAGTGACCCGGACTCCGCCTATGAGGCGGCAAAGCCGAAGATCGATCTGGATGCACCGGACAATTCTCGGTTCGTGGTGCGACTGCGCGATGAATTCCACAATTGCTGGGACCCGAACAATAGTGGCAGTTCCGACTGCGCTGCGTCTGCGATTGCAATGGAAAATGCAATTACGGCATATGCCAGCTCGATCAGTGTGACCACAATCGATCCGAACCTGGTAACAAGCAAGGCATTGACCCTGCCCGACGGTATCGTTGCCAGTGGTGGCAATCGCTACGATAACAACGTCATTGCCATGTACCAGTTCAAGACCGGCTCGGGTAATATCGCATTTGATACCAGTGGCGTAGCGCCGGACATGCACCTCACCCTGAGCGGTGGCGTCGACTGGGTCGGCGGCTGGGGAATTAATGTCACCAGCGGCAAGGCCCAGGCAACTACCACCAGCAGTCAGAAACTGTATAACCTTATTACTGCCACCGGTGAATACACTATTGAGGCCTGGGTCGCTCCGGCCAATGTGTCGCAACAGGGACCGGCGCGCATCATAAGCTATTCCGCCGGTACAACAGAGCGTAACTTCACGCTCGGGCAGACCCTGTATAGCTACAACGTTATGAACCGCAGCACGACGACGGACGCCAATGGCGATCCGTCGCTGGATACGGCCGATGCCGATGAAGACCTCCAGGCGACGCTGCAGCATGTGGTTGCCACCTACGACCCGGTCAACGGTCGTCGCATCTTCGTCAATGGCGTGTTCACCGACGATGTCGATCTGGTCCAGGGAGGAACCCTGATTGACTGGGATAATAGCTTTGCCTTCGTGCTGGGAAACGAGGTTTCAGGCGACCGCCAGTGGCAGGGCATGCTGCGCATGGTGGCTATTCACAACCGTGCATTGACCCAGGAACAGATCACCCAGAACTTTTCGGTCGGCGTTGGCGAGAAATTCTACCTGCTGTTCAACGTCGACGATCACAGCGGCATTACCGACAGCTATGTTCTGTTTGAGGTAAGCCAGTTCGACAGCTACAGTTACCTGTTCAATAATCCGCGCTTCATCAGTCTTGATCCGAACGCAGCACCGGACGGCATCCCGGTCGCCGGCATGCGTATCGGAATAAACGGCAAGGAAGCGACTGTAGGCCAGGCCTACAAGCATCTCAACACCACGATCAGCAGCGCACTTTACACGCCCAGTGTTGGCCAGACACTCTCGGATTTAGGTACTGTTATCGCGCTCGAGAAGGGATCTAGTGCCGATCAGTTCTTCCTGACATTCGAAGTATTCGGCAATGCTAACAATGTCGTGGTAGAGCCCGCACCCATTGCACCGGCACCACCACCCGATCTGCCGGAGGCATCCGATATCGGCCTGCGCAACTTTCACGAGATCAATGCCACGCTGGCAGCGATCACCGGCGTGAGTACCGGGCAGGTCGATGTCAAGACGGTGTACCAGACGGTCATGCAGCAGTTGCCGACTGTAGAGAATATCGAGGGCTTCCTGTCTGCACATCAGATGGCGATCTCGCAGATGGCGATTGAATACTGCAGTGCACTGGTCGATAACAATGGCACGATCTCACGTGAGAGCTATTTCCCCGGGTTCTTCACCAGCGGTTTACCGCCAGAAAGTGCCGATACCGCATTTGATACACCGACCAAGCGTGACCTGATGATCGTACCGTTGATCGACAGGGTGATGAATACGGGACTGACAGTGCAGCCTGATCCGGCAAACGTGACCAGTGAGATTGATGATCTCATCCTGATCCTGACCGGCTGCGCAACAGGATCATCACCGACGTGTGCGACACCCGCGCGTACAGAGGAAATAGTCAAGGCAAGTTGCGCAGCAATACTGGGCAGTGCTGCGATGCTGCTGCAGTAGGAACCAAAACGAGGTTAATCTCATGACGCGAAAACGCAATATACGCTTACCGGACGAGCCGCTGTGTCTGAATGACCACGGCCGACCGCTGACGCGCCGTGATTTTATAGGGCAAGGTCTGATTGCCGGCGTCGGACTGGTGACTGCGCCCTCGCTGTTCGGGCTGTTTGCCAACCCGCGCTCGGCTGCCGCTGCACTGTCTCCCGATATCGAAGCGTTAAAAACGTCCTGTGGTATCAAATCGCTTGGTGCCGGCAAGATCCCGTTTATCTGTTTCGATCTGGCCGGTGGCGCTAATATTTCCGGCTCCAACGTACTGGTAGGACAGCAGGGTGGTCAGCTGGATTTTTTGAGCACCGCCGGTTACAGCAAGCTGGGTCTTCCGGGTGACATGACGCCGGCCTCTATTGATCCGAATACCGGCACCAGTTTCATCAATACTGACTTCGGGCTAGCCTTTCATTCCACCAGTGCCATGTTGCAGGGTATCGGCGAAAAGGCGCAGGGGCGCAGTGCATTGATCAATGGCGCAATCATTCCTGCACGCTCTGACAACGATACCGGCAACAATCCGCATAACCCAATGTATGGCATTGCCAGGGCCGGCGCTGACGGCAGTCTGCTGACCCTGATTGGTTCGCGCAGTTCAGATTCCGGTGGCAACTCCATGGCGCCAACCATGATGATAGATCCGAGTATCCGCCCGACCAAGGTGGATCGCCCCTCGGATGTCACCGGCATGGTCGATACCGGTCAGCTGATCGGCGCGCTGACCCAGGATGACGCGGTTGCAGTCATGGAATCCATCGAGCGTATCAGCAAGATGAAACTCGACAAGGTCGACACCAAGCTTACTGCCGATGCCGTCATCAAGGACCTGGTGCGCTGCGGCTACGTCAAGGCGGCTGATATCGCCGATCGCTTTGGCGATCCATCTACACTAAACCCCGCGCTTGATCCGGACATCGTCGGCCCGGCAGGTATCTTCAGCCAGGCAGAGTTCGACAGCGACAACGAATTTCGAAAGACCGCCTCAGTTATGAAGATGGTGATTAACGGCTTTTCCGGCGCCGGTACCATCACCATGGGCGGCTATGACTACCACACCGGTGACCGTATTACAGGCGAACTTCGCGACCTGCGCGCCGGACGCTGTATCGGTGCCTGCCTGGAATATGCCGCACGCGCCAACAATGGTGCCGGCGTACCTCTGATGATCTACGTCTGCAGTGACGGCTCGGTATTCAGTAACGGCATGACCGACGGTGCGGCTGGCGGCAAGGGTGTCTGGACCGGTGATAACTCGTCTACCGCAGCCTCGTTCTTCCTGGTCTACAACCCCGGAGGACGCCCGACATTGCTTGGTTTGGGCGCTGCAGAACAGGCAATGCACCAGCAGATCGGCTGGATGCGCCCGGACGCATCGGTTGAAACCACCGCAACTCCCGCAGCCAACCAGGTCAACCTGCTGGTCGAGACGGTCATCCTCAACTATATGGCCCTGCATGGAGAGGCAGCCAATTTCCCAAATCTGTTTCCCGGTCATGGCCTCGGCAATGCCTCGATGATGGACAGCCTGACCGCGTTCAATGCCATTGTGAACGGGGTGGTCTAGGCGGTTACTGTCTTTGCTTCATTCGGGCTGCAGCATTAAATGTAATCAGGCGCTGGCCGATAAGTCCCGCCATGAAGCCACTAATAATTCTCACGTCTCTCCTCCCTGTGTTGTTGATACCTTCCTTGGCGAGCGCCGACTGGCTGCACGAGGAGGCCGCCATTATGGGCACAGCCATCAATGTGGAGCTGTGGCATGGCGACGTGAAGCAGGGCAGGGTATTGATCGAGGCGGTCATGGATGAAATGCGCCGTATCGACGATCTGATGAGCACCTACAAACCCGACAGCGAGTTGTCGAGCGTCAATGGCAATGCAGCGAGGGGCCCGATCACGGTCGACAATGAGCTGCTGATGCTGATCGGGCAGGCGTTGATGTTTTCCGATATCACGCATGGTGCCTTCGATGTCACCTATGCCAGTGCCGGGCAATATTACGATTACCGCAAGGGCAGGAAACCGGACGGTAAACAGCTCGCCGATGTATTGCCGGCAATCAGCTATCACCATGTCAGGCTGGATACAGTGCAGTCGACCATAGAGTTTCTGCAACCTGACGTGCGTATCGATCTCGGTGGTATTGCAAAGGGCTATGCTGTCGACCGCAGCATTGCAATTCTGCAGGCCGCCGGTGTCAGAAATGCGCTGGTCAGTGCCGGTGGAGACACACGGGTGATCGGCAGGCACTGGGATCATCCCTGGAAGGTTGGCATCCGTGATCCACGCAACCGCGACGGTCTCGTCTCCACGATCCCGCTGGAAGATGCTGCCATTTCCACTTCCGGTGACTATGAACGCTATTTTGAGGAAGACGGTGTGCGTTACCACCACATCCTCAATCCGGGGACCGGGGATTCGTCGCGCGAGATCCACAGCGCCAGTATCATTGGCAACAATGCTACTGATACCGATGCACTTTCCACCAGCGTATTCGTCATGGGCGTGGACAAGGGCTTGAAGCTGGTTAATTCGCTTCCGGATACCGAGGCAATCATCATCGACAACCGTGGCAGGATGCACTATTCGGAAGGACTGGCCCGGGTCACACAATAGACTTCTGATTTAATACCTGTAAGAACTGGCCTGCGCTAGATCAAAGTGGGTATCCCTGTCCACTAATAGCTTCGTTTCTCCGGTCATCAGATTAGCCACGTAATGCAGGGG
The DNA here is from genome assembly GCA_947259415.1 of uncultured Ectothiorhodospiraceae bacterium. Taxonomy (GTDB): domain Bacteria; phylum Pseudomonadota; class Gammaproteobacteria; order UBA9214; family UBA9214; genus CAMYJZ01. Next base: position 77,969 of record CAMYMI010000001.1, on the reverse strand, counting down.
AGGCATGGCTTCCTGTGACAGCCGGATTGTGAACCAGCGCACACTTTGCAGATACCACCTGCATAAGACTATCTGGTAGTCAATTTACTCCTGAAATTTAGTCAATCTTTTGCTGTGCGGACCGACATATTTACAGATAGGCAGATTGTCCGGCGCTGAAACACAGAGGTCCAAGATGTTGAATTCAATTCTTCCTAATTGTTCTGTCAAAATACTACTTGTCGGCATATTCATGATGCTGGTGTTCAGTGTTGCTCAGGCAGAATCGTCCGCCACGGTCAGCCTGGACGAGAGCATCCAGTTGCTTAAACAGGACGTAATTGCACTCAACCGCGATCTGTTCATACTCGAGGAAGAGCTGCTATACCCGGCCAACACGCAGCTGGCCGTGTTTGTGTCACTCGATGTAGGCGAGTTTTTCAAGCTCGATTCAGTGCAGCTCAAGGTGGATGGCAAGGCTGTTTCCAATTACCTATACACCCAGCGCGAGGTCGATGCCTTGCATCGGGGCGGCATTCAACGCCTCTACATGGGTAACCTCAAGGCCGGTGAGCACGAGATTGTCGCCATCTATACGGGGGTGGGCCCGAAAGGGCGTGATTACCGCCGTGGCGCCAGTCTGGTCATCAACAAGAGCCTCGGTGCGAAGTATGTTGAACTAAAAATCGTGGATAACCCGAGCAGTGAACAACCGGACTTCAGTATCAGGGAATGGGAATAAGCAATGCAGTGCGTTGCCCGCAGATTCATTCTGCTGTTGTCGCTAACGCTGCTGATGATGCAAGCAACCGCAGCTGACCGCATATCACCCTCAACGGCGCAGGACCTCCAGTACGGGGAAGTGCTTTATTACTATTATCAGGATGACTGGTTCAACAGCATTGTTCGTCTGCAAATCGCAAAGACACAGGAGCGGCTGCCCAATCATGCCGATGAGGCTGAGTTACTGCTGGGCGGACTTGACTTGTCCTATGGGCTGCGTAACTTGGCCAGCACGATTTTCGAACGCCTGCTGACAAACGAGCACGCCGACGAACAGATCCGCAACCGTGCCTGGTTCTATCTTGCCAAGATCTCATATCAGCGCGGCGACACTGTCAACGCGCTGCAGGCACTGTCTCGGGTCAGCGGCGACATGACGCGCACCACGCGCGTCGAGGTTTCACAGCTGCACAGCCTGCTGTTGCTGCAGCTCGGCCAGAATGATGCGGCCATCGAGGTTCTGGAGGCGTCAAAAGACAATAATGTCTGGTCTCCATATCTCGCTTATAACCTGGGTGTCGCCTATATTCGCAATGGTCAACTGGAACGCGGCGCGAAGGAACTGGATACCCTGGGTGAACTCTCCGGTCGCAGTGAGGAATTAAGGCTGCTGCGCGACAAGGCAAACCTGGCACTCGGTTACAGCTATCTTCAGGGTGGAGCTGCGCAGCAATCACGCGAAATACTCGAGCGTGTCCGACTCGAGGGACCACTCTCCAACAAGGCATTGCTTGGTGCTGGCTGGGCGAATGCGGAAGCGGATGAATTCGGCCATGCACTGGTGCCATGGAGTGAGCTCGGCAGGCGTAATGCCACCGATCCGGCCGTACAGGAAGCATTATTGGCGGTGCCGTATGCCATGACCAGGATGAATCTGCATGGCCGGGCAGTGCAGCAATACAATGATGTTATTGACACGCTGTTTGACGAAAAGGACAAGCTCAACGAGTCGATTGATGCAATCAGAAATGGCGAGTTGCTGGAGACACTGCAGGGACAGGACCCGCGTACCGGTTCCGGCTGGCTACAGGAGCTGACAATGGACAGCCAGTCACCGGCACTGCGCTACCAGGTTGCGCTGATGGCAACACATGAATTTCAGGAAGCAGTCAAGAACTACCGTGACCTGTCGATCCTGCGTAACAACCTGCAGACCTGGGCCACCAATATCGATGCCTATGACGATATGCTATCCGCGCGCGAGCATCGCTTTGCAGACAAGCAACCCGCGGCCGAACGCGCGCTGCGATCCGAAGACCGCGAAACTATAGAGCAGCGTCATCGCCAACTCAGGGTGCGTCTGGCTCAGGTCGAGGGTGCCAACGATCCGGTCGGACTGGCGGATACCTCAGAAGCTGAACAGTGGAATAAACTCGAGGATATAAAAGTAAAGCTGTCTGGACTTCCAGTGAATCCTGATACAGATACACTGCGTGAACGCCAGGCGCGTGTGGAGGGAGCGCTATACTGGCAACTCAGCAGCCAGTACAAGCCTCGCCTGTGGCAGGTAAAGCGTCAGCTGTCACAAGTGGCCGACCTGCTGGACGAGTCCACGCGGGTACTGCAATCACTCAACTCGGCCCGTATCACCACACCGTCAGGTTTCGATGCGTTCAACCAGCGCATCGATACTAACCGGATGCTCATAAAGGCGCTGCTGGAACGCACCGAATTGGTCTATCTGGTGCAGGGTGAGCTCATTGAGCAGCTGGCCATGAATGAACTCGAACAGCAGAAGAAACGCCTTGATTCCTACATCGTGCAGGCGCGTTTTTCGTTGGCGCAAACCCTTGACAGTGCCCTGTATCCCGGTAAGGACGGTGTTCAGTGATACGCTGGCTGGTACTCCTTTTGACGGCCGTACTAGCCAGCAGCGGTTGCTCGATGTTTCGTGGTGATAATGTAGCGACCATTGGTGATCTCAGCAGGCACCCGAACAAACTGGATGATGTGCCAATCGAGTCCAGTGAACAGCAGGCCATGAACGCCTATCGCCGCTTCCTGGAAACCGATGATCAGACCGACGCACGTCCGCTGGCCATGCGCCGGCTAGCAGACATCAACCTGGAAGCCGAAGCTCTGCCGGAATCTGAACCTGACAGGTCTGCGCTGGTATCTGACTATCCGCAGCAGGTTCAGGATTCGATATATCTCTACCAGCAGGTGCTGGAAACCTATCCGGGGCGCTCCGACAATGATTTCGTGCTTTACCAGCTGGCACGCGCCTATGAACTCGGGGGTGAACCGGACAAGTCACTGGTTGCACTGGAGCAACTGGTAGCGCAATACCCGGAAAGCCATCGTCGGCTCGAGGCACAGTTCCGGCGAGGTGAAATCCTGTTCGTGAAGAAGGACTACCACGGAGCCGAGAACGCCTACAAGGCCGTCGTCGATTCCGGCGGTGACAACCCGTTTTTTCAGCAGTCGCTCTACAAGCTGGGCTGGTGCTACTTCAAACAGGGGCTGTTCAGCGCGGGACTCGATACCTTCACTGGATTGCTTGACAGCAAGCTCCCGCAGAACACGGATAGCGACGAGCTGCTGGCAGGGCTGGGAAGAGCAGAACGTGAAATGGTGGATGACACCCTGCGTGTGATGAGCCTGAGTTTTTCCTATGAAGATGGTGCGCGCACAGTGGCTGGCTTATTTGCTCAGCACGGCCCGCGCAACTATGAAGACCTGGTGTACGACCGCCTCGGCAAGCTGTACCTCGACAAGGAGCGTTATACTGATGCTGCCGAGACCTTTCAGTCATTCGTAGCCAGCAACCCGATCCACCGCCAGGCACCGGCCTTTCAGATGCGGGTGATCGATGCCTACCAGGCCGGCAATTTCCCCACGCTGGTGCTGAAAGGCAAGAAGGCATTTGTTGACCGCTATAATCTACTGGGCGAATACTGGAAACATCACGACAAGGCTGATGCAGGCCAGGTGCTCGGCTTCCTTAAGGTAACCATGACCGACCTGTCGCGCCACTATCACGCACAGGCACAGTTAACCCGCAAGCCGCAAGACTACGCCGAGGCCACACACTGGTATCGCACCTGGCTGGGCTCGTTTTCGGATGACCCGGCCGCACCGGATATGAACTTCCTGCTGGCTGAACTTCTCGACGAATCAGGCAAGTACCGTGAAGCAGGTGTGGAGTTCGTGCATACTGCCTATGACTACGGCCAGCATGACAAGGCCGCCGAGGCTGGTTATGCCTCCGTGCTTGCCTTCGACAAGGAAGAGGCGCATCTGTCCGGGACTGAAAAAGCAGCCTGGCATCGCGGCTCCATTGAAAATGCACTACGCTTTGCTGCAAGTTTCCCGCGACATCCGCAGTCACTGGCAGTATTGACACGCTCTGCGGAACAGTTACTGGCGATCAACGAGAACCCGCGTGCCATTCAGGTTGCACAGTTGGTCATCGATAACAAGGCGGCCACGGACGTACAGCAACGCGTGAGCTGGACGGTCCAGGCGCATGCCTATTTCGATCTCGAGGACTTCCTGCATGCCGAACAGGCCTACCAGCAGGTGCTCGCCCGTACAGCATCAAACAGCAAGAATAATTCCGTTTATACCGAGAGACTTGCAGCTTGCATCTACAAACAGGGAGAGGCTGCGCAGGCCGCCGGTGACACCCGAGTCGCTGTGGGCCACTTCCAGCGTGTGCGCAATGCCGCACCGACCGCAGGTATCGTCGCCACCGCGGAATACGATGCCGCTGCCGGTCTGATGAGTCTAAATGACTTTTCCGCCGCTGCCAGAACACTGGAACAATTCCGTGATGCTTATCCGGATGATCCCCGCCAGGCGGAGGTCACACGCCGGCTTGCTACGGCCTATCTCGGCAGCGCCCGACCGTTGCTGGCCGCACAGGAATTCGAACGCATCGGGCGCACAAGCGGCGATGTGAAGATGCGCAGTGATGCTCTGTGGCAGGCTGCCGAGATGTATACAAATGCCGGGCACACTGCACAATCGACAGCAGTATATGTCTATTATGTCGAGCAGTTCCCGCAGCCGGTGGAAGATGCCATCGAGGCACGTCATCGCATCGCACTGTACTATAAATCGTCTGGTGACAGCCTGCAGTGGCACCAATGGCTGAATTCCATCATCATGGCCGATGCACAGGCTGGTCGTGGTCGCACCGATCGTACGCGTTACCTTGCTGCACAGGCGCGACTGGTTCTGGCTGGTGCACAAAATGCTCAGTACAGTGCGATCGCATTGAAGCTGCCACTGGACAAGACACTCGCCACCAAGAAGCAACTGCTGGAATCGACCCTGGCGCAGTATGAGCAGGCTGCCGCCTACAACGTGGCCGAAATCACTACAGCCGCCGCCTACCACACCGCACAACTCTACACCCATCTTGCCGAGGCACTGATGGAATCCGAGCGTCCGAGCAATCTCAACACCGAGGCACTAGAGGAATACAACATCCTGCTGGAAGATCTGGCATACCCGTTCGAAGAACAGGCCATCGCGCTGCACGAGACCAATGCCGTGCGTATCGAGTCAGGTCTGTACGACGCCTGGATCGAGAAAAGCCTCAAGGCACTGGCTCAACTGGTGCCGGGCAAATTCGCCAAGCTGGAAAGGAGCACAGACTATGCCACTGCGCTACGTTAATGTACTGATATTTACTGTCGTAATCATGCTTGCTGGTTGCGCCAGTGCACCGCAGGAACACGCCATGGTGCCTGCCTCCGGTGCCACGGTAGTGGAAACGGCAACAGTCACAGACATTGAGGGCGAATTCCAGGTCGCCCTGGAATTGATGAAGGCCGAGGACTGGCACCTTGCCACAGACAAGCTTGCCGCAATCACCGCAGCAAACCCACGGCTGTCCGGCCCGTGGACGAATCTCGGCATTGCACGCAACAAGATAGGAGATATGGTCGGTGCCGAGGCAGCCTTTATAAAGGCAATCGATGTAAATGACAGACAGATCGTGGCATACAACGAGTTGGGCATCCTGTATCGCCGCAGCGGCCGGCTGGAAGAAGCCGCCTCAATGTACAACCAGGGACTCAAAATTAATCCGAATGATGAGCGCATCCACTGGAACCTCGGCATCCTCAACGATCGTTACCTGGCAAACCCGGCACAGGCCCTGACCCACTACCAGAATTACCAGCAGTTGACGCAGTCGCAAGACAGACAACTGCTTTCGTGGATCAGTGAATTGCGTGAACAGATCAGCCAGAACAACGTCGCCACCGGAGCAAATCGATGAGACACCTGAATATCTGTATCTGCCGGAGCGGATCGTATCTGCAGGTTGTCGCATGTCTGCTCGGAGTGTTCTGGCTGGCCACCTGTGCACAAGCCGCAGACAGAGTGGATCTTGAGGGCACCACCATCACCGGTAACCAGGAACTGCCCAAGGCCCTGCATATCGTACCGTGGAAACCTGCCGAGGCTGGCGAACTGGCCGCGCGCCCCATGAACAGTCTCGTCGATGAGATCCTTGCACCTATAGACCGTGACGTATTTCTCAGGGAGCTTGAATACTACGAAGCAGTTCACAGTACTAAATGAGTAGTAAATATAAGGTTATTAAACTCATGCCGGGCCATGCCGATGGGCAGGGATAATCTGCGCCATTGCGCAATGAATCGTTAATTACTGGGGAAGCAACAGGAGTATTGTTATGGATTATTACAACACATTCGTCGGGTTCTTTCAGTCGGGTGGCTTTTTCATGTACCCGATTGTGCTGGTGCTCGCACTGGGCCTGGCCATTGCTGTAGAACGCTACATCTATCTCAGCGCGGCCAGCAGTAGCAACAACCGACTGTGGAAAAAAATGGCCCCGCACCTCGCCAAGGGCGATTACCTGCGAGTGGCCATGCTCACTGAAAAGTCCCGTTCGGCCATCAGCCACATCTTCAGCTACGGTCTGAACCGTGCCAAGACTTCGCGCCGCCGTGACGATGTCGAGATCGCAATGGAAGAAGGGCTGATGGAGACCGTACCGAATCTCGAGAAGCGCACCGCCTACCTGGCTACCTTTGCCAACATAGCCACGCTACTCGGACTGCTAGGCACGATTATCGGCCTGATCAAGGCATTCACAGCGGTGGCGTCGGCCAATCCTACCGAGAAGGCCGATATGTTATCCGCCAGTATATCGGTAGCCATGAACACCACAGCATTTGGCCTGATGGTCGCTATTCCGCTGCTGCTGATCTATGCCGTGTTGCAGACTAAGACCACGCAGCTGATCGACAGCCTGGAGATGGCCTCGGTAAAGTTTCTCAACAGCATTACCGAGAGACCGCTCGAAGGTAAGGCCTGATGAGAAATCGCTTCAATCGCCGCCGACGTTCACAGGACTCAGGTGATATAAATATCACCGCGTTCATGAACCTTATGGTGATTCTGGTGCCGTTCCTGCTGATTACGGCAGTATTTTCGCGCATTACCATCCTGGAACTGAACCTGCCGGCCGCCGCCAGCAATGCGCTGGCTAACAAGCCACAGGAATTCCACCTGGAGGTCATCGTGCGTGATGATGGGATTGAAGTGGGTGACCGGAATGGTGGACTCGTTAAGCGGCTGCCATTGAAAGATGGTGCCCATGACTATCAACAACTCTCACAATTGCTGCAGCAGATCAAGGCACGCTTCCCTGACAAGCTGGATGCTACGTTGCTGCTGGAACCCGATACCGACTATGAAACCGTAGTACAGACCATGGACAGCGTACGTAGCGCGCGTGTGGTGCAGGCCGGCAGCGTGGTCAGTGCCGAACTGTTCCCGGAGATCTCCATCGGTGATGCACCGGGTACACGCATGAAGGTGGCCACCAAATGAAGATGTCAAGACGCGCCAAACGAATGGAGCGCCAGCACGTGCGTCACGGGCGTGGTATGGCCCTGAATCTCGTATCATTGATGGACATCTTCACCATCCTGGTGTTCTTCCTTCTGGTTAATGCCTCGGACGGAGAGATCCTGCCGACACACAAGTCTGTTGAGCTGCCGGAGTCCATTTCCGAGCAACAGCCACGCGTGACTGTCACCGTCATGGTCAACGAGGATAATATACTGATGCATGGTCAGGTGATCGCCTCTGTGGCAAACGTCATGAAAGAGCAGGGTAACTATTCGAAGGTGTTGCAGGCCGCGCTCATCAAACAGGCCGGTAATACGCTGAGTGTCGGTGGTGACCCAGCCGAACGTCGCGAGGCGACTATCATGGGTGACAAGGACATTCCGTTTCGCCTCCTGAAAAAGGTCATGGCCTCCTGCACACAGGCCGGCTTTAATCGTATCTCGCTGGCCGTACTGCAGAAACCACTGGAAAGCTGAGCATGTCTGCTACTGTACTGAGCTACAACATGTCCTGGGGCTTCACCAACCCCGACGATGCCCGTTTCAAGCGCATTGTGCGCACCAACCTGCTGATTGCGCTCGTGCTGGGTATCGTTATTCCGCTCCTGCCGTTGCCGGAGATCGAAAAACCGGTGATAGACGAGCCGCCACGTCTCGCTCAGCTGATTTTCGAGAAAGAGGAGATTAAACCGCCGCCACCGCCAAAACCGGTGAAGAAAAAGCCGGAGCTGCTGCCGAAGAAGGTTGAGACTCCGAAGCCGGTGAAGAAAAAGCAGGTCGTAGTAAAGAAACCGGTGCCGGTGAAGCCCAAAATCAGCGCGCGCCAACAGGCCGAGAAGTCCGGACTGCTGGCACTGAAGGATTCGCTGGCTGACATGCGGCAAAACACGGTCTCGACTAGTTTCAGCAAGACCAACAATCTGTCGCAGTCCGTGGGTGCAGCGAAGAAGACCGAGCGCGCGATCCTTACGGCCGGCACCGCGCGTGGCAGCGGTGGCATACAGACCTCGAACCTGAGCCGCAACACCGGTGGGGGAGAATTGTCCGGGCGCAGCTCCACGAAGATCCGCAGTCCGACCGGCAATGCACCGGGTGGCTCGGTGGGCGGCAAGGGCAAGGGCACAAAGTCGGCCGGCCGCAGCATCGAGGAGATTCAGATGGTCTTCGATCGCAACAAGGGTTCGATCTATAGCGTCTACAACCGCGCCCTGCGCAAGGATCCCACCCTGAAAGGCAAGATCGTGTTGCGCCTGACCATTGCCCCTTCCGGGAAGGTTACCCGCTGCGACCTGGTCTCCAGCGAACTGGGTGATCCTGCACTGGGTTCCAAGATCGCCAGTCGCGTCAAGTTGTTCGACTTTGGCGCCAAGGACGTAACAGAGATTACCATTACCTACCCGATCGACTTCTTGCCAGCGTAGCAGCCTGTGATTTTTACATTTTGCCGTCTGTGCAGGCGGCAATCCAGTCTGTAGAAGTACACAGCCGTTAATTTACCTGTATGATCCTTCTCTAGCAATTTGCCTGACTGTATCTTCGGGAGCGTTATTTTATCGTCATAAACTTCCGGTTCTGGCTGTTCTGAGACGTTTGTACTTTGGTAATATCCGGTATAACCCGTCATGTCAGGTTCGGGCCACTTTCTTGTTATTCAGAATAATCCGGTTACGTGCTGTTTGACGAATAAGGGCCTTGATTCAGCCCAGGCAATGCTCGAGAAGATTCGCTGGAGCGCAAAGTATTATGCCGATACTGGAGCGGCGAAAGAATCCCTCGGCATATCTTAAAATATCATGGAAGGATTGATTATAAGAGTGCGCAATGGGATGAAGCCTAGGGTGGCGGGCGGTGTCTATAACGTTGATTGTATAAAGAACGGTTTCACACCTTCTCTGCATAATTGACACAATATAACTGTCAAGCGCGGGTGCATGTGAATACAAAAATGCAGTCCATAGTCTCCATATCGAACCTGTCCAAGACTTATGCCGGCGGCCACCATGCCCTCAAGGATGTGACCCTGGATATCGCGCCCGGTGAAATCCTGGCGTTGCTTGGTCCCAACGGGGCCGGCAAGACAACCCTCATATCGATTATCTGCGGGATTGTAAAGGCAAGTTCGGGCTCAGTAACGGTGGGAGGACATGACATCGTCACAGACTACCGCGCCACGCGCAGCATGATCGGACTGGTTCCGCAGGAACTCACACTCGGCGCATTCGATACGGTGTGGAACACGCTGTGTTTCAGCCGCGGCCTGTTCGGTAAAAAACCCAACCCTGAGCACCTCGAGCGGTTGCTCAGGGATCTCTCGCTGTGGGGTAAGAAAGACAGCGAGCTGATGACACTGTCGGGTGGTATGAAACGGCGGGTGCTGATCGGCAAGGCCCTGTCGCACGAGCCTTCAGTCCTGTTCCTGGACGAACCCACGGCGGGCGTGGATGTTGAATTACGCAAGGACATGTGGGCGCTGGTGCGGCGCCTGCGCGAGTCCGGTGTCACCATCATCCTGACCACTCACTATATCGAAGAGGCCGAGGCGATTGCTGACCGTGTGGGCGTCATCAACGACGGTGAACTGCTGCTGGTAGATGACAAGCTGGCATTAATGCATAAACTCGGGAAAAGGCAACTTATCGCTGAGCTAGAACAGGCCGTGGATTCCGTGCCCGATGCGTTGGCCCACTGGTCTCTGGATCTGTCGGCTGATGGCAGCCGGCTGACCTATACCTATGATCCCCACAATACACACACCGGCATCAGCGGCTTGCTGCAGGCGATCAGGGAGGCCGGTATGGTGCTAAAAGACCTGAGAACTACGCAAAGTTCTCTGGAAGAAATATTTGTCAATCTGGTGAAATCCAAGTAATGAACACATACGCCGTCAGAGTGATCTACAAGTATGAAATGCTACGTGCCTGGGAAACCCTGCTGCAGAGTTTCGCCTCACCGGTACTGTCCACATCGCTCTACTTTGTAGTGTTCGGCTCGGCTATCGGCTCACGTATTGAACAGATTGAAGGTGTGTCCTACGGATCATTCATCGTGCCCGGGCTGATGATGCTGGCGCTGCTGACCCAGAGCATTTCCAACGCCTCGTTTGGTATTTACTTTCCCAAGTTCACAGGCACGATTTACGAAGTTATGTCAGCACCGGTATCTTTTTTTGAAATCCTGCTGGGCTACGTGGGAGCTGCAGCGACCAAGTCCCTGCTCATCGGTCTGATCATCCTGGCGACAGCCGGCTTCTTTGTACCCCTGGAGGTTGCTCATCCAGTGTGGATGATGGGATTCCTTGTACTGACATGTATTTCTTTCAGCCTGTTCGGATTCATCATCGGGCTATGGGCTGATAATTTTGAAAAACTGCAGCTCATCCCGCTGTTGGTTATCACGCCGCTGGTGTTTCTCGGCGGCAGCTTTTACTCGGTCAGCATGCTGCCACCCGCCTGGCAGACCGTAACTCTGTTCAACCCGGTGGTTTACCTGATCAGCGGTTTTCGCTGGAGCTTTTTCGAAGTCTCCGACGTGAGCGTGGGGTTGAGCCTGTCCATGGTTCTGATGTTCCTGGCCGCTTGTCTGCTTGTCGTGTGGTGGATGTTCAAGACCGGGTATCGGTTGAAGCAGTAAAATAGAAAATTAAGGTGCCAAAGCAAATTTGTTCATATGTTCTTTCTGAGATTGAGCGGTGAAAATAACTGGTCTCTCCTGTCAGCGGGCGATCAATCAGGCGCGCGAGACGAACTCGCCGGTCCCGGTGTTGACCTTGATGACTTCACCGGGGGTTAAGTATTCGGGCACCTGTACGACCAGGCCGGTCGTGAGGGTGGCCGGTTTGGTGCGTGCCGATGACGAGGCCGCCTTCATCCCGGGTGCGGTGTCCACGATCTCGAGGCTGACCGTGGCAGGTAGCTCAATACCGAGGATGACATCGTCAGCGACCATGCCCAGGATGCCGTCCAGGTTTTCCTCAAGGTACCGCAGTTCTTCTTCCAGCGACTCGACAGACAGGGTGTGCTGCTCGTACGTCTCCTTGTCCATGAAGGTGCAACTGTCTGCGTCCCGGAACAGGTACTGTAAGGGGCGGCGCCCGAATTCAACGCTCTGCAGGTTTTCGTCACCCTTGAAACGGGCCTCAAACTTCTGCTTGTTGACAATGTCGTGGCCGCGGACCTTATAGAGAGTGCTGCCACTTCTCGACGACGGGCTCTGCACCTCCAGCTGCTTTATAATGATCTTGCGTCCGTCAATGTCGAGGACAGTGCCGCGCTTGAGGTCACTCGCTTTCATGCGCGCATCACCGTTTCAGCGGCCACAAACGGTATGGTGCATGACCGTCGGGTATGTAGCCGCTGTCGTAGTGGCATGTCAGCCTAGTGGTGGTGTCCGTCCGGCCCGTGTACATGGCCGTGCTCGATCTCTTCGCTACTGGCCTCTCGCACTTCCATAACCTTCACATCGAAATTGAGATGCACGCCGGCCAGCGGGTGATTGCCGTCAACGAGGATGCCGTCTTCATCGACACTGGCGATGGTGACCACAAACGGCTGGCCCTCCGGGCTCTGTGCATGGAACTGCATGCCGGGCTCGATCTCCTGCTCGGGCGGGAACATGTCACGTGGTACCTTCTGGGTCTTCTCGGCATCGTGAACGCCATATGCCTCTTCAGGTGACACGGCAACACTCAGTTCGTCGCCGGCGATCTTGCCTGTCAGCGCGTTTTCCAGACCAGAGATGATGTTGCCGGCGCCATGCAGATAACAAAAGCTGCCATCGTCGGATTTGTCAATGATGTTGTCATCATTGTCTTTCAGGGTGTAGGTGAGGGTCACCACACGGTGTTTTTCTATCTGCATATGCAGGCTCCTTCTATATCGGATAATGTAAGTCAGGTTCCTGCATTTCTGGATGCAAACGGACGCCGGATCGGCGCGGGATGCGGCAACGAGAAGAACAGGCGGCGCATATCCTAACATAAACCCGGGAAAACCGAATAAACGGGTATCCAGGACAGGCTGTCAAGCCGGTATACCCCGGTCAGTGAGTTTAAATGCCGCGCACTATCATTTGCTATCATGGCGCCATGAATTGGCAGGTCTACATCATCCTCTGTACGGATAATTCGCTCTACACAGGAATCACAAACAATATGGAGCGGCGCCTGTCCCAGCATGGTGGCCAGCAGGGTGCCCGGTATTTCCGGGGCCGCAGACCGCAGCAGCTGGTATACCTGGAAAGCGGGCATACCCGGAGTACGGCCAGCAAGCGTGAGGCCGAAATCAAGAAGCTGGCACGGATTGACAAGTTGTGTCTGCTTGAATCGGGCCGTAACGAAATAGTCGGACGATAATCTGGCATGCTTCATGGCAGTGTCATCAGCGTCAGGCAGTACATCAGGAAGGGGGGCGGCATGGCAGGGTTGCAAGGATTGTTGCAGGAAATACGCCTACTGGAGGAACGGGTCGCGGAAGAAGTCACCCGGGATGTGGAGGAGTTCGGCTATAGCCTGCGAAACGGGCGCGCGGTCTTCGATAAGGAGATCATCGCGCGTCATCGTGATCTGGCCAGCAGGATAAGCCGCTACCTGGCAGAGTCCTCCCTGCTGGCAGCAGCTACGGCGCCGCTGGTCTACAGTCTGCTCTTCCCGTTGATGCTGCTGGACGGGTGTGTCTGGATCTACCAGCTGCTGTGCTTCCCGGTATACCGCGTGCCGAGGGTAAGGCGCTCGGATTACTTTGTGCTGGATCGTCACCAGCTCAAATATCTCAACCCCATCGAGCGTACCCACTGCCTGTTCTGCAGCTATGCTACCGGTCTGATCGCCTATGTCCGGGAAATCGCCGCCAGGACCGAACAATACTGGTGTCCGATCAAGCACGCGCAACGTTTGAAGGATGTTCATTCACGTTATTACATGTTCCTGCCCTACGGAAACGCGGAAGGCTACGTAGCAGATCTGGAAAAGCTGAGGAGGGAATTCAGTGACCTGCAATAGGGGTGCTGTAGGCGGTCGGGTTACCGCAACTGTACCGGTTGATTCTCCAGACCTGTCCTCATGGAAGAACACGTCGTCCTGAGCATTGCGGGGATTGGCGCGCTCGCCATTGCCTGCCAGTGGTTTGCCTGGTGGGTCAAGCTGCCCGCGATCCTGTTCCTGCTGCTGAGCGGCATCTTTGTCGGGCCGGTTCTCGGGCTGCTGCACCCGGATGCCCTGTTCGGCGAGCTGCTGTTCCCGTTTGTATCGCTCTCCGTCGCGGTCATCCTGTTCGAGGGCAGTCTGACCCTGAAGTTCTCCGAGATTGCGGGTCTCGAAAGGATAGTGCGGCGCATGGTGACTTCCGGGCTGGTGGTGACCTGGGCCGTGGCTGCGCTGGCTGCCTACACGCTGCTGAACTTCCCGCTGGAGCTGGCCCTGCTGTTCGGCGCCTTCATCGTGGTGACGGGTCCGACCGTGATTGTGCCGCTGTTGCGCACCGTGCGGCCGACGGCGCATGTAGCAAATATCCTGCGCTGGGAAGGTATCGTCATCGACCCGATTGGTGCATTGCTGGCGGTGCTTGTGTTCGAATTCATCATCTCGGGTCAGGGCGGTGAGGCACTCGGACACACACTGATCAGCTTCACCCGGATTATTGGCGTAGGGGTGGTGATCGGCATCCTTAGTGGCCAGTTCCTGGGGCTGGCACTGCGTAACCACTGGCTCCCTGAGTTCCTGCATAACGTGGCCACCCTGGCACTTGTGTTTACAGTATTCGCGCTGTCGAACGTCGTAGAGGCAGAGGCAGGTCTGCTGACGGTCACTGTCATGGGTATCCGCCTGGCGAACATGCGCAATGTATCTGTCGAGCACATCCTGGATTTCAAGGAAAGCCTGTCGGTGGTCCTGATCTCGGCCCTGTTTATCATCCTTGCAGCACGCATCGATTTCACCCAGCTGCAGGCACTGGGCTGGGGGGCGCTGGGCATCCTTGCGGTCATCCAGTTTGTTGCCCGGCCCGTCAAGATAGCACTGGCGACCTGGGGTTCATCATTGCGCTGGCAGGAGCGTGCCCTGCTGGCCTGGATCGGGCCACGCGGTATCGTGGCGGCTGCCGTTGCTGCGCTGTTCTCCTTGAGGCTGCAGGCTGCCGGATACCCGCAAGCCGAGCTGCTGGTGCCGCTGACCTTCATGGTGATCATCGGCACCGTGGTGTTACAAAGCGCTACTGCCGGGTTGCTGGCGAGAGCTCTGGGCGTTGCAGAACCGGAGCCGCGTGGCTTCCTGATCGTCGGTGCCAACCCGGTCGCACGGGTGATAGCACATGCACTGCTGAAGCGCGGTTACAACAGCGTATTGTGCGACACTACCTGGGCCAACGTCAGTGCCGCGCGCATGCACGGGCTAACGACCTTCTACGGCAGCGCGGTGTCGGAATATGCCGACCGGAGCCTGGACCTGATAGGCCTGGGACGCTTGCTGGCGCTGTCGCCTCAGCAGGAACTCAATGTGCTCGCCATACACCGCTACCGACGTGAGTTCGGAGACAGCCATTTGTTTGCCCTGCAAGCCAGCGAGGCCGCTGTGAACAGCAAGCAGACAACGCCGCTGCCAGCCGGTAATGTCGCCTTCGGTGATGACGTGACCTACGAGCGACTGGCTAACGCTCTCGGCATGGGTGCGGAGATTCGAGAGACGGCCCTGACCGAGAACTTCGACTTCGATGCCTACCACCGTCGCCACTACAAGAAGGCGATCCCGCTGTTTGCTGTCGATCCCAAGGAGCGTTTGTATATCCTGACCCCCGGTTACAAGGTGAAACCCGGGCCGGGATGGACCCTGCTCAGCCTGGTTGAGCCGAAGGAGGCTGAAAGGCTGGCAGCAGAAACCGCTGCTACGGAGCCCGATGCTGACGAGTCCGCATGAGGCAACGCCGCAACAGGTTGAAAAGATAGAGGCCGAGATGGCCGAGGCAAGCAGGAAGCTGAAGGGGCTCAATTACGTCCTCTTCAAGATTGTGCACCACATGGCGGAGACTGATCCGACATTCAAACAGCGTTAATGAATCACCTGTCAGGGCCCTATTGCACAGCATCGGGCTGAGCACCGCTGACCGGGGGAGGCCTGCTCGAAGATAATATGCATTATATATCAGTCATTTACATTAAATTGTCTTAACTTGCAGC
Source organism: uncultured Ectothiorhodospiraceae bacterium (assembly GCA_947259415.1). Lineage (GTDB taxonomy): Bacteria > Pseudomonadota > Gammaproteobacteria > UBA9214 > UBA9214 > CAMYJZ01. The sequence goes on along the minus strand of CAMYMI010000001.1, from coordinate 62,208 downwards.
GGGTCTGAACTAGACTTATGGAAACAGTGACAGCGCCTGATCACCGATGGAAGATCTTCTTGGATTTTTACATTACCCGCGTACAGAGGCCGTAAAACAATATCCGAAACAACGCATCCGGCACTGGCGGGAATACGAGCAGGTTATGCCGGACGGGCAAGCGACCCGGCAGGCCAACCGCTGCATGGATTGTGGAACCCCCTATTGTCATAGTTATTGCCCTGTTCATAACTTGATTCCCGAGTGGAATGCGCTGGTCACCAACACTGACTGGCGCCGCGCCTTCGAGCAGCTTGACTCAACCAATAACTTCCCCGAGTTCACCGGACGCATCTGCGCGGCGCCCTGCGAATCGGCCTGCACGCTGAGTATCGGCAGTGCAGCAGTCACTATCCGGTCAATTGAACTGGCGGTGGTCGAGCGTGCCTGGGAGGAGAACTGGGTCAGGCCGCAGCGCGGCATCCGGCGCCTGCCCCAATGGGTCGCGATTATCGGTTCAGGACCTGCCGGCCTGGCCTGTGCCCAGCAACTGGCGCGCGCCGGTTACGGCGTCACGGTTTACGAGAAGGCCGACCGCATCGGCGGCCTGCTGCGTTACGGTATCCCGGACTTTCGCCTGGAGAAGAGTGTGCTGGATCGCCGGCTCGCACAGCTCGAGGCCGAGGGTGTGCTGTTCCGACGCGGTGTTCACGCCGGTGTGAACCTGAATATTGACGAATTGCGGCGTACGGGGGACGCCCTGGTGCTGGCCTGCGGCTCGGAACAACCGCGTGATCTCACGGTGCCGGGACGTGAACTACGGGGTATCCACTTTGCGCTGGATTACCTGGCCCAGCAGAACCGGCGAGTGGCCGGTGATCGCATTCATCCTGAAAATGCCATCGATGCCCACGGCAAGGACGTGGTGGTCATCGGTGGCGGTGATACCGGGTGTGACTGTGTGGGTACTGCGATTCGGCAGGGGGCGCGGCGGGTGGTGCAGGTCCAGTACCACGAACGCCCACCCGCAAAAGCTAATATCCTCAGGCACTGGCCGGAGCCTGTGCCGGCATGGCGTGAGGGTGACCATGAGCTGGAGGGCTGTCAGCACATCTGGGGATTTGACACCGTGGCCTTTGAGTGTCATCACGGCCATGTCGCCGGGCTGGTCCTGCAGCATCTGCAGTGGGTGCGGGGTTCAGACGGTACCTGGCACAAGCAGGCCGCGCCCGGGCAGGTCCGGCACCTGCCGGTGCAGCTCGTGCTGCTGGCGATGGGTTACGCGCACCCGGTACATGACGGCCTCCTCGGTCAGCTGGATCTTGATTTCGATGAACGGGGTAATGCGGCTGCAACCGATGATGACTTCCAGACGAGTGTGCCCGGAGTATTCGCCTGCGGTGATGTCCGGCGTGGGCAGTCGCTTGTTGTATGGGCTATACGTGAAGGCCGTCAGTGCGCACGCGCGGTTGATGCCTGGCTTTCCGATACCAGTGATCTCCCGCGAATGTGAGGAAAGCGTAATGAATAGTCTGTCCGGAGGGCTCTATGGTGGCGGAAAAAAACCCCGCAGCAAGCTGCGGGGTTCTGGTGTTGCGTGTTACAAATGGGTGAAACTAGGCCGGTGTTACGTGAGCGGCCTGCAGTCCCTTGGGTCCCTTCTGGACTTCGAAGTTGACCGTCTGACCCTCTACCAGGGTCTTGAAGCCATCGCCTTCAATTGCTGAGAAATGCACGAAGACGTCTTCTCCGCCATCGGAAGGCGCTATAAAACCAAATCCCTTGGACTCGTTAAACCACTTGACGGTACCTGTAGCCATGTAAATTACCTCTACTAATAAAAAAGAAAAATGTTCAATTGCAAATCATCAAAGGCAATTTACAGCAGATACAACTTGGAACTCCGAAATAACCTGAAATGTGCAACCAGTCGAATTCTAACCAGAATGGCAGGAAACAACAATACTCTTTCTGGATGACGTTCTCTGCCGCAACGCGGGTGATCGCACATCCGGCAGCACTGTTTATATGGCAAGATTAAAGTATAAGAAAAGACTGAATTATCAGCGCGGGAACTTGACGCTGATCGTGTATCAATGATTGCACAAAAAGGGTGCAGCTGACTGGTTAAACGGTTTAAAAAAAGAGTAGACTCGGCTCATGAAAAGTCTGTTGCTGGTGGCACATGGCAGCCGGCGCATGGCCTCGAACGACGAAGTTCGTGAGCTCGCCTACCGCCTGGAGGCACACACGAACGGCACCTACGGCCGTGTGGACTGCGCCTTTCTCGAGTTGGCGGAGCCATCGATACCGGACGGCCTGCGCCAGGCCATTCATGCCGGGGCCAGGGCGGTCGTTGTAGTACCGTATTTCCTGTCAGCCGGCAGGCACGTGGTAACGGATATCCCGGATGTGGTGGACGTGGTGAGGGCCGAGTACCCGGACGTAAACATCACGCTGGCCTCCTACCTGGGAGCGTCGGCCGGGATTGTGGAACTGCTGGCCGGTTTGGCCGAGCAGGATTAACCTGTCGCCCGTCCATGGACGGGGAACACGGTATCGGCCCAGGCGCGCTGTCCTGCGTAATTATCGCCTTCCGGGTGTGCCAGTTGATGCAGGCCTCGACCATAGCTTGTTCGGTATTGTTCATGGGGCGTGCTGGATTCGTTCGGATAGATCACTTAGCATCGGTTGTAACCCTGAATCTGGCAAGCAGGGAGTTGATTTCAAACCGGCGTGTCACTGTTATCAGTGGCCTGTGCCTATCCCGGGGGGACACCATGGACCCGTTTATTGTTGAAGTTTCCCGGCAGATCGACAATTACCAGTCGCGCGAGGAGATCATGCGCATCCTGGACGAGCTGGAGTTTCTCTTCGAGGCGCTGGACGAGGAACAGCAGGATGCCTGTTCACGGCTGATGTCACTGCTCGAGGAGCGTCTGCGCTCGCAGGACTGACTGCATGCCGGTGACGCGTTACTACGGCCGCCGCCGGATTTCGCCGTTTCTTGGCGTGGTACAGGTGATCGAGCTGGAGGAAGCGCGCGCGATCTCTGTGGACGGGCGCCGTTGGCAGTTGCAGTTGTTCAGCCAGGAGGCCTTGGCGGAGCAGGTCTGGGGAAATATCGGGCCGCGCGAGGTCAGGCGTCGCTGGTTTGTCTACGGGAGTTGTGAATCAGCGGATGCAATTGAGCGGGTACCGGTGAACCCACTAGTGGGCGATCCGTCACAGCACCCTGCCTTGCCGGGGCTGCTGGATGCGCTGGCACTGCGGCCCGAATTGCCGTTTACCCTGCAGGATGCCTACGAGGCATGGTTGTGCGATGCGGCCAGAGTGCCGCTGGCGCTGATCGATACTGCCTTGCCGGACGAGGACCGCACACAGGCCGGTGGCGCGGACTGGCGCAGCCTGCCGGCCATGGCCGAGGGTTTTCATTCGGTCTCGACCTACCCGGCAGAACACGGCCTGATACCTGGCCAGGCACTGGAGCAACTGGTCAATCGGGCCGGCATGTCCGGCCGGCCGCAGTGGTTTGCACGTACTCCGGATGCGGACTCTGCCGCGCTGCCGGAACTCCCGTGGCGGGCGAACTGGCCGGTGGCTGCACAGCAGGCGCTGTTCGATGATTACACTGCTTTCATGGCGCCCTACCTGCTGACCCTGCCTTACCTCACCCGGGAACTGCGTGACCGGCTCGAGGTGCTCGCGGTTGAGCAGTACTCTGTCCTGGACGCTATCTATCCGCTGATCCCGGCTGTGGTCGACATGGAACGCATGGAGATCGCGCGGGTCAAGGCGCGGTTGGCGCGGGAATAGGTTGTCGACCTATTTACGCTTTCGGGTGGATTTTTTCTGGGTACTCTTTTTCGATTCCAGGGTGAACCAGTCCTCCCGGGTGATTTCGTGGAAATAATCGGCCTCGTCAATCAGCAGTTTTGAGGTGGTGGCGGGAACTGCCGCGATTTCGACGCGCACGCCCTCTGATTTCAGGTGGCTGACCAGTTCCACGTAGTCGGAATCACCCGACATAATGATGATGGTGTCGACCTTGCTGGCAAGCTGGGTCGCCTTGATGGATAGGGGAATATCGGCGCTTTTATGGCAGGGGCGGACCGAACCATGGTAGTTGCTGTGCAGGCGTTCCTTCAGCTTTGACGAGATCTGCCGGCCCTCACGAAAGTACACCAGGCGATTGAGACCACGATTGCCAAGTAACCTTGGTACCAGGGTATCAAAGTTCAGCATGGTGTTTGGCTTATTGGTTTCCGCATGAATGCTGCGCTCGATGTTATTGCCGTCGACCAGGATGGCTACGGACTGATTGATGACGACGTTGGCATCGGCATCCTGTGACATGGTTTCTATCCTTTATGCTGAGAGAGACATATTGTGGTTCATTGTACATGCCTTGACGGTATCGCAGAATATAATTGCTGGTGTTACCGGCAGGGCGCAGCAATCGTCACAGGTCTGTGAGAAAATCCGCTGAATTATCCAATCAGCATATCAAGAGGAATCACGATGGGAATTGCAATGCTGCTTCACGTAGTGTCAGTTGTAGTCTGGGTGGGCGGGATGTTTTTTGCCTACATGGCCCTGCGCCCGGTGGCAGCCAGCCAGCTGGAGCCAGCGCAGCGCCTGCGTCTGTGGGCCGGGGTGTTTGCACGGTTTTTTCCATGGGTGTGGGCGGCCGTGGTGTTAATTCTGGCCACCGGCCTGTGGATGGTACTTGCCGTGTTTGGCGGGTTCGGGCCAGCCGGCCTGCATATTGACCTGATGCTGGGCATCGGGATAACCATGATGCTGATCTTCTTTCACGTGTTTTTTGCCGCTTACAAGCGCCTGCAGCGTGCGATTGCCGCGGAAGACTGGCAATCCGGCGGGAAGGCCCTGGGGCAGATCCGCATGCTGATCGGTATCAACCTCGTGCTGGGCCTGGTCACCACCGCCATCGCCTCGGGCGGGCGCTTCCTGCTGATCTGATTGGGCCGGTCGCGCACGCGCCTGTGTAACGTCATGGCCCGGCAGGGACTGTGTGGCTGACTTGATAGACGGGCTAAGGCGGGCTAAAGTCAATACCGAGAACAAGCAATAAATATCAAACAGTGTATAGAGGAGCAAAAACGTGACCCAATCAATGAACAATATCATGCACCCGCGTGGTGGTAGTGCTGGCAGTTCGGAATTTCCCAATGCCCCAGAGGACTGGACACGCCAGAATGCCGAAACGACAGCCACCGCAGAGGGCCTGGAACTGGGTACTGATCACTGGGATGCAGTTCGTGCACTGCAGGAGTATTTTGCGCGTCATGACAGTCCTGGCATCAACGCACGTGAGTTGTGTGACGCCCTGGATGAAAAATTCCATTCCAAGGGTGGTCTGAAGTATTTATACACCCTGTTCCCGGGCGGGCCAGTATCCCAGGGCTGTCGCTTGGCCGGCATCGAACCACCGGCCGGCAGCAAGGACTGCGGCTTCGGCAGCGTCCAGTAACCATCCATCGACTGACGCCGCCCGGTTTCGGCGTGACTCTGATATTCGGGCAGTGGTTGTGTTGTGACGACCCGTGAATCGGGTCGTCGTCGATAGTCAGGGCAGGCAGGTCCTCAACGTGTTTATATGCGAGCGCGCCGGTCTGGAGGAAATCCTCGAACGGGCCCGGCAGCGCCGGGAAATTGTCCGGCTATCCGGGTGTTTCCCCAACCGCAATACCATCCCGGGGCGTACCAATAGACCCGATGAAACCGAATGGCTGACTTCTCCGGGAGCGTTCAGTTCCTGATGGGCGAGATCATCACACTGGCAACCGATACCCGCGAGACCCTCGTCGATATCACCGGGCAGGTCAGGGCCGTAGTCGAGCGCAGCGGGGTGCGCGAGGGGATCGTCTCCATCTATGCCCAGGGTGCCACGGCTGCGATCATGATCCAGGAGAACTGGGATGAGAGCGTGCAGACGGACGTAGTCAATCTGCTGCGCAAGCTGATCCCCCGGGGCGTGTGGCTGCATGATGCCCAGGACGGCAACGGTGACGCGCATCTCAAGGCCGGGCTGGTGGGCCCATCGGAGACTGTCCCCCTGATCGATGGTCAGCTGGGCCTTTCCAGATGGCAGAACATCTTCTTCTGTGAGTTCGATGGTCCGCGACACGACAGGCGGGTTGTCTGCAGTGTGATTACCGCGACCCAGCCATAGCACTTAGAAGTTGGATTTCCGACGTCCTCGGCGCGGCCTCCCCCGAATTCCAGTCCTGTTGGTGCCGGATAGTTATAGAGGATTACGGCAGTTAGTAATTGTTGGCCCGGGGCGGGCTGCCTGACTCAGTCCCCAAAATAAAAGACAGCAGCGGTACTGTGGCAGCCCTGTTCGGGTTTGATGTCCGAGTGCTGAATCCGCGAGAACCCGATGCCGCGCGCTCCCCTCCTGGCAGGGAAGCGGTCTTACCCCGCCAGTCTTTTCAGGACATGTGCCGCGGCCACCAGGCCGAAGCAGGCGGTGACGCTCATGGCGGAGCCCATACCACCGGCACAATTGAGGCGCCCTGCACGCGGGTCGTGCGGTTTGTCATGACAGACACTGCCGTCTTCGGCGGGATACAGCGGCTGCTCATCGGAATACACACAGGGGATGTCGAAACGCCGTTTCAGATTCCTGGGGAACCCGTAGTCCTGGCGCAGCAGCTTGCGGGTCTTCGAGAACAGGGCGTCATGTTCGGTGCGGCTGAGGTCGGCGACCCTGATCCGCGTCGGGTCGGTCTGTCCGCCGGCACCGCCGACCGTGATCAGGCGGACCTTGTGGCGCCGGCACCAGGCAATCAGCGCCGCCTTGATGCGAAAGCCGTCGATACAGTCAATCACGTAGTCGTAGTCCCGTCCAAGCAATGAATCAAGATTGTCCTGCGACAGGAATTCCTCGATCGCCGCCACCTGGCAGTCCGGGTTGATCTCGCGGATACGCTCGGCCATGACCTGCACCTTCGCCATGCCGAGGGTCCCTGTGAGGGCGTGTAGCTGGCGGTTGATGTTGGACTCGGCGACGTGGTCGAGATCAATGAGGGTGATTCGTCCGATGGCGCTGCGTGCCAGTGCCTCGGCTGCCCAGGAACCGACGCCGCCGATGCCGATTACGCTGACATGCGCCTGCCTGAACCTGACGAGTGCACCTGCCCCATAGAGGCGGCGGATACCACCGAAGCGGCGTTCCGGGTCTGTGGGGATGATAGGAAGATCCTGTCCGCTTGCACTCATGGTGGTACTGACACGCGTTCTAAACAACAAACATACCAGAAATCGACTGTGTTTGATCGCGGCACCGGCATACAATCATGTTCATGGAAATCATCGATACCCACTGTCACCTCGATGTCGCGCAATTCGATGTGGACCGCCAAGCCGTACTGGCGCGGGCACGCAGGGGCGGGGTCGCTGGGATTGTGGTACCGGGGATCGAGGCAAAGGGCTGGGACGGTCTGTGGCACCTGTGTGCAGCGGAACCCGACCTGTTTCCCGCCTTCGGCTTACATCCCGTTTACCTGGAGCAGCATCGTGAGGCCGACCTGGCGACACTCGAGGCGCTGGTGGCCAGCCGGCGCCCGGTTGCCGTCGGCGAGATCGGGCTGGATTATTTTATCGCCGATCTCGATCGTGACCGTCAGCAGTCATTGTTTGAGGCGCAGCTCGTGATCGCGCGGGATGCCCGGCTGCCGGTGATCCTGCATGTGCGCAAGGCCCATGATCCGGTACTGGCCATCCTCAAGCGGGTCGGGGTGCCGGGGGGGATTGCCCATGCCTTCAACGGCAGTCTGCAGCAGGCGCAACATTACATCGATCTCGGTTTCAAGCTGGGGTTTGGCGGGATGCTGACCTACGAACGCTCGACCCGGCTGCGCACCCTGGCGCGCGGGCTGCCGCTGGAGGCCCTGGTGCTGGAGACCGATGCACCCGACCTGGTCGTGGCGCAACATCGGGGTGAGCGCAACAGCCCCGAGTACCTGCCTGACTGCCTGGCAGCACTGGCCGGGGTGCGCGGCGAGCCGGCTGAACGGGTGGCACAGCAGACCAGCGCCAATGCGCGGGCGGTGCTGGCGCTGGATGACTGGCGGACAGGCTGATCCGGCGGTCTCACCGTTGGTATCCGGCGCATGCCTGTCAATCCGGGCCGGCATGCATTCCCATCCCCAATGCCGTAGCGTCCGGGTACCGCTGGCAGCGGGATATTGCGAAGCGCTCGCCGTTGTCCTATGGTCGAGCCGGGGTCCAGATCACCGGGCCGGCTTGGCGACTAACCAGAAAGGGTCCGATCTTGTTGCTGTTCTGTTATGGCACCCTGCAGTTCCCGGACGTGATGCAGGCGCTGACCGGGCTGCGCGTTTATGGCCATCCTGCCGTCCTGCCCGACTATGCCTGTTATACCCTTCGCGGAGAGTTATTCCCGGGAATCGTCGGCCAGCACGGAACGTCTACTGCCGGTGTTATCTATCGGGGTATCGGCAGGCGACTGTTGCGGCTGCTGGACCGCTTTGAAGGCGACTATTATCACCGGCACCAGGTGCGTGCCAGCGAGACGGGAGGGAAGCCGCGTCGCGCCTGGGCTTATGTCGTTGCACCAAACAAGCTGAGGGTGGTCAGCAACGAGATCTGGCGCAGCGATGTCTTTGCGGAGGAACACCTGGCGCCATTCGTAAGAAAGGCATTGTCGGGTCGTGCTGTGCAGACCCGCAGACCACGGTTCCTGTCTTCGGGCTAGTCCATGACCATCGGCAAAGTGTTACTGATGCTTGGCCTGGTAATTACCTTCATCGGGCTGATACTGACCTATGCGCCATGGCTGTTGGGCTGGTTCGGACACCTGCCGGGGGATATCCGCATCGAGCGCGGCAACAGCCGGATCTTCATACCCATCACCTCGATGATCATCGTCAGTGTGCTGCTGACCCTCATTATCAACCTGTTCTTTCGGCGCTAGTCGCCGCAGATTTAAATTTTACAACCCAGGTGCTTCATGCAGACAATCACTATTAAAAAAGGACTGAGCCCGGAGGAACTGGAATCGCTCGGCATCAACGACTGGCCGATCTGGACCAAGGAGGTGTCGCGATTCGACTGGACCTATGACAACCAGGAGACCTGCTACATCCTCGAGGGTGCGATCACCGTGACGCCTGAAGGCGGCGATCCCGTCTCCATCGTACCGGGTGACCTGGTGACTTTTCCACGGGGCATGTCCTGTGTCTGGGAGGTGACCGCACCCGTCTCCAAGCATTACCGCTTCGAGACAGGCTAACTCCCCGGTGGCAGGAACCATTCCCGCTGGCGGGGCTCCAATCAGGCATGACCGAAACAGCTCCTTGCACACAATGACCGTTACGCTGGGTCGCCATCTCCGGGCCTGCCTGGTCGCTGCTATTCTGCTGGTGCCGGCCAGCGATGCCGTGACCGGGGGAAAAACCGGTGGCTGGCGGCTGGCGCTGGAGTCCAGTCCCTACTTGCGTCTGCATGCCGATAACCCGGTGGAGTGGTACCCCTGGGGCGAGGAGGCGTTCGCCAAGGCGCGCCGGGAGAACAAGCCGGTATTCATCTCGATCGGTTATTTCACCTGTCACTGGTGCCATGTCATGGCACGCGAGTCGTTCAGCAATCCCAAAATCGCTGCGTTGCTGAATAAGGGCTTCGTGTCCATCAAGGTTGACCGTGAGCAGCGCCCGGATGTGGATGCGGTCTACATGAATTATGTGATGGCAACGAGCGGGCAGGGCGGCTGGCCGATGTCTGTGTGGGCCACACCGGAGGGCCATCCGTTCATGGGCGGCACCTATTACCCACCGGAACCCGGCCTGGGCCGGCCCGGCATGACACAGATCCTGTCCACGCTGGATGAACTCTGGAGAGAGGCACCCGAGCGCATCCAGGAGTCGGCGCAGAATGCCGTGGCCATACTGCGCGAGATCGGGTCTTCGGTCACCCCCCTGTCCAGGCTGACGGATGACATCCCCACCCGGGCCCACAAGCAATTCGCCGCCAACTACGATGAGTTCCATGGGGGCTTTGGCCCGTCGCCCAAGTTCCCGCAGCCGGGGCGCCTGCTGTTCCTGTTGCAGTCGGGGGAACCGGCCAGCGTAGATATGGCGCTGCATACCCTGGACAAGATGGCGGCGGGTGGCATCTACGACCAGCTCGAGGGCGGTATACACCGCTATTCCACAGATCTCGAGTGGCGGGTGCCGCATTTCGAGAAGATGCTCTATGACCAGGCGCTGGTGGCGCGCGCCTACCTGGCGGCCTACCGGCTTACCCGGGATGAGCGCCATGCCGGGGTTGCACGCGAGATCCTCGATTTTTCCCTTGCACAGCTGCATGACGACCGGGGTGGTTTCCATTCTGCGCTGAGTGCAGACAGCTATGCCGGTCATGACCGCTCCGGGCACATGGAGGAGGGGGTGTATTACACCTGGACCTGGCAACAACTCACCGAGGCGCTCGGTGACGGTGATTTACGCGATTGGGCAGCAGCACGTTATGGCATGACAGAGCAGGGCAATGCACTGAGTGACCCGCTGGGCGAGATGGGCGGCCGCAATGTGCCTTACCTGGCGCTGGATAGCGCGGCCCTGGCCCAGCAGTTCAAGCTCGACCTGGCCAGTGCCAGCAAGCGCGATACCGGGGTGAAACAGCGACTGCTCGAGGCGCGCCGGGAGCGTCCCCCCGTGCCGCTGGATGACAAGGTTGTGACGGCATGGAATGGCTACATGATCACGACACTGGCCATGGCCGGACGCCTGCTGGATGAGCCGCGTTATATCGAGGTGGCTACTGCCACGGCGGCGTTTGTCATGGATGAACTCTATGACGAGAAGGACGGTGTGCTTTACCGGGACTGGCGCCACGGTGTGCGGGGCGTGCCGGGCTTCAGCGATGATTACGCTGCGCTCGCCCAGGGGCTGTTGGGCCTCTTCAAGGTGACGGGTGAGAAGCCCTACCTGCTGCAGGCGCGGCAGCTGGCCGATTCACTGCTTGCCATTTACTGGGATGCCGAAAATGGCGGGTTTTACCGTACCCCGGCGAATACCGAACTATGGCTGCGTGAGAAAGAGGCCAGTGACGGGGCGATACTGTCGGCCAACGGGATCGCGGTCCATACCCTGCTGGACCTGGGACGTCTGGGAGGTAACCGGGACTATACCGGGAAGGCATTCAAAACCGCTGCCTGGGCCGGTGCCCAGTTGCAGGACTCGCCGGAGTCCATGCCCTACCTGATCATCAGGTGGAAGGAATTGATGGAAGGGCCGCCAGCCGATGAGGAGGGCTGAAGGCGGCGCGGGCGGGCAGAAGTGGGCTGGTCAGGAGCCCGACGGCACCAGGTTGATCTCCACGCGGTTGTTGGTCGCGGCGATACGGTTCCATTCATAGGCAGTGATATCGGAATGCCGTGCCGGGTAGGGTACCCGCGGCTGGTTGTAGTTGTGGGAGACGATCTCGATGCTGATATCACTGTCGTTGACCAGCGGGGAAGTGGCAAGAAAATTGGCAAATGCGATCGACTGCCGTTCGCCGATCGCCGGCAGGTGCTGCAACGGGTGTCCGTAGACAGCACAGTCACGCACCGGCAGATCAGCGGGGGCGAGTGTGTAGCCATCGGCCTCAGAGCCGACCAGGCAGAATTCCCCCAGGTGTGACTCCAGCCTGAGCGTCCCCTTGAATCCCAGGGCCTGCAGGCGTGATACCAGTTCGTGCACAATGGCCAGGCGCCGGTCGCTGAAGGCCTCTTGTTGAATATCGTAGGGACTGCTCTGGTTGATGGCCCAGGTGATGCTCTTGTACAGCAGCGCTGACTGTTCATTGTTGCGGTTTTGCTGTTCATCCAGCCGGCTGCGCAAGGTGGCGCTTTCCGTGCTCGCCAGTTGAACCTGTTGCTGTTGCCGGGCCTGCAAGCTGGCGATCAACTCCCGGGCGTCTTCCAGTTCCTGGAGTGTTTCATCACTGAAACGGTACATCCAGAGTAGCGGGATCAGCAGGATCAGCAGGACCACCAGAGGGATGAATACGCCGCCGGTGCGGACTGTTCGCCGCAGTGCACCGAGCCCCGTGGCCCTGGCCACCGGTTGCCCCAGGTCGTCGCGGAGCCGCTGGATCTCTTCCCGGAGGTCGTTGTGGTAGCGCTCCAGCAGGTCACCAAGATGCAGCTGCAGCTCGCTGTCATGGTTGATCGACTCGGCTGCCTCCCGGGCAATCTCCTGGATCGCGTCCCGGCCGGGGCCAGGACCAGGACTGACTTCCGGGGTCGTGTCGAGGAGCACAAACTGATTGGTCCCGGTGGGCGATGGCTTGCGCCGGTCCTCGATCATATCGAGCCGCTTGAGCACCTGGAACAGTTCAGCTGGCTGGACTTCCTTGGGCATGATGCCGACCGCACCCAGGGCGCGCGCCTGGCTCATGTACAGCTCACCCCCCTTGGAGGTATACATCATGATGGGGATGATAGCGGTAGCAGGATTTTTCTTGATGGCCTTAACGGCCTGGAAGCCATCCATCCCCGGCATCATGTGGTCCATGAAGATCAGATTCGGGGTCTTGCCGGCAAGGTAATTCAGAGCATCCTGAGCGGATTCCACAGTGTCGACATCAACGCCCTGTTTCTCCAGCATGCGTTGCAGGGTAATGCGCGCTGTTTTTGAATCATCGACAACCAGTGCAAGCCGTTTTGCCATCGGCAGGTTGACTCCGCTAGACCAAGGTTCTGATACTATAACCCATCCCGAGGACTGGCCGTGATTTGCCTGGAATGCCCCGGGGCAGGCCTCAGCCGGTGTTGCGCATTCCGCTGGCGATTGCATTGATCGACCGCAGCAGCGGGTGCAGCCAGCGTTCACGCTGATCGTCGGACAGATTGCTGTTGCGGTAGCGTGCCAGCAGTGTGACCTGGATGTTATTCAGCGGATCGAGGTAGGGATTGCGGCGATGCAGCGACAGACCGAGTGCCGGGCTTTCCTCGAGCAACTGGTGCAGATTGCAGACATGCAGCACCTGCATAACGGTACGCCGGTATTCATCACTGATCTTGCGATAGATGCGTTCGGCCGACTCGGCGTCACTGGCCAGGCGGGTGTATTCGTGTGCGATGTTCATCTCGCCCTTGAACAGTGCCATCTGGATGTTGCTCAGCAGGGCATGGAAGAAGGGCCATTCGCGGTACATGATCTGGAGTTGTGACATGCGCCCCGGGTTGGCATCGCGCCACTGCTCAAGCGCCGTACCCAGTCCGTACCAGGCCGGCAGGGTATGCCGGGACTGGGCCCAGCCGAATACCCAGGGGATAGCCCGGATTGAGGTCTTGGAACGGTCCTGCTGCTTGCGATGCGAGGGACGTGAGCCGATATTCAACAGGCCGATTTCGGTGACGGGTGTGACCTCGTAGAAATAATCGAACAGGCCCTCGGTGTGGTCGATAAGGTCGCGGTAGGACGCCTCGCCAAGGCGGATGAGTTCGTCCATGATCCCCATGTAGTCGCGGCGGTCATCCTCATGCGGCCTGATCACGACCCGGCTCGCCTTCAGCAGGCCGGTGACACCCATGGAGAGCTCGTAGACAGCGGTTTCGGCGTTGCTGTACTTGTAGCGTAACACCTCCCCCTGTTCGGTGAACTTGATCTGTCCGTGCACCGTGCCTGGCGGCTGGGACAGGATTGACTCGTGGGTAGGGCCGCCGCCGCGCCCGATGGTCCCGCCACGACCATGAAACAGCCGGCACTGGATGCCATGCGTGTCGGCAATGGCGATGATCTTTTTCTGTGCCTCGTAGAGCCTCCAGTTGGATGCGAGTATCCCCCCATCCTTGCAGGAGTCGGAGTAGCCCAGCATGATCTCCTGGCACTTGCAGGCGCAGTTCAGCAGTGAGCGGTAGGTTGTGTTATCCAGCAGCTGGGCCAGCACCTCCTCGATATGCTCAAGGTCGTCGATGGTTTCGAACAGTGGACTGATGCGGATATTGCAGAACCACTGATCCGCCTGCTTCCCGGCCAGGCCGGTTAGCCAGGCGAGGTACATGACCTCGAGCACATGGCTGGCCGTATGCGTCATGGAGATCACATAGTTCCCGAAGGCCTCAGGACTGACTTCCTGGCGCATGCGCTGCATGACATCGAATACCTCCAGGACCTCGCGTGTTTCTACCGACAGGCCGCTTCGGTCAAGCGCCGGCGGTGCAGTTGCAAACGCCCGGGTCAGGAACTCCTGGCGTGCACCCTCATCGAGCGCGTCATAGTCAATGCCGCCCGGCAGGGCGTGGCAGATCTCGCTGATGGCCTCGGTATGGCGCGTTGACTCCTGGCGGATATCAAGATGCATCAGGAAGAAGCCAAAGGTTTCCACCAGCCGGATCAGGTCCTTCAGCCTGCCTTCCGCCAGGTTTGCGTCATGATTTGCTATCAGGGAGTCGCGGATCAGCTGCAGGTCCTGCAACAGGCCCTGCTCACTGGCATAGCCAATCTCCTGTGTTGACGTGTCGATGTCCGGATTGTCCAGGCGCTCGATGATGGCTGCCAGGTTCAGTTTCAGGCGGTGGCGCATGATGCACAGCTTGCGTCGGTAGGGCTCATGCAGGTAGCGGGTCGGGTACAGTGAGCAGGCGTCGCTGAATTGCTGCTCGTCGCTGCTGATACTGTCGAGCAGCGCAGGCGAGAAGGAACACAGGCGTGAGGAATGGGTGAGTCGGTAACTCAATTCCTCGATGCGGCGCAGGTAGGTAATCAGTACCTCGCGGCTGTGCAGCCGAAGGGCGGTTACAGTAGTGGCCGGCTTGACGTAAGGGTTGCCGTCGCGATCGCCGCCGATCCAGGAACCGAAATGTATGATACCGCCGGGAACGGTTACGATCGGGGTGTCGTCGCCGGATCCATAGACACGCCTGATGGCCTTTTCCAGGTAGCGGTAGGTCTGCGGAACGGCCTCGAACAGGCTTTCACGAAAATAGTAGAGCCCGTTACGTATTTCGTCCTCGACGGTGGGCTTGTGTACCCGTACCTCGTCGGTCTTCCACAGGACCTGTATCTGGCGCTTGAGATCCTCGGTGATTTCCCTGCGTTCCTCGCGGCCGAGCCGCATGTCGTCGAGTTGTTCACTGGTCACGAAGAAGCGACGCAGTGCCGACATGACGGTGCGGCGGATAGCCTCGGTCGGGTGTGCCGTGAACACCGGGAAATAGAGTGCCTGGTTCAGCAGTATCTGCAGCTGATAGGGCTCCACCCCCTCGTCATGGAATGCCTGCAATGTTTGCGAGAAAGAGCCGACCCATAATGGTTCCTTCTTGCGGACCTGGCGTCGGCGTTGTTCGTGCTGGAAGGATTCTTCAGCGATATTCACCAGGCTGAAATAGAGGTTGAATGCCCGTATCACATGGGTCAGCTGATCCGGGTCCAGGGAGTCGATGACCCTGGAGAGGCGGGTACGCAATGCGGGATTGTCCTGTTTGCGCAGCTTGATATAACCCTTGCGCAGGGTCTCGACGGCGGACAGTATCTCCTCGCCGGCCTGCTCGCGCAGCACCTCGCCCAGCAGGTTGCCGAACAGCCGTACCCGGCTGCGCAAGTCCTTGTCCCGGGGTAGTTCGAATACCGGTGTTTCTGTTTTTGTCATGTACAAAAAAGGCCACGGCTAGGCGTGGCCCGTTCCGAATCAGGGAAGGGGATTATACTCTGCCGCGGTGGATTCTCAGCCCATCAAAGCGATTCACTCAGATTCGAGGATATAGCTCTAACTTATTGAATAACTGTCTTTCGTAGGGGCTGAGCGTTTTGCTGGCGGGCCATGACCCGGGCGTAGAGCTCGACATACTGCTGTGCACTGCGTTTCCAGCTGAAGTCCTGGCGCATGCCGGTAATCACGATCTGTGCCCAGCTCTCGGGTTTCCGGTAATGATCGAGGGCGCGCTCGACCGCGCCCCACAGCGCGCTCGCCGAGGCCGTGTGAAAACGGAAGCCGGTGGCGGTCTTGTCCTCGAGGGTCTCGGGCGTGGTATCGACCACAGTGTCTGCCAACCCACCCGTGCTGCGCACCACAGGCACCGTCCCGTAACGCAGGCTGTAGATCTGGTTCAGGCCGCAGGGTTCAAACCGGGACGGCATCAGGAAGATATCGGCGCCGGCCTCGATGTGATGTGCCAGCACTTCGTCATAGCCGATGTGAATCCCGATATGCTCCGGGTGCCGGGTGCTGGCCAGTCGCAGGGCGGCTTCCAGCTTGTTGTCACCGCTGCCGAGTATCACCAGCTGGGCGTTCTGTTTTACCAGATCCGGCAGGATTTCCAGAATCAGGTCGATGCCTTTCTGTTCGACCAGTCGGCTGATGACGGCAAACAGGGGCACGGCATTGTCAACAGGCAGGGAAAAGTGCTCCTGTAGTGCCCGCTTGTTCTCGGTCTTGTGGAACAGCGAGCGGGGGTTGAATTGCACCGGGATGTGAAGGTCGCGCCCGGGATTCCAGATCGTGTAATCCCCGCCGTTGAGGATGCCTGTAAGGGTCTCCTTGCGGTGGTTGAGCAGGCCCTCCAGCCCGTAGCCGAATTCCGGGGTACAGATCTCGTCGGCATAAGTCGGGCTCACGGTCGTCAACCAGTCCGCATAGATCAGGCCGCCCTTGATAAAGGAGAACTTGTTGTGAAATTCGAGGGCATCGACCGACCACCAGTCCGCGGGCAGTTTAAGTGACTGGAAGGTCTTCCAGTCGAACAACCCCTGGTAGGCCAGGTTGTGGATGGTGAAAATCGATGCGGGTGCCGCCGATGTTTCCCGCAGCATCACTGGCACCAGCCCCGTTTGCCAGTCGTTGCAATGCACGATATCCGGCTGCCAGTCGAGACCGGCGGCATTGACGGCAAGTGCATGTATGGCGCGGCAGAATACGGTAAAGCGTTCGGCGTTGTCTGGCCAGGGACTGCCGCTCCTGCTGGTGTAGGGATTGCCGGCCCGGTCGAAGTGCGACGGAGAGTCGACCAGGTAGAGTTTCACGTTGCCGCCGGGGAGACGTCCGCTCAGGATGCGCACCGGCTGGCTGACACCCTCCAGGTCCAGGTAGGCGGCCAGTGTCAGGTGTTCGGCATACCTGAGTATCTCGCGGTAGGCGGGAATGATGACGCGAATGTCGTGGCGCAGCCCCAAAATGGCACGCGGCAGGCTGCCGGACACGTCAGCCAGGCCCCCGGTCTTGATCAAGGGGTGGGCCTCACTGCTGGCAAAAAGAATGTTCATTCCGTAGTTCTATCCTGTGCGTGTTTGCGGGTGTTCGGCGAGTCGCAAGGTTGCTCGAAGTCGCTGCCCGCGTCAAGACGCCCGGCTTGCGTTTTCCGCTGTATGGATTACCCTTCCCGCTGCTCCAGAACTGCCTGAGTTCTGTGGTTGATCCCAGTAGTGTCTTCAGACGGCGGACACGGCAACACGGGTGGTTGATAATCCAGGCGCGACGCTATCTGGGAGTGGCGATGGCACAATACGATCCATGGGAAACCGGCAGCCGCACACGGCCGCGCGATGACTTTCTCGACGGGATGCGCCGCTACGAGAGACGTGATCTTGAAGGTGCGCTGGAGATGTTCCGGGCTGCCGATGAACTGGCCGAGATGGATGATATCTATCAGAACCGATACACCTCCTTCCATGGGCTGGTGCGCGTCCTTATGGGCGACGAGAACGGTGTGAAGCTCTGCCGCCAGGCGGCTGTCGCCGAACAGGAGGATGTGGAGGTGTACTACAACCTGGCCATGGCCGAGTACCAGCTGGGCTTCAGGGGCGGTGCCTACATGGCAATGCGACGGGGTCTGGCGATAGATCACAAACACCCGGACCTGCGGCGCTTACGCAGGGAGTTCAACCGGCGCGCTTCCAAACCGGTTATCCCCTGGTTGTCGCGTGACAGCCTGCTCAACCTGGCTCTGGGGAAGCTGTTGCGCAGACAGGGCAAGCCACGCTCCCGTGGCTAGGTCGTCCTTATGCCCCGTGACTGAACTGATATTCATCATATCAGTCACTTGCGGCGTATTTATCAGGTAGGGTATGAGCCTTGAGTGGCGTTTTTTGTCGTCCTGCCTGCCGTTTTTCCCTATAATTGTGGACGGGAGTTGGCCAGGCAGTCGCCCCGCTTGCGGGGAGGAAAGTCCGGGCTCCACAGGGCAGGGTGCCAGGTAATTCCTGGGGGACGCGAGTCCATGGAAAGTGCCACAGAAAATATACCGCCCGATCATTCATTCGTGAGTGGTCGGGTAAGGGTGAAATGGTGCGGTAAGAGCGCACCGCGCGCCTGGTAACAGGCGTGGCAGGGTAAACCCCACCCGGAGCAAGACCAAATAGGGGAACGATCATGCGGCCCGCATGGTTCCCGGGTAGGTCGCTCGAGGTGCACGGTGACGTGTATCCCAGATGAATGGCTGTCCACGACAGAACCCGGCTTACCGGCCGACTCCCCCTTCATTATGTGTTGTTGCAAGGACATCTCTTCACTGCTCTATCTCCTCCTTCCCTGGAGTCGTGCGGTGAAATGTTCATTCCCGTGTGATTCTGCTACCAGTGCCGTTTTGTGGATGGAATCCGGCGTGGAAACAAAGTATATTCAAACAATTACCGGTCTTTATTGAATTGGCATGACAGGCAAGCTCTACATCAAGACACACGGTTGCCAGATGAACGAGTACGATTCCGCGAAGATGGCGGACGTGCTGGCCGACTCCCATCGCCTCGAAGTGACCACCGACCCGGCCGCGGCCGATGTGCTGCTGCTGAATACCTGCTCCATCCGCGAGAAGGCACAGGAAAAGGTGTTCTCAGAGCTCGGTCGCTGGAAGGAACTGAAGGATGCACGGCCGGGCCTGGTGATTGGGGTGGGTGGCTGTGTCGCCAGCCAGGAAGGCGAGGCTATCCGTGCACGGGCGCCCTATGTCGACCTGGTATTCGGCCCGCAGACGCTGCATCGCCTGCCGGCAATGGTCGATGAAGCTCGCCGCGCAAAGCGTCCGGTCATCGATATCAGCTTTCCTGAAATCGAGAAATTCGACAGCCTGCCGGCACCGCGCGCGGAAGGACCAACGGCCTTTGTGTCAATCATGGAAGGCTGTAGCAAGTACTGCAGCTTCTGCGTGGTGCCCTATACCCGCGGCGAGGAGGTCAGCCGGCCGTTTGATGACATTATCGCCGAGACCGTCGCCCTGGCGGAGCAGGGCGTACGCGAGATCACCCTGCTCGGCCAGAACGTCAATGCCTACCGCGGCGATATGCACGATGGCGAGGTTGCCGACCTGGCGTTGCTGATCACCTATATCGCCGCGATCGACGGTATAGACCGCATTCGCTATACCACCTCGCACCCGCTGGAAATGAGCGACAGCCTGATCCAGGTGTATGCCGAGGTGCCGGAACTGGTAGGGCATCTGCACCTGCCGGTACAGAGCGGCTCTGATCGTGTACTGGCCCTGATGAAACGCAACCATACTGTGCTCGAATACAAGTCCATCATCAGCAGGCTGCGTACGGTGCGCCCCGGTATCAGCCTGTCATCGGACTTCATTATCGGGTTTCCCGGGGAGACCGGGAGCGACTTCGAGCAGACCATGGAGTTGATCGAGGAGGTCGGGTTTGATCACTCCTTCAGTTTCATTTACAGCCAGCGTCCTGGCACACCCGCGGCTGCATGGCCCGATGATGTTCCTGTCAGTGTCAAAAAGGAACGCCTGGCTCGCCTGCAGGCGCGTATCGGCGAAATGGCCACAGCAGTCAGTGCGGGTATGCTCGGTAATATCGAGCGCATTCTGGTCGAGAAGACCTCACGCAAGCGGGACGACCAGCTCTCCGGTCGTACGGAAAACAACCGCGTCGTGAACTTTGATGCCGATCCGGCATTGATCGGGCGCTTCGTCAATGTGCGGATTAGCGAGGCGCTGCCGAACTCGCTGCGAGGCGAGCTTGTTGCGCTGGCGGAAGGCGAGACCAAGCGTGCTCCGGAAGCGAACTGCGCCTGACCTGTTTTGAGTTCCCCGATCCATTCCATCGATATATCGCTCGAACCGGCAGACAACGAGCGTCTGGCGGACTTGTGCGGGCAGTTCGATGAGCACCTGCACCAGCTTGAGCAGCGCCTCGGTGTGGAGATCAACAATCGCGGTAACCACTTCCGGATTATCGGCGAGTCGGGCGCGGTTGCGCATGCCAGCAAGATCCTGGAGGGCCTGTATACAGAAACCGGGGAGGATTCACTGACCCCGGAGAAGGTACACCTCTACCTGCAGCAGTCCGGAGCTGACCAGGCAAGTGCCGGTGTGGCCGGAAGTCCCGACGCGGTGGTGATCCATACGCCCTGCAAGCCGATCTCCCCGCGCGGTGTCAACCAGAACCACTACCTGAAGAACATACTCCGCCATGATCTGAACTTCGGTATCGGCCCCGCCGGTACCGGCAAGACCTATCTCGCGGTGGCTTGCGCAGTACAGGCCCTGGAGCAGGAGAAGGTCAGCCGCCTGGTGCTGGTGCGTCCGGCGGTGGAGGCGGGGGAGCGCCTGGGGTTTCTCCCCGGGGACATGACGCAGAAGGTAGATCCCTACCTGCGCCCGCTGTATGACGCCTTGTATGAAATGCTGGGACTGGACCGGGTGGCGAAACTGATTGAACGCAATGTCATCGAGGTGGCGCCGCTTGCCTTTATGCGTGGGCGCAGCCTGAACGATTCGTTCATTATCCTCGATGAGGCACAGAACACGACCATCGAACAGATGAAGATGTTTCTGACCCGTATTGGCTTCGGGTCCACCGCGGTGGTGACCGGTGACATTACCCAGATAGACCTGCCCAAACAGACGCAATCGGGGCTGCGCCAGGTTGCCGATGTCCTCAAGGAGCAGAAGGGCATCAGTTTCACCTTTTTTGCCTCGCACGATGTCGTGCGTCATCCGCTGGTGCAACGCATCATCTCGGCTTACGAAGTCTATGACCGGGCAAACCGCCGGGGCCAGTGAATTGAACACGATGGATAATGTCGAAAACATCGATGTCCAGTTCGCCGTGACCGGTGGCGGTATACCCACGGCCGAGGCCATCCGGGCGTATGCGCGGCATGCCCTGAAGGAGGTCGCCGCTGATGATGCCGAGCTGGCCGTACGGATCGTGGACGAGGCGGAGATCACGGTACTCAACACTGAGTACCGCGGCAAGCCCGGTGCGACCAACGTGTTGTCATTTCCGTATGAGCCCATGCCGGGGGTGAAATCTGCGCTTATCGGCGATGTGGTGATCTGCGCACCGGTCGTCGCTGCCGAGGCGATTGCTCAGGACAAGTCACTGGAGGCGCACTGGGCACACATAGTGATCCACGGCGTATTGCATCTGCTCGGCTACGACCACTCTGAAGAGGCCGGGGCACTGGCGATGGAGGAACTGGAAAGGCGCCTGCTCGCCGCGCTCGGGTATGCCGACCCCTATAGGCACGCAGGACCGGACTAGGGCCGGCCCGGGCTGGAAATACGCGCACAGATATCGTTACGGTGGTATTGCACGCCCGCCGAAGAAATGTAGAATACTGTTATAAATGTCCCGCAACTAACTGAAAATAAATGAACAATGACCCACCTGATAACGGTCCCGCGAGGCACTGGTCAGCCCGGCTGAAACAGGCGCTGCTGCGGGAGCCGGCCGATAACGAGCAGCTGGTTAAGCTGCTGCGTTCCGCTCAACGAAACAATCTGTACGACGCCGATGCACTCGCGATGATCGAGGGCGTGTTGCAGGTGGATGATCTGCAGGTACGCGATATCATGATCCCGCGTTCCCAGGTGGTGATGCTGGAGGGTGACGCCGACCCGCAGATACTGCTGCGTACAGTGGTCGAGTCGGGCCACTCGCGGTTTCCGGTGATCGGTGAAAGCCGCGATGAGATCGTCGGCATCCTGTTGGCCAAGGATCTGCTGCTCTATGCCTTTCAGCGCACCGACGGCCGTTTCAATGTGCGCGATATGTTACGCCCGGCGGTGTTTATTCCGGAGAGTAAGCGTCTCAACGTGCTGTTGAAGGAATTCCGTTCCAGCCGCAATCACATAGCCATCGTTGTGGATGAATACGGTGGTGTGGCGGGCATGGTGACCATCGAGGATGTGCTGGAGCAAATTGTCGGCGAGATCGAGGACGAACACGATGTGGAGGAAGAGGACACTATCCGCAAGCACAGCGAGGTGCACTACACCGTCAAGGCGCTGACTCCGGTCGAGGACTTCAATGAGTATTTCGGTACCACTCATTCAGATGAGGAGTTCGATACTATCGGCGGGCTGGTGACCCACCGCATCGGTCATCTACCCGAACGCGGTGAGCGTGTGGTCATCGACAATATCCTGTTCAAGGTGCTGCGCGCCGATAATCGCCGTATCCACATGTTGCAACTGACGCTTTTGCCCAGGCCTGCCGAACAACCGGATACGGAAATCAGCAGTACGCCGTGATTAGCCTGGCACAGCGATTCGGCGGGCTGTTTGTATTGATCGCCGGGGCCATGGCCGTGACGGCCTTCGCCCCGCTGGGCTGGTTCCCGCTCGCCATTCTTGCGCTGGCCATCCTGTTCAACCAGTGGCTGGTGGATACCCCGCGCCAGGCCTTCCGGAACGGCGCCCTGTTCGGGCTCGGCTTCTTTGGCGCGGGCATCTCGTGGGTGTATGTCAGCATTCATACCTACGGTCATGTGCCGCTGGTGCCCGCCAGCCTGGTGGCCATCGCGCTGATCCTCTTCATGGCCCTGTATCCTGCCGTACTCGGGTACCTCCTGAAACGCATTGCACCGGGCAGGTCCTGGCTGGTCGTGGTGGCTGTGTTTCCCGCCGGCTGGATACTTGCCGAATGGCTGCGCGGCTGGCTGTTCACCGGCTTCCCCTGGTTGACGATCGGCACCAGCCAGATTGACAGTCCGCTGGCCGGTTTTGCCGCGCTGCTGGGAAACTACGGCGTGGGCTGGGCCACGGCGCTGAGTGCGGCCCTGCTGCTCGCACTGTTGAGGAGGCTGGCGCCCATCCCCAGCCTGGTCCTGCTGGGTGCGCTCTGGGCAGGCGGTTATTTCGCTGATCGGCTGGAATGGACCGGGCCACGCGGTGCGCCGCTGCAAGTTGCCCTGGTGCAGGGCAATATTTCCCAGGAGAACAAATGGGCGCCGGAGAACCTGCTGCACACCCTGGAGCGTTACTCGGCACTCACCTTTGAACAGCACGACATGGACCTGATTGTCTGGCCGGAAACGGCAATACCCGCGTTCTACCACCAGGTTGCAGACACCTACATTCCCTATCTGGAGACGGAACTGCAGGCAAGCGGCATTACGCTGCTGACCGGGATCCCGGTGCTCGACATGACCGAATGGCGTTACTACAACGGCGTCATGACCATTGGTGGGGCGCGTCGTTTTTACCACAAGCAGCACTTGGTGCCGTTCGGGGAATACCTGCCGTTGCGTTGGCTGTTGGGGGACCGGCTGGATGCGCTGGCGGTACCGGATGCGGATTTCTCGGCAGGTGAAGATGACCAGGCACTGCTATCGGCCGCGGGTGTACCGGTGTCATCCTCGATCTGTTTTGAGGTTGTGTTCGGCGCGGAGATCATCCGGGACCTGCCGGAAGCGGCCCTGCTGGTCAATGTGAGCAACGATGCCTGGTTCGGAGATTCACTGGCGCCGCACCAGCACCTGGAGATGGCACGGATGCGTGCGAAAGAGACCGGGCGACCCATGCTGCGGGCCACCAATACCGGTATCTCGGCCATCATCGACCACACCGGACGCATCACGGCACGCAGCCGGCAGTTCGAGGAGGCCGTGGTGAGCGGCGCAGTGGCCCCGCGCCAGGGTGCCACACCCTACGTGAGATTCGGTAACCTGCCGGTGCTGGCCCTTGCTAGTCTGCTGGGGGGCTGGTTCTGCACTCGAAAGAAACACTGAACCTCACCGCAAAGGCGCAAAGGTCGCAAAGAAAAAAATATAAGATTTGAAAAAAAAGATATCCGGGGACAGTATACTCGCCGAAATTGCACGCACGCAGAGCGGAACAGATCAACTTGACCAAAATGTGGTGTGACTGGACCATCAGCCATGTATCCTCTTTGAGTGCCAGTAACTGCCAGCAAATAAAATAACAAGGAAAAGTTTTACAGATGTGCCCAGAACGATTTGTTTTGTTGAAAAGAGGTGTCCGAAAAGAATCCCGTCAGAGAGTATGGCAATAAATAGCATTGCCGCTGTCAGTAGCAGAACACCTCTTCGCTCGATTGGGCGCAAACTACCCCAGTAAAGCAGAAAAGCCCAGCCCATCATAAAGAGACCGCCGCTACTCAATACAAACCTGAAATCCTGGCCACTACCCACGAAAAAGCTCGGATGGACTGGCATATCTGCTAGCCCAAGACTAATCAAGAACCATTCGATTGCTATCACACCATCAGCCGCAGCACCTGTAAGAAAGGCTGTCTTCAGAACAACAACGTTATCTTTAGGGCCCATCTCATAAATCACAATAGCTTGGAGCGCCGTGTCACATAACGTTCAGTATGAGCGGCCTGCGAACTGCACAGCGCTACGCTGGTCCGTGTGCACAACACACGCTTCGATGCCGTTATCAGGCGCCTCTTCACCTCGCGCAAATGACATAATTCAGTATCTCCACGACTTGCGCTGGAGTTCTGGCCCAAGCCATCGCAGCAGCATCGACTTCCTTGAGCGGGTGAATGATGTCTTCGTCGTGCAAAGTGATATAGGGCTTGCCGATAGCCGCGCAGTATCCGGCGTCAAACGCCGCATTCCACTGTTTGTATCTGTCCCCGAAACGCACGATCGCAACATCACACTTGTCGAGGAGAGTCCTGGTACGGATTCCGTTGACCTTTGAAGACTTATGATCACGCCAAAAGCTGCTGGCTTCAGCCCCTAGTATGTCGCCTGCCGCGTCACTGGCTTCATGGTTTGTCACGGCTGACGTAAAAGTGGTGGGTAAATCGTGTTCCCTGGCACCATCAATGATCTGTTGCCGCCAATCGGTGTGAATTTCCCCTGAAAGATATATATTCCAATTCATTGATCGTTCCTGCATCGATTGTATGTATTTGAAAAATTGATGTCGAACCAATGGCACTGGGCGCCTGGTGCTCGAGCCATTGATTATGTGCCATTTCCACCTGCTGAATTAGAGCTGTCCAGAGCATGCCGTTCTCGCGATGCCAATGCCATGCCAAGGAGTGAAAGTAAACCATAGCCCAGCAAATATAGTCTACCCAGCGGCAACAGCGGACCCAAAGGGAAAAACACAAGCATATAGACCAGCTGGCCGATCTAAATACCTAAGAAATCTGTCCAAATAGGCCGCGGACACAATATACCCACGATGGCGCCGGCCATGAGCAAGGCCACGAAGTAATAGGGTAATTCCGCATCCCACGGCTCAGTTGCCTTGGCAACTACAGGTGTTAACGCCCAGATAGCCGCACACAGTACTGCTGAAACCGAAAAGCTAGTCGCTATATCTCGATTCAACGCCGGTCTCCTGGCGCATAACGTGAAGCATTTAGAGTACGCATTTTCGCGCGTCCCAGTGAGTGGCAGCGGAAGACTCAATGCGCTTGTTATGCCTGGGCCTCTCTAGATGGGTTAATCCCATAGCTTTTCCTGTGTATTAATCAATATTAATTAGCTTGGCTCGGTTAAAAGGGCATTCCTTGACTCTGCATCTCCTGCAAAAATAGAGAAACTGCCCCGAATACCACATGACTGCGGCAATTATAAAGGCGATCAACAGTGCTGGATGTGACAGCAACCAGTAGATGGGATAAGTCGGAATAAGAATAAATATTGCGTAGAATAAAAACTTTTCAGAAGCACTGAAGGGAGTCGTTTTTCGTTTTTTAACAAGCCACTTTGTTATCATTGGAGAGGCTTGAAGGCAATCTCCATATTCATATAGGTGAGGACATCTGGGACAATTCAAATGCCTCATCACTATCCCCGGAATTCCATACCAATAGATAATGATGTATGGAATGACCCAAATCCAATCCACGAGTATTATTCCAGTTGTGCCAATAAGACCCATTGCAATGAATGAAGACTGGGCATAGATTTTCTCCCAGATACTGAAACCGTCAGCAAGCCTGCATTCAGATTTAACTATCATCTTGCTTCCTGTCAGTTAGTAGGCATGACGGTTGAACCCAGCTGGCGCCGGAGGGACGCCAGCAACGTAGGCAATCGGCGGGAGTGATTTTTCATGCGGCGTTAACCTCAATGAGTTCGCTGAACGAGGAGGGGGAGGAGCTGGTTCACCAGCTTCTATAAGGTCCTCTATATGGCATTCAATGGCACCCTTGATTAACTCCATAACCTCTTCACGGGTTCCACCCGCGGCAATACAGCCAGGCAAATCAAGCACATGTGCACCATAACCGGTTTCGCCTTTTTCGCTAATTACCCTTTATCTCATGCAACTTACCTCGCAACAATATTAGACCAGCCTGGTTGAGGATGCGCGATAATGTACCTGGTGGCATATCGGCACTGCGGCGTCAGGTTGGGTCGCCTTGTTGGGCAGCGCCTTATCAAGTTACAGCTGCTTATTCAATACGATAGTCCCGGTGCCTTGTGGAGGTACGTATCGTCGGTCAACTGTTTCAACATGAAGTCCGCAACATCGGCGCGAGAGATTTTCAGTTTTGTCGTCTTGTCAGTGTTGGAAAAGCCGTGCCGGTACTGGCCGGTGCGTTCACCGTCGGTGAAGGCTCCCGGACGGACGATCGTCCAGTCCAGATGGCTTTGCCTGACGTAATTCTCCTGGCTTGCATGGTCGGCGTACGCTGGACGCAGGAGGAGTCCAAACATGATGTATTTCCAGAAGATGCTCAGATTACCCCGACTGTCTCCGACCCCAAGAGACGATTGGCAGATAAAACGCCGGATGCCGGCCTGTTCCATCGCGTTGATGATATTCCGTGTTCCCTCTGAGCGGACCGTACCCTTCCTGCCCGCACCGAGTGAACACAACACTGCTTCGTGGCCTTGCACCGCTTTCCTTACCGCCTCCGGATCCATTACATCGCCCTGAGCAATCTGCAGGTTGTTATGTTTGATGTTCACCTTCGTGGCATCGCGTACGAATGCGGTGACAATGTGTCCCTGCTCAAGAGCCTGTTTGACGAGCTGGCGACCTATACTGCCTGTTGATCCAAAGATAAGTAGTCTCATTTCATTGCCTCCGTTTGGCATGCGGCTATCTTATTCCGTCCTCTAATAGCATAGCCCTATGATAAGAAATGCCATTGCCGCAAGCGCCGCGACTGTTCTAACGTGGTTCCAGGCGGTCCACTTGTCGAGATAGCTGGCCCACAGGGCGCTACTGTCGGGGTCGGTCGGCGAAACCGAAGCCAGCGCGTTATTCTTAGGCACGTTGAACACAGCTGTCACCAGAAAGCTGCCAGCTAGATAGAGTATGCTGCCTAAAATCAAGTAGATGACACCTGGTTCGCCCCAGCGCAACAGCGAGGCGATAATTACAAGGATGCATGTCACAGCTGTGCCGAAGAAGACCGACAGAAAAATCGGATTGATGATCGCCACATTGATGGATTGCATGGCGGCGATTCCTTCGGCTGAAGGGAGGTGACCGAACGCCTTCATCACGGCAACCGAGAAGACAAAGAAGAGTCCAGCCATCAACCCGCAGCCGAGCGATGCGAGAACCGTCAAGGCAAAAAGGAGAATGTCATAAGATGGCATAAAGTCTTCTTCAATTTAGTGTCCAACGCCTCGCATCACCGGGAGCCAAAAGCAGAACGAGGCACGAGCGGCGCATTTTGCGGTCCGATTCAATGCGATTGTTATGTTTATTATTGGCCTGGCATCTCTGCTAACTCTGATACCTCAAGTGAACCGCCAATATCAAGAAAAGGGCAAGCCTTCGCAATCGACAGTGCCGCCTCCATGGAATCCGCTTCAATTATAGTGTAACCAGACATTGTCGTTGTGCCTCCGGTGGTAACAGTACCATCAGAGTTTACTGTGCTCGTGTTCTTAAGCGGATTAGCAGGACTAACAGCTGAGTCGCACAATGAAGCTAGCCAATATTATGGTTTCATACCGTAGATAACCTCGGAAGGAAAAGACATCTGGACTAAATACTCCCTTCGTATCTTTTCAAAACCCACCCTTTCTAAGTAAGGACTAAGTTCTATTCCTCGACAGCCACCCAGGAGTGTAGGCCGGATCTTGTAGAGCCATTCCCAGACTGCATTGAACCAACGCGGCCCCTTTGTCATGTTGACTAATACGATACGTCCATCTTTTCGAAGGACTCTTTTGAACTCACTAAGGATCACCCCAAAATCCTTCTCTGGAATCAAGTCAAACATGTAATTGCTCAGGACGAGATCAAAGGAATTGTCAGGGTATAGAAGATGATAGGCATCACCAACTTTTAATACATAATCAGATACCCCTGATTTATGCGCCCGCGATCTTGCGCGAGTCAACATCTGCTCCGTGAGGTCTATGCCCTCATTTCTTCCTGTCTGATTCAACTGTAATATTTTTTCAAACAGAATACCGGTACCCACAGCCACTTCCAGGACGGACTCACCATCCTTTATATCTGCTATTTCGAGACAACGCTGCCTCGCTTTGGATTCAGTAAGGCTACTCCAGATGTCATATGTAGAGGCATGTTTTCTGTAGGCCTCTCGCACCTGTTCTTTATTAAGATTTGCATCCAACATAGATCCGCACTGCTGCCAATTATTTCGGATAACGTCGTATGTGAGAGGCCAAGCGTGAGCGAGGTCCGAACTCGGCTGAAAGGCGGGCGATCTCGACGCACTGGTTAGGCAATTTCATCTGGAAATTCTTCATACTGACGTACATCATTCGGATTCGTTTCCCATGATGCTTTAGAGCCAATAAAAATATGCTTTTCCACAATTACTTTAGGATTACCTTCTACGCATCCTAATGTGACCCAGCAGATATCACCCTTATAGGTCCCAGCTAAAGTTGAACCACATTTACTACAAAAAAAATGATCCCATGTCGTCTGAGGACTTGTAATAAGTCAACTGGTCTTCGCCGGATAACCATGAGAATTCATTAGGTTCAAGCAGTGCATATGCAGATGATTGTGAACCAGATGCTTTTCTGCACATGGAGCAATGACATGAAGTTACATCCCGTAACTTGCCATCAATTTCGTAAGCAACATTTCCGCAAGAACATGATCCTTTTATGGCCATATATTTTCCTACTTATTTGCCCAACGCCAAGCCTCAGCGGCGCGCGCCTCGGGCGCGTCCGCTTGAGGCGCTTGTTAGCCACTTAAAACTCATGCTCTTCAACGATGAACGCGGAAGATTTTGAATGATAGACAAATTTTCCCTCATCCTCGAGCAAAGCAGCTCCCAATTGCTGGCCCTCAGGTGAACTCATACCTTCCATAAGTGCCTCTTCTGATTCGAACCAGACCTCAGCAACACCATCATATTCAGGCAGCATCCCTCTGGAGGTTCTAAGGCCTTCATTCAATGGTGTATCCAATGTGTGCGATTGCACATATTTTTTGGCACCCATTGCATCAGCATTACTCATAAAAAATGGGCCATGCTTATTCATCCAATAATCTTTGAATTCTTCGCGAGTCATATCTGGATGTCTCGTCAAACACATAACGAATTTGATCATCTTTAGTATACCCCTCGAATTACTGGATATTGTTTCTGGCTAACGTCTGAATTGAGCGGCGCGCGTCAGCGCGTCCGGCCCCGAAGGGGCGTACTCGATTGACTTGTTAGGGCTCTTTGCCTCGGTTAACGTCATCTTCTGGACGGCCGTATTTCGTAGCGGTAAATGTTAGAATAAAAAGTGCCCCACTAAGCAAAACGATCGATCCCGATATAATTATCAGCAAATAGAGATGAAAATTATCAGATACATGCTGCACGTCAATTACCAAATGCCTAGAAAGGGCAGTAATGGCAATAAATATCAGAAACTGCACCGGCAATCTGTGTGTTTTGAAGTAAATACCGATCATTGCACCCAGTTCAAGATATATAAAAAGCAAAAGAATATCCTTTAACTCGGCATGTCCTTTTTCTATCATCTGCAAATACTCGTAAGCTGCAGACCATACTACTGTTGCGCCTATAATAAACAGCGCCAGATAATGAAATACGTCCACTAGGATGTTACCTATTCTCTGAACCTTTTCTGTTTTAATATTCATAAATGATTCCTGAGCCATAACGTTTGAGCCCAGCGGCGGCGAAGCCGTCCGACTGGGGCGATTTGTTATGCCGCGTGTATCTCGAACTCTGTAGCTTTTACAATGGGCTTTACGGTTTTATTTTTCTTTCTGAGTTCCACAAAACCGTAGTGCTCCATTGTCTTTAGTGTTCTCGATAAATTGCTAGGTTTTCTACCAGCAGCATCAGCCAGCTCTGATAGAGACTCAGGCTGCATTTCTTCGATCATTTTCAGTAGCGCACGATTATTATCGCTTAGCACTTCAGCAACTGATTTCATTGAGGGGAACCATACTTTTGGTTCATTTCTCTTTGGCTTATATTTGCCACGCGCAATTGCAAGAATCCGCTGACGGATCTTGTCCTGGGGCATAATGCCAATAACAATTTTTCTCATAACCCACCTCAAAAATGCTTACTTCTGCGCCTCTAAATACTTATCTATTTCTTTAAAGAAATTAGTAAGTAGCTGTAAAGAAATCAGTAAGTAGCTGTTCTGCTGATTCAAAAACATATGGAGTACCTTTATCCGCGGGATTAACATGTATGTGATCATAGGTAACACTCCTTCCCTTATATCTCCCTCTCTTTCTGGTCTTAATAGAATGCGCATTATCAAAGCCCATTACCCTTTTCCCATATCGATCATGCAATGTCAGGGAGTATCTAATTCGATGTGGGCATTCCTTCGTTGGATGTTCAAGTTGTCTAGCTTCAATTTTTATCCAATAGCCACCTTCTTGTGCCAAGATTTCATCATCAAGATCCAGTAAGTAATCCAGTCCTTTGTCTTTACTCATGGTACACATATTATCTCATACTTATCATCGGCTGATAAGTATTAATCTTGAGGGTGTGGAAGCAAATGATTTTCTTTATAAACAGTTAATTATGGATTTCCTGCTTTTGCGGCATAACGTTTGAGTCTAGCCGCGCGGCCTAGAAATTTACCGCAAAGCGCCACAATACTTACCCGCGTCGGTCTCGGACGACTTGTTATGCGCGGCTGCATCAATTGCCCCTACACGCCACCAAGATCAGAAGGTTTTCCAATTAAGGCCTGTATCCCTTCCTCCTTTATTGTCTTTTCCACTTCTTCAAGCGCTTCTTTATCTGTTTCAAACTGGTCATCCCATACCGTCGAATTATTAAATTCGTCAACCACCTCAAGAATCCATTTCCCTGGATCTCCCTCATATATATCTACTTGCACCGTTCGTCCATCGCTTGTAATGGCTTGGCATAACGGTGACATTTTTATCTCAGGATATTCGTTCAATATTTCTCTCCAAATTTTGGTTCTTGTGGCGCATAACGGCTGAAGCCAGCCGCGCGCGTCAGCGCGTCGGACTGGGCTGATTTGTTAGGTGCCAACACGCAGTTTAACTCCCTGCGGAATTCCGGGGACAGTATACCTAATGAAAACAGCCATTCTTTGCATGGTCGAATTGAGGATGCTGTCCCTTATCTGAAATCGTAGACCTGGATCCGTTCGACCAGCGGTTTCAGGGTCTCCTCGACCAGGGTCACGTGCAGGGGATGAGTGAGGTAGGCCTGTAGAGCACTTTCGTTTTCCAGGGTGATGATCAGGGCGACGTCGAAGCTGCTGTCGACGATGGGGCGTTCACTGGCCACGACGCGGCCGCTCTTGAGCGAGACCACACCCGGGATGGCAGTGAGTACCTCGCTGGCCTCGATGATGCGCTCCCTTGCAGCAAGTTTGCCGGGCTCCTTCAGCCAGACGATGACAATGTGTTCGAGCGGGCGGCTGTCGCCGTTGGCAAACAGCGGCGGCGCCAGCCACAGGGCCAGCAGCGCGAACAGGGCGGGGAACGCCCTAGTCAATCTCATCCCTGACAGTCTTGCGATGGTAAACGCTGTGGCCGCAGGCCGGGCAGTTGGGGATGTAGCCGGTGGCGTGGAAGCGAATGGTCTCGCCGCAGGAGTCGCACACCAGGGTGCCGGGGCCGGTGACCTCGCCGGCATTGTAGGGGGGGCCTTCCTCGAGGTCTTGCTGGAAGCGCCTGATCTCCAGCTGGGTGTGGTCGGCCACCCGGCTGAGAACATCCAGTAGCCGGTCTTCGATGAGGCCGATGTCGAAGCGCAGCCAGTCGCCCAGTTCGTGGCCGGTTTCGGCCAGATGTTTGCCGGCGTCCTCCAGGTCGCGCTGCAGGTAGGCGGCGACCTTTTCCGCCTCTTCGCGGGTGAGTTCTCCCAGCTCGACGGCCGTGTCACGGGCATTGTGGATGTGGCGCTGCAGGGCGGGGAGGGTGTGTTCCTCGGCTTCTTCGATGGCCGTTTTCACCCGGACCATCATATCGTCATAGGCACGCAGCCATTGCTCGCGTGTGGGGTGCTCGTCTTTCATCTCGGTTACCTGAATGCCTGTTGATAATGACTAGTGTGGACCAAAGTCGGCCCCAGGTGAAGGCGGCGGGTTTATTTGTTGTGGGGGCTGTCCAGGCTACGGTATTCTTGCTCACCCAGTGAAACATTCTGCCGGCAGTCCGATGGATACCACCTACAAGCCTGAAATTATCGAAGCCGAGGCCCAGGCGCACTGGGAGACGCACCAGGTCTTCAGGGCCAGTGAAGACCCCGGGCGGGAGAAATACTACTGCCTTTCCATGTTTCCCTATCCCAGCGGGCGCCTGCACATGGGGCATGTACGCAACTACACCATTGGCGATGTGATTACCCGCTACCAGCGCATGCAGGGCAGAAACGTATTGCAGCCCATGGGCTGGGACGCCTTCGGTCTGCCGGCCGAGAACGCGGCCATCCAGAACAGGGTGCCGCCGGCACAGTGGACCTACGAAAATATCGACTATATGCGCAAGCAGCTCAGGCAGCTGGGTTTCGGCTATGACTGGGAGCGCGAACTGGCCACCTGCGACCCGGAATATTACCGCTGGGAGCAGTGGTTCTTTACCCGCCTGTTCGAGAAGGGGGTTGTTTACAAGAAGACGGCGGTCGTTAACTGGGACCCGGTCGACCAGACCGTGCTGGCCAACGAGCAGGTCATCGATGGCAAGGGCTGGCGCTCCGGCGCGCCGGTGGAGCGGCGCGAGATACCGCAATGGTTCCTGAAGATCACCGACTATGCCGAAGAACTGCTGGCGGACCTGGACAAGCTCGACGGCTGGCCCGAGCAGGTGCGGCTGATGCAGCAGAACTGGATCGGTCGTTCAGAAGGCATCGAGATGCAGTTCGGCATCGCCGGTCGTGAGCATACCCTGCCAATCTACACCACCCGCCCGGACACCGTCATGGGCGTAACCTTTGTCGCCGTCGCGCCGGAGCATGCACTGGCCCGTGAGGCAGCGGCCGGCAATCCGGTACTGCAGGCCTTTGTAGACGAGTGCAGGCAGATGCGCGTCGCCGAGGCGGACATGGCTACCCTGGAAAAGAAGGGCGTGGATACCGGTTTCAGGGCAGTACACCCGATCACGGGTGAACAGGTTCCGATCTGGGCGGCGAACTTCGTCCTCATGGAATACGGCGCCGGCGCCGTCATGGCCGTGCCGGCACATGACCAGCGCGACTATGAATTCGCCCAGCAGAATGGCATCGCGATCCGGCAGGTCGTCTATCCAGCCAGCGATGAACAGATTGCTGACCTCGACCGGGCCGCGTTTGTCGAGAAGGGTGTCCTGGAGGATTCCGGTGAGTTCAGCGGCCTGACCTCCGGGCAGGCCTTCGAGGCCATCGGCGACTGGCTGGAGCGCGCAGGCAAGGGCGGACGCCAGGTCAATTACCGGCTACGTGACTGGGGTGTTTCGCGCCAGCGCTACTGGGGCTGTCCCATCCCGATCATCAACTGTGAAAAATGCGGCGCCCTGCCGGTGCCGGAGTCCGAACTGCCGGTGAGACTGCCGACCGATGTCGAGATCGATGCCACGGGTTCACCCCTGAAGAAAATGGCCAGCTTCATCGAGACCCGCTGTCCCGGCTGCGGCGGCAAGGCCGAGCGTGAGACCGACACCTTCGATACCTTCTTTGAATCGTCCTGGTACTTCGCCCGCTATGCCTGTGCCGACCGGCACGATGCCATGCTCGATGAACGCGTTGACTACTGGATGCCCGTCGACCAGTACATCGGCGGTATCGAGCACGCGGTGTTGCACCTGCTGTATGCACGCTTTTTCAACAAGCTGATGCGCGATGCGGGGCTGCTCAAGGTGGACGAGCCGTTTATCTGCCTGTTGACCCAGGGCATGGTCCTGAAGGACGGGGCCAAGATGTCAAAATCGAAGGGCAATACTGTCGATCCGCAGGGCCTGATCGACCGCTATGGGGCCGATACCGTGCGCCTGTTCACCATGTTCGCGGCCCCCCCGGAGCAGTCGCTGGAGTGGTCGGACTCCGCTGTAGAGGGTGCGTCGCGGTTTCTCAAGCGCCTGTGGAAACAGGTCAGTGACCACGTCAGTGCCGGCATGCCGGAGCCCCTGGACCCGAATGAGCTGAGTGACGGGCAGAAGAACCTGCGACGTGCGCTACACGCTACTATCGCCAAGGTCGGCGATGACATCGGGCGCCGCTACACCTTCAACACGGCGATTGCCGCCAACATGGAACTGCTCAATGAGTTGAGCCGCTTTACCGACACCTCGGTACAGGGTCGCGCCGTGAGGCAGGAGGCACTCGAGGCTGTGGTACTGATGCTGTCACCGATCGTACCGCACATCACCCATGCCCTGTGGCAGGCGCTCGGTCACGCGGAGGCCGTGGTGAACTGCGCCTGGCCCGTATGCGATCAATCGGCGCTGGTGCAGGAGCTGGTCACGCTGGTGGTGCAGGTGAATGGCAGGGTGCGCGGCAAGATCAATGTCGCCGCGGATACCGCCAGGAGTGACATCGAGGCCCTGGTGCTGAGCGAGCCGAATGTGCAGAAGCACATGCAGGATCGGCCGGTGAAGAAATTCATCGTCGTACCCGGCAAGCTGGTAAATGTGGTTGCCTGATATGATCGACGACGGGTTCCGGTCCCGGTCTGTGAACACCCTCGCGCTGATGCTGCTCGTCGCGGCCCTGCTGCTGTCCAGCGGCTGCGGGTTCCAGCTGCGCGGTGCAATGCCGTTGCCCCCACAAATGGCCGTTACCTACATCGAGGGTAAAAGCCGGTTCGATCCCCTGAACAGCGAATTCCGCAGTGCCCTGGAAGGGCGCGGTGCGCAGGTGACGGGGGAACGTGACGCGGCCACTGCGATACTGCGGATCCTCGAGAACCGGACAATAACCGAAGTGCTCACGGTGGATTCCGCCGGCAAGGCCGAGGAGTACGAGATTCGCCAGACGATCCGTTTCGATGTCATCAGCGCTGACCGGCAGGTGCTGGTGGCCGCGCAGACCCTGTCGATGAACCGCTTTCTGCGCTATCTCCGTACCAATGTGCTCGGAACGGAACGTGAAGGCGAACTGATACGCGAGGAACTCCAGCGCAGTCTGGTCAACCTGGCCATGCTGCGGATCGCGTCAGCAGGCAGCCGGCGTGCAGATTAATCCCGAACAACTCGATTCCCGACTGCAGGGCCCGCTCGCCCCGGTCTACTTCATCAGTGGCGACGAACCCCTGCGGGTCATGGAGACGGCCGACGCGGTGCGGGTCCAGGCGCGCAAGCAGGGTTACGACGAACGTGAGGTGCTGGCCGTACAGCCGGGTTTTGACTGGAGAACACTGGAATCGGCTGCCGGCAGTCTGTCGCTGTTTTCACAACGCCGCGTGATCGATCTGCGCCTGCCCACCGGCAAGCCGGGCGATGCCGGTTCGAAGGCCCTGCGCGCCTACGCGGAACAGCCCCCCGAGGAAACCGTCCTGCTGATCACGGCCGGCAAACTGGACCAGTCCGCGCGCAGGAGCAAGTGGGTCCAGGCACTGGACCGGGCGGGAGTCGTGGTATTCGTGTGGCCCCTGGATTCGCAGCAATTTCCCGCCTGGGTGCGTACCCGCATGCGCCAGCGTGGCCTGGAACCCACGACCGAGGCGGTGTCACTGCTGGCGGAACGGGTGGAAGGCAACCTGCTTGCCTGTGTACAGGAAATCGACAAGCTCTACCTGTCGCAGGGCGAGGGGCCGGTCGATGCGGACGCAATTACCGCCATGGTAGCCGACAGTGCCCGCTTTGATGTGTTCACCCTGGTTGACGCGGCGCTGGGCGGTGACGGTGTGCGTTGTTCGCGCATCCTTCACGGCCTGCAGGGCGAGGGCGTTGCTGCCCCCATGGTGTTGTGGGCCCTGAGCCGGGAATTGCGTCAATTGACCATGATGTCCGACGCGGTCGCCGGCGGCGAGGCCATTCCCAGAGTGCTGGCCCGGTTTCGTGTCTGGCAGGGGCGCAAGCAGGCTACCGGTCAGGCGCTGGGCCGTCTGTCCAGTGCAGCCTGCAAGGACCTGTTGCGGAGGTGTGCTGAGGTTGAGCGGGTCATCAAGGGCCGGGCTTCGGGAAACCCGTGGGATGAACTGCTACAATTAGCCCTGCTGCTGGCGGGCCTAACGGTCTTTCCGGCAATGAGATTTCAGCAACCGGCCTGAATGGATCTGTAACGTGAGTGCAAAAGCGGAATCAATGAACCTGGACCTGCCTGCCTATATGCAGGAGGTTGGCCGGTGCGCACGCAATGCAGCGCGGCACATCGGGCGCGCCGATACGGCCAGCAAGAATGCCGCGCTGACGGCAATCGCCTTTGCCATTGAGGACACGGCTGAGAATCTGAAACGTGAGAACGCCACCGACCTGGCCGCCGGACGCGAGCATGGGCTGGATGCCGCCCTGCTTGACCGCCTGGAACTGAACGACACACGAATTGCGGCCATGGCTGATGGCCTGCGCCAGATCGCAGCCCTGCCGGACCCGGTCGGCGGAATCTCGGATATGAACTACCGGCCCTCTGGTATCCAGGTGGGCCGTATGCGGGTGCCGCTGGGTGTAATTGGCATCATCTATGAATCGCGGCCCAATGTGACCGCGGATGCCGCCGGTCTCTGCCTTAAGGCGGGCAACGCGGCGATCCTCCGGGGCGGGTCCGAGGCGATCCATTCCAACCAGGCGATTGCCACCTGTATCCAGCTGGGCCTGGCCGATGCCGGCCTGCCTGCCGACGTGGTGCAGGTGATCGAGACCACCGACCGTGCCGCAGTCGGTGAACTGGTGCGCATGGAGGACTCGGTGGATGTCATCATTCCGCGCGGTGGCAAGGGGCTGATCGAACGCATCAGCAAGGAGTCACGGGTGCCCGTGATCAAGCATCTGCACGGTGTCTGCCATACCTATATCGACGGCATGGCGAATCTGGACAAGGCAGTGCGGGTGGCCGTGAACGCCAAGACCCAGCGTTACGGGACCTGCAACACCATGGAGACCCTGCTGGTCTCGACCGAGATCGCCGCTGACGTGCTGCCGGAACTGGCAGAGCACTATGCAGGGGCCGGTGTGGAGTTGCGCGGCTGCGATGCCACGCGCCGTATCCTGCCAGACATCAAGGTGGCCACTGAGGCGGACTGGGAGGCCGAATACCTGGCGCCGATCCTTGCGGTGCGCATCGTTGAGGGTATCGATGCGGCCATGGACCATATCGCGCGCTACGGCTCCAATCACACCGATGCCATCATTACAGAGTCGCTGCCGCGGGCACAGCGCTTCCTGCGCGAGGTCGATTCGAGTTCGGTCATGGTGAATGCGTCAAGCCGCTTCGCCGACGGCTTCGAGTACGGGCTGGGCGCCGAGATCGGCATCAGTACCGACAAGCTGCACGCCCGCGGTCCGGTTGGCCTCGAGGGCCTGACAACCCTGAAATACGTGGTTCTGGGTGATGGCCATATCCGTACCTGAGCCCTGATCTTCACTGCAATGAGACCGATGGCGCAAAGCTTGTATGTTAATAGCACAGCCCAATACAGGGGATGTCACTGCTGTCTCACATTATTCCTTCTCCCTTTCAAGGGGAGAAGGTTAGGATGAGGGGTGAGAAACGAAGTTTCTTAACTGCCTGATTTTTCAACCCTCACCCTGCCCTCTCCCACTCATGGGAGAGGGGGTGTTTTATAGTCGCAGTCAATGTTATTTCATGTCGCTGAATGTACCATGAATGTTAAGACCTAAATTAACAGCCTATAATTACGACATCGAATAAATTTATGGGACAGCAATGAGGGGATATATAGAATCGGTATTTTCTCTGCGTTCTTTGCGCCTTTACGGTAGACTTGTCAAGCCAACACGCTAGGTATTATTCGCGTACATTGCATACATCCGCCTTACAGTCTCCCGGTTCCACACCGCCGCTCATAACTTCATGATTGGCATCCTCGGCGGGACCTTCGACCCGGTTCATTTTGGTCACCTGCGCACCGCGCTCGATGTCTGTGAAGCGCTGGCATTGGAACAGCTCCGCCTGATCCCCTGCCACCTTCCTCCCCACCGGGACCAGCCTGTTGCCACGTCAATACAGCGAGTGAGCATGCTCGAGGCGGCGGTACGGGATTATCCGGTGTTCGTGGTCGACCAGCGCGAGCTTGGACGGGAAGGTCCGTCCTATACCTTCGATACCTTGACCTCGCTGCGCACCGAACCAGGCCCGGCAGGGCTATGCCTGCTGATTGGCATGGACGCATTCCGCGGCCTGACGACATGGCACCGCTGGCGCGAGCTGATCGACCTGTGTCACCTGGTCGTCATGACCCGCCCGGGTGCGGAGATTCCGGCACAAGGCGAGCTGGCGGAATTCATCAGCCAGCACCGGGTTGGCGGTGCCGGGGAACTGCGGCAACAGGCCGCCGGTGGCCTGCTGTTTCAGCCGGTCACCCGACTGGAGATTTCTGCAACGGACATCCGCATGCGCCTGGCAGAGGGACGCAGCCCGGGTTTCCTGGTGCCGGAAGCCGTACGCGAGATCATTAACCGCGAGACCCTCTACCAGGGCAGGCAATGAGAAGTGAAGACCAAAATGAACAAGCAAGTAACCGATAACCCGGGGCTGGAGGGCGCTGAGCTGCTGACGCTGGTTATCGAGGCGTTGCAGGATATCAAGGGTGTCGATATCAAGGTAATCGATGTCAGCAACCTGACCTCGATTACCGACAGGATGGTTGTTGTCAGCGGCACGTCGACACGTCATGTGAAGGCGCTGGCGGACAACGTGGCACTGAAGGCCAAACAGGCCGGCAACCCGGCCCTGGGCGTGGAGGGAGAACAGGCGGCCGAGTGGATCCTGATCGACCTCGGCGACGTGGTGGTTCATGTGATGATGCCCGCGGCCAGGGAATTCTACGCGCTGGAGAAACTCTGGTCTGTCGGCAGCCGCATCGAGGAGGCAACCTGAGCGGCGTGATGGCCCTTTACCTGCCGGCCTTTCCCTGCCGCAGTTACCGGCCGCAATAACACCAATGCGCATTCACCTGATTGCCGTCGGAACCCGGATGCCTGCATGGGTCAGCGAGGGCTACCGGGAATACGCCCGGCGGCTGCCGCATGAATGCAGTCTGCGTCTGGTTGAGGTCCCTCCCTGCAAGCGCAGGAAGACACTGTCCAGTGAACGTATCCGCGAGGAGGAGGGGCGTCAACTGCTGGCCGCCATTCCCGATCAGGCGACCGTCGTCGTCATGGACGTCACCGGCAAGCCCTGGAGCACGGAGGCACTGGCTGCCCGGTTACAGGACTGGATGCAGGGCGGGCGCGATATTGCGCTGCTGGTGGGTGGCGCCGACGGCCTGTCGGCTGCCTGCCTGATGCGCGCGGACCTGCGCTGGTCACTGTCTGCTCATACCCTGCCGCATGCGCTGGTGCGAATCGTGATTGCCGAACAGGTCTATCGGGCCTGGACCATCCTCAGCGGTCATCCCTACCACCGTTCCTGAGCGGGGGTAGCTACTGTCCCTGGTGACCTGTCAAATAAACTATCTATTCAACCTGTTATGAGTTGTTGTTAATATGAGTTCATATGGACTCATCGGCTGATCTATTTCTCGCCTCGTCCTCGCCGCGGCGCCGTCAATTACTGGCGCAGCTGGGCATCCGGTTTAGCCTGCTGCCCATCGAGATCGACGAGGCGCAACGGCCTGGGGAGGCCGCCACCGATTACGTGCGTCGTCTGGCCCTGGACAAGGCGCGGGCGGGATGGGCGTCCCTGGGAACTAACCCTTCGCGGCCGGTACTGGGCGCCGATACCGCGGTAATTGTCGATGGTGAAATCATGGGTAAACCGCAGGACCGGAATCACGGCCTGGAGATGTTGCAGCGCCTGTCCGGCAGAAGTCACCAGGTCCTGAGTGCCGTGGCACTGGTCGGTCGGAATGAAGCGGTCCGTCTCAGCAGCAGTTCTGTGACCTTCCGCAACCTGAATGCGGCTGACTGTGAGGCATACTGGGATACCGGCGAACCGCAGGACAAGGCCGGCGGTTATGCCATCCAGGGGCTGGCCGCCATTTTCATCACCCGACTCGATGGCAGTTATTCCGGGGTGATGGGGCTGCCCTTGTACGAAACAGCGGAATTACTGCAGGAATTTGCCATCAATGTTCTGTAAGGTGATATGCAGGAATAACGGAACTAACCGCTTCAGGTGCATGGTGTGAGTGAAGAGATACTGATTAACATTACTCCCCGGGAGACGCGCGTAGCGCTGGTGGAGAACGGTGTACTCCAGGAGGTCTTTATCGAGCGCACTGCGCGCCGCGGCCTGGTTGGCAATATCTACAAGGGCCGGGTATGCCGCGTTCTGCCGGGGATGCAGGCCGCGTTCGTGGACATCGGGCTGGAGCGCGCCGCCTTCCTGCACGCCTCGGACATCATGCCCAGGAATTCGGAAGATGCTGATTCCGGTGAGCAGGGCGTCAGCGGCATCAATGAACTGCTCAAGGAGGGCCAGGAACTGACCGTGCAGGTGGTCAAGGACCCGCTGGGCACAAAGGGCGCGCGTCTCACCACTCAGATCACCATTCCATCGCGTTACCTGGTATTTATACCCAATGTCGACAATGTCGGGATCTCGCAGAAGATAGAGGACGAGGATGAGCGGATCAGGCTGCGCGATATCATCCAGTTGTTCATATCGGAACAGGATGTCGGTGGCTTCATCGCGCGTACCGCAGCAGAGGGTGCCAGCCCGGAGGCGATACGTTCCGACATGATGTTCCTGAGGAAGCTGTGGGAATCAATCGATGAGCGCGAGGCCGTGGCCCGTCCGGGTTCCGTGGTCTATGAGGACCTGCCCCTTGGTGTCCGCGTCATGCGCGATCTGCTGGATGACCAGATAGAAAAGATCCGCGTCGATTCACGCGAGACTCACCAGCGCCTGCTGCAGTTCGCCGAAAAGTTCATGCCTGATTTGCAGGTGCAGGTTGAATACTATCCCGGCGAACGGCCCATATTC
This sequence comes from uncultured Ectothiorhodospiraceae bacterium, assembly GCA_947259415.1. GTDB lineage: Bacteria > Pseudomonadota > Gammaproteobacteria > UBA9214 > UBA9214 > CAMYJZ01. Next base: position 20,596 of record CAMYMI010000001.1, on the reverse strand, counting down.
GATATCTATGGCATCGAGGATGAGATTCAGAAGGCGCTGGAACGCAAGGTGCAACTGAAGTCCGGCGGCTACCTGATCATCGACCAGACGGAGGCCATGACCACGATCGATGTCAACACGGGGGGCTACGTGGGGCACCGCAATCTCGAGGAGACCATCTTCAAGACCAATCTGGAGGCGGCACAGACCATTGCCCGCCAGCTGCGGCTGCGTAACCTGGGTGGAATCATCATCGCCGACTTTATCGACATGCTGCAGGATGAACACAAGCGCCAGGTGCTGCGTGCCTTTGAGAAATACCTGGAGAAGGACCATGCCAAGACCCATATCACCGAGGTCTCCACCCTCGGACTCGTGGAGATGACGCGCAAGCGGATCCGCGAAAGCCTGGAACATATCCTGTGTGAGGAATGTCCCACCTGTGGTGGCCGGGCCTCACTGAAAACGCCGGAAACCGTCTGCTATGAAATCTTCCGCGAGATCCTGCGGGAATCGCGCCAGTTCGATGCGCAACAGTTGCTGGTGCTGGCCTCCCAGGAGGTCGTTGACCTGCTGCTGGATGAAGAGTCCGACAGCTTGGCGGAACTGGAGGCCTTCATAGGAAAACCAATCAAGTACCAGGTGGAGGCACTCTATACGCAGGAACAATATGATGTTGTTCCCATGTAATCCCTGATGATATGGGTGCTTGCCACCATACAGGTTTGTTAACCCGGGCGGTTGCTGAGCGTTAGCTTTAACCGTGCTGGCACGTATCCTTAATACCCTCTGGCTGTCGTTTGTCTTCATGCTGTTGATGTCGGCACTCGCGCTGACAGCCGCACGCCTGTGGGTCCCCACGCTTGGCGAGTATCACAGTGATCTGGAGGAGTTGGTCGGCGAACTGCTGGACAGGCCGGTCAGTATCGGGCGCATGGATGTGACCTGGCGTGGTTTGGGACCGGTAATCAAGCTCAGGGACGTGGTCATCTCGAACCCGGAGCAGCCACGCCAGCGGCTTGCCATTAACGAGATCTGGCTGGGTCTGGATGTCTGGAAATACGCCTATGAGCAAACACTGCAGCTCAAGGGCATCGATATCATCGGCGCAGACCTGACGGTCATCCGGGATGAGAACGGAAAGATTTATATCGACAGGCTCAATGGGAAGGGGGACGCTGGTCCGGCGTTGGCAGGACTGCTGGAGATACAACGTCTCGCCATTCACGATTCGGTGATTACCGTCCACGACCGGTTCAACGGGCGCCAGCCGGCACGTTTTTCCGACGTTACCTTCAGGCTGGAAAACACCGGCAACCGGTACGTACTGATCGGTTACGCCATGCTGCCCGATCAGCTGGGCTACCGTGTCGATGTCCAGGGCGTGTTCAGGGGGGCAGTGGGTGATATCGACAAGTGGGGAGGCCGCCTGTATTTGAAAGGACAGTCGCTCGCCCTGACGGATGAGAACCTGGCTCCGATCATCTCCGATGTGGGTCTACAGGGTATTGCCGATGTCAGATGCTGGATTGATGTGGAGCTCGCCGAGTTGCAGTCCATCCGGGGTGAAATCGACATCAGTGACCTGCACGTGCAGAGCACGGCTGCGGGCGGGTCAATGGATTATGCCCTCGACCATTTCAGCGGGGTGTTTGGCTGGCGTGACAGCAAGCCCGGCTGGCAGTTTACGGTGCAACGGCTCAGTGTGGCGCAGGATGCCGAACTGGTGGACAGGGAACAATCGCTGTACTCGCTGGCCGGGCATACACTCGAAGGCGAGCGCTACATTTCAGGTGAATTCGCCAACCTGTACCTGCAGGATGTGCAATCCTTTTTACGGATCATCCCCGGCCTGGAAGACAAGCGCTGGCAGCAGATTGCCAATTTCACGGCCGAGGGTACCGTTCAGAACCTTTCCGTCAATTTCAAGAGTGCCGGCGACGTTATCCGCGTGCTCGGCTTCCACGCCGATTTCGACGATCTCGGTTTCCGAAGTACCGGTACTGGTCCGGCCATCCGCGGCCTGCAGGGTAGCATCACCGGGACCTCGGATGCCGGAGCTCTCTGGCTGCAAAGCCGGGACGCCGGCTTTCGGTTTGAAAGGATCTTCCGCGATACCCTGAAGTTCGATGCCCTGGCCGGTGAGATTGCCTGGCGCTATGACACTGATCGTCTGATCATCAGCGGTAAATCGCTGGATCTCAGCAATGCCAACCTGGAGCTCACGGCCTCTCTCGGGCTGGATCTGCCGCTGTCGCAGGCAGGTTCTTCCCCGCTGATCGATATGCAGGTCGCCGTGCAACGCGGCGACCTGGCGGCGGTCAGGCAGTATCTGCCGGCCCCGATCATGTCGCCGAAAGCGGTTACCTGGTTGGATCGGAGCCTGGTCAGTGGCGAGATCAGGGGAGGGAGTTTCGTCCTGCAGGGGCCGCTCGACCAAGTGCCCTTCGATAATGGCGGTGGACAGCTGGTTGCCAGTCTGCCGGTGAGCAACGCCATACTTGATTACCATCAGGCCTGGACGCGTATCGAGCAGCTCGATGCGGAGATCGCATTCAACGGCCGTTCAATGGACATCCATGGCAAAAAGGGGAAAATCCGCTCGGCCTCGCTGGGCGAGGTGCACGCGCGGATAAAAGATCTGACCGCGCCCAATCTCGAGATTGACGGTAGTGTGTACGGGTCACTGCCCGTCATGCTGGCGGAACTGGCCAGTAGCCCGCTGGGTAATACCTACGGCGGTTTTGTTGATCGCATCAACAGCAGCGGGGATGCGGCATTGCATCTGGATATCGATATCCCCCTGCGTGACAAGCGGCCCGTTGATGTCCGGGGTGAGATCCTGCTAAAGGGCAACACCCTGGTGGTAAAGGAGGCGGAACTCAGCCTGGACAATATCAAGGGCAAACTGGCCTTTGATACGCGCGGTATCAAGGGACGGTCGCTTGAGGCCAGCCTGTTCGATAAGCCGGTTGTCGTGGAGGTCTGGACCGATCGCGCAGCTGCCGTGACCAATGTCAGCCTGCGCGGTCCGCTTGCACTGGTGGATCTTGCACGCAAAAACAATATGCAGCTGGCACCCTTCCTGTCGGGTCGCAGTGAATGGGAGGTGTTATTGGCTATAGGACAGCTGCAGCGGCGCAGTGATAAACCCGGGGTCGCACTGAAGATCTCCTCCACGCTCGAGGGTATCGGCATCGAGCTGCCTGAACCCTTCGGAAAACCACCGGCGGAAACGCGGCCGTTTGCCATCAGTGTGGAAAACATGGGCGACCCCGACAGGGTCGTGCGCTTTCGTTATGCCGATATCGCCAACGGGGTGTTCGAGATGAAGCAGGCCGCACAGGGCCTTGAGTGGGACAGAGGGAATGTTGCAATCGGCGCTGAAAGGGCGGTTCTGCCGGATGGTGATTTTCTGTCCATCACGGGCAGGTTGCAGCGCCTTGTATTGTCCCGCTGGCAACCGGTCTTCGCCCGCTGGCAGTCCGGTACAGGTCCTCCCCTAAAGACCGATGTGCTGATCGATGAATTGCAGTTTGCCGGCCATCGCCTGTCGGGGGTAGAGGTCCAGGCAGTAAAGACCGGCCTGATCCAGGACATTACACTGGGAGGCCCGGGTGTTGAAGGCAAGCTGCAGCTTGCCTATGAGGGTGGCGGGATCGAGCGGGTCGTCATGAACCTCGACCATCTGGTGCTGGAGAAGGACGCTGGCGTACCCGCGGGAAACGACCTGTCCCTCTCACCTGCAGCGTTCCCGAACCTGCGTGTCACGGTAAAGGAGTTCACTTATGCCGGGGTCGATCTGGGCGAGGTTGACCTGCTGGCGATTCGGGAGGCGGGGAAGATCCATGTCGACCGTCTGGTGCTGGCATCGGATTTTCTGGATCTGCGCATGATGGGTGACTGGGAGCAGGTCGATGGCCAGTCCATCTCGCGCTTCAATATTACCTACAGCGACGGCATGCTGGAGACCTTGCTGGAGGCCTTCGACTACAAAGAAAATGTCTCCGGCGGCAGTTTGTCGGGGTCGCTCAGGGCAAGCTGGCAGGGTGACCCCTGGGACTTTCTGCCGGAGCGTGTCAACGGGAACCTCTATCTGTTGATCAAGGACGGACAATTACTGGATGTCGAGCCCGGGGCCGGGCGCGTACTCGGCCTGCTCAGCCTGCATACCCTGTCGCGCAGGCTGCTGCTTGACTTCAGCGACCTGTTCAAGAAGGGCTTCACGTTTGACCGGATCGAGGGCAATTTCACATTGACAGGCGGGGATGCCCAAACCAGCGACCTGACCATCGAGGGTCCCGCTGCCCGGATTGAGATAGCGGGGCGCGTGGGCCTCGCGGCAAAGGACTATGATGAACTGGTCACCGTGATTCCGCGCGTCGGCTCCAGCCTGCCTCTGGCGGGGGCCATCGCGGGCGGGCCGGTCGTGGGTGCTGCATTGCTGGTTGCGGACAAGCTATTGGGCAAGGAGATCGAGGGGATGACAAGTTTTGCCCACACCAGCTATTCCGTCACCGGACCCTGGTCGGACCCGGTGTATACCAAGCTGGCGAGTCCGGCAATAGAGACCGTCACCCCTGAATCCGAGGATATCGAGTGAGTGCCGCGATCAGGCGACGCAGCGCCATGGCTGGCAAGACATCTGTGGTATTCTCACAGTTGATCAAATAATTAGCTTGTCTCTCTGCGGCAGGCCGCTATCAGGGAGTACGGGAAGTGATTCTGTTGGCAGGATTGATAGAGCAATGACTGTTGTTGCATGTATTCAGATGGCCTCGGGACCCAATGTGGGCGCCAATCTACTGGAAGCGGAGCGCCTGATCGAAGAGGCGGCCAGCCGCGAGGCGAAGCTGGTGGTGCTGCCGGAGAACTTCGCCATCATGGGCAATTCTGAGCGTGACAAGGTCGAGGTCCGTGAACCGGAGGGTGATGGTCCGATCCAGGCCTTCGTGGCTGAGCAGGCGGCGCGTCACGGCATCTGGCTGGTGGGCGGCACCATTCCGCTGGAGGCCAATGCCAGGGACAAGGTGCGCGCGGCCTGCCTGGTATATGACGACATGGGCAAGCAGGTTGCCCGCTATGACAAGATTCATCTGTTCGATGTGGAACTGGTGGATAGCGAAGAGCAATACACGGAATCCGAGACCATCGAGCCCGATAATGAGGTGGTGGTCATAGACAGTCCCTTTGGGCGCATGGGTATCGCAATCTGCTACGACCTGCGTTTCCCGGAACTGTTTCGGCAGCAGCTGAGCGCAGGCATGGAAATCGTGGTCATGCCCGCGGCATTCACGGCGATAACCGGGCGGGCACACTGGGAGGTCCTGGTCAGGGCGCGTGCCATCGAGAACCTCTGTTATGTCGTGGCCGCCGGCCAGGGCGGCTATCACCTCAACGGGCGCGAAACCCACGGGCACAGCATGATCGTCGATCCCTGGGGCATCGTCCTGAACAGCCTGTCGCGCGGACCTGGCGTAGTCTGCGCCAGTATCGACCTGGAGCGGCTGGAGAGTGCACGTCGCAATTTCCCCAGTATCAACCACCGCCGACTGCAGTGCGAGTAAGCCAGTCAGTGTGATCGCATAATGAGTACGTCCAATATTGATATCGCACGCCAGCGCCTGTTGGTCCCCGCGGGTATCGATGAAAATGATCTTGACCGGCTGTTTGGCCAGTTGCTCGGGCATGCAGTGGACAGCGGAGATCTTTATTTCCAGTCGACGCGCTACGAATCCTGGGTGCTGGAGGACGGCATCGTCAAGGAAGGTACCCACAGTATCGAACAGGGTGCCGGCGTCCGGGCCATCAGCGGTGACAAGACCGGGTTTGCCTATTCTGACGAGATCATGATGCCGGCCCTGTTGCAGGCGTCGGAGGCGGCCCGCGCTATCGCAAAACGCGGCACAGAAAGCAGCCTGCAGGCCTGGCACCGGGGTGACGCCAACATCCTCTACCCGGCACTGGATCCGCTGGAGCGCATGTCGGCCGATGCGAAGGTCCGGTTGCTCAGGGACGTGGATGCCGAGGCACGTTGCCAGGACCCGCGTGTCAGCGAGGTTGTAGTCAGTCTCGCGGGTGTGCACGAGGTCATGATGGTGGCGGTCAGTGACGGCACTCTGTCGGCCGATGTGCGTCCACTGATCCGTATCAACGTCAGCGTGATCGTCGAGCAGGACGGCCGCCGCGAACAGGGCAGCGCCGGGGGTGGGGGGCGTACGGAATATGCATTCTTCCTGGAACAGGAGCGTGCCCTGGGTTACGCGCGCGAGGCGGTGCGCCAGGCCCTCGTCAACCTGGAAGCGGTAGATGCCCCGGCGGGCAGCATGCCGGTGGTGCTGGGCCCGGGGTGGCCCGGGGTCCTGCTGCACGAGGCAATCGGCCATGGGCTGGAGGGAGACTTCAACCGCAAGGGTACGTCGGCCTTTGCCGGGCGCGTCGGCGAGCAGGTGGCCTCGCCCCTGTGCACGGTGGTGGATGACGGGACCATGCAGGGCCGGCGCGGCTCCCTGAACGTCGATGACGAGGGCATCAAGACACAAAGCACGGTGCTCATCGAGAACGGTATCCTCAAGGGCTATATGCAGGACCGTCTCAATGCCGGTCTGATGGGGGTGGCCCCGACCGGCAATGGCCGGCGTGAATCCTACGCGCACCTGCCGATGCCACGTATGACCAATACCTACATGCTGGCCGGCGAACACAATCCCGATGAGATCATCCAGTCCGTTGATAAAGGCCTGTATGCGGTCAATTTCGGCGGCGGCCAGGTGGACATCACCTCGGGTAAGTTTGTTTTCACCGCCAGCGAGGCCTACCTGATTGAAAAGGGCAAGGTCACCCGCCCGGTCAAGGGGGCGACCCTGATCGGCAACGGGCCGGATGTGCTGAAACAGGTCTCCATGGTCGGCAATGATCTCGAACTGGATTCCGGTGTCGGCACCTGCGGCAAGGAAGGGCAGAGCGTCCCCGTCGGTGTCGGGCAACCGACCCTGTTGATCGATGAACTCACCGTTGGCGGGACCAGTGCCTGAAACAAGGGTTTGCTGACATGTACAATCTCCTGCGCGCTGCCCACGGTGATCGCAGAATCCCGGGACTGGCATAGTTGGTTCTCTTTCTGGACATGTGGATGTGGATTACGGGTGGTGCGGCGAGGTGCAACAACACCGTGATGCCGGCAGCGGTCTGCTGTCGTGGCCTGTAGAGGAGTCGGGGCTCAGCCTGAGGGTTTTCAATCATCCCGAAGTCGAGCAGGTCATCCGCGAACTACTCAGATAGCGACAAGGTGTGCTTGCCGCTAACGGTGCATATGCCTGTTTTCGATGTGGCCGGTTTTTATCCGTAAACGGTTTGCAGGGAACCGGGCTGGCTGATCAGGAGTTTCCCTGCAGTTCCCGCAGCTCGCGGAACAGGCGGCGTGCCGCCCTGGAGGGCTGGTTCAACTCCCGTTCCTTGCGCGCCTGGCGCGCCAGCTTGCGAATATGCTGGCGGTCGGCGGTCGGGAAATGCTCAAGCAGTGTTGCCAGGGCGGCATCCCCCTCACTGATGAGTGCCTCGCGTAGCTCCTCGAGCAGCTGAAACTCCCGGGTGTTGGTGGCTTGCTGGTGACGCCGGGCCTCGACCGCTGCACGGACAGGATCGGTATCGATAGTGCGCATCAGTTTTCCGATGTACTGCAGCTGGCGCTTGCGCGCCCCGTGTGCATGAATCTTTTTCGCTGTCTTGATGGCGTCCAGCAGACCTTCCGGCAGCTCCAGCTGGTTCAGGGCAGCAGCATCGAAATCGAGGAGCTCCTCGCCAAGTCGCTGCAGCGCGATCATGTCGCGTTTGCGCTGGGATTTGCTGATGACTGCATCTTTCTCGAAATCGGTATCGTGCATGGGGTGCCATGGCATGTTGAATCATGATGAAGGATAACGGTTTCGGTTGGATTTGTCTGGTCAGGGTGCGACCGGTAGAATCCTCGCCATTTCGCAGGGAATAATCATGCCTGATATCCAGAATGCAGCAAACGAACCGGAATTTCCGCAGCAATCGCAGCTGGAGGAGATGGTGCACGATATCATTGCGCAGGCGCAACAGCTGGGCGCCGATGGCGTGGAGGCCGGCGTCAGCATTGATACTGGCCTTTCCGTGACCGTCCGTCTGGGCGAGCCGGAGACCCTGGAGTACAACCGTGATCGGGGGCTGGGTCTGACAGTCTATTTCGATCATCGCAAGGGTTCGGCAAGCACCGCGGATTTCGAGCCTGCCAGCATCCGCGCCACTGTGCAGGCGGCCTGCGACATCGCCCGTTATACCAGCGTGGACCCCTGTGCCGGCCTGGCGGATGAAGCTCGAATGGCAACCGTCATCCCTGACCTGGACCTGTATCACCCCTGGCAACTCGGCGTCGACCAGGCCATCGAGCTGGCGCGTGACTGCGAGGCCACGGCGCGCGCCGTGGATGCGCGTATCGTGAATTCCGAGGGAGGGACGCTTTCCAGCTATGCCGGCATGCGGGTGTCGGCCAACAGCCATGGCTTCCTGGGCGGCTACCGTACCAGTCGTCACACCCTGAGTTGTTCCGTAGTGGGCAGGCAGGGCGATGAGATGCAGCGCGATCACTGGTATGCGACCGCACGCGATTACCACGATCTGGAAACTCCCATCGAGGTCGGTCGCATGGCCGGGGAGCGAACTGTAAGGCGCCTGGGAACCCGGCGCTTGAACACGCGTCAGGCTCCGGTCATCTTTGCCGCCGACGTCGCACGCGGTCTGTTTGGCAGCTTTATCAGTGCTGTCAAGGGCAGCAGTCTCTACCGCAAGTCTTCCTTCCTGGTAGACCACCTCGGTAAACAGGTATTTCCGGATTTCATGCATATCCATGAACAGCCCCTGCTGAAAAAGGCATTGGGCAGTGCCCCTTACGACAGCGAGGGGGTCGCCACCCTGGCGCGCGATCTGGTACTGGATGGTGTGCTGCAGGGCTATGTACTGGACAGTTATTCCGCGTGCCGGCTGGGGATGGAGACCACCGCCAATGCCGGCGGTGTACGCAACCTGATCGTTGACCCGGGTGACAAGGACCTGCCGGGTCTGCTGCGCGCAATGGATACCGGTCTGCTGGTGACCGAGGTAATCGGCTTCGGGGTGAACATCCTGACCGGTGACTACTCGCGCGGTGTGGCCGGCTTCTGGGTGGAAAACGGCGAGATTCGGTACCCCGTGGACGAGATCACTGTGGCTGGAAATCTCAGAGACATGTTCATGGGGATTGCCGAGATCGGCAATGATATGGACCTGCGTGGCAATGTACGGAGCGGCTCGGTGCTGATCGAACAGATGACGGTCGCAGGCGCCTGAATGTCAAATGGAGGACATTCCCCATTATCCTTGCAGCTAAAGCACAGTGCGCAGCGCTGTAGAGCGACAACCACATCCCCGGATTAAGCTTTCGTTAGTTGGATCGGTACACTTAGTGTTCAGGAATAGACTTTTTTCCAACGGCCTGAATCTCCTGAAACGGACTGTTGAATCAAGGGTAAGGCAATCCATACCTGCGATATAATTGATCCCATCTACCAGGGGGAATTATGAAAATAATCAGAATGCCCGTTTTGTTGCTTCTGCTGGCAGCCCATGGGCTGGCGTGGAGCGGGTTTGATGAGGGGTATGTGGCAGCCCAAAAAGGGGACTATAAGACCGCGCTCCGGGAATGGCGACCGCTTGCCGAACAGGGTCATGCCAATGTGCAGTTCAACCTTGGCCTAATGTACGAAAAAGGCCACGGTGTATCGCGGAACTCCAAGGAAGCAGTGAAGTGGTACCGCAAGGCGGCTGAACAGGATGATGCCGATGCTCAATACAGGTTAGGCCTTATTAACGCCAAGGGCCAGGATGTACCGCAAGACTACAAGGAAGCGATAAAGTGGTTCCGGAAGGCCGCTGAGCAGGGCATGGCTTCTGCACAATTCGACCTGGGCATAATGTACCACGCAGGTTATGGTGTCCCGCGGGATTACAAGGAAGCAGTGAAATGGTATCGCAAGGCCGCCATAAAGGGTCATGTCAAAGCGCAATTTAACCTGGGCAATATGTATGATGATGGCCATGGTGTTGCACCTGATCCCAAGGAAGCGATGAAGTGGTACAGCAAGGCGGCTGAACAGGGTGATACCGGTGCGCAATTTAATTTAGGCGTTATGTACGGCAATGGCGGAGGTGTTCCGCTAAACTATGTGCAAGCATATATGTGGTTCAAAATCGCCAGTGAAAACGGTTTATCAGAAGGAACCACCTATAGAGATATTGTTGCTAATAAGATGAACACCGTTCAGATTTCAGAGGCTCAGAAACTTGCCCGAGAGTGGATGGAGAAACATCAATAAGGCACAGGCCACCCGAAGATAGCTTATGCATGTCCTTGTCCTAACGGATACTAAAAAAATGATCCAAAGTCTGACGTATTCCTGAATGCTTAAACGTCTACTTTCTGCCACATAGGATATTCTTCATCATAATAAAACGGCTCCTTCCGGAGCCGTTCTAGTTAAAAATATCTATAGGGTCTGTTTTTGTTATCTGGAATGCAGTCTGTTCAGTCGAGTCTAAATCCCAGGGACTACTTGATATCAACTCTACGAGCCCTTTCCCGACATCAAATCGCAAGAATCTTTCAGCTCGGATAAGACGATAACACCTATAAACAACAGCAAGGATGCCAATGGAAAAACGAACATCATGAAGGATTCGGGGGACAAAAACCTTTGCGTCCAATTGGCATCTGCAGCCGCACTAACAACGCCCAGCAGCACTAATACAAATAACAAAAGATTTGCCCTTAATCGACAACAACAATTGCTCTTATTAACCATGACGCTGCTCCATCTCCGTTAAGGAATCTCACTTTCATGATTGATCTTGTTCAGTCTCCATCTGGTTTCTGACAATCACTCAATAATTTAGCTTCCATTAATATTATACCATACCTATATAAGTAATACATTATAATAGGTGCGGCATAATGTCACAGAGTGAGGAATTACGGCTATCGGATGTCAGCCGTGAATGTCGAATTTGGGTTGGTAGTGATCATCTGAGTTAAATAGTCAGGAATTATCCAACAGGACTTCTGAGATCGGCCAGAAAAAGACATTTAGCTGCCGTCACGCGCAACTGAGTAGAGGCGAATTAGCTGCCCGCAAACATTGAAGCGAAGAAAGGCCCCCAGAATGCGAACAGTAGAACGACCATCAATCCATCCCAGACCATTATGTTACGGTAACGCAATTGTTCCTGCGCCTGTTTCTGTCTCATGGAATTCCAGGGAAAGTATACTTAATTACAGGTCGTACGCTGAAGCTTGCTTGGCCTGGCCGAAAGGGGGGCTCGGATGACAGGGTCTGCTGGTTAAAATAAGTGTACTGTCCCCTGAATTCCTCGTACTCGGGCGGCTCACTGCTGACAGATATGCTGTATCAGCTGGTGGTAACGATAGGCTGAATTCTCGTTATCAAAGTAGCCCTTCAGGGTCAGCCAGTGGCCGCTTAGCTCGATCTCTGATAGCGGAAATTCGGCGTTGTAGCGGCTGTTGATAACCGGATTCAGGCCGGTGTCTTGCGGAGCAAAGTGGTACAGCGATTGCAATGGGGCCAGCAGGTCGGTCAGTTCATGCGCATAGACCGGCCGGGCCAGCTCGAAACGCATGTTGATCAGGGACGGCCCCTGCCAGGGAATCAGGGTGTAACTGACATGCAGCTGCTCGGGGGCCAGCCAGGGCAGCAGCTGCGGTGCCATATCCTGCAAGGTGCAGTGCTGACGACGGGGCTGGTGCAGGTTGGCATGGGTCGGGCTGTTATGAATCACCTCTACCTGTGCCTGATGCCAGTTGCGCTGCAGATACAGATGCTGTGCCAGTGGTATGAACGCATTCACGGTGCAGGAACCATAGGAAATCACCGCTGCATCGGTTCGATAGTCGCTGTGATTGAAACCCATAATCAGGATCTGGTCAGCGCCGGGACAGCTCGCTGATACCAGTACATGACGGGTGCGGCCGGTGTGGAAATGACGGGCATTGGTGGCACGACTGTGACGGCCGGAGCACTCCAGCCAGAGCTGGCTGTCACCTGCGCAGTCCAGTGAGTTACTCCAGCGCAGCCGATGGCGCTGGCCGTGGCTGTCGGTCAATGCCAGGTAGTCCGCTTCAATGGACGGACAGGCGGCGCTGAAGTCGAGCTTGTCGTGATTGCTAAGCAGGTCGGCCAGAGTGTCCAGACTGAGCTTTTCATCACAGAGATGTTGCAGGCGATAATGGTCTGGCTCATTCAGCCAGGCGTGTAGCAGGTGTTGTGCAAAACGACCGGCACCGTGCAGGGTGGCAGTAAGCATGGGAAAGAGTGTCCTGAGAAACAGTCTGGCGGCTATTGTGGATTAACGGATCAACAATGGATAGCCCTCGTAATGATCACAAGCCTGACAGCACCATTGTAAGGCGCTGTCAGGCTTGTCGTCAGGCCGTTTCTTCGCTGATGTTGGCCAGTGGCAGTAAAGTCTCGATTCCACCTTCCGGTAACGGGCGGGCAAACAGGTAGCCTTGCATCTGAGGGCAGCCGAACGATTCAAGGTAGCGTTGCTGGCTTTGGTTTCTACGCCTTGGGCGATGGTGGTCAGGCCCAGGTTATGAGCGACGTCGATAATCGAGTGAGAGATAGCCACGTCGTCTTTATCGTAGGGCAGGCCGGTAATAAAGGTGCGGTCGAGCTTGAGCTTATCCACCGGGAAGCGCTTGAGCGTATAGGAAGCATAAACGCCCTTTTGTTGATCTAACACATTCGGCCATCTTCGTTTCGGCTGTCAAAATAAGAGCGCACGTATTGATGCAACTCGGGCTTATCAGACGACCACCGCCACAGGGTATTGTTGTCCATAGTAATGTCCGAGTACGGATCAAATGCATACTGGCTCAGCGCATCAAGACGCTGATCGTATCGCCTGTCGCGCAGATCCCCGTGCCAGAGATGGAAACAGCGCCCCTGGATATAGCCGACGCGATTTTGCACAGTTTCATAGTAAGGTCGGGCCCATGCCAGAAAATGATCTACTTGTCGGTCAGTCATCTTCAACGCGTCGATGCTGTAGTCAAACCGGCCCAATGCAGCCCCGACAATCGCGCGGTCACCTCCGCCAAGGATACAGGCATCGTATAAGTTATGACGCTCTAGAACTTCACGGGGCGAGGCCCACGCCAAGCCGACAGTCGAATTTACCTGAACCGGTGCCCCTGCACGGCGAAAATCATCATCGGTCGCATCGCCACGCGTCAGCTTGTAGATTGCAGAGGGTGTCTCTACTGCTGTGTCGGCCAGCGTGTCCTCCGGCATCAGGTCACGCGGCAGGTTGACGCGATGTCCATACAGGTGCACCAGTGCAAATCGATCCAGCGCATCGGCGATCAACTTCGCCCAATTATCGGCTTCGAACACCACATCGCAGTCGATCCACGCGACCTTGTCGCATTCGTCGGGCAGGTGACTTAATGCAATGTTTAGCAGACGCTCCTTTTGCCACATCACATCCCCACCATGCAACTGCAGGAGAATGTCACAATCGTCCGTTGTCAATGTGAAACTGCCATCAAACGACATCTCCACCACAAGGAGCGGCACACCAAGCCGCTCACGAAATACACGATAGTTTGCCAACCGACTACTGAAGCCGGCCGGGTTGAAGTAGGATGTGATAGCCCATAGTCGATGCATGCCAGTTACTCTCTACTTCGCAGTATCGGGCCCGGAATCCGGGTCGCGGTACTGCAAATCATGTTTATCAATTTGGTCTAGAGATTGAAGATAGTGTTTTTCCATTATGTCAGCCATTTGCCCAATAGTACCCGCACCTATCAGCATATCGAACAAAGTTCTGCGAGATATGTCTACTTCAAATCCGTCTATCACTCGGGCTATTATCATCATGGCCTTTAACGAATCGCCGCCCAACTCCAGAAACAGGTCATCAATTCCTAACCGCTCAATCTGGAGCACGTCTTTCCAGACTGACGCAATATACTCCTCGACGATTCCTTGAGGTTCACGAAAATCAGTTTCAAGTGACGATCTGATATTATCCGGTATAGGGAGGGATCGCTTGTCAAGCTTCCCGGTCAACGTTAGCGGCAAGTTTTCCATTTGTACAAATAGTGCCGGGATCATATATTCAGGCAGGATTGTTTTAAGTATTTCCCGGATTGCTTCTGTCACGACTATACCGCTCGGATCCGCTACGATATAGGCAACCAATTGCACGTCACCGTGTGTATCCGTGTGGCCAATTGCGGCAGCTTGTGCGATGCCGTCCAGTTCAAGCAAAGCCGCTTCTACTTCAGCAAGATCTACCCGATTACCGCGTACCTTTATCTGAAAGTCTTTTCGACCCAGGTGAAGCACGCAGCCGTCATTGCGAAGCGAGCCCATATCGCCTGTTCGATAAGTCAGCGGCTTCAGGTTTTTGCAATACATTTTTACGTCGAGATCGGGGCGACGCCAGGCGCTGACGTTTACGTATGGGCCTTGAACTCCGATTTCTCCCTGAGAATTTTCAGCGACGCACTCTTCAGTATTCTCGAGCAATATGATGTCGGTATCTGTCAGTGGATAGCCACCCGGTACTGTGGACTCCGGTACGCTGCTTGCCTTGTCGATGAAATAGTGCGCGTAGTCACCGAGTTCAGATAGTCCTAATGAGCTAACGAGTATGCACTGATCAGAAAAATGGTTTCGATAGGCATCAACATCGGCGCGATACACGGGCTCGCCTTGAAGGATGATCAATCGAAGGTCCGGAAACCTATCGGTGTCTTTGAGGGTGCGTGTGAAGGCCCGAAACGTGGATACAGCGGAACGGTATACGGTGATTTTCTCATCGCGTATCCAGTCCGCGAGAGCGATCAGGTCGCCGTTATGTGCGAGATCAGCGGGATAGTAGGTTGCACCGTTTAACAGGGCGTGTAAGGGCATGGCGACGCTGCATCGGGTAAAAATCAGGCGATCATGTATGCTTAGGCCAACCGAATTGGTCACCCGCATGACCGAATGCAGTTCGTTCATATGATTTCGCACAATCCCTTTGGGTTGTCCGGTAGAGCCGGAGGTGTACATGAGCGTGACGCTCATGTCCGGCTGCAGGGACAGGTGGGGGGCCGTTTTACATCCACCGGGTTCAAGATCATCGAGATTGATAATTTCTGTGTTCGGCCCCGCCAGCTGCTCTGCCGGGGCAAGGTATTGACCGGTGGTAATGAGGACACGTATTTCTGCGTGACCGAGAATATGCCGAAGCCGAGCCTCGGGGAAGGACACATCGAGCTCTACTCGTACAGCGCCGGCTTTTAACGCTCCAAGTTGTGCCACAACGGCGTCGACGCCATTGTCGAACAAGAGACCGACTGTTTCACCACTCTTTAGCCCACGTTTGATCAGGTGATGTGCGAGGCCATTGGTTTCCCGATCGAGCTCCTGGTAAGTCAGTGTCCTGGTGAGCGACTTCAGCGCTATATGATGAGGTAAGGACTCGGCCACTCGCTCGAACCGGGCAGTGATCGGCTGAACTGTGGCGTCTTCTGGGAACGGGATGCAAGCCTCGCAATCAAGAAAGCATTTCTTGCGAATGGCCTGTTGCTCGGCAGGCAAGTGCAAACCGGGGAGCGGGTCGTGCAGGCCAGTCATGTAGGGTAAACCTGTTTGAGTCTGGAAATATCGCCGTGCGCATAGGCGATTATGCTGTCAACGACCTCCGTGGCCGTTTGTTTTAACACTTCCGGTGTTTTGGCCGCGATATGTGGTGTCAGCACAACATTGCTGTGCTGTGCCAGTTCGATGCCAGGCTGGCCATCCGGCTCGAAATCCATACCGAAGCCCCCCAGCGTTCCCTGGTCTAAAGCCATCAGGATAGTGTCCACATCCACAAGTTTTTGTCGTGCGGTATTCACCAGGATGAGTTTCTTCTTCAGCATATTAATGGGCATATGGCCGATCATACCTAGCGTCCCTTTATTCAGGGGCAGATTCAGCGAAATAACATCCGCATTTTCGAGTAACTGCCGGAAGCTTGCACAATCAGGCGAGCTTGCGTCCGGGACATAGTCAAAATCATCTCGCCGGTACCGGCACCACATGATGGATGCAAAGAAGGGCCGCGCAAGTTCCGCCAGCTGTGAACCAATGCGACCCATTCCGATGATACCCAGAATGAGTGGGTGGCCGATTATCGGAAGATTCTTACCATAGACCCGAATACACAGTTCATTGATGAGTGCCATCGTGTGTTGTGCAACAGCCTGCGGGATACCACCGGGAGTAATAGCCACCTTTATATTGCGTGAGGCGGCATATTCCAGGTCAACATTGTCGAATCCCGTGCCAAAACGAATTATCAACCTGAGATCGGGTAAATTCTCCAGGATAGGCGCTGGATATTTTTGGGACCCCGCGACAATGATCTGTGCCTCCCGGAGGAATTTAATACGATGGTCGACTCCCTGTGGCAATCCGTCTGTTACTACAATACCTTCCGCAGACAGCGCTTCCCGGATATTCTCAATGCTGGTTAATGCCGAAGCGGATTCTATTGCGACACGTGTGGGACTCATCTATACTCGCTCCGGGTGTTCGGAGAGATTGTTACTATACCTAAAATATGCCAATTCAAGTACCTGAGATCAACGAAATTCCAGGTAAAGTTGCCGCTCTCGTATCAACACCGAGCTGGGGTCTCCTGGAAGAAAAGTTCAAGGCAGCGGAATTAGTTCTGTTTATAGGCAATGGGGGAAATCTCGCGGTCGCTCAACACGCTGCATCGGACGTTAACAGGCTCACCGAAAAATTTGCACTGTCGCCCACGAATCTATCCCATTCCACTGCAGTTGCTTGCGAGGAGGGCGTTGAATCGTGGCTGACAAGCTGGGTTCAGAAGACGCTGGCATCGGACTCCCGCCGCCACAGCGCAGTGTTGATCGGGTTTTCGTGTTCCAGTGACGGGGCAAGTGCCAGATCCATTGTGAGCGCGAATTCCGAAGCTGCAAGTCTTGGTGTGCCAAGCTTCCTGCTCACCGCAGAGCCCAAATCCGTTGAACAAACCGTTCATGTCATATGTGTTGATGCCATGCATTATCATACTGCCGAGCTTATCTACATGGCGTCGTTCTACCAGTTAATTGCATCTTCCGGTTGTCAACTGCCGGCGATCACGTAGCAGTGACTTAGGGTTTTAGCCGACATCCAGTTTCCCGGCGTTATCTCTTGCTCCAAAATATTCATTCAGAAACGCACGCAGGCCGGGGTTCCTGTCTTTTAAGGCCCAGGCGCCATTCTTATCTATTCTTATATCCGTCGCCGGATTGAAACCAGTCTTCGATAGCCCTTGATGACGGTGGCCAGAACGGCGGGCACTCATGGTTCCATGCCAGAGGTGATAAATGTCCTGATCGAGAGCTGTAACGTTGCCGTGAACTTCCTTCCAGAACCTGCGGGCCCATGTCAGATAGTATTCTCTTTGGAAGGTATTCATGCAGTGCCACTGGATCGCGGCATCGAATTTCCCGAAGGCGGCCGCGGCAATGGCAGTATCTCCACCACCAACGATACAGGCGTCGTAAAATCCAGTGGTCTCAAGCAACGCTCGATCTGCCGCCCATGCCATGCCATTTACGATCTGGCCCTTGAGCCGTTCGGGTTTGACATAGAGAACGTCGTCAACTTCAGCTCCGTCCCTGATTGATGCCGCCAGGCCTTGTTCAAAGAACAGCTGATCAGATCTGTGTTGTGTGTAATCGACGGTGCCTTCGGGCAAATGTATAACTTTGTCGAAAAGCTGCACCATCCGATATCTAGACAGTTTATTAAGACAGTCATCAACCCACTCCGCGCAGGGGAAAATCAGATCGCCATCGATCCATGCGATGGCTTCACAATCGTCAGGTATATGCTGTAGCGCCTGGTTTAGCAGCCTTTCTTTTTGCCAGAGGAGTGAGCTCCCGCTTATCGAAACATGGATATCGGCCACCTCTGGCCCCAGTCTGAATTGCTCGTTCAACGAGTATTCAACCAGAATAAGGGGTATCTGCAGCTTTTGACGGAACATCCGGAGATTGGATGTTCGATAAGGCGAGGCTGAATAGTTGTAGTAGGTCGAGATCGCCCAGAGTCGGTTTCGCATAATCCTTGGCCTGTTACCGATCCGATTACTTGAAGTGAAGCACTGCGCTATCTGAATCGCCAAACAGCAGATTATCTGCGTTGTCGAAGTCAGCCACGGCGAGACCGTGTTGTACGGCGGTTGTGTGTTCTCGTTGTGTGTTGTATCCCCAACCGGCCAGTATTGGTCGCACACCAAGGTGAATGACAGCAAGCAGATGACGCACTTTGTCGTCCACGAATGTGATATCCTCAAAACCTGCCTCGGTATGGCGGGCAAGTTCCTCAAGGTGGTCCGCTTTATCTTCGCCGGTATTTTTGTCCAGGATCAGTTCGGGTTCGAAAAGACCGGAAATTCCGAAATGATGGAGCAAAATATCAACCGATTCGCTGTCCTTTGCCGTTGCGATGGCATATTGCGCTCGTCCTGCACGCTGTTCCAGCAAGTCAACGAACCACCCGTACAGCGAGTGCAGTGCCAGCCAACCTTCTAGATCGGAGCGAAGTACTGCCCGTTGTTCATAGAACAGTCTGTGGAATTCATCGAGCCACGATGGGGCCAGTGTGGCGTGGAAGGCATCGTATGACACTTGATCCGTGATCGGTGTATTTCGTTCTATGCTTTCCAACACCACGCCATAATCCTCGGCGCGATTGCCAAGCGGCATGAGCTGTAAAAAGCGCTGGAACACTGGCTCGGTTAGGAGATGAGCGGACAGCCATGATGGTTGGTTACAAGGTTGCTCGATATCCAGAATAATCCTGGATCCAGGGTTTATCGATGCATAGGCCTTGAGGCTGACCGCGAATACTTCTCGCGCGCTATCGCAGATCACCCCGTCGAAATCAATTGCAAGTATGTGCATCAGAAATCTGTGTTTCTTTCCAAAATCTTCAGATGAGTATAGGACGGATTAACGCGCTTTCCCCTAAAACTCATACCCATTGAGCAATTGCTACCACTGCTTTCCAGTCTAATCATACCGAAATCTTGTTTGAAATGGGCGCGCTGATCTGAATGGATTCCGGTCATTTTCCCTTTCCCCAACCAATTCATGCCTCCAGGCCAATCGAGATCCTGTTGCATCTGCGCAATGCAGCAACATTGGTTGAACGGGAATGCTTCCTTGAATCAGCCGAACAGGCTGGACTGCGGCGGCGCTCGACTGCCCAGCAACAGGAGCGCAGTTCGCGTCAGCAATTTTTCTTCCAGGTACGTCAGGATCTTCTTAATGACCTCTGGGTTTTCGATGCAGGCAATGACCTTGACAGCGTCGTCGCATTCACTGCACGTTTCGCTGTCAATATTGAACATGCGCTTGAGTCGCTACGACGAGGTTATAGCGCACCGGCGCTATATGCCAGTTCTCGGATCGGCTAAGGATCAAACACTTAGAGGAATGACCGTTTTCGCTGGCCTTTCTGATATTCAAGCTACGATGCTTAACTTCCGGGTAGGGTCGGAGGTGTTCATCCGAGTAAATCACTCAAGTATTAACCTGGTTACTTCCGATTACGGCCAGAATCAGACCTTCCCACAAACAGAAAACCCCGCTAGCGCGGGGTTCCCTAGTTGGCTACTGTCGGCCAAACTTGGACGTACACATTGAAAATAAACGGCGACCTAAAGGCCGCCGTTATTATGCACTACTTAAAGAATCAGTCGCTAACTTTTTTTAGGGTTATCATACCTGTACTGCCATCACTCAAATCAATTACAGTTCCACTCAGCGTTTTTCCAGTTATTTTGCCTTCCAGGATTGCCGCTCCAGCGCACACAGGAGGTATTGTTGAATCGCAACCGCCAAAGGTTCCTTTGATCGTATTTCCTTGAATGAATCCGCTCATGTTTCCTGATTGTGTTGCAACAACCTCATCATCTATTTTTATAGTGATCTGTGTATCGCCGTAAACAAACTTACCTTTCTGGTATAAAGAGGCTTCATTGACCTCAATATCAACAATCGTTCCATACATGTAAATAGCCTGGCCATTGCCTGTCCACATACCAGCAACTGTTGGGCCACCTTTACCAGCAAACGCACTGGTCACAATACTAAGTGTAAGAGCAAGTATTGATAATTGTTTGTAAACCATGTCTTACCTCCTTTATCAGTATTAATGATTGCCTGCCATATTGATATTTTGGCTGTATATATAAATGAATAGTTCATAACAAATAACTTTTATTGATCCAGATCAACAGATGATCAAAATACAACAATTGAGACAAGTGTAGATAAACGCGCGCTGGATAGCGGGCATAGAATTTACAGAATTGTCTGTAATTCATTAATAACTGAAGCTAGAAAGTTGATGCACTGTTAGTATTCGGTTGTCCGATATGTATATGGACTCCTCCCTATTAGCGAGGGCCCTGTTTCAGATATCAGACGGGTACGTATATTCGGCTTTTCTATGGGGACGCTATCCCCAAGCCCTCA